>CAVQUY010000001.1:0-172780 GCA_963716955.1 uncultured Actinomycetota bacterium
GGTGCTGACGAGTGCCGGGACGTCCGACCCGACGACGACGGCGAACGCGCTCGCGGGCGGGCGGGCCGCCCAGGTCGTCGGGACGGGGAACGCGACGACCGACCTGGTGCACCAGGCGTTCGCGGCCGGGCTGGACCGGGTGTTCACCGTCGCCGGGGTGGCGGCGCTCGTCGCGGCGGTGGTGGTGGCGGTGTGGGTCCGGCCCGCCGTGGCTCCGGAGCCCGTCCGTGAGGGTGCCCCCGCCTGAGCCGAGCGAAGGGCCCCCTCGCTCGAGTGATCGAGCGAGGGGGCCCTTCGGTCAGCACGGGTCGGTCGGGCGAGGGGCGCCCCTCGCCGGCCGGATCGAGCGAGGACCACCCTCGCTCAGAGCGGGATCCTCACGCGCCGGAGGCGGCCTCGGCCTTCGCGAGGGCGGAGCGCACGTCGGCGAAGCTCGGGTTGGTCGCGGCGGACCCGTCCGGGTAGACGACGGTCGGCACCGTGCGGTTCCCGCCGTTGACGCGCATCACGACCTCGGCGGCGTCCGGCGTGCGCTCGATGTCGACCTCGTCGTAGCCGATGCCCTCGCGGTCCAGCTGGCTCTTCAGCCGTCGGCAGAACCCGCACCAGCTGGTCGTGTACATCGTCATCTGCGCCATGAGGGGTCCAACGCGGAGACCGGGCTCACGCTTCCACGTGGCCGAACCGGTGACGGGTCACACTGATCGCCTGCTCACGCAGCACGGTGAGGAGCTCGCGCCGCCCGTCCGCGAGCACCGGGGCGTCGACCAGCGAAGCCCCGACCTCGGCCGCCGCCCGCCGCAACGCCTCCGGCGCCGTGCCGACCACCCGCAACCGCTCGGCCGCCTCCGGCTCGACGTCGGGTCCCACCTCGAGGACGTCCACCCCCGCGCACGCGGCCGCCAGCCGCACCCGCGGCACGTCCCGCACCGCCGCGTCGTCGCCGACCACGAGGCGCAGGGCCGGCAGCGGTCGGTAGCGGAAGACGTTGGCCTCCGCGGCGATCCCGGTCGGGTCGTGCTCGACGCCGAACTCGTCGCGCCACGCCGCCGCGTCGGAGGCCGCCGCCGCCCGCAGCCACGTCAGGTCCTCCGCGGACACCGACGGCGCGACGGAGGCGAGCAGGTCCGCGGCCGCCCGACCCAGCGGCGCGCCCGGGAGCGACGACGGGTCGGTCCCGTCCCTCCAGGTGCCGAACTGCGCCACGTAGTTCGGCCCGCCCGGCTTCGCGCCGGGCCCCACCACCGAGCCCTTCCACCCGCCGAACGACTGCCGCTGCACGATCGCCCCGGTGATGTGCCGGTTCACGTAGGCGTTGCCCACCTCGACCCGCTCGCTCCAGTGGTCGATCTCGTCCGCGTCGAGTGAGTGCAGGCCGCCGGTCAGGCCGTACCCCGTCGCGTTCTGGAGCTCGATCGCCTCGTCGAGGGACCCCGCCGTCATCAGCCCGAGCACCGGGCCGAAGCACTCGGTGAGGTGGAACCACGACCCGGGCGCCACGCCGTCGCGCACCCCCGGCGTCCACAGCGCACCACCGAGGTGCCGCGGCTCGACCAGCCAGGACTCGCCGTCCTCGAGCGTCGTCAACGCCCGCTCCAGCTTCGGCGAGAGCTCCCCGACCAGCGGGCCCATCGTCGTCGCCAGGTCGCTCCCGTGGCCCACCCGCAGCGTGCCCACCGCGTCGACGAGCTGGCGCCGGAAGCGTCGCCCGATCCGCGAGCGCGGGTCGCCCATCGACCCCACGAGGATCGCCAGCGAGGCCGCCGAGCACTTCTGCCCCGCGTGCCCGAAGGCCGAGCGCAGCAGGTCGGCGACGGCGAGGTCGGGGTCCGCGGCCGGGGTGACCACCAGCGCGTTCTTGCCGGAGGTCTCCGCGATCAGCGGCAGGTCCGGGCGCCACGAGCGGAAGAGCGCAGCCGTCTCGCTCGCCCCGGTCAGCACGACCCGCTCCACCGCCGGGTGCGTGATCAGCCGCTGCCCGGCCGCGGCCTCGTCGGTGTGCACGAGCTGCAGCGCGTCGGCCGGGATCCCGGCGCGGTGCATCGCGGCGACGCCGACCTCCGCGCACGCCCGCACCTGGGGCGCGGGCTTGATGACGACGGCCGCCCCCGCAGCCAGGGCGGCGAGGCAGCCGCCGAGCGGGATCGCGACGGGGAAGTTCCACGGCGGGGTCACGACGACGACGCGGTCCGGGGTGAACCTCGCCGGGTCCAGCTCGTCCGCCCGGTCGGCGTAGTACGCCGCGAAGTCGATCGCCTCGGAGATCTCCGGGTCGGCCTCGGCGACGGTCTTGCCGGCCTCGTGCACCATCACGGTGAGCAGCTCGGTGCGGGCGCCCGCCAGCGATCGTGCGACCTCGCGGAGCAGGCGGGCGCGCTCGGCCGGCGGGGTGTCGCGCCACGACGAGGCGGCGGTGCGCTCCACCACCGCGTCGACCGCGGCCCGGTCCGTCAGCTCGGGCTCGCCGACGAGAGCCGGTGCGGCGGCCACCGCGCGTCGGGCCCAGTCGCGGTTGGCGGGTAGGGAGGGGTCGGTGTCGGGCTCGTTGCGGAACTCGGCCTCGCCCGCGGGTGAGCGGCGCCGTCCTGGCGTCAGGTGCGAGGAACGTGCCGTTGCCGGCGTGCCGGGGACGGGCGGCCCGGCGACCTCGGCCGACCGGTTCTGCGTCCGCCGCGGGGTGTCGGCGACGGTGTCGCGGTCGCGGACCGAGGCGCGGAACCTGTCGAGGTAGCTCGCCGGCCCGTCGGCGGAGAACATCGCGTAGAGGTAGTTCTCCTGCCCGGCGTTCTCCTCGAGCCGGCGGACCAGGTAGCTCACGGCGGCGTCGAAGTCCTCGGCGTGGACCACCGGGGTGTAGAGCACGAGGTTCTCCGTGCCCCGCAGGTCGGCCGCCACGGCGTCCGCCTGCGCCGGGGCCATCCCCTGGAGCATCTCGACGTCCATCGCGTGCTCGACCCCGCGCGCCGCGGCGAGCTCGACCGCCAGCGCCACGTGGTGGAGGTGGTGGCTCGCGACCCCGACGCGCAGGGCGTCGGCGAGCTCCGGGCGCAGCGCGTGGTCGAGCAGCCGCACGTAGTTGGCGTCGACCTCGGCCTTCGTCCCGTAGGGCGCCTGCGGCCAGTCGTGCAGGGCGGCGTCGACGCGCTCCATGGCGAGGTTGGCGCCCTTGACCAGCCGCACCTTCACCGGCGCGCCGCCGGCGTCGACCCGCCGTCGGGCGAACGCGGCGACCTCCTCGAGGGCGGCCACCGAGTCCGGCAGGTAGGCCTGCAGCACGATGCCCGCCGAGTAGCCGCGCAGGGCGGGCACGTCGAGCAGCGTCGTGAACAGCGCGACCGTGAGGTCGAGGTCCTTGTACTCCTCCATGTCGAGGTTGACGAAGACGCCCTCGTCGCGGGCGGTCTCGAAGAGCGGGGTGAGGCGGCGGACGAGCCGGTCGCGGCTGCCCTCGAGGTCCCAGGGCACGAGCTGGCTCGCGACCGACGACGCCTTCACCGACACGTAGTCGACGTCCGGGCGGCGGATCAGGTCGAGGGTGCGCGCCATCCGGCGGTCGGCCTCGTCGTCACCGAGCACCGCCTCGCCGAGCAGGTTGAGGTTCAGTCGCCGGCCCTGCGCCCGCGCGGCCGCGAGGTGGCGGCGCAGCGGGCGGTCGGCGGCGTCCACCACGAGGTGCCCGACGAGGCCGCGCAGCCGCCGCCGCGCGAGCGGGACGACGACCCGGGGGACCCGCGGCGCGAGCACGGCGCCGGCTCGCAGCATCGTCCGGTCCAGGACGTCGGCGAAGCCGGGCAGCGTCGCGCCCCGCCCGGCGAGGCGGGCGAGCTCCCGGGCGGCGACGTGGTCGTCGTCCGGACGCGCGACGCGGTCGACGAAGCGCACGGCGAACTCGACGCCGTCGGGATCGTGCACCAGGGAGGCGAGCCGCCGGGTGGCGGCGTCGGAGCCGCCGGCGTTCGCCGCCCACCGGTCGGCCCGGGCGATCGCCCGCTCCACCATCGGCTCGTCGATCCGTCCCGTCGGCGCGATCACCTGCTCGCTCATGGCTGCCATCCTCGCCCGCTGCGGGCCGTGGTTCTTGTACGATTCCCGTGTTCGCCCTGTGCGGGCGGGCTCCTCCCTCGGGGCGGGAGGACGACCATGGAGGTACCCGCCCCGGCTCTCCTGGCCCTCTTCGCCGAGCTCACCGGCGTCATGTTCTGCGCCAAGGACGCCGGCGGCCGGTACGTCGAGGTCAACGACGCCTTCGTCCGGCGCACCAACCAGCGCACCCGCTCGGAGGTGATCGGGCGCCGGGCGGGCGAGCTGTTCGTGCCCGCGCTGGCCGAGCGGTACGAGGAGCAGGACACCCGGGTGCTCGCCGACGGGCGCCCGCTGCGCCACGAGCTCGAGCTCATCCGCCGTGAGGGCGGCACCCCCGGGTGGTACCTCACGACGAAGATCCCGGTCCCGGGAGCGGACGGCACCACGACCGGCGTCGTCAGCGTCTCCGAGGACCTGCGATCCGCGGACGTCGCCGACCCGGCGATGCCGGCGCTGTCGCGGGTGGTGGAGCTCGTGGAGTCCCGGCTCGACGACCCGCCGCGGCTGGAGGAGATGGCCGCGGCCGCCGGACTCTCGACGTCGGTGCTCGAGCGGCGGATGCGGGCCGTGTTCGGGCTCGCGCCCACCCAGTTCGTGCTCCGCGCCCGCATCGACCGCGCACGAGCCCTGCTCACCGACACCGACCGGCCGCTCGCCGAGGTGGCACTGACCTGCGGGTTCTACGACCAGCCGGCCTTCACACGCCAGTTCACCCGCCTGGCCGGCGAGACCCCGGGCCAGTTCCGCCGCCGGGCCCGGGACGTCTGAGCCCCGGAGCGAGCGGCCCGCTCGCGGGCGTACAAGCAGCGAGGGTGCCGTGGGCTCCGGCGGGCGCGACTCGCCGACCCGTCCCGCCCCACGACGTCGGACCGGGTTGAGACGATGGGGCGGTGACGGTGACCGCGACGCATACCCAGACCCCCGAGCAGGGGCTGGACCCCGAGCAGCGGGCCGCGGTCCTCGCGCCGCGCGGCCCGGTCTGTGTGCTCGCCGGCGCCGGTACGGGCAAGACCCGCACGATCACCCGCCGCATCGCCCACCTGGTGCGCTCCGAGCAGGTCCGGCCGGGGCAGGTCCTCGCGGTCACGTTCACCGCGCGGGCCGCCGGAGAGATGCGGACCCGGCTGCGTGACCTCGGCGTCGGGGGCGTGCAGGCCCGCACCTTCCACGCGGCCGCGCTGCGGCAGCTGCGCTACTTCTGGCCCCGCGCCGTCGGCGGCGAGGTCTGGCCGGTGCTCGACAACAAGATGCGCTTCGTCGGGCAGGCCGCCCAGCGCGCGAACGCCGCCACCACCCGCGAGTCGCTGCGCGACCTCGCGAGCGAGATCGAGTGGGCCAAGGCGTGCCTCGTCGCCCCCGACGCCTACGCGGGCGCCGCCACGAAGACCCAGCGCGACACCCCCGCCCCCGTCGAGCAGGTCGCGCAGGTCTACGAGACCTACGAGCAGCTCAAGAACCGCGCCGAGCAGCTCGACTTCGACGACCTGTTGATCCACACCGCCGGCGCGCTGGAGGGCTCCGCCGAGGTCGCCGACGAGTTCCGGGAGCGCTACCGCTGCTTCGTCGTCGACGAGTTCCAGGACGTCACGCCGCTGCAGCACCGGCTGCTCTCGGCCTGGCTCGGCGGGCGCGACGACCTCACCGTCGTCGGCGACGCCAACCAGACGATCTACTCGTTCGCCGGCGCCAGCCCGTCCTACCTGTTGGACTTCCCGCGCACGTTCCCCGAGGCCGAGGTGGTCCGCCTGGTGCGCGACTACCGCTCCACCCCGCAGGTCGTGGCCGCGGCGAACACCGTGATCGGGGCCGCGCGCGGCCGGGCCGCGGGCTCACGGTTGCGCCTCGAGGGCCAGCGCCCGCCCGGGCCCGCCCCGGACTTCGCGGAGCACGACGACGAGCCCGCCGAGGCCGCCGCCGTCGCCCAGCAAATCCAGGACCTCGTCGACGACGGGGTGCCCGCGGCCGAGATCGCCGTGCTCTACCGCGTCAACGCCCAGTCCGAGGGGTACGAGCAAGCGCTCGCCGACGCCGGCATCGCCTACCAGGTCCGCGGGGGCGAGCGCTTCTTCCAGCGCACCGAGGTCCGCAACGCGATCGCCGCGCTGCGGACCCTGGCGGGCCGGGTGGAGGGCGGCCCCGAGGGCGTCGTCGGGACGGACGTGGTCACGACGGTGCGGGCGGTGCTCGGCGAGCAGGGCCTCACCGAGACGCCCCCGCCCGGCGGGGCGGCCGACAGCGCACAGCGGCAGCGCTGGGAGTCGTTGCGCGCCCTCTCCGAACTCGCGGCCGACCTCGTCGAGAGCCTCCCGGAGACCACGCTCACCGGGTTCCTCACCGAGCTGGCCGCCCGGGCGCAGGCCCAGCACCCCCCGACGGTGCAGGGCGTCACGCTGGCCTCGCTGCACGCCGCGAAGGGCCTCGAGTGGGACGCGGTGTTCCTCGTCGGGCTCACCGACGGCACGCTGCCGATCCAGCACGCCGACGGCGACGACGACGCCGTCGAGGAGGAGCGTCGCCTGTTCTACGTCGGGGTGACGCGGGCGCGGGTGCACCTGCGGCTGTCCTGGGCGCTCTCGCGCTCGGCCGGCGGGCGGCGCTCCCGCCGTCGCAGCCGCTTCCTCTACGGCCTCGTCCCCGAGGACCACCCGGCGGCGCGCAAGGCCGGCACCGGGGTCGACGGCGGCCCGAAGGCGAAGGTCTCGAAGGCGGGCTGCCGGGTGTGCGGGAAGGCGCTCACCGACCCCGGCGCGGTGAAGATCGGGCGGTGCACCGAGCACCCGTCCGACGTCGACGTCGAGCTGCTCGACGCGCTGCGGACCTGGCGGTCGAACGAGGCCAAGCAACGCTCGGTGCCGGCCTACGTCGTGTTCACCGACGCCACCCTGGTCGCCCTCGCCGAGCAGCGCCCGACCGACGCGAAGGGCCTCGTGACGATCCCCGGCATCGGGGCATCGAAGCTGGAGCGCTACGGCGACGAGGTCCTGACGATGGTCCGCGAGCACGCCGGCTAGGACCGCGGGGTTCGGCCGTCCGGGGTGGCCCGGAGGAACTTCTGCCGAACCCGCGGTAATTCCGTTGCGGCCGCCGCGCGGGGGCCCCTAGGTTCGATCGCACCGGCGCGGGACGTGCCGGGTCGAGTCCTGGGAACGGGGGGTGTGCCGATCATGAAGCTGTTGCTCGCGGGCACACGCGTCTCCCCGTCCCGGATGACCGATGTCGCGGCGCAAAGCGCTGCGCTGGCTGTCCGGTCCTGCTGGGCGGCGCACCCGTCCGTCGTGGAGGTCCCGTTCGCGGGGCTCGCACGGACCCGCGCGTTCGCGGCGGTGCCGACCACGGCCGGCGTCGGGGGACGGGTCTCCTCGGAGCGCGTCCTCGGCGGCCGCCCGGCCGGCATAGCGGAGCGCACGCGCCGGCAGCACATCGAGCTCGACCCCCATCGTCCGCGTCCCAGCGGCGGGTGTGGCTGACACACCCTCCAGCACAGGCCGCGGACCCCCCGGGTTCGCGGCCTTCGTCGTCTCCGACGACCTCCGCGGCTCCCGGGCGATCCCCGAACCACCCGCCGTAGGAGGTCCGCCCGTGTACCCCGTCCCTTCTGCCCCCGAGATAACCGGGTCGGTCTGCCTGCCGTGCCGCGAGGCGACCGACGACCTCTGGTTCTCCGAGAGCCCGTCCGAGCTCGAGCAGGCCAAGCGCCTGTGTGCCGCGTGCCCGGCGCGGCGGGCGTGCCTGGCCGGTGCCCTGGAGCGCCGGGAGTTCGCCGGCGTCTGGGGCGGCGAGATCCTCGACCGGGGAACCGTCATCGCCCGGAAGCGGCCGCGGGGCCGGCCGAGCAAGGCCGACCTGGCCCGCGACGCCGAGCTCGCCGCGGCCCGGCAGGCGGCCGGCGTGGCGTGAGGCCGGCCGCGGTTCTGAGCGAGGGGCACCTTCGGTCGAACTGGTCGACCGGAGGCGCCCCTCGCTCGCGTGCCGGTGCCCGGCTCCGTTCCGGCGGGGGGCCTGGCCCGTCTCACCGACCGAGGGTGCCCCTCGCTCAGGACCGACTCGCGGGCGATCAGAGATCGAAGCCGGGCTGCCAGTCGCGGAAGATCGAGCGCATCGGGACCTGCGCGTCGAGCTGGCAGAGCACCGCCACCGACGCGAGCGTGACCCTGTGGATGAGCATGTACTGCGGCGGCAGGTTCAGTCCGCGTCCGGTGTCGAACTCGGGGCGGCGCAGGTCCCCGAGGCGCTCGGCCTGGCCCTGGATCCACTGGCGCGTGAAGTGGAACTCCTCGGCGCGCAGCGGGTCCACCAGCGGGCCCAGGTAGGCGATCGCCTCGTCGGGGGACATGTCGGTGCCGGGCAGCACGAAGTTGAGCCGGCGCAGCAGCTCGAGCAGCTCGTCCTTGCGGTCCTCCACCGCCAGCGCGAGCATCTCGCCGAGCTCGAGCGGCAGGCCGTCGGGCAGCCGCGCGACCGCACCGAAGTCGATCACGCACAGGCGTCCGTCGGGGAGAATCTGGAAGTTGCCGGGGTGCGGGTCGGCATGCAACAGCCCGACCCGGGCCGGCGCGGAGAAGTGGAAGGTCGACAGCAGCAGCCCGACGCGGTCGCGCTCCTCGGGCTCCCCGGCCCGGATGATCTGGGAGAGCGGCGTGCCCTCGATCCACTCCGAGACCATCGCCCGCGGCGCCGAGGCCACGACGCGGGGCACCACGACGTGCTCGTCCCCGTCGAAGGCGGCCGCGAACGTCCGTTGCGCGTCGGCCTCGTCGCGGTAGTCGAGCTCCTCGGCCATGCGGTCGCGCAGCTCCTGGAGCAGCGGCTTGATCTCCATGCCCGGCACCATCGGCTGGATGACGCGGGCGAAGCGCTGCAGCTGGCGCAGGTCGGCCATGATGGCCTCCTCTGCGCCGGGGTACTGGACCTTGACCGCGACCTCGCGCCCGTCGCCCCACACCGCACGGTGGACCTGGCCGATGCTCGCCGACGCCGCCGGGGTGTCGTCGAACTCGCGGAACCGGTCGCGCCAGCCGCGCCCGAACTGCTCGGCGAGCACCCGGTGGGTCCGGGCCGCCGGCATCGGCGGGGCGGCGGTCTGCAGGCGGGTGAGGGCCTCCCGGTAGGGCTCGGCCAGCTCGTCCGGGACGGCGGCCTCGAAGACCGACAGCGCCTGCCCGAACTTCATGGCGCCGCCCTTGAGCTCACCGAGCACCGCGAAGAGCTGCTCGGCACCCCGCCGGGCGACGTCGGCCGAGATCTCACCGGCGTCCCCGCCCGCCAGCCGCCGCCCCCATCCGGCCGCCGTGCGTGACGCGAACCCCAGGGGCAGCGACGCCAGACGGGCCGAGCGCTGGACCGTTCGGCGCGGAATGTCATCGGACGGCACGTCACTGATTGTCCCCCGCCCACCACGGGACGGCACGGCCAGGGCGGGGTCGTCACCGGTGGCGTGGGCAACCACACCCGCGGTGTGTGACGTGCGTGAGCTGCGTGAGTGACCCGCCCGCGAGGTCCAGCTCCAGGGCCCGGTCGAGGAGGGTGTCCGCTCCGGCGAGGTGGGCGAGGACGTGCTCGACGGCGAGTGCGGCGACCGCCGTCGCCGTCGGGATCCCCACCGCGACGGCCCGACCCGCGAGCTGGGCAGCGAGCCGCGGCCACGCCGGATCGGCCTCCGCGCGCCGCCGGTCCGCGCAGCGCAGACAGGAGCCGCGACCGGGGAGGACGAGCGGCCCGACGGTGCCGGTCCCGCCGTGCGCCGTCACCGCGAGGTGGGGCTGGTGGCGGGCGAGCAGGCGGGCGGAGAGCACCGGGTCGGCGGCCTCGGCGCCGACCAGGACGGCCAGGTCGGGCCGGCGTCGGGTCGGTTCGGAGACGACGACGCCGGGCGCGGCCCGCGCGACGGCCTCCGCGGCCGCCGCGACGGCGGAGCGCCCGACGTCGGGTGGGCGCAGCCCCGTCCCGAGGTCACCCGGCGCCACGGTCCCGCGCGCCCGCACCGCGACCCGGCCCACGCCCGCGCCCGCCAGCGCCACGGCGACCGCGGTGCCCAGGCGGCCCGCGCCGTGGACGCGCACGTAGGCGGCCCCCGGCGCGGGCCGCGGTGGGGAGATCAGCCCGGTGCCGGCCAGGGCCGCGACGACGGCGGCGACCTCGGTGGGCGCGCCGCCCCGCGCGAGTGCCTCGGCGACGGCGCGCGCGGGTGGCGCGGCAGCCCCGAGGTCGCGGACGAGGGCGGCGAGCGGCGGCGTCAGGTCGACGAGGGTGACCGCGGTGGCGGGGTCGATCCCGACCTGGGCGGTGGCGGGGTCGCGCCAGAGCAGCACGGGACGGTCGTCGGGGTGGCGGGGGAGCGCTCTCACGGGGGTTGGACGCGCGTGCGGGCCCGTCGGCTCCCTCGCCTAGCGTGGCGGCTCGTGGGTGAGCCCGAGACGCCGCGGCCCGAGGTGGTGGTGCGCCGCAGCGCCCGTCGGCGGCGCACGGTGGACGCGCGGCGCGAGGGCGACACGGTGATCGTCTCGGTGCCCGCCTCGATGAGCCGGGCCCAGGAGGCGCACTGGGTCGAGGAGATGCTGCGCCGCCTGCAGCGCTCGGAGGCGCGCCGTCGGCCGGGCCGCTCCTCCGGCGACGACGACCTCGCGACCCGGGCCGACCGCCTCGCCCGCGAGCACCTCGACGCCGTGGGGCCCGACGGCCGCTGGCCGCGCCCGGCGTCGGTGCGCTGGACCCGCCCGATGCGCACGCGATGGGCCTCGTGCACGCCCGTCGACGGCACGATCCGGGTCAGCGAGCGACTCCGCGAGGTCCCGGGGTGGGTCCTCGACCACGTGCTGGTCCACGAGCTGGTGCACCTGCGCGAGGCCGGACACGGGCCGGCGTTCCGGGCCCTCGAGAGCCGGTACCCGCGCAGCGAGCGGGCGATCGGCTACCTCCAGGGCCTGTCGGCCGGCGCCGGCCTGGAGATCGGCGGCGAGGCGGACGGGGACGACGCCGGGGAGTGAGCCGACCCGGCCCAGCTCAGCGCGAGGGGTACGTCAGGCAGGGTCCGGGCGCGCCGGATCGGCCTGGTGTGCTGATGATCAAGGTTCCGCGCGATCACGCCTTCGGTGAGGCCGGGCCCTCGTCGGGGCCGGTCCCGTCCTCGGGCGCGGAGCCGCCCTCACCAGCCGAGCCGCCGTCGGAACCCGAGTCCTCCCCGGGCGCCGCCGCCCCGGACTCCTTCTCGGCGCGCATCTCCTGCTCGAGGCGCGCGATCGGGTCGTCGAGGTCGCTGAAGGACGTGTCGGCGTCGCCCTCGGCGATCTCCGGGCGACCGCGGACGAACGCAGCCGGCTCGTCGAGGTCCTCGGCGGTCGGCAGCAGGTCGGGGTGCGCCCACACGGCGTCGCGGCCGTCGACGTCGCGCGCCTCGCCGAGGAGGCGCCACAGCTCGGCGGCGTCGCGCAGCCGGCGGGGGCGCAGCTCGAGCCCGACGAGGGTCGCGAAGGTCTGTTCGGCCGGGCCGCCCGAGGCGCGGCGGCGCCGCATGCTCTCGCGCAGTGCGCTCGCGCCGGGGAGCCGCTCGCCGACCGCCTGCGCGACGACGTGGTCGACCCAGCCCTCGACCAGCGCGAGCAGGGTCTCCAGCCGGGCCAGCGCGGCCTTCTGCGCCTCGGTGGTCTGCGGCTCGAAGAGCCCGGAGGACATGGCCTGCTCGATCGCCGCCGGGTTCGACGGGTCGAGGTCGCGGGCCAGCTCCTCGATGCGCGAGGTGTCGATCGTGATGCCGTGCGCGAACTCCTCGACGGTGGCGAGCAGGCGCTGGCGCAGCCACGGGACGTGCCCGAAGAGCCGGTGGTGGGCCGCCTCGCGGGCGGCGAGGAACACCAGCACCTCGCTCGCGGGCCGATCGAGGCCCTCGGTGAAGCGGGCGACCGCGCCCGGGAGGAGCGCCGCGGTGCCTTCGGGGCCCAGGGGCAGCCCGACGTCGGAGGAGGTGAGGACCTCCCCGGCGAGCTGGCCGAGGGCGGAGTCCGAGCTGCGAGCCGAACGCGAGTCCGCCGACCTGGGCGATCATCCCGAGCATCGGGCCCGCCATCTCGCGGGCCTCGCCGGGCAGGCCCTCGACCCACGCGCCGGCGACACGCTGCGCCACCGGGTCGCAGAGCCGCTGCCAGGTGGGCACGGTCGCGTCCACCCAGTCGTTCGGGGACCACGCCGTCACCGTCGAGATGCCCGACGGCAGGGTGGTCGCGTCGTCGAGCCAGAGCTCGGCGAGGCGCACCGAGTCCTCGATCGCGGTGCGCTGCTCCGCGGTCGGCTTCGTCGAGCCCTGCGCCCCGAGCTGCTGGTGGGCCATCTGCGCGGCCAGCTGGTAGTTCACCGGACCGTTGCCGCCGCCGGGGCCACCGCCCGCCGAGAGCATCTGGCCGAGCTGGGTGAGCATCTGACCGAGCTGGCCGAGATCGAACCCGCCGGCGCCGCCCGCCCCGCCCGGGCCGAACGCCGCGAACGGGTTGCCCCCCGCGCCGCCCGGGCCGAAGCCGAAGCCGCCGCCGGACCCCTGGCCCCCGGAACCGGACCCGGAGGACCCCTCGTGGCGGGGGTCGTCGGGGTCGGACGGGCCGAAGCCGAAGGGCAGGTCACTCATGCCGCCCACGGTACGCGCGGCACCCCGCCCGCAACCCCGTCGACGGGAGTCCGCAGGCCGTTCACGGCAAGCCCACAGTGTTCTCGCGGCGAGGCGTCGTCGCCGGGTCGCCGTCCCCCGCACCACCCCGGGCCGTCGCCGCCGCATGGGTGCCGCGGCGCATCGACGACGGGGGTCCGGTCCTGCCACTGATCGCGAGCATCGAGGGGAGCACGCCGATGGGGCTGCGCCTGCACACGGGGAGGGCACCGACGTGGGCCGACCGGACGCGCAGCCCACACCCCGCATCACTACCCTGCCCGCCCGTGACCCGTCTGCGCGCGACGATCGCCCTCGGGCTCGTGCTCGCGGCGGTCCTCGGCCTCGCCGGCGCGACGGTGCGGGTGCCGTTCGTCGCCCTCGGCGACGGCCCGACCTTCGACGTCCTGGGCGTCCAGACCGGGCACCCCATCATCGACGTGTCGGGCCCGGTCCCGACCTACCCGACGGCCGGCCAGCTGCGGATGACCACCGTCGCCGTGACCAGCGAGGTGACGCTGTTCGGCGCGGTCGCGATGTGGGTCACGGGCTCGCACGAGGTCGTGCCGCGCGAGGAGGTCTACCCCAGCGGGCAGTCGAGCCAGCAGGTCGACGCCGAGAACACCCGGCAGTTCTCCCAGTCCGAGAACGACGCCCAGACCGCCGCGCTGCGCTACCTCGGCTACCCCTCCCAGGTACAGGTCGGCGACGTGACGACGCCCGGACCGTCCGCCGGCCTGCTGAGCCCGGGGGACCAGCTGCTCACCGTGGCCGGCCGCGCGGTGACGAGCCCGCAGGACGTCGTCGACGCCGTGGGCGGCGCCGCGCCCGGGACCCCGGTCGTCGTGCACGTGCAGCGCGGCGGCGTGCCCCGCGACGTCACGATCACGGCGGCGGCGCGGCCGGGCGACCCGTCCCGGGGCTACCTGGGCATCACCGCCGCGTCGCAGGTCGTCTCGCCCGCGACCATCAAGATCGGGCTCGCCGACATCGGCGGCCCGTCGGCGGGCCTGATCTTCGCGACGGCGATCGTGGACAAGCTGACGCCGGGCGAGCTCACCGGTGGCAAGGAGATCGCGGGGACCGGCACCATCGACGCCGACGGCCGCGTCGGCCCGATCGGAGGCATCCGCTTCAAGATGGACGCCGCCCGCCACGACGGCGCCACCGCGTTCCTGGTGCCGGCGGGCAACTGCTCCGAGGCGGCGCGCACGGCTCCTTCGGGGCTGACGCTGGCGCGCGTGTCCGACCTGCGCGAAGGTGTGGCGGCCGTGCAGGACCTGGCGGCCGGGCGGACGCCTCCGGGCTGCTGAGCAGCGGCGCGCCGGCAGAACCCGACACGGAGGCACTCCGGAGCACAGGGAACCCACACGGCGTTCGTAGAGTTCTCCCACCGGGGCAGCCCCCGGTCCCCTCGATCCGCAGTACCCGTCCCCGCTTGGAGCGTGACCGACAGTGGCCAACCGGCCGGCGACCGGGAACCCGCAGCTGTCCCGGCGAACGAAGTCCCTGCTGGTGCTGGGCGCGGTCGTGCTCGTGGTGCTGGTCGGGCTGGCCCGCCTCGTCGACGTCTACGTCGACTGGGCCTGGTTCGGCGAGGTCGGCTTCCGTCAGGTGTTCACGACGGTGCTCGGCACCCGCATCGTGCAGGCCCTGATCGCGGCCGTCTTCATGGGCGGGCTGATCGCGCTCAACCTGTACGTCGCCTACCGCACCCGGCCGGTGTTCGTGCCGGTCGCCGGTCCCGAGGACCCGGTCGCGCGCTACCGGACCGTCGTGCTGGCCCACCTGCGGCTGTTCGCGATCGGCATCCCGCTGATCGTCGCGATCATCGCCGCGCTCTCGGCCCAGGGCGACTGGGAGACCACGCAGCTCTTCCTGAACCAGACGTCGTTCGGCGTGACCGACCCGGTGTTCGGTCACGACATCAGCTTCTACGTGTTCGCGCTGCCGTTCTGGCGCGCGGTGCTGTCCTGGCTCTTCGTCGGGATCGGGGTGAGCTTCCTCGCCGCGCTCGTCGCCCACTACGTCTTCGGCGGCATCCGCCTCGCCGGGCGCAACGGCTCGCTCGCCACCGCCGCGCGGGCCCACCTCGCCGTCCTCGCCGGCACGTTCGTGCTGCTCAAGGCCGTCGCCTACTTCTTCGACCGCTACGAGCTGCTCTTCTCCGACCGCAAGGCCTCGGAGAGCGGCGCCAACTTCTTCGGCGCGAGCTACACCGACCTCAACGCGGCGATGCCGGCCAAGCTGATCCTGCTGCTGATCGCGGTGATCTGCGCGGCCGCGTTCTTCGCCGCGGTGTTCCTGCGCAACCTCCAGATCCCCGCGATCGCGCTCGCGCTGCTGATCCTCTCCAGCGTCCTCATCGGCGCGGCCTGGCCCGCGGTGCTCGAGCAGTTCTCGGTGCGGCCCAACGCGAACCAGCGCGAGGCGCTGTCGATCGGGCGCAACATCGACGCCACCCGGCAGGCGTTCGGCATCACCCCGCAGAACGTCACCGTGCAGCCCTACGCCGGCACCACCGACCAGAGCGCCGCGTCGGTGCAGCAGGCGATCTCCACCGACCAGGGCACGGTGCCGAACATCCGCCTGCTCGACCCGAACCGGCTCTCGCGCACCTTCACCCAGCTCGAGCAGCGCCGGAACTTCTACGGCTTCGCGCCCACCCTCGACGTCGACCGCTACACGCTCGGCACCCAGACCCAGGACTACGTGGTCGCGGCCCGCGAGATCGACCCGGCCAACCTGGTGGGCAACCAGCAGGACTGGATCAACCGGCACCTCGTCTACACCCACGGCAACGGCTTCATCGCCGCGCCGGCGAACACCGTGAACGCCGCGGTGGACACCAACGGCGGCCAGGGCGGCTACCCGCAGTTCCAGGTCTCCGACGTCGACACGCCCGGTCCGTTCGGGCTCCGGCAGCCGCGGATCTACTACGGGGAGCTGGTCAGCGACCCGGACGACTACGCGATCGTCGGCGCCGACGCGGGCGTGCCGCCACGGGAGTACGACACCGACACCAAGCAGTCCACCTACACCGGCCCGGGCGGGGTGCCGCTGTCCAACCCGCTGACCCGGCTGGCGTTCTTCTCCTACTACGGGTTCGAGCGGAACATCCTGTTCAACTCCTCCATCGGTGACAACTCGCGGATCATGTACAACCGCGACCCGCTCACGCGCGTCCAGAAGGTCGCGCCGTGGCTGGAGCTCGACAACGACGTCTACCCGGCGGTCGTCGACGGGCAGATCAAGTACATCGTCGACGGATACACGACGCTGCCGCGCTACCCCTACGCCCAGCAGGTCTCGCTCGGGGACGCCACCCGCGACTCCGCGAACAACGGCACGCTCGCGCCCCAGACGGCGGGCTACATGCGCAACTCGGTGAAGGCGACGGTCGACGCCTACACGGGGCAGGTCGACCTCTACGAGAACGACCCGACCGACCCGGTCCTCAAGACCTGGGAGAAGGTCTTCCCGGGCGTGGTCAAGCCCGCGGCCCAGATCCCGCCGGACCTGCGGGCGCACTTCCGGTACCCGGAGGGCATCTTCAAGGTCCAGCGCGACCTGCTGACCCGCTACCACGTCTCGGACCCGAGCGAGTTCTACTCGACGGTCTCCTTCTGGGACGTCCCGTCCGACCCGACGAGCGACGCGGCGGCCGCCGCGGGAGACCCGCAGCCGCCGTACTACCTGCTCGCCGACGATCCACGGCGCCTCTCCAGTTCGTCCCCGCAGTTCCAGCTGACGACGGCGCTGGTGAGCCTGCGTCGCGAGTTCCTCTCGGCCTACCTGTCGGTGAGCTCGGACCCGGGCAGCTACGGGCACATGACGCTGCTGCAGCTCCCGACCGACACCCAGACCCAGGGCCCGCAGCAGGTGCAGACGCAGTTCCTGTCCTCGCCGCAGGTCTCCACCGAGCTGAACCTGCTGCGCCAGCAGGGCACCCAGGTGCTCTACGGGAACCTGCTGACGCTGCCGATCGCGGGCGGGCTGCTCTACGTCGAGCCGGTCTACATCGAGCGGTCCAACCAGGAGTCCTCGTTCCCGCAGCTCTCCCGCGTGCTGGTGAGCTTCGGCGGGAAGATCGGCTACGCGCCGACGCTCGCCGAGGCCCTCACCCAGGTGTTCGGGTCCGCGGGCACGGCGACCACGACGCCGGGGCAGGCCGTGGCCCCGCAGGCGCCCCAGGCCCCCGCCGCGGCCGCACCCCAGCAGGGCGCGGTGCCGGCTCCGGGTGCCGTGCCGGGCACCGCCTCCCCGCAGGTCAGCAGTGCGGTCAACGCGATGAACGACGCGCTGAACCGGCTGCGCACGGCCCAGCAGCAGGGGGACTTCGCCGGGATCGGGCAGGCCCAGCAGGACCTGGCCAACGCCATCAACCAGTACAAGGCGGCCATCGGCTCCTGACCCCCGGCGTCCGACCCCGCCCGACGGGCGGCCGTCCCGCGTCGCGTACCGTGTGGCATCGCGACGCGGGGTGGAGCAGCTCGGTAGCTCGCTGGGCTCATAACCCAGAGGTCACAGGTTCGAATCCTGTCCCCGCTACCACCACGAAGGCCCCCGATCTCCGGATCGGGGGCCTTCGTCGTTCCTCGGCCCGACGTCGAGACTCCGAGTGGTCCCCCAGGTCCGTCCACGCAGCCCTCCGGGTCCACTCGGGCTCCGCCGCCCGCCCACCCCCCGTGTGCGGCCGGCGTTCACCGGTCGGTAGACTTCCTGCCATCACCGGATCACACCGGTGCGGCGCGGGGTGGAGCAGCTCGGTAGCTCGCTGGGCTCATAACCCAGAGGTCACAGGTTCGAATCCTGTCCCCGCTACGAGTACCGGAGGCCCCCGACCTGGACCCAGGTCGGGGGCCTTCGGCGTCTCCTCGGCCGGGCCCGCGGACGAACGGCCCGTTCGTGACGCGGGATGGTGACGAACGGCCCGTTCGTCCGGGCCGGGCCGCCCCGGGCCGCCCCCTCAGCGCTCCGCGAGCGCGGCCGGCAACCGGAACGTCCCGTCGTCCTCCGGCGGGAACGCATGGGCGCCGACGACGGCGGCCCGGGGCAGCGGCCCGTAGACGTGCGGGAACCACGGCCCCGACGTCTCCACCTCGCCGTCGCGCACGCCCGGCTCCCAGCGCACCGGCGCGCCGACCCGCATCGGGTCGACCTCGAGGAGCACCAGGTCGGTCCGCCCGGGGTAGAGGCGCGAGGCGGGGATCGCGACGGTGCCGGGGTCCGAGCAGTGCACGAACCCCTCGGAGCCGAGCGAGGGCGGCGTCAGGACCTCGCCCGCGGCGTCCCAGTCCGCGCGCGGGCAGATGTGGAGGATCACGCCGCCCAGCCTGGCAGTTCCGACCGCGGGTGAACGGCGCCGTCCTGACGTCGGACGCCAGGAACGTGCCGTTGCTCGCGTGGACCCGGGCGGGCCGGGGGTCGCCGGGCCGACGGGGAGGGACGGCATAGTGGAGGCATGCTCGCGAGCCCGACGGACACGATCCTGCTGGTCGTCTACTACGTCCTGTTCGTGTTCTACCTCTTCATCATCGGGCGCCTCGTCGTCGAGGTGGTCCGGGGGTTCGCGCGCGACTGGCGTCCGGCCGGGGGCACCGCGGTCAGCCTGGAGCTGATGTACCGCGTCACCGACCCGCCGGTGAAGCTGCTGAAGAAGTTGATCCCGGCGGTCCGCATCGGGAACATCAGCCTCGACCTGTCGATGATGATCCTGTTGATCGTGGTCTACATCGTCATGCGCGATCATCGACCCGCGCGGTGGAGCGTGACGATGGCCGCTCCGCTGGTCCGGGCGCCCCGCACCTGGGAGTCTGCCCGGCGTGACGGCAGCGCGTGACCTCCTGACCTTCGTCTCTTCGGCCGTGCGGAGCCCGGCCGTGATCGGGGCGGTCGCCCCCAGCGGGCGCGCGCTCTGCGACCTGCTCGCGTCGGTCGCGCCGACGGACGGGTCCGCGACGGTCGTGGAGCTCGGGCCGGGCACCGGCGTCGTCTCCCAGGCCCTGCGCCGCCGCCTCGCGCCCGAGGCGCGCCACGTCGCGATCGAGATCGACCCGGGCATGGTCACGCACCTCGCGCGCACCCGCCCGTGGCTCGAGGTCGTGCGCGGGGACGCGAAGAACCTGCAGAAGCTGCTCGCCGACATCGGCATCACGCGGGTCGACACCGTCGTCAGCGGCCTGCCGTGGACGCTGTTCTCCCGCGAGGCGCAGCGCGGGATCATGGACCAGGTCTCGCGCGTGCTCGCGCCCGACGGCGTGTTCACCACCTTCGCCTACCGCCACGTGATGAACCTGCCCACGCAGCGCCGGTTCCGCGAGCTGCTCGAGCAGACCTTCGACGAGGTGCGCGTGACGCCGACGGTGTGGCGCAACGTGCCCCCGGCGCTGTGCTACCAGTGCCGCAACCTAGGAGGCGTCTCCTAGGCGGGAGCCGAGGGAGGCCGCGTCGAGGTCGGCGGGCTCGGTCGCGTCGCAGAACGCGGTGAGCAGTTCGGCGAAGCGCATCGGCTCGTCGCAGTGCGGGAAGTGCCCGGAGCCGTCGAAGATCTCGAGTCGGCTGCCGGGCATGAGCGAGGCCGCGCGGTAGGCGTGGCCGACCGGGATGATCGGGTCGCGACGCCCCCACACGACGAGGGTGGGCAGCCCCGCGGTCAGGTAGAGCCGGTCGGTCCCGGTGACCCGCTGGCCCCACGGCCCGATGACGCCGCGGACCGTGTCGACGAACGCGTCGGCGTGCGCGCGCTCGGACAGCGAGCCCACGTGCCGGGCGTACTCGATCAGCGAGACCCGGTCGGCCGGGCGCAGCGGGAGCGCGGCGGCCGCGCGCAGCGCCGCGACGCCGAGGCCCAGCACCCCGGTGCGCGCGAGGATCGGCACGACGACGCCGGCGCCGGGCAGCGAGGCCAGCCGCAGCGTCGGGCTCACCCCGCGTCCGAGCCCGCCCGAGGACACCAGCACCAGCCGCGAGCACAGCTCCGGGAACTGGTAGGCGAACTGCATCGCGACGCCGCCGCCGAGCGAGTGCCCCACGACGGTGACCCGCCGGTGCCCGAGCGCCGCGAGCAGGTCGCGCAGGCCGTTGGCGAACGCGCCCATCGAGAAGTCCCCGCTCGGCCCGGCCGACTCGCCGTGCCCGAGCAGGTCGGGCGCGAGGAGCAGCCGCCGGGCGCCCTGACGCTCCAGGTGCTCGATCACCGGCTCCCAGGTCGAGGAGCTGCCCGCGACGCCGTGGAGCAGGACCACGACCTCCGGGTCCTCGCCGCGGTCCGGGCCGGCCTCGATCCAGGCCATCCGGTGGCCGTGCAGGGTGACCGTCCGCCGCGTCGAGACCATGGCGGCATCGTCGCACCCCTCCGGGTGACCGGCGGCCCGGGCAGGCCGGGCCGGTCCCTACCCTGGCCCGCGATGACGCCACCCCGCCCGGACCGCCGTCCGCTCCGCCGCGCCCGCCTCGCCGGCGCGGCGCTGCTCGCCGGGAGCGTCCTCGCCGGGTGCGGGGCGGCGCCGCCGCCCGCGCCGGCGGCCCTCGCCACCTCCCCGTCCCCGCACCCGCACCCACGAGCCCGACCACCCCGACGACGCCGGGCGCGGCCCCGTCGTCCGCGTGCGTCACCGCGACGTTCGACCGCCTCACGCCCGCCCAGCGGTGGGCCCAGCTCGTCGTCGTCGGCGTGCCCGCGGGCGGCGTCAGCCCGGCCGCGCGCGCGGCGCTGGCGCACGGAGCCCGGCGGGATCATCCTCACCGACGGCGACACCGCGAGCGCCGACGCCGTCACGAAGGTCGTCACCAGCGCCGAGGCGACGGGGGGCGACGACGTGCCGCTGCTCGTCGCGACCGACCAGGAGGGCGGCCAGGTCCAGGAACTCAAGGGGCCCGGCTTCACCCGTATCCCGGCCGCCACGACGCAGGGCCGGGACGCGGCCGGGCTGCGGGGCGACGCGCAGGGCTGGGGGAAGGAGCTGCGCGACGTCGGGGTGAACGTCGACCTCGCGCCCGTCGCCGACGTCGTCGACCCCGCGCTGGGCACGGCCAACGCCCCCGTCGGGAAGTACGGACGCCAGTACGGCACCGACGTCGACACCGTCGCCCCCGCCGTCACGTCGTTCGTCGGGGGGATGCTCGCCGCCCGCGTCGCGCCGACCCTCAAGCACTTCCCGGGCCTGGGCGAGGTGCGCCAGAACACCGACTTCGCCGGCGGCGTCGTCGACTCCACGACGAGCGCGGACTCGGCGTCGCTCGGCTCCTTCGCGGCCGGCATCCGGGCCGGCGCACCGCTGGTGATGATGTCCTCGGCGCGGTACGCGAAGATCGACCCGGACCACCAGGCGCTGTTCTCGTCGAAGGTCATGCGCGACCTGCTGCGCGGGCGCCTCGGGTTCGACGGCGTGATCATGACCGACGACGTGGGCGCGGCGGCGGCGCTCGCCGACACCCCCGTCGGGGCCCGCGCGACGACGTTCCTCGCCGCCGGCGGCGACCTGGTCCTGACGATCCGCCCGCAGGACCTGGCGACCATGGTCGACGCCATCACGGCCGCGGCCCGCGAGCCGGCCTTCGCCGCCCGCGCCCAGGACGCCGTCCGCCGGGTCCTGGCCCTGAAGGAGCGGCAGGGGATCCTGACCTGCTGAGGGCGGTCCGACCCGCCGACCGGCTACCCGCCGGTAGTGCGGGGCGCGGGCGGACCTGCGAGAGTGCGACGCGTACCGGGGGCGTACCGACCGCAGAGAGCGTTGGAGCCGATGTGGACCTGACCTACACCGCCGAGGAGGAGCAGTTCCGCACCGAGCTGCGGACCTGGTTGGCGGAGAACATCCCTGCGGAGTGGACCGAGCCGGGCTACTGGGCCTCGCTCGAGGGCACCGAGTCCTTCGAGAAGCGCCGCGAGTGGGAGGCCCGCAAGACCGCGGCCGGCTTCTCGGGCATCCAGTGGCCGGTCGAGTACGGCGGCCGCGGCGGCACGCCGGGCATGAAGGCCATCTACGACGAGGAGACGGTGCGCGCGCACGCGCCGCAGACCGTCAACGTCCTGGGGCTGACGTTCCTCGCCCCGACGATCATGGCGATCGGCACCGACGAGCAGAAGGCCGAGATCATCGGCCCGATGCTGCGCAACGAGGTCATCTGGTGCCAGGGCTTCTCCGAGCCCGGCGCCGGCTCCGACCTCGCGGCGGTGGCGACGCGCGGCGTGCGCGACGGCGACGACTACGTCGTCAACGGCCAGAAGATCTGGACGACGAACGCCATGCACGGCGACAAGATCTTCACGATCGTCCGCACCGAGCCGGGCTCCGAGCGCCACAAGGGCCTGTCGATGCTGCTGATCGACATGAACCAGCCCGGCGTCGAGGCCCGCCCGCTCAAGCAGATGAGCGGCGCCAGCGAGTTCGGCGAGGTCTTCTTCACCGACGCGCGCGTCCCCGCGAAGGACTGCCTCGGCGAGATCGGCCAGGGCTGGCGCACCGCGATGCTGCTGCTCTCCTTCGAGCGCGGCGCCTCGGGCGTCGGGCAGTACACCGAGTTCCGCCGCCAGTACGACGAGATCGTCGCCGAGGCCAAGCGCTTCGGCCGCGCCGAGGACCCGGTGGCCCGCCAGGAGCTCACCCGCTGCCTGGTCGAGCTGGAGTGCCTGCGCTACCACGCGATGCACATCCTCACCCAGACCGAGCAGGGCCGGGACCTGGGCTCGGAGTCGTCGATGACGAAGCTGCAGTGGTCGGAGGCGTTCCAGGACCTCTGGGAGGCCTTCGAGAAGGTCCTCGGCCCCGAGGCGACGCTCGCCGCCCCGCGTCCCGACGTCGACCTCTCGCCGTTCCACGCGCAGGACCACTGGTCCCGGTCGGTGACGATCTGGGGCGGCTCCTCGCAGGTCCAGCGCAACATCGTCGCCGAGCGCGTGCTCGGCCTGCCCCGCTAGTCGTCACGGAGTAGGAGACAGACCGTGTTCTTCGCACTGACCGACGAGCAGCAGGCCTTCGCCTCGACGGTGACCGACTTCCTCGCCGACCGCTTCGACCTCGAGGCCGTGCGCGGCGTCGTCGAGGATCCCGACGGCGACGGCCACCCGCTCACGCTGTGGAAGGGCCTCGCGGACCAGGGCGCGCTCGCCGTCCTCGTCCCCGAGGAGCACGACGGGCTCGGGCTGGGCCTCGTCGACGCGCAGGTGGTGGCGCGGGCGCTCGGCGCGGGCGTCGCGCCCGGGCCGTGGCTCGCGACGGTGCTCGCGGCCGAGGCGATCCGGCTGGGCGGGTCCGCGGAGCAGCAGTCCCGCTGGCTGCCCGCGCTGGCCGCCGGCGAGACCGTGGGCACCGTCGCGCTGCGCGGCGAGGGCGGGGCGTGGGACGGCTCGGGGATCACGGTCGACGCCGACAGCCCGGAGGGTGACGGCGCGAGCCGGCTCTCCGGCTCCGCCTCCCCGGTGGACTACCCGGCCGTCGCGGGCCTCGTCGTCGTGGCCGCCACGGACTCCTCGGGCACCCCCGGGCTGTACCTCGTCGAGGCCGGGGCGTCCGGCATGACGGTCCGCGACCAGCGCACCTACGACGGGACGGCCCGCGTCGGGGCGATCGAGCTCGCCGACACCCCGGCCGAGCCGCTGGCCGCCGGCGGGCCGGACGCGGTCGCGGCCCTGCTCGCCCGCGGGGCCGTGCTCAACGCCGCGGACCTCGTCGGGGTCGCCCGCGAGGCCCTGAGCCGCACCGTCGCCTACGACCGCGACCGCACCCAGTTCGGGGTGCCGGTCGGGTCCTTCCAGGCGCTCAAGCACGCCCTCGCCGACCTGCACGTCGCGGTGACGATGGCCGAGCACGCCGTCCTCTTCGCGGCGTACGCGCTGGACAACGACGACCCGGGCACGGCGGTCGCGATCGCGGTGGCCGGGTCGAAGGCCTCCGACGCGGCGTGGGACGCGACCGGCGCGATGATCCAGTTCTTCGGCGGGATCGGCTTCACCTGGGAGCACGAGGCGCACTTCTTCTACAAGCGCGCCCGACGCCGGGCACCGCTGTTCGGGTCCGCCGAGGAGCACCGCGAGCACCTGGCCGCCCTGACGTTCTGAGCACCCTCCGAACGGACGGGACGCGCTGCGTCCTGCGGCGGGGATCTGGTGGCATGACCGCCGTCACCCGTCTCGACCCGACGAAGGAGTCCCTCGTGGCCGCAACGCCCACCGAGAACGACCGCAGCCTGCTGACGGTCATCGCGCGCATGACGGCCAAGCCGGGCAAGGAGGACGAGCTGCGGGCCGGCCTCGAGGCGCTCATCCCGACCACGCTGGCCGAGGACGGCAACGTCAACTACGACCTGCACGTCGCGGAGGACGACCCGGCCTCGTTCTTCTTCTACGAGAACTGGACGAGCGGCGAGAAGCTCGACGCCCACCTCGCCGCGCCGCACCTCGTGGACTTCGCGGGCAAGCTCGACGACCTGCTCGTGGGCGGCGCCGACGGGCCTCGTCATCACCCGCGTCAAGCGGATCGCGTGAGCGGTTCCGCGTCCCCCGCCACCGTGGCCTCGGCGATGGCCGAGGCCGCGGCGGCGTGGCGGGAGACCCTCGACGACGAGCAGGCCGCGCAGGGCTGCTGGGCGTGGCCGGGCTCGAAGGCCGCCGAGGCCGAGCGGCTCGCCTGGTACTACACGCCCACCGACCACGGCGGGCTCACGCTGCACGAGCAGCTGCCCCACCAGCAGCGGGCCGCCATGCGGCTGCTCGCGACCGGGCTCTCCGAGCCGGGCTACGTCATGGCCTCGACGATCATGGGCCTGGAGAACGTCCTCGACCGCACGGAGGGCTTCGCGACCGGGTTCGCGCGCGACCGGGGCCGCGACCCGGGCATGTACTACCTGCGCGTGTTCGGCGACCCGGCCGGCGACGGCCCGTGGGGCTGGCGCTTCGGCGGGCACCACGTCTCGGTCAACCACCTGGTGGTCGACGGCGAGGCGGCCGCGGGCTCGCCGTGCTTCCTCGGCGCGGACCCGATGGTCTCGCCGCTGCTCGGCGGCCAGGAGCTGCGTCCCCTCGGCGGGATCGAGGACACCGGCCGTGCCCTCCTGCACGCCCTGGACGCCGAGCAGCGCGCCGTCGCCGTGCTCACGGAGCGGGCGCCGGCGGACGTCATCGGGGCCAACCGGGTCCACGTCGCGCCCGGCGACCGGCTCATCCCGCTGCCCGACCTGTGGCGCGGCCACTTCGACGACCAGACGCTCGAGGACCGGCTCTGGTCGATGCACGACGGGCTCGAGGACCGGCTGGGGGTGACCGAGGCCGACCGGGCCGCCACCGAGATCGGGTCGGCGCCGAAGGGGATCGCGGCGGGCGACCTCACCGGGTCCCAGCGGGAGGTGCTCCGGGCGCTGCTCGAGACCTACGTCGGGCGGATGCCACCGGGGCTCGTCGAGCGGGAGCGCGCCCGGTTCGACGGCGACGCGCTCGACGGCGTGCACTTCGCGTGGGCCGGCGGGGCCGAGCGCGGCGAGCCGCACTACTACCGGCTCGAGGGCCCCGGCCTGCTCGCCGAGTGGGACAACACCCAGCGCGGGGTCAACCACGCCCACTCGGTCTGGCGGGCGGCCGGCCGCGAGTTCGGCCGCGACGTCCTGGCCGAGCACCGGCGCGCGCACCACTGAGTCCCCGCCGGGCTTCGTGGCCTCGCTCGCCTCGTGGCAGCAACGGCACGTTCCTGGCGTCCGACGCCAGGACGGCGCCGTTCGCTCGGAGGCTCGCGGCCCGGAAGAGCAGCAGCAACGGCACCCTATCGGCGTGCTCCCTTAGCGTCCAAGGCCGGACGGCGCCGCTCACCATCCGCCGGCCCGGCCGCCCGCACCGTCACACCGACCCGTCGTCGGGAGCGACGACCCCCGGGCCCGCACCCGCGAGCCGGTGGCGGGCCCGGCATTACCCTGGACCGGTGGACGACACGACCGCGACCGAACTCAAGGACCTCGCCGCCAGCCTCGACAGCGTCGAGGCGGCGATGGACCTCGACGGTCTGCGGCGCCAGGTCGCCGAGCTCGAGACCCAGGTCGCGGCCCCGGACCTCTGGAACGACGTCGAGACCGCGCAGAAGCTGACGAGCGACTTCACGCACAAGCAGGCCGACCTCAAGAAGGCCGAGTCGCTGCGCTCCCGGCTCGACGACCTCTCGACGCTCTACGAGATGGCCGACGAGGAGTCCGGCACCGACTCCGACGAGCTCACCGTCGAGGCCGACGCGGAGCGGGCGAACCTGCACCGCGACATCAGCGCCTTCGAGGTCCGGACGCTGCTGTCGGGGGAGTACGACGAGCGGGACGCGCTGGTGACGGTGCGCGCCGAGGCGGGCGGGGTGGACGCCGCCGACTTCGCCGAGATGCTGATGCGGATGTACCTGCGCTGGGCGGAGCGCCACGGCTACCCGACCGAGGTCTACGACACCTCCTACGCCGAGGAGGCGGGCATCAAGTCGGCCACCTTCAAGGTCACGGCGCCCTACGCCTACGGGACCCTCTCCGTGGAGCAGGGCACCCACCGGCTCGTCCGGATCTCGCCGTTCGACAACCAGGGGCGCCGGCAGACGAGCTTCGCCGGCGTCGAGGTGGCGCCCGTCGTCGAGTCCACCGACCACGTGGAGATCGACGAGAAGGACCTGCGCGTCGACGTGTACCGCTCGTCCGGCCCCGGCGGGCAGGGCGTCAACACCACCGACTCCGCGGTCCGCCTGACCCACCTGCCCACCGGCATCGTCGTGAGCTGCCAGAACGAGCGCTCGCAGCTGCAGAACAAGGCCTCCGCGATGGCCGTGCTCGCCGCGAAGCTGCTGGCCCGCCGCCGCGAGGAGGAGCGCGCCCTGCTGGACTCGCTCAAGGACTCCGGCTCGAGCTGGGGCAACCAGATGCGCTCCTACGTGCTGCACCCCTACCAGATGGTCAAGGACCTGCGGACCAACCACGAGACCTCGCAGACGTCCCAGGTGCTCGACGGGTTCATCGACGACTTCCTCGACGCGGGCATCCGCTGGCGCAAGCAGACCGAGGCCGCCGCGTAGATCCGCCCGCCGCCGGTCGGTGATCGACGCCGCTCTCCTGACGCCCAGGGCAAGGGGAGCACGCCGACAGGGGGACTTTCCTGACGCGCGTCGGCCCGTCCGGGAAGATCGACACCACCGCGTAGCATCGCGCCCCGTGCTCCGGCTCGAACACGTCACCAAGCAGTACCCGACGTCCGTCCGGCCGGCCCTCGACGACGTCTCGATGGACGTCGACCCCGGCGAGTTCGTCTTCCTCATCGGCCCCTCCGGGTCGGGCAAGTCCACGCTGCTGCGGCTGCTGCTGCGCGAGGAGAGCCCGACGAGCGGGAACGTGTTCGTCGCGAACTGGAACGTGGCCCGCCTGGCCCACCGCAAGGTGCCGAAGCTGCGCCAGCGCATGGGCTGCGTGTTCCAGGACTTCCGGCTGCTCGGCGACCGCACCGTCGCCGAGAACGTCGCGTTCGCCCTCGAGGTGACCGGCAAGTCCGAGCACACCATCCGCGCCGTCGTCCCCGAGGTGCTCGAGCTCGTGGGGCTGACCGGGAAGGGCGACCGCATGCCCGCCGAGCTCTCCGGCGGGGAGGCCCAGCGCGTCGCCATCGCCCGGGCGCTGGCGAACCGGCCGCTGGTGCTGCTCGCCGACGAGCCCACCGGCAACCTCGACCCCGAGACCAGCGACGACATCATGCTGCTGCTCGACCGGATCAACCGGACCGGCACGACCATCGTCATGGCCACCCACGACCGGCAGATCGTCGACGCGATGCGCCGCCGCGTCGTCGAGCTCCACCTCGGCAAGCTCGCCCGCGACGACGCCCGCGGCGTCTACGGGGCCCGCCGGTGACGGGACGGCGACGGTGAACGGGCTGGCCTTCGTCTGGCGCGAGGCCCTCGGCGGCCTGCGGCGCAACATCACCATGAGCGTGGCGATGGTCCTGACGACGGCGATCTCGCTCGGCCTGCTCGGGGCGGGGCTGCTCGCGGTGCGCACCATCGACCGCACCCAGGACCTGTACTACTCCCAGCTCGCCGTGCAGGTCGCCCTCGACGAGCCGACGAGCGCCGGGGACCGGGACTGCTCGAGCCCGACCTGCACCGCGCTGCGCGACCAGCTCCAGGCCGACCCGCTCGTCGGCGCCGTCGCCTACGAGAGCCGCGACCAGGCCTACCAGCGCTTCCTGCGGATCTACCAGGGCCAGTCGATCCTGCAGCTGGTCCGCCCGCAGAGCCTGCCCGCGACGCTGCGGGTGACGCTCCGGGACCCGACGCGCGGGGACGCCATCGTCTCCGAGTACACCGGACGCCCCGGGGTGCGGAACGTCGTCGACCAGCGCGCCCTCGTCCAGGACCTCTTCACGTTCCTCGCCAGCGTGCGCAACGCCGCGTTCGGCCTCGCCTCGATCCAGGCGCTGGCCGCGCTGCTGCTGATCTCCAACACCATCCAGGTGTCGGCGTTCACCCGTCGCACCGAGGTCGGGATCATGCGCCTGGTCGGTGCCACCCGCTGGTACACCCAGGTGCCGTTCCTCATCGAGGCCGTGATCACCGGCGTCATCGGGGCGGTCCTCGCGACCGGGGGCCTGGTGCTCGGCAAGCTCTTCTTCATCGACCGGCTGCTCGGCGGGCGGCTGATCTCCAACGCGATCCCCGCGGTCGGGATGAGCGACGTCCTGCTGTTCGTTGCACCACTGTTGGTGGTCGTCGGCGCGGCCATCGCGACGGCGACGGGGTATGTCACCCTGCGCCTGTACGTGCGCAACTAGCAGAGGAGATCCCGCGGTGGCGAAGACGGCCGTCCCGACCGACTCGGGGCGCGCGAAGGAGCGCGCCGGCAAGAAGGCGTCCTCCAACCGCCCCGAGGAGCGGCGCAAGGTCGTCGCGACCAACCGCAAGGCCAAGTACGACTACTCCATCCTCGACGTCTACGAGGCGGGGATCGCGCTGCAGGGCACCGAGGTGAAGAGCCTGCGGGCCGGGCACGTGTCCCTCGCGGACGCGTTCGCGACGGTGACCGACG
The DNA here is from genome assembly GCA_963716955.1 of uncultured Actinomycetota bacterium. Classification (GTDB taxonomy): domain Bacteria; phylum Actinomycetota; class Actinomycetes; order Mycobacteriales; family Pseudonocardiaceae; genus Actinomycetospora. Next base: position 28,736 of record CAVQUY010000001.1, read on the forward strand.
GCGAGGTGTGGCTGCGCGGCCTGCACATCCAGGAGTACGACTTCGGCAGCTGGACCAACCACGAGCCCCGCCGGCACCGCAAGCTGCTGCTGCACCGCGAGGAGATCTCCCGGCTGATCGGCAAGACGCGGGAGGGCGGGCTGACCCTCGTCCCGCTGTCGATCTACTTCGCGGGCGGCCTCGCCAAGGTCGAGCTCGCGCTGGTGCGCGGCAAGGCGAGCCACGACAAGCGCCAGGCCATGGCCGAGCGGGACGCCAAGCGCGAGGCCGAGCGCATCGTCGGTCGCCGGATCAAGGGGTGGTGAGCGCGCTCGGGACGCCGCTGACCTCCGACGACGACGTCGCGGGCTGGGTCCGGTCGCTGCGGCTCGGCCCGGACGGGACCTCCGGGCTCGTCGACGTGCACGTGCACTTCCTGCCCGACCGGATGCTGCGCAAGGTCTGGGCCTACTTCGACGACGCGGTCTCCCACTACGGCTACGACTGGCCGATCCACTACAAGCTGGGCGAGGACGACCGCCTCGCCCGGCTGCGCTCGTTCGGGGTCGAGACCTTCGCGCCGCTGGTCTACCCGCACAAGCCCGACATGGCCGCGTGGCTGACCGGCTGGGCGCTGGACTGGGCCGCCGAGGTGCCCGAGGCGGTCCCGACCGCGACGCTCTTCCCCGAGGAGTCGGTGACGACCTACCTGGGCGACGCGGTCGAGCGGGGCGCGCGGCTGGTGAAGGCCCACGTCCAGGTCGGCGGCTACGACCCGCGCGATGAGCTGCTCGACCCGGCGTGGGGGCTGCTCGCCGAGGCCGGGATCCCCGTCGTCGCCCACTGCGGCGACGGTCCGATCCCGGGCCGCCACACCGGGATCGAGATCATCGGCGAGGTGATGGACCGGCACCCGCGGCTGCCGCTGGTGCTCGCCCACGCCGGCCTGCCCGACTACGAGGCCGCCCTGCGCCTGGTCGAGCGCCACCCGTCGGTGCGCCTCGACACGACGATGGTCGGGACCCCCTTCACCGAGGGGTTCGCGCCGCTGCCGCCGGACTGGGCGGCCCGCCTGGCCGACCTCTCCGGGGCCGGGCGCGTGGTCCTGGGCACCGACTTCCCGAACATCCCGTACGCCTACTGGCGCCAGCTCGAGGCGATCCGGGGCTGGGCGGCCGCCGACGACCGCCTGGGCGAGGCGTTCCTGCGCTCGGTGTTGCACGACGCGCCCGCTGCGCTGCTCGGGTCGGCCCCGGCGGGATGATCGCCGGGCCCGGAGGCGTTATGCTGACCAGCCCTGCACGAGCGGCGGGGAGAAGGGGGTGACTGGTTTCGACTCCGGATGTTTGATCAGGAGAAGCGTGCCGAGGAAGGCGACGATGATCTCGCAAACCACCCGTCGCAAAGAAATAAGCGCCGAGAACAGTACTCAGCGCGACCTCGTTCTTGCTGCCTGACAGCAGGAAGTGAGGTCTGTCGACCCGGGCTCGTCTCCGGCCCGGTAGTCGGCATCAGCTAGGAGACTCCACCGTCGGGCCCGGTCACGGGGTCCGGCGGGACACCGAACAGTGACTGGGGTCGTCACGCCGGCGTGTCTGCGCGACCGGCGGACCCGAGCAGAGACGAAGCAGACTGCGCACGGAGAAGTCCTGACGAGTGTTCGGAGGACCCGGGTTCGATTCCCGGCACCTCCACCCCCGGCGGCCGGGGAGCCCACGCTCCCCGGCCGTCGTCGTGTCCGGGTCCGCTCACCGAAAGAATCCGCTTCCTCGGTGCTCTCCGCCTCAGGAGACGTGCACCGCCACCCTCCCGGGTAATATCGTCACTCGTACGAGCGACGCCGTCCGGCATCTGCTCGACGCAGCGGAGGCAGGGGGACCGGTCGTGACCTCCGAGGCACGGGTCGACCCTCCGACGGTGGCGCTGACCCTCGGGGTCGACGACGCGGCCGTCCACGGCGTCGACGAGGTCCTCGGTCGCGAGGTCCGGCTCGTCACCCTCCCGCCCGCGTCCGGGGACGTGCTCTCGGAGCGCATCGAGCAGGTCCGCCACCTCGCCCGTCTGCACCACCCGCACCTGCTCGAGGTCTACGACGTCGACGGGCTCGCGCCCGACACCGAGAGCACGCTCGTCCTCGAGAACGTCTCCGGTGAGCCGCTGGCGGTGGTGCTGCGCGAGGGCCCGATCGCCGAGCCCGCCCTCGCCCGCATCGGCGCGCAGCTCGCGTCCGCCCTGGCCCACGCGCACGCCCACGGCGTGGAGCACGGCGCCATCGGGGCGGCGAGCGTCCTCGTCGACCGCGCGCACAGCGACGCCTGGCTCGTCGGGCTCACCGCCTCCCTGAGCGGCCCCCTGCCGGTGGTCGACCCCGACGCGGACGACGGCGACGGCGGGGCCGCGCGCCGGCGTGCGTCCGACGTCCGGGCCCTGGCGGCGGTCCTCGCCGAGATCCTCGAGCACACCGCGGCGACGACGGGCGGGGACGACGCCGCGGCCGTCACCCTCCCGACGGCCCGCGAGGACGACGCCCCGGCCTCGCCGTTGGCCGCCCTCCTGCGCGAGGTCGACTCCCCGGAGCCGCCGAGCGCGGCCGCGTTCTCCGACCAGCTCGCGCGGGTCGGGCGCGGCGTGGCCGCCCACGAGGTCGCCGAGGAGCCCACCCGGCTCGTCCCGGTGGTCGCCTCCTGGTCCGAGAGCCCCGCCACCGGCGACCCGGTGCCGGCCGCCCTCGCCACCGGGCCCGCCGTCCACGCGCTCGGGACGGGCGGGGTCACCCCGCTGACGGTGATCGGTCCGGCCGGGCGCCGGGCCCGCCGCGCCGGGGTGCTCACCGCCGTGACCGCGACGCTCGCGCTCGCGTCGGGACTGGTCATCTGGGCGGGGGAGTCCCACCCCGTCCGGCAGGAGGCCCAGGCGGAGATCGGTGCCGCCGTGCCGTCGTCGATCGCCCCGCCGGCCGTCGTGCCGCAGGTGACGGACGCCGGCTCGGCCCCGGCGGGCGGTGGTGGCGGCTGGACGTGGACCGGCGGGTCGAGCGGATTCGGCCACACGGCCGTCGGGGTGGCGTCGCGCCGGGCGGCGGTCTCCGGAGCGCCGTCGCAGGCGGCGGTGGTGTCGCCCGAGTCGTCGTCGACCCGCGAGTCGTCGATCCCGGACCCGGCGTCCCCGGTCGTCCCGCCGTCTCGCACGCGCTCGACCACACCCCGGCCGCCGACCTCGACGCCGCCGCGGACCACGACGCCACCGCGCACCACGACGCCGGTGACCACCCCGCCGACGACACGCACCGCCACCCCGACGCGCACCGCCACCCCGACGACGACCACGGTCGCGCCGACGACGACGGTCGCGCCGACGACGACGGTCGCGCCGACGACCACGACCGCATCGAAGGCCACGTCGTCGACCGCCACCAGCACGACCGCCGCGCGCCACGGCCACGACGACGGCCTCCGAGCAGGCGGTGCTCGCGGCCGGGCAGTGATCGCGACCGATGCGGTGACCGCCCGTCCGCGGGAGGCCCTGCCCTGGGAGGTCTGGGCGCTGCTCGCGGGCAGCTTCCTCGTCGCCGTCGGCTACGGGATCGTCGCGCCCGCCCTGCCCGTCTTCGCCCGCAGCTTCGGCGTCGGGGTCACCGCCGCCGCGGCCGTCGTCAGCGCCCTGCCGGTCCTCCGGCTGCTCTTCGCGCCGGTCTCGGGTCGGCTCGTGGCCCGCGTCGGGGAGCGCACGATGTACCTCGCGGGCCTGCTCGTCGTCGCGGCCTCGACGGGGGCGTGCGCGCTGGCCACGAGCTACGTCCAGCTGCTGGTCTTCCGCGGGCTCGGCGGCATCGGGTCCACGATGTTCACCGTCTCGGCGTTCTCGCTGATCTTCCGGCTCGCGCCGGAGGGCCGGCGGGGCCAGGTCAGCGGCCTGTTCACCGGCTCGTTCCTGCTCGGCGGGATCTCCGGCCCGGCGCTCGGCGGCGTGCTCGTCACGGTCGACCTGCGCGCGCCGTTCGTCGTCTACGCCGTCGCCCTCGTGGTGGCCACCGCCGTCGTCGGGGGCCTGCTCGCCTTCTCCTCCGGGGTCGGGGTGCGGCCGCCGGAGCCGGGCGTGGAGCCGCTGACGATCGCGCGGGCGCTGCGCCGGCCCGTCTACCGGGCCGCGCTGGCGTCGGGCCTGGCGACCGGATGGGCGGTGCAGGGCGTGCGGGTCGCGCTGGTGCCGCTGTTCGTGGCCGTCGCGCTCGGCCGGGAGCCGCTCTGGGCCGGGGTCGCGCTCACCGTGTTCGCGGTCGGGGACGGCGCGATGCTGCTCGCCACCAGCGGGCTCTCCGACCGCCGCGGCCGGCGTCCCGTCGTCGTCGCGGGCCTCGCGATGGTCGCGGCGGGCACCGCCTGCCTCGGCGTGCTGCCCGACCTGGGTGTCCTGCTCGTCGCCTCGCTGGTCGCCGGCGCGGGCGCCGGGCTGCTGCAGCCCGCCCAGGGGGCGGCCGTCGCGGACCTCGTCGGATCCCGGCGCTCGGGCGGCCCCGCCCTCTCCGGGTTCCAGATGGCCTCCGACGTCGGCGCGATCATCGGGCCGCTGGCCGCGGGGGCGCTCGCCCAGTACGCCGGGTTCACGGTCGCGTTCGGGGTCTCGGGGGCCGTCGCGCTGGCGGCGATGGTCGTCTGGCTCGTGACGACGGAGCCCCGGGCCCCGCACGGCGCGTCCGATTGGCCCCCCGAGGAGGCGGGCACCCGCGCCGCATGAGCGCCCACGGCGACGTCCCGGACGGGGTCCTCGAGACCTACGGCGGCGAGATCGACGCCGCGCTCGAGGGCGTGGATCCCGAGGCGCCGCTGTGGTGCTTCGGCGACCAGCTCGGGCCCGCCGTCCGCGGCCTGCCCCAGCACGCCGACCGCGACGTGGTCCTCGTGGAGTCCTCGGCCGTGCTGCGGCGGCGCCGCTTCCACCGCCAGAAGCTGCACCTGCTGCTCTCCGGGATGCGCCACCTCGACGACGAGCTCGGCGACCGGTCGACCTACCACCGCACCCGGACCTACCGGGAGGCGCTGGAGAAGGTCGGACGACCCGTCGTCGTGCACGAGCCGACCTCCTACGCCGCGAAGGAGTTCGTCGAGCGGCTGCAGGCCGAGGGGCTCGTCGCCGCGATCCTGCCGACGACGACGTTCGCGCGGCCGAAGACCGAGTTCGCGGCGTGGGCGGGGGAGGGCTCGTCGTTCACGATGGAGACCTTCTACCGCAACCAGCGCACCCGGTTCGACGTGCTCATGGAGGGCGACTCACCCGTCGGTGGGAAGTGGAACCTCGACCACGACAACCGCGAGCCGCCCCCGAAGAAGGCGCGCACCCTCGGCATCGAGCCCCCGTGGTTCCCGGACGAGGACGACATCGACCACGAGGTCCGCGCCGACCTCGACGCGATGGACCTCGACACCGTCGGCGCGGACGGCCCGCGCCTGTTCGCCGTGACCCCCGTCGAGGCGCGGAAGGCGCTGCGGCAGTTCGTCGACCACCGCCTCGACCCGTTCGGCCCCTACGAGGACGCGGTCCTGGCGGCGGACTGGACGATGGCGCACTCGCTGCTCTCGGTGCCGTTCAACCTCGGGGTGCTGCACCCGCTGGAGGCCGTGACCGCGGCCGAGCAGGCCCACCACGACGGGACGGCCCGGCTGAACTCCGTCGAGGGCTTCGTGCGCCAGGTCATCGGGTGGCGCGAGTACATCTGGCACCTGTACTGGCACTTCGGGAAGGACTACCACCGCAACAACCGGCTGGACGCCCGGCAGCAGCTTCCGCGCTGGTGGACCGAGCTCGACGGCGACGCGGTCACGGCGGCGTGTCTCTCCGACACCCTCAACGGGGTCCGCGACCGCGGCTGGGTGCACCACATCCCGCGGCTGATGATCCTCGGCAACCACGCCCTGCAGCGCGGGTACCGACCGAGCGAGCTCTCCGAGTGGTTCGCCACCTCGTTCGTCGACGGCTTCGCCTGGGTCATGCCGCCCAACGTCGTCGGGATGAGCCAGCACGCCGACGGCGGGCGGCTCGCGACGAAGCCCTACGCCTCGGGCGGCGCGTACATCAACAAGATGACCGACCACTGCGGCGACTGCGCCTTCGACCCGAAGGTCCGCGTCGGGGAGAAGGCCTGCCCGTTCACGGCCGGCTACTGGCAGTTCGTCCACCGCCACCAGGACCTGCTCCGCGCGAACCAGCGCACGGCCCGCGCCGTCGCGAGCATGGACCGGCTCAAGGACCTCGACGCCGTCCTCGAGCAGGAGTACGGGCGCCGCGACTTCTGACCCCTCATGGCCGCCTGACCCGGGCTGGCTACGGTGGTGGTCATGGCCAGGAACCAGCAGCAGGCGGGCCGGTCGCGGCCGAACACCCCGGGCCGGGCCCCGTCGGGCAAGGGGCCGGCCGGCAAGGGGCCGGCGGGGCGGGGACGGAACCCGGTCTCGACCGGGCGCCGGTCGTCGTCGGTGGGGAAGTCCCGGACGCCGACGATCATCGCGGTCGTCGTCCTCGTGGTCCTCGTCGGCGTCATCGCGGTGGCGGTCTACTCGGCGAACGCGAACAAGACGGCGGCGCAGCCGGCGAACCAGCCGGTGACCCCGGTGAACGCCACCTACCAGACGGCCGTCCAGGGCACCGTCGTCGTCGCGGGCAAGGGCCCGACGACCCTCGACGTCTACGAGGACGCCCAGTGCCCGGCCTGCAAGCAGTTCGAGGCCCAGGACGGGCAGCAGATCACCGACGCGCTGAACGCCGGGAAGATCACCGTCCGCTACCACATGGTCAACCTGCTCGAGCAGAGCTCGAACCCGCCGGGCTACTCCACCCTCGGCGGCAACGCGATCATGTGCGCGGCGCAGAACGGCGGCTTCGCGACGCTGCACAAGACGCTGTACGACCGCCAGCCCGCGGAGAACGGCGCCGGGTACACCGTCGACGACCTCGTGACGCTCGGGAAGAACTCCGGCGCCGGCCCCGGCTACGAGGCGTGCGTGCGGGGCAACACCTACGGCGCGGCGGTCGCGCAGAACTACCAGCAGGCCGTGAACGACCCCGCGCTGGCGCAGGAGTCGAACGGGAGCAAGGGCTTCGGGACCCCGACGATCGTGGTCAACGGCAAGACCGTGAGCCCCAACGACCCGGCCCTCGCCGCCGCGCTGGGCTGACCCGGGGCGGCGCACCCCCCTGACCCCGGGGGTTCATCCGCCGTGTAGCGTTTCGTGCCGTCGGGGCTGTGGCGCAGCTGGTAGCGCATCACACTGGCAGTGTGAGGGTCAGGGGTTCGAGTCCCCTCAGCTCCACCCGCGCACGGACGAGGCCCGCCGACCCCTGGTCGGCGGGCCTCCGTCGTCCCTGCCCACCACGCACATCGCCGTCTGCTCGGCGCGGACACACTGTCGTACGACAGGTCGTCGTCGATACGGTCACCCGGCGAGCCGCAGGGCCCGCGGGCGGTTACGATCGCCAGGTCAACCAGCGGTCCCACTCCTTCGGGGCCGTCGCCAGAGGAGGCACCCGTGGGCTGGAGGCATCCGTGACGGCCGTCGCACCGAAGCCGATCTCGACCACGCCGTACCCGGCGCGGGAGTCGAAGCGCGGCTCGTTCGTCGGTCGGATGCTGAAGACGACCGACCCCAAGGATTCTCGGGATCCTGTACCTGATCACGTCGTTCGCGCTTCTTCCTGATCGGCGGACTGATGGCGCTGCTGATGCGCGCCGAGCTCGCCCAGCCGGGCCTGCAGTTCCTCTCGGTCGAGCAGTACAACCAGCTGTTCACCATGCACGGCACGATCATGCTGCTGCTGTACGCGACGCCGATCCTCTTCGGCTTCGCGAACTACATCGTGCCGCTGCAGATCGGTGCCCCCGACGTCGCGTTCCCGCGGCTGAACGCCTTCTCCTACTGGCTGTTCCTCTTCGGCGGCACGATGGTCGTGTCCGGGTTCTTCACCCCGGGCGGCGCCGCGAGCTTCGGCTGGTTCGCCTACTCGCCGCTGTCGGACTCGCTCTACACGCCGGGCTACGGCGCGGACCTGTGGATCGTCGGCCTCGCCGTCGCCGGTCTGGGCACGATCCTCGGCGCCGTCAACTTCGTGACGACGATCGTGTGCATGCGCGCCCCGGGCATGACGATGTTCCGGATGCCGATCTTCACGTGGAACATCCTCGTGACGGTCATCCTCGTGCTGCTGGCCTTCCCGATCCTCACCGCCGCGCTGTTCGGCCTGCTCGCCGACCGCCACCTCGGGGCGCACATCTTCGACCCGGCCAACGGCGGCGTGATCCTCTGGCAGCACCTGTTCTGGTTCTTCGGGCACCCCGAGGTCTACATCGTCGCGCTGCCGTTCTTCGGCATCGTCACCGAGATCTTCCCGGTGTTCAGCCGCAAGCCGATCTTCGGCTACAAGACGCTGATCTACGCGACGCTGTCGATCGGCGCCCTGTCGGTCGCGGTGTGGGCGCACCACATGTACGCCACCGGCGCCGTGCTGCTGCCGTTCTTCTCGTTCACGACGTTCCTCATCGCCGTGCCGACCGGCATCAAGTTCTTCAACTGGATCGGCACGATGTGGCGGGGCCAGCTGACGTTCGAGACGCCGATGCTCTTCGCCGTCGGCTTCCTCGTGACGTTCCTCTTCGGCGGCCTCACCGGCGTCCTGCTCGCCTCGCCGCCGCTGGACTTCCACGTCTCGGACTCGTACTTCGTCGTCGCGCACTTCCACTACGTGCTCTTCGGCACGATCGTGTTCGCGACCTACGCCGGCATCTACTTCTGGTTCCCGAAGATGACCGGCCGGATGATGAACGAGCGCCTGGGCAAGTTCCACTTCTGGGCCACGTTCGTCGGCTTCCACACGACGTTCCTGGTGCAGCACTGGCTGGGCAACGAGGGCATGCCGCGCCGCTACGCGGACTACCTGCCCTCGGACGGCTTCACCACGCTGAACACGATCTCCTCGATCGGCGCGTTCATCCTGGGTGCCTCGACGCTGCCGTTCATCTGGAACGTCTTCGCGAGCTACCGCTACGGCCGCCCGGTCGAGGTCGACGACCCGTGGGGCCACGGCAACTCGCTGGAGTGGGCGACGTCCTGCCCGCCGCCGCGGCACAACTTCACCGAGCTGCCCCGCATCCGCTCCGAGCGCCCGGCGTTCGAGCTGCACTACCCGCACCTCACCGAGCGCATCCGCATGGAGGCGCACGTCGGTGGCGGCGGGGGCGCGAAGAGCATCGGTGAGGCCGCCGCGGGTGTCACCGGTCAGGAGCACATGCCGGGCAGCGACCCCCGGAACAAGTGACCCCGTCCTCGGGGGACGACACCACCGGCCCGGGGGCCGTGGCCGCGCAGCGCACGACGCTGCTGGTCACGGTCACCGGCCGGGACTTCCCGGGCGTCAGCGCGACGCTGTTCACGGTGCTCGCCGAGCACGGCGCGGAGATGCTCGACGTCCAGCAGGCGACGATCCACGGGCACCTCACGCTGTCGGCACTGGTCGGGGTCACCGGTGATCCCGGTCGGCTCGAACGCAGCCTCGACGTGGCGATCCCGGCCCTCGGGCTGACGGTGACCGTCGAGACCGGCGGCGACGCCTCGTCGGTGCACCCGTACTCGACGCACGTCGTCTCCGTGCTCGGCCGCCCGATCACCGCGGCCGGGTTCGCCGAGGTGGCGCGGACGCTCGCGGCACAGCGGGTCAACATCGACCGCGTCCGCCGCGTCGCGGACTACCCCGTGACGGGGCTCGAGCTGCGCATCTCGACGCCGGGCTCCTCCCCGCCGTCGGACGCCGCGCTGCGCCAGGCGCTGGTCGGCGCCTCGCAGCGGGCCGGCGTCGACGTCGCGGTGCAGCGGGTCGGGATCGCGCAGCGCGCCAAGCGGCTCATCGTGTTCGACGTCGACTCCACCCTGGTCCAGGGCGAGGTCATCGAGATGCTCGCGGCCTACGCCGGGCGCGAGGACGAGGTCCGCGAGGTCACCGAGGCCGCGATGCGCGGCGAGATCGACTTCGCCGAGTCGCTGCACCGCCGCGTCGCCACCCTCAAGGGGCTGCCCGCGTCGTGCCTCGACGAGGTCGGCCGCCGCCTCGAGCTGACCCCGGGCGCGCGGACCACCGTGCGGACCCTCAAGCGCCTGGGCTTCAAGTGCGGGATCGTCTCCGGGGGCTTCACGCAGGTCGTCGCCTACCTCGTCGAGGAGCTCGGCCTGGACTGGGCGGCCGCGAACGAGCTCGAGATCGTCGACGGCGAGCTCACCGGCCGGGTCGTCGGCGACGTCGTGGACCGAGCCGCCAAGGCTCGCCAGCTGCAGGCGTTCGCCGAGGCGGTCGACGTCCCGATCGAGCAGACGGTGGCCGTCGGCGACGGCGCGAACGACCTCGACATGCTCGCCGCGGCCGGGCTGGGGATCGCGTTCAACGCGAAGCCGGTGGTCGCGGCGGCCGCGGACACGGCGCTGAGCTACCCGTTCCTCGACGCGGTGCTGTTCGTCCTCGGCGTCACCCGGGACGAGATCGAGGTCGCGGACGCCGCAGAGGGACTCCTGCGCCGCGTCCCCCTCTGATGGGCTCACCGGTGGACCGGCTCGCCGCGCTCGCTCCCTTGGCGGCGCGGGTGTGCCCGTGGGCCGTGGCGGACGAGGCGATCCGTGGGCCGTCGGACGACGGCGAGGCGCCGGTGCGGGCGATGCCGCTCGTGCTGCGCATCGAGCGGGCCACCCCGCCGGCGGCGACCGCGCTGCTCGAGGCCGCCGCGGCGGCGGCCCTCGGGCTCTGTCTCGACGAGCGCGCCGCCCCCGACGGACCCTGGTACGACGCCGTGGCCGCCTGGGCCGGCGCGGGCCGCATCCGCAAGCTCGCCCGCCGGGCCCGGACGGCGCACTGGCGTGCCGTCGGGGACGTCGACGGGCTCACCGCCGTCGTCGGGGACCCCGGGGCCGGCGGCGCCGAGGTGCGCGCCCTGGTGCCCGGCCCGGTGGACGAGGTCCCGCACGAGGTCCGCCGCCTGCAGATCGGCGGCACGGACCTCCCGGACGACCACCCGGGGGAGGCGCCGGCGGACCGGCCGGTCATCTGGCTCAACCCCACCGTGGAGCAGTCGACGGGCAAGGCCGCGGCCCAGGTCGGGCACGCGAGCATGATCCTCGCGACCGTGCTGGCGTGGACCGGGGCCGACGACGGCGACGTGGACGCGGTGACGACGGCGAGTGTCCGGACCGCCCCCGCCGCGCAGTGGGACCAGTGGTGCACGGCCCTGGCGCACGACGACTCCGGGCGGGTCGCCTGGGAGGAGCACGGCATCGCCCCGGTCCGCGACGCCGGATTCACCGAGGTCGCACCGGGCACCGTGACCTGCATCGCAGCGCGCCGTCCGTGATCGGGCGCCGCACCGGGTTCCGCGAGAGGGTGACTCGATGAGGAGCGTGATCGTGGCGAGCACGCGCGTGCGCTCCGAGCGCTCCGACGCCGAGAACCGCCCGTTGGTCGCGGCCCTGGAGGAGCGGGGGGTGAGCGCGCGGGTCGAGCCGTGGGACGCCGACGCCGCGACCGTCGACTGGTCCGCCGCCGACCTGGTCGCCGTGCGCACCACCTGGGACTACACCGGCCGTCGCGAGGAGTTCCTCGCGTGGGCCTCGCGCGTGGCCGCCTCGTCCGTGCTGCAGAACTCGCTGCCGGTGCTCGAGTGGAACTCCCACAAGCGCTACCTCGTGGAGCTGGCCGAGGCCGGCGTGCCGGTCGTCCCCACACGCCTCGTGCCCGCCGGCAGCCGGCCCGAGCCGCTGGGACCGGGGCGCGTCGTCGTCAAGCCGGCCGTGTCCGCGGGCGGTCGCGGCACCCACCGCGGGCTCGGTCCCGAGCTCGACGGGACGCTCGCCGAGCTCGTGGCCCTCGGCGACACCCTCGTGCAGCCCGCCGTCGAGGGCATCGACCGCGACGGCGAGGTGTCGCTGATCCGCCTCGGCGAGCGGTGGTCGCACGCGGTGCGGAAGTCCCCGGCCGAGGGCGGGTTCCTCGTGCACGAGCGGCACGGCGGGCGGCTCGAGGACCACGAGCCGACGCCGCGGGAGCTGGCGGTGGCCGAGGCGGCGCTCGCCGTCGCGCCCGCGCCGGTGCATGCCGCCCGGGTCGACCTGGTGCGCCTCGACGGCGAGCCGGTGGTGATGGAGCTCGAGCTCATCGAGCCGGAGCTGTTCCTGCGCCGGTCCCCGGACGCGGCGGGGCTGCTCGCGGACGCCCTCCTCGCGGCGCTGTAGGGGCTGGGGGCTACCACCCCCGAGCGAACGGCACTCTCGCCGCTTCTCCGCACGCGAACGGCCCGCCCGTTCGGTTCGGCCTCGGTGGCCGCCGGCAGTTGGCCGACCTCGATTCCCGCACGGGCGGCGCGAGGGGCAGGATGAGCCCGCGTCTGCGGATCGATCCCTGGAGGACCGCCCCATGTCCCGTGTCGTCGGCGTCCTGGCCGTGCTCCTCGCGGCGCTGCTGGGCGGGTGCGCCACCTCGACCGCCGCGCCGCCCGCCCCGCCGCCCATGTCCGCCCCGCCCGCCGTCGCTCCCGGGTCCCTGCAGATCAGCGGGGCGGTGACCACCCCGACGACCCTCGACGCCGCCGCCCTCGCCGCGCGGCCGCACACCGCCGTCGACGTGGCGTTCCAGAGCAGCAAGGGCGCCGAGCGCCACCACGAGGACGGGGTGCTGCTCTCCGCCCTGCTCCCGGTGTCCGCGCTGGCCCTCGCCCCGGGCCGCAAGAACGACCAGGCCGCCCTCGCCGTCACCGCGACCGGCGCCGACGGCTACGCGTCGACGGTGTCCTACGGCGAGATCGACCCGGACCTGGGCAACCGCGGGATCCTGATCGCCACCGCCGAGGACGGCAAGCCGCTCGCCCGGCCCCGCCTCGTCGTCCCGGGCGACGTCAAGGGCGCGCGGTACGTCTCCGACCTCGTGGAGCTGCGCGTCGGCCGGGTCGGCTGAGGCCCGCGCAGAGGGCGGCTCAGTCCGTGTCGCGCAGCCGTTCCAGGGCGCCGCGCACGACCGCCGGGTCCTGCGTCGTCCAGAACGGCGGGAGCGACCCCCGGATGAACGCGCCGTACTGCTTCGTCGCGACCCGGGAGTCGAGGATCGCGACGACGCCCCGATCACCCGTGCCGCGCAGCAGCCGGCCGGCGCCCTGGGCGAGCAGGAGCGCGGCGTGCGTCGCGGACACCGTCAGGAACCCGTTGCCGCCGCGGGCGTCGATCGCGCGCTGCCGCGCGGCGACCAGCGGGTCGTCCGGGCGCGGGAACGGGATGCGGTCGATCATGACCAGCTGCAGCGACTCGCCGGGCACGTCGACGCCCTGCCACAGCGAGATCGTCCCGAACAGCACGCTGCCGGTGTCCGCCGCGAAGCGCTGCACCAGCGTGTTCGTGGCGTCGTCGCCCTGGCAGAGCACCGTGCCGTCCCAGCGCCCGCGCAGGTCCTCGGCGGCCTGCTTCGCGGCGCGCATCGAGGAGAACAGGCCGAGGGCCCGGCCGCCGGCGGCGCGGACCAGCCCGTCGATCTCGTCGAGCACCGCGGGGGAGAGGCCGTCGCGCCCGGGCGGGGGCAGGTGGCGCGCGACGTAGAGGATCCCGGCCTTCGCGTGGGCGAACGGCGACCCGACGTCGAGGCCGTGCCAGACGAGGTTCGTGGCCGGGTCGTTGCCGTGACCGCCGCCCTCGTCGGGCGGGGCCGCCACCGGCGTCGCGCCCTTCACCGGCAGGCCCCACTGCCGGGCGAGCGCGTCGAACGAGCCGCCGAGGACGAGCGTCGCGCTGGTGAGGACGACCGTCGACTGGCCGAACAGCCGCGACGCGAGCAGGCCCGCCACCGAGAGCGGCGCGACGTGCAGGGTGCGCACGGTCGTCGAGTTCAGCTCGCGCTCGGAGAGCCAGACGACGTCGGGCCGCGTCGCCGGGTCCTCGCGGTCGAACGCCGAGAGCAACCGGCCCGCGACGTCGTGGACCTCCTCGACGAGCGCGGTCGCGAACCGCCGGGCCGCGGCGTCCGCGTCGCCGTCCTTGGCGCCCTTGTCCCGCTCCGGGCCCAGCGCCTGCCGGCACGCCCACGCCGCGTTGCGGATCGCCGCGAGCATCCGCCCGACGGGCTCCGGCAGCGCCTCCCACCGCCCGACGGTCGCGTCGAGGAGCACCGTCTCGAGGCCCTCGCCGGCGTCGAGCAGCTGGTCGGAGAGCGCCTGGTCGACGAGCTTCGCGCAGCGCCGGGCGGCGGCGGCCGCGCCGGACGAGGTGAGCTCGCCGGTGGCGACGGAGGTGACCCGGTCGACGAGGTTGTGTGCCTCGTCGACCACGACGACGTCGTGCTCGGGCAGCACCGCCCGGCCCTCGATCGCGTCGATGGCCAGGAGCGCGTGGTTGGTGACGACGACGTCGGCCCGTCCGGCCTTGTGCCGGGCGAGCTCGGAGAAGCAGTCCTCGGCGACCGGGCAGCGCGAGGCCCCGAGGCACTCCCGGGCGGAGACGCTGACCTGCCGCCACGCGCGGTCGGGGACGCCGGGGACGAGCTCGTCGCGGTCGCCGGTCCGCGTCTTCTCGGCCCACTCGTGCAGCCGGGTGACCTGCCGGCCGAGCGCCGAGACCTGGAAGGGGTCGAAGAGCTGCTCGTCGCCGGGGTCCTCGGCCTGCGCGCCCGACTCGATCTTGTGCCGGCACAGGTAGTTGCCGCGTCCCTTGAGGATCGCGAAGGACGGTTCCCGGCCCAGCACCGGCTGGAGGGCCTTCGTCAGGCGGGGGAGGTCACGGTCGACGAGCTGGGCCTGCAGCGCGATCGTGGCGGTGGAGACGACGACGGCCTGGTCCGCCTCGAGCGCGTGCCGGATCGCGGGGACGAGGTACGCCAGCGACTTCCCGGTGCCCGTCCCGGCCTGCACGGCGAGGTGCTCCCCGGTGCGCAGCGCCCGCTCGACGGCCGCCGCCATCTGCTGCTGGCCCTCGCGCTCGGCGCCGCCGAGGGCCTCGACAGCGGTGGCGAGGAGGTCGGCGACCGAGGGTGCCTCGGACACCGCCGCGTCCGCGAGCTGGGCCACGACCGACCACCTCCCCTCGTCGGGGTTCAAGAGTAGTGAGGCGGCACGACGGTTCCGGCCAACCCCTGGATTGGTCTGTCCGGGTGAACCACGAATCCGATCCGAGCTCGACGGCCTCCGAGGGGTCCGTCACGTCGCTGGAACTCGAGCCTGAGCATGATCACGACGTGGTGAGCGACATGCCCGAGAATCGGTGCGACTCGCTCACGAAGTCCGGATCTCCGTCGGTGCGCCCCACCACGTCGCACACTCCGTGATCATCTACCCAGCGCCACCACGACGGCTCGTGTGCCGGCCCCGGTCGAGGGGTGTCCGCGCCCGCCGTCCCGGAGCAGGCTGGGGTGGTGGACGGGAGACGGCGGTGAGCGCGCTGCACCTCGGGCGCCCCCGCGCCCACGGCCGAGGGTGGTCGATCCTCTTCGGCCTGGCCGGCGTCCTGCTGGTGCCGTGGATCGTCGTCCTGTACTTCGTCCAGCCCCGCTCCGCCGCCGTGGACGACCTGCCGCTCGCGGCCTCGGGCGCGATCCTGACGATCGCGCTCGGGCTGCTCGTCAGCGCCGCCGCGGCCCTCGTCGGCTCCCCCTACCTGGTCATGACGACGGCCGCGACCGGCCAGATCGCGCTGTGCACCGGGTTCTTCCACCTCGTCACCGGGACCGCGTACCACCCGCACGCGGCCGCCTTCACGACCGTGCTCGCGCTCGGGCCGATCGTCGTGCTGTGCGGGGCGCTCGCCTGGCGCCGCAGTGGGGCGGCCGCGCCGCGGCCCCGGTCCCCGGTGCTCGCCGCCGTCCTCGTCGCGGCCGCGCTCGCGGCGCTCCTGGCCTGGGCCGGCTCGAGGGCCGCGCACGACCCGGTCGACATCGCGAAGCACCTCAAGATCACCTGGATGACCCTCGACGTGGCCGAGGCGGTCACCCTTCTCGCGACGGCCGCGGCGCTGCGGTGGCGCCCCGGCCTCGTGCCGGCCACCGCGGCGGCGGCCGGTGCGCTCCTGTGCTGCGACGTCTGGTTCAACGTCGTCGGCGCGGTCGGTCAGGCGCGCACCGAGGCGGTGCAGATGGCCTTCGTGTCGATCCCGCTGGCGGTGGCGGCGTTCGTGGTCGGCATCCGCGAGGTGCGCCACGGCCAGGACGTGGGCCCCGACCGCTGACCCCGGCTCGGACCGACCGGGGCAGCTCGACCCCGCCCCCGCCATCTCCTCCAGCGCCCGGAGCCGCGACGATCAGTCGAGGAACGTCGTCGGGATCGCCGGCTCCCCGCGCGAGAGCTTGAGCCCCTCCCAGGGGATCGCGACGAGGTTGGCGCGCAGGTGCTCCCGGGCGTCGGCGAGGGTGGGGAGCCCGTTCACCGGCTCGCCGCTCTTGACCAGCTCGATCGGCAGCACGCGGTCGTGCTCGCCCACCTCGACGGCGTGCTCCCGGCGGTGCACGACCTCCTCGGTCGCCGTCCCGGTCGGCTTGTGCCTGCGCACCGCCGACTTCGCCCCGCCCCGCGACTCCTTCGACGACGAGCGCTTCGCCACCGGCCGTCCCTCGACCTCGACGAGCTTGTAGACCATGCCGGCGGTCGGGGCGCCCGAGCCGGTGACCACCGAGGTGCCCACCCCGTACGCGTCCACCGGCTCGGCGCGCAGCCCGGCGATGGCGTGCTCGTCGAGGTCGCCGGAGAGCACGACCCGCGTCGAGGTCGCGCCGAGGGAGTCGAGCTGGGCGCGGGCGCGCTGGGCCATGACGCCGAGGTCGCCCGAGTCGATCCGCACCGCGCCGAGCTCCGGGCCCGCGACGCGCACCGCGGTCTCGATGCCCTCGGTGATGTCGTAGGTGTCGACGAGCAGCGTGGTCCCGACGCCGAGGGCGTCCACCTGCGCGCGGAACGCCTCCTCCTCGGTGTCGTGCAGCAGCGTGAACGCGTGCGCCGAGGTGCCCGTCGTCGGGACCCCGTACCGGGCGGCGGCCTCGAGGTTGGACGTGGCGTCGAACCCGGCCAGGTACGCCGCGCGCGCGGCGGCGACGGCGGCCTCCTCGTGCGTGCGCCGCGACCCCATCTCGATGAGCCGGCGGCCGTTGGCGGCGGTCGTCATGCGAGCCGCGGCCGAGGCGATCGCGCAGTCGTGGTTGAGGATCGAGAGCACCAGGGTCTCGAGCAGCACGCACTCGGCGAACGTCCCGGTGACCGAGAGGATCGGCGAGCCCGGGAAGTAGAGCTCGCCCTCCGGGTAGCCGAGGATCTCCCCGCCGAAGTGCGTCGACGCCAGGTGCTCCAGCGTCCGCCCGGAGATCGAGCCCGTGGCCCGCAGCGCGTCGAGCTCCTCGTCGCCGAAGCCGAACCGCCCGAGGGCCTCGATCAGCCGGGCGACGCCCGCGACCACGCCGTACCGGCGCCCGTGCGGGAGACTGCGGGCGAACACCTCGAAGGTGCACCGGCGGTGGGCGGTGTCGTCGGCGAGTGCCGCGTCGAGCATCGTGAGCTCGTACCGGTCCGTCATCAGCGCGGTCCCGCTCGTCATCCGGCCAGCCTAGGGGCCGGGCGCCGCCGAGGGCGGGTGCGACCACCCCGCCGGAGCTGAGACGATGGGGACATGCGCGTGCACGTCGGACTGGGCGGCCGGACAGGCAGCTCCGTCGTACGGGTCTCGGCGCCCGCCGAGCCGGCGACCGCCGTCGAGGAGCGTCCGGAGGAGCTCGTCGACGCCGACACCCCGTGGCAGACGATCGTGTGGAACGACCCCGTGAACCTCATGTCCTACGTGACCTGGGTCTTCCAGAAGCTCTTCGGCTACGACAAGGCCAAGGCGACCGCGCTGATGATGGACGTGCACCAGTTGGGCCGGGCGACGGTGTCGTCGGGCAGCCGGGAGAAGGTGGAGGGCGACGTCGCCAAGCTCCACGCGGCCGGGCTGTGGGCGACGATGCAGCGGTCGTCGTAGCCCGTGCGCACCTGGAGACGCCACGGCCGCGGCGAGCGCGCCCGCTTCGTCGCGGTCCTCGACCCGCCGGAGGCCTCGGTGCTGCGCGGGCTCGTCGGGCAGGTCGACGACATGCTCTCCGGCCGGTCCGACGCGTCCCCGAGCGACGAGCTGTCCGAGCTCACCGGCATCCGCACCGGTCCCTCCACCGCGCCGGAGGACCCGGTGCTCGCCCGGCTGCTCCCCGATTTCCACCGCCCCGGCGCCGAGGGCGGCGAGCCCGACGGCGCCGCGCTGGCCGCGGCGCTGCGCTCGGTGCGCGAACCGGAGCTCATCGAGGCCAAGCGCGACGCGATCGCGACGCTGCTCGCCTCGCTGCCGACCGGCGGCGGGCGCGTCGAGCTGACGGTGCCGCAGGCCGAGGCGTGGCTGACGGCGGTGAACGACGTCCGCCTGGCGCTGGGCACCGCGCTCGAGGTGAGCGAGGACATGCCCGAGCAGCTCCCGCCGGACGACCCGCGCAGCGACCACATGCCCGTCTACCACTGGTTGACCTGGCTGCAGGACTCGCTGGTCACCGTGCTGATGCGGTGACGACCGACGCCCTCCTCCGGGCTGTCCGCGATCGCGTCGCCCCGTAGGGTGGACGGTGTGCTGGTCATCCGTGCCGACCTCGTCGAGGAGATCGTGGCGCACGCGCGCCGTGATCACCCGCGTGAGGCGTGCGGGCAGCTGCTGGGCCCGGAGGAGAGCGACCGGCCCGAGCGCTACGTCCCGATGACCAACGCCGACGACGCCGAGGCCCGCGGCAGCGACTACCGGTTCGACTCCCGCGAGCAGTTCGCCGTGCACAAGCAGGCGACGGCGAACGACGAGGAGACGGTCGTCGTCTTCCACTCGCACACCCGCGTGCCGCGGCGCCCGCTGACCGACTCCGGCCTGCCCGAGGCGTACCCGTCGGTCAAGGACATCGAGTACATGGGCCTGCAGCCCGGGGTGCACTTCGCGATCGTCGCGCTGACCGGCCCCGACGACGCCGAGCCCGTCCTGCGCTCGTTCCTCCTGAGCGACGACGGCGAGGGCCGCGTCGTCGAGGACGAGGTCCAGGTCGTGGAGAACTACATGTTCTCCCACACCGGCGCGGCGGACGTCCCCCCCGTCGCCGCGGTCGCCCCGGACGTCCCCGACCGTTCCTGACGGTCCCGGAACAACCCGCCGTCGTGCGACGCTGTCCCCTGCAATCGAACTCGTCTCCTGGAGGAAAGCCGTGTCCGCCACCGTCTCGATCCCGACGATCCTGCGCACCCACACCGGTGGGGAGAAGCAGGTCAAGGCCGACGGGTCGACGCTGCAGGAGGTCATCACCGACCTCGAGGCGAACCACCCGGGCATCAAGGACCGGCTGGTCACCGACGGCGCGCTGCACCGCTTCGTGAACGTCTACGTCAACGACGAGGACGTCCGCTTCGCCGGGGGCCTCGACGCGCAGGTGCCCGACGGCGGCACGGTGACGATCCTGCCCGCGGTCGCCGGCGGCCGCTGAGCCCTCCCTCTGTCTGGAGCACCCGATGGCGCGGTACGACTCCCTGATCGACGCCCTGGGCGACACCCCGATGGTCGGGCTGCCCTCGTTCTCGCCCGCGCCGCACGTGCGGCTCTGGGCGAAGCTCGAGGACCGCAACCCGACCGGCTCGATCAAGGACCGTCCCGCGCTGCGGATGATCACCAAGGCCGAGGAGGACGGGCTGCTGGAGCCCGGCTGCACGCTCCTCGAGCCGACCTCGGGCAACACCGGGATCTCGCTGGCGATGGCGGCCAAGCTCAAGGGCTACGACCTCGTGTGCGTCATGCCGGAGAACACCTCCGCCGAGCGCCGCCAGCTCCTCGAGATGTACGGCGCGAAGATCATCTTCTCGCCCGCGGCCGGCGGGTCCAACCAGGCCGTCGCCACCGCCAAGGAGATCGCCGCCGAGCACCCGGACTGGGTGATGCTCTACCAGTACGGCAACGCCGCGAACGCGCTCGCGCACTACGAGGGCACCGGCCCGGAGATCCTGCGCGACATGCCGACGATCACGCACTTCGTCGCGGGCCTCGGCACCACCGGCACCCTCATGGGCACGGGTCGCTACCTGCGCGAGCACAAGCCGGACTGCCAGATCATCGCCGCCGAGCCGCGCTACGGGGAGCTGGTCTACGGCCTGCGCAACATCTCCGAGGGCTTCGTCCCCGAGCTCTACGACCCCGACGTGCTCACCGGGCGCTACTCGGTCGGTGCGCACGACGCGCTGCGGCGCACCCGCCAGCTCGTCGAGCAGGAGGGCATCTTCGCGGGCATCTCGACCGGCGGGATCCTGCACGCCGCGCTCGCCCAGGCCGAGAAGGCCGCGGGCGGCGACGCCGAGGCCGACATCGTCATGGTCGTGTGCGACGGCGGGTGGAAGTACCTGTCGACCGGGGCCTACGCCGGGACGCTCGAGGAGGCCTCGGAGGGGCTCGAGGGCCAGCTCTGGGCCTGACCGATTCCTCACGCTCGCCCACCGGCCGCGGCGTATCGTCGGCCGCGTGACGAGCCCTGGATCGGCGGCGCCGGCGAAGCCCCGGGTGTTCCCGGCGCACCCGTTGCGGGCGGCGACCGGGATGCTGGTCTTCCTCGCCCTGCTGTGGGTGATCGAGGCGGTCGACCAGTTCGTGTTCGGCGGCTCGCTCGACCAGGACGGCATCGTCGCCCGGCAGGTCGACGGGCTCGGCGGCATCCTCTGGGCGCCGCTGCTGCACGTCGGCTGGGCGCACCTGATCGCGAACTCGGTGCCGTTCTTCGTGCTCGGCTTCCTCGTGCTCGCCGGCGGGCTCGGCCAGTTCGTCGCGGTGACGGCGCTGGTCTGGCTGCTCGGCGGCTTCCTCACGTGGCTGACCGGGTTCGGCGTCACCGTCGGGGCGTCCGGGGTGATCTTCGGCTGGCTCGCGTTCCTGCTCTTCCGCGGCCTGTTCGCGCGCTCGGGGAGCCAGATCGTGCTCGCCGTCGTGCTGCTCCTGGTCTACGGCGGGGTGCTCTGGGGCGTCCTCCCCGGCACCCCCGGCGTCTCCTGGCAGGCCCACCTGTTCGGGGCCCTCTCCGGGGTCCTCGCGGCCCGTCTCGTCGCCTCGGCCGACCGGCGCGCCACGCCGGGTCGACCTCCGAACGGCCCGGTGTCGCCCTCTCCGATCGGCCCGTAGGGTGCGCCCGTGGAACTGATCGTCCTCGGGTGCTCCGGCAGCGGCGCCGGGCCCGCCTCGCCCGCCTCGGGCTACCTGGTGCGCACCGGCGCGACGACGCTCGTGCTGGACCTCGGGAACGGCACCTTCGGGACGCTGCAGCGCCACCTGGACCCCTTCGACCTCGACGGCGTCGTCCTCTCCCACCTGCACCCCGACCACTGCGCGGACGTCTCCGGGCTCGTCGTGCACCGGCGCTACCACCCCGACGGGCCGGGCAAGGTGCTGCCGCTGCACGGGCCGAGCGAGTCGGAGGTCCGGCTCGCCGTGGCGTACGCGCCGTCGTCGGACGAGCGGGTCGCGACCGACCTCACCGACGTCTTCGACTACCACGTCTTCGCCGACGGGCCGGCCGGCGTCGGCGACATCGAGCTGTCGAGCGCCCCGGTCGACCACCCCTGCGAGGCCTACGGCGTCCGCCTCGAGCACCAGGGCCGCACCCTCGTCTACTCCGGCGACACCGGGCCGTGCCGCACCCTCGTCGAGCTCGCCGCGGGCGCCGACGTGCTGCTGTGCGAGGCCACCTGGTCCGACGCGCCGGACCGCCCGCCGGGCGTGCACCTCTCCGGCACGCAGGCCGGCCAGGTCGCCCGCGAGGCCGGGGTGGGGCGGCTGCTCATCACCCACGTCCCGCCCTGGTTCGACGGCGAGGAGCTGCTCGCCGAGGCGCGCGCCCAGTACGACGGGCCCGCCGAGCTCGTCCGCCCGGACGCGCACTACACGATCTGAGCGGACCACCCGACCCGGTCCGCGCACCGCCGTCGGGACGGTCTCTAGGGTGGACGCCCGTGGCACGCAGCGACGGCAGGTCCGACGACGAGCTCCGCCCCATCGAGATCCGGCGCGGGTTCCAGCAGCATCCCGCGGGGTCGGTCCTCGTCTCCTTCGGCGGCACGCGGGTGCTGTGCGCGGCGAGCGTGACCGAGGGGGTGCCGCGCTGGCGCCGCGACTCCGGGCTCGGCTGGCTCACCGCCGAGTACGCGATGCTGCCCTCGGCCACCCACACCCGCAGCGACCGCGAGTCGGTCAAGGGCCGCGTCGGCGGCCGCACCCACGAGATCAGCCGGCTCGTCGGGCGCTCGCTGCGTGCGGCGATCGACCTCAAGGCGCTCGGCGAGAACACCATCCAGCTCGACTGCGACGTCCTGCAGGCCGACGGCGGCACCCGCACCGCCGCCATCACCGGGGCGTACGTGGCGTTGGCGGACGCGATCACCTGGCTCGGGGCGAAGAAGAAGCTGGCCGACCCGCAGCCGCTGTCGTGCTCGATCGCCGCGGTGTCGGTCGGCGTCGTCGACGGCCGCGTCCGCCTCGACCTGCCCTACGACGAGGACAGCCGCGCCGAGGTCGACATGAACGTCGTGGCCACCGACGCCGGGACGCTCGTCGAGGTCCAGGGCACCGGCGAGGGCGCCACCTACACGCGCGCGACGCTCGACGCCATGCTCGACTCCGCCCTCGCCGGCATCGCCCGGCTCACCGAGATCCAGAACGCCGCGCTCGCCGAGCCGTACCCGGGCGAGCTGCCCTGATGGTCGAGCTCCGCTCCGCTGCGTCTCCCCCCGCGACGGTCCTGCTCGCGACCCGCAACGACGCCAAGCTCGCCGAGCTCCGGCGGATCGTCGCCGACCTCGGCCTCGAGGTCGTCGGCCTCGACGAGGTCGCGCCGTTCGACGAGGCCCCCGAGACCGGCGCGACGTTCGCGGAGAACGCGCTCGCGAAGGCCCGGGACGCCGCGGCCGCCACGGGGATGCTCGCCGTCGCCGACGACTCCGGGCTCGCCGTCGACGCCCTCAACGGGATGCCGGGGGTGCTGTCGGCGCGGTGGTCGGGGTCGACGGGGGACCGGCGCGACAAGGACGTCAAGAACCTCGCCCTCGTCCTCGACCAGATGGCCGACGTCCCCGAGGAGCGGCGCGGTGCGGCGTTCGTCTGCGCCGCCGCGGCCGCCCACCCGGACGGGCGCGAGGTCGTCGTCACCGAGCGCTGGCCCGGCCGCCTCGTCCGCTCGCCACGCGGGCTGAACGGCTTCGGGTACGACCCGGCGTTCGTGCCCGAGGGGGAGTCCCGCACCTCGGCCGAGATGTCGCCCGACGAGAAGGACGCCGTCTCGCACCGGGCCCGCGCCTTCCGCGCGCTCGCGCCGCAGCTGCGATCGCTGCTCGCGAGCTGATCCCCGTGCCCGACCAGTACTTCGCCGAGCAGCCGACGGCGCCCTCGTCGCCCGTCCCGGCCCGGCTCGACGTCGCGGGCCTGTCGCTCGACGTCACCACCGACTCGGGCGTGTTCTCCCGCGGGCGGCTCGACACGGGCACCCGGGTGCTGCTCGAGCACGCGCCCGAGCCGTCAGGTGGCGGTGACCTGCTCGACCTCGGCTGCGGCTGGGGCCCGATCGCGCTGTGGCTCGCGACGGTGCGGCGGGACGCGACGGTGTGGGCCGTCGACGTGAACTCACGGGCCCTCGACCTGGTCCGGGCGAACGCGGCGGCGGCGGGCCTGGCCAACGTGCGGGCCTGCCGGCCGGACGAGGTGCCCGACGACGTGGCGTTCGCCGGGATGTGGTCGAACCCGCCGATCCGCGCGGGGAAGGCGGCCCTGCACTACCTGCTCACCGACTGGCTGCCGCGCGTGGCCGGGCCGTCCTACCTGGTCGTCTCGAAGAACCTCGGGTCGGACTCGCTGGCGCGGTGGTTGGGTGGCCAGGGGTACACGGTGACGAGGGTGTCGTCGAACGCGGGCTTCCGGGTGCTCGAGGTCCGCGTCGCCACCGGAGAGGAGTGAGGGGCGTGCTCGCGGTCGAACGCGGCGGTGCGGGGAGTCCGGTGCTGTGCCTGCACGGCTGGCCGGGCGGGGTGTCGGACTACCGGCTCCTGACGCCGCTCCTCGTCGACACCGCCGACGTGGTGGTGCCCCACCTCCCCGGCTTCGGGGACTCGTTCTCGCCGGGCGACCAGCTCCGGCCGCCGTCGGACTTCTCGCGCGAGGCGATGGTCGCGGCGCTGGTCGAGCTGATGGAGTCCCTGTCGCTCGAGCCGGCCGTCGTCGTGGGCTACGACGTCGGGGTCACGACGGCGATCGCGCTCGCCCGCGCGGTGCCCGAGCGGGTCCGGGCGCTCGTGATCGGGAACGTGCTCGCGCCGTCGGCGTTCGTCCCCGCCGCGCTGGACCTGCGGCGGCGGGCCGAGTTCTGGTACCAGGACTTCCACCAGCTCGAGCTGTCGTCCCGGCTCGTCGACGGCAACCCGGCAGCGGTGCGGACGTACCTCGAGCACTTCTGGTCGCACTGGGGGAACCGGCCGGACGCGGTGGTCGACGAGGCCCTGGTGGAGGCGTACTCGCGGCCGGGGGCGTTCACGACGTCGCTGAACTGGTACCGGTCGGGGTCGTCGACGCTGTACGGGGCGCTCGCGATCGCCGAGGGCGGCCCGACTCCCGGAGCCGGTGGACGTCCCGGCGACGCGTGGTGTGGGGAGCTCGGGACCCGCTGTTCCCGCCGGAGTTCGCGGATCGGGTGACGGAGCTGCTGCCGCAGGCGTCCGTGCAGGTCCTCGACGACGTCGGGCACTTCACCCCGGTCGAGGCCGCCGGGGGAGATGGCCGAGGCGGTGCGG
Organism: uncultured Actinomycetota bacterium; assembly: GCA_963716955.1. GTDB lineage: Bacteria > Actinomycetota > Actinomycetes > Mycobacteriales > Pseudonocardiaceae > Actinomycetospora. The sequence continues at coordinate 53,553 of CAVQUY010000001.1, forward strand.
GACGTTCCTCTGAGCTTCGAGTGGACCGCCTGCTCGCGGTCGTCCCAGGAGCCGTGGCGGTCCACTCGGTGCGCCGACGATCGTCGAGTGGACGCTCCAGTGCACCCGGATCGGCTCGCGATCCACTGGTGGCATGGCAGCGGCGCCTCGAGCGGCCGGGCCTCGTACCGTGGACTCGCCGCGCCGGCGGTCTGACCCCAACGGCAGAGCCGGCGTAGTCCAACGGCAGGAGAGCACTTTAGGTGCCGTGACAGTGTGGGTTCGAATCCCATCGCCGGTACTTACAGCTTCAGATCGCGCAGCAGCCGGCCCACGTGGCCGGTCGCCTTGACGCCGTACTGCGCGTCCTCGATCTTCCCCTCGGCGTCGACGAGGAAGGTCGAGCGGATGACGCCCATCGAGGTGCGGCCGTACATCGTCTTCTCGCCCCACGCGCCGTAGGCCTGCATCGCCGTCTTCTCCGGGTCGGAGAGCAGCGGGAACGTCAGGCCCTGGTCCGCGCGGAACTTGGCGAGCTTCGCCGGCTTGTCCGGCGAGATGCCCACGACGTCGATCCCGGCGTCGTTGAACGTCGTCAGGTTCTCGGTGAAGTCGCAGGCCTCCTTCGTGCACCCCGGCGTCCCGGCGGCCGGGTAGAAGTACACGATGACCCGACGGCCGCGGTGGTCGGCGAGCGACACCGTCTCGCCCGTGTCGGAGGTCAGGGAGAACTCCGGGGCGGCGTCACCCGGGGTCAGACGGTTATCGGTGGCCACGGGCGGGCAGGATACCGCTGACATGTGATCGCCGACCGTGCGGCGCGTCGTCGTGGGCCTGGACGGACGCGGCGTGACGATGCGGCCACGATGGGCGGCAGCAGGCATCGGGCTGCGTCGACGACAGAGCGGTGACCGGGGAACCGGTGGGCCGGCCGGACAGGACGAGGGAGGCTCCGTGGCACGCGACCCGGACACCATCGAGCGGGAGATCGAGCAGGCGCGCGAGGCCCTCGCCGGGGCGCTCGACGAGCTCTCCGAGCGCGCGAGCCCGCAGCGGCTCAGCGAGCAGGGCAAGGAGATCGCGGCCGAGAAGTGGGCCGACCCGAGGATCAAGTACAGCGTGATCGCCGCGGGTGCCCTCGTCGGGCTCCTGATCCTGCGCAAGCTGTTCAAGTAGGCACGACCGGCCGGTCCGACGGCTGTGGGCGGGTGTCCCGAGGTGATAGGAACCTCGGGACGCCCGCCCTTCGTCGTTCCCGCACAGCTCGGAGGTCCCACACCGTGTCGACGTCGTCGTCGCAACTCTCTCCCGCGGCCCAGCGCTTCCGCGCGGCCCGGGACCTCCTCGTCGAACGGCAGACCGACTACGACGCGGCCCGGCGCGACTTCGCGTGGCCGGAGCTCGACGAGTTCAACTGGGCGCTGGAGCACTTCGACGCCATCGGGGCCGATCCGGCGTCGGCCGACCGACCCGCGCTGTGGATCGTCGAGCAGGACGGCACCGAGGGGAAGTACTCGTTCGCGGAGATGACCCGCCGGTCGAACCGGGTCGCGAACTGGCTGCGCTCCCACGGCGTGCAGCGCGGCGACCGGATCATCCTCATGCTCGCGAACCAGGTCGAGCTGTGGGACACGATCCTCGCCACGATGAAGCTCGGCGCGGTGCTGATCCCGTCGACGCCGATGCTCGGGGCCGCCGACCTGCGTGACCGCATCGACCGGGGCGCCGCCAAGCACGTCGTCGTCCGGGACGCCGACGTCGACAAGTTCGACGACGTGCCCGGCGACTACACCCGCGTCGCCGTCGGACCCTCGACCCCCGAGGGCTGGCTGGACTTCGCCGACGCCGACGCGCAGTCGGAGACCTTCGAGCCGGACGGCCCGACGAAGGCGTCCGACACCCTGCTCCTCTACTTCACCTCGGGCACCACGGCGAAGCCGAAGCTCGTCCAGCACACGCACGTGTCCTACCCCGTCGGGCACCTCTCGACGGCGTACTGGATCGGGCTCGAGCCCGGCGACGTCCACTGCAACATCTCCTCGCCCGGCTGGGCCAAGCACGCGTGGTCGAACGTGTTCGCGCCCTGGTGCGCCGAGGCGACGATCTTCATCTACAACTACAGCCGCTTCGACGCCGACGCGATGCTGAAGACCCTCGTCGACAAGGGCGTGACGACCTTCTGTGCGCCGCCGACGGTGTGGCGGATGCTCATCCAGGCCGACCTCGGCCGCTGGAAGGTGCCGATGCGCGAGCTCGTCGGCGCCGGGGAGCCGCTGAACCCGGAGGTCATCGAGCAGGTCCGCGACGCCTGGGGCCTGACGATCCGCGACGGGTTCGGTCAGACCGAGTCGTCGCTGATGATCGCGAACACGCCCGGGCAGCGGGTGAAGGACGGCTCGATGGGCCGGCCGCTGCCGGGCTTCGAGATCGCCCTGGTGGACCCGGTGAGCGGCGAGGTCGGCGAGGAGGGCGAGATCTGCGTCGACCTGTCGAAGCGCCCGGTCGGGCTCATGGTCGGGTACGCCGACGACGACGAGCGCAACGCCGAGGTCATGCGCGGCGGCTACTACCACACCGGCGACGTCGGGGCCCGCGACGCGGACGGCTACATCACCTACGTCGGGCGCTCGGACGACGTGTTCAAGGCGTCGGACTACCGGATCTCGCCCTTCGAGCTGGAGAGCGTGCTGCTCGAGCACGAGGCCGTGGCCGAGGCCGCCGTCGTGCCCTCGCCCGACGCGCTGCGGCTGGCGGTGCCGAAGGCCTACGTCGTGCTCGCCCGCGGCTGGGAGCCGGGGGAGAAGGCCGCGCGGGCGATCCTGGAGTACGCCCGCGAGCACCTCCCGGCCTACAAGCGGGTGCGCCGCCTGGAGTTCGCGGACCTGCCGAAGACCATCTCGGGGAAGATCCGCCGGGTCGAGCTGCGGACCCGCGAGACCGACCTGCGGTCGGACCCGTCCGCGGGTGGGTCGCCCGAGGGCGAGTACTCGGACGAGTCGTTGGGTCTGCGGTCGTCGTCGTGAACTTCGCGTTCGACGTGGTGCCGCGCTACGCCGAGATCGACCAGCAGGGCGTCGTGTTCTTCGGTCACTACCTGACCTGGTGCGACGAGGCGTTCACGGCGTTCCAGGCGGCGATCGGCTACCCGTACCCGGACATGATCGCCGACGGCGTCGACATCCAGATCGTCCACGCGGAGCTGGACTACGCGGCGTCGGTGCACTGGGGCGACGCCGTGCTGGTCGTGGTGGAGAGCGAGAAGGTCGGGTCGACGTCGCTGACGACGCGGCTCACGATCCGGCGGTCGGCGTCGGCGGGGGAGAGCTGGACCGACGCCGTGACCGTGCGGCTGGTGCACGTCTGCGTCGATGCGTCGGCGTTCACGAAGGTCCCGGTGCCGGAGCGGTTGGCGTCGGGGATGGCGGCGTCCCGGGAGTGAAGTGTTGTGGCGCAACCGAGTCAAAGTGACATGGTTGCTCGCGAGCGGTGTTGCCTCCGGTGCGACGGACCGGCGACGCGTGCATGATCACCAGACCTGGGTGGCTGCCAGAGCAGGGGGTCGGCAGCCATGCAGGTCTGGTGATCACGCCGAGGGCGGGATTCTCCGATTCGGCCTCGGGGCATCGGTGTCGTCATCTACGTTGCCAGCCATGAGCACTCCGGTGCCGCCGCCCGTGCAGGCGTCCGACCCGGCGCGGCTGACGAATGGCCAGGTGGTGCCGCGCCAGGTCGTCGACATGCCGACCGGTGGGGCGTTCACGGTCGATCTCGAGCGCGCGCCCCAGACCCTCCGCGATCTCACCGCCGCCCGCGACGAGCTGGCGGACTTGATGCGGGAAGCCCGAGCGACTCGGCGAAGGTAGACCCAGGCTCTGCCGACGAGGTCAGCCGAGATGCTGCGGCGCTTCTCGGCGCGGTGGCCGACGGCGGCCAGGGCTCCCTGCTTCTCGCGCTTCGAGGCGGGCGTCGAGCGCGTCTGAACTCGCTTGATCGACGCGATCGACGGCGGAGATCGCGCGCTTATCAAAGTGTCGACGCCGACAACCGCCGAGACTACTCGATGAGACCGCGTGCCTACGGTCGGCGTCGCTCTGCATGGTGCGTGCTGCTGCTGTTGCTTGCCTCATGCGCGGCCGGACAGCCTCGATGCGACGCCGCGAGCACCGCCCAGCCACACCGTCGAATCGGTTCGGTGCTCCGATGCCGTCGAGAGGCCCGTCGACGTGTCGGCGGTCGCCGGGAGCGCCCTGCAGGATCGTTGTTGACGGCCTCGGAACTCGCCGACCTCGGCTTCGCTGCACCCGGACGACAGCGGACCTCGATCGACGTCCAGGAATGTCGGTGGACGGGCCGTGGGCAGCCAACAGAAGCCTCGCGCTCGCCGTCGACGCAGACCGCGATCTACTCGCCGATACCTACCGAACGCACCTCGAACCGGTCTTCGTTCCGACATCAGGTCGAGGGCTTCCCTGCGGTCGTCCAGAAGAGCGGCGCGGTGCGCCGAACATCTGCGCCGTCACCACTGGGCTCGGACCGAAGCAGGCGCACTCGAGACGACTGTGGCTCGGCAAGGGCGACCCTGCTCCCGGCAACGACGCGTGCGAGTTCGCCGAACAGGCCACGGCCCTCGTGATCCGGAAGCTCCCGCCTCAGCGCTGAGGGGGGCGCGCTCAACTCCGTTCGGAACGGATGCCGTGCCAGGGTGCCGGCGCGGTTGCGACCACGTCCTCGCCGCGCGTCTGCCCGGTCGGCGTCTGCGGTGATGAGGTCGCTTGATCGACACTGTGCGGCGAAGTGTTCGCTGAGCGAGCACTTCGCTACACGATCCTGATCATGCCGAGGGAGCCGATGATCACCGAGCCCGGAGCGCGAACGGCAGGATCGAGCCGCGGAGCAGGGCCGGACCGTCGATCGACGCCAGCGACGGGAACCGCGAGAGCCGCGACGTCGCCAACGCCACCGGATCGGACACCGGGTCCGAGCCGCCCCGTCAGGTAGGCCCACTCGTGCTCGTCCGAGCAGTAGGGCAGCACCGTCGGGAAGACCTCGTCGAAGCGCCCGACCATCCGGGCCAGGGTGTCGTTCCGCCACAGCGTCGGGCAGCCGGCCTGGGAGCACACCACCCCGCCGGGCGCGAGGACCGAGGCGCACCGCTGCAGGAACGGGGTGCCGTAGAGGCGGGCGTGCTGGGCGGGGTCGTCGACCTCGACGGGCTCGTCGGGCAGGTCGACGATCACCACGTCGTAGCGGTCGCCGCGCTCGGCGGCGTCGGCGAGGAACTGCCAGCCGTCGGCGTAGTGCACCCGCACCGGCCCGGAGCCGGACTCGGCCGCCTCGAGCTCGGCCGGCGAGTAGCCGTAGGGCAGCAGCTCGGCGCAGCGGCGCACGCACTCGGCGTCGATGTCGACGTGGTCCACCCACCGCGCGCCGGCCGCGACCGCGAGCTGCGACACCACGCCCTCGCTCGAGCCCACGACCAGCACCCGCTCCACCGAGTCGGCGAGCAGCAGCGGCGGGACCGCCAGCGCCTCGTGATAGGTGAGCTGGGTGGCCTCGGTGGACTGGCGCTCGCCGTCGCAGAAGAGCGAGACCCCCTGGGCGGTGCGGGCGACGATCATGTCCTGCCACGCGGTCCGGCCGCGCCAGAGCACCTCGTCGATCCGCCACCGGCGCCGCATCCCCTCGGCGAGGGGCTCGTCGACCTCCCGGTGCCCGACGACGTCGGGGGCGAGTCCCGCCCCGCGCGCGACGATCTGCGCCCGCACCTCGACCGCCCCGACCTCCCGGCCGAGGATCTCCACGATCCGCTCCGGGTCGGCGTGCTCCCCGCAGGTGAAGACGTCGACGAACGCCGCGCCCGCCTCGGGGTAGGCGTGCACCGAGGCGTGCGACTCGGCGAGCAGCGCGAGGACCGTCGTGCCCTGCGGTTCGAACCGATGGGTGACGACGTCGAGGGTGGAGGCGCCGCCGCCGTCGAGCGCGGTCCGCAGCGCACGCGCCACGGCGGCGTCGTCGGCGAGCAGCGCGGCCGGGACGCCGCGCAGCTCGGCCAGCACGTGGCGCCCGGCGAACGAGCCCGACGCGGGGGAGGGGCGGGCCGGCGTCGGAGTGGTCAAGCGGTCTCCTCGGGGGACGGTCGGCGGATCACGGTCGGCAGCGGCGGGAGGCCGTTGAAGCCGACCGAGGCGTAGCTCGCGGTGTAGGCGCCCGCGCCGAGGAACTCGACGACGTCGCCGGGGGCGAGGTCGAGCGGCAGGCGCACGTCGGCGCGGCGGTAGAGGACGTCGTCCCCGTCGCAGGTGGGGCCGGCGAGCACGACGCGACCGCGGGGCGCATCGGAGGAGTGGCCGGGGGTGCGCAACCGGTAGACGATCATCTCGCCCTCGGTCTCCGCGAGGCCCTGGTAGCGCCCGACGTCGAGGTAGACCCACCGGCGGCCCGCGCGCTCGGCGACGAGCACGACCTCCGCGACGAGCACGCCCGCCTCGGCGACGAGCGCGCGTCCCGGCTCCGCGACGAGGTGCGGCCGCCAGGTCCCGACGCCGGGCACCTCGGCGTGGGCGGCCAGGGCGCCGCGGATCGCGTCGGCGCAGGCGGCGAGGTCGGGCACCGGGCCGGCACCGTGCGGCGTCGGGAACCCGCCCCCGACGTCGAGCTCGGCCACCGGGGCGCCGAAGAGCTCGACGGCCCGCGCCGCGGCGGCGATGCCGCGACGCCAGGCGTCGGGGTCGGTCTGCTGCGACCCGGGGTGGAAGCCGAGGCCGTGCGGGCGCAGGCCGGCGTCGCGGGCCCGCGCCAGCAGCGCCGCGGCCTCCTCGGGGGCCACCCCGAACTTCCCGGCGAAGGGGGTCGCGGAGCCTGCGTCGTCGACGCCGAGCCGGACGGTCACCGCGGCGCCCGGGGCGAGGCGGGCGAGGAGGTCGACGTCGGCGGGGGCGTCGGTGGTGAACCGGTGCACACCCGCGGCGACGGCGGCGCGGACGTCGGCGGGCTTCTTGACCGGGTTCCCCCAGCTCATGCGCTCGGGCGCGATCCCGGCGAGCAGGCACGCGTCGAGCTCGCCGACGCTGGCGAGGTCGACGCTCGCGCCCCGGGCGGCGAGGAGCCCGAGCACCTCGGGATGCGGATTCGCCTTGACGGCGTAGGCGACCTCGGCTTCGGGCAGGGCGTCACGGAACGCGCAATACGCCCGGCCGACGACGGCGAGGTCCAGCTCCAATCGTGGACTGACCATCACCCGATCGACGGAGTCGGAGGCCGGTGTCGACGACACGCTCGGGCGTCGGCGTCGGCCCGCTGTGCACCCACGGCTCCCATCGTGCCCGGTGTGGTCGGCGAGAAACACCCGAACGGCTGACTCGAGACGTATCGGACGCGTAGCCTCCCGGATCTCCGGTCGGCGGACCGGGGACGGCGGTGGCGGGTCGGGGAGAGAGTGGGACAGGTATGCCTTCGGGCTCCCTGAACGGGTGGGGGACGGACCGCCGGCGGCGGCGGTGGCCGCGCTGGTCGGCCCGCAGTGCGGCGGTCACGGGTCTGTTCGCGGTGGCGATCCTCGCGGCGGCGCTCGGCGTCGGCCGCACCGTGATCGCGCCGGCCGGACCGGGTGAGGCCGCCGGCACCGCGGGGACCTCGCGCTCGCTCGCGAGCGACACGGACGACGCGACCCCGGACCCGGCGGGCGCCCGTGACGGCGCGGGGTCGGGCTACGGCGCCGGGTCAGGCACCGGAACGGGTCGGGGTACGGGCCCGGCACGGGCGCCGGCGCCGGCCTGCTCGCGGCCCGAGCGCGCCCGGCGCGGACCTCGGGGCGTCGCCGGCCCCGGCACCCCCCGGTGGCTCGGCCCCGGGCGGCGCTCCCGGTGCCGCGCCGCCCGATCCCGGCGCCTCGGACGACTCGCTCGCCCCACCGCTGACCCCGATCCCGCTGCCCGGGGCCCGCCCCCTCGGGAGCGCCCCGGCGCCGGCGTCGAGCACGCCGTCGGGCTGGGACCCGCCGCTCGCGCCGATCGTGCCCGGGTCGCAGGCCCCGTCCCCCGGCGCTGCCGCCCCGCTCGCGCCGATCGTCCCGCCGTCCGACGGCGCGTCGGGCCCGGCGCCCGGGAGCCCGTCGGTCGCGGCTCCGCCGCGGGTGCAGGACCTGCCGGGTCAGGTCCTCGGCGGCGTGCTGCCTCCGCGCGACGGGGACGCGGACGCCCCGACCGCCGCCGCGCCGCAGGCCGAGGCCCCCGCGGCGAAGCCGCCCAAGGAGGCGGAGGCGGCCGAGGAGAAGGCCGACGCCGAGAAGCCGACGCCGAAGGCCGACCCGCCGAAGAAGGCCGACGCCGCCGAAGAAGGCCGACGCGCCCGCGGCGCCGAAGGTCGAGCTCCCGAAGATCGGGGGGCCGGCCGAGCAGCCGAAGGACACCGGCGGCGGCGCGGCGAAGGCAGGACGGGGGCGGCGCCGCGAAGCAGGACGGGGACGGCGGGGCGAAGCAGGGCGGGGACGGCGGGGCGAAGCAGACCCCGGCGGTCGCGGTGCCCGCCGTCGCGCCCGAGGGCTGGCCGATCCCGATGCTGGGCCCGAGCAGCTCCGACCCGCCGTCCTCCTCGGCGGCCCCGGCCACCGGCGACCTGCCCGGCGAGGCGACCGCCACCGGGACCGGGTCGACGCTCGCGCCCGGCACCGGCGGCAAGGACTCGCCGCTCGCGCCGACCAGCAGCAAGGGCGCCGGGAAGCGGGGCTCGGGTGACCAGCCCGAGGGCTGGCCGATCCCGACGCTCGGCCCGGCGTCCACCGACGCGCCCCCGGGCTCGTCGGACGGGATCACGACGACCACCGGCGCGGCACCGACCGGCGCGGCCGCCCCGCGGGTCACGACGTCGCCCGACGGCAACTCCTCGACCGAGACCGATCCCTCGACGGGCGTCGTCACCACCCGCGCCCGCGCCGTGGACCCGTCGACCGGTTCGGTGACCACCCGATCGACCCGGACCGATCCGAACGACCGCTCGCGGACGACGCAGACCACGACGCGCTCGGCCGACGCCTCCGCCGTCGACGTCACCACGACGCGGGAGTCGGCGGACGACGCCGGCGCGGCGGACCCGTCCGGCAGGATCGGACTCGTCGGCGGCGAAGCCGACCGCGGACTCCTCGGCGACCGGGGCGGCCGACCCGACGGGCTCGAAGGCCCGGCGGAGACCTCCGCGTCGAGGTCGGCCGGACGGCACGAAGTCCGCGGACAGCTCGAAGCCCGCCGGCAGCACCAAGTCGGCGGACAGCCAAGTCGGCGGCCCCGAAGTCGCAGTCGTCGAAGTCCCCGGCGTCGAAGTCCGCCTCGCCGAAGTCCTCGTCGTCGTCCGGGTCGGCCGGGTCGGGGTCCTCCTCGTCGGGGTCGAAGAAGTCGACGTCCACGGTGAAGTCGAGGACGTCGAAGGGCTCCGACGGGTCCACCACCCGGGAGACGACGACGTCCGACGGCAACGGCACCAGCGTGACCCGCAAGAGCACGACGAGCTCGAACGGCGACTCGAGCACCACCTACGTCTCGCAGTCCTCGAACGGCACGGTCAAGTCCTCCTCCGACACGTCGAGCCAGTCGTTCGCGGGCGACGTCCGGCACGGAGGGATGGTGGTCACGGCTCTGGACGTGGTGAGCCGCCCGGGGCCGGGTATCCGGCCGGATGGCCGCCCCGGTACGCACCACGGCGGGCCGCGAGGTCCGCACCCACCGCGCGTGGGTCCCGCGGCACGTCCGCGTCACCCGCTCCGCCCAGGAGCACCCGCACGCCGCCGAGATCGTCCGGCGCTGCGAGGCGCTCGGCACCACCGACATCGAGCTGCTGAACGGCGACCGGATCACCGGCGTCCGCGGTGACACCGAGCGCGAGACCTACGCCCGGGCGAAGGCGACCCTCGCCGTCGTCGTGAGCCCCGACTCCGCCCGCAAGCTCGACCCGATCCCGCCGAGCGCGGACTGGCGGGTCGACCTGGCGCGGGGCTGCCCCGCCCACTGCCAGTACTGCTACCTGGCCGGGTCGCTGACCGGACCGCCGATCACCCGCGTGTACGCCGACCTGGAGCGCATCCTGGCCAACCTCGACGGCTACGTCGGGCACGGCAACATCACCTCCACCAACGCCGAGCGGGCGCACGAGGGCACCACCTTCGAGGCCTCCTGCTACACCGACCCGCTGGGCATCGAGCCGGCGACGGGCAGCCTCGCGGCGGCCATCCGCCACATCGGCACCCACGAGTTCTCCGGCCCGGTGCAGCTGCGGGCCACCACGAAGTTCGCCGACGTCGCGCCGCTGCTCGACCTGCCCCACCACGGCCGGACCCGCCTGCGGTTCTCGCTCAGCCCGTGGTCGCGGTTCGAGGGCGGCACCGACCCGGTCGCCGCGCGGGTGGCCGCGCTCGGGACGCTCGCGCACGCCGGCTGGCCGGTCGGGGTGACGCTCGCCCCGATCATCCCCGAGCCCGGCTGGGAGCAGGCGTACGCGGACCTGCTCGGCGAGGTCGCCGACGCGGTCCGCGGGTCGGGCACCGACCTCACGATCGAGTGCATCACCCACCGGTTCACGCCGGGCAGCAAGGAGGTGCTCGAGGGCTGGTACCCCGCGACCCGCCTCGAGATGGACCCGGAGCAGCGGCGCACCAAGCGCGGCCGCTACGGGTCGGTGAAGCACGTGTACCCCGACGACGTCATGGCCGCGCTGCGCACGCACGTCACCGGGCTCGTCGAGGACCTGCTCCCGGACGCACGACTGCTCTACTGGACCTGACGGACGGGTACAGACGGCCCATGCCACTGCCGCCGCCCGGTCCTGACGCCCACGTCCTCGTCACCGGGGCCTCCTCGGGGATCGGCGCCGCCATCGCGCGGGCCCTGGCCGACCGCGGCTACCCGACGATGCTGGTCGCCCGCCGGGAGGAGGCGCTCACCGAGCTCGCCGCGGAGCTGCGGGACCGCTCGGGGCTGACCTCCGAGGTCCACGCCGCCGACCTCGGCTCCGACGCGGGCCGCGACACCGTGCGCGGGATCGTGCTCGACGACGAGCGCGTGGTCGGCCTGGTCAACGCCGCGGGCCTCGGGGTCACCGGCCGCGTCGCCGACCTCGCCGACGCCGACGGGCGCGCCGCGCTCGACGGGCTGGTGCGCCTGAACGTGCTCGCGCTGCACGACCTGACCATCGCCGCCGTCGGCGCCCTCGTGCACCGGGCGGAGTCGACGCGGCGGACCGGGGCGATCCTCAACGTCTCCTCGATCACCGCGTTCCAGCCGCTGCCCGGGGTCGCGAGCTACGCGGCCAGCAAGGCGTTCGTGCAGTCGTTCTCCGAGGCGGTGCACGCCGAGCTCACCGGGAGCGGGGTCACCCTCACCACCCTGAGCCCGGGCCTGACCCGCACCGGGTTCGCCGACGCCGCGGGCACCGGCGCGTTCGACAAGGCACCGGACGTCTTCGTCGGCGAGGCCTCCGACGTCGCCGAGGCCGGCGTCGCGGCGATGGCGGCCGGGCACCGCAGCGTCGTGCCCGGTCTCGTGAACCAGCTCAGCGCCGCCGGCGGCCGCCTCGCCCCCCGGGGACTGCTGCTCCCGGCGGTCAACACGGCCATGGACTGGTTCACCTGAGCCGACTGCGATGATCGCGGCCGTGGCCGTCACCGGGGAGGACCTGCACGCACGCGGCGAGGAGTTCGCCGAGTTCTGGCGCGAGTACCACCTCGGGACGCTGACGACGCTGCGTCGCGACGGCAGCCCGCACGTGGTGGCCGTCGGGGTGACGCTCGACCTCGACACGGCCACCGCCCGCGTCATCACCCGCCGCGGGAGCCAGAAGGTCGCGAACGTGCGGCGCGGCCGCGGACGTCCCGGAGGGCGGCGCGCGGGTGGCGGTCAGCCAGGTCGACCGGGCGCGGTGGTCGACGCTGGAGGGGATCGCCGTGGTCCGCGAGGACCCGGAGTCGGTCGCCGACGCCGAGGCCCGCTACGCGGCCCGGTACCGCACGCCCCGGCCGAACCCGGAGCGGGTGGTCATCGAGATCGCGGTGACGCGGGTCCTCGGCAGTCGGTGATCCCCGGCAGCCGGGCTCACGACGTCGGGTGCGTCAGGTCGTAGACCGTGGTCCCGCCGACCGTCGTCGCGGTGAAGTGCTGCTTCACCCACGCCGTGATCTGCACCGTGTCGGCGCTGCCGCCGGTGTCGGGGACCTCGGAGAGGCCCTCGCCCAGGAAGTAGTGCACCTGACCGGTGGCGACGAGCGCCTGGAACTGCGCCAGCGTCGGCGACGGGTCGGTCCCGTTGAACCCGCCGAGCGGCATCACGGGCGCGCCGCTCGCGAGCTGGTAGCCCGCCGCCGGCATCGAGCCCGCGGTCGCCGCCACCCAGGTGTGGCCCGCCGCGCCGGCCTGCAGGAACGCGGTCAGCGCGGCCGAGGGCTGCGACGCGTTCAGCAGCGCCATCGCGCCGCCGGGCCCGCCCCGCCCGGCGCCGCCACCCTGACCTGCCGCGCCGCCCCGCGTGGTGACGCCCGGGGCGCCACCCGGAGCGCGGCCACCCGGCCCGGAGACCCGCCCGGCCCGCCCGAACCCGCCCGGCCCGTGCCCGCGCCGCGCCCGGGCCGCCGCCGAAGCCGCCGGACGACGGACCCGCCGTCGGGATGATCTCGGTGTGCGCCGTGCCCGCGGTCTGCACCGCGTAGGCCACCGGCCCGCCGAGCGCGGCCACGAGCGCCGTCGCCAGCACCCCCGCCGTCACCACCCGGCGCAGCCCGGCCCGCACGAGCCCGGCGAGCACGAGGCCCACCGCGGCCACGAGGCCCGTCACGAGCACGACGACCCGCAGCCACGGCACGAACTCCGGCGTCTCGCGCAGCAGCCACCACGACCAGACCGCGGTCACCGCCACCGCGGCGGCGAGCACCCAGCGGACCCAGCCGACCCCGCGCGCCCGCCACAGCTCGACCGCCCCGACGGCGGCCAGCGCCGCGATCCACGGCGCGAGGGCGACCGCGTAGTAGGGGTGGATGATCCCGGCCGCGAGGCTGAACACCCCGGCGGTGACCACCAGCGAGCCGCCCCAGAGCAGCACGCCCGCGCGCCGCCGGTCGGTGCGCACGCCCCGGCCGACCAGCGACGAGCAGCGCCACGCCCAGCACCAGCGCGGCCGGGAGCAGCCACGACACCTGGTTCGCCATCGAGCCGGTGAACAGCGCCGACCACGAGTCCGTGGACGTGGCACCGCCCATGCCGCCCCCGCCGCCGGGCGGGGCTCCACCCCGCGAACCCCGCGCCCCCGAACCCCGCGCCGCCCCCACCGAAGCCGCCCGCGCCACCCCGGCCGCCGCCGAGCTGGCCGGTCTCGTCCCCGGTCAGCCGACCGACGCCGTTGTAGCCGAACGCCAGCTCCAGGACGCTGTTCGTCTGCGACCCGCCCACGAAGGGCCGCGACGACGCCGGCCACAGCTCCACGACCGCGACCCACCAGCCCGCCGAGACCAGCAGCGACGCCGTCGCGGGCAGCAGCGCGAGGAACCGCCGCCGCCACGTGCCCGGCCCCGCGACGAGGTGCAGCGCGAGGAACGCGGGCAGCACGAGGAAGGCCTGCAGCGACTTCGTCAGGAACCCGGTGCCGACGCAGGCGGCGGCGAGCACCAGCCACCACGTCGAGGAGCGCGTCGACGCGGCGTCGACCGACCGCACCATCGCGTAGGCCCCGGCGACGAGCAGCAGGCACAGCAGCGCGTCCGGGTTGTCGAACCGGAACATCAGCGTCGCGACCGGCGTGACGGCCAGCGCCACCCCGGCCAGCAGCCCGGCGGCGGGGCCCGACCAGCGCCGCACCGCCCCGGTGAGCAGGCCGACCGCGCCGACGCCCATGAGCGCCTGGGGCACGAGGACCGACCACGACGAGAGCCCGAAGAGCCGCACCGAGAGCCCCAGCACCCACAGCGAGGCCGGCGGCTTGTCCACCATGATCGACGCGGGCGCGTCCGACGCCCCGAAGAACCACGCCTTCCAGCTCTGCCCGCCCGCCTGCGCGGCGGCCGCGTAGAACGCGTTGCCCCAGCCCGACGCGGAGAGCCCGACCAGGTAGAGCACCGCGGTCGCGACGAGCAGCACGCCGAGGGCGGGCACGTACCAGCGCGCGGTCCGCCCGTCGCTCGTCGCGGACGGGGGAGCCGACGCGGTCGGTGGCTCGGTGGTCGGAGGCGTGGGCCGCCGACCGGTCAGCAGACTCATGACGCCGAGGGTCCGGACCGCCCGTGATCACGGGGTGGGGCGGGCCTGTGCGGCCGCTGTGCGTCGGCGAGGACCGGCCGGATCGACGCCGTGGCCGCGCTGTCTGCTCACGCGCCGAAGGCACCGACGAACTCGTCGAGGAAGTCCTCGAGGCGCTCCGGGGCGACGGCGGGCCGCACGACGAACTTCGTGATCCCGCCCTCGACGAACTCCCCGACGAGCCGGCGCGCCTGGGCCCAGTCGCGGGCGATCAGCTCACCGGGGTCGATCTCGGGGCGGCGCCGGGCCGTCGTCGCGAACGCCCGGTCGACGTCGTCCGCGCTCGCCCCCGACGGCATGACCAGCAGGTTCGTCCCGTAGTGGTCGTCCTCGACCTCCCGGTCGGCGGCGTCGGCCGCCTCGGCGATCACCGTCCGGGCCGCGGCCGCCTCGGCCGGGGTGACGAACGAGGCGAGCCAGCCGTCGGCGAGGCGCCCGACGCGGCGCAGCGCCGCGGGCACGAGGCCGCCGAGCCAGAGATCCAGCGGCTTCGCCGGGCGCGGCCCGACCGAGGCCCCGTCGAGGGTGAAGAACCGGCCGTGGTGGGTGACGACCTCCTCGGTGAGCAGCCGCCGGACGACCACGAGGGCCTCCTCGAACACCGCGGCGCGCGGGCCCGGGACCGGGTAGGCGGTGCGCTCGGCCGGCGTCGCGGGCTGCAGCCCGAACACCGGCAGGATGCGCCGGGGCGCGAGCGCCGCCAGCGAGGCGAGCTGGTGGGCGACGACGGCGGGGTTGCGGCCGGGGAGCACGACGACGCCGGTGCCGAGCTTGAGGTGCTCGGTGCGGCCCGCGGCCCAGCCGAGCGCGGTCAGCGGCTCGATCGCGTCGGAGGCGATGCGGTCCGGGAACCAGACCGAGTCGATGCCGCGGCGCTCGCAGCCGTCGACCAGCGCCCGGGTGTCCTCGGCGGGGTCGCCGAGGGTCAGGCCGGCGCCGATGCCGAGGCGGACCTTGAGGTCGGTCACGCCGTGGCCCGCGCTTCCTGGCGGAGGAGCCCGGTCCGGCGGCCGAAGTCGTCGAACAGCCGCCACGACGCGACGCGGGAGGCCTCCGCGCGCTCGGCGGTCTCGGCGCGCAGGCCCTCGGTGGAGATGCCCAGGTCGTCGAAGCGGTCCTCGATCGAGGTCCCCGTCCACCGCGCCACCCAGGTCTCGAACTCGGCCGGGGTGATCTCGGGGTGGAACTGCACGCCGAGGTGGCGGTCCTGCCGGAACGCCTGGTCGCAGCGCTCGGAGCGGGCGAGGACCTCCGAGGTCGGCGGGGCGGTGAACGAGTCGAAGTGGAACTCCATCCACGGGCCCTCGGCGATCACGTCGGGCACGTGGGAGGTGATGGTGCGCCAGCCGTTCTCGTGGTGGCCGTCCGCGGCGTGCGCGGTGCCGCCGAGGACCCGCGCGAGCAGCTGGCCACCGAAGCAGATCCCGAGGATCGGGACGCCCGCGGCGATCGCGCGCTGCAGGTAGGCGATCTCGTCGGCGAGCCACGGCACGGCGTCGTCCCACGCGCCCTCGGCGGACCCGAGCACGGCGATCGCGTCGAACCCGGCGGGGTCGGGCAGCACGGTGCCCGCGACGCCGGGCACGATCCGCACCCCGCGCTCCGCCGCCCAGGACCCGAGGGTCCCGGACTGCACGAGCACCGTCTCGGGCGTCACGTCGTGGCCGATCACCAGCATCGTCGGGAAGTCCATACCGGGATCAACGCACGGACCCACGGACTTCGTCCATGTGGGACCGGCAGCGCGTGAGGTGGTCCCGGTGCTCCCCGGCGGCGACGGACACGCTACAAGTGGTCGATGAAGCCCTGCGCGTTCTGCGCCATCGTGGCCGGCGACGCCCCGGCCCACGTCGTGCACACCGACGACGAGACGGTGGCGTTCCTCGACGCGAAGCCGGTCTTCCCCGGCCACGTCCTGCTCGTGCCGCGGGTCCACGTCACGACGCTGGCCGACCTCCCGACGGCGTCGGTGCCCGGGTTCTTCGCGCTCGCGCAGCGGCTCGAGCGCGCCGTGGAGTCCGCGATGGACACGCCGGGCTCCCTGGTGCTGATCAACAACGTGGTGAGCCAGTCGGTACCCCACCTGCACCTGCACGTCATCCCGCGCCGACCCAAGGACGGGCTGCGCTTCTTCCTCGGTCCGCGTCACCCCTACCGCGACCCGGACGAGGCGGCCGCGGTCGCGCAGCGCATCGGGGACCGGCTGCGCGAGGCCGGGGACGACGCGGCGGGCTAGGCCGTTCGTCGCATGAACGGACCGGTGGACGGCCGGTTCCGCAGGTCCTTCATGCCGATGAGCGGGCGCTGGGACGCGCTCAGCGGTCGCAGGTTGTACGTCCGATCAGGTGGATTCGGCCCGGGATCACCCCTCGTGCTGAGATAGTCACGGTGCGCGGACGGGCGGGGAGGGCCACCGACCGATCACCGTCCGCAAGCGCAGTGGCGCCGACGACGGAGGTGGGCATGACGGTCCTCGGGTGGGTCGCCGTACTCGTCGGTGCCTGGTGCGTGGTCTCGGTCGTCGCGGCCCTCGGGCTCGGAGCGCTCCTGCGTCGCGGCTCGGCCGTCGACGGGGACCTCAGCGACCAGGGCCGGGGACGTTTCGCCTTCACCGACGGCGCGCTCGCCCTGTGGCTGGCCGAGGTGCCCCACGTCCCGGACACGCCCGGCGTCCTGGTGGACGACGTCCCGGCGCAGCGCCCGCGCGACGTCGACTCCGGGTTCTCCCAGGTCCTCCGCTAGGGCGGAGCGGCTAGGTGCCTTCGGCCTGAGCGCCACATGCGGCCATCACCGCACATAGTGCTCACGAGCGCGCAGCGCACCTACCGATCCACGCCGATCGCCGACCGCACCGAGCCCAGCACCCGCCGCGCGCGGTCGCGGGCGATCTCCCCGCCCCGGGCGAGGGCGTCGTCGAGGTCGCTGCCCGGCTCCATGAGCTCCTCGTAGCGCTCGCGCATCGGCGCGAGCCGCTCCTCGAGCACGTCGGCGAGCTGGTTCTTCAGATCGCCCCAGCCGACCCCGCCGGCCTCGAGCCGTGCGCGGGTCTCCGCGACGACGTCGTCCGGGGCGAACTGCGCGAGGATCTGGAAGACCGCCGACGAGTCGGGGTCCTTCGGGGCCTCGACCGGGGTGGAGTCGGTCGGGATCCGCCGCACCAGCTTGCGCAGCTTCGCCGCGGGCAGGAACAGCGGGATGTAGTTGTCGTAGGACTTCGACATCTTGCGGCCGTCGAGCCCCGGCAGCGTGTGCCCCGTCGTCTCCGCCGGGATGACCGCCTCGGGAATCCGGAACCGGTATCCCGAGCCGTAGACGTGGTTGAAGCTGCCGGCGATGTCGGCGGCGATCTCCACGTGCTGCGCCTGGTCGCGCCCGACCGGGACGAGGTCCGCCTCCATGATCAGGATGTCGACGGCCATGAGGATCGGGTAGTTGTAGGTCCCCATGTTGATGCCGGCGTCGGGGTCCTCCCCGGCCGCGAGGTTGGCGTCCCGCGCCGCCTTGTAGGCGTGGGCGCGGTTCATCAGCCCCTTGCCGGTGATGCAGGACAGGATCCACGTCAGCTCGAACGTCTCGGGGACGTCGGACTGGCGGTAGAAGATCGTCCGGTGGGGGTCGAGGCCGGCGGCGAGCCAGGTGGCGGCGACCGAGCGCGTCCACTGGTGGAGCAGCTCGGGGTCCCGCGCGGTCGTGAGCGCGTGGTAGTCGGCGATGAAGTACAGCGACTCGTGCTCGCCGGCCATCGCGATCGCGGGCTCGATGGCGCCGATCAGGTTGCCCAGGTGCGGTTCCCCGGTGGGCTTGATCCCGGTCAGCGAGGTCTTCGTGCCCGTGACCGGGGCGTTCTCCGTGCTCACCACGATCCTCGACCCTATCCCTGCCGGGCGCGTTCCCCGTCGATCAGCCCCCGGCGGCGGGCGGAGTGCTCGAACCAGAGCGTGGTCAGCGGCGGGATGCTGGCGAGCAGTCCGACGATCGTGGTGCCGGCGCGCCAGCCGAAGGTGCGGGCGGTCACGAGCGTGATCACCACGTAGAGGATGAACAGCACCCCGTGGATCGGCCCGAAGACCTTCACGCCGACGTCGTCGAACACCACGAGGTACTTGAACACCATCCCGATGAGCAGCCCCGTCCAGGAGCAGGCCTCGGCGATGGCGACGGTGCGGAACGCCCGGGCGAGCAGGGTCGGGTCGATCCGGCGGCGGGTGGTCGACGGGGAGGTCACGGTGACGACTCTGCCGCAGGGCGACGTCGGGGCGCTGTGACGACGGGCAGGAGGTCGCGGAGGTCACGGCGCCGGGCGGCCGGCCGCCGAAGATCCGGCGCGAGAAGATCCGGACGTTCGTGAGCGTGTCGCGCGGATCCGTCGCGCATGTCGCTCACCAGGAAGAGGATCGTCGTGCTGGCCGGCGCTCCTGACGACGCCGGCTCAGCCGGGCACCGCGGCGAGCAGGGCCTCCCGCAGCGCGGCCGCCGCCGGGCTCGCCTCGCCCCGCGGCCAGACCAGGACCAGCCGCGAGCGGACCCCCTCGGCCTCGAACGGCACCGTCGCGAGCTCCTCGGTGCGCAGCGCCGACACCGACCCCGGCAGCACCGCCGCGCCCAGCCCCCGCGCCGCGAGCCGGGCGAGCACCGTCGGGTCGCTCGCGCTGCACGTGACCCGCGGCGCGGGCGAGACGGCGGCGCAGGCGAGCTCGACGGCGTCCCGCAGCGCGTTGCCCTCCGCGGGCAGGACCAGGTCCCGGCCCGCGAGATCGGCCGGCCCGACGACGCCGGCGCCCGCCAGCGGATGGTCCGGCGGCACCGCCACCACCAGCGGCTCCTCGGAGACGGTCCGCCCCGCGAGGTCCTCGGGCAGCGGACCCGCCGCGCCCACCAGCGCCACGTCCAGCCGTCCCGCGCGCAGCCCGTCGACCAGCGCCCGCGACCCCTGCTCCACCAGCGAGCAGACGACGTGCGGGTGCGCGGCGGAGAAGTCGGCGACGACGCCGGGCACGTCGAGGAACGGGCCCGAGCCCACCATGCCCGCGCGCACCGTCCCGCGGAGCAGCCCGTCGAGGTCGTCCACGACCCGACGCACCCCGGCCACGGCGTCCAGCGCGACCCGCGCCGCGGCGACCACCTCCACCCCGACCGGCGTCGGCCGCACCCGGTGACCGGACCGGTCGAGCAGCGCGTGCCCGAGCTCGCGCTCCAGCTTGCGGACCTGGGCGCTCACCCCGGGCTGGGCGATGCGGAGCCGGTCCGCGGCGCGGGTGAAGCCGCCCTCGTCGACGACGGCGACCAGGTACTCGAGCTGGTGGAGCTGCACGCCGAGCATCATCGCTGCTTCTGCGTGCCAGCACGAGCAGGTCTTCGACTTCTGCTCCGGCCCGCACGAGGCTGGACGCCGTGAGCAGCCCCGACCGTCGTCCTCGTCCCCGGCGCCTGCCACGGCGCCTGGTGGTACGCCCCCGCCGTCGAGGCGCTGACCGCCCGCGGCCACCGCGCGCTCGCCGTCACGCTGCCCGGCGCTCGGGGAGCGGGCGGGCGAGCTGACCGCCACGACGAACCTCGCGAGCCACGTCGCGGACCTGACGAGGCACCTCGGCGGACTCGACGGCGACCTCGTCCTCGTCGGGCACAGCTACGGGGGCATGGTGATCGCGGGCGTCGCGGACGCGCTGCCCGGACGCGTCGTCGGGCTCTGCGTGGTCGACGGGTTCGCGCCCGAGGACGGCGACTCCTGCTGGTCGTCGGTGAACGACGCGATGCGCGCCTGGTACGTCGAGGGCGCCGCGCGCACCGGCGTCCTCGTCGACCCCATGCCCCAGTTCGACGCCCGGGCCACCGGTCACCCGCTGGCGAGCCTCGTCCAGCGGATCGCGCTGACCGGCGCGCACCACGACGTCGCGACCAAGCACTACGCGCTCGCCACTCACCCCGCCTGGACCCCGATCTCGCCGTTCGGTCCGGTCGCCGAGCGCCTCCGCGCCGACCCGACGTGGACCGTGCACGACCTGCCGACCACCCACGACGTGCTCGCCGACGGCCCGGACGTGCTCGTCGGGCTGGTCGAGACCGTGCTCGCGGACGTGGCCGGGCGGTGACCGCGCGGGGCGGCGGGCAGGATGGCCGTCCGTGACCGCCGAGAACGTCGTGACCGACTCGTTCCCCCGTCGCCAGGCCGCGACCCGGCGCTTCACCCTCGGCGCCCCCCGCGGCGTGACGATCGCTCCCGACGGCGCCCGGGTCGTCTTCCTGCGCAGCCGCGGCGGCGACGACCCGGTGACCTGCCTGTGGGTGCTCGACGTCGCGACCGGCGAGGAGCACCTGCTCGTCGACCCGCTCACCCTGGACGTGCCGGGGGAGGAGGACCTCCCGCCCGAGGAGAAGGCGCGCCGCGAGCGGGTCCGCGAGCAGTCCGGCGGCGTCGTGGACTACGCGACCGACCGCGCCGTCGGGACCGCCGCGTTCGTGCTCTCCGGGCGGGCGTTCACCGTCGGGCTGACCCCCGGGTCCGTCCCCGCGCCACTGCCGGTCGAGGGACCCGTCGTCGACCCGCGCCCGGACCCGTCGGGGACCCGCGTCGCCTTCGTGCGCGGCGGCGCGCTGCACGTGCACGCGCTGGCGTCGGGGGAGACGACGACGCTCGCGTCGCCCGACGCGGAGCACGTCACCTGGGGGCTCGCCGACTTCGTCGCCGCCGAGGAGATGAACCGCTACCGCGGGTTCTGGTGGGCCCCCGACGGCGCGTCGCTCGCGGCCGCCCGCGTCGACGACGCCGCCGTGACCCGCTGGCACATCGCCGACCCCGCCAACCCCGACCGCGAGCCCGGCGTCGTCGGCTACCCGGCCGCCGGGACGACCAACGCGACCGTGACGCTGCACCTGCTGGGGCTCGACGGCGCGCGCACCGACGTCGACCTCGGCGACGACGAGTACCTCGCCGACGTCACCTGGGACCCGCACGCGCTGCTCGTGACGACCGCGCCGCGCGACCAGAAGCGGGTGACGCTGCGGGCGGTCGACCCGGCGTCGGGAACGTCGTCGGAGGTGCGCTCCGACGTCGACGACGCCTGGGTCGACCTGGTCCCGGGCGTGCCCGCGCACCTGGACGACGGCGGGCTCGTCTGGTGCGCGGACGCCGACGACGCCCGCCGGCTGGTGGTCGACGGCGAGGCGGTGACCGGCCCCGAGCTGCAGGTCCGCGGGGTGGCCGACGTCGACGGCGACACCGTGCTGTTCGCCGCGTCGCCGGCCGGGGCGCCGACGTCGACGGTGCTGCACGTCTGGTCCCGCCAGGCGGGGATCAGCGCGGTGAGCGCGGAGCGGGGCGTGGCGTCGGGGCGGCTGGCCGGCGGGGTGCTCGTCGTCGCGCAGGCCTCGCTGGACCACGACGGGACCGTCACGCGGGTGACCGGGTCCGGGGAGCTCGGCGACGCTGCGGTCGTTCGCCGAGTCGCCGCACCTCGAGCCCCGGGTGCACCTGACCACGACGGGGGAGCGGCGCCTGTCGACCGCGGTGCTGCTGCCGCGGCACCACATCCCCGGCGCGGAACGGCTCCCGGTGCTGCTCGACCCCTACGGCGGGCCGCACGCCCAGCGCGTGGTGGAGGCCCGGGGCGCGTTCCTCACCAGCCAGTGGTTCGCCGACCAGGGCTTCGCGGTGGTCGTCGCCGACGGGCGCGGGACGCCGGGCCGCGGGCCGGCCTTCGAGCGCGCGGTGCACGGCGACCTCGCGGGACCGGTGCTGGAGGACCAGTTGGCGGCGCTGGCCGGGGCCGCCGCCGAGGTCGAGGACCTCGACCTGTCGCGGGTGGCGATCCGGGGCTGGTCGTTCGGCGGGTACCTCGCGGCGCTCGCGGTGCTGCGCCGTCCGGACGCCGTCCACGCGGCGGTGGCCGGCGCCCCGGTGACCGACTGGGCGCTCTACGACACCCACTACACCGAGCGCTACCTCGGGACGCCCGCGTCGTGGCCGGAGGCCTACGGGCGCTCGTCGATCCTCGACGACGCGGCTACGGCCGGCGACGGCGGAGGCGCCGATGCGCCCGTTGCTGCTGATCCACGGGCTCGCCGACGACAACGTGGTCGCCGCGCACACGCTGCGCATCTCCTCGGCGCTCCTCGCGGCCGGGCGGCCCCACCAGGTGCTGCCGCTGTCGGGGGTCACGCACATGACGCCGCAGGAAGTGGTGGCCGAGAACCTCCTGCGCCTGCAGGTGGCGTTCCTCCGGGAGTCGCTCGGCATGGGCTGAAATCCGTCCCACGGGTTTTCCCGAAGCGCACCCACGCCTGCTCTGCGACCGTCGACCCTGGTCCGCGGTTCGCAGGTGGTGGACGGCGGGTGGAGGACCCAGGTGGGTGCGGAGCGGCCTGACGGCGCAGGCGTGGCGCCGGACGTGCGGTTGGAGCTGACGCACGGGCCCGGTGGTCCGGGCGTGCTCGCCGACGGCCGTGCGCTGCCGGTCCCCGCGCACAGCTCCCCGACGGAGGTCGGCCTCGCCGCCGCGCGCCGGCACGCGTCCCGCTCGGGTCGCGAGCTGCGGGTGGAGGTCGTCGACGGCGCGTCGGTGACCGTCGTGACGGTCGGCCGCCACGGGGCCGTCACGCTGCTCGAGCCGCCGGCGACCGGCCCCGTCCCCGTGGTCACCGGTCCGGTCGCCCCGGCGGAGCCGCTGACGGTGGCCGACCGGACGGCCGTGCACGTCCTCCCACCGCCCGTCCCCCCGACGACGCCGCCCCTGAGCCCGGTCCGCAGCCGCGACCTCCGCGTGGGCGTCCCCGGCGCCGGCGTCGCGCCCCCGCCGGCCGGTGTCGTCCCTCGTCGTCGCGGGCCTGGTCGCCGTCGCGGTGCTCGTCGGGGCGGTCGGGACCGGCGTCGCCACCCTGTCGTCCTCGCAGGCCCTGCGCGGACTCGTGCCGACCGGTGACCCTCTACGCCGTCGGCGGCCAGGGCGGCTCGTCGGACGTGCTCCGGGGGGTCACGGACCCGCTCGCGAAGCAGTTCGGCGAGAAGGTCTCGGTCGTCACCGTCCCGGCGCCCCCGACCGGGGGCTCGTTCGCCTCGGCCGAGTCCGACGCGGTCGGCTCGCTCGCGAACGCGGTGGGCGAGCACGTCGACGGGTGCCCCACCGGCTCGCTCATGCTCTTCGGCTACTCGCAGGGCGCGCAGGTGGCGGGCGACCTGGCCTCGCGCGTCGGGACGGGTCTGGAACCCCGCATCCCGGCGGAGCTCGTGCAGGCCGTGGGCCTCTTCGGCGACCCCGCGCGCAGCCCCCGCACCCGTGCGGTCCCCGACGGCACGACGGGCCAGGGCGCCCTGCCACCGCGGGCCGTCGGCTTCGGCTCCCTCGACGCCCGCACCATCGAGGTCTGCGCCCCGGACGACCCGGTGTGCGACAGCCCACCGACGGCGGCCGCCCCACCGCTCGAGCAGGCCGTCGCCTCCCCGGTGCACGGCTCCTACGCGCAGCTCCCGGTCGCCGCGGGCACCACGGCGCCGCAGTGGGCCGCGGCGTCGCTCGGCAAGGTCGTCGCGGCGATCCCGAACGACGCCGGGCCCGCGAAGCCGCCGGGCACCGCGCCGCAGTCCGGCTCGGGCGGGAGCACGACGTCCGAGGACCCCGACGCGGACCCGACCGGAACGGACACCACGGGCACGGGTGCGGCGGGCACGGACGCCACGTCGGGTCGGCGCCGGGAAGCGACGCGACGACGACCGGCACGGGCGCGACCTCGGGGCGTGACACCACCGACGACGGGATACGGCTGCGACGGGCGACGCCGGCGCGGTGACCACGACCCCGCCGGCGGACGAGACCGGCGGACCCGGTATCAGGGCGGCGGATCCTCGGCGGTCACCCCGACCACCGCCCCGTCCGGGTCCTCGTCGACCGCCGGCGAGGGGGCCGGGGTGTCCACCCGACGCTCCGGGGGTGTCCACCCGACGCTCCGGGTCGGCGTCGGCGGACGGCACCGACACCTCGGGCTCGGGCGCGGCCTCGCGCTCGACCGGGACGGGCTCGCAGGGCTCGGGCTCGCGGACCTCCACGTCCGACTCGGGGTCCGGCACCTCGGGGACGTCGTACCCCTCGGGCTCGGGCGCCACAGCCTCCTCGGAAACCGGGTCCTCAGGACCCGGTTCTGCGGGAACCTCCAGCACCTCGGGCTCGGCGGGCTCCGGCTCGGAGACGGGGACCGCGCCCACGACGACCGCTCCTCCCGGACGGCGTTCGACGGGCACGGGTTCGGCGGGCACGAGTTCGGCGGACACGGGTTCGACGGGGACCGGGACGTCGGGGGAGTACGGCGAGGGCTCGGGCTCGTCCGGGACCGGGGCCGCCGGCTCGAGGTCGTCGACCCCGAGCGCCGCGCCCTCGTCGCGTCGGGGTGGCTCCGGCGGCACGACGACCCGCGGCGAGAACCGACGGCAAGACCAGCGGCAAGACCGGCGCAGGCACCGGGAAGAAGACCGGCGCCACGTTCTCCCTGGCCGGCGGCCTCACGGGGTTCAAGTCGACCCCGTGGAACAACCAGGGCGCCACGGACCCGAGCTCCGCGGCCTCGCCGAACGTGCCGGGGCGCAAGGCCGTGAAGTTCGAGATGCCCGGCGGCGGCAAGCGCACCGAGGCCGAGCCGGACATCCCCGAGTTCACGCAGGGCCAGAAGGCCTTCGTCGGCTACTCCGGCTTCTTCGACCAGGGGTTCCCGACGAACACCGACACCTGGCAGCTGATCATGCAGTTCAAGCAGCCGGGGACGGGGAGCCCGCCGCTGGCCGTCGAGGTCGGGAAGGGCCAGCTCCGGCTCGCGAACGACGGCGGCAGCGAGAAGGACTTCTGCCCGGTCACCCAGGGCGCGTTCTCGTTCCAGCTCGGCGTCACCTTCGGCGGCGCGATCGACGCCTGGTGCAACGGCAAGCAGACGCTGACCGGCTACACGACGCCGAAGCCGAACGTCCAGGGCAGCGCGTACCTCAAGACCGGCATCTACCGCGACGAGTCGATCAAGCAGGACAGCACGCTCTTCCTCAACGACCTCAAGGTCGGCAAGACCCTCGACTCGGTCTCGGGGCTCGCCGGTGCCGGGAGCGGGACGACGACCGACGCGGCCACCACCGACCCGGCCGCGCCCACCGCGACTCCAGGCGCGGGCGGGACGGCCGACCAGGCGTCGGGGGCCGGCGCCGCCGTGCCGACGACCACCGCTCCCGCCACGGCGGCTCCCGCGGCGGCCGCCGCCCCCGCCACGGCCGCGGCCGCCGGCACCGTCGGGACCGGCGGCGGCGAGGCCACGTCGGGCACCGGGACCGGCGGAGGGGACCCGTCCTACTTCACCGCCGGGACGCCGCCGTCGGGTCCACGGCCGCGTCGCGCGGAGGGGTCGTGACGAGCGCCACCGACACCGGCGGCCCTGCCGGGACGGCGCTGGCCTACCGTCCGCCCCCGGGGAGCCCTGCGCTCATCGCGGCGAGCGAGGGATGAATCCCCGCCGCGACCGGGTACAGCTCCGGTCGTCAGCGATCAGTGGGGAGCGTGACCGTGAGGGCCAGCGATCTGTTCGTCCGGTGCCTGGAGGCCGAGGGCGTCGAGTACGTGTTCGGCGTGCCCGGTGAGGAGAACGCCGACCTCCTCATGTCCATGCGCGACTCCGCGGTCCAGTTCGTCCCGACGCACCACGAGGCCGGCGCGGCGTTCATGGCCGACGTCTACGGCCGCCTCTCCGGCCACCCCGGGGTGTGCCTGTCCACTCTGGGCCCGGGCGCGTCGAACCTCGTCACCGGCGTCGCCAACGCCAACATGGACAACTCCCCGGTGGTCGCGATCACCGGGCAGGGCGCGACGACGCGGCTGCACAAGGAGTCGCACCAGGCGATGAACGTCGTCGAGATGTTCACGCCGATCACCAAGTGGACGACCTCGCTGCGCGACGAGACGACGATCCCCGAGGTCATCCGCAAGGCGTTCAAGCTCGCGGCGGCGGAGAAGCCGGGCGCCACGCACGTCGAGCTCCCCGAGGACATCGCGAAGCACGAGGTCGAGAGCGCACCGATCGTGCCGCCGGAGAAGGTGCGCCGGCCGGTGCCCGACGACAAGTCCGTGCACGCCGCGCTCGACCTCATCGCCCGCTCCGAGCGGCCCGTGCTGCTCGTCGGCCAGGGCTGCGTCCGGACCCGCGTGAGCCGCCAGCTGCAGCGCTTCGTCGACGAGACCGGCATCTACGCCGGCATGACCTTCATGGGCAAGGGCGCGCTCTCCGACCGCCACGAGCGCAGCCTGTACGCCGTCGGCCTCGGGTCGCGGGACTACGTCACCGAGGTCTTCGAGGCCGCCGACCTCGTCATCGCGGTCGGCTACGACATGGTCGAGTGGCCGCCCGCGCGGTGGAACATCGGGCGCAGCAAGCGCCTGCTGCACATCGACTTCGACCCCGCCGAGGTCGACGGGGCCTACCGCCCGAACGTCGAGATCGTCGGGGACATCGCCGCCGCGCTCTGGGCGATCAACGAGGGCCTGACCGAGAAGCACCACTTCCCGGACATCGAGGGCCACGCCCGCGCCCGCACCCACCTCACCGAGGAGATCAGCGAGGGCGGCGCCTCCGCCGAGGCCGAGACCGGCGACTTCCCGATGAAGCCGCAGCGCATCCTGGCCGACCTGCGGGCCGAGATGGGCGACGAGGACATCCTGATCTCGGACGTCGGGGCCCACAAGATGTGGATCGCGCGCCACTACCCGACCTACGACCCGAACAGCTGCATCATCTCCAACGGGTTCTGCTCGATGGGGATCGCCGTGCCCGGTGGGGTGTCGGCGTCCCTGGTGCACCCCGACCTGCGGGTGGTCGCGATCTCGGGCGACGGCGGCTTCCTCATGAACGGCGCGGAGCTCGCGACGGCGGTCCGCCTCGGGGTCGCGCCGGTCAACCTGGTCTGGGAGGACAACGGCTACGGGCTGATCTCCTGGAAGCAGGAGGTCGAGTTCGGCCGCCACTTCGGCACCGACTTCCCCTCGCCCGACCTCGTCAAGATCTCCGAGGGTCTCGGGTGCCACGCCCGCCGTCTGACGCAGCGCCGACGAGCTGCGGCCCGCGCTCAAGGAGGCGTTCGACCAGCGCGACCGGCCGTCGGTGATCGTCGTGCCGGTGGACTACCGGGAGAACGTCAAGCTGACCCGGCGCCTCGGGCAGCTCATCGCCCACTGAGCCGTCGACGCCCGGGAGATCAGGTCCGCTCCACCCGGCGGACCTCCTCTCCCGGGCGCCACGACGTGATCAGCAACCGGTCGTTCGACGGCGCGATCTCGGTGAGCACGAGCTCGGTGACGTCGACCGCGAAGTAGGACCCGTCGGGCCCCTCCCCGGTGTGGGTCACCTCCCGCAGCCGCCCGGAGACCCGGGCCTCGCCCGGCCACCCGGCCGGGTCGCCCTCCGGTGGATCCACCGACGGCGAGTGCAGCGCGATCCGCGGATCGCGCCGGATGTCCGCGAGCTTCCTCGACCCCGGCATCATGCCGAGGCGCAGCTCGCCGCCCTCGAACTCCGTCTCGATCCCGGACAGGCGCGGAGAGCCGTCCAGCCGCACCGTCGCCATCGTCTTGTGCTTCCCGCGCGAGAGCAGCGCGCCCACCTGCGCCGCGAGCTCGGGGGCCGCGTGCTCCACCTCGGACCAGTTCGCCATCCCCGAGGTCTAGCAGCGACCCCCGACACCCTCAGCGGTTGCTGGTCGTCCCGGGCCGCTGCGGCACCGCCGCCACCACGTCGTCGACCGACGCGTAGCTGCCCTGCCCGACGTGAGGAATCCGTCGGACGCGAGCGGCAGGTGGGGGTGCTCGTCGAGAGTGGGGAGCCGTGACGACGTCCGCCCGCCGGGACCGTCCGCCGGGCGCGTCGGGGGTCGGCGGACCGCTGCTCGCGGTCGCGGTGCTGCTGGTGGCGCTGAACCTGCGTGGTCCGATCGTCGCGGTCGCGCCGGTGGTCGACGCGATCCGCACCGACCTCGGCGTCTCCTCAGCGGTCGCCGGACTCCTGACGAGTCTGCCGGTGCTGATGTTCGCGCTGGCCTCGACGCCGGCGTCCTGGTTGACGGGCCGGATCGGCCCGGAGCGGGCGATGCTCGTCGGGCTGGCGGTGCTCGGGGTCGGCACGGTGCTGCGGTCCGTCGACGGCGTGGTCACGGCCCTCCTGGGGACCGCGATGATCGGCGCCGGGATCACGGTCGGCAACGTCGTGGTGCCGGTGGTCATCGGGCGGGACTTCCCCCATCGCTCCGGCGGACTGCTCGGGCTCTACGTCGCGACGATGAACGTCGGGTCGATGATCACGCTCTCGGTCACGGTGCCGATCGCCGACGGCGTCGGGTGGCGGTGGGCGCTGACCCTCTGGCTGCTCGTGTCCGCAGCGTCCGCGGTGGTGTGGGCCGTCGCGACCCGGGGCCGTCGTCCGGGCACCCGGGCGGAGCCGGGCGATGACGGCGCGGGCCCGCCGACCTCGCCGTGGCGACGTCCGGTCGGCTGGCAGATGCTGCTGGCGTTCGGGGCGCAGGCGTTCTCCTACTACGGGCTGACCGCCTGGCTGCCCGAGAATCCTCGCCGATCTCCGCGGGCTCTACCCCGCCGGCGCCGGAGCGGCCTCGTCGATCTTCCAGGTCATGGCCGTGGTGGGGGCGCTGGGTGCGCCGCTGATCCACCACCGCACGGGGAGCCTGCGGGCGGCGTTCGTCCCGGTGGCCGTCGGCTGGTTCGCCCTGCCGATCGGCCTGCTGGTCGCGCCCGCCGCCTGGCCGTTGTGGTGCGCGCTCGGCGGCGCGGCCCAGGGCGGCGGCTTCACGGTCTTCTTCGCCGCGATCCTGGCCGCCTCGAGGGACACGGGGGAGAACCGGCGGCTCGGCGCGTTCATGCAGACCGTGCGTACCTGCTCGGCTCGCTCGGGCCCTTCGTGCTCGGCGCGCTCCACACCGGGGCGTCGTGGACCCCGGCGCTGCTCGTCGTCGTCGGCGTGCTCGTCGTCCTGAGCGTCTCCGGGTGGCTCGGGGCGAGCCCGCACCACCGGCACGCGACTCAGTAGGACCGGGGCAGCCCGAGGACGTGCTGGCCGACGTAGGCGAGCACGAGATTATTGTTCACCGGCGCCACCTGGTAGAGCCGCGTCTCACGGAACTTGCGCTCGACGTCGTAGGTGTCGACGAAGCCGTACCCGCCGTGGGTGTCGAGGCAGGCGTTGCCCGCCTGCCAGCTGGCCTCGCTCGCCAGGAACTTCGCCAGGTTGGCCTGCTCGCCGCACTTCTCGCCCGCGTCGAACAGGGCCGCGGCCCGGTAGCGCATGAGGTCCGCCGCACCGACCTGGGCGTACGCGCGGGCGAGCGGGAACTGCACGCCCTGGTTCGCGCCGATCGGCCGGTCGAACACCACACGCTCGTTGGCGTAGGCCACGGCGCGGTCGAGGAACCAGTACCCGTCGCCGACCGCCTCGGCCGCGAGCAGGATGCGCTCGGCGTTCCACCCGTCGATGACGTAGCGGAAGCCCTTCCCCTCCTCGCCGATCAGGGCGCTCGCCGGCACCCGCATGTCGGCGTAGTGCACCTCGTTGGTGGCGTAGTTGAACATCGTGCGCACCGGGACGACCTTCAGGGTGTCCGGCTGGCTGACCCGGACCTCGCGGAGGTCGACCAGGAACAGGCTGATGCCCTGCGTGCGCTCGGCCTGGTCCTGGCGCGCGGGCTGGTGCGGGCCAGCACCAGCGCGAGGTCGGACTGCTCGATGCGGCTCGTCCAGTTCTTGTGTCCGGTGATGACGTAGTCGTCGCCGTCGCGGATCGCCGTGGTGCGGATGTCGGTGGTGTTCGAGCCGGCCTCGGGCTCGGTGATCGAGAACGCCTGCAGCCGGATCGACCCGTCGGCGATCCCGGGGAGGTAGGTCTTCTTCTGCTGCTCGCTGCCGTGCTTGAGCAGCGCACCCATCGTGTACATCTGGGCGTGACAGCCCGCGGAGTGCCCGCCGGAGCGGTTGATCTCCTCGAGGACGATCGAGCCCTCGGTGATCCCGAGGCCGCCCCCGCCGTACTCGGTCGGGATCAGTACCGCCAGGTGACCGGACTCGGTGAGGGCGTCGACGAACACGTCGGGGTACTCGCGCAGCCGGTCCCGCTCGCGCCAGTACTCGTCGGGGAACCGCGCGCACAGCTCCCGCACCCGCCCGCGCAGCTGCTCCTGGGCCTCCGTAGTGGCCGCGGGGGTCGGTGTGGCGGGTCCGGGCATGCTTCCTCCTGGGCGGACGAGCAGCGACGGACGCCATTCTCGACGCCACCGCACCCCTGCGCTGGTCGGCCGAACGGGCGACCGGTAGGAACGTGGCCGTGTCGACCACCGTGGACCGCGAGGACGCCGGTCCGGAGGACCTCGAGCAGGGCACGCCCGCGCCCGCCGCCGCATCCCGGAGCGACACGGCCGTCGCCGTCGGGATCCCGACGGTGCTGGTCGGGCTGCACCTGCTCGTCTACGGCCGCTGGATCGTCGACGACGCCGGGATAACGATGGCCTACGCGCGCTCGATCGCGACCGGCTCGGCCCGGTGCTCCAGCCCGGGGACGCGGTCTCGGAGGGCTGGTCCGACCCCGCTTGGCTCGCGGTGCTCGTCGTCGGACGCTGGCTGGGCTTGTTCGACCACGGCGCCTGGTTCGGGGTCCCGGACCTGGTGGCCTTCCCCAAGTTCGCTCGGGCTGGTCTGCGCGGCCGGGATCTTCTGGGCCTTCCACCGGGTCGCGGTGCGGGTGTCGCGCAGCCCGGTGACGCTGACGGTGCTGGCCGGGGCGCTGACCGCGGCGGCGCCGCCCTTCGTGGTCTGGATCGGCAGCGGGCTGGAGAACCCGCTGCTCGCCCTCGCCGTCGTCCTGCTCGCGGCCCGGCTGGTCACCGCGGCCCTCGACGGGCGCCTGCTCGAGACGCGGGTGGCCGTGGCATGCGGCCTGCTCGCCGGGCTCGCGGCTCTGACCCGACCTGACGGCGCGGTCTATCTCCTCGCCCACCCCCTGGCGGTGCTGGTCGCCGCCGCGGGGTCGAGGAGGGCCCGTCTGCGGGCGGCAGGCGTGGCGTTCGGAGTCGGCGCCGCGCCGGTGCTGCTCTACGAGCTCTGGCGCGTGCTCACCTTCGGTGATCTGCTCCCGACCACGGCCCTGGCCAAGCAGCAGGGCGTGCTCTCTACGCTCGACCTCGCCCGGCCCGCTGAGCTCGTCGCGCTCGCGGGGTGGCTGGCGTGCCTGGTGGTGGCCGGCGCGGTCGGCATCGTGCTGTCGCGCCGGCAGCACCCCGTCGGCCGTGGTCGTTCGGGTGCTCCTCGTCCCCCTCAGGTCTCGCGCTCGCTGTCTACGCCGTCCTCGCGGCGGACTGGATGGCGCTCGCCCGCTTCGCCACCCCGGTGTGGCCACTGCTCGCACTGCTCGCGGTGGTCGCGGTCGGGCGCCGTGCTCCCGGCCCGGCGCACTGCGGGTCGGCGGGTGCTGATCGGCGTCCTCGTACTCGCCGCCATGTCGACTGCGGGGAGCTGGAGGAGCGCGGCCGTGTCGTTCCGCGCGCAACCGACGGTGCCGCTGTGCGAGGTGGCGCGGTCCACGGCCGAGACGGTGGACGCGGGCAGCCGACGCCCTCGGGGTGCGGAGCGGCTCGATCCTCGGGGTGGACGCGGGCGGCGTGGCACTCGGGAGCCGATTGCAGTTCGTCGACCTCGCAGGGCTCACCGACCCGATGATCGCCGGGTACTGGGCGCGCGGGGACATGGCCGGGCTGCGGGACCACGTGCTCGAGCGGGGTGCGTCCCACCTTCATTCGACTGTGGCACGGCTGGAACATCCCGGAGGGGAGCGGGCTGTTCACCGATCCCCGGCTCGCGCGGGACTACGAAACGCTGTGGTCGAGTCCGCAGGGCGCGGTCACGTTGGTGCGTCGGGACGCGGTGCCCGACGCCGCGCACCTCGCCGCAGCGCAGCTCGTCTCGCAACAGACGTGGGACGCGGTCATCACGTCGCTGGGCCACGAGGGACCGACCAGCTGGACGTGCGGCGCCGCCGTGCGGCCGTCGCCCTATCGGGGCGGCGGCCGCGACGGCGGCGCGGGTGGGTACTGACCGGTCAGGTCTTGCGGACCTCGGTGAGGTTCGCGTAGACGATCACGTTCGCCTCGTAGCTCCGGGCGGCCGGGTCGAAGACCCCGCCGCACGTGATCAGACGCAACTCCGAGTCTGGGGTGTCGCCGTAACCTGGTCCGCTGGGAAGGCGGCCTTCGGCACGGTGTCGATGTGGGAGACGGTGAAGACGGCGGTCTGTCCGTCCTTGCGGGCCACCATGACCTGGTCGCCCGCCTTGACGTCCTTGAGCTTGTAGAAGATACCGGGCTTCCCGTCCCCGTTGATGTGACCGAGGATCACGGCCGGGCCGATCTCGCCCGGGGTCGGGCTCTTGTCGTACCAGCCGGCCTGCATCGGGTTGGTCAGCGGGGGCACCGCGAGGCTGCCGTCCGAGTTCTGCCCGAGGTCCATCAGCGACGACGTCGC
Organism: uncultured Actinomycetota bacterium; assembly: GCA_963716955.1. GTDB lineage: Bacteria > Actinomycetota > Actinomycetes > Mycobacteriales > Pseudonocardiaceae > Actinomycetospora. Next base: position 86,320 of record CAVQUY010000001.1, read on the forward strand.
CCCGATCGACGGCACGGAGACCGTCGTCGGGGTCGACGCCGCCAGGAGCTGCACGGCCGAGTCCGAGGACTTGGACTTCGAGGTCCCGGCCACGACGAGGCCGATCAAGGCGAGCACGACGACCAGCCCGATGCCGATCTTCACGGTCGCCGAGTCGGTCTTCGACCGCTCCCGGGTGGGAGGGGTCTCGTCGGTGTCCGTCACTCGCCGCTCCTCAGGGGGATCACTGGAAGGAACCGTCGCCGGTGTTCACGCCGCCCTTGGGCACCGACGCGACCTGGGTCGCGACGACCACGGTCGGGGAGTAGTTCGCCGAGGCGTACCGGTCGCAGCCGCAGCCACTGTCGTGGTAACGGCCGTAGTAGCGGTGGCCGTCCCCGCCGTAGTACTGCGGCGACGCGTAGATGGTCTCGATGGAGGTCGAGTTGCTGCTGGACGTGGAGGTGCTGCCCGTCGAGAGCGACGAGGGCAGCACCGACAGACGAACGGCAGCACGCGAGAGCGACGAGGCCACCGACGACACCGACGACACCGACAGGCTCGATGCGACCGAGAGACTCGACGCCACGCTCGACCACCGACGAGTGCGGACGTCGACGACGTGCGGAGGTCGACGACGGTCGGAGGTCGACGATGTGCTCGAGGTCGATGAGCTGCTGTCGGTACTGAGGCTGCTGGCCACGTCCGTAACGGCCTGCGCGAGTCGAGGCGCCGGCACCGCGGTCTGCACCTGGGCGGTCGCCACCCCCGACGCCACCAGGCCGGCGAGCAGGACTCCTGCCGCGACGGCCCCCACTCTCTTGACGGTTCTGCGCCGTCGTTGGCTCATTTCCCACCTATCCCCTACTTGGGCGAACATCACGACACACCGCGTGTCGGCTCCACGGAGGTCTCCGTTACGTCGCAACGACGACGGTGTTGCTCTGGATGCTTACGATTCGGTCACGGACGGGCTGGGTGTCGCCAACTCCCGCTCCGCGGAATCAGCGGCACTCGGTTTCGGCGTCCTCCGCGCCGCGCCCGCCACCGGTCCCGGAGCGCCAGGACCGCGCGCTCGGTGCCCTCCGGAGGCAGGAAGACCAGGTAGAGGCGCCACATGCCGATGCTGAAGAAGCCGACCATGATGAAGATCTCGATGCCGAGGTGCATGAGGAACCCGGCGCCGAGCACCCACCGCCGCGCGCGGCGGTTCCACACGAACAGGCCGATCGAGAGCTCCGTGAGCAGTGTGCCGATGGTGAGCCACTCGACCAGCAGCGGCGAGCCGGCGACGAAGCCGGGAGTCGGGAACCGCAGCTGGTCGAGCATGCGCAGCGCGTAGGTGATCGCCGTGCCGTTGCGCCAGACGTCGCCCTGCATCTTCGCCCACACCGCGGCGAGGTAGATGACCGAGAGCTGCACCTGCAGCATCCGCATCGCCCACGGGGCCCGGCGCGGGAACTCCCAGAAGTGCGCCCGGTCCCGCCGCCACCGGTCCCACGACAGGCTCTCTCCGGACGGCGCGAAGATCAGGTAGACGGCCAGGACCCGCAGCAGGATGTCGCCGGAGTTGAGCACGTAGGGGTCGCGGCGGGTGAAGGCGATGATCCCGACGAGGAGGACGATCGCCGCGATGCGCGGGCGACGCCCCGATCGGTCAGCGCGATCGCCGGCGACCAGCGTCGCGAGCCAGACGACGGCGAGCGACGGGGACCGAGTTGAACGTCGTCAGCACGCTCCACTGCCCGGCGTCACCGGCGGCGGCGTCGGGAGCACGCCGTCGGGTCCGTAGAAGACGAACAGGTGCGGCAGCTGGGTGAGCGTCCACAGCGTGATCACCAGGCCGTAGGCGATCCGGAAGACCGCGAGGGGGGCGGTGGACTCCGGGGTGAAGAAGAAGCGCTCCCAGGCGTCCCAGGCCTGCTCGCCGGCGCGGCGCGCCGTCGTGCCCGCGCTCATCAGTTCACCCCGATCGAGAAGAACGGGTGCTCGGTCCAGGGGGTCCGCGGGGCGGGGGCGTCGGGCGGCTGGCTCACCGCGGAGATGTTCACGAGCGTGACGAGGGCGGGGGAGTGGCCGGCGGCACGGTCCTCGTCGGCGACCCATCGGGCGTACGGGGCCCAGCGGTCGCGGTTGTCCGGCCCGTTGAGCAGGGTGTCGGCGTAGCGCTGCCAGCGGTAGTCCCAGTACTCCGCGAGGCCGTGCTGCATGGGGACGGGATAACTGCGCGTGGTGCCGTCACGGTCGAGCACCCGCGCCTCGAGGTAGGTGCTCTCCTGGCGGGGCGAGGGCGCGTAGACCGCCCAGCCCTGGTCCAGGCCGAGGACGTTCGCCACCGGAGCAGCGGCGTGCAGGAGCGCGCGCTTGGTGATCAGGTCGGGCATGTTGATGATCAGGACGGTGCCGAGCAGGACGACGATCACGACGCTGATCAGGATCCGACCACGCGGCGTGCGCTCCAGCCGCTCCAGGGGGTCCCGCTCGTCACTCTCGACTCGCTCTCGGCGTCGAGCGCTCGCCGGGCGCTTCCAGCGCTGCTCATCGGGCACGCTCCGCGATCCGGGTCACGGTCCGGGACCGCGCGAGGCTAGCAGCGGGTCGGCGAGGCCCCACCGGCGCGGTTTCTCGGGCGGTGACCCCCGGGTAACCGGGCCCTGTTGTGGCGGGGGCCACGTCCGGAGTCGGGGAGTGGTCGCGATGTGGTGGAACTCCATGGTCGGGCTGGGCCTCGAGCAGGCTGCTCGCGCGACCCTCGGCGTCACGGGCCTGCGCTACCGCTCGACCGGTACCGCCGAGGCGATCGAGCACCCCGGCGACGGACCCGTCGTCCTGCTCGGTGGCCTCTGCGAGACCCGACCCTGCCTCGAGCCGATGGCGCTCTGGCTCACCCGCCTCGGCTACGACGTCACGCCGTACACCCTCGGCGCGGGGATGGGGTGCGCGCAGCGCACCGTCACCTCCCTCGCCCGCCGGGTCCGCGATCTCGCCGACGAGGCCGGTCGACCGGTCCGCATCGTCGGGCACAGCCGTGGCGGGCAGTTCGCCCGGGCCGTCGGCCTCGAGGCACCCGACGCCGTCTCCCACCTCGTGACGATCGGGACCCCGTTCGACTTCTGGGGCGTCACGCCACACATGACGGCGATCGTCTGGGGCCTCGCGGCTGCCGGCAGCGCCGGGGTGCCGGGGCTCTACCGCCTGGGCTGCCTCCTCGGACCGTGCTGCGCCGGGTTCCGGGACACCCTGCGCGCGCCGTGGCCCGTCGAGGCGCCGTTCACCAGCATCTACAGCCGCACCGACGCGGCGGTGCCGTGGCGGTCGAGCCACGACCCGTATGCCCACAACGTCGTCGTCCGCAACGGCCACGTGGCCCAGTTGACGTCGGCGGCCACCCAGCGCGCCGTCGGTGAGGCGCTCGCCCGGACCGCATGGGAGCCGGCGGCCGTCGCGGCCTGATCCTCAGGCCCCCCACTCCCGGGGGATCTGTCCGTTTCGCCGCCTCCGGACACAGCCCCGTCACGCCCTGGTGGGTGGACCGTCACGCAGCGCGTCCATGGTGGGCGGCGTCCGAGCCCGGTCGTGTACCGGGCCGCGCCGACCCGCCTGGAGGCCGCCGTGACGTCACCCGCGCCCGCAAAGGACGCCGTCCATCCCGTGGACGAGGTCCTCCCGCTGCCCCGGCTGCTCGTGCTGGGTTTGCAGCACCTGTTCATCATGTACGCGGGGGCCATCGCCGTCCCCCTCATCGTCGGGCCCGCGGTGGGCCTCGACGAGACCGACATCGCGATCCTCGTCAGCGCGGACCTGCTCGTCTGCGGCATCGCATCGATCATCCAGTCGGCCGGGATCGGGCGGATCCTCGGTGTGCGGCTGCCCGTCGTCGCCGGCGCCACGTTCACGGTGCTCAACCCGATGATCATCATCGCCACGTCGTACGGCGGGCGGGACGGTCTGCCGTACGTCTACGGCGCCATGATCATCGCCGGCATCTTCGGGCTGATCATCGCGAAGCCGTTCTCGATGATCATCCGGTTCTTCCCGCCGCTGGTCACCGGCACGGTCATCGCGATGATCGGGCTGTCGCTCATCGGTGCGAACGTCGGCCTGATCGCCGGCGACAAGACCTCCACCTTCACCGCGAAGATCCCCGAGCTGAACGCCCAGGGCCAGCCGTTCCTCGACAGCGACGGCAAGGTCGCCCAGATGATCAACCCCGACTCCGGGCAGGTCTCGCACATCCTGCTGGCCGGCGTCGTCGTGCTCCTCATCGTGGTGTTCGCCCGCTTCCTGCGCGGCTTCCTCGGGCAGACCTCGGTGCTGCTCGCGATCGTCATCGGCACGATCATCGCGATCCCCATGGGCCTCGTGGACTTCTCCACGGTCGGCTCGAGCGGCTGGTTCGGCATCTCGCAGCCGTTCCACTTCGGCCCCCCGAAGTTCGCGGCGGCGGCGATCATCTCGATGTGCATCGTCATGCTGGTGACCTACGTGGAGTCGACCGCGGACATGCTCGCCGTCGGTGAGCTGACCGGGCGGGACCTGAGCCCCAACGACCTCGCCCGCGGCCTCGCCGTCGACGGCCTCTCGGCGTTCCTCGCCGGGTTCATGAACTCGTTCCCGGACACCGCCTACGCCGAGAACGTCGGCCTGGTGAGCATGACCAACATCAAGAGCCGCTGGGTCGTGACCGTCTGCGGTGTCGGCCTGGTCATCCTGGGGCTCGTCCCGAAGGTGGGGGCGATCGTCGCGGCGCTGCCCGGGCCGGTGGTCGGCGGTGCGGCGACGGTGATGTTCGCGATGGTCACCGCGGTCGGCATCCAGACGCTGCACAAGGTCAACTTCAGTGGGCCGAACAACCACAACCTGCTGATCATCGCGGTGTCGTTCTCGTTCGGCCTGATCCCGACGATCCAGCCGAACTTCTACCAGCACTTCTCGTCGGACTTCCAGGTCATCTTCGGTTCGTCGATCACGTCCACCGTCATCGTGGTGTTCGTGCTCAACCTGGTGTTCAACCACTGGCTGCCGGACTTCCCGCGGAAGGTCGGCGCGGTGGAGTCCGCGGTGGAGGCCGGTGCGGTGACCCCGGACGAGGAAGGGACCCCGGCCCCGCAGCGCAGCGACGCCTGACCGGACGAACGGCCCGTCGGTCACCAACGAGGGTGACCGACGGGCCGTTCGTCGGTTCCGGGACCGGTCAGCCGACAAGCGGACGGAGCGCCGGCGAGGTGGCGCGCGAAGAAGTCGAGGATGATCTCGGCGCGCGCCACCCGGTGCCACGGGGAGCCGCCGCGGGAGAGCGCGTGGCCCTCGTCGGGGAAGCGCCAGTACTCGACCTCCCGGCCGAGCAGGCGCAGCGCGAGGTAGAGCTGGTCGGCCTGCTCGGGCGGGCAGCGCAGGTCGTCGTCGGCGTGCAGCAGCATCATCGGCGTGTGGATGTCCGCGGCGTGGGTGATCGGGGACAGGCGGGTGTAGAGGTCGGGGCGGTCGAGGTGGGTGAGCCCGCCGAACTCGAACCGGACGTAGCCGGCCGCGTCGGAGCCGCCCCACGCGAGCGAGGCCACCGAGCGGGTCGGGACGGTCGGCGAGGACGACCGGTTCGCCGGGTTCACCGATCGGCAGGACGAGCAGCCGGTGCCGGCCCTCCGCGGAACGGGTGAAGGCCAGCCAGGTGCCGTCCGGGGACCACGCGGGGTTCGCGTCGATGTCCTCGCCCGCGGTCAGCGGCCGGGGCGGCGACGACCCTTCGGCGGCCGCGAGCCACACGGCGCTGCGGTAGCGGTCGGCCTCGAGGTCGACGCGGGTGACGACGACGGCGACCCGGGTGCCGTCGGGGGAGACCCGCGGGTCGCCCGGGGTGACGAGGCGTCCGATGTCAGCGGGCTACACGGTCGGCGACGGTAGCGTCCCGGTACCCCGCGGTGCCGGGCATTCGGGCTGGGCTTCCCCCGCGGACCCGGCCGGGGTGAGGATCGGGGCGTGGACGCCACCGGGACGCTGGACGAGGACGAGCGCACCCGGTGCCTCGTCGAGGCCGAGGCGCACGCCGCGGAGCTGTTCGCCGAGATCGACCGCTGCGGGCTGATCGCTCCCGGGCGGCTCGAGTCCGAGGTCAGCCGCGACGTGCGTGACCTCGGGGCCGAGAAGTTCGGGACCTCACGGCACTGGCACAAGCGCGTGGTGCGCTCCGGGGAGAACACCCTGCAGCCGTACGCGGAGAACCCGCCCGACCGCGCCATCACCGAGGACGACATCGTCTTCGTCGACCTCGGGCCGGTGTTCGCGGCGTGGGAGGCCGACGTCGGGCGGACCTTCGTGCTCGGCGACGACCCCCGCAAGCACCGCCTGGCCGCCGACCTGCCCCGCGTGTGGGAGGCAGGGCGGGCGTACTTCGACGACCAACCCGACATCACCGGCGGGGAGCTCTACGCGCACGTGCGCGGACTCGCCGCGGGGGCGGGCTGGGAGTTCGGCGGCGCGCACAGCGGCCACCTCGTCGGGGAGTTCCCGCACGAGCTGATCGACGCCGAGCGCCTGCACAGCTACATCACGACCGGCAACGACACCCCGATGCACCGCGCCGTGGACGCGGCCGGGCGGCGCTGCCACTGGATCCTCGAGGTGCACCTCGTGGACCGCGAGCACCGCATCGGCGGCTTCTTCGAGCAGCTGATGCGCTGAGTCCGGGGCGCGGTCGTGCGGTGGCGCGCACGGGGGGCACGCCACGCAGCGGGATGGCGCGTCGGAGTTGCGTGGTGTGCCCGTCGTGATGGGGCGGACGGCGGCGTCGCCTCACGAGGGAGGGCGCAGGCACGCGGGCCCATCCAGGTGCGCTGTGTGCTCCTGATCTCCCGACCGGGCCCCGTCGGCCGGCGACGTCGCGCCGTCAGCGGTCGGTGCGCTCGCTGGGGTAGCGCTGCGTGCCGAGGTCCCCGTCGGTGCCGGTGGCGCCACCGACCCCGCCGGTGCGGTACTGCTGCGGGCCGTACTGGCCGGCCTGGCTGGGCCCGAAGCGTCCGCGGCCGGGGACGCTGGTCTCCTTGCGCACCTGGCGCAGGGCGGTGTCGATCTGACGCCGGAAACGGCCGTTCGTGCGCTGGTCGAGGAACGAGGCGGCCTGGTCGGCGTACCGGTTGACCTTCTCCGGGTTCTGTCGGGCGTACTGGCGGGCGGCGGCCACGGCGGCTCCGAGGGCGGCCACGCGACGCATCAGGGCCATCTGGTGCACCTCATCCGGGTCGGGTCGACCCCCGGTGTCGGCCCGGGGGAGTCGGTCCTGTCCTGGGTACCACGATCAGGGTCGTGCCGACGCGTCGGGGCGCAGGCCGATCCGGCGGTCCGGGGGTGCCGACCGATGGGGCGCGAGGCGACGGGGCGCCATTTCTCGGGAACGTTGACCATTCACGGGAAAAGGGCGTGCGTGTAGCCGGGCAGCACACCTCCGGGTCTGGGGGGTTGACCCGGATTTCGTCGGGGGGAGACGTTGCTGCCCGGCTACGACCGCAGACTATTCCTGCCCGGGGGCGCCAACAAGGGCCGGGCGGATAGGAGCCGGATATATTTTCCATGTGTGGTTCCCGTGCCAGCGACGGGCCCGCGATCAGGCGTAACGCCTGCGCCGGGCAGCCGTGTCCGGGCGGTGACGGTTCCCGGTAACAGCGGTACGCGCAATTGAAGGATCTACCACCGCGGCTCCCGGAATACGTCGGTTTCACCCGCGTGATCCGTTTGCGCGGAATCGGATCAGGCGAGACCACGCGCGTGCCGGTGCGGTGACGGCCGTCTCGACGTCTCCGCGGCCTGCATCCGGCCTGACCCCGGCGGCCGACTGTGATCGAGGGCGCCGTGTGAGGTTCGCAGCGGTGCACCTCGGCGTGGGCCCGGGTATCGCGGAGGGGTGACGGCTTCACTCGTGACCCTCGGCGACGAGCGCTTCGTCTCGCTGACCACCTTCCGCCGGACCGGCGAGCCGGTGTCGACCCCGGTGTGGGTCGTGCGCGACGGCGTCTCGCTCGTGGTCTACACCGTCGCCGACAGCGGCAAGGTCAAGCGCATCCGCCGCGACGACCACGTCGAGCTGCGGGCCTGCGACCGTCGCGGGCACGTCGCGGAGGGCACGCCCGTCGTCGCCGCCGGCGCCGTCGTCGACGAGTCGCCCGAGACGGTGGACCTGGTCGAGCGGCTGCTGCGGAACAAGTACGGCTGGGAGTTCGGCGGGGTCCGGCTCCTGCAGCGCGCCGAGCGCCTCCTGCGGCGCTCGAGCACGCCCCGTCCGCGGGCCGTGCTGCGCCTCGACCCCCATGTGACCTCGAGCGACGGGCACCTGACGTCGCGCCCGGGACTGCGCCAGGATCGCGGTCGTGACCGTCGTCCTCGTCCACGGCAACCCCGAGACCGCCGCCGTCTGGGACCCCTCGTCGCCTCGCTGCGCGAGGCCGGGATCACCGACGTCGTCCCGCTCTCCCCGCCGGGCTTCGGCGCCCCGGTGCCGGACGGGTTCGAGGCGACCGTGGACGGCTACCGGGACTGGCTGATCGCCCAGCTCGACCGGCTCGACGGGCCGCTCGACGTCGTCGGGCACGACTGGGGCGGCGGGCACGTCGCGACCGCCCTCATGGCGCGGCCCGAGCTGGTTCGCAGCTGGGCGATCGACACCCTGGGCGTCTTCGAGCCGGACTACGTGTGGCACGACCTCGCGCAGGCCTGGCAGACGCCCGAGGTCGGCGAGCGGCACATCGCGGCGATGCTCGGCGGGCCGCCGGCCGCGAAGGCGGAGCGGATGGTCGGCAACGGCATCTCCCCGGAGGTGGCGGAGCGGCTCGCCGCGGGGCAGGACGAGGCGATGCAGGCGTGCGTGCTGCGCCTCTACCGCGACGCCGCACAGCCGGCGATGGCCCGGCGCGGGGAGGACCTGGGACGGCTGGCGGAGCGGCCCGGCCTCGCGATCCTCGCGACCGAGGACCACTTCGTCGGCGACGAGGCGATGCGCCGCCGGGCCGCGGAGCGCGCGGGCGCGCAGGTCGCGGTGCTCCGGGCCCTGGGGCACTGGTGGGTGGTCCAGGACCCGGACCGCGGCGTCGGGGTCCTGCCGGCGTTCTGGGCGGGCCTGGACGGGTAATCCAGGTCATGGCCAAGGAGATTCTCGTCAGCTACGGGGTGGACATCGACGCCGTCGGGGGCTGGCTCGGCTCCTACGGCGGGGAGGACTCGCCGGGGGACATCTCGCGGGGGCTCTTCGCCGGGGAGGTCGGGGTGCCGCGGGTGCTGGAGCTCTTCCGGCGCGCGGGCATCCGCCAGACCTTCTTCTGGCCGGGCCACTCGGTCGAGACGTTCCCCGAGCAGTTCGACGCGTGCGTCGCCGCGGGCCACGAGATCGGCGTGCACGGCTACAGCCACGAGAACCCGATCGCGATGAGCCGCCAGCAGGAGTCCGACGTGCTGGACCACTGCATCGACCTCATCGGGTCGCGCTCGGGCACGCGCCCGACCGGCTACGTCGCCCCGTGGTGGGAGTTCTCGGAGATCACCAACGAGCTGGTCCTCGACCGCGGGCTGAAGTACGACCACTCGCTGATGCACGACGACTTCACGCCCTACTACGTCCGCGTCGGCGACTCCTGGACGAAGATCGACCTCTCCGCCGACGCCGCGGAGTGGATGAAGCCGCTGCACCGGGGCGAGGAGACCGACCTCGTCGAGCTGCCCGCGAACTGGTACCTCGACGACCTGCCGCCGATGATGTTCGTCAAGGGCAGCCCGAACTCCCACGGCTTCGTCAACCCCCGCGACATCGAGCAGCTCTGGCGCGACCAGTTCGACTGGGCCTACCGCGAACTGGACTACGCGGTCTTCACCATGACGATCCACCCCGACGTCTCCGGCCGTCCGCAGGTGCTGCTGATGCACGAGCGGCTGATCGAGTACATCAACTCCCACGAGGGCGTGCGCTGGGCGACGTTCGACGAGATCGCGGACGACTTCCTGGCGCGTTCGCCCCGCAGCACCTGAGCCACGTGCGAGGTCGTTGAATGTTCAGCGACCCTCTTCCCTCGGGGCCCGCCGACGATGAGGATGGGCGGGGCCGGTCGTCGACGACCCGAGGGAGCCCGCCGTGGCGCAGGAACGTCCACCCGCCGTGACCACCGACGTCCTCGTGGTCGGCAGCGGCCCGGCCGGCGCCGCGATGGCCCTGGCGCTCGCGACGCTCGGCGTCGACCACCTCGTCGTCACCCGGTACGACTCGCTGGCCGCCGAGCCGCGTGCGCACATCACCAACCAGCGCACGATGGAGGTCCTCGACGACCTCGGCGTCGCCGACGCGGTGATCGCCCGGCCACCCCGCAGAACCTGATCGGCACCACGACGTTCTGCACGGCGATCACCGGGGAGGAGCTCGGCCGGGTCCGCTCCTGGGGCACCGACCCGCGCAGCCACGCCGCGCACGTGCTCGCGAGCCCCGCGCGCATCTGCGACATGCCGCAGAACCTCATGGAACCGGTCCTGTGAACGCCGCGACCGCCCGGGGCTCCCGGGTCCGGTACGGCACCGAGTACGTCTCCCACGTCGCCGACGAGGACGGGGTGACGGTCACCGTCCGGGACCGGACCCGCTCCGACGAGGGCGCCACGTACGACATCCGCGCCCGCTACCTCTACGGCGCCGACGGCGGGCGCAGCCGCGTCGCCGAGGTGGCCGGGCTCCCGATGCGCGGCGAGATGGGCGTGGCCGGCTCGCTCAACATCGTCTTCCGCGCGGACCTCTCGCCGTGGGTCGCGCACCGCCCGAGCGTCCTCTACTGGATCCTCCAGCCCGGGTCCGACGTCGGCGGCATCGGCATGGGCGTCGTGCGGATGGTCCGGCCCTGGAACGAGTGGCTGACGATCTGGGGCTACGACGTCGCCGACGGTCCGCCGGATCTGTCCGAGGAGTTCACGACGGGGCTGGTGCGGCGCCTGGTCGGGGTCGACGACCTCGAGGTCGAGATCCTCGGCAGTTCCGCGTGGACGGTGAACCACATGGCCGCCGAGCACTACGGCTCCGGGCGGGTGTTCTGCGGCGGCGACGCGGTGCACCGCCACCCGCCGTCGAACGGGCTGGGGTCGAACACCTCGATCCAGGACTCGTTCAACCTCGCGTGGAAGCTCGCGCTGGTGCTGCGCGGCGACGCCGGCCCGGCGCTGCTCGACACCTACGACGCCGAGCGCGCGCCGATCGGGCGCCAGGTGGTCGACCGGGCGAACCGTTCGATCGCCGAGACGGGTCGCATCTTCGACGCGCTCGGGGTGAGCGGCACCGACGACCCGGCGACGATGCGCGCGAACATGGACGCCCGCAAGGACGGCGGCGGCGAGGCCGAGAAGCAGCGCCGCGCGCTGCGCGAGGCGGTGCGGTTGAAGGTCTACGAGTTCGACGCGCACGGCGTGGAGCTCAACCACCGCTACGTCTCGGACGCGGTGGTGCCCGACGAGCTCGCCCCGGACCCGCTGGCGAGCGTCGAGGACCCGGAGCTCACGCACGTGCCCTCGACGACGCCCGGCGCGCGGGTGCCGCACGCGTGGCTGGGGATGACGGGCCGCGACGTCTCGACGGTCCAGCTCGCCGGGCACGGTCGGTTCACGCTGTTCACCGGTCCGGGCGGGCAGGCGTGGGGCACGGTGCCCGACGTCGTCTCCGGGCTCGTCACGCTCGTGGTCGTGGGACCGGGCCAGGACGTCGAGGACCCCTACGGCGACTGGGCGGGCATGCTCGCGGCCGAGGGGATCGGCGACACCGGCGCGGTCCTGGTCCGCCCCGACCACCACGTGGCGGCCCGGTTCGCCGCGCTGCCCGACGATCCCGCCACCACCCTGTCCACCACGCTCGACCGAGCGCTGTCGCGACCGTGAGGCTCCACCATGGATTTCAGTGAGAAGGACTCCGTCGACGCCGTGCTCGCGAGCTTCGCGGACACGCCCGACCCGCGGCTGCACGAGGTGATCGAGGGCCTCGTCCGCCACCTGCACGGGTTCCTGCGCGACGTGCGTCCCAGCATCGCCGAGTGGGAGCAGGGCATCGAGTTCCTCACCGCGATCGGCCAGAAGTGCGACGAGCACCGGCAGGAGTTCATCCTGTTCTCCGACGTGATGGGCGCGTCGATGCTGGTCGAGACGATGGAGGCCGAGCGCCAGGCCCAGGACGCGACCGCGTCCACCGTGCTCGGCCCGTTCCACGTGGTCACGAGCCCGGAGCGGGAGCTCGGGGACTCGGTGGACTCGCTCGGCACCGGCGAGCCGTGCCTGATCGAGGGCTCGGTGGCCGCCCCGGACGGCACGCCCGTCCCCGGCGCGCGGATCGACGTCTGGCAGGCCGACGAGCAGGGCTCCTACGACGTCGAGTCCGGCGGCCGCCAGCCGCTCGGCAACGGGCGCGGGTTGTTCACCGCCGACGACGAGGGCCGGTTCTGGTTCCGGAGCATCGTCCCGGCGCACTACCCGATCCCCACCGACGGGCCGGTGGGCGCCCTGCTGCGCGCGACGCGCCGGCACCCCTACCGGCCCGCGCACGTGCACTTCATCGTCGAGGCGCCGGGCTACGTCCCGGTGACCACGCACGCGTTCGTCGCGGGCAGCGAGTACCTCGACTCGGACGCGGTCTTCGCCGTGAAGCAGTCGCTGGTCCGTGACTTCGCGACGGTGGACGACGCCGAGGCCGCGGCGCGGTACGGCCTGCCCAACCCGTTCCGCCGGGCGCGGTTCGACATCGTGCTGGCGCCGGCCGCATGAGGTTCACCGAGCTGCCGCGCCCGACGCGGGTCGTGTTCGGCGCCGGCCGGTTCGCCGAGGTCGGCGAGGAGGTCGCGCGCCTGGACCTGGGCCGCGTCGTCGTCGTGACCACGCCCGGGCGGGCCGCGCTGGGGGAGCGGGCGGCGGGCTTCCTGGGCGAGCGGTGCGCGGGGGTGCTCGCGGACGCGGTCGAGCACGTGCCGGCCGACGTCGCGGACGCCGGGGTGGCGCGCGCCCGCGAGCTGGGCGCCGACGGGTGCGTGGCGGTCGGCGGCGGCTCGGCGATCGGGCTCGGGAAGGCGATCGCCCGGGACACCGGGGTGCCGCTGCTCGCGGTGCCCACCACGTACTCCGGCTCGGAGATGACGCCGGTCTGGGGCCGCACCGAGGACGGCGTCAAGACCACCGGCCGCGACGAGCGGGTGCGCCCCGCCGTCGTCGTCTACGACCCCGAGCTGACGACGTCGCTGCCGGTCGCGGTGTCGGTGACGAGCGCGGGCAACGCGCTGGCCCACGCCGTCGAGGCGCTCTGGGCGCCGGACGCGACCCCGGTGACGCGGCTCGAGGCGGCGGAGTCGGCCCGCGCGATCGTCGACGCCCTCCCGCGGGTCGCGGCGGTGCCGGACGACCCGGCGGCGCGCGCCGACCTGCTCTACGGCGCGTGGCTCGCCGGGGCCGGCCTCGCGGTGACGACGATGGGCCTGCACCACCGCCTGGCCCACGTGGTCGGCGGCGGCCTGGACCTGCCCCACGCCGGGACGCACACCGTGCTGCTGCCCCACGTCGTGGAGTGGACCCTGCCGGCGGCGCCGGAGGCCGCGGCGGTGCTGGAACGGGCCCTCGGCGGCGAGCCGGCCGGGGTCCTGCGCCGGCTCTTCGCCGACCTCGGCGCGCCGACGACGCTCGCCCGGCTCGGGGCGGACGACTCGCGGTTCGGGGTGCTCGCGGAGCGGGCCGCCTCGCCGCCGCCGGCCCACCCGCGGGTCCCGACGGTCGAAGACGTCCGCGCGTTGCTCGACGCGGCGCTGGGCTCCGATGTCAGGATGGCTCCATCCTGACGTCAGATGTCAGCGGAGGACCGTCGCTGACGCGGGATCGACTTCCGTGAGGTGACCGACGTGGCCGAGACCCTCGGACGACGCGAGCGCAAGAAGGCGGCCACCCACCGGGCCATCGCCGACGCGGCGCTGGAGCTGTTCTCCGCGCGCGGCTACGACGACGTCGGGGTCCGCGAGGTCGCCGAGGCCGCGGACGTGTCCACGGCCACGCTGTTCAAGCACTTCCCCGGCAAGGAGGCCCTGGTCTTCGACGACGACGTCGACACCGAGGCCGCCCTCGTCGCCGCCGTCCACGACCGTCCCGCCGGCCAGGGGATCGTGGCGGCGCTGCGCGAGCACCTGCGCGCGGCGCTCGGCCCGGTCGCGGCCGACGACCTGCGCCGGCAGCGCTTCCTCGCCCTCCTCGAGAGCTCCGCGGCGCTGCGCGACTACTCGCGGCGCCGGTGGCTGCGCCACGAGCCCGCGCTGACCGCGGCGATCGTCGAGGAGTGCGGCAGCCGGGTCCACCCGACGACGTGCGCCGCGCTCGCCCACTTCGTCCTCGAGACGCGCGGGATGCTGGCGGGGGAGACCCACCCCGTCGAGGTGCTCGACCGGCGGATGGTCCTGCTCGAGCGGGGGTGGACGGCGCACGTCCCCGGCGGTTCGGGCCTCTAGGAGCGCGCAGCGCTCCTCGCGGCGTTGCGGATGCCCTCGTAGCCGGTGCAGCGGCAGAGGTTCGAGGCGAGCAGGGCGTCGAGGCGGTCGTCGTCGTCCACCACCGTCGGGTCGTCGTCCAGGGCGCCGCGCAGCAGCATCAGGAACCCGGGGGTGCAGAACCCGCACTGCAGGGCGTGGTGCTCCGAGAACGCGGTCTGCAGCGGGTCCGGGGTGCCGTCGGCGGCCGCGAGGCCCTCGACGGTGCGGATCTCCCGTCCGCGGACCTGCACCGCGAGCACCAGGCAGGCCCGCACCGGCTCGCCGTCGACGAGCACCGTGCACGTCCCGCACACCCCGTGCTCGCAGCCGAGGTGGGTGCCGGTGAGCCCGAGGTCGTCGCGCAGCACGTCGGCCAGGGCGCGCCGCGGTTCGACGGTGACCCGGTGGGCCGTGCCGTTGACGTGCAGGTCGACGGCGATGGCGGTCACGAGGCCTCCCGGGCGTCGGTGGTGTCGGTGAGGCCGGCCAGCACCCGGCGGACGAGCACGCCGGTGGCGTGGCGGGTGTACGCGACCGAGGCGTGCGGGTGCTCCCGCGGGTCGGCGTCCCCGTCGGCGGCGGCCACGCCCGGGTCCTCGCCCCGGGCCCGGGCCGCCTCGGCCGCGTGCGCCCGGATCCCGGTCGGCGCCGCCCCGGCCAGACCGATCCGTGCGGACCCGTCGGGCAGCACGGCCGCCGTCGCCGCCACGTGGGCGTAGCTCGCGTGCGTGCGTCGGGATTCGACGACGCCGATCCGGGTCCCGTCGGGCAGCCGCGGCAGCAGCACGGCGGTCACGAGCTCGTCGGCCGCGGCGGCGGTCTCGTGCGGCCCGCGCAGGAACTCCGCGACCGCGAGGGTGCGCCGGCCGCGGATCGAGGCCAGCTCCACGGTCGCGCCCAGCCCGGCCGCGAGCGCGCACCACTCCGAGGCGGGGTGGGCGAAGCACAGGCTCCCGACCATCGTGCCGCGGCTGCGCACCGGCGGGTGGGCGATCCACCGCGCGGTCGCCGCGAGGAGCGCCCCGAGCGGGCCGCCGACCGCGCCCGCCTCCAGATCGACGTGGCGCACCCGCGCGCCGACGCGCACCGCCCCGCCGTCGAACCCGTTCCCGCCCGCCTCGTCGTGCACCCCGGCCAGTTCGTCGATCCCGGCCACGTCGACCAGCAGCGACGCCGAGGTCCGACGCCGGCGCAGGTCCTGCAGCAGGCTCTGGCCCCCGGCGATCACCCGCGCGCCCGGCGTCGTGAGGGCCTCGAGCGCCTCGTCGAGGCCCGTCGGGGCGGTGTACTCGAACGGCGCCGGCTTCACGACCGGCCTCCCATCGCGCGCCACACGACGGCCGGCGTCAGCGGCATCTGCAGCATCCCCGTGTCGGCTCCCGGCCGGTCCCGGATCGCGTCGGCCACCGCGTTCACGACGGCGGGCGGCACCCCGATGCAGCCCGCCTCGCCGGCGCCCTTGGCGCCCAGCGGGTTGTCGGGCGCGGGCACGGCGGTCTCGTCGGTCCGCAGGTCGCGCGGCATCTCCGCGGCGGTGGGCAGGAGGTAGTCGAGCAGGCCGTCGGGCATCAGTGTGGCCCCGTCGTCGTCGAGCACGACGTCCTCGACGAGCACCTGCCCGAGCCCCTGCGCGATGGAGCCGAGCGTCTGGCCGTGGACGGCGGCGTGGTCGAGGACGGTGCCGTAGTCGTCGACGGCGACCAGGCGCAGCACGTGCACGGCGCCCAGCTCCGGGTCGACCTCGACGACCGCGCCGTAGCTGCCGTACGGGAACGCCGGCGGGGAGGTGAAGCGGTGCTCGGCGTGCAGCGGCTCCGCCTCCGAGGCGAGCTCGCCGACGGGCACCGCGTGCGTGCCGTGCCGCAGCACGCCCTTGTCCCAGACGACGTCCCCGACGTCGATGCCCCAGTCCGCCGCCGCGCGACCGCGAGCCGACTCCACCAGCGCCTCGGCCGCCCGCGCGAGCGCCGCGCCGCCCATCTGCGCCGACCGGCTCGCGAACGACCCGTGCCCCTCCGGGACCTCGCCGGTGTCGCCCTCCACGAGGCGCACGTCCTCCGCGTCGACCCCGAGCCGGTCCGCGACCAGCGCCGCGAACACCGTCCGGTGCGGCTGCCCGGTGGACGAGGTCCCGACGCGGGCCGTGTACGTGCTCCTGTCGGCGTGCTCCCCTGGTCTGAGGTCGACCGTCACCGAGCCGTACTCCTCGAGGATCCCCGGCTCGCCGCCGCTGCGCTCGACATAGCAGGCGATCCCGACGCCGAGCGGCCACCCGGCCGGGTCGTCGCGGCGGCGTTCCTGCTCGGCCCGCCACGTCCGCGGCTCGAGCAGCTCCACGCAGCGGTCGAGGCAGGCCTCGTAGTCGCCGCTGTCGTAGCGGCGGCCGGTCGGGGTGTCGTAGGGGAACTCGCGGATGAGGTTGCGGCGCCGCAGCTCCACCGGGTCGGCCCCGGTCGCGGCCGCCAGCTCGTCGACGGCCCGCTCCACCGCGTAGGCGGCCTCCGGGCGCCCCGCACCGCGGTAGGCGAACGTCGGGGCCGTCGTCGTGAGCCACGACCGGACCGCGGCGTGGACCTCGGGCACCGCGTAGGCCTCGGAGGCCGCCATGCCGGTCTGGCCGGGCAGCGCCGCGCCGAGCGGGTGGGCGCCGACGTCGGCGTCGACCTGCAGGTCGATCGCGAGGAACCGGCCGTCCGCGTCCGCGGCGATGCGGACGTGCTGGTCCTGCCCCCGGCCGCGGGAGGCCGCCGTGAGGGACTCGGTGCGGTCCTCGACCCAGCGCACAGGGACGCCGAGCCGGCGTGCGGCCGCGACGACCGCGAGGTACTCCGGGTAGGTCGGGCTCTTGGAGCCGAACGCGCCGCCCGCGTCGGGGACGACGACGCGGACGTCGGCGACGTCGAGGCCGAACGCGCCGGCGACGCCCGTCGCCAGCCCGTGCGGGTACTGGTGCGAGCAGTGGATCGTGAGCCGCTCGCCGTCGGGCTCGACGAGGATCGCCCGCGCCTCCAGCGACGTCGGCGCGAGCAGCTGTTGGCGCAGCGACACCTCGACGACGGTGTGCGCCCGCGCCCAGGTGCCCGCGTCGACGGGTGGGCCGAAGTCCTTCTCGAGGGCGAGGTCGTCGTGGCCGGGGTAGAGGGGCTCGTCGCCACGTGACCGGGCGTCGCGGGCGGCTGTCGGGGTGGCCCGCCCGGCGCGCGCGTCGAGGTCGAGCACGACGGCCGCGGCGGCGTCCTCGGCGCGGTAGCGGTCGTCGGCGACGACGAGCGCGACCGGCTCGCCCTCGTGGCGCACCCGGTCCTCGGCCAGGGCGCGCCACACGGGGCCGTCGGCCGTCCCGAACATCGTCGGGACCTCCCCGACGTCACCGAGGTCGTCGGCGCTCAGGACCGCCTCGACGCCGGGCATCGCGGCCGCCGTCGTCGTGTCCACGCCGCGCAGGTCGGCGTGCGGCACCGGGCTGCGGACGAACGCCGCCTCGCGGCAGCCGGGGACCCGCAGGTCGGCGACGTAGCGCCCGCGTCCGCTGGTGAGTCTGTCGTCGCCGCGCACCTGCGGGGGTGCCTCCGGGGCGGGCGTCCCAACCGCGAGGTGTGCTCCGCACCCGTGAGCACAAAGTGCGGCAATAGCCGCACTTTCTGCTCACGAGCCGGAGGCACCTACAGGTTCTGCACGTGCTGGAACCCGAACCGGCCCTTGATGCACAGGTGCCCGTGGGTCACCGAGTGGTCGTGCGGCGAGGTCACGTTGACGATCGTGTTGTCCTGCACGTGCAGGTCCAGCGTGCAGCCGACCCCGCAGAACGAGCAGATCGTGCTCGTGACGGTCTCGTCCTCGGGGTGCCACTCGCCGGCCTCGCGCCGCTCGTGCTCGGCGACCGACTTCAGCGCGCCCGTCGGGCACACCCCGATGCAGTTCCCGCAGTACACGCACGCCGACTCCGGCAGCGGCACCGCGAACTCCGTGGAGATCGTCGCGTCGAACCCGCGGCCCGCGACGGCGATGGCGAAGGTGTTCTGCGCGTCCGTTCCGCAGGCCTCGACGCACTTGTAGCAGAGGATGCAGCGGGCGTAGTCGCGCACGTAGAGGTCGTTGTCGACGGTGACCGGCTGCGCGACCGTCGCCCGGGTCTCGCCGTCGGGCTCGCTGTGGTGCCCGGGGTGGCGGTTGCCGCGCTCGCCGGCCGCGGCGGGCGGGCCGACCGGGCCGTAGCGCTCCGGGTCGGAGCCGTACTCGACCGACCACCGGGCCACGTCGTCGCCGGCCTGGGACATGTCGTTGGCCGACTCCAGCAGCTCGAGCACCATCTTGCGGCTGTGCGCGACCCGCTCGGTGTCGGTGCGCACCACCATCCCGTCCTCGACGCGGCGCGCGCACGAGGGCACCAGCGGCCGCGACCCCTCCACCTCCACGACGCACACCCGGCACGCGTTGACCGGGGTGAGGTTCGGGGCCTGGCAGAGCCGCGGGGTGTCGCAGCCGGCCCCGTCGAGGACGTCCATGATCGTCGCGCCCTCGGGGACGCGGTGCTCGACGTCGTCGACGGTCACGCTGACCAGCCGCCGGATCGTGCCGAGATCGATGAGCGTCACGACGGTCCTCCCACCAGTCCGAGCTCGAGCGCCGAGCGCACCGCCGACGCCGCCGTCTGCCCGAGTCCGCAGATCGAGGCGTCGGTCATGACGCGGTCGACGTCGGTGAGCAGCTGCAGTTCGGTCGTGCGGCCCCCGATCTCGCGGCCGCGCACGATGCGCGCGAGGGCCTCCTCCTGGCGCACGGTCCCGACGCGGCACGGCACGCACTGCCCGCAGGACTCGTCGCGGAAGAAGCCCGCGATCCGGCGCAGCACCGGGGCCATCGGGATCGAGGAGTCGAAGCACAGGACGACGCCCGACCCGAGCGTCGCCCCGATCTCGCGGGTGCCCTCGAGGGTGAGCGGCACGTCGAGCTGGTCCGGGGTGACGAACGAGCCCGCCGCACCGCCGAGCAGGATCGCCCGCAGGTCCGGCGGCACCCCGCCCGCGAGCTCGAGGAGCTCCCGCAGCGTCGTGCCCATGTCGACCTCGTAGACCCCGGGCTTCGCCACGGTGCCGGAGAGGCAGAAGAGCTTCGTACCGGTCGAGCGCCCCGACCCGACGGAGGCGAACGCCGGCCCGCCCTCGGTGACGATCCGCAGCACGTTGATCAGCGTCTCGACGTTGTTGATCACCGTGGGCTTCCCGAAGAGGCCGGACACGGTCGGGAACGGCGGCTTCGCCCGGGGCTCGCCGCGGCGGCCCTCGAGCGAGTTCATCAGCGCGGTCTCCTCGCCGCAGATGTAGGCGCCGGCGCCGCGGCGGACGTCGATGTCGAACGTCCGTCCGGAGCCCATGACGTCGTCGCCGAGCAGCCGGTGGTGGCGCGCGGCCTCGACGGCGTGCCGGATCGCCCGCTCGGCGGCCGGGTACTCGCCGCGCACGTAGAGGTAGCCGGTGTGCGCCCCGACCGCGATCCCGGCGACGGTCATCGCCTCGACCAGCGCGAACGGGTCGGCCTCCATGAGCACGCGGTCCTTGAAGGTGCCGGGCTCGGACTCGTCGGCGTTGACGACCAGGTACTTCTCGGGCTCGGGCGAGCCGGCGACGGCGGCCCACTTCGTCCCCGTCGGGAACGCGGCGCCGCCGCGACCGGTGAGCGACGCGACGGTGATCTCGTCCACGACGCGTGCCGGCCCGATGGCCAGCGCGCGCCGCAGCCCGGCGTACCCGCCCGCCGCGCGGTAGGAGTCGAGGTCGGCCGGGTCGGCGACCCCGACGCGGCCGAGCAGGAACAGGCCCTCGGCCCCGGCCTGCGGGGTGGAGACCACCGGGTCGGGTCCGGGCACGTCGCCGCCGCCGAGCCCCTCGAGGACGGCGGTGACGTCGGCCGGGGCGATCTGGGCGTGCGCCGGATCGTCGGTGTCGGCGTCGGGATCGGCGCGCTGCAGGAACACCGCCGGGGCCCGCTCGCACATCCCGAGGCACGGGCTCCGGGTCCAGGTCACGTCCTCGCGCGCGCCCGGCGCCCCGAGGCGGTCCTCCAGCGCGGCGCAGAGCGCCTCCCCGCCGAAGGCCGCGCACCCGACGTCGTCGCAGACGTGCGCGATCCGCGGCGCGCGCGGGGTGACCGAGAACAGCGCGTAGAAGGTGGCGACGCCGTACGCCTCGGCCGGCGGGACCCCGAGCCGGGCGCACACGTACCCGAGCGCCCCGCGGCTGATCCAGCCGACGGCGTCCATCACGGCGTGGAACGCGGGCAGCAGCAGGTCGCGCCGCTCGGCGTCGAGCCCCGGATCGCCCGGCACGACGGCGTCCACCGCCTCCCGTTCGGCGTCGGTGGGGGCGTCGGGCAGCAGCCTCAGGTCCACGCGGAGTTCCCCATCGTCACAGCCCTTTCGCGATCATGATCCGGCCACGGGCACCCGGCTCATGTCAGAGGAGTCCCGTTGCCGACGTCCGGTGTCCGCAACGCGACTCTCCTGACGTTCCGGGAGCTTCTCGATCCGGATCGCCGTCGCCTTGAACTCCGAGGTCCCCGACTGCGGGTCCCACGCCTCGTTGGTGATCAGGTTGACGTCGACCTGCTCGGAGAAGTGCGGCGTGATGAACGCGAGGCCGGGCCGGGCCGCGTCGTCGAACCGGATCGGCGCCTCGACGGCACCGCGCCGCGACACCACCCGCACGCGCTCGCCGTCGTCGACCCCCAGTGCCTTCGCGTCCGCCGGGTCGACGCACAGCGCCTCGTCGCGGCGCATGGGCGAGGAGTACCCGCCGGACTGCACCCCGGAGT
The DNA here is from genome assembly GCA_963716955.1 of uncultured Actinomycetota bacterium. Classification (GTDB taxonomy): domain Bacteria; phylum Actinomycetota; class Actinomycetes; order Mycobacteriales; family Pseudonocardiaceae; genus Actinomycetospora. Next base: position 107,603 of record CAVQUY010000001.1, read on the forward strand.
TGTAGGAGTCGAGGCGTGCGCACCGTCGTCAGGCGCAGCGGGAAGTCGGCGGTCAACACGTCGAGCGGGCCCTCGTGCTCGACCGCGGCGAACGGCGCCGGCGTCCCCCGGAGCGGCGGGGTCGCGCTCCCAGAGGCGGGTGTGCATCGTCGGCGTGCCGGGGTGGTCCTCGGAGGGGCAGGGCCACTGCAGCCCGCCGTGCTCGGTCGAGCCGCGCGTAGGACATCCCGGCGTGCCAGTTCAGCGAGACCGAGCGCAGCTCGTCCCAGACCTGCTCGGCGGTCGGCTCGCCCCAGTCGTGGCCGAGGCGCGTGGCGAGGTCGCAGAGGATGTGGGTGTCCGGCCGGGCGAGCCCCGGCGGCTCGATCGCCTTGCGCACCCGCTGCACCCGGCGCTCCGAGGAGGTGACGGTGCCCTCGTACTCGCACCAGTCCGCACAGCTCGGGCAGCACGACGTCGGCCAGCTCCGCCGTCGCGGTGCGGAAGATGTCCTGGACGACGAGGTGGTCGAGCCCGGTGAGGAGCTTGCGGGCGTGCGCGACGTCGGCCTCGGACTCGGCGGGGTTCTCCCCGACGACGTACACCGCGCGGATCTCGTCGCGCTCCATGGACTCGAACATCTGCGAGAGGTGCAGGCCCTTGTGCGTCGGGATCGGCGCGCCCCAGACGCCCTCGAAGCGGGCGCGCTCGACGTCGTCGTCCAGGTCGTAGCCGCCGGGCAGCTTGTTGGGGATGGCGCCCATGTCGCCACCGCCCTGCACGTTGTTCTGCCCGCGCAGCGGCACCAGGCCCGAGCCCCAGCGCCCGACGTGCCCGGTGAGCAGCGCGAGGTCGATCAGGGCACGGACGTTGTCGACGGCGTTGTGGTGCTCGGTGATGCCGAGCGTCCAGCACAGCTGGGCGCGGTCGGCGGTGGCGTAGGCGAGCGCCGTGTCGCGGATCAGGCCCGCGTCGACGGTGGTGACCTCCTGCGGCCCGCCGGAGCGTCCACGGCTCGACGGCGGCCGCGTACTCCTCGAAGCCCGTCGTCGCGCGCTCGATGAACGGCCGGTTCTCCAGGCCCTCGTCGAGGATCACCCGGCCCATGGCGTGGGCGAGCGCGATGTCGGTCCCGACGTCGAGGGCGAGGTGGCCGCGGGCCCACTTCGCCGTACGCGGTGCGCCGGGGGTCGACGACGTAGAGCCCGGCGCCGCGGTCGCAGCCCGGTCGAGCACGTGGTGGAAGTAGATGGGGTGGGTCTCGCGCGCGTTGGAGCCCCAGAGCAGGACGAGGTCGGTCTCCTCGACCTCCTGGTAGGCGCTGGTGCCACCACCGGCGCCGAACACTGCCGTCAGACCGACGACGCTGGGAGCGTGTCAAGTGCGGTTGCAGGAGTCCACGTTGTTGGACCCCATCACCACCCGGGCGAACTTCTGGGCGACGTAGTTCATCTCGTTCGTCGCCTTCGAGCAGGAGAACATCCCGTAGGCGCTGCCCGGGACCCCGCGGAAGCCCGCGGCGGCGCGGTCGAGGGCCTCGTCCCAGGTCGCGGGGCGGAGCTCGCCGTGCTCGCGCACGAGGGGCTCGGTGAGGCGGACGTGGCGCGGACCGCGCATGCGGATCGACCTCCGGCGTGACTACTGGGGCGTGCCTGCTCGTCACGCTAAACGCCATGGAGATCAAGTGCGACCCGGGTCACAGGTCGATCGCGTGAGCGCGGTCACGGCTCCCGGACGGAGATCCCCGCGAGCAGCCCGGCGAGGCCCTCGACCTCGGGGTCGAGGCTCACCGCGATCACCCGCTCGGCCACGACGATCAGCGGCTCGGCGGCCGTGTTCGCGAGGTGGGCGAGCAGCGCGCCGGACGCGTCCGCGGGCAGCTCCATCGCCTCGGCGAGGACCTCGACCGCCCGCCCGACATGGCGGTCGTGCTCGACCGACGCCCACGACGACCAGCCGGGCGGCGGGGGCCCGTCGCGCGGGGAGGACCCCCGCGGGAGGACGGGCGGGGTCGGCAGGGCCGGGGCGGACGCCGCGGGGGAGCCCAGGAGCCGCGCCGCGGACTCCGCGGCCGCGCCGGTCGGCGACCACGTCGCCAGGCGGACGACCCACCCGCGCATCAGCAGGCCCGGCGGCCAGTCCGGGTCGTGCGGGACCGGGTGCCCGACGGCGACCACCTGGTGGACCGTCCCGTCGACCGTCACGATCCGGTGGCGGTTGGTGTAGGCCGATCGGTGGGCGACGGCATCGGCCATCACGTGCTCGACGTGCGTCCGATCGGCGGGGTGCTTGTGCGCGACGACCAGCGCTCGGCTCGGTCGCACGGTGCCCGCCGAGTAGCCGAACAGGTGGAACATGGTGTCGTTCCACGTCCAGCGGTCGGTGCTCGGGTGCCAGGAGTAGGCACCGATCCTCTCCATCCCACCACCCGACGGTCCCGGATCCGGAGCTTCCGGAGGGTGATCAGGTACCCACCCATCGGGGGAGGCATCCCCGGGAGGGGTCCCCCTTCTTATGAGTCCGATGTGACGGCCCAGGCTCCGGCGCCAGCCCTCGCAGATGCCCCGCAGCGTCTCCAGGTCCGCCGCGACCACGGCCGCGTCCGCCGCGACGTCCTCGTCGCTCACCCCGCGCCGGCGGCGCACGGTGAACACCACCTCCGCGCCGTCGTCGTGGGGGAGGACGCGCATCGGGTTGAGCACCTCGGTGCCGTCGGGCAGGCGGACGGTGTGGTCGAGCACCCCGAGGTCGTTGGGTCCCGCGAAGCGCACCGTCACGTCGCCGAACGGGGCGGACGCGCGCCACCACCCGTCGCCGGCCGGCGTCACCGTCGCCGTCGCGAGCCCGGACGCCCACGCCACGAGGTGCCGGGGGTCCGCCGCGTAGGCGTACACCTCCCGCCACGGCGCGCGCGATCACCCGCGAGACGTGCCGGGTCCCGGCGTCGGTGTCCGTCACGGCGCCCGATCCTGCCAGCACCCGTCCCGGGACGGCCGAGGATGATCGCCGCATGACCGCACCCCGCGCCACGGTGGTCGGCGCCGGGATCGTCGGCCTCGCCGCGGCCTCACGGCTGCTGGACCGGGGCTGGCGGGTGACCGTCCTCGCCGACCGGCCCACCGCCGAGTCCACCTCCCACCTCGCCGCGGCCGTCTGGTTCCCGACCCGCGCCGCCCCCCGCGACCGCGTCCTCGCATGGGGCTCGGCGACCTTCACCGAGCTCGCCGACCAGGCCCGGCGCGGGGTGCCCGGCGTCGTCATGCGCGAGAGCCTCACCCTGCACCGCGGGGATCCCGGAGCGCCGTGGTGGTCGGCGGCCGTCGAGGACCTGCGCCCGGCCCGCCCCGAGGAGCTGCCCCCGGGCTACTCCCACGGCCTGCGCTTCGCCGTCCCGCTGGTGGAGATGCCGGTGCACCTGCCCTGGCTCGCGCACCACCTCGCCGAGCGCGGCGCGCGGTTCGTCACCCGGCGGCTGGAGCGCCTCGACGAGGCCGCCGTGGCCGCCGACCCCGCCCACCCGGCCGACCTCGTCGTCGCCGCACCGGGCCTCGCCGCGCGGACGCTCGTGCCCGACGACGCCGTCGTCCCGGTGCGCGGGCAGATCGTGCGCGTCGCCAACCCCGGCCTGACGCTCTCGGTGCGCGACGAGGAGCACCCCGGCGGGCGGGCCTACGTCCACCCGCGGGCCGAGGACGTCATCCTCGGCGGCACCCTCGACGAGGGCGTCTGGGACACCACCCCGGACCCCGTCGAAGCGGCGGCGATCGTCGCGCGCTGCACCGACCTCGGTGCCGGCGCTGGCGCACGCCCCGGTGCTGGGGACCGTCGCCGGACTGCGCCCGGCCCGCCCGACGGTGCGCCTGGAGCCCGGGGTCCTCGCCGACGGGACGCCGGTGGTCCACGACTACGGCCACGGCGGCTCCGGGATCACGCTGGCCTGGGGGTGTGCGGACGAGGTCGCGCGGTGGGCCGCGGACGGCGGCGCGCACCTAGCCTGGACAGATGTCCTCACCCTCCACCCTGCCCGGCGGCACCGCCCGCCTGGGCGACCTCGAGGTCACCCGCGTCGGCTACGGCGCGATGCAGCTCGCGGGACCGGGCGTCTTCGGCCCGCCGAAGGATCGCGACGAGGCGATCCGGGTGCTGCGCACCGTCGTCGACCTCGGCATCACCCACATCGACACGTCGGACTTCTACGGCCCGTACGTCACCAACGAGATCCTCCACGAGGCCCTCGCCCCCTACCCGGACGACCTCGTCGTCGTCACCAAGGTCGGCGCCCGCCGCGACGACCAGGGCGCCTGGATCCCGGCGCTCGGGCCCGACGAGCTGCGCACCGCCGTGCACGACAACCTGCGCCACCTCGGCGTCGAGCGCCTCGACGTCGTCAACCTGCGCCTCGAGGCCGACCACGCCGACCACCTGTCGCCGATGGCGCAGCCGGTGGCCGAGCGGTACGGCGTCCTCGCCGAACTGCAGCAGCAGGGCCTGATCCACCACCTCGGGATCAGCACCGCCTCGGCCGAGCAGATCGCCGAGGCGCAGACGGTCGCCCCGGTCGTCTGCGTGCAGAACCCCTACAACCTCGCCATGCGGGCGGACGACGCGCTCGTCGACTCCCTCGCCGAGCAGGGCATCGCCTACGTGCCGTACTTCCCCCTGGGCGGGTTCTCGCCGCTGCAGTCGCAGACCCTCGACGACGTGGCGAAGCGCCTCGACGCGAGCCGGATGGCGGTGGCGCTGGCCTGGCTGCTGCAGCGCTCGCCGAACATCCTGCTGATCCCCGGCACGTCGTCGGTCGAGCACCTGCGCGAGAACGTCGCCGGCGCCGGCCTCGAGCTGCCCGCCGACGCGCTGGCCGAGCTGGACACCGTCGGGACCTGAGCCGCCGCACCGGGTCCGCCGCCGTCCGCGGCGGGCCCGGTTTGCGGGGGACCCCCCGGGGTGGGAGCGTCGCGCGCACGGTTGACGTCGCAGCCGGGCCCTCTCGTCGCTCGAGTCGACGTCCCGGAGGTCCCCGCAGTGGACATGCCCCGGCCCCTCGCGGCCGCCCTGGCCCGCTGGCCGCTCGCCCGCCAGCTCGCCGGCCCCGACCCGCTCGGCCGCGGTGCCGCGGTGCGCTCCAACGCGCCCGACCCGTGGCGCGCGCGCACCGAGGACGCCGACACCGTCACGAAGTCGATCTGCCCGTTCTGCGCGGTCGGCTGCGGGCAGCGGGTCTACTCGAAGGACGGCCGGGTCACGCACATCGAGGGCGACCCGGACTCGCCGATCAGCCGCGGCCGGCTCTGCCCCCGGGGCTCGTCGAGCCTGTCGCTGGTGACCTCGCCGTCACGGGTCACGAAGGTGCGCTACCGGCGCCCCGGCGGGACCGACTGGGAGGACCTCGACCTCGACACGGCGATGGACATGATCGCCGACCGCGTCGTCGACACCCGCGCGCGGACCTGGCAGGACACCGACGCCGAGGGCCGCGTCCTCAACCGCACGCTGGGCCTCGCCCACCTCGGCGGCGCGACGCTGGACAACGAGGAGAACTACCTCCTCAAGAAGCTCTACACCGCGCTCGGCGCCGTCCAGGTGGAGAACCAGGCGCGCATTTGACACAGCTCCACCGTCCCCGGTCTGGGGACCAGCTTCGGTCGCGGCGGCGCCACGAACACGCAGCAGGACATCGCGCAGGCCGACTGCGTGGTGCTCGAGGGCTCGAACATGGCGGAGGCCCACCCGGTCGGCTTCCAGTGGGTCATGGAGGCGAAGGCCCGCGGCGCGAAGATCATCCACGTCGACCCGCGCTTCACCCGGACGACCGCGGTCGCCGACGCCCACGTGCCGATCCGGCCGGGCACGGACATCGCGTTCCTCGGCGGCCTGATCAACTACGTGCTGGCGAACGAGCGGGACTTCCGCGAGTACGTCGTCGCCTACACGAACGCGCCGATGATCGTCCGCGAGGACTTCGAGGACGCGGGTGACGACGACGGGCTGTTCTCCGGCTGGGACCCGGAGACCCGCAGCTACGACACCTCCACCTGGCAGTACGAGGGCGCGGAGGTCGCGCCGGCGTCGGGGAACCGCGACCAGTGGGACGTCGTCTCCGGGGCGGGCGCCGAGGGCGGCGGCGGAGGCGGCTCCGGCGACGACACCCACCGGGTGAGCCACCTGCTCGGCCAGTCCGAGAGCGCCGGGTCCGGCGGGGCCTCGTTCCGCGGCGAGCCCGAGCGCGACGAGACCCTCCAGCACCCCCGCTGCGTCTACCAGGTGCTCAAGCGGCACTTCGCGCGCTACACCCCGGAGATGGTCTCGCGGGTGTGCGGGATGAGCCCGGAGCAGTTCGGCCAGGTCGCCGAGGCGATCTGCGCCAACTCCGGGCGCGAGCGCACCACGATGTGGATCTACTCGGTGGGCTGGACCCAGCACACCGTCGGCGTGCAGTACATCCGCGCCGCGTCGATCCTGCAGGGCCTGCTCGGCAACATCGGGCGGCCCGGCGGCGGGATCATGGCGCTGCGCGGGCACGCCACGATCCAGGGCTCCACCGACATCCCGACGCTCTACGACCTGCTGCCCGGGTACATCCCCATGCCGAACGCGCACAAGGAGATGCACCTGCGGGAGTACCTGGCGGCCGACGCGGCCCAGAAGGGCTTCTGGGGCAACATGCCCGCCTACGTCATCAGCCTGCTCAAGGCCTGGTGGGGCGACGCGGCGACGGCGGAGAACGACTACTGCTTCGACCGCATGCCGCGCATCTCCGGGGACCACTCCACCTTCACCACCGTCCTGAAGATGATCGACGGCGAGTGCGAGGGCTACTTCGTGCTCGGCGAGAACCCGGCCGTCGGGACGACCAACTCCAAGCAGCAGCGCCACGGGCTGGCCGCCCTCAAGTGGCTCGTCGTGCGCGACCTGCAGGAGATCGAGACCGCCACCTTCTGGAAGAACGGTCCCGAGATCGAGACCGGGGAGATGCGCACCGAGGACATCGACACCGAGGTGTTCCTCCTCCCCGCGGCGACGCACATCGAGAAGGCCGGCTCGTTCACCAACACCCAGCGCCTGCTGCAGTGGCGCCACCAGGCGGTCGAGCCGCCGGGGGACGCGCGCAGCGACCTGTGGTTCGTCCACGAGCTGGGCCGGCGGATCCGGGCCCGCCTCGCGGACTCCGACCTCGAGCGGGACGCGCTGATCCGGGACCTCACCTGGGACTACCCGACCGAGGGCCCGCACGGCGACCCGGACGCCCACGCCGTCCTCGCCGAGATCTCCGGCTACCGCGTCGACGACGGCACGCCCGTCGACGGCTACACCGACCTGCGCGACGACGGGTCCACCGCGTCCGGCTGCTGGATCTACTCCGGCGTGTACGCCGACGGGGTCAACCAGGCCGCGCGGCGCGAGCCCGGCGGCGGGGAGAGCCCGGCCGCGCTGGAGTGGGGCTGGGCGTGGCCGATGAACCGGCGCGTGCTCTACAACCGGGCCTCGGCCGACCCCGAGGGCCGGCCCTGGAGCGAGCGCAAGGCCTACGTCTGGTGGGACGAGGAGGCGCAGCGCTGGACCGGGCACGACGTCCCCGACTTCGAGGCGCACAAGCCGCCGTCGTACCGGCCGCCGGAGGGCGCGACCGCGCAGGACGCGATCGGCGGGGACGAGCCGTTCATCATGCAGGCCGACGGCCGCGTGTGGCTCTACGTCCCGACCGGCCTGGCCGACGGACCGCTGCCGGTGCACTACGAGCCGGAGGAGGCCCCGAGCCGCAACGCGCTGCACCCCGGGTCCCGCGCGAACCCGGCCCGCCAGCGCTTCGACCGGCCCGACAACCGCTACAACCCGACGGACCACCAGCCGGGCTCGGAGGTCTACCCCTACGCGTTCACGACGTTCCGCATCGCCGAGCACCACACCGCCGGGGGCATGAGCCGGTGGACGCCGTACCTCGCCGAGCTGGCGCCGGAGATGTTCGTCGAGGTGTCCCCGGCGCTCGCGGCGGAGCGGGGCCTCGAGCACACCGGGTGGGCGACGATCGTCACCGCGCGGTCGGCGATCGAGGCGCGCGTGGTGGTCACCGAGCGCATGAAGCCGCTGCACATCGACGGCGAGACCGTGCACCAGGTCGGCCTGCCGTGGCACTGGGGGTCCGAACGGCCTGGTCACCGGGGACGCCGCGAACGAGATCATCGGCATCTCGCTGGACCCGAACGTCCACATCATGGACACCAAGACGGGGACCTGCGACGTCGTCGCGGGCCGGCGGCCGCGCGGGCCGGCGCTGCCCGAGTTCGTCGAGTCCTACCGGCGGCGCGCCGGGATCGGCACGACCGGCTGACGGCTCCGGCCCGCGCCGCTCAGCGGCGCGGGCCGGCCGGCGGCGCCCCGCCGGGCACGGGCGCGGCGTGGTCGCGTGTCGCGTGGTCGGGCGCGTCCGGGGCGCCCACGGCCTGGCCGACCAGCCACGTCGCGACCTCGACGAGCTTGATGTTCGTGCTCTGCGACGCCTCGACGAGCAGGGCGAAGGCCCCTGCGTCGTCGACCCCGTCGCGGTGCATCAGGATGCCCTTGGCCTGGCCGATGACGTCGCGGGAGACCACCGCCCGGTTGAGCCCGGCGATGCGCTGGGCGCCGAACAGCGCCACCGTGGCCTGCCCGGCGAGGGCCGCGGCGAGCGCCCGGTCGCGGGGGCCCAGCTGCGAGCGGGTGTAGAGCGTGAGGACGCCGAGGACCCCGTCGTGGGTGGTCAGGGGGAGCGCGAGCACGCCGCGCACGCCGTGGCGGGCCGCGGCCTCGGTGAAGCGGGGCCACTGCCCGACGACGGCGAGGTCGGGCACCTCGCAGCTCCGGCCCGCGGCCGCGACGTCCACGCCGGGGCCCTCGCCGAGGGTGGCCTGCACGGCGTCGAGGTCGTCGGCGACGGGGTCGCCGCCGGGGTGCGGGTGGAAGGCGCCGCGCGGCGCGAGGGCGACGCCGGCGTGGTCGACGCCGGGCAGGGTCGCGCCCGTGCGCACGAGCACGCGCACCGTCCGGTCGAGGGCGTCCGAGTCGGCGCTGAGCGCGCCGGTCAGGTCGGCGGCACCGAGACCGAACGCCTCGGCGGTCTCCGCCACGTCCTCACCCGCCATCGGCCGCCCCCAGGGACTCGCTGCACTGCTGGGACGTCCGTCTCGCTGGTGAAACTGGACCGGCACACCTTAGGCCACACGCCGGTGTGACCCGGGACGAACCACCCCCGGGCGTCGCCCTCCGACGGGTCGCCCGATCAGCTGTCCCGCTCCTGCTCCCGGCGGGCCTCCGCGCCCGTCTCCCCGGCGTAGCCCTCGTCGAGGCCCGCGGCGCGGCCGACGAACACGTCGGTGTCGCCGGTGCCCGTCACGGACCCGGAGTCGCCGGGGTGGTCCTCGTGCCCGCCGCCCCCGGCCCGGCTGCTCGCGACGGCCGGGTCCTGGCCGACGTCGGACTCGGACGGCTGCTCGGCGACGGGGTCGTCGAGCGGGCCGTCCTCGCCGCGGACCTTGCGCGCGAGCCGGGTGAAGGTGTCGGAGAGCGCCACGTGGCAGCCCCTCTCGTCGGGGATCGGTACCCGCACGCCGGATATCCGCGCGGCGGCCCGGACGAACCCGCCGGGGCGGGACGGTTCCGCCCGCTCGGGGCGCGGGTAGCAGCGCACCGTGACCGTGGACTTCGTCGTCGTCGCCAACCGTCTCCCCGTGGACCTCGTGACCGGCGAGGACGGCGAGGACCGGTGGCAGGCCGCGCCCGGGGGCCTCGTCACCGCCCTGGCACCCGCCCTGCGCGGGCGGCGCGCGGCGTGGGTGGGCTGGCCGGGCGTGCCCGACGCCGCGCCCGAGCCGTTCGCCGACGCCGCGGTGGGGGAGGACGTGACGCTGCACCCCGTGCCGCTGTCCGCCGACGAGATCGCGGCGCACTACGAGGGCGCCGCGAACGCCACCCTCTGGCCGCTCTACCACGACCTGATCGCCGCGCCGACCTACGACCGCGGCTGGTGGGAGGTCCACCGCCGGGTCAACGAGCGGTTCGCCGACGCGGCCGCCGGGATCGCGGCGCAGGGCGCGACGGTGTGGGTGCAGGACTACCAGCTCCAGCTCGTCCCGCGGCTGCTGCGGGAGCGGCGCCCCGACCTGCGCATCGGCTTCTTCCTCCACATCCCCTTCCCGCCGGTCGAGCTGTTCCTGCAGCTGCCGTGGCGGACCGAGGTCGTCGAGGGCCTGCTCGGCGCCGACGTCGTCGGGTTCCACACGCCGGGCGGCGCCCGCAACTTCCGGTGGCTCGCGTACCGGCTGTGCGGCGCGGAGATCGACGACGCCCCGATCGGGCTGGGCGAGGCCCCGGCGCAGGTCCGGCTGCACGGGCACAGCACCCGGGTCGGCGCCTTCCCGATCTCCGTGGAGTCCGGCGCGCTCGAGGCGCGCGGCGCCGACCCCGCGACGGCGGAGCGCGCGGCGGAACTGCGCGCCGAGCTCGGGGACCCGGCGACCCTGCTGCTCGGCGTCGACCGGCTCGACTACACCAAGGGCATCGGGGTCCGGCTGGACGCGTTCGGCGAGCTCCTCGCCGACGGCCGGCTCGACCCGGCGACGACGACGCTGGTGCAGGTCGCCACCCCGAGCCGGGAACGCGTCGACGCCTACCGCCGGACCCGCGAGGAGGTCGAGCGCACCGTCGGGCGGCTCAACGGCGACCACGCCGCCCTCGGGCGGCCGGTGGTGCACTACCTGCACCGCCCGCTGCCGCCCGCCGAGCTCGCGCCGCTCTACCTCGCCGCGGACGTGATGCTCGTGACGCCGCTGCGCGACGGCATGAACCTCGTGGCCAAGGAGTACGTCGCGACGCGCCCCGACGACCGCGGCGCGCTCGTGCTCTCGGAGTTCACCGGGGCCGCCGAGGAGCTCACCGACGCGTGGACGGTCAACCCCTACGACCTCGACGGGGTGGCGGCCGCGATCGCCGACGCGGCGGCGTCGCACGGGTCGCCGGAGGCCCGGGCGCGGATGGCGGCGCTGCGCGCCCAGGTCCGCGAGCACGACGTCGCGCACTGGGCCGAGACGTTCCTCGCCGCCCTCGGCGGATCGTGAGCGCGTCCCGGCGGGACGTGTCGCGCCGCGACCGGCCTCGGGTAGCCGAGACCATGAAGGTCGTCTACGTGTCCTACCCGCCGTCGCAGACCGGCGACGACGTGCCCGCGAGCGCCGACAACGCCCTCGGGCTGCGCCCCTACCTGGAGTCGCAGGGCCACACCCTGGTCACGACCTCCGACACCGGCGACGAGCTCGACCGGGAGCTCACCGACACCGAGGTCCTGATCACGACGCCGTTCTGGCCGGTCTACCTCGACGAGGACCGGCTGAAGGCCGCGGAGAACCTGCGCCTGGTGATCACGGCGGGGATCGGCTCGGACCACACCGATCCCGAGACCGCGAAGGCGCACGGCGTCACCGTCGCCGAGGTGACCGGCAGCAACGTCGTGAGCGTCGCCGAGCACAACGTGCTGCAGATCCTCGCGCTGGTCCGCAACTTCGTGCCCGCCCACGCCGAGGCCCGCATGACAGGGGAGCACTCCGATGGGGGGTGGGATGTCGCGAAGATCGCCGCCCCGTCGCACGACCTCGAGGGCAAGACCGTCGGCATCGTCGGGCTCGGCGCCATCGGGGCGCGCACCGCGCTGCGCCTCAAGGGGTTCGACGTCCGGATGCTCTACTACGCCAACCACCGCCGCACCGCCGGCGAGGAGGCCTCGCTGGGCGTCCGGTACGCGCGCCTGGACACCCTCGTCGCCGAGTCCGACGTCATCTGCCTGGCGCTGCCGCTCATGGACGGCAGCCAGGCGCTGTTCGGGCCGGAGCGGCTCAAGGCCATGAAGCCCGGCGCGTGGCTGGTCAACACCGCGCGCGGCGCGATCGTCGACCGCGACGCGCTGGTCGAGGCCCTCGAGTCCGGTCACCTCGCGGGCTACGCGGGCGACACCTGGTACCCGCAGCCCGCCCCGGCCGACCACCCCTGGCGCTCGCTGCCCGCGGGCTCCGAGGCCATGACCATCCACTGCTCGGGCATGACGCTCGAGGCGCAGGACCGGATCGCCGAGGGCGTGCACGAGATGCTCGCCGCCCACCTCGACGGCCGCCCGATGCCCGACGACTTCGTCGTCGTCGACCCCTCCGCCTGAGCCCGACGACGCCACCGACCACGACCGCGAGGAGACACGACAGATGAAGGCACTGACCTGGCAGGGACAGGGCGACGTCCGCGTGCAGGAGGTCCCGGATCCGAAGATCCAGGCGCCGACCGACGCGATCGTGCGCATCACCAGCACGGCGATCTGCGGTTCCGACCTGCACCTCTACGAGGTGCTCGGACCGTTCCTCGACAAGGGCGACATCCTCGGGCACGAGCCGATGGGGGTCGTCGAGGAGGTCGGGTCCGAGACCGGCGACCTCAAGGTCGGCGACCGCGTCGTCGTCCCGTTCAACATCTCCTGCGGGCACTGCTGGATGTGCGAGCGCGGGCTCAACGCCCAGTGCGAGACCACCCAGAACCGCGACCAGGGCATGGGCGCCTCGCTGTTCGGCTACACGAAGCTCTACGGCCAGGTCCCGGGCGGGCAGGCCGAGTACCTGCGCGTGCCGCAGGCGCAGTTCGGCCCCATCGTGGTGCCCGACGGGCCGCCCGACGAGCGCTTCCTCTACCTCTCCGACGTGCTGCCGACCGCGTGGCAGGCCGTGGCGTTCGCCGACATCCCCAAGGACGGCAGCGTCGTGGTGTTCGGGCTCGGCCCGATCGGGCAGATGGCGGCGCGCATCGCCCGCCACCTCGGCTACCGGGTGATCGCCGTCGACTCGGTCCCCGAGCGGCTCGCGATGGCCCGCCGCCACGGCATCGAGCTGATCGACTCCACGCAGGTCCAGGACGTCACCGCCGCGGTCCGCGACCTCACCGACGGGCGCGGCACCGACTCCGCGATCGACGCCGTCGGCATGGAGGCGCACGGCTCGCCGATCCCGCAGGTCGCGCAGAAGCTCGTCAACAAGCTCCCCGACGCGATCTCCGCCCCGCTGATGTCGGTCGCCGGCGTCGACCGCACCGCCGCCCTCATCGGCTGCGTGGACGCCGTGCGCCGCGGCGGCATGGTGTCCCTCTCGGGGGTCTACGGCGGGCAGGCCGACCCGCTGCCCATGCTGAAGATGTTCGACAAGGGCATCCGTCTCGCCATGGGCCAGGCCCACGTGAAGCGCTGGATCCCGGACCTGCTCCCGCTGGTCCAGGACGACGCCGACCCGCTGGGCGTCATGGACCTCGAGACGCACAGCCTCCCGCTGGAGGAGGCCGCGCACGGGTACGACATCTTCCAGCGCAAGGCCGACGGCGCGATCAAGGTCGTGCTCAAGCCCTGACGATCCGGCCCGGCCGCTCCGGCGGCCGGGCCCCGAGGCCCCGCCCGGGAGGTGCGCGTGCCGCCGGTGCTCGCCGCGGTGGACGGGCTGACGCTCGTCACCGACATCGCCCAGGTGGCCTCGCCGGTGCTCTACGCCGCGTTCATCGTGGTGATCTACTTCCAGCTGCGGGCGGCCCGCGAGTCCGTCCGCGAGGTGCGCCAGGAGTTCCTGGCCGCGGGGCGCCCGGTCGTGGCCGTCCACGACGAGTACGACCACGACACCAACGCGCTCTCCCTCGCGGTGGAGAACGTCGGGCAGGGTCCGGCCAAGCAGAATCTCGTTCGCGTTCTCCCGCCCGATCGAGAGCTCGGACGGCGTGGTGATCTCGCAGCTGCCGCTGTTCACGATCGGGCTGACCTCGCTCGCGCCGGGCGCGCGGCTGACCTGCTACTGGGACGACCTGCACGCCCAGCTCGACCTGCTGAAGCGCCAGGACCTCGAGGGCAGCGACTTCGAGGTGACCGTCCGCTACCTGGACCTGCCCGGCACCCCGTACAGCAACCAGTGGGACATCCAGCCCGGCGATCTACGAGGGGCTGCGCTCCCCGCCCCACCCCGAGCAGCACGCCACGGACCAGGCCGGCGAGACCGGTGACGCGAGCGGCGCGACCGCCGGCGCCGAGAGCCAGGAGCTCTGAGTCAGCCCGCGGGCAGGCGCAGGGCCTCGTCGACCTCGTCGCCGGCGGGCGCGACGCCGAGGCGCCGCAGCAGGTAGAGGCAGGCCAGCGCCACGTCGTTCCCCGCGACCTCCCGGGCCGCCCGCTCCCAGTCGACCTGCTCGCGCACCGCACGGGCGGACGGCAGCACCTTGTTCAGGTCGCAGCGCTGCTCGTTGAGCGCGCGCATCTTGCCCACGAGCACGTCGGTGATGTCGCTGACCGGCATGGTCACCGAGAGGACCTCGATGTCGTAGGCCCGCGAGATCATCGCGGCGTCCACGTCGCGGCCGTTGATCTGGAGCAGCACGTCGACCATCGCGCCGTCGGAGTAGACCTTGAACAGCCAGTCCTCGGGCGGCTGCTCGACCCGGAGGTCGGCGTCGCGCAGCGCGGCCGCCGCGGCCTCGGCGTCCTCGGGGGAGACGACGACGTCGACGTCGTGATCCGGCTCGGGTCCGCCGTGGGCCCAGACCGCGTAGCCCCCGGCCAGGGCGAACTTCACCCCACCCCGGCGCAGCGCCACCGCGACGCGCTTCAGCGCCTCGCGCTGACCGTCCCGACTCTCGATCACCCGATGACGCTACCCGGCGTGGTCCGGACCGGAATCCGGGAACCCTCGCCGCGTGCGCCTGGTGACCTGGAACGTCCTGCACGGCTGTTCGCCCGACGACGGCCGGGTCGACCTCGACCGCTTCGCCGCGGCGGTGCGCGCGCTGGACGCCGACGTGCTGGCCCTCCAGGAGGTCGACCGCGGCCAGGCCCGGTCGCACGGCGCCGACCTCGCCGCGGTGGCCGCCGAGGCCATGGGGGCCCGGGACCACCGCTTCGCCGCGGCCCTCGTCGGCCCGCCCGGTTCCTGGACGGCCCCCCGGGAGCAGGACCGCCTCGACGACGGCGGACCGCGTCGGCGGTCCGGGGGAGGCCGCGGCCGACGCCACCGGCGCGCTGGCCTCGACCGCGACCGGGCGGATGGGGGCGCTCGTCGAACCGGTGCCGGCGGCACCGGCGTACGGGGTGGCGCTGGTGTCCCGGCTGCCGGTGCTCGCGTGGCGCGCGGTGCGCGTCCCGCCGCTGCCCCGGCCGGTGCCGCTGCTGCTCGGCCGGCCGCCGCGCCCGGTCGTCGTGCACGACGAGCCCCGGGTGGCGGTGGCGGCGCAGGTGGCGACGGACGCGGGCGCGGTCACCGTCGCCACCACCCACCTCTCCTTCGTGCCGGCCTGGAACCTCCTGCAGCTGCGTCGCCTCGTGCGCGTGCTCGACCGCGAGGTCGGCCCCGGTCCGCTCGTCCTCACCGGCGACCTCAACACCGGCCCGCGCCGGGCCGCGTGGGTGAGCGGCCTGACCGGGCTCGCCGCCGGGCGGACGTTCCCGGCCCCCGAGCCCCGCGCGCAGCTGGACCACCTCCTCGGCCGGGACGTCCGGGCGAGCGACGGCGAGGTCCACCACCTGCCCGTGTCCGACCACCGCGCGCTCGGGGTGACGCTGCACCCGTCGTCGTGAGCCGGGGCCGTGAGCCGGGGCCGGCGTCCGTGGCCCGCGGCCGACGTGTCCGCGCGACGGCGCCGCGGGTAGCCGCCGGTCCATGACCGAGCAGCCCCCCGCGCAGTCGCAGACCTACCCCGGCAGCACCGGGAAGATGGACCCCGAGCCCCTCGACGAGATGGCCGACTACGTCGGGCGCGACCTGCTCGCCGGGCGCCGCGCGCTGATCACCGGGGGCGACTCCGGGATCGGCCGCGCCGTCGCGGTCGCCTTCGCCGAGGAGGGCGCGGACGTCGCGATCAGCTACCTCGACGAGGACGACGACGCGGACCACACCCGCAAGCTCGTCGAGCAGCGCGGCCGTCGCTGCGTGCTGCTGCCCGGCGACATCGCCGACCGCGAGCACTGCAAGCGCCTGGTCGACCAGGCCGCCGAGGAGCTCGGCGGGCTCGACCTGCTGGTGAACAACGCCGCCACGCAGGAGCCGGTCACCGACCTCGAGGACCTCTCCGACGAGCAGTGGGAGCGGACCCTCACGGTCAACCTGCACGCGATGTTCTGGATCACCAAGCAGGCGCTGCGCCACCTCGGTGAGGGCTCGTCGATCATCAACACCGGCTCGGTGAACGGGCTGCGCGGCAACAAGTCGCTCGTCGACTACTCCGCGGCCAAGGGCGGCGTGCACACGCTGACCTACTCGCTGTCCCAGATCCTGCTCCCGCGGGGCATCCGCGTGAACTGCGTGGCCCCGGGCCCGGTCTGGACGCCGCTCATCCCGGCGACGATGCCCGAGGACAAGGTCGACTCGTTCGGCGCGCAGGCCCCGATCGGCCGGGTCGCCCACCCCGACGAGATCGCCCCGTCGTTCGTCTTCTTCGCCTCGGACCGGCTGTCCTCGTACTACAGCGGCGAGGTGCTCGCCCCCATCGGCGGGGAGACCCTCCCGGGCTGACCGGGCCCGCCGGCTGCGCCTCGGCTCGGGGCTGGGCTCGCGACCCGGCTCGGGGCCCCCGACCCGGTCCCGTCGAGGGGCACGTCAGGCAGCTTCGGGTCGCCCTCCGGCTGCCGGGCGTGCCCCTGATCATGCTCGGGCGTCGGCGCTGATCCGGCCCCGGCGCCGGCCGCCGGCGAGGGGTACACCACGCACCCCGCGCGGCCCTCGTCCATGCGTGACGTGCCCCTGGTCGTGCTCGAGCACCGGGCTTCGACCAGGCCCGGCCGCCGGCCGCCGGCGAGGGGTACATGAGGCAGCTCCGGGTCGCCCTCCGGCTGCCTGGCGTGCCCCTGATCATGGTCGGGCGCTGGCGCTGACCCGGCCCGGCCGCCGACCGCCGGCGAGGGGGTACACCACGCATCCCGGCGGCCTCGTCCATGCGTGACGTGGCCCTCGCTGGGCCGCCGACGGGGCCGAAACGGCAGCTCCCGACGTCGTGGACCGGTGTCGCCCCTGCCGGAGCGTTGCAGCCTGAGACGTCCGAGCGCGGACGGTACACCCACACGGACCAAACGAGCTCCGCAACCAGCGCACGGGCCACTGCCCTTTCCGGCCGGTCCTTCCGAGGCGCCTGGAACAATTTTCACGAATCATCCGGTCCAGGCCACCCGGCGCATTTGATCATCCTGCTGGTGGCGGCACCCGGCGCGGATGATCACTCGTGATCTTGCGGTCCGAGATCGTTCTGGAAAAGTTACGGGCCTCTGTTTGCGGCCGATTACGTGCAGGGAAAGTCGAGCCATACACACGGAAGTGGTCCGTGTCACCAGAGGTCGCCGGGCCGGCGACCGTTGTCAGGAAGCGGGGCACGGCCTCATGGGTGGTGGCAAGCTGGCGCTCGCCGTCGTGGGCGGTTATCTGCTGGGTCGCTCGAAGAAGATGAAGCTGGCGATCATGCTGGGAGGCGCGCTCGCCGGGAAGAAGATCTCGACCGACCCCGCGGCGCTGCTCGGCCAGGCCACCAAGCTCGTCAACGCCTCGCCGGAGCTCCAGCGGCTCGACGCCGCCGTGCGCGGCCGGCTGCTCGAAGCGGGCAAGGACGCCGCCCTCGCGGTCGCCAGCTCGCGCATGGAAGCGCTGACCGACTCGCTGGTCGACCGCGTCGAGAACCTCGGCAAGCCCGCCGCCGGCGCCACGCAGGCGGCCGGGGAGGCCGCCGGCGCCGCGGGCGACACCGCGAAGCAGGCCGGAGGTGCGGCGGGCGACGCCGCGTCGGCGACCGCGGGCGCCGCGAAGGACACCGTCAGCGGGGCCACGCGCGGCCTGCGGGGCCGGGGCCGCTCGAAGTCCCGCCGGCCGGAGCCGGAGCCGGAGCCGGAGGACCGCCAGGACGACGACGGCGACGACCTCGAGGAGCACCTCGGGGAGGACGCCGCCCTCGTCGACGACGCGGACGATGCGGACACCGACGACGGTGCCGCGGACGACGCGGACCAGGACGACGACGCCGAGTCGTCGGACGGCGGGTCCGGCCGCTCCGCCCGCTCCGGCAACGGTTCCCGCCGCGGCTCGACCACGTCGCGCGACTCCGGGCCCACCGACCAGGAGCGCCCGCGCCGCGCCCGCCGCGCTCCCAGCAGCTCGGGCGGCTCGGGCACGTCGGGCAGCTCGGGATCGGGCACGAAGAGCAGCGGCGGCAACGGGACGAGCGCCTCGACGAGCGGGAGCTCGCGGTCGACGGCGAAGCGCTCCGGCACGCGGTCCGGGACCTCGTCGACGAGCGGCCGGAGCCGGACCTCGAGCACGGGCACGAGCACCGGGTCGACCTCGTCCGGGCGGTCCCGCTCGGCGTCGGGCACGTCGTCGCGCGCAGCGGTTCCCCCAGGAAGGCCGGTGACGGGGCATGACGAGCGCGATGGAGTCCGCCTTCGAGGCCCTCCCGGTCGACAAGCTCAAGTCGGCGGGCCAGGACCTCATCAAGGCGCTGGTGGACCGCGCCGTGAGCGCCGCGCTCGAACAGGTCGACGGGCTGACCGATCGCCTGGGGGACGTGGCCGAGAACGGCGGCCAGGGGCTGTCGAGCGCCCTCACCGGAGGCGGTGGCGGCGGCGCCCTGGGCGGTGCCCTGTCCTCCGGCGCCTCCGCGCTCAAGGACAAGGTCACCGGCGCGCTCGGCTCGATCGTGCCCGGCATGGGTGGTGACGACGAGGACGGGGACGGCGAGGGCGGCGGCTCCGGGGGCGGCGGCGGCAACAAGAGCGCCCGCGGGAAATTCAAGTTCCTCAACATCTTCGAGGCCCAGGACGTGGGCGTTCCGCTGCGACTCGCCTATGACCAGTGGACGCAGTTCGCCGATTTCCCGAGCTTCATGAAGAAGGTCGAGAGCGTCGACCAGAGCTCGGACGAAAAGGTGACGTGGAAGGCGCAGGTCTTCTGGTCGCACCGCACGTGGGAGACCACGATCGTCGAGCAGATTCCGGACTCGCACATCCTCTGGACGTCGTCGGGCGCGAAGGGCCACGCGAGCGGCATCGTCACGTTCAGTGAGCTCGCGCCGAACCTGACGCGGATCATCCTGATCATGGAGTACTACCCGCAGGGCTTCTTCGAGAAGACCGGCAACATCTGGCGGGCCGTCGGCCGCCGCGCTCGCCTCGAGTTCAAGCACTTCTGCCGGCACGTGATGATGGACTCGCTCATCAACCGCGACGAGATCGTCGGCTGGCGCGGCGAGATCCGTGACAGCGAGGTCGTCCGGACCCACGAGGAGGCCCTCGAGGACGAGCAGGACGACGACGTCGAGGACGTGTACGGCGACGGGGACGCCGACGGCGAGCCCGTCGACGAGGACTTCGAGGACGACCTCGACGAGGACGAGGAGCTCGACGAGGACGAGGTGGACGAGCCCGTCGCGGAGGACGACCTCGACTCCGAGGACCTCGACGAGCCGTTCGAGGACGAGGACGTCGACGACGTCGAGGACGCCGACGTGGTCGAGGACGCCGACGACGTCGAGGACCTCGACGATCCGAGGACGTCGAGGACGAGGACGCGGGACGTCCGGCCCGGGGGCGGGCGCGCCGAGAGCGCGCGAACGCCTGATGACACGGCTGCGCCTCGGGACCGCGGACACGCGGCCCGGGGCAGGCCCCTTTCGTGAGGAGGCGGTGTGACCGTCAGTCAACGGCAGGGCGGCGGGGTCCAGAAGGCCCCCCAGGGTGGGCTCGCCGAGGTGCTCGACCTGATCCTCGACAAGGGCCTCGTCATCGACGCCTTCGTGAAGGTGTCGCTCGTCGGGATCGAGATCCTGACGATCGACGCGCGGATCGTGGTCGCCAGCGTCGACACGTATCTGCGGTTCGCGGAGGCGACGAACCGGCTCGACCTGCACGCGAAGGGCGGCAAGGACCTCGGGCAGGTCGTGGGCGGCATGACCGAGGGCGCCACGCAGGGCGGGTCGAAGGGCAAGACCAAGGGCGTGCTCGACGCGGGCAAGGAGAAGTGGGACGAGATCCGCTCCGAGCGGCAGAGCGAGAAGAAGGAACGATGAGCACCGCGGAGCAGGCGGAGGACGCGCCGCCGGACAACATCGGGTCGTACGTCTACGGCATCATGCGCTCCGGGCAGCGCATTCCCGACGGACTCGAGCCCGTGCCGCACGGGTCCGACGACGCGGAGCCCGGGCTGGGCCTGGTGAGTTCCGGGCAGCTCGCGGCGGTCGTCAGCGACATCGCGACGAACCGTCCGCTCGGCAAGCGGGAGGACCTGCTCGCCCACGAGCGGGTGCTGAACGCGATCGCGGTCGAGACGCCGATCCTGCCGATGCGGTTCGGGGGCGTCGTGAGCGACGACGACGCCGTCCGCGAGGAACTGCTCGAGCCGCACCACGACTACTTCGTGCGCGCCCTCGACGAGATCGCCGACTACGTGCAGTTCTCGCTGCGCGGGGACTACGAGCAGGACGTGGTGCTCGGCCGGATCGTGGAGGAGAACCCCGAGATCGCCGATCTCCGGGAGCGCATCCGCGGGGTCGACGAGGACGCGTCGTACTACGACCGCATCAAGCTCGGCGAAGCCATCTCGAAGGCGATGGACACGCTGCGGCGCAACGACGCGGACGCCGTCCTCGACGCCCTCGAGCGCTACGCCCGGGCCACCGTGGTGAAGGAGGTGGGCGGGGAGAACGGCGCGGTGCACGTCGCGTTCCTGATCCACCGCGACCACCGCACCGACTTCGAGCAGGCCGTCGACGACCTCGGCGACGCCTGGGCGGGCCGGGTGGACCTGCGCCTGTTCGGGCCGACGGCCTGCTTCGACTTCCTGCCCGAGTACGACGTCCCGGACGAGGAGGGCGGCTAGAGGTGGGCTTCTTCACCGAGCTCCTGCTGCTCCCGCTCGCTCCGGTGCGCGGCGTGGTGTGGGTGGCCGAGAAGATCGAGGACCAGGTCGACCACCAGATGAACGACCCGGCGGTCATCCGCGCCCAGATCGACGACCTCGACGCCGCCCACGAGCGCGGGGAGATCTCCGACGAGGAGCGCGACGAGCAGCAGGACGTGCTGCTCGCCCGCCTCACCGGACGCGATCCGGCCGGGGGAGGGGCGGAGTGACCCGATCCGGTCGCCGCGACCCGCTGGCCGACTCCGATCGGCGTCGCGCCCGCGGCGGTGCCTCGACGAACGGGAACGGGACCGGGCGCGCACGTCGGCGCCCGGCCCCGGCCGACGACGAGGCCCCGCGCGAGGAGCCGGCGACGGACCAGGAGCGGCCTCGCCGTCGTGCCCGTCGGTCCGGTGACGAGGAGCGCAGCGGACGGCGCCGGACGAACGGCTCCCGGCCGGACGTGGACGCGACGACGGAGGCCGTGCGGGACGACGAGCCGGAGGACGAGTTCGAGGACGACGAGCCGGAGGACGAGCTCGAGGACGACGACGTCGAGGACGCGGAGTTCGAGGACGAGCCGGAACCGGAGCCGGAGGACACCTCGGGTCGAGGAGCGGCCTCGTCGATGGTCGGCGGTCGGCTCCGGTTGAGGAGCCGGAGCCGGAGGACGCTTCGGATCAGGAGCGGCCTCGTCGTCGCGCGGCGGTCGGCTGCCGCTGAGGAGCCGGAGTCGGAGGACGCTTCGGATCAGGAGCGGCCTCGTCGTCGCCGGTCCGCGTCGAACGCGGCGTCGCAGGTCGGAGTCGACGACGGATCAGGAGCGCCCTCGCCGTCGCCGGCGGTCCTCGTCGAGCTCCGAGCAGGAGGAGACGTCGGATCAGGAGCGGCCACGTCGTCGCCGGCGGTCGGCTCCGGCCGAGGAGCCGGAGTCGGAGGACGCCTCGGACCAGGAGCGGCCCCGCCGTCGTCGGTCCGCGTCGGCCTCGACGTCGGACTCGGGATCGGGGTCCACGACGGACCAGGAGCGGCCGCGCCGCCGTCGTCGGTCGGCCCCGGAACCGGAGCCGGAGCCCACGAACGACGACGAGGACGTCGACGACGCCGAGTTCGAGGACGAGGACGCCGAGTTCGAGGACGAGGACGCCGAGTTCGAGGACGACGACGCCGAGCGAGGACGAGGACGACGAGCCCGAACCGGAGCCGGAGCCCGAGCCGGAGCGGCCGAAGAAGCTGACGGCCCGTGTCATCGCGCGGATGGCCGCCGAGCAGGTCATGGAGATGACCAGCAAGGAGAGCGAGAGCGTGACCTCGGTCAAGCGCTCCGAGGACGGCTGGCTGGTCGGGCTCGAGGTGGTCGAGAGCCGCCGCATCCCGGACTCGACCGACCTGCTCGCGAGCTACGAGGTCGAGATGGACGCCGACGGCGACCTCATCAGCTACCGCAGGCTCAAGCGCTACAACCGCGGACGCGGCGACGACGAGTGATACTTCCTGCCGACGCCCATCCCGGACGGACGGAGGGAACCCATGAGTGACCCGGTCCGCTGGAACGGCTCGATGCCGTCGACGCGGCAGCAGGCCTCGGCGCCGCAACAGCAGCAGCAGAGCGGCACCGACCTCGCCGACATCCTCGAACGAGTGCTGGACAAGGGCATCGTCATCGCCGGCGACATCCAGATCAACCTGCTGGACATCGAGCTGCTGACGATCAAGCTGCGGCTCGTCGTGGCGTCGGTCGACCGCGCGAAGGAGATGGGCATCGACTGGTGGGAGCGCGATCCCACCCTGTCCTCGGGCCACCGCGAGCTCGAGGACGAGAACAAGCGGTTGCGGGAGCGCCTCGAGGCGCTCGAGCGGCGCGGTCTCCCCGGTGGCGAGGAGGACGACGACGAGGCCGAGCTCGCCGACGACGATCTCGACGGGGAGGGCGACGCCGAGGTCGATGCGGAGGAGGTCGACGCCGAGGACGCCGACGACGCACCCGCCGCCGACGAGGACCGGCCACGGCGCTCGTCCACCCGCCGTCGTCCCGCCCGACGCGGGGAGGGCCGCCGGTGAGCGACGCGCTGAGCTACGTCTACGCGGTCGGGCGGGACCTCGCCGACGACGACCTCGCCGAGCTGAGCGGGGCCGGGGTCGACGAGGGCGACCCCCGCCTGGTCGTCGCGGGCGGACTGCAGGCCGTGGTGAGCGACGTCCCGCGCGAGGAGTTCGAGGCCCGCGCCCTCGACGACAAGCTCGAGGACCTCGGCTGGCTCGCCGCGACCGCCCGGGCGCACCACCACGTCGTGGACGCCGTGGGGAGCCGTCACACGGTCGCGCCGCTGTCGCTCGCGACGGTCTACTTCGACGACGACCGCGTGCGCGAACTGCTCGGCGTGGGCGCCGCGCGCCCTCACCGCGGTGCTGGACCGGCTGTCGGGACGTGCCGAGTGGGGCGTGAAGGTCTCGGTCCTCGCCGGCGGCTCCCGGGAGGAGACGCCCGCGGCCCGTCCCCGCAGCGGTGCGGAGTACCTGCGCTCGCGCAGCAAGGCGCTGCGGGAGGGCGACCAGGCGGTGGCGCGGGCCGAGGCGGACGCCGAGGAGGTCGACGCGGCGGTGCGCGCGCTCGCGGTCGAGGCGCGTCGTCACCGACCCCAGGAGCGCTCGCTGACCGGCCGTCCGGAGCGGATGGTGCTCAACGGCGCCTACCTGGTCGACGCCGACGCCGCCGACGGGCTGGCCCGGGTCGTCGCGTCGTGGGCCGACCACCCCCGCGTCCGCGTCGAGCTCACCGGGCCGTGGGTGCCCTACTCGTTCGCCGGCCTCGAGGGTGCGTCGTGACGGGGGCGGAGCTGGCGCCGCGCTCGACGTCGCTGTTCGGGGACCGCGAGGTCGCGCTGGTCGACCTGCTGGACCGGCTGCTGGCGGGCGGGGTCGTGCTCACCGGCGACATCACGATCTCGCTGGCGGGGGTCGACCTCGTGCGGGTGTCGCTGCGGGCGCTCGTCACCTCGATCGCGCCCGCGGACGACCACGACGACGCGCTGCCGGGGGAGGAGCCGGATGCCCTCCGGTGACCCCTCGCGGATCGAGATCGACAAGGACGCGGTCCGGCGCGACCTGATGAAGCTCGTCCTCACGATCGTCGAACTGCTGCGTCAGCTCATGGAGCGCCAGGCGATCCGCCGCGTCGAGAACGGCGACGTGACCGAGCAGCAGGAGGAGGACCTCGGCATGGCGCTCATGCACCTGCAGGAGGCCATGGACGAGCTGACCGAGCAGTTCGGCCTCACCGCCGACGACCTCAACCTCGACCTCGGGCCCCTCGGCCCGCTGCTGCCGCGCAACCGCTGATCAGCGCGTGTGTCCGCTGCGTCGTTCCGGGTAGTTCGACCCATGAGCGAGGTCCGCACCACCGACGACAGCGCCGACGACGGGCCCCAGGAGGGCGGTGGCGGCAACGTCACGCTGACCCTCGGCGACCAGGAGATCGTCCTGCGGCACCGCTTCGAGCTGATCAGCATCGCGAACGAGATCGGCATCGCGCTGTTCTTCACGATCGGCAGCGTGTGCTTCTACTTCGAGGAACTGTTCACCCTCGGGGTGACGCTGTTCGTCATCGGCAGCGTGCAGCTCGGCATCCGGCCCGGGATCCGGTTGGCCCGCCGCGTCCAGCTGCGGAAGGTGACGCAGGGCATGCCCGGCGAGGTCGCCCGGGACTTCTGACGACGCGGGCTCGGCGTCAGGGCAGCTCGACGCCCGCGCCCCGACGCCTCTCCTGGATGACGTCGTCGACGCCGGTGGCCGCGGAGAGCGAGGCGCCGCCGCGGATCGCCTCCAGCCAGACCGTCTCGCGGTCGTCGACGGCGCGGGCCGCCGCCACCACCTCGTCGACGTGCTCGCGCGCGACGACGACCACGCCGCTGGCGTCGCCGCGGACCACGTCGCCGGGGCGCACGACGACGCCGCCGATCTGCACCGTCACGTTGATCGCGCCGGGGCCGTCGTTCGACCCGGTCGCGGGGTGGGCGCCGCGCGCGAACGTCGGCGTGCCCACCTCGTCGATGCCGTCGACGTCGCGGACCGCGCCGTCCACCAGGGTCCCGACGACGCCGGCCCGGCTCAGGACGCCGCACACGATGTCGCCGAGGACGGCCGCGTCGGTGCGCCCACCGCCGTCGACGACGAGGACGTCGCCGGGACGGGCGAGGTCGGGCGCCTTGAGCACGTAGAGGATGTCCCCCGGCTTCGTCCACACGGTCAGCGCGGGCCCGCAGAACTCGCTCCCCCCGGCCCGCCGGGTGATCCCGGGTCCGACGACCGCCACCGGGCCACCGCAGTCCGCGAGCTGGGTGGTCGGGAGCGCGGCGAGGGCCGCGACCGACGCCGGGTCGGGACGGTGGTCGTCGGTGACGATGGCCCACTGCTGCGGGTGCGACTTGCTCATGACCGACGTCTCCGGACTCGTGAGGGGGAGGGACCCCGAGCCTCCCGCAGTCGGCGCGGGTGCGCGCACTCCGGGTCGGTCAGCGGCGGCGGTGCTCGGCGACGTCGGCGAGCCGGCTGAGCGTCTCGACGTTGCGGGGGGCGATCGCGGGGGCCTGGAGCCAGCCCGGGACGAAGCGGCCGATCCCCTCGGCGGCCACCTCGCGCAACCGGACGTGGCAGGCGGACGGCCCGCGCGGCTCGATGGTCAGCTGCACGTGCGCGCCGCCCGCGACCCAGGCCCGGGCCCGGAGCACGAGCCGCCGGCCCGGCTCCGCGTCGACGACCTCGGTGTGGTCGTCGAGCTGGAGCGGCCAGATCCCGACGCTGTGGTGCAGCTGGGAGCCGATCGCGGGCCAGTCGTCGTCGACGTCACGCATGTGCGTGGCGCCCACGACCCACAGCGGGTAGGCCCAGCCGTCGGCCAGCACCTCCCACACCGACTCCGCGTCGGTCCTGCACGTCCCGTCCGACCTCGGGTTCCACGACGACCTCCTCCGTCCCTCTCCGCTCAGCCGCGCGGCCGGGCGATCAGCCGGTGCGCGAAAGCCTTGACCTGGTCGGGCAGGACCCCCGCGACGGCGGCCTGGGCCTGCACCAGCGGCGACCCGCCGACGACGGCGGTGCGGCCGGCCATGAGGGCGTCGTAGCCCTGGCGCGCGACCTTGCCCGGGTCGTCCTTCGGCATGCGGCCCATGATGCTCTCGGAGAGGGTCCCCGCGCGGCGGAAGAAGTCGGTGGCGGTCGGGCCGGGCATGAGCGAGGTCAGCGAGACCCCGGTGCCGCGCAGCTCGTCGTTGACGGCCTCGGTGAAGGACTGCACGAACGACTTCGAGGCGTTGTAGACGGCCTGGTAGGAGCCGGGCATGGTCGAGGCGATCGACGACGTGACCAGGACCCGGCCGCGCCCCCGGGCCACCATCGGGCCGAGGACCCGGTGGGCCAGGTGCACCGTCGAGCGGACGTTGAGGTCGATCAGGCGCAGCTCGTCGGCGAGGTTCGACCCGACGAACGAGCTCCCGCTCCCGACGCCCGCGTTGAGCGCCGCGGCGTCCAGCGGCCGGCCGGCCGCGACGACGGCGTGGTCCACCTCCTCGACGCCCTTCGGGTCGGAGAGGTCCGTCTGCACCGCCTGCGCCGAGCCCCCGTGCCGGCGCAGCCGCTCCGCGACCTCACCGATCGCGGCGTCCTCCGCGGTGACGATCAGGTCGTGCCCGTGCTCGGCGAACACCCGGGCCAGTTCCGCGCCGATCCCGTGGGACGCGCCGGTCACCAGGGCCAGTGGTCGGTCATCACTCATGCCCGGGCCTACCCGGAGCGGGCGCGGAGCCGAACGCCGACCTGCCGGAGCCGGGCTCAGGACGGGTCCGGCGCCGTCCCGGCCGTCTCGCGCAACGGCGTCAGGTCCCCGCGGCGGGCGACCTCCCCGAACAGGTGCGCGCTGCGGCGGGGTGTGCGCCGGCCGTCGGCCCGGTCGACCTCGACGAGCCCGAACGTCGGGGCGTACCCCCGGGCCCACTCGAAGTTGTCGAACGAGGACCAGTAGAGGTAGCCGCGGACGTCGACACCCTCCGCGAGCACCTGCTCCACCTCGGCGAGGTGGCTCGCGAGGTAGCGCACGCGCTGCTCGTCGTCGGCGGTGGCGATGCCGTTCTCGGTGACGACGACCGGCAGCCCGGCCTCGGCGATCCGGCGCAGCATCGCGCCGAACCCGGCGGGGTGGACCTCCCAGCCCATGAGCGTGGTCTCGGCGCCCTCGGGCGGCGGGGCGGTGTCGAGGCCGCCGCCGGAGGCGTCCATGCGGGTGCGCGTGTAGTACTGCAGCCCGACCCAGTCGCCGACGTCGCCGCCGGCCCGCAGGTCGTCGAGGTGGTGGTCGACCATCACGGCGCGCGCCATCGCGGCGGCGCCCTCGTCGGCCTCGTCGCCGGGGCGCAGCGCCTCGACGTAGGGCAGGTGCAGGCAGGTCCCGATCCGCGGCGTCCCCCGCCCGGCGCGCAGGGCCGCGACGGCCGTCCGGTGGGCCTGCGCGAGCGTGGCGTTGACCGTCACCGCCTCGCCGACGTCCTGGTGTCCGGGCGGGAACTCGCCGTTGAGGTAGCTCCCGAGCGCGACGATCTGCGGCTCGTTGACCGTGCACGCGTACGGGATCCGGTCGCCGAGAGCGGCGGCGACCCGCTCGACGTACCGGCCGAAGAGCTCCAGCGCGTCGTCGGCGAGCCAGCCGCCCCGCGCCGCGAACCACCGGGGCAGCGTGAAGTGGTAGAGCGTCACGAACCCCGTGAGCCCGTGCCCCGCCAGGCTGTCGAGCACTCGCGCGTAGTGGTCGAGCGCCGCCCGGGAGAACTCGCCCGGGGCTGGTTCGATGCGGGACCACTCCAGCGAGAGCCGGTGCGCGTTCTGCCCCAGGGACGCGAGCAGCGCGAAGTCCTCGTCGTAGCGGTGGAGGTGGTCGATCGCGTCGCCCGAGGACTCGACGGCGGGGGAGGTCGGGTCGTGCTCCCAGTCCCACCAGTCGTTGTTGTGGTTGCCTCCCTCGACCTGGTGTGCGGCGGTGCTGCTGCCCCACAGGAAGGTGCTCGGGAAGCTCGACATGGCGTTCCTCTCCGGGCCCGCCCCGACCGGGCGGGGGCGGGCCGATCCTGCCGCCGCCGCGTGGCGCGGCGCCAGCAGGGTCAGGCGGCCTGCTGGTGTGCGGGTTGCCAGGGTCGGTTGTGGCGTGGTCTTCGCAGGGGGTCGAGCCAGGCGGGTGGGGTGAACCAGGGCAGTCCGTCGATCATGTGGACTTCCCAGCCGCTGTGGTGGATCACGCTGTGGTGGTAGGCGCAGAGCAGCACGCAGTTCTCCAGACAGGTCTCGCCCGTCATCGGCCCAGTGCTGGATGTGGTGGACCTGGCAGCGGCGGGCGCGGCGGCGGCAGCCGGGGTGGGCGCAGTGGCGGTCGCGCAGGATGACCGCGCGGCGCAGCGCGAGGGGCACGGTGCGGGTCTTGCGGGCGAGGTCGAGGACTTCGCCGCGGGCGCCGAGGACGGCGGGGATGATCTCGGCGTCGCAGGCCAGGCGGCGGGCGGTTTCGGGGCGGACCCAGGTGTTCTCCCCGAGCAGCGCGAGCCGGCCGGTGAACCCGGTGGGGTCGGTGTCGGCGACCGCGCGGCGCAGGGTGTCGTAGTTCAGGGTGAGGGTGAGCGCGACCCGTTCCCCGCCCTCGAGGTCGGCCCGCGTCCACGCCGGCGGCCCTCCCGGTACCGGCCCGGCGATCCCGCCAGCTGGACCGGCGTCAGCGGGCTCGTTGTCAGCGGCGTCGCCGTCAGGGGCGTCGCCGTCAGGGGCGTCGCTGTCAGGGGCGTCGTCGGTGACCGTGTCGTCGTCGTCGGTTGAGGGGCCGTCGCCGGTGTCGTCGTCGGGGGTGGGGTTGTCGGGGGTGGGGTCGTCGGGGAACAAGGTGAGGGTGCCGGTGATCTCCCCGGTGCCCCCGGTGGCGTCGTCGGTGTTCAGGCCGCGGGTCAGGGCTTCGCCGGCGAGCTCGAGCAGGGCCTGGGCGCGGCGCCCGGGCAGCGTCCGCGCCGCCTGGGTCCCGAAGCCCTCGCCCCGCGGCTCGTCGGGGTCCGGGTCGGGGGTGGGGTCCGCCGGTGGGGTCGCCACGGTCAGCGCGGTGTGCAGCGCTTCGGCGGCGGCGGGGTCACGGTAGGTGAACCTTCCGACCAGGTGGCCGTTGCGCCGGCGCAGGTAGTGCAACTCGTTGTCGGGCAGCGGCTCGTCCTCGTGGGGCGGTGCCGTCGGGGTCGAGCAGCGCCAGCACCGCCTGCGCGGAATCAGCCAGCCCCGCGGGGCTGCGGGTGGTGGCCAGCCCGGCCAGCTCGGCCTCGGTGGTCGCCAGCACCGTCCGGGGCGATCGCCGGCGTGACCGCGGCCAGCCGGCGCATGGTGGTGCGGATGACCTCGACGTGCCCGGGCCCGATCACCCCGCCCTCGACCTGCCCCGCGGTGGCGGGCAGCTCAGGGGCGATGCGTCGTCGCCGGTCGGGGACACCGACCCGGCCAGGGCGCGGGCCTGGCGGGCCAGCCGCGCCGCTTCGCTGGGGTCGATCCGGACGTGGTCGGTCAGCAGCCGCGACGTGGAGCGGTACCCGGACTCCCCGACCGCGCCACTGGCTTCCAGGCCGGTCAACGCCCGGTAGCAGCGGGCCTGCGCGCGGCGCAGCGCCACCCACGACGCCGACACCTCGGCCAGCACCACCGCCGACGCCCGCGACACCCCACCATCACCACTGGCGGCCTCGGAGACCCCGGGCACCGCCCACTGCCCGCCGTCCTCGGTCCCCGCCCCGCAGGATCGACGTCGAGATCGAGGTCGTGGTCGTCGGGGAACCCGAGGGGCCGTCGAGGTCTTCGTCCCAGGCCGGAGGCAGCTGCGGGGGACCGGGCAGCTCGGCGTCGAACGTCCACCCGAACCCGTCCTCGACGAGCCCGGGCACGGTGGCCGTCCCACGCTCGGGGACGGTTCGACGGGCGCGGCCACCCACCCAGTATCGAACACGTGTTCGAACAGCGGAAGCGGACGAACGGAGCAATCTCGTACGCGGGCGCCCATCGACGCACGCAGCACCGAGAAGGAGGCGGACGACCCTGCTCAGCGCACGGGGCGGAGGTGCCGATGGGCGCGGTGCTTCGGGCCGTGCGGGCCGACCCCGTCGTCGTGCCCGACGGCGGGCAGGACCGGGCTCCCGGCGTCCTCGTAGTTCTCGCCTGCGCTCAGGGCGTCCCGACGACGCCGGACGGCCTCGCAGAGCTGCTCCGCGGGGCCCACGACGTCCGGGCCGGAGGTCCCGCTCGCGACCTCGACGGCGGCGGCGAGCGCGCAGGCGAGGTCCGCGAGCTCGTCGAGCAGATCCGCCCCCCAGCGCCGGCGCAGGGCCGGATCGGCCATGAGGTGCCACTCGGCGTGCTCGAGCTCTCGGAGGGCGTCTGTCGCGGTGCGGGCCTGGGCGACGGCCGTGTCGTCGAACGTCACGGGCGTGATCCTGGCCCATCCCCACGGCCCGTGCCGCGCGGGGGTTGGGGAGGTCGTCGATCGGTCATCCTGACGGCCCCGCGACGAGGAGGTCCGCGATGACGAGCCCGGGCAACGCCGACGAGGACCCCGACGACCGGCCGCTGGACACCGTGCCCGCGGACCAGGACTCGGGGGACGACCGGGAGGCCGCCGACCCCCGCCCCGATGCTTCGACGTCGGACGACCACTGATCCGGAGGCGGTCCCTCAGCCGTCCGAGAGGTCCAGGTCCGCCGGCGCCTCGGGCCACGGCGGGACCAGGTCGAGGTGGTCCGCAGGACGGCCGGTGAACCTCGGTGGGCGCTTCTCGAGGAAGGACGTGACGCCCTCGACGGCGTCGGCGCCCTGGCCGAGCGCGGAGATGACCCGCGTCTCGGTGCGGTGGGCCTCCCAGGGTGACGCGGTGTCGAGCATCGCCCAGAGCATGCGCCGCGACAGCGCGACCGAGACCGCCGAGGTGTTCCCGGTGATCTCCGTGGCGAGGGCGGTGACGGTGTCGCCCAGCTCGGCGCCCGGCACGACCCGCGACACCAACCGTCCCCGCAGCGCCTCGTCGGCGTCGAAGACGCGTCCGGTGGCGACCCACTCCATCGCCTGCGAGATCCCGACGATGCGGGGCAGGAACCAGCTCGACGCCCCGTCGGGGGCGATGCCGCGGCGCGTGAAGACGTAGCCGAAGCGGGCCGTGTCGGAGGCGATCCGGATGTCCGCGGCCAGCGGCATCGTCGCGCCGACCCCGACGGCGGGCCCGTTGACCGCCGCGATCACCGGCTTCGTCGAGGCGGCGATCCGGAGCACGACCACCCCGCCGAGATCCCGGGGGGCGCCGCCCAGGGTGCCTCCGGCGTGGCGCCGGGCGTCCGCGGTGCGGCGGTGGTCGAACGTGCTCCCGCCGGCGGAGAGGTCGGCGCCCGCGCAGAACGCGCGCCCGGCGCCGGTGAGGACGACGACGCGGACGTCGTCGTCGGCGTCGCTGCGGTCGAACGCCTCGACGATCTCCCCGGCCATCGTCGGGGTGAACGCGTTGAGGCGGTCCGGGCGGTCCAGGGTGATGGTCGCGATCCCGTCGACCACCTCGTAGCGGGTCTCCGTGGGGATGGGGCACCTCCGGGTGTGCGGCGCGGGAGCGTTCGCGACGATCCCATGTCGAGAAGCCGGGGGCAGCTCCGTCCCCGGTGGTCGGCGGCCGCACGGGTCACGACGGGAGAGACGAGGAGACCGCCCATGGACCGGCACGAGATCGACGGGGAACTGTCCGTCCCCGGCGCGCAGGAGCTGCTGACGACGACCGCCTCGGCCCACCTCGCCTACGACGGCCCGGACGGGGCGCCGCGGGTGATCCCGATCGGCTTCTACTGGACGGGCAGCCAGGTCGTCATGGCCACGGCCACCACCTCGCCGAAGGTCGCGGCCCTCACGGCCCGTCCGGACGTCGCGGTCGTCCATCGACGCGGGCGACGGCCCCGGCGGGGCGCGGGCCCTGTCGATCCGGGGTCGGGCCGACGTCGAGATCGTCGACGGCGTGGTCGAGGAGTACCTCGCCATGGCCCGGATCAGCATGGCGCCCGACGCGGTCGCGGGGTTCGAGCAGGCCGTCCGCGGCCTGTACGACCGGATGGCGCGCATCGCGATCACCCCGACCTGGGCGCGCTTCTACGACTACGGCGCCGGGCGCCTGCCCCGCTTCCTGCAGGAGCTCGTCGAGCGGAGCCAGGCCTACTAGAGCACCGAGCGCAGCGCCGAGGAGAGCGCCGCGTCGACGGCCGCCACCCCGTCCACGCCGTTGTCGACCGCCACGTGCGGCGACCTCGGGCGGCTCCGCGGGCCGCATGCGGGCGACGAACGCGTCGAAGGCCGCCAGCTTGCCGGCGTCGCGCTCGAGTCCGCGGGCCTCCAGCCGCCGGCGCAGGGTCGCCTCGTCGCACCCGACCCAGACCAGCCGCACCGGGTCGCCCCCGAGCTCCTCGACCCACGCCGCCCACGCCGCCGCGTCCCGGATCCGCGTGGTGAACGGGGCGACGAGCAGCACCGGGCACCCGTGCGCCCGGATCTGTCGCGCGGCCGCGGTCATCCCGCCGTACTCGTGGACCTTGACGTGCTCGTCGTACCAGGGCCCCTCGCGCTCCCCGTCCGGGCGGCCCGCGACGGCGAGGGTGGCGGCGACGAACCCGCCGTAGAGGGTGTCCTTGTCCAGCAGCGCGGGCACCGGGCGGAGCAGCGCGGCCAGCCGGTCGGCGACGGTGCTCTTGCCGGCCCCGGGTGCGCCCGCGACGACCCACACGTCCGCGGGCCGGGGTCCGCCGCTCAGGCGCCCAGGTCCCGCAGCCGGGGGACGAGGTCCTCGCCCACCTGCTCGAGGAAGCGTCGCTGGTCCTGGCCCGGCCCGTGCAGGACGAGGTGGTCGAGCCCGGCCTCGACGTAGGGCCGGACCTGCTCGACGGCCTCGTCCGGGTCGGAGGTCACGATCCACCGCTTCGCGATCTGCTCGATCGGCAGCTCGTCGGCGAGCTTCTCCATCTCCTGGGCGGTCGTCACCGACTGCTTCTGCTCCGCGGTCAGCGACAGCGGAGCCCAGAAGCGGGTGTTCTCGAGCGCGCGGTCCGCGTCCCGGTCGTACGAGATCTTGATCTCGATCGTCCGGTCGACGCCGTCGATCCCCGGCGTGCCCGCCTTCTCCCGCCCCTCCGCGAGGGCCGGCATCAGCTTGTCGGTGTAGAGCTCCATGCCCTTGCCGGAGGTGCAGATCATCCCGTCGCCGGCACGCCCCGCGTAGCGCGCCATCTGCGGGCCGCCGGCCGCGACGTAGATCGGGACCGGCGTCTCCGGGCGGTCGTAGATCGAGGCGTCGACGGTCGTGTAGTAGTCGCCCTCGAAGCTCACGGACTCCTCGGTCCACAGCGCCCGGATGAGCCGCACGGACTCGCGCAGCCGCGCGAAGCGCTCCTTGAAGTCCGGCCACTCCCGGCCCGAGACCGCGACCTCGTTCAGCGCCTCGCCGGTGCCGATGCCGAGGATGACGCGCCCCTCGGTGAGCAGCGCCATCGTCGCGAACTGCTGGGCGAGGACGGCGGGGTTGTAGCGGAACGTCGGGGTGAGGACGCTCGTGCCGAGCTGGATGCGCGACGTGCGCTCCCCGACGGCGGGCAACCAGGCCAGCGCCGACGGGGCGTGGCCACCCTCGTGCCGCCAGGGCAGGAAGTGGTCCGACACCCAGGCGCTGTCGAGGCCCACCTGCTCGGCCTGCACCGCGAACTCGACCAGTTCCCGCGGGCCGAACTGCTCGGCGGACGCCTTGTACCCGATCTTCACCGTCACGGGCACGAGCCTACCGACGTCGGGCCGACGGAACCCCTGTCCGACGGAGGCCGCGAACTCCGCGATCACCCCGGGGACGACGTGGGGCAGCTCGCGGTCCGCGCCGCGGTCTCCACCGCGTCCACGATCGCCCATGTACCCCGTGCACCGGCAGATGTGCCCGGCCATCTCGGCGCGGATGCGCTCCCGGTCGGGGGCGGGCTCGACCTCGAGCAGGTGCGTCGCGGTCATGAGCATCCCCGGGGTGCAGGCGCCGCACTGCAGCCCGTGGCACGTCGAGAAGGCCTCCTGCAGCGGGTCCAGCGTCCCGTCCGGCGCCGCCAGCCCCTCGACCGTGCGCACCGTCGAGCCGTCGGCCTGCACCGCGAACATCAGGCACGCACGGGCGGGCTCGGAGTCGACGAGCACGGTGCACGCGCCGCACACCCCGTGCTCGCAGCCGAGGTGGGTGCCGGTCAGCCCGAGGTCCTCGCGCAGCGCGTCGGCCAGGGTGCGCCGCGGCTCGACGTCGAGGCGGTGGCGCTCGCCGTTGACGGTCAGCGTGATCCTCATGCGGGCTCCCTGACCCCGTCAGTCGGTGCCGGCGAGGTCGGTCAGCGCCCGCCGGGTCATCTCGTGGGTGAGCGCGCGGCGGTACCCGGCGCTGCCGTGCAGGTCGGAGACCGGATCGACGTCGTCGGCGGCGGCGCCGGCGAGGCGGTCCACGAGGTCCGGCCCGAGCGGGGCCCTCGACGTCGAGCGCGTCCCCTCCGCCGACGAGGTGGGGCGTGCCGGCGACGCCCCCGACGACGACGCGCAGCCGGTCACCGAAGCGGGCGGCGACGACGGAGACGACGGCGAAGTCGCCGTGCCGGCGCGCGAACTCGGCGAACCCCCAGGCGTCGGGGACCGGCAGCTCCACCCCGGTGAGCACCTCGTCGTCGGCCAGGTCGCTCTGCAGGGCGCCGACGAACAGCCCGTCCGCCTCGACCCGCCGCGTCCCGCCCGGCCCGGCGACGTGCACGGCTCCGGCGCACGCGCGCAGCACCGCGGGCAGCTCGGCCGCCGGGTCGGCGTGGGCGAGGCTGCCGCCGAGGGTGCCGCGGCTGCGGATCGCGGTGTGCCCGATCCAGCCCGCCGCCGCCGCGGCGAGCGGGTGCCCGTCCTGGGCGGCGAGGGCGGTGTGGCGCACGAGCGCGCCGGCGTGCAGGACGCCGTCGCGCACCTCGAGGTCCGCGAGGCCGGGGACGCGGTTGACGTCGACGAGCACGTCGGGCCGCGCCATGCGCAGGGCGAGCACCGGCACGAGCGACTGGCCGCCGGCGAGGATCTTGCCCTCGCCGTCGGCGTCGGCGAGCGCCGCCACGGCGTCGGCGACGTCGGTGGCGCGGTGGTACTCGAAGGGCGGGCACTTCACCGGTCCGCACCTCCGTGCAGCAGGGTCCAGATCCGGGCGGGGGTGACGGGGAGGTCGTCGACCTCGACGCCGAGGGCGTCGGACAGCGCGCCCGCGACGACGGCGTTGGGCCCGAGCGTGCCGCCCTCGCCGACCCCGCGGACCCCGGTCGGGTTGGGCGCCGGGGTGCTGACGTGGTCGATGGTCAGCTCGGGGATCTCGCCGGAGGTCGGCATGAGGTAGTCGAGCAGGGTGCCGGTGGTGAGGTTGCCGGCGTCGTCGTAGACGAGGTGCTCGTACATCGCGCCGCCGATGCCCTGCGCGATCGACCCGGCGATCTGCCCGTCGACGATCACCGGGTGCACGATCGTGCCGGCGTCCTCCACGCAGACCCAGGACAGGATCGTCGTCCCGCCCGTCACGGGGTCGAACTCGAGGGCCGCGATCTGGGCGCCGGCGGCGAACGCACCGCGGACCGGGTCGTAGAACTCCGTGCCCTCCAGCCCCGGCTCGAAGCCCTCGGGCAGCCGGTCGGACTGCAGGTAGGCCACCCGGGCCACCTCGGCCAGCGCGATGATCGGTGTCGCGTGCCCGCGGACGTACACCTGGCCGCCGCGCAGGTCGAGGTCGGCGACGTCGACCTCGCGCAGCGCGCCGGCCAGCGCGAGCACCTTCTCCCGGACGTGCACGCCGGCGAGGTGGGCCGCGCCCCCGCCGATCACGGCCTGGCGGGAGGAGAACGCGCCGAAGCCCCAGAGCGACTCGTCGGTGTCGCCGTAGCGCACCGTCACGTCGTCGTACGCCACCCCGAGGGCGTCGGCGACGACCTGGGCCATCGTCGTCTCCAGCCCCTGGCCCTGCGAGGTGACGCCGGAGAAGACCGTGACCCGCCCGTCGGGGTTCACGCGCACCGTGCAGGCGTCGTGGCCGGTCCGGAACGGCATCCGCGGCCCGGCGGACGCCGCGCGGCCCAACCCGGTGAGCTCGTTGTAGATCCCGACGCCGATGCCGAGCGGCAGGCCCCCGGTCTCCCGGCGCCGCGCCTGCTCGGTGCGCCAGCGCTCGACGTCGAACACCTCGACGGCCCGGTCGAGGCAGGCCTCGTAGGCCCCGGAGTCGTCGACGAGCCGCGACGGCATCCGGTAGGGGATGTCGGCGGGGAGGATCAGGTTGCGGCGGCGCAGGGCGATCGGGTCCATGTCCAGCGCCCGCGCGCCGGAGTCCATGAGGGCCTCCATCGCGAACACCGTCGACGGCCGCGCGACCCCGCGGTACGGACCGGACGGGCTGGTGTTGGTCGCGACGCCGCGCACCGTGGCCTCGTAGTCGGACAGCTTGTAGGGCCCGGTGAGCAGACCACCCGCCATGAGCGGCTCGATCCCCGCGGTCCAGGGGTAGACCGAGTACGCGCCGGTGTTGCACCAGACGTCGGCGGAGACGGCGAGCAGCTCGCCGTCGGCGGCGAACCCGGCGCGCAGCACGTAGCGGTGGTCGCGGGCGTGGGTGGCCGCCAGCAGGTGCTCGACGCGGTCCTCGACCCACTTCAGCGCGGTGTCCGGCGTCGCGATCGCCATGAGGCACAGCGCGACGTCCTCGGGATAGAGGACGGACTTGACGCCGAACCCGCCCCCGACGTCGGGGGCGATCACGCGGATGTCGCCCTCGGGCAGCTCGAGCAGCTCGGCGAGCTGGGTGCGCACGAGGTGGGGCACCTGGGTGCCGGACCAGAAGGTGAGGCGCCGGTCGGCGCCGTCGAAGCGGGCGACGCCGGCGCGGCACTCGATGGGGTTGCCGCCGTGCCGGTTGGTCGTCAGCTCCCGCTCGACGACGACGTCGGCCCGCGCCAGCGCGTCGGCGGCGTCGCCCGCACGGAAGGTGCGGGAGAGCAGCAGGTTGTCGGGGGCCTCGTCGTGGACGGGGTCGGTCGGACACAGCCCAGGCGCAGACGGTCGGGTGCAGCGGCTCGTAGTCGACGTCGACGCCCTCGGCGCCGTCCTCGGCGAGGTAGCGGTCGTCGGCCACGACGGCGGCGACGGCCTCTCCGGCGAAGCGGACCTTCCCGCGTGCCAGCGGCGGCTGGTCGGTCTCGACGTAGCCGGGCAGCGCCGACCGCGCGCGCAGCGACACGGCGCGCATCGCCGGGTGCTCCCCGGTGAACACCGCGTGCACGCCCTCGGTCGCCAGCGCCTCCGTCGTGTCGATCGCGCCCAGGCGCGCGTGGGCGACCGGGCTGCG
This sequence comes from uncultured Actinomycetota bacterium, assembly GCA_963716955.1. GTDB lineage: Bacteria > Actinomycetota > Actinomycetes > Mycobacteriales > Pseudonocardiaceae > Actinomycetospora. Next base: position 144,926 of record CAVQUY010000001.1, read on the forward strand.
GACGAACGCCACGTGCCGCATCCGCGGCAGCACCAGGTCGGAGACGTAGCGCCCGCGTCCGGTGAGCAGCCGCGTGTCCTCCTTGCGGCGGACCGCGGTGCCGCTCGCCGGGGTGTGCGCCGCGGCGGTCCAGGGCTCGGTCGCCGTCATCAGGGCATCGCGAATCCGCCGTTGACCGACAGGACCTGCCCCGTCGTCCACGACGAGCAGGGGGACGCGAGCAACAGGATCGCCGGCGTGACGTCCTCGGGCCGCCCGAGACGGCGCAGCGGGTACAGCGCGGTGATCTTCTTGAGGCGCTCGTCCTCGGTCCCGCCGGTGTGGGCGGCGAAGTTGTCGGTCTGCACGAGGCCGAGGGAGACCGCGTTGGCCCGGATGCCGTGCCGCGCGAGCTCCTTGGCCAGCGACTTGGTCAGGCCGAGCGTGGACGAGCGGGCCGTGGCGGTGACCGTCAGCCCGGACTCGCCGACCCGCCCGGAGTCGCCCATCAGCGAGACGATCGACCCGTCGCCGCGGGAGGCCATGCGCTGCGCCGCGGCGTGGGAGATGCGCAGCGTGCCGGTGACGGTCACGTCGATCTCGTCGGCGAAGTCCGCGGCGGTGCGCTCGAGGAAGCGGCCGCGGCTGGTGACCGCGGCGTTGTTGACCAGCACGCCGAGGGGGCCGAGCTCGGACTCGACGGTGTCGAGCGCCCGGGCGATCGAGGCGTCGTCGCGGGTGTCGACGCCGACCGCGATCGCCTTCACCCCGGCGGCGCGGGCGGCCGCCGCGGCCTGCTCGGCGCCCTCGCCGGAGGTGTGGTGGCCGAAGGCGACCTGCGCGCCCTCGGCGGCGAAGGCCTCGCCGACGGCGCGGCCGAGTCCCTGCCCGGCGCCGGTGACCAGCACGGTCGTGCCGGCGAGCTGGAGGTCCATGAACTGCTCCTGGTGGCGTGGTGGCTAGGCGGTGACGAAGCGCCGGCGTTCGCCGACGGTGACGATCCGGCCGAAGGCGAGGCCGGGGAGGTGCCCGGGGGCGAGGAGGTCGGCGGTGTCGGCGACCTCGTCGGCGATCCGGTTGCGCATCGCCTGTGCGGCGGCGGGGTCGACGTCGAAGACGGCCTCCCAGTCCGGCTCGGCGAGCTCGACCACCGAGTGCGCGACGTCGCCGATGAGCAGCGCCCGCTCACCCCGGCTCGACACGACGTAGGTCGTGGAGCCGGGCGTGTGGCCGGGGGTCGGGCGGGCGTCCAGGCCCGGGGCGACGGTGTGCCCGGCGTCGAAGGTCTCGAGCCGCTCGCGCAGCGGGGCGAGCTTGCGCACCGCGCCCGGGTCGGCGTCCGGGGCGTCCACGAAGTGCGCCCAGTCGGCCTCGTGCACGCGGTACGTGGCGTGCGGGAAGACGACCTCGCCGCGGGTGGTGGCCCACCCGACGTGGTCGAAGTGCAGGTGGGTGAAGACGACGTCGGTGACGTCCTCGGGCGCGGTCCCGGCAGCCGCGAGCGCGTCGAGGAACCCGCCGCCGGCGTAGTGGTCGTTGTGGATGCGCCCGACGCCGGCGTCCACGAGCACCGTCCGGTCCCCGGTGCGCAGCAGGAACCCGCCGAGGGTGAGCACGAGGTCGCCGTGGGCGTCGAGCGTGTCCGGATGACAGGCCCAGCGGTCGTCGCCGGGGGCGGTGAGCACCTCCCGGGCGGCCTCCCGTCCGGTGCCGTCGACGATCGGGACGATCTCGAGGTCGCCGACCCTCACGAGAGCACCTCCTGGGCGGCGGGGGCCTCGTCGAGCAACCGGGCCAGCTCGAAGCGCTTCACCTTCCCCGAGCCGGTGCGCGGGATCGTCGTCGGTGAACCGGATCGCCGCGGGCACCTTGAACGCGGAGAGGTCGCGGCGGCAGTGCTCGCGGAGCCGTTCCTCGTCGGGCGGGACCCCGTCCGGCGGGTCCTCGGTGGCGACGACGAAGGCGACGGGCACCTCCCCGAGATCGGGGTGGGCCCGCCCGACGACGGCGGCGTCGGTCACCCCGGGCGCGCGCAGGAGGACGTTCTCGATCTCGGCCGGGTAGATGTTCTCGCCACCGCGGATGATCATCTCCTTGGTGCGGCCGCAGATCGTGAGGTAGCCGTGCGGGTCGGACCGGGCGAGGTCGCCGGTGCGGTACCAGCCGTCGACGAGGACCTCGGCGGTCTGCTCGGGTCTGCCGTGGTAGCCGCGCATGACGCTCGGGCCCCGCACCCACAGCTCGCCCTCGCCGCCCGGCGGGGCGTCGAGTCCCGGTGGCGGGGTCCACCAGCCGGACCGACAGGCCCGGGAGCGGGAGCCCGCACGACCCGTAGGGCCGCCCGCCGTGCGGCCAGTTCATCGTGACCATCGTCGAGGTCTCGGTGATGCCGTACCCGTCGAGCAGCGGGACCCCGAAGCAGCTCCTCGAAGGCCCGGTCCAGCGCGGCGGGCAGGATCGCCCCCGCCGAGATCGCGACCCGGAGCCGGTGCGGCGGGGTGCGCCCGCCGCGCGGCCCGGAGCAGGTAGGAGAACCCGGTCGGCACGCCGGGCAGCACGGTGTGGCCGCCGTCGGCGAGCAGGTCGAGCACCCGCGCCGGCGAGAAGCGGGGGAGGATCCGCTCGGAGGCGCCGGTGGCGACGACCGCGAGCACGCAGAGGTCGAGCGCGTAGGAGTGGAACAGCGGCAGGCCGCAGAGCACCTCGTCGGCGGCCGCGAGGCCCGCGATCGGTGCCCAGCAGGCCGCGACCACCCAGAGGCAGCCGCGCATCGTCAGCTCGACGCCCTTCGGTCGCCCGGTGGTGCCGGAGGTGTAGAGCATGAAGGCGGTCGCATCGAGGTCGTCGGGGTCCGGCGCCGGCGTCCGCGGCTCCGTCGCGAGGAGCTCGGCGTAGTCCAGCCATCCGGCGTGGGGGCCGCCCACGACGACCACCGTGCCGCCCGGGTCGACGAGCCCCTCGACGAGGGCGGCGTGCTCGGCGTCGGTGACGACGACGCGGGCGCCGCAGTCGGCGAGTACGGACGCCAGCTCGGCCGGGGCCGCGTCGGCGTTGACGCAGGTGGCGACGCCGCCGGCGCGAGGGACCGCGAGGTAGGTCTCGGCGGTCTCGACGCGGTTGCCCAGCACCATGGCCACGCGGTCACCGGGCCGCACCCCGGCCCCGGCGAGGTGTCCCGCCAGGCGTGCCGTGGTGCGCGCGAGCTCGGCGTAGGTGATCCGGCGCTCGTCGTCGACGAAGGCGGTGACCGGCCCACGCTCGGCGGCGTGGCGGTCGAGGAGCTCGCCGATCGGCCGGATCAGCTCGGTCCGCAGCATCGCGGCCCTCCCCGGAACTAACGCTCGTTAGTGACGGTAGGGCTGCGTGGCGGCCCGCACAAGGAGCTCACGAACGCTCGTTCGTCGCTACGGTGAGGAGCCAGGCGGAGGGAGGGGCCCGTGTCCACAGCGCCGTCCGCGGCCCGCGTGCCCGCCGGCCGCGACCCCCTGACCAGCCACACCGTGCTCGACGGTGCCCTCACCCTGTTCGCCGAGCGCGGCTACCACGGCACGGCGCTCTCCGAGATCGCCGGCGCACTCGGGGTGCGGACCCCGAGCCTCTACAACCACATGCGCTCCAAGCACGAGCTGCTCGAGGCGATCATCGACACCACGACGGCGGCCGTCCTCGAGGACTTCTACGCCGTGCGCGACGAGGGCGGCGACCCGGCCGCGGCTGCTCCACCGGGCGGCCCGGGTGTACGCCTACCGCCACGCCACGCACCGTCGGGAGGCCCTCGTCGTCAACCGGGACACCTCCAGCCTCGACGAGCCGGTGCGCTCCGCGATGCAGGCCCGGCGTCGGGAGCACGAGCACGCGTTGCGCGCGGTGATCTCCGACGGGGTCGAGCGCGGGGTGTTCCACGTCGACTCGCCCGCGCTGGCCTCGTTCGCCATCCGTGAGCTGTGCGTCAGCATCGCCCGCTGGTTCTCCGAGGACGGGCCGCTCACGGCGGACGAGGTGGCCGACCAGTACGCGGAGTTCGCGCTGCGGATCGTCGGGGCCCAGGTGTCGGGTACGGCGGAGTCGGCCAGCACCGCGAGCTGCCGCGACTGCGCGCACAGCACCCCGGCCGAGTCCCACACCTCGACGTCCTCCTCGTGCAGCCCGTGCGCGAGGTGCCGGGTCCGGACGCGGCAGGCGAGCGGGCCGGGCGCGGGGTGCTCGCGCAGGTGGACCGTCAGCTGCGCGGTGCTGCTGGACCGGCGGCCGAGCTCCGCGACGACGGGCGTGGCGCAGTCGACGACGAAGGCGAGCGAGACCAGCGTCGCGTCGCTGCCGTCGCTGAACTCCACCCAGAACTCCGCGGTCGGGTCCCCGGAGGGCTCCGCGCCGCCACCCGGGAGCTCGGGCACCCGGAAGACCACGCGCCCGACGACGAGGGCGTCGGCGCGCAGGTCGACCCCGGCGAAGAGGTCGACGCACTCCCGCGGCGGCGGGAGCACGGGGGCGGGCTCGCCGTCCCAGCGGTCGGGGCGGTGGCGGCGAGGTCGACGAAGCTCGCCTCGAGGCGCAGCACCTCGCGCGGCTCACCGTCGGGCCGGGCTGGAGAGCGCGCCGCCGCTGGCCAGCCGCCGCCCGACGCGGTGCACGGTGGTGGCCAGGTGGGCCGGCCCCGCGAGGGCGGGGCGCAGGAACACCGCCGAGGCGACGACGGGGTCGGGGCGGCCCCGCGCGGCCATCATCGTGGTCAGGGGATTCAGTGCCGCGGCCAGCGCGAAGCCGCCGTTGAGCCGGCCGCCGCCGATGCCCCAGCGCTCGGTGAGGGTGAGGTCGAACCCGCCGTCGGGACGGGGGACCCCGGTGGTGTCCTCGTCGAGCTCGCTGATCACCCGGGCAGTCAAGCAGGACCGCCACGCGGACCGGGCCTCGCGGGGTGAGGATGGGGTGACCCGACGCGGAAGGACACCGCCGTGATCTTCTCGCCGACCGCGCTCTCCCCGGCCGAGGACGCCCTGCGCCACGAGGTGCGCCGCTGGCTGGACGCGACGCTGCCCGCCGGCTTCCGCCCCGGCCTCGGGCTGGGCGGGCGTCACGACCCGGAGTTCAGCCGGGACCTCGCGAAGCAGGGCTGGGTGGGCATGGCCATCCCGCGGGAGTACGGCGGGGCGGGCGCGAGCACCGTCGAGCGGTTCGTCGTCGTGGAGGAGCTGCTCGCCGCGGGCGCCCCGATCGCGGCCCACTGGATCGCCGAGCGCCAGACCGCGCCGGCGCTGATGCGCTTCGGCACCGAGGAGCAGCGCCGGTGGTTCCTCCCGCGCATCGCGGCGGGGGAGTGCTTCTTCTCCCTCGGGATGAGCGAGCCCGACGCCGGGTCGGACCTCGCCTCGGTGCGCACCACCGCGACCCGTACCGAGGCGGGCTGGCGCGTCGACGGCACCAAGGTCTGGACCACGAACGCCCACCTCAACCACTACTTCGTCGTCCTCTGCCGCACCTCCGCCGCGCAGGACCGCCACGCGCGGGCTCTCGCAGCTGATCGTCGACCTGTCCTCGCCGGGGGTCTCGGTGTCGCCGATCCCGCTGCTCGACGGCGAGCTGCACGTCAACGAGGTGGTGCTCGACGGCGTCCACGTCCCCGACGAGCGGGTGCTCGGCGAGGTCGGTCAGGGCTGGGCCCAGGTCACCGCCGAGCTCGCGCACGAGCGCTCCGGCCCGGACCGCTACCTGTCGGTGCTCGGGCTGATGCGGGCGTTCCTCGCCGAGCCGGGGTGGCGACGGGTTCGACGACCGCACCGCCGCCGCGTTCGGCCGCCTCGCGGCACAGCTGGCCTCGATCCGCCGGCTCTCGCTCTCCGTCGCCCGCGCGCTCGAGCAGGGCGAGGCGCCCGCGACGGAGGCCGCGCTGGTCAAGGACGTCGGGACCGTCTTCGAGCAGGAGGTGGTGGAGACGATCCGCGAGCTCGCCGCGCTCGAGATCGACCCCGGGGGGCCGACGCTGCTCGAACGGCTCCTCGCCGAGTGCGTCCTCAACGCGCCGAGCTGGACGCTGCGCGGCGGCACCACCGAGGTGCTCCGGGGCATCGCCGCGAAGGCGCTGGCCCGGTGACCGCCGAGCCCGTGACCGGGACGACCGACGCCGAGACCGCCGAGCTGCGCGACGCCGTCACCGCCGTCCTGCGCGACCGGTGCACCCCCGAGGCGCTGGAGGCCGCCGAGCGCGACGGCTGGGCGCCCGGGGTGTGGGCGCCGCTGCACGAGGGCGGGTTCACGACGGTGTCCGTGCCCGAGACCGCGGGCGGTTCCGGCGGGTCGGTGGCCCAGGCGTGCGCGGTGCTCGAGGCCGCGGGCGCCGCCGCGGCCCCCGTCCCGCTCGCCGAGACCGGCCTGCTCGCGGGGCGGCTGCTCGCCGCCGCGGGGCTGGACCTGCCGGACGGCCCGGTGTCGACGGCGGCCTCACCCGGCCTGGCCCTCGAGGGCGGCGTCCTGCGCGGCGCGGTCGCCCGGGTGCCCTGGGCCCGGGCGGCCACGGCGCTCGCGCTGGTCGTCGACGGTCCGGACGGACCCGCCGTCGTGCTCGTCGACCCCGCCGTCGCGCGGATCACGCCCGGCCGCGACCTCGCGGGCGAGCCCCGCGACCACGTCGTCCTCGACGGCGTCCGGCCCCTCACCACGGCGGCGGCGCCGGACGGCGCGGCGACCGAGCTGCGCCGCCGCGGCGCCCTCTCCCGCGCCGCGCTCGTCGCCGGCGCGGCCCGGGCCGTGCTGGAGCTGACCGTGCGCTACACCGGGGAGCGGGTGCAGTTCGGCCGGCCGGTCGCGAGGTTCCCGGCGGTCGCCGCCCACCTCGTCCGGATCGCCGAGCAGACCGAGATCGCGGCCGTCGCCGCCCGCGCCGCCGCCGCGACCGCCGGGCAGGACGGGGAGCCGGCCGCCCTCGACGTCGCGGCCGCGGCCACCGTCGCCACCGAGGCCGCGGGCGCGGTGGCCGCCGCCGCGCACCAGGCCACGGGCGCGATGGGCATGACCCGCGAGTTCGCCCTCGGTGCGCTCACCCGCCGGCTGTGGTCGTGGCGCGACGAGTGGGGCGGCGGGCGCCCGTGGGCCGTCGAGCTGGGCCGGTCGCTGGCGGCGGGCGGGGCGGACGCGTTCTGGCCGACGATCTCGCGGGGCCTGGTCACCGGGCCGGCGCCCCGGGAGCCTCAGGGCACGTCGGGCTGAACCGGCGCCGGGTCCGTCACCACGAACCGCGTCCGGTACCGCTCGACGCCCAGGAGCAGGGCGACCTCGACGACGACGGCGCTGACCACCAGCTCGGCGTCGAGGTAGCCCAGGGCGACGTTGACCCCGGCCAGGGCGATCACCAGGCCCGCCCGGCACGTGGCGGTGCCGAAGCGGTCCCGGCCCAGGAGCAGCGTCACGGCGGCCAGGAGCAGCAGCACGCCGACGACCGCCTCCCCGCCCGAGGCGACGAGCAGCAGGGGCGGCCGCGTGCCCGGGGGGAGCGACTGGTCGTCGAGCACCAGGTGCGCGTCCGGGCTCCCGGAGACGAGGACGACGAGGATCACCAGCCCGACCAGCGACAGCAGGCCGAGCAGGACCGAGCCCGCGACGAGCACGAGGCGGTGCACCCACCGCGGCGCGAGGAGGGCCTCGGCACGCAGCAGCGCCGCGCGCGCCGCCCGCGTCCGGTGGCCCGGCGGCTCGACCGGCGCGCCCTCGATCAGCGGGCGGACCGCGCGGGCGTGGGCGGCGAGGTCCGGTCGGGAGGGGTCGGCGGCCATCGCGTCGAGGTCGGCGAGCAGGGCGGCGCGCGCGGCCGGGGTCAGGGGCCCGTCGGCCACCTCGGTCAGCCCCTGCGCCACCGCGTAGGCCCGTGGCCGCGGCTGGTCGAGCTGGGTGCGGCGCGCGAGGGTCGCGAGCCCGAGCACCGCCAGGAAGACCACGTAGATGATCGGCGCGGCGAGCGGGGTGAAGTAGTCGTTGTGGGCGGTGATGAACTTCCCGACCTCGTCGACGAAGAGGCCCGACCCCGCACCCACGCACACCGCGGTCAGCGGGTGCACCCACGGGTTGCCCCACAGCAGCGCCAGCAGCCCGCCGACCAGCAGGAGCAGCCCGCCCCACAGGGCGTGGGCCAGGTGGTACTGCCCGCCGCCGATCTGCGGGTAGCCGGTGAGCTCGAGGTAGAGGCGGGTCACGACGACCGTGACGCCGAAGGCGAGGGCCACGAGGCGCAGGCTGCGGGCACCGTCGGGACGCTGGACGGGGGTGCGACGACGGCGGGTGCCGGGCGCGGTGGTTCCCGTCCGGACGGTCACCGGCACGGCGCTCATCGGGACCCCCTCGCTCGGCGACGTCGGTGACGCTAGCCAGTGGACGCCCCCGACCACCACGACTCCCACCGATCGGGACGACGGCGGGCCTCACCCTCCTGCCGCAACGATCACCCGGAGTTTGCGTCTGCATTTGCGCCCGGACGGTGTCAGGATGTCGGTCTGGACCGATGCCGTGACGGGATGCGGGAGGCCGTGGTGCTGCAGTGCTGCCCCAACGGGACGCGCCCCGACGGCGTGTCCCCGGCCCTGCCGAACTCACCCGAGGCCCTCGCCCGCGACGCCGGGGCCGTCGCCGCGCTGGGGGTCCGGAGCCTGCACGTGCACCCCCGGGGCCGGGACGGGCGGGAGAGCCTCGACACCGACGTGATCGGCACGACGGTGGCCCTGATCCGCCAGGCCGCGCCGCACGTGGAGATCGGCGTCCCGCTGGCGCGGTGGGTGGAGCCGAACGCGTTCCGGCGGACCGAGCTGGTGCAGGAGTGGGCCCGCCTGCCGCGACACGCCCGGCCGGACGTCGTCGCGGTCAACGTGCACGAGCGCGGCTGGGAGACGGTGTGCGAGGCCGTCGCGTCGGTCGGCCTCGGCATCGAGCTCGGGGTGTGGACGACCGGGGACGCGGTCCAGCTGCGCCTGGCCGGGGTGCCGCCGAACACCGTGCGGGTCACCGCCGAGGTCACCGTGACCGATCCGGACTCCGCGGTGGCCGAGGCGGTGCGGCTGCTGCGCGCGCTGCGCCCGATGTCGGCGCCGATCCTGCTCCACGGCGAGGAGGGCGGCGCCTGGCCGGTCCTCGACTACGCCCGGCGGCAGGGCTTCGACACCCGGATCGGGTTCGAGGACACGCTGACCGGCCCCGACGGGGTGTGGTCGGCCACCGGGAACGAGGAGCTCGTCCGCTACGCGCTCGGTCAGGCCGTGACGCCCCGCCTGGAGGACCCGGCCCGCCGCCCGCGGCGCGGGCTGCTCGGCGGCCGGCTGGGCTTCGGCCGCTCCCGCGCCTCGCACCGGGGCTGAGCCGGGCCCCGACCCGTGGGTCACGGCCGGGACGGACGGGGACACCGCGGACGACGTGCCGGCCGTGCCACGATCGGCCTCATGACCGCGATCCGCGAGGCCCCGGCGACCACGGTCGTCGGGACCGGGGACCCGGTCGTGCTCGTGGCGGCCCGGCGATTCCGACGAGGGGCGCCCCTGGCCGGTCTATTCAAGTGAGGGTGCCCTTCGATCGAGTCCTGTCGGCCCGGCGTTTCCCGCGAGGGGCGCCCTTGGCCGGTCTATTCGAGCGAGGGTGCCCTTCGCTCGAGTCGGGGTCGGGCCGCGGGTCAGGCGGGGTCGAGGCGCACCGTGATGTACACGAGGCCGTCGTCGGCGCGGCGCGCGACGCCGTGGCCGGTGCGGTCGGCCCCGTCGAGCCGGATCGAGAGCGGGTGGCCCTCGCCCGTGAAGTTGCGCCACCAGGTCTTCTGGTCGGGGGCGGCGACGCCGATGCTGACCTCGTCCCCCTCGTGCACGTACCCGACGGGAATGGTCACGACGGCGCCGGAGCGTCTGCCGCGGTAGGTGACCAGCGTGAGGGTCCCGCCGACCAGACGCCGGCCCCACGAGGACGCGACGAGGGGCCGGACGAGGGTGTTGGCGGCCGCCGCGATCCGCTGCAACGCGGTCACATCGCCTCCCGGAGTCGAACCGGACCGTACGCCTCCGTCGGAGATCACGAGCACGTCCGGCAGGCTGCGCGCCCGTGGACCCGACCCGTGTGCCCGTGATCGACGGGTTCACGACGCGCGGCCTGGCCGGTCGCCTGGTCCACGCCGGCGGCACCGCACGATGTCAGCTCGAGCGCGACCTCCACGACGGCGCCCAGCAGCGTCTCACCGGTGTGGCACTCAAGATCGGCCTCGCGCGGACGCTGCTGCCCACGGACCCAGCGGCCGCGTCGGCGCTGCTCGACGAGCTCGCCGCCGACACCCGGGCCGCGGTGACCGAGGTCCGCGAGCTCGCCCGCGGCATCCATCCGCCGCTGCTCGCCGCGCAGGGCCTGGCGGTGGCCCGGGCCGCCCGGCGCCGCACCAGCCCGGTCCCGGTGGAGCTCGACGTCGCCCCGGTCCGGCTCCCCGCGGAGGTCGAGGCCACCCTGTACTTCTGCTGCGGCGAGGCCCTGCAGAACGTCGTCGAGCACGCGTCCGCCGACCGGGCATGCATCGAGGTCCGGGTCGAGGCGGGTGCTGCGCGGTTCCGGGTCACCGACGACGGTGTGGGCCTCGATCCCGAGCGGACGGCCCGGGGGAGCGGGCTCCAGGGCATCGGCGACCGGGTCGTGGCGCGCGGCGGGTCGTCGCGGGTGACGTCGGAACCGGGCGGCGGCACCATCGTCGAGGGCGTGCTCCCGGTGGACGGCGTCGACTGACCGGGACACGCGAGGGGCGTCCGCACGGTAGGAGGGGACGGGCGATGCCGGACCGTCGTGGGTGGTCCCTGCTCCTGGTGGCCGTCGTGGCGGTCGTCCTGTCCGGCTGTGGCGCCGGTCCGCCCGCGACCGGCCCGCCGCACAACGGCGTGGACTTCCTCGACGCCGTGAGCGCTCAGTCCCCCCGCGAGGACGGGCTCGCGGGCGTGACCCTCCCCGCGACCATGGTCGGGGCGAACCTGGTGGTGGCCGTGGCCATGGGTGACGGCCCCGGCCCCGGCGAGATCGGTGGGGAGGCGCAGCACACCCGGCTGGACGACAGCGCGGGCCACGACTGGACGCTGCGCGAGCATCACATCGTGTTCGGCTCGATCATCGACGTCTACACGGCTCCGGCGACCGGGCGGGAGCAGGGCTCCACCATCAGCAGCGAGATGACCATCAAGCGTGGCGACGAGGGGCACTCGCTGAGCGTGCTCGCCTACCGCAACGGCCGGTTCCGCTCCACCACGACCCGCAACGGCAGCTTCGGGATCCCCCAGCTCCTGCTCGACGTGCCGGCCGGGGCCGACGTGCTCACCGCGTTCGGGGACGGCCGCGAGAACACCCCCGCCACCCCCGTCGCCGGTTTCCGCCCCCTCGACGTCCTGCCCGTCGACGGCGGGCCGCTCGGCGACCGGGATCTCTACCAGCTCGACCGATCCGACCCACCCGGCTCCTGGCCCGGCGGGGCGATGCTGACCGGCAACCTCGCGCCGGAGGCGTCCGGCTACTGGGGTCTGGTGGACATCGACATCGCGCCCGCCTCCTGAGTCAGTGCGTCGGAGCACCGCCCGGGGGCTGGGCGCCGATGTGCAGCGCGGCCAGGTCGTCCTGGGCGGGGTGGGCGAGTCCGGCGGGCCCCTGGGCGAACGCGACCAGCAGGCGTCGGGTGAATGGAACAGCACCTCGAGAGGGCGAGGGGTCGGTACGGAGAGATCGGCGCGCTCGTACTCGTTGCCGACCAGGTCGGTGAACCGCTCCCCGGCTGCACGACCCCGGCGAGCAGCCAGTTCTGCGGATCGGCGACCACCTCCACCCGCCGAGCCCGGCCGCGCCGGCTGCGCACTCGCTCCCGTCCGCGACCGGAGGGGAGGCTGAGCAGCCCGGCATCCCGACCGGCTGCTGGTACGTTCATCGGTACTGACGAGTACGTCGAAGTACCGATATACCTGGGAGAGTCCGTGAGCGGCACGCTGCAGGACCGCACGATCGTCATGTCCGGCGGCAGCCGCGGCATCGGGCTCGCCATCCTGCTGGCCGCCGCGAGGGCCGGCGCCAACGCCGTCCTGCTCGCGAAGACCGACCAGCCCGACCCGCGGCTGCCCGGCACGGTCCACACCGCGGTCGAGGAGATCGAGGCCGCCGGCGGCCGCGCGGTGGCCGTCGTCGGCGACGTGCGCGAGGAGGACGACGTCGCGCGCGCCGTGGCGACGGCCGTCGAGCACTTCGGCGGGGTCGACGTCGTCGTCAACAACGCCTCGGCGCTCAACCTCTCGGGCACCCTCGAGTTGACCCCCAAGCGCTACGACCTCATGCAGCAGATCAACGCCAAGGGCACGTTCCAGCTCACCCGGGCCGCGCTCCCGCACCTGTTCTCCGCCGAGGACCCGCAGATCGTCACGCTGGGCCCGCCGATCAACCTCGCGCCCGAGTGGCTCGGCAAGTTCCCCTCCTACGCGCTCTCGAAGTACGGCATGACGCTGCTGACCCTCGGCTTCGCCGCGGAGTTCGCCGACCGCGGGGTGCGCGCCAACTGCCTGTGGCCGCAGACGACGATCTCCACCGCCGCCGTCGCGAACCTCCTCGGCGGCGACGAGGCCTCCCGCCGCGCGCGGACCCCGGAGATCATGGGGGACGCGGCGGTGGCGCTGTTGACGGACGCGCAGCGCCCGACCGGCGAGGTGTTCCTCGACGTCGAGGTGCTGGCGCGGGCGGGGGTCACGGACCTCTCGCCCTACGGCGGGTCCGACGACCTCGAGCTCGACTTCTTCGTCGACGAGTTCTAGGGCCGGATCGTGAGCCGCCGGATCCGTCCGTCCGTGTCGGTCATGGCGACCACGCTGGAGTCTCCGGCCGGGGGAGGGTCCAGGGTCGGTGTCGTGACCGCGTTGCTGAGCACCGGTGAGTTCGCCACCGTGACGCACCTGAGCGTGAAGACGCTGCGCCACTACCACGACGCGGGCCTGCTCGAGCCCGACCGGATCGACCCGCACTCCGGATACCGCTACTACTCGACGCGGCAGGTGGCGACGGCGCAGATCATCCGGCGGTTCCGGAACCTCGACATGCCCGTGCGGGACATCGCGCGGCTGCTCGCGAGCGGCGACGTCGCCTACCTGGTCGGTCCCCGCGACACCGACGACCGGGCCGCCTGGCGGACCGAGACCGGATGGCCGGTCTTCACCACCGGACCCGTCTGAGGGGCCGCCCACGGACGCGTCGCCGGGATGGTGCGTAGGCGGCCCGAAGATCGGCTACACGGTCCCACGCGGCCCGCTGGACCGATCACGACGAGAAACGTGTTCGCGCCTCGACCACGGCGGGCCGAGGGGAGACGACCGAATGGACGCCGTCGAGTTCGAACGGGTCAGCTACCCGGCCGACGCCGGGGAGAGTGCGCGGATCCGGGACGATCTGCGCAGGTGGATGAACGCGTCGGGCGTCGCGGACGACGTCGCGCACGGCGTCGTGCTCGCCGTCAGCGAGGCGATCGACAACGTCGTGGCGCACGCCTATCCGCCCGCCGCGACCGCCTCCGGATCGGCCACCATCGACCTCACGATGTACCTCGACGAGAACGACGTCGTCGTCACCGTCGCGGACCACGGTCTCTGGGCGGAACCGACCTCGACCGACCTCGAGCACGACGCGACCGACCGGCCGGCGACCCACGGGCGCGGCATCATCCTCATGAACACCCACGTCGACGAGGTCGCGATCCGCCACGACCGCCAGGGCACGTCGGTGCTCCTGCGGTCGCGCCGGGACCGCGAGGACGCCTGATCAGACCGTGATCACGTCGCCGCGGTGAGCGGTGGCACCTCGGGCACCACCACGGCGTCGGGGACGGGCGGGTCGACGGGGGCCGCGACCGTCGTCGGCTGCGCGGGAGCCGGGTGCGTGGCGGCGAGCAGGGCGCCACCGAGCACCACCACGGCGAGGCCGGCCAGCTGCAGGTCCCGGACGCCCGCCGCGATCGCGACGGCCGGTGCGGTCGCCGCGGCGGCCACGGCACCGACGAGGAGACCGGCGCCGACGAGGGCCACCGCCGCCCCGTGCGCGCGGGCGACCGGCTCGCCCGGTCCAGCCGACCCACCACCGCGCGCCGCGCCGGCTCCACCACGCGGGGCGCAGCGTCGTCGCGACGCCCCAGCCGATCACCGACCCGGCCAGGACGAACTCCGCCACGACGGCGAGCAGGCGCAGCGGCATGGGTCGGTCTCCTCGGGTCACGAGCCGGGGGACATCATCGCGGAGGTCCCGCGCTTGTCCAACGTCAGCGCGCCGTCACGGTCACGGTGTGCCACCCGGTCGCCCCGTCGGGGATCGTGGAGGCTCGGCGGTTCCGGCTGGGTCGCCCCGGTCGCGTCGGTGGCCCGGACCTGCAGGGTGTGCTGCCCGGGCGCGAGCGTGAGCACGGTGCGCCACATCCGCCACGTGTCGATCGAGGCGTCGGCGGCGAGCTCCGCGGTCTGCCACGGCCCGCCGTCGGCGCGGACCTCGACCCGCGCGACGCCGCGGTGCTGGGCCCAGGAGGTGCCGGCCACGGTGACCCGTCCGGCGGGCACGGTCGCGTCGGCGCGGGGCACGTCGATCCGGGACTGGGTCTTGACGGGGGCCTGCGCGGCCCACCCGCGCTGCTGCCAGTAGGACTGGAACGCGTCGAAGGTCGTGAGCTCCATGTCGGTGATCCACTTGCAGCCGGAGACGTAGCCGTAGAGCCCGGGGACGACCATGCGCACCGGGAAGCCGTGCTCGATCGGCAGCGGCTGCCCGTTCATGCCGAGCGCGAGCATGGCGTTGCGGCCGTCGGTGCACGCCGCGACCGGGGTGCCGGTGGTGAAGCCGTCGGAGCTGGTCGACGCGATCTGGTCCGCGCCGGCCCGCACGCCCGCCTCCGCGAGCAGGGCGCGCAGCGGGACGCCGACGAACACGGCGTTGGAGATCAGGTTCCCGCCGATGTCGTTCGAGACGCAGCACATCGTGATCGGGGCCTCGACGAGCGCCCGCCGGCGCAGCTGGTCGTAGCTCAGGACGATCTCGCGGTCGACCAGGCCGTGGATGCGCAGGCTGTAGTCCGCCGTCGAGATTCTGCGGGACCTGCAGCGCGGTGTCGATCCGGTAGAAGTCGGCGTTCGGGGTGATCCAGGTGGGTGTCCCCGAGGTGGCGAAGTCGGCCGCCGGCGGCGGGGGCGCCGTGCCGCCCGGCAGCGGCCCGACGGCGTCGCGGGACGCCTCGGCGGCCTGCGCGGTCGCGAAGGTGCGGCCCAGGAAGCCCGTCACCCCGGCGCCGGCGAGCGCGGCGACCAGGCCGAGGACGAGACGACGCCGGTCGCCCTCGGGGGCCGCGGTGTCGTCCCGCTCGCGCGGCGCGTCGGCGCGGCGGGCCAGGTGGTGCAGGACGGCGAACGTGACCGTGCCGGCGACGAGGGCCAGAGAGCGGGGCGACCAGGTAGGCGGCGGTGAAGGTCGGGGAGGCCGCGGCACACGTCGCCCCGACGAGGCCGAGCACGACGACGAGCGCGATCCCCGGTCCGGCGCTGCGGCGGGAGAGCAGCCCGCCGAGGGCGGCGACGACGGCGATGACGACCGCCATGCTCGCCAGCAGCACCTGCTTGTCGTGGACCCCGAACGTGCTGGTGGCGAACTCCTTCAGCGGCTCGGGGGTCAGCCGGATGAACTGGTTGCCGACGGCGAGCACCGGCGACGACGGCGGGGCGGTGAAGGCCGCGACGAGGTCCCCGACGCCGAGCGCCACCCCGACCGCGAGCAGCCCGATCGCGGCGGCGACCCATCGCCCGAGCCCGGTCGAGACGGGGGCTGCCGCAGCGTCGGGCGGCGGATCGAGGTCGGTGGTCACGCCGGGCCTTCGCGGGCGGGGTCCGCCGGGTTCACGCGACCCGCCGGGGCCGTCGGGTTCACGCGACCCGCAGGGCGCGGAGGGCCCCGAGCGCCGCGGCGCGCACGGCCTCGTCGCCGACCATCCCGTCGTCGCCGACGGCGTCCCGCGTCAGGGGGAGCCGCAGGCAGGCGGCCCCGACGATCCGGGCGCCGACGTAGCCCAGCACCTTCGCCAGGGACTCGTGGGCGTCGGCGCCGCCGCTCGGGGCGGCCGGCCCGGAGACGTTGAGCCAGCCGACCGGCTTGCCGCTGATCGAGCGCGGGTCGGCGTCCCCGACGGTCCAGTCGAGCAGGTTCTTGAACGCCCCGGGCAGGGCCCCGGCGTACTCCGGGGTGCAGAACAGCACCGCGTCCGCGTCGTGGATCGCGGCGCGGAGCCGGGCGACCGGCCCGGGGAGCGGGTCGTGGTCGTCGTCGGGGTTGAACGCGGGCAGCGCGGCGAGCTCGCCGTAGATCGTGGTGGTGAGCTCGGGGCCGGCGACCGCGTGCACGGTCCGGAGCACGGCCGAGTTGGTGGAGCCGAGCCGGGTGCTGCCGGAGATGAGCAACGTGTCCACCGGCTCATCCTCCCGGTCCCTCACGGGCTGCCGGACCCGTGGGCGAGGAAGTCCAGGACCGCGGCGTGGCACTCCGGGGTGCCGAGGGCGGTGAGGTGGTCGCCGGGGACCTCCGCGTGGCGTCCCCGGGGGAGTGCGTCGGCGAGGGCGCGGGCGGTGGGCGCCTGGTGCTCGTCGTCGGCCCCGACGAGGACGAGCACCGGGGTGGGAACGGCGGCCAGCTCCGCACGGGTGACGGGGACCTGCGTCGCGTCCAGGACACGGCGCAGGGCGCGCGGGTCGTTGCGGCTGCGGCGGATCCACGCGGCGGTGGCGCCCTCGGGCGAGTCGAGGGCCGGTGGTGTGCCCGCGAGCAGGGCGTCGAGGGTGCGGCGGAACAGGCCGCGCTGGTCGAGGGGACCGGTGACGGCACGCAGGCCCTGTCCGGCGACGACGGCCCGGGTCGGGCGGGCGCCGCGCACCAGCGCCCGGAGCACGACCCGCCCGCCGAGGGAGTACCCGGCGAGGTCGTAGCCGCCGGGCTCGGCATCGAGCGCGAGGTGTCCGAGGAGGGCGAACAGGTCGTCGGTGAGGACGTCGGGCGGGTAGGCGTCCGGGTCGTGGGAGGCGGCGCTGGTCCCGTGCCCACGGAGGTCGGGCACGATCACCCGGTGGCCGCGGTCGGCCAGCGCGTGCGCCGGGCCCGCGTCGAACCACGCGGCGCCGGTCGCGGTGAACCCGTGGAGCAGGACCACCGGCCGTCCGGTGCCGAGCTCCCGGTAGGTCAGGGTCCGGCCGTCCGGCGCGCGGACGTCCCGGTCGGCCACCATGCGCCCAGGGTTCCCGGCGCCGGGAGGCCTCACCGCGCGTCGTGGAAGATCACGCCGAGGACGTGGCGGTTCCCGGTGTGGACCGCGGAGACGCCGTGGCGCATCTGCACGCGGTGGTAGCCCCGGGACCCGAGCTTCGGCCGGTGGCGCACCGGGAAGACGACGGCCTCGCCGAGCCCGGGGCGGGCGACCATCGGGCGGGACTGCTGGCGCGGGCGCTGCTCGACGAACACGCTCTCGCCGCCGGTGAAGTCGACGTCCGGGGTGTTGAGCATGACCAGCACCTGCAGCGGGAAGGTCAGGTCGCCGTACACGTCCTGGTGCAGGCAGTTGTAGCCGGTCGGGCCGTAGCGCAGCACGAGCGGCGTGGGCCGGGACTGGCCCGCCGCCGCGCAGCGGGCCAGGAGCTCCGCGTGGTCCTCGGGGAAGGTCGGCTCGCCGAGGACGCCGGCCCAGCGGTTGGCGATCGCCGCGAGCGGTGGGTAGAGCCGCGTCCGCAGCGCGGCGACGAGCGGGGGCAGCGGGTCCGCGAAGTAGCGGTAGCGGCCCTCGCCGAACGAGAGCCGGGCCATGTCGATCGTCGAGCGGAACGCGCCGTCGTCGTCGAACACCTCGATCATCGACCGGCACTGCTCGGGCGAGAGCAGCGGGCCGAGTGCGGCGAAGCCGTCGCTGTCGAGGCGTCCGGCGATCGCGTCCCAGTCGAGGCGATCGAGGGCGGGCAGGTCGACGGGGGCGGCGGTGGTGGTCATCAGGCGTCCTTCCGGGGAGGTCGCGGCCGCCTCCGCGGCGAGCAGCCGCCGCTTCGCGGGGGTGCCGAAGATGTAGCGGCCGATGTCGCCGTGGCTCGGCACCACGCGGTGGCACGGGATGAGCAGCGGCACCGGGTTGGTGGCCAGCACCGTCCCGGCCGCGCGGACCGCGCCGGGCCGGCCGACCTCGGCGGCCACCCAGGCGTAGGGCCGGGTCTCGCCGGCCGGGATGGTGCGGGTCGCGGCGAGGACGTCGCGCTGGAAGTCGGTGAGCCCGCGCAGGTCGAGCCGGGGGGTGGCCGCGGCGTCGCCGTGCAGCGCGGCCTCGAGTCCGTCGGGCAGCTCGGCGGCGGGTCGCAGCGGGCGGCCGAACCGGCGGCGGTACGCGGCCCGGAACCCGTCGTCGGGCAGGTCGGCGGTCGTGCGCAGGAAGCTGACGCCGTCGCGGGTGCTCGCCACCCACACCGGGCCGACGAGGCTGTCGGTGGTGAGCCAGCCGTCGACGAGGCGGTCGGTGAGGTCGGGGGTGTCGGTGGGCGCCAGTCCGGCGAGGCCGGTCAGCACCGGGTCGGTGGTCATGCGGGTCCTCCGGTCTCGTCGATCAGGGTGCGCAGCCGGGCGAGGCCGCGGGACACGTGCGACTTCGCCGTGCCCACCGGGCAGCCGAGCACCTCGGCGACCTCGGTGAGGGGCAGGTCGGTCACGTGGCGCAGCACGACCGCGGTGCGCTGGGTCTCGGGCAGTCGGGCGAGCAGGCCCGCGAGGTGTGCGGTGACCTCGCGGTGCTCGGCGCGTTCCTCGACGCTCGGGCCGGGGACGGGCGAGTCCGGCGGTGTCGCGCCGTCGGTACGGGGCCGGCGGGCGGCGTCGCGGACCTGGTTGCGCCGGACGTTGACGACGATCGTCAGCAGCCAGGGCCGCGGCGCGAGGGCGCGCAGCCAGGCGTCGTCGTGGTCGTCGGCGAGGTGGTCGGCGAGCGAGCGGTAGGCCCGCAGGAGGGCCTCGGCGGCGAGGTCCTCGGCGTCGGCGCGGTGCCCGGTGGTGCGCAGGGCGACCGCGTAGACGAGGCCCTGGTAGGTGCGGACCAGCTCGACGAACCCGGCGTCGAGGTCGCGGGCGAGCGCCGCCGCCACCCGCTCGGCGTCGGGGTCCGCCCGCGCCGCCGGGGCCTCGTCCGTGGACGGGGCCCCGGTGGCGGTCGGCGTGCTCATGTCCCGGTCAACACCGTCGCGGCCGGGTCGGTTGCAGCGGGGTCAGTCGAACCCGACGACCGCGCCCTGCGCCGCCGACCCGACCAGCCGCGAGTACTTGCCCAGCACGCCGGAGCGGTGCTTGAGCGGGGGCGGCGTCCAGCCGGCGCGGCGGCGCTCGAGCTCGTCGTCGTCGACGAGCAGGTCGAGCGTCCGGGCGGTGAGGTCGAGCCGGATGCGGTCGCCCTCCTCGACGAAGGCGATGGGCCCGCCGTGCGCGGCCTCCGGCGCGACGTGCCCGACGCACAGCCCCGTCGTGCCGCCGGAGAAGCGGCCGTCGGTGAGCAGCAGGACGTCCTTGCCGAGCCCGGCGCCCTTGATGGCCCCCGTGACGGCGAGCATCTCGCGCATCCCGGGTCCGCCGCGCGGGCCCTCGTCGCGGATGACGACGACGTCGCCGGGCTGCAGCCCGTCGGGGCCGGACGACTCCACGGCCTCCATCGCGCCCTGCTCGCCGTCGAACACGCGCGCGGTGCCCTCGAACGTCGCGGTGTCGAAGCCCGCGGACTTGACCACGGCCCCGTCGGGGGCGAGCGAGCCGCGCAGGATCGTCAGCCCGCCGGTGGGGTGGATCGGGTTGGACAGCGGCCGGAGGATGTCGCCGTCGAGCGGCTCGGGCGCGAGCTCCTCGAGGTTCTCGGCGAGCGTCTTCCCGGTGACCGTCAGGCAGTCGCCGTGCACGAGCCCGGCGTCGAGCAGGGCCTTGAGCACGACCGGCACGCCGCCGACGCGGTCGACGGTGTTCATCATCCAGCGCCCGAACGGCTTGACGTCGGCGAGGTGGGGGACCTTGTCGCCGATGCGGTTGAAGTCGTCGAGCTCGAGCGGGACGTCGGCCTCGCGGGCGATGGCGAGCAGGTGCAGCACGGCGTTGGTGGAGCCGCCGAAGGCCATGACGATGGCGATGGCGTTCTCGAAGGCCTCGCGGGTCATGACGTCGCGGGCGGTGTGCCCGCGGCGCAGCATCCCGACCACGGCGTCGCCGGACTGCCGGGCGAACCCGTCGCGCCGCCGGTCGGCGCTCGGCGGGGAGGACGAGCCGGGCAGCGCCATGCCCATCGCCTCGGCGGCGCAGGCCATCGTGTTCGCCGTGTACATGCCGCCGCAGGCGCCCTCGCCGGGGCAGATGGCGCGCTCGATCTCGTCGACCTTCTCGCGGGTGATCAGCCCGCGGGCGCAGGCCCCGACGGCCTCGAACGCGTCGATGATCGAGACCTCCTTGCCGTCGACGATGCCCGGGGCGATCGAGCCGGCGTAGAGGAAGACGCTCGCGAGGTCGAGCCGGGCGGCGGCCATGAGCATGCCGGGCAGCGACTTGTCGCAGCCGGCGAGCAGGACCGTGCCGTCGAGGCGCTCGGCCTGCACGACGGTCTCGACGGAGTCGGCGATCACCTCGCGGCTCACCAGCGAGTAGTGCATGCCGACGTGGCCCATGGAGATGCCGTCGGACACCGAGATCGTCCCGAACTCCATCGGGAAGCCGCCCGCGTGGTGCACGCCCTCCTTGGACGCCGTGGCCAGCCGGTCCAGCGAGAGGTTGCACGGCGTGATCTCGTTCCAGCTCGACGCGACGCCGATCTGGGGCTTCGAGAAGTCGTCGTCGGTCATGCCGACCGCACGCAGCATGCCGCGGGCCGCGGCCCGCTCCAGCCCGTCGGTGACGTCGCGGCTGCGGGGCTTGACGTCGTGCTCGGTGGTGGTGCCGTTGGCCATGGGCTGACGGTAACGCGCCGGTCCGAGCGCGTCCCCTCAGCGCGGCGTCGCGGCGAACTTCGCGAGGGCGGCGTCGGTGACGGGCTCGAAGAGGTTCACGAGGGTGCCGTCGGGGTCGCGCAGGAGCAGCGACCGGTTGCCCCACGGCATCGTCGTGGGCTCCTGGACGACCTCGACGTCGTCGCCCCCGGCCCGCAGCGCGGCGAACGCGCCGTCGACGTCGTCGACGAGGAACTCGACGATCGCGGACCGGTTCGCGGCCGGGCCGGCGACGCCGGGGCCGCCGAAGAGCCCGACGGTGCGGGTGCTCCCGATCGCGAGCGTGCCCGACGTCGTGCGCAGCTCGGCGAAGTCGTCGTTCGCCCACGACGCGTCGACGCCGGTGACGCGCTCGTAGAAGGCGACCAGGCCGGCGACGTCGTCGGTGATGATGCGGACGGACACGAGGTTCACGGGGGTCTCCTCCGGGGCGCCCGGCGGGTCCGGGCGGTCGGGAGGGACGGTAGGAGCGGTGGCGGTCAGGTCCTGTCCGGCTCCCGACCCGACCTCAGGCCCCGGCGACCGGGACCGGCGCTCCGACCGGGCGCGGCGCACGGGTCGGGGCCGGCGCACGGGTCGGGCCGGCGTAGGTGCCGGAGTCGCCGGCCACCGCGACGCTGTGCTGGCCGGACAGGGACACCGGGACGTCCCCGGCGACGGTGACGCGGTGCATGCGCCGCGGCAGGTCGTCGTAGTCGTCCACCGCGTAGTGCTGGGTCGCGCGGTTGTCCCAGAGCGCGATGTCGCCGGGCGACCAGCGCCACCGCACCGTGTTCTCCAGGCGCGTGATGTGGCGCTGCAGCAGCTCGAACAGCGACCGCGAGTCCTGGCCGTTGAGCTCCAGGATCCGCGAGACGAACTGGCCCAGGACGAACGCCGGTTCCCCGGTCTCGGGGTGCACCCGGACGACGGGGTGGTGCGTCCGGTAGATCGTGGCGGTGAACTCCTGCTGGTACTCGGCCGACGCCAGCGACGGCTCGACGACGGCGTGCGCGGTGGCGTAGTCGTAGTCGTTGCCGTGCTCGGCCCACAGGTCGTCGACGAGCCGCTGCATGTGGGTCGGCAGGATCGCGTACGCCCGGGCGGTGTTGGCGAAGACGGTGTCGCCGCCGTAGGGCGGGAGCACCTGGGCGCGCAGCGTCGTGAAGGCCGGCGGCCGGTCGACGAACGTGACGTCGGTGTGCCAGCTGTTGGCCTTGTTCCCGTGCTCCGAGTCCACCGGGAGGATCGCGGCCTCGTCCAGCCCGCCGGTGATCGTCGGGTGCGCCGTGGTCAGCGGCCCGAGGCGGCGGACGAAGCCGGCGTGGGCCGCGTCGTCGAGGTGGTCCTGGCCGTGCAGGAACACGACCTTGTGCTCGAGGATCGCGGCCCGGACGTAGGCGACGACGTCGTCGGGCAGATCGGGGCCCAGACGGACCCCCGTGATCTCGGCGCCGAGTGCACCGGCCACCTTCCGGGTGTCCAGAGAATCGCCGACGGCCATGGCGGGCCCTTTCGCGTCGAGGCGTGCAGGAATCGCCCGGCACGCATTCCGCGCGCACGGGCAATGGGGGACGAGCAGTTCAGGGAAGAATCGGTCCCGGGGCCTGCAGGAGTGCCCGGGAGGGGCGCGTCAGCGACGACAGAGCGCGGCGGCGGTCAGCAGGAGATCGATGTGCACACGGGAGGTCAACGGCACCGTCACCGGCTCCGGGCTCGAGCCCGTGGTCGCCACGGGGCGACGCTCGGTGGAATGCACGGCGCGACCGGGTCCCTTCCTCGACGACCTGTCCGGCCACCGAAGCATACGCCGGGTCGACGGCACAAGCTCCGGTGCGGACCTCGCGGGGGAAGTGTCGGGCGTCGCGCGAACAGTTCCGCCGGATTCGTCCGGCAGCGATTCCACACCGAGGAGCTCCGACGACGGGCGCACCACGCGGCCCGACGGCCGGTCCGAGCTGCGTGGTGTGCCCCTGCTCGGCGGGCGAGCGGGCGAGGCGGGCGAGGCGGGCGAGGCGGGCGAGGCGGGCGATGCGGGTGGGCCGCGGCCCGGCGAGGGGCACGGCAGGCACCTCGGAGAGCCGGCCGACCTGCCTCGTGTGCTCCTGATCGACGTCGACGGCGGGTGACCGCCGGGGAGTGACGCACCTCGCTTGACGGCCGCCGGACCAGGGAGGAGCTTGAGGACCATGCGGTCCGGGACCGATCGGTCCGCCACAGTGGAGGAGGGGTCGCCATGCGGGACGCGGTGATCGTGGACGCGGTCCGGACGCCCGTCGGCAAGGGCAAGCCGGGCGGCGCGTACGCCGAGGTCCATCCCGTGGAGCTGCACGCCCACGTGCTGCGCAGCCTCGTCGACCGGGTGCCCGGCCTGGAGCCGGGCGAGGTCGACGACGTGATCGGCGGCGCGGTCGGGCAGGTCGGCGAGCAGAGCGGCAACACCACCCGGTTCGCGGCGCTCGCGGCGGGCTTCCCCGAGTCGGTGCCGGGCGTGACGGTCGACCGGCAGTGCGGATCGAGCCAGCAGGCGCTCTCCTTCGCCGCGCAGGGCGTCGTGGCCGGGGCGTACGACGTCGCCATCGCCTCGGGCGTCGAGTCGATGTCGCGGATCCGCATCGGCAGCCAGACCGAGGTGGACGGCGTCGCGCAGGACGTCACCGGGCCCTCGGTGCGCGAGCGCTACACGCCCGGCCTGGTCCCGCAGGGGGTCAGCGCCGAGCTCATCGCCCGCCGGTGGGGGCTGAGCCGCAGCCGGCTCGACGAGTTCGCACTGGCCAGCCACCAGAAGGCCGCGGCCGCGTGGGCCGAGGGACGGTTCGCCGACGAGGTCGCACCGCTGAAGACGACGCGGGCCGACGGGACCGTCGCGCAGCTCGAGACCGACGAGACGGTCCGGCCGGGCACGACCGCCGAGGCCCTGGCCGGCCTGCGGACCCCCTTCGCCGACGAGCGCTGGACCGCCCGCTTCGGCGACATCGACTGGACCGTCACCGCCGGCAACGCCAGCCCCTACAACGACGGGGCCGCGGCCCTGCTGGTCACGACGTCGGACATCGCCCGGGAACGCGGCTGGACCCCGCGCGCCCGCGTGCACACGGCGACCGTCACCGGCGACGACCCGGTCTACATGCTCACCGGGATCATCCCGGCCACCGCGAAGGTCCTCGCCCGCGCCGGCCTCACGATCGCCGACATCGACGCGTTCGAGGTGAACGAGGCCTTCGCGTCGGTCGTGCTCGCCTGGCTCGCCGAGACCGGCGCGGACCCGGCGAGGACGAACATCAACGGCGGCGCGATCTCGATCGGCCACCCGCTCGGCGCCAGCGGCGCCCGGATCGCGACCACCCTGCTCGGGGTGCTCGAGCAGACCGGCGGGCGCTACGGCCTGCAGACCATGTGCGAGGCCGGCGGCACGGCCAACGCCACCATCGTGGAGAGGATCGTCCGATGAGGATCGCCGGATCGACCGCACTCGTCACCGGCGCCGGACGCGGCCTCGGCGCCGTGCTCGTCGACGCCCTGCTCGCCCGCGGCGCCGCCACCGTCTACGCGGGCGCCCGCGACCCCCGTTCGGTCGCCCACCAGGACCCGCGGGTGATCCCGCTGCTCCTCGACGTCACCGAGCCCGCCACCGTGCGGGCCGCCGCCGAGCGCGCGGGCGACGTCGACCTGCTGGTCAACAACGCCGGGATCGCGGGGAACGGGTCGCTGCTCACCGGGGACCCGGAGCGGGCCCGCGCCGAGATGGAGACGAACTTCTGGGGCCCCGTCTCCGTCCTGCGCGCCTTCGCCCCGGTGCTCGCGCGCAACGGCGGCGGGGCGGCGGTGAACGTGCTCTCCGCGCTGTCGTGGCTGACCGCACCGTTCACCGCGTCCTACAGCGCCTCGAAGGCCGCCGCGTGGTCGTTCACCGGCTCCGCGCGGGCCGAGCTGCGGGGGCAGGGCACGCAGGTGATCGGGGTCCACCTCGGCTACATGGACACCGACATGGTCGCCGGCCTGGACGTCCCCAAGATCGCCCCGGACGACGTCGCCCGCCAAATCCTCGACGCCGTCGAGGGCGGCGCGGAGGAGGTGCTGGCGGACCTGCCGAGCGAGCGGGCGAAGGCCGCGCTCTCCGGGTCGCCGACCGGCCTGGAGCTCTGAGCCGCTCAGGCGCCGGGGACGGTCGTGGTGGTCCCGTCGTCCCACACGACGAGTCCGGTGCGCCCGACCCGGCGCCCCAGCCACTCGGCCGCCCGGGGCCCCAGCGCGTAGGCGGCGGTGGCGTCGACGTCGGCCGCGGTGAGCGAGCGGGCGACGACGGTGACCTGGGCGACGACGTCGGGCGCCGCCCCGGTCCGGGCGTCGACGAGGTGCGCGCCGCGGTGGGCGGTGCCGGAGGTGGCGACGGCTCCGTCGCGCACCGGCACGACGGCGAGGACGCGGCCCGGGTCGTGCGGGTCCTCGATCCCGACGCGCCAGGGCTCGCCGTCGGTGGCGCGGCAGACCACGTCGCCGCCGGCGGAGAGGCAGAAGTCGGTGTGGTCGAGGGCGCGCAGGGCGGCCGCGGCGCGCTCGGCCGCCCACCCCTTGACGACGCCGCTCGGGTCGAGCTCGGGCTCGCCGTCGGCACCGCGGCGCCACACGGAGAAGGCGCCGTCGGTGGCGCGCTCGGCCCGGGTGCCGATCGCGAGGACCTCGTGCACCTCGTCGGGGGCGTCGTCGACGGCGAGCTCGCCGCGCCGGATCGCGGAGACGACGGAGTCGTACCGATAGGTGCTGAACACGGCGTCGGCGTCGCGCAGGGAGGCGAGCACCGCCGTCCAGGCCGCGTCGGCGGCGTCGTCGGCGGCGTGCCGGCCGCGCAGCGCGAGGCTGATCGGCATCCCCATCACGTGCTCGACCCGCCGGGCGACGGCGGCCACGGCCGTCGTCACGCCACACCGGCCTGGTCGAGCGCGCTCTGCAGCGAGGTCACGTAGCCGTCGGAGGTGTAGGTCGCGCCGCTGACCATGTCGATCTGCGCGTTCTGCGCGGTCAGCGTCTCCTGGACCAGCTGCGGGACGGCGTCGGCGTTGATCTCCTGGTCGCGGCCGTTGGAGTCGGGCTCCTCGACGACGTCGACGGCGGTGATCTTCCCGGCCGCGAGCGTCACCTTCACCTGCACCGGGCCCCAGCGGGTGTCCGCGGCGGTGCCGGTGACCGTGCCGGTGTAGGTGCTGGTGGTCTTCGCGGCGCTCGTGGCGGAGGTGCCCGACGTCGACGGGACGGTCGCGGTGGCCGCCTTCGCGGTGGTGTCGGTCGTGCCGGTCGCGGCGGGCATCTGCGACGAGGTGGAGGTCTTGTAGGAGAACAGCAGCACGACGGTGCTGACCGTCGTCAGGCCCCACAGCGCGATGCGGCGGGCGCCGCGGTCGAAGCGGGCGGGCGGCATCGGGCTCACCATCCGAAGGTCTCGGTGTGGACGCGGTCGGCGGGGGTGCCGGCCGCGCGCAGGGTGCGCTGGACCAGCTCGGTCCACGGGGCGGGGCCGCAGAGGTAGACATCGCGCTCGGCGATGTCGGGGACCCGCGCGAGCAGGGCGGTCAGGTCGTCGACCGGCCCGACCCCGGTGCCCAGCCAGGAGTCCGGGCTGCGGCGCCGGCCGGGCAGCGGGACCAGCCCGATGCGGCGCTCGCGGGCCAGGACGGCGAACTCGCGGGCGAAGAGCGGTTCGGCGCGGAAGCGGTGCAGCACCACCACGTCGGCGTCGAGGTCCTCGGCGAGCGCGCGCAGCGGGGTGATCCCGACCCCGGAACCGATCAGCGCGACCCGGTCGGAGGTCCGGGCCCGGGCGGTCAGCCGGCCGTAGGGCCCCTCGATCAGGACGCGGGTGCCCGGGCCGCAGACCCGGCACCTCCGCGGTCCCGTCGCCGAGGTCCTTGACGGTGATGCGCAGGCTGCGCCCGTCCGGCGCCGCGGAGAGCGAGTAGGGGTGCGCGCGGGTCCACCCCCGGCGCCCGGTGAGGAAGCGCCACTGGAGGAACTGCCCGGCCCGGGCGCCGAGCTCCTCGAGGTGGCGCCCGACGAGGTAGACCGACACGCAGCCGTCGCCCTCGGGGACGACCGAGGTCACCACCATCCGGTGGCGCAGGCTGCGGGCGAGCGGCAGCCCCACCCGCCAGACGAGCACCGAGCCCGCCGCGAGCACCCAGAGCGTCCACCAGAACACGGTGCGCGCGGTGGAGGCGAGGAACTCCTGACCGGTCCAGAGCTGGTGGGGCAGCGCCAGCCCGACCCCGAGGTAGGCGTAGAGGTGCAGCAGGTGCCACGACTCGTAGCGCATCCGGGCCCGCGCGGCGCGCACGCTGGTGACGACCACCATGACCAGGCACGCGGTGCCGGCGGCGGCGAGCAGCATGCCGGGGTAGGTCAGGGTGAGGTCCCACAGCTCGCCGGGGGTCGCGAGCAGGTCGCCGGCGGCGTAGCCCCAGGTGATCAGCCCGACGTGGGCGATCATCGCGGTGAACGAGGTGAACCCGACCAGCCGGTGGACCACCGCGAGGCGGTCCTGCCCGAACGCCTGCTCGAGCAGCGGCACCCGGGCCATGAGCAGCACCTGGGCCAGCAGCAGCACCGAGGCGAGCAGCCCGGTGAGCCGGCCCAGCGAGGTCAGCCCGGACGCCCACCCGCCGAGGTCGGACAGGCCGCCGCCGGTGGCCCACCAGAACGTGACCAACGTGAGGGCGACGACGAGCAGCGCCTCGGCGGCGGTGCGGACGCGACGGTCCCGGACGGCGGGTGCGGGCGTGCGGGGGAGGGCGTGCCGGGTCGGGCGCTCGGCGACGGCGGTCACGTGAACAGCCCGCCGAGGATCGGGCTCGGGCCGCCGGACGTGTTCTGGCCGGTCGGTGCCTGGCCGGCCGGT
>CAVQUY010000002.1:0-63681 GCA_963716955.1 uncultured Actinomycetota bacterium
GGTGCCGGAACCGGCGGCCGCCGCGGCGCCCCGGCGCTTGCGGCGGAGCACGTAGAGCGTGATGGCCGCCGACACGACCGTCACCACGGCGAAGACGATCCCGAGGATGAGCTCGTCGATCACCGCGATGAAGACGACGGTGACGAACAGGGACAGGATCGTGCCGATGGTGCCGATCCCGACGTTGAGCTTCAGCTCGCTCTGCTTCTCCGGCGAGCTGTCCGGCAGCGCGGCGGGGTTGCGGGCCTGGGAGGGGTCCATGGCGGAATAGATACCCGACCGGCAGGCGTCCGTCACGGGCACCTGCCGAACGTCACCGGCCCGACGTCGGGCGAGACCCTCCGGGAGTGCGCCGCGCGAACCCCGAGGCCCGGCTGACCTCCTGCTCGACGGCCGCCCGCACCGCCTCGGCGGAGCCGACCACCCGCACGCTCGTGCGGGCCCGCGTCACCGCGGTGTAGAGCAGCTCGCGGGTCAGCAGCGGCGACTCCGGGGGCGGCAGCAGCACGCTGACCCGGGCGTACTGGCTGCCCTGGGCGCGGTGGACGGTCATGGCGTGCACCGTCTGCACCCCGCCGAGCAGGGCGGGCGAGCACTGCAGCGGGGTGCCGCCGCGGCTGAACACCGCGACGGGCCGCGTCCCGCCGCCGGGCGCGGGGAGCTCGACGACGACGCCGGTGTCGCCGTTGTAGAGCCCGAGGTCGTAGTCGTTGGCGGTGACGAGCAGCGGCCGCCCGGGCCACCACTCGGCGCCGGCCGCGCGGTCGGGATCGACCAGGACGTCGCCGTCCTCGTCGGCCCGGTCGAGCCAGCGCTCGACCTGCACGGCCCACCGGGCGACGCCGTAGGGCCCGCGCCGGTGCGCGCACAGCAGCCGGTGCTCCTCGGCCTGCTCGAGCGCGGTCACCGCGTCCCCGTCGCGGGCCGCGATCGCGACCTCCCGGGCGCCGCCGACGATCTCCGCGCGCAGCCCGTCCAGGCCGGCGGGCTCCCGCTCGGCCAGGGTCGCGGCGTCGTCGTACTCCACGAACTCCAGCGAGGAGGCGCTGCGCAGGCACGCGAGGGCCTCGTCGGCGTCCCCCCTGCGGATCGCGGCCGCGAGGGCGGCGATGTCGGCGTTGTTGCGGTAGTTGCGCTCGAGGCGCACGACCCCGTTCGCCCGGGGCCGTGCCGCGCACCCGACCGCGTCGAGCGCGGTGTCCACGGCGCCGGAGCGCGCCTGCGCGTCCGGACCCCAGGTCGGGGGCGTTCACCAGGTCGCCGAGCACGGCGCCGGCCTCCACGGACGCGAGCTGGTCGGGGTCGCCGACGAACACCACCCGGGCGTCGTCGCGGACCGCCTCGAGCAGCCGCGCCATGAGGGTCAGCGACACCATCGACGTCTCGTCGACGACGACCACGTCGTGCGGCAGCCGCCGGTGCCGGTCGTGGCGGAAGCGGGAGGACGTGTCGGCCCGCGACCCGAGCAGGCGGTGGATCGTCGAGGCCTCGGGCCGTCCGACCCGCTCCCGGTCGGCCTCGGGCAGGTGCTCCTCGCCGATGGCCTCGCCGAGCCGGGCGGCGGCCTTGCCCGTGGGCGCCGCGAGGGCGATCCGCAGGCCCGGGTCCTGGTCGCGGAGCACGGCGAGCAGCCGGGCGACCGTCGTGGTCTTCCCGGTGCCGGGGCCGCCCGCGACGACGGCGGTCCAGCGCAGCGTCGCGACGGCGCAGGCGAGGCGCTGCTGGTCGTCGGCACCGACGTCGGCGAAGAGGCGGTCGAGGGCGGCCCGCAGCCGCGCGTGGTCCACGACCGGGGGCGGCGCGACGGCGCGGGCGGTGAGGTCGTCGCGGACCTGGTCCTCCTGGCGGCGGTAGCGGTCGAGCCAGAGCAGGCCGTCGTCGAGGCGCAGCGGGCCGCCGGGCCGCGTCAGGGGGCTCGCGGCGAGGGCCGCCTCCCACGCGGCGGGCTCGGGCCAGTCGAGGTCGTCGGTCGGGACCAGGGCGTCGTCCTCGCCGAGGACGCGGCGGTCGACGCCGGCGAGCTCCAGGCACACCGATCCGGAGCGCAGCGCCCGCACGGTCAGCGCCGCGGCGAGCAGGACCTGGTCGTCGGTCTCCCCGCCGAGGCGCCCGAGGCGGCGGGCCACGGCGACGTCGGCGGGGGCGAGCACGCCGCGGGCGCCGAACGCGGCGAGGCGCCCGGTGGCGCGGACGGCGAAGCGCAGGCCGTCCTCGGACGCGAGGTCCGGCAGGTCGGAGACGCTCACGAGGCCCTCCCGGCGAGCAGGTCGGACAGGGCGACGAGCAGCGCGGGCGGCGGCGACCAGCGGAAGACCCCGCACGTCGTGCCGTCGACGACGGGGGTGTCCGGCCCGCACATCCCGCGCAGGAACAGGTAGGCGACGCCGCCGAGGTGCGTCGCCGGGTCGTAGCCGGGGAGCCGCCAGCGCAGGAAACGGTGCAGCGCGACGCCGTACAGCAGCGCCTGCAGCGGGTAGTGCGCGCGGACCATCGCGGTCGTCATCTGCGCGGGTCCGTAGTGGGCGCTGGTCAGCGGCTCGCCGACCGACCCGTCCAGCGGGCTCGGCCCGAGCCAGTTCGTCTTGTGGTCGACGATGACGAACCGGCCGTCCGGGGCCCGCAGGACGGCGTCGATGCTGCCGGTGAGGTAGCCGCGCAGCACCTGGCCGGACAGCGCCTCGAGGGCCTCCGGGTAGCCGGCCAGCGGGTCGTCGGCCGGCAGGTGCGCCCGCAGCAGCGCCGCGGCGCGCCCGAGGGTGACCGTCTCGTGGGCGCCGGCCGCGCGGTCGCCGCCCGCCAGCGGCAGCTCGAAGTCCAGCTCGGTGAGCCGGTCGCGCGGGGCGATGTCGGCGTAGGCCCAGGGCGCGCCGTCGGCCGGCCGCTCCACGGGGGTGCGCACCACCGGCTCCAGCGCGGCGGCGAGCCCGGCGGCGCCCACCCCGGCGAGCGGGCGCCGGGCCAGCTGCTCGGCCGCGGCCGCGGCGAGGGCGGCGCCGAGGTCGGCGGCGGCGGTGTCGACGGTCTCCAGCACCGCGTGCACCAGGACCCCGAACGCCGCCCCGAACGGCAGGTCGGCCATCGGCGAGGGCAGGGCCGCGGCGTCCGGCGCCGGGTCGACCTCGAGGTCGGCCTCGTCGGTGACCGTCGACTCCTCCGGCTCCGACGTCGCGGCCGCGGGCAGCCCGGGGTGCGCGGCGTGCGCGTCGGCGGTCAGCGAGGAGTACGACGAGCGCCGCCACGCCAGGTCCAGCTCCCGGTCGAAGCGCGCGACGTCGAGCCGGCCGTGCTCGACCGCCTGCGGCACGTGGTGCAGCGCCTGCCGCGGCTCGACCGCCTCCACCGCGAGCTGCGGCGAGGCGAGCGCGGCGAGCTCGGCCCACACCGTGGTGTCGTCGGTGATCGTCGACGAACGGGTCGGGCTCGACGCCGGGAGCGCGGCCGCGCGAGCGCAGCATCCGGTTCAGCGCCGACGACGCGGTCTGCGACGACGGCGCCCACCACGCCACCACCTGGCCCTGCGCGCGGGTGAGCGCCACGTAGAGCAACCGCAGGTCCTCGCCGTCGTCCTCGCGGCGCTGCGCGGCGCAGTGGTCGTTCCAGGCGGGGTCGGTCGGGCCCCCGACGGCCCGGACCCGCCGGCCCGCGGCGTCGTGGTGGAGCACCTCGCGGGGCTCGCCCGGCACCCACCGGTCCCAGCCGAACGGCACGTAGACCACGGGGAACTCCAGGCCCTTGCACTTGTGCACGGTGAGGACCTGCACGGCGTCGTCGTCGGACTCCAGCCGCCGCGTCCGTTCGGGCCGCGCCTCGCCGCGCCGGCCCTCGCTCTCGACGATCCGCAGGCGCAGCCACTCGGCGAGCGCGACGACCCCGATCCGCTGCGCCGCGCCCTCGGCGTGCAGCACCTGCCCGACGTGGCGGACGTCGGTGAGCAGCCGCTCGCCGCCGAGGGTGGCGAGCACCCGGCGGACGAGGTCGTGGCGCACCGAGACCGCCTCGAGCATCGCGGCGACCCCGCGGTCGCGGAGCACCGCGCCCCAGCGGCGCAGGTCCTCGCCGACCTCGGCGAGCACGCCGTCCGGGTCGGCGTCGAGCTCGGCGGCCCGGTGCCCGACGAAGCAGGTCAGCGCGGCGGCCCGCACGCGGGTGGCCCGGCCGGGCTGCTCGATCGCCTCCAGCAGCGTCAGCCACTCCCGCGCGGCGTCGGTGGCGAAGACGCTCGCCGCGCCGGCCAGGACGGCGGGGACATCGGCCTGCGCGAGCGCGTCGCGCACCAGGTCGGCCTGCGCGTTGGTGCGGACGAGCACCGCGACGTCGCCGGGACCGAGCGGCCGCCCGTCCCACGTCGAGTCCGCCGCGAGCAGCGCGCTGACGTCGGCCGTGAGGTCCTCCGCGACCCGGTCCCGGGCCGGGCCGATCTCGGGGAGCCCGGTGCGCCAGTTCGCCCGCAGGCCGCCGCGGGGCACGACCCGCAGCCGGAACGGGGTGCCGTCGGGCGCCCCGGCGAGGCGGGGACCGGGGTGGGCGGCCGCCACGGGGTGCACGACGATCCGCGGGTCGCCGAGCGCCGCGCCGCCGAACACGGTGTCGAGGGCGGCGAGCAGGCCGGCGTCGCTGCGGTGGTTGGTCGCGAGGGTGGCCCGGGCCCCGGCGCGCTCCGCGGCGGCGAGGTAGGAGACGACGTCGGCGCCGCGGAACGCGTAGATCGCCTGCTTCGGGTCGCCGATCACGGTCAGCGTGCAGTGCCCGTGGAAGGCCACCCGCAGGATGTCCCACTGGACGGGGTCGGTGTCCTGGAACTCGTCGACGAGCACCACCCGGTAGCGGTGCCGCAGCCGCGCGCACGCGTCCTCGCCGAGGCGCGGGTCGACCAGCGCCGCGTGCAGCCGTGTCAGCATGTCGTCGAAGGTGAAGAGGCGCCGGGTGCGCTTGCGCCGGTCGACCTCCTCGCGCACGGCCACGGCGAACCGGGCGCGGGCGTCGGCCTCGCCGGTGGTGGCGCCGCGGTCGGGCGCGATGACCGCGGTGGGGTCGCCGACCGCGGCCCGCCCGAGCGCGAGCGCGGTCGCCCGGTCGAACGGCGGCTCGGGCGCGGACTCGGGCGCGTACGCCCGGACGTAGAAGTCGTCGACGACCTCGGTGACCACGTCGTCGATCTGCTCGACGAACCGCGCGTCGGCGTCGGTGTCCCCGGCCACGCCGAGCCCGGCGAGCATGTCCTGGCAGAACTGGTGGGTGGTGGCGATCGTCGCCTCGTCGAAGTGCGCGAGGGCGTGCGCGAGCCGACGACGACGGCGGGCCCGCTCGGCGTCGTCGATCACCCCGGCCCCGACGATCAGCGCGGTCACCGCGTCGGCGCCCGGCTCCCCGGTCGCCAGCGCGCGCTCCACGGCGACCAGCCGCTCCCGGACCCGTTCCCGCAGCTCGCGGGTGGCCTCGCGGCCGAACGTGACGAGCATCAGCGCGGCGAGCGGCACCCCCGCCTCGGCCACGTAGCGGGCCGCGAGGGCCGCGATCGTGTACGTCTTCCCGGTGCCCGCGCTGGCCTCGAGCACGGTGGTGCCCTCGGGCAGCGGGCCGCGGACGTCGAACGGGGCCACCGCCGCGTCGACCGTCGCCGCGCTCACCGGTAGTGCTCCTCGCGGCCGGACTCCGCCTCGCGCAGCGGGCGCCACAGCCGCACCGCGAGCTCCCCGAACCGCGTCGACTCGCCGCCGGCGTCCGCGCCCGCCCCGGTCGGGCAAGCCGGCCACGTCGTCGAGCGGGCGGTCCCGCCCCCACACGAGCACGTGCGCGGCGTCGCGGCCGTCGCCGTACTCGCCCGACCAGGAGCGGCGGGCCGCGTCGAAGGCCTGCCGCGTGGTCTTGCGCGGGCGGTCGGCGACGTAGCGCTCGGAGGCCTTCGGGAACAGCGGCAGCGGCTCGCGCAGGCCCTCGGCCCGCAGCGCGACGAGGTCGGCGAGCACCGCGCGGGCGCGCTCGGGGTCGATCCCGGCGATCACCGCGCGGGCGGGCGGCTCGCCCCGGCCGCCCTTCCCGAGCGTCGTCGACGACCACGGCCGGTCCGGGTACGCGGCGGCGAGGGCGAGCAGCTGCACCCAGGCGACCGCGCGGTGCTTGCCCGCGAGGCGGGAGAACGTGACCGCGGCCAGCGTCGTGCCCCGCACCCCGGGGACGGTGCCGACGACGGTGGTCCCGTCGGCGAGCTCGGCGGAGACGGTGACGTCGTGCGCGGGCTCGTCCCACAGCGGGGCCGCGGCCCGCACCAGGTCCTCGGCCTGGCGGCCCAGGGCCTTGAGCAGGCGCGCCCCGAGCGCCCCGGGCGGCAGGGTGCCCCGGCGGCGCTCGGCCTCGATGCAGGCGGCGACCTCGTGCCCGGCCAGCCGGTCGGTCAGCAGGCGGTCCCCGATCGCCCAGCGCGCGAGGCCGTCGGGGTCGACGGGGAGCGCCTCGTCGGGCTCCTCCTCCTCGCCGCGGGGGATCAGCGACAGCCGCTGGCGCAGGAACGCCTTCACCGGGTGCTCGACGAACCGCACGAGGTCGGTCAGGTCGACGTCGTGCCCCGCGGCGCCGCTCCGCGCGGGCAACGGGCCGTCCAGGAACCGCGGGGCCGTCGCGCGCCCGGAGACCAGCGCCCGCGCCCCGGCGAGCTGGGTCGCGTCGAAGCTGAACGGCCGGCCGGCGCGGGTCGAGAAGTTGCGCGCGGCGAACGGCTGCAGCGGGTGGTGGTGCACGACGTGCTCGCGGGCGGGGCGGCCGCCGATGGTCACGGTGGCGTCGAGGGTGTCGAGCAGCTCGCCGACCGGGACGGCCGGCGGGCGCGGCGCGTTGGTGCGCTCGTCGGCGCCGGAGTGCACGACGACGAGGCGCTCGGTCGCGGCGAGGATCGCGTCGAGCAGGAGCTGGCGGTCCTCGGCGGCGGCGTCGCGCTCGCCGACGCAGGGGTCGCGGGCGAGGACGTCGTCGCCGTCGGTGCTCCGCGCGCGGGGGAACACCTGGTCGTCGAGGCCGAGCAGGCAGACGACGCGGTGCGGGACGCTGCGCATCGGCAGCAGGGTGGCGACGGTGAGCGTGCCGGTGCGGAAGTTCGCGCGCGTGGGTCGCCCGGCGAGGTGGTCGCCGAGGACCGCCCGCACGTCGTGCAGCGTCAGCGCGGGGCCGTCGTCGCCGGGGTCGTCGATCGAGCCGCGCACCTCGGCGAGCACGGCGCGGGTCTGCGTGAGCTGCCAGACGTCGGCCGGGGCGGTGGCGGTGAGCCCGTCGACGGCGAGGGTGAGCGCGTCCAGCCACCCGCCGAGAGGCTGTGCCCCACTGAACCCTCCCCCGTCGCTCCGCTCGCCCTTCATCCGGTCGAGCACCTCGCCGACCCGGTCGACGAGCTCGGCGAGCCGGCCCACCAGGTCGGCGTCGCGGGAGTCGACCTCGTCGAGGGGCAGGGCGGTGTCGAGCCAGACCTGCTCGTCGCCGGACATCGCCACGCCGACGAGCAGGCGGTCGAGCCCCCGCTCCCAGGTGTTGTCGGCGACGCGACCGAGCCGGTAGGCGGCCCGGTGCTCCTGGTCGAGGCCCCAGCGCACCCCGGCGCGCGACACGAGCGTGCGCAGCCGCTCGAGGTCGTCGTCGTCGAACCGGAAGCGGCGCCGCACCGGTCCGGACTCCGCGAGGTCGAGCAGCTCGCTCGCCGTGAGGCGGGCGTCCGCGAGGTCGAGCACCGTGCCGAGCACGCCGAGCAGCGGGTTGACCTGGGTGAGCGCGCGGTCGGCGAGCCGGACCTGCAGCCGGTGGCCGGGGTGCTCGCCCTCCCCGGCGCCGCCGAAGGCCGCGGTGATCAGCGGGGCGAAGGTCTCGACGTCCGGGCACATGACGACGACGTCGCGCGGCTCCAGCGTCGGGTCGTCGGCGAGCAGGCCGAGCACCGCCTCGCGCAGCACCTCCACCTGCCGGTCCGGCCCGTGGCAGGCGTGCACGGCCACGCTCGCGTCCCCGGGCACGTCGGTGAGGGCGGGCGCGCGGTCGTGCCGCAGGTCGTCCTGCAGGCGCTCCAGCAGCGTCGTCGGGGTCCGCTCGGGCGCCGGGTGGTGGACGTCGACCACGCCGGGCCCCGGCGGGGGCAGGCGCAGCTGCAGCTCGCGGGCGTCGCGCGCGAGGGAGCGCAGCAGCGGGTGGGCGGCGACCCCCGCCGTCGGGTCGGCCGCACGGCGACCGCCGACGTCGGTCCCGACGGCGCCGCGGACCGCGTCCCACAGCGCGGGCGACGGGTGCGGCAGCCAGAGGTGCACCTCGCGGGTGTGCGCGAGGGCCTCCAGGACGTCGAGGTGCGCGGTGGCCAGGCGGGTGGGCCCGAAGAACGACAGCCGGGCGGGGAGGTCCCCGTCGCCGCCGCCGAGCCCGGCGCAGTGCCCCGGGAGCGTCTCGGCCGGCCCGGGGACGCCGACCCGCTCGCGCAGGCGCCGCCAGAGCTCCGGCTGCCACCGCAGGTCGGCCGGGACCTCGCCCCCCGCGCCGTCCTCGTCCTCCTTCGCGGCCCAGGACCGCAGCATCGCGGGACGGTGCTCGCCGTAGGCGTCGAAGAGCCGCGCGAGGTGGCGGGCCGCGGCGAACCGCCGCCCGGCCCGGGTGCCCGACGCGTCGCCCACGACGCCGAGGTAGGTGCCGAGCGCCGCGCACCAGTCCTCGCCCGCACAGGCGTCGATCACCTCGAGCAGCGGCCAGACGAGGCGCTCGGGCCGCCACGGGTCGTCGTCGGCGCGGCCCGCGCGCGCGGGCCACGAGCTCGGCGGGCGGCGGGAACTCCACGCGGGCGCACACGCCGTCCTCGCCGAGGGACGCCCCGAGCCGGTGGGCGAGGCGCTGGGCGAGCCAGCGCTCCACCCCGCGGGTCGGCACGGCGACCACGTCCGGGGCGAAGGGGTCCTCCGGGGGCGTGACGAGCACGTCGGCCAGCGCCTCGGCCAGCCGGTCCGCGCGCTCGGCGCGGTGCACGTGGAGCGTCACGTCGCGCCCCCTCCCGCCGCTCCGGGCTCCGTCCGTCCCGTCGTCGGGCACGCTAGACGCGCCCCCCGACAGCGTGGGCCGCACCCCGGGGCGCAGGAGGGGAGGCGCGCCGTGGTCCGATCGCGAGGACGGGTCCGGGCCCGACGACGGGCTCGACCGGGACCAGCGGTTCGCCGGCTACGCGCGGGCGCAGGTGGTGTTCGACGCGCTCGACGGCCGGCGGCTCGTCGTCCGCCCCGCTCCCCGCCCGGGGCCCTATCCGCTCGCGGTCGCCCCGGTGCACGTGCTGACCGCGTACGACCCGGGCGCGCCGACGGCCCGGCCCCGCGGCGAACCGGCGGCGGCAGCAGGCGCTCGAGGCCGAGCTCGCCGACCGGGGCCTCGTCGTGACCCGCGCGGTCGCCTCCGCGGCGGACGGCACGCACGCCGAGGAGTCCGCCGCCGTCGTCGGGTGGGACGACGCCGAGGCGCTCGCCCTGGCCCGCCGCCACGGCCAGGACGCGATCTTCCGGTGGACCCCGGAGGCGTGGGCGGTGCTGCCCTGCGACGGCGGGCCGCCGCTCACCGGGGGCTGGACGCTCGAGCCCTGACGAGCGACGTCAAGGGCAGCCGGAGGACACCTTCACCCGCCACCAGCCCGCGAGCCGCCCGACGACGCCGAGGACCGGGCTGACCGACCAGCGGCAGCAGCCGGGCACCCCGAGGTCGTCGGTGGTCAGCGCGACGCCGCGGTGCGCGTCCGGGTCGGCGTACATCCCCTCGAGCAGGGCGCGGGCCCGCGCGTGGCCCTCGGCACGGCGGGCGGCGGCCTCGCGGACGTGGTCGAGACCCGCGAGCAGGCCGTCACGGACCACCTCGAGCTCGCCGAGGTCGAGCAGCCGCGGGACGTCGCCCGCACCGGCCGGGCCGACGGCGGCCGCGAGCGTCTCGGGCGCCCACGACGCCTCCAGCGCCCGGCGGAGCTCCTCGTGCAGCGCATCGATCTGCGCACGCAGAGCGCGGCGCGCCGCGAGCGTCTCGGGCGCGTCGAGGTCCGGCAGCGTCGGGTCGAGGTCCGGCAGCGCCGGGAGCACCGGCCGGCCGGCGATCACGTCCGGACGCTCCTCGATGGAGGTCATCGCTCCTCCCGGGTCCGTCGGGAACGCGGCCGAGTGTCCCCATCCGGGCCGGGTCGCGCCACCCCGGCCCGCGGATCCGGCGACGACCGCCGCCGTCAGGTCCCGGAGAGGTAGCGCGCCGCCCGCCACACCGCCTCGCTGACCTCCCAGCTCGCCATCCCCGGAGCCCGCACCGCGTACAGGACGGCCTCCCGGGTGCGCCGCCCGGCGGCCAGGGCCGCCGGCGGGTCCCCGGCCACCGGCGCGACCGGCGCGTCGGCGTCCGCGACGACGAGCGTCCCCGGGCGCACGACGTCGCCGCGGCGCCCGTCGCGCCCCCACCGCTCCCCCGCGACGGCGGGCCGCAGCCCCCAGGGCCCCCGGGTGCGGCGCGCGTCGAGGACCACCAGCGGCACCCCCACCTCGGCCAGGACGGCGAGCCGCACGTCGTGGCAGGGGTCCACGGGCATCAGCTCGCCGGTGACGACGACCTCCCGCGCGCCGCGCTCCATCGCGGTCCCCGGCTCGGCACGGGTCGAGGCCGACCTGGCGCTCGAAGGCCAGGTAGGAGACGTCGAGGAGCCGCCCCGCGCGCTCGCGGATGCGTTCGGCGGCGCGGAAGGACCCGGAGAGCCGCCCGAGTCGCTCCCGGCCCGCCTCGGCGGCGCCCGGGGCCACCGTCGCGGTCGCCGTCCACAGCTCGACCCCGCCCAGCTCGGCGCGCACCCCGGGATCCACGAACCCCGCGACGACCTCCCCCACACGCGGTGGCGTCACCGCACCTCCCGGGAGCGCGAGGAGACTGGGACCGTGAGCGACTGGAACCAGCAGATCATCGAGGACTTCCGATCCCACGGCGGGCACGTCGGCGGGCAGTTCGAGGGCGCACCGCTGCTCCTCCTGCACCACGTCGGCCGCCGCAGCGGCACCGAGCGCCTCAGCCCCGTGATGTACCAGGCGGTCGACGGCGGCTGGGCGGTG
This sequence comes from uncultured Actinomycetota bacterium, assembly GCA_963716955.1. GTDB lineage: Bacteria > Actinomycetota > Actinomycetes > Mycobacteriales > Pseudonocardiaceae > Actinomycetospora. The sequence continues at coordinate 11,073 of CAVQUY010000002.1, forward strand.
TTCGCGTCCAAGGCGGGTGCCCCGGACAATCCGGACTGGTACCACAACCTGCTCGCGCAGCCCGACGTCTCGATCGAGGTGGGCGACGGCGAGCACATCGACTCGGTCCCGGTCCGCGCCCGCGACCTCCCCGCGGCCGAGCGCGACCCGATCTGGGAGACCCAGAAGGAGCGCTACCCGGGGTTCGCCGAGTACGAGTCGAAGACCACCCGGACGATCCCGGTCGTGCTGTTGGAGCGTCGCGAGAGCTGACTCCGGGCACCCGTCGCCCGACGCGCCGCACCCCTGACCGGGGGCGCGGGCGTCGGCTGACTACCGTGAGGGTCGACAGCAGCACGGTCCGGGGTCGCGCAGGAGAGGAGACGTCGCCATCGCGCCACGCCACTCCGCCCGCTCGGTCCGGGAGCGCACGCAGCGTTCACCCGCCCGTGTCGCTGGCGCTGGAGCCGCGGCCGACCAGTGCGCGGCGCGCTCCCGCCCCCCGACGCCCGGTGGTCGCCGAGGGCCGTCCGGAGGCCCACCCGGGCCCCGGCCGGGCCTCGACGACCACGCTCGCCCGCCGGGAGCCCCCGGAGCGATCGGCTCGTCCGACCGATCCGCCGGGACCGCGGCGCCGCACGGGGCTCGTCCTGGGGCTCGCGCTCGGGGTGCTGCTCGCCATGGGCGCGGTCCTCGTCGCCTTCTCGGGCGGCCAGAGCGGCGCCCCGCCCGCGGCGGCGGCCCCGGCCCCGGAGGCGCCGGCCGCGGTCCCGGCGGCCCCCGTCGTGGAGCCCGTGGCACCGCCCGGGCCCGTCGCCCTGACGCCGGCCGAGCTCGCCCGCTGCCCCGCGACGTCGGTGGCGTGCGTCGACCTCGCCGCCCACACCGCGTGGCTGCAGCGCGACGGCAAGCCCGTGACGGGACCGCTGCAGATGCTCCCGGGCGCGGACACGTTCCGCCGCCCGCCCGGGCCGGACTCCTCGGCCACCCCGGCCGGCACCTTCCACGTGCTGCGCAAGGAGCGGGACGGCTACTCGACCGAGTTCCACGAGCCGATGAACCACGCGGTGTACTTCGCCCCGGGCGGCATCGCGTTCCACGAGGGCAGCCTGACCACCACGTCCAACGGCTGCATCCACCTCTCGGCGGCGGACGCGGCGACGTTCTTCGACGCCCTGCGCATCGGCGACGGCGTCACCACCTTCTAGGGCGGTCCCACCGGCACCGTGGTGGTCGTCCCGTCGGTCCACACGACGAGCCCGCCGCGCCCGACCCGGCGCCGGAGCCACTCGGCGGCCCGCTCCCCGAGCGCGTAGGCCGCGGTCGCGTCGACGTCGGCCCACGTCAGCGACGGGGCGGTCACCGTCACCTGGGCGACGGCGGGCGGCGGCGCGCCGGTGCGGGCGTCGACGACGTGCGCGCCGCGGTGGGCGCTGCCCGAGGTGGCCACGGCCCCGTCGCAGACCGCCACGACCGCGAGCAGCCGGGCCGGGTCGTGCGGGTCCTCGATGCCGACGCGCCACGGCTCCCCCGACACCGACCGGCAGAGCAGGTCCCCGCCCGCGGACACGCAGGAGTCGGTGCCCTCGAGGGCGCGCAGCGCGGCCGCGGCGCGCTCGAGGGCCCAGCCCTTGACGACGCCGCTGGGGTCGAGCGCCACGCCGCCATCCGGTCCGGGCCGCCAGACGGAGAACGCGCCGTCGGTGGCGCGCTCGGCCCGGGCGCCGAGGTCGAGCACCTCGTGCACCTCGTCCGGCGCGTCGGCCACGGCGAGCTCGCCACGGCGGATCGCCGAGACCACCGAGTCGGCGCGGTAGGTGCTGAACACCCGGTCGGCCGCGCGGAGGGAGGCGAGCACCGCGGCCCACGCGGCGTCGGCGGCGGCGTCGCCGGTGTGGCGGCCGCGCAGCGCCAGGCTGATCGGCATCCCCATGACGTGCTCGACCCGCCGGGCGACCGGGAGGTCGCCGTCGACGACGGCGGGCGGTGCGGTCACGTCGTCCCCAGCCGGTCGAGCGCGGCCTGCAGCGAGCGCACGTAGCCGGTCGAGGTGTACGTCGCCCCGCTGACCATGTCGATCCGCGTGCTCTGCGCGGCGAGCGTCTCCCGGACGAGGACGGGTACCGCCGCCGCGTTGACCTGCCGGTCGTGGGCGTTCTCGTCGGGGCTCCGGAGCACGTCGACCGCCGTGATGTGCCCGGCGGCGAGCGTGGCCCGGACCTGCACCTGGCCCCACCTGACCTGCACGACCGGGCCGGTGACGGTCCCGGAGTACGCCGCGCCGGCGGGCCGCGCCCGGCCCGGCGGGGCCGCGGCCGCCGGCACCGCGGCCGCCGGCACCGCGGCCGCCGGCACGGCCCCGGTCCGGGGCGGGGCGGCCTCGCCCGCGTCGGGCTCCGCGGTCTCCGGTGTCCCGGCGGCCGCGGGGACCTCCGAGGTCGTGGACGTGCGGTAGGAGAAGAGCAGCACGACCGCGCTCACCGTGGTGAGGCCGCAGAGCAGGACCCGGCCGGCTCCGCGGTCGAAGCGGGCGGGGGGCGTCGCCGGGCTCACCATCCGAAGGCCTCCAGGTGGACGTGGTCGGCAGGGGTGCCGGCCGCGAGCAGGGTGCGGCGGACGAGGTCGGTCCACGGCGTGGGGCCGCAGAGGTAGACGTCGCGCTCGGCGATGTCCGGGACCCGGGTGCGCAGGGCGGCGACGTCGTCGGCGGGGCCGACGCCCGCCCCGAACCAGGAGTCCGGCGCCCGCCGGCGTCCCGGCAGCGGGACCAGCGCGACCCGCCCCTCGCGGGCGAGCAGCCCGAACTCGCGGGCGAACAGCGGCGGGCCGGTGAAGCGGTGGAGGACGACCACGTCGGCACCGCGCGGGCCTGCGCCCAGCTCCTCGGCCAGGGCGCGCAGCGGGGTGATCCCGACCCCGGCCCCGATCAGCGCCACCCCCGGGCAGGTGCGGGCACGGGTGGTCAGCCGCCCGTACGGGCCCTCGATCAGCACCTTGGTGCCCGGGCGCAGGCCCGGCACGGCGGCGGTGCCGTCCCCCAGGTCCTTGACGGTGATCCGCAGGCTCCGCCCGTCCGGGGCGGCCGAGAGCGAGTACGGATGTGCCCGCATCCACCCCGCCCCCGAGAGGAACCGCCAGGTCAGGAACTGCCCGGCGCGCACGTCGAGCTCCGCGAGGTGCTCACCGGCGAGGTAGACCGACACGCACCCGTCGCCCTCGGGCACGACCGAGGTCACGACGAGGCGGTGGTGCAGCGTGCGGTAGAGCGGCAGCCCGACCCGCCAGACGAGCACCGCGCCCGCGGCCAGCGCCCAGGCGCTCCACCAGAACACCGTGCGGGCGGTCGAGGCGAGGAACTCCTGCCCGGTCCAGAGCTGGTGGGGCAGCGCCAGCCCGACGCCGAGGTAGGCGTAGAGGTGCAGCAGGTGCCACGACTCGTAGCGCATCCGGGCCCGGGCCGCGCGCACGCTGGTGACCGTCACCAGCACCAGGCACGCCGGTCCCGGCGGCGGCCAGGAGCATCCCGGGGTAGGTCAGGGTGAGGTCCCACAGCTCGCCCGGGGTCGCGGCCAGGTCACCGGCCGCGTAGCCCCAGCTGATCAGCCCGACGTGGGCGATCATCCCGGTGAAGGACGTGGACCCCACCAGCCCGTGCAGGATCGCGAGCCGGTCCTGCCCGAACGCCCGCTCCAGCAGCGGCACCCGGGCCATGAGCAGCACCTGCGCGAGCATCAGCAGCGAGGCGAGGACCCCGGTCAGCCGGCCCAGCGACGTGAGCCCGGAGGCCCACCCGCCGAGGTCGGCGAGCCCGCCGCCGGTGGCCCACGACAGCGACGATCACGGCGAGCGCGGCGGCCAGGACCGTCCGGCAGGCGGCGCGGACGGCACGGTCGCGCAGCGCCGTCGGGGCCGCGGCGCGGCCCGGGGCGGCGTCGTCGTCACGGGGGTGCGCTCGACGAGGGCGGTCACGGATCGCCTCCTGCGGGACGGGGCGGGATCGGCCGACCGGCCCCGGTGGGGCGGGCGACGCGATCGTGACACCCGGCCCCGACGCCCCGTGGCCGATTGCGGAAACCCGTGCCCGTCAGGCCCCCGGCACGTCGAAGTGCGTACGGGGGCGCTCCTGCGCGACGCCGTCGAGGCGCAGGTCGACCTTCTCGGTCCACACCGCCGCGAGCCCGGCCACCTTCTGGCTCTCCGGCAGCGGCGCCCGGTAGGTCCAGAACAGGTCCGGGTGCCGCGTGCCGTCGGGGAGCTCGACCGACCAGTAGGTGGCGCTGCCCTTGTAGGGGCAGTGGGTGACGGTGTCGGAGGGTCGCAGCAGGTCGAGCCGGACGTCGGGCAGCGGCAGGTAGAACCGGGGCGGCAGCCGGGTCTCGAACAGCACCGTCGGGTGCGTCGAGTCGGCGACCACGACGCCGTCGACGGACACCTCGACGTGCCGCGAGCTGGCGAGCGCGTCGATCCGCACGTAGGGGTCCCGGGCGTGCACCGCGACCGGCTCGTCCTCCTCGAACCACTGGTCCACCACGTCCCAGTCGACGCGGACGAGGTCGGCCGGCTCGCCGTCGACGTCGAGGCGCACGCGGCGGACGGCGTCCGGCGGCAGCCCGGCGAGGTCCACGTCGGCGACGGGCAGGTGGTAGGTCGGGTAGTACGGCCACTCCCAGACCAGCACCGGCGCGAGGGTGTCGACGACGACCCGGCCGCCCCGCACCGCCCGGACCCGCTTGTGTCCGCGCGCAGGAGGCAGCGTCGGGTGAGCACCATGGGAGGTCATGGCTCCCCATCGTGCTCGCCCGGTCGACGCCGACGGTCTCCTCGCGCGCCTCCGCGCCGCGCCACCGCGCGCGGGCACCGTCCGCCTGCTCGGGATCGACGGGTTCTCCGGCGCGGGCAAGACGACCCTGGCGCTCGACCTGCGCCGCGCCGACCCCACCGTGACCGTGCTGTCGATCGAGACCTTCTACCTCGGCTGGGACGGGCTGGCGGCCGGCCCGCGGCGCGCCCGCGAGCAGCTGGCCGACCCGCTGCGCCGCGGCGAGGTCCCCGTCGTCGAGCCCTGGGACTGGCGCCACGACCGCGTCGCGGCGCCGCGGCGCCGGCCGGTCGGGCCGCTCGTCGTCGTGGAGGGCTGCGGCGCGGGCGCACCCCCGCTGCGCGCGGCGCTGTCGCTGCTCGTGTGGGTCGACGCGGACCCCGACGAGCGGGAACGCCGCCTCCGCGCCCGCGACGACTGGACGGTCTACGCCCCGCACCGGGCGGCCTTCGAACGCCAGGAGCAGGCCCTCGCCGCGGCGCACGGCACGCGGGCCGCGGCGGACGTCGTCGTCCGCCGCGCCGCGGACGGATCGCTCACGAGCCCTGCCGGAGGCGACGAATGGGTACGGTCCGGGCGTGACGGCGACGAGGGACCTGCCTGACGCGGCGGCCGTGAGCAGCACGGACGCCGATCAGTGGCGCGAGGTGACCGAGTGGAAGGAGCGCATCACCGACGACGGCGGCGGCCCGCTCGCCCCGCTGCTCGACTCCGTCGCCGAGGTCCGCGCGCTCGTCCAGGGCGGCCTGCGGCGGGTGCCCGGGGTGCGGCAGCTCGACGACGGCGTCCAGGACGTGCTGCACCAGATCGCCGCCGCCGGGGCCGGCGCGGGCGCGGCGACGCTGCGGCGCGAGGCGGTGTTCGCGCGCTACCGGGCCCTCGGCCACGACGTCGCCGACTTCAAGGACATCCGCCGCCTCGACGTCGGCCACGTCCAGGAGGCCATGCCGCGCCTCGACCTCGCCTACCCGGTGGCCGCGGCGCTGCAGGGCGGCGCGACGAGCCTGCTCACGACGACCGGGGCGTCGGCGGCCGCGGGCGGCTCGGGGCTGCTCGGGCTCGGGGGGCTGCCCGGCATCGCCGTCATCGTGACCTCCCTGGCCGGTGACGCGCTGTTCACCGTCGCCGCCTGCACCCGCGCGGTCGCCCACGTCGGCGCCTACTACGGCTACGACGTCACCAAGCGCTCCGAGCAGGTCCTCGCGCTGGCGATCCTCGCCGTCGGGCTCTCCAACGACGCGGACGCCCCGGGCGCCTACGAGGAGGTCGCGTCGCTGATCGCCTCGCGGGAGAAGGACAAGGAGAAGAAGAAGCGCCAGCAGCGGCAGCTGCGCCGGCTCGCCCACGCGGTGCACCAGCGGCTGCTCTCGCAGATCGGGCAGCGCGAGCTCGCCCAGCTCGTGCCGGTCATCGGCATCGGCATCGGTGCGGGCCTCTCGGCGCGGCTCCTCGGGCGGGTCGTCGACGCCGCCGAGCACCTCTACCGCGAGCGGTTCCTGCACGAGAAGTACGCGATCCCCTTCGGCGACGAGCCCCCGGAGGAGCTGCTCGCCGAGCAGGGCTGACCGACGGGTCCCGACGTCGGGGGTGGCCGCGACCGCGGTGATACCGCCGGTTCACCCGCCGTCCACGTGTCCTCCACGGCCCCGCCGTCCGGGCTCCCTACGGTCCGTGCCCATGGCCGCACCGTCCGCGCCCGACCCGGTCGTCATGACGCCCGGCGACGCGCGGGCCTGGGAGGCGGTGCAGCGGTGGCGGGCGGCCGACCCCGGCGGGTCCGGCTGGTGGGGCCGCCTCGGGTCGCTCGCGCTCTCCGGGCTGCGGCTCCTGCCGGGCGCGGGCCTCGTCGACGACGTCCTGGGCGGCGCGGTCGCCGGACCGCTGCACGACGCCGGGCTGTGGCTGGGCTGGCTCGCCGCGGGTCGCCCGGAGCAGGTGATCGCGGCGCTGGCCGAGGCCGGCTTCCCGGTCGAGGTCCCGGCCGACCTGCGCCGCCTCGACGTCGACGACCTGCGGGCCCTGCGGGCCTCGCTCGTCCGGCTCCACGTCACCGCGGCCGGGGTGCGGGGCGGGCTGACCGGGGCCGCCGCCGGCGCCGCGGCGGGCGCCGCCAGCGCCGCGACCGGCGTGGTGGCCGCCCTCGCCGCGGCCGCGATCGACACCGTGCTGTCCGCCGCGGCCTGCACCCGCGCGGTCGCGCGGGTGGCGGTGCACTACGGGTACGACCCCGCCGACCCCCCGGAGCGGGCCTTCGCCCTCGCCGTCCTCGCCGCGGGGCTCTCGCCCGACCCGCCCCGCGCGGTCGTCGGCGGGCCCGGCGGCGCCCGGCCCGACTTCGGCCACCACGGGGCCTGCGAGCTGGCCCGGGGCGTGCCCGGGCTCGGCGTGGGCGTCGGCATCGTCCTCTCGACCCGCCAGATCGCGCGGGTCCTCGAGACCGCCGAGCACCTCTACACCGAGCGGTTCCTGCGCGAGAAGTACGGCACCCCCGCCGTCGTCGGGGACCTCGCGGCCGCCGCCTCCTAGCGCCCGCCCGGTCCGGATCCCGGACCCGACGGAACCGATGGGCCCCGCGTCGTCTCCAAGCCCCGACGACGATGATCGGAGGCGCCATGACCCAGACCCCCGACCCACCCGTGGCCGACGCGGACACCGTCACGCACGCCACGGCGCTGCTCACCGAGCTCGCCACCGCGTGCCGCGGCGGGCCGGACGACGTCGGGCGGGTGCGGGCGCTGCTGGTCGACCGGTGGGGCGACGCGGTGCTCGACCCGGCGGCCGACCGGGCCCTGCTCGGGGCGGTCGACCCGCTGTGGTCGCGGGGCTGGACGCCGCGCGACGCCGTGGAGGTGCTCCGCCGGCGGCTCGGCCCGGGCGTGGTGGCGCTGCTCGGCGACGTCCTCGCCGCCGACGCGCGCCGGCGGCCGGCCACCTGGTCGCTGCCGGGCGTCGACGCCGGGGTGTGGTGGGACGTCGGCCGCCCGCTCGTGGCCCAGTGGCGCTCGGTGCGCGGGCTCGGCGGGGCCGAGGCGCTCGAGTGGGTCGTGCACCTGGTCGGCGAGGCGCGCCGCCTGCCGCCGCTGCCCGCCGTCGGGGGCGGGGCGGACGCGCGGGACGAGTCCGGCGCCGATCCCCGCGTCCTCGCCCGGGTGCGCGGACTGCTCGCGAAGGCCGAGTCGACGTCGTTCCCCGAGGAGGCGGAGGCGCTCTCCGCGAAGGCCCAGGAGCTGATGGCCCGCCATGCGCTGGAGCGGGTGGCGGTGGACGCGACGGCGGGCACGGCGCCGACGACGGCGTCGGTGCGGCGGCTCTGGCTCGACACCCCGTACACCTCGGCGAAGTCGAGCCTGGTCCACCAGGTGGCGGGGGCGAACCGCTGCCGGGCGGTGAGCCTCGCCGCGCTGGACCTGGTGACGGTGATCGGCTGGCCGACCGACCTGGACACCGTGGAGCTGCTCGTGACCTCACTGCTGGTCCAGGCCGGGCGGGCCATGGCCGCGGAGGGCTCGCACGCATCCCGCGGCGGGGGCTCGCGGACCCGCTCGTTCCGGCACGCGTTCCTCCTCTCCTACGCCACCCGGATCGGGGAGCGGCTGCGGGAGGCGGGCGCGACGGCGCAGCAGGAGGCGGTGGCCACGGCGGGCGACGCGCTGCTCCCGGTGCTCGCCGCCCGCGGGGAGGTGGTCGAGCGGACCACGACGCAGCTCTTCCCCAGGATCACCACGAAGCGCTTCTCGGTCGGCAACGCCGCGGGCTGGGAGGCGGGCCGGGAGGCGGCGGACGCCGCCAGCCTGCGGGTCGGGCGGGACGCGCTCGAGTGACGTGCGGGTCGCGGCGGGGAGCGGAGCTGGGACCATCGGCGCGTGGGCATCTCGAACCGCGAGCGGCGCGCGGCGAAGCAGCGGCGCCGCGACGAGCGGCGCGGCGTGCCGGAGGGCGGGCCCCCGACGCGCGCCGACGTCGGGCGCGGCCTGCCCGCCGAGACGCTGCGGCGGCTGCTGCGCCGCGCCGGCACCGACCTCGCGGCGGGCCGCGAGGAGGCCCTCCCCGAACTGCGCCACCTGCTCGCCGAGCACCTCGCCCGCCGCCGGACCGAGATCCTCGCGGCGTGCGACGAGGTGGTGGCGGACATCGGGCGGCCGGTGGAGGGGTGCACGGGTGGCGCCGTGCCGGCCGCCCTGCTCGGCGCGCTCGACGGGTCACCACGGCCGGTCTCGACGTGGGCCGACGCCGCCGGGGTGAGCACGGAGGACGCCGCGCTCGCGACGGTCCGCCTCCTCGCGGTGACGACGGGCTGACCCGCGCCCCGTCCGGACGTACCGGACACGCTCGGGGGTCGCCGCGGGCGGTCGCTTCGTCCGGTCGGGTGGAGACTGCCCGGTAACCGTTCTCCGCGCCCATGATCACCGTTTCGCCTGGCAGAGCACGGGGCGGGCGAGCAGGCCCCGTCGCTCTCGGGGGGCGACCGCCGGAGACGGCGGGTGCGCGTTCGGGGCCCCGGGGGGAGCACCGGACGCGCGCGCAGGAGCGGGAGGGCAGGCCCGGCACGGGCCGGCCCTCCCGCTTCGTCCGGGTTGACCTGGACCATCGTCGAGGTCCACCGTCGCGGGATGAGCGCGGCCACCTCCGAACTGACCGTCGGCGAGGTGTCCCGACGCAGCGGGGTCGCCGTGTCCGCGCTGCACTTCTACGAGCGCGAGGGCCTCATCCACAGCCGCCGGACCTCCGGCAACCAGCGCCGCTTCAAGCGCGAGGTCCTGCGCCGCATCGCGTTCATCCGCATCGCGCAGCGCGTCGGCGTCCCGCTCGCGCAGGTCCGCGCGTCGCTGGAGGAGCTCCCCGACTCGCGGACGCCGACCCGCGCCGACTGGGAGGCCCTCTCCCGCACCTGGCGCGGCGAGCTGGACGACCGGATCCGGCGCCTGCAGCAGCTGCGCGACGACTTCTCCGGCTGCATCGGCTGCGGCTGCCTCTCGCTCGACCGGTGCGCCATGGCCAACCCCGGTGACCGGCTCGGCGAGGAGGGTCCGGGACCGCGGCGACTGGCCTAGCCGCCTGGGACCGCGGCCACTCGCCCCGGCGGCGGTGCGGGCACCGCGTCGGGGTGCAGGGCGTGGGCCAGCGCCTCGATCCCGTCGACCAGCCGCGGCCCCGCCCGGACCACGTACGACGCCGAGTCGATCGCCACCAGCGGGACGCCCGGCAGGTGCGCCGCGACCCCCGCGGCCTGCTCGAGCGCGGCGTCCAGGCCGTAGCCGCACGGGGTGACGACGACCGCGTCGGGGCGCTCGCCGTCGACGAGCTCCGCCCAGGACACCGCGACGCTGCGCCCGCCGTCGGCCCCCGAGATCGGCTCGCCGCCCGCGCGGCGCACCAGCTCGGGCACCCAGTGGCCGGGCAGGAACGGCGGGTCGGTCCACTCCAGGACGAGGACCCGGGGCCGTGGTCGTCCCGCGAGCGCCGCGGCGACCGCGTCGAGGCGGGCGTGCAGGTCCGCGAGCAGCGGCGCCGGGTCCGCGTCGAGGGCCGCGCCCAGCGCGGTGATGCCGTCGAGCACGCCGTCGAGGGTGTGCGGGTCGAAGGAGTGCACCCGCACGTCGTCGAGCCCCAGCTCGGCGAGGGCCTCGGTGACGGTGCGCGCCGGGCAGCGCGCACACCCCGCAGAGGTCCTGGGTGAGGACGACGTCGGGCGCGGCCGCGCGCAGCGCCTCCCGGTCCAGGTCGTACATCGGCAGGCCCGCCGCGGCGCGCTCCCGGACGCACGCGTCGATCTCGGCCGGGGTCATGCCGTCGACGAGCGCGGAGCGGACGACGACGGGCACGCGCTCGCGGACCCCGGGCGGGTGGTCGCACTCGAAGGTCACCGCGACGAGGTCGTCGGCGCGTCCGAGGGCACCGGTGATCTCGGTCGTCGCCGGCAGGAGCGAGGCGATCCGCATGGGTGCGACGGTAGGTCGCCGGCGCCCCTGCGGGACGATCCGGGCGTGTCGGACCTCGTGCTCGGGCTGCGCCTCTACGCGCGCGGAGCGGCGACGGTGCTGCGCTCGCCGCGGCTGCTGCGCCTGGGCGCGCTCCCGGCCCTGGTCACCGTGGTGCTCTACGCGGGGGCGCTCGCGGCGCTCGTGCGCCTCCTCCCGGGGCTGCTGGACGGGCTCACCGGGTTCGCCGCCGCGTGGTCCCCGGGCGCGCACGAGGCGGCCGAGGTCGTCGTCGGGGTGGCGGCTCGTGGCCGCCGTCGCCGTGGTGGCCGTGCTGTCCTTCGTCGCGGTGACGCTGGCGATCGGCGGGCCGTTCTACGAGCGGCTCTCGGAGCTCGTCGACGACGGCGTGGGCGCGGTGCGGCCGGGGCCGCGCCGGTCCTGGGCGTCGGCGGTGGGGCGGGGCGTGCGGGACGGCGCGGTGCTGGTGGTCCTGTCGGTGCTGGTGGCGGTCCCGCTGTTCGTGGCGGGGTTCGTGCCGGTCGTGGGCCAGACCGTGGTCCCGGTGGTCGCGGCGCTGGTGGGCGGGCGGCTGCTGGTGCTGGAGCTGACGGCGCCCGCCCTGGAGCGGCGGGGCGTCGGGTTCGCGGCGCGGCGCCGGCTGGTGCGGTCGCGTCGGTTGCTCGGCGCGGCGGTGGGCGTCCCGACGTACCTGCTCTGCCTGCTGCCGCTGGTCGGGATCCTCGCCGTGCCCGTGGGGGCGGCCGCGGCGACGCTGCTCGCCCGGGAGCTGTGCGGCGAGCCGACGGGACTCACAGCTCGCCGAGCAGGCCGTCCATGACGCGCTCCTCGTCGACGGCGTGCGTCATCACGCGCTGCAGCTCGGGGTCCCACGGCGTCGGCGGGACCGGACCGGTGATCTCCCGCAGCTCGACGCCCGCCCGCGCCGCCGCCGCGAGGGCCCCGGTGTAGTCGGCCGCCGTCATGCGCCACGGGACGACACCGGCGGCGTGCAGGCGAGCAGTGATGGCCACGCCGTCGGGGTCGAAGTCGCCGTGGTGGTGCACCTGCGCCCCGGCCGCGAGCAGCTTCCGGATCAGCAGCGGAGGGCGCGGTCGTCGGGTTCCCGGAGGTGCAGATCATCGGGGCCGTCCGGCCCTGCTGGACCGCGGCCTCGAGCAGGCGCGGGTTCTCGACACTGCGGACGACGGTTCCCGACGGCAGGTCGATCGGCATGTCCCGCAGGCTCAGCACCGTCAGCGGCATCGGCGCCCCGGCCGCGGTCGTGGCCCGTACCGCCGCGGCGAGGCCGTCCCCGAGCAGGGGCAGCGCCCAGGTCAGCACGGGCGTCGCGACGAGGTCCCCCGGCAGCCCGGCGGCGGCCCACAGCTCGGCGTCGTCCCAGTGGCGACCGGTCCCCGCCCGCAACGCGAGGGCGAGACCGACCGGTCGTCGGAAGGCACCCCCGCGGTCGAGGTCGTGGGCCCACCGGACCGCCTGCGCCGCGACCTCGGCCCGGCTGCGCACCCCGGGCGCGTCGGCGAGCTCCAGCACCCGGGCGACCACCCGCACGACCCGGCGCGCGGCCTCGTCGTCGGGAACCCGCGACCGCACCTCGCCGACCCAGGCGTGCACCCACGCGTCGTCCCCCAGCGCCTCCCGCGCGGCGTCGGCCAGGACCTCGTCCCGGGCGTCCCGACGCGCCCGCTCGGCGTCCCGGGCCTCCCGGCGACCGGCCGGCGGGCAGCCCGCCTCGCCGAGCAGGCCGAGGACGTCGGTCCCGTGCGGCGCGAGCCCGCGGTCGAGGGCGGCGAGGTGGAGGCGGGCGGTCGAGCGGCCGGGGGCGATCTCCTTCAGGCGGGCACGCACCGTCGTCGGGGTCCCGGCCGGCAACGCCACCCAGCCGCGGTCGTGCAGCCCGCGCTTCTCCAGCGTGGCCGAGACGTGGCGCCAGAGCGGGAGGAACTCGGGCTCCAGCAGGACCGGTGGCGTCGGCATCACCGCTCCCCGCACCGCTGCCCGAGCGCCTCGATCCCGGCCCGGATCATCCGCCCATAGCCCTCCTCCGGAAGCCGGTGCAGCGCCTTCCGCGCGCGCTCGAGGTGGTGGCGGGCGCCGGCGGCGTCCCCGAGCCGGTGGTAGGCGTCGCCGAGGTTGAGGTGCAGGGACGGGTAGAAGGCGGCGACGTCGAGGTCCGGGTGCTGCTCGCGGGCACGCTCGGCCGTGACCTCGTCGGCGGCCTCGAGGGCGCGGAGGTCCCAGGCGAGCTCGTCGACGACGTGCGGCTGCAGGTCCGCGGCGTGGTGGGCCAGCGTGCAGCGGTGGAGCGGGTCGGCCTGCACCTCGGCGTCCTCCCAGAGCTCCGCCAGCCGCCGGCGCGCCTCGTCGGCCTCACCGCGGTGCCCGAGCCCGACCGCCTCGCCGATGCGCGCCATCACGTCCACGACCCGCACGGTAGGCCGACCCCCCGACAGCCACGGTGGGGGCGGCGCGGGGCGGGTCGACGAGCGAACGGCGCCGTCCTGGCGTCCAGCGCCAGCACGTGCCGTTGCTGCCACGGGGGCAGGGACGGGCCCCGAAGGCCGACCGCTACAGCAGCGTCGGCTGCTCGTCCTCGGCCTCGTCGTCGGCGACGGTCACCTCGGGCGCGTACCGGGCCGCCGGCGGGAGCACCCGGACCCCGCCGTCGTCCGCGACCTCCACCAGCCGCACCGAGACCAGCAGCGCCAGCACGTCGGCGGCGAAGCGGTCGCGGTCGGCCAGCGCCCCCTTCGACCAGTACCGCCCGTGCTCGGCCACGAGCTCGTCGAGGACCTCGCGCACCGAGGCCCACGGGATCGGGTCCGGGTCGTCCTCCGGCCGGAACTGGTAGACGAGCTCGCTGACCAGCAGCAACGCGGCGTGCGGCAGCGTCCCGCCGGTCGGGAACGCGAGGTCGGAGCAGCCGCCGTCGACGTCGAGCGCCGTGAACCCCTCGGCCCGCGCCTCGAGGACGAGCCCGGTCCGGGCCTCGAGGCGCCGCCCCTCGTCGGCGGCCCGGCGGCGGAGCTCGGCGAACCGCGCGGCGTCGAGGTCGCCGGCCAGCACCACCGGGTCCTCGACCAGCCGCCGCCGCACCGCCGTCGACGCGGACCCGCGCTCCCGGGCGCGCGCCACCAGCTCGTCCGGGTCCTCCGCCCCGACCACCGCGCCCGTCGGGAGGAGCGCCATCCGGTCCTGGCGCACCTCGAGCAGCGCGTCCGCGTCGGCGTCGTGCTCGTACGTCGCGACCCCGCGGTCCAGCTCGCGCACCATCCCCTGCGCGATCAGCCAGCGCAGCGCCGTGACCAGCGCCCGCCGGGACGCCGCGTCGGTGTCCACGACGACGCCCGCCTCGGCCGCCGCGGAGTGCACGGCGTTGACGAGGTCGCGGAGGCTGGTGCGGTCCGGCCCGGACGTCGTGGCGGCCAGCACGAGGGCGAGCGCGGTGTACTCGGCGGAGGTGAACGGCCGGGGGTTCGCCGAGACGGTGCGCAGCGGGCGGTCCGGCGGGACGTGGCCGGTCTTGACCAGGCGCGCGGTGTCGGCGGTGACGACGAGCCGGTAGTTGAGCTCCTGGGTGAACCACGCGTCCAGGGCGTCGGTGTGGCGGCGGATCAGCGCGACGAGGTCCGGGTCGGACTCGGCGGTGCGCCACGGCCGGGCGAGCAGCGCCCGGGTGGCGGTGACGAGCTCGCCGTCGCGCTGCGGGTCGGTCGGGGCGACGGTGCGGTCATCCGTGCTCCGGCCCTCCACGGTCAGGACGAGGCCCTCGACGCGCAGCGCGCCCGCGTGGGTCGGGACGGTCGTCGAGGTCCCGGGCGCGCGGCGGACCTCGCAGCGGACGCCGTCGAGCGAGACGCTGCCCGACGCGGCCGCCGCGGGCCCGAGGTCCGCGACGGCGCGGGTGAGGACCCGCTGCAGCTCGCGCAGCGCCGGCTCGGAGAGCCGTCCCGTGAACCCGGCCGCGCCGGCCTCGAGCAGCTCCGCCCGCGCGGCCGCGGCCCGCTTCTCCACCTCCGCCCGCCGCGCCAGCAGGTGTCGCCGCTCCTGGGTGCGGTCCTGCACGCGGGACGTCCGGCCGCGGCTGGTGGTGTCGCCGCGCTCGCGCAGCGAGATCGGCACCGTCGCCACCGGCGCGTCCCACCACGACGTCGCCGAGGACACCGGGTCCGTGTCGTCCCCGCCCGCCCCGCCGAGGTGGCGCGCCCCGAACATCCCGAACGCCGCCGCGGACAGCTCGTGCGCCCGCGCGGCGTCGGCGCGCGAGAAGAACGCCGCGAGCCGCAGGAAGTCGACCCGGCGCGACGAGCCCGCGGTGCCGGTGCGCGAGAGCCGCGTGAGGTTCTGGGTGAGGGTCCGGACGGCGTCCACGGCGTCGCGTTCCAGCGTCTGGACCCGGCTCGGGCGCCCCGGCGTCGAGACGAACCACGAGGCGAGGTTCTCCCAGTCCGCGGCCGCGCCGCCCGGCTCGCGGCGCACCCGCACGCTCGACAGGCCCGCCGCGGCGACCCGCGCGGCCAGGCCGTCGGCGGCGCGCTCGACGATCGTGGGGATCGCCGGGCCGACCTCGACCAGCAACGACGCGACCGGCCGCGCCGCGCGCCGCAGCGTCTCCAGCCGCTCCCCGACGTAGCCGACGAGCACCTCGGAGAAGAACGCGAACTCGTCCTCGTCGAGGTCGAAGCGCGACTGCCACTGGTTGATCGCGGCGAAGAACTGGGTGATCTCGGCGGAGAACGCCACGTGCGGGTCGAACACCGCCCGGACGGCCTCGGCGAGCCGGTCGGGCGGGGCGCTCGCCGCGTCGAGGCGGGTGAGGGCCTCGAGCGCGGACCGCAGCTGCTCGAGCCGGCCGAGGGACACGTCGCGGACGTCGTCGACCTGGGCGAGCACCCCCTCGACGAGGTCGTGCACCTCCTGGCCGACCCGGGTGATCAGGTACCGGTTGCGGCGGCGGTAGTAGTCCTCGACGGTGCCGACCTGCCCGATCGACGCCGAGACCTCGAGGTTCCCCCACTCCCGCAGCTGCTCCAGCCGCTGCCCGACGGTGGTCTCCTCGAGCACCGTGCCCGCCTCCGCCAGCCGCGCGGTGACCTCCGACGGGGTCAGCTCGGCGAAGAAGGTGCCGGCGAACACCGCGAGGACGTGCCGGTAGTCGGGCGACTCGGTCACGTAGGAGAAGACGGCGGGCCGGATGCCCGGCGCGCTCACGCCGAGACCTCCAGCTCGTGGCCGTTCCAGCGGTAGTGCACCAGCGCGATGGCGCGCAGGTCCGGGTCGCGCAGCACCTCGGTGATCGCGAGGGCGGGCACGTTCGGGTGGGTGCCCCAGAGGCGCTCGGAGGTGACGACGAAGTCGACGTCGAGGTCGACGAGCAGCCCGAAGAGCTTCGCGTGGTTGTCCTCGGAGACCTTCGCGAACGCGTCGTCGAGCAGCACCAGCCGCGGCGCGCCCACGCCGTGCGGGTCGTGCGCGGCGGCGCTCGCGGCGGCGGCGCTGGCCATCGGCAGCACGGTGACCAGCTTCTTCTCGCCCTCGGACAGCGTGGTCCGCCGCGTCAGCAGCTCGTCGTTGCGGTTCGGCCGGCGCAGGTAGATCCGCATCTCGTGCCAGGTGCGGTAGTCCAGGACGTCGCCGATGACGGTGCGGTACGACGCCTCCGGGTCCTGGATCCGGGCCTGCTCGACGAGGCCCTTGACCGCCTCGCGGACCTGGTCGTCCTCCTCCGGGGTGCGCAGGTCGGGGTGCTTGCCGAGCAGCTCGAGGGCCGTCGCGGTGTCCGGGTCGAGGTCGGAGCGGGGCCGCCACTCGAGCCGCACGCCGATGCCCTGGCTGGAGGTGACGCCGGTGAGGATCCGGTTCATCCGCCGGACCAGCTCGCGCGCGGCGAACAGCGCGTCGGCCACCTCGCGGGCGATCCGGCCGTGCAGCAGGTTGCGCAGCGCCTGGTCCTGCTGCGCGGACAGCAGGCTGGTCGCGCGGCGGCGCTGGACCGCGACCCGGTGGACCATCCGCGCGAGGACGGCGCGGGTCGGGCCGGTGACGTGCACGGCGAGCGGGGTCCCGTCGGCGCCGCGGCGCGACTCGATGTCCCAGCCCGAGGCCAGCTGGTCGCGCGTGGCGCGCAGCGCCTTCTCCAGGGCGTCCTCGGTGACCTGAGCGCGGGGGGCGGGGACGCGCCCGCGCAGGGCCTCGACCAGCTCCTGCGCGCCGTCGACGGTGTCCGGGGTGGCGGGGACCGGCTCCGGGTCCGCGTCCTCGCCGGGGCCGGCGGCCGAGCCGGCCCCCTCCGGATCGACGCGCCGCCCCGCGGCGGGATCGTCACGCCGCTCCGCGGCGGGATCGTCACGCCGCTCCGCGGCGGCGAGCAGCCCGGGCACCTCCGCCGCCTCGAGCAGCCGCGCCCGGCCCGCCGTCGCGGCCTTCTCCCGCTCGCCGAGGGTCTCCCGGGCCGACTCGACGCGCAGCTCGGCCTCCCGGACCGCCACCGCCGCGCTCGTCTGCTCCCCGCGCGCGGTCTCGAGCCGGCCCGCGACCTCCCGCAGGTGCTCGTCGAGCTCCCCCACCCGCGCCGCGACCTTCGCCGGCTCCTCCCCCAGCGCCGACTCCACGGTCTCCAGCTCGGTCCGCACCATCGCCGCGTGCCCGGCGGCCGCGCGGTGGTCGGTCACCGCTGACCCGAGCTCGGCGACCTCCCGCTCCCAGCCCGCGACGGCCTCGCGCCACGACCGCGCGCTGCGCCGGGCCCGCTCGGTCGCCGACTCGACCGCGGTCAGGGCCCGCTCGGCGTCACCGACCGCCTCGAGCAGGCCCTCGAGCCGTGCCGGGTCGGTCGGCAGCCCCGCGTCGGAGGCCTCCTGCTGGAGGCGGGCCACGGCCTCGTCGGCCCGACGGCGGGTCTGGGCGGCCGCCGCGGCCCGCTCGGCCGACCGTCCCTGCGCCTGCTCGGCGTAGCGCACCGCGCCCGTCGCCGCGGCGACGGCGTCGTCGACCGCCCGCGTCGAGGGCAGCTCCCGGACGAGGGCGCGCAGCCCCTCGGCGTGCTCGTCGAGCGCCGCCGCCACCGACCGCACCGCGGCCGACCGCGCCGCGGCGTCCTCGACCTGCGCGGCCAGCTCCGCGAGCCGGCGCGCCCGCGCCTGCGCCCGGGCGCCCGCGCCGACGTGCTCGGCGGCGGGCTTGGTGTGCCGCCCGCGCAGCGGCCCGGCCCCGAACGACCCGTCCTCGCGCACCCACAGCCCGGCGGCGGACCCCGGCCCGTCGCCGATCGCGGCCAGCACCCCCGCGACGGTCGCCGCGGGCACCGACCCGGTGTCCACCGGCACCAGCCACCGCGACGCCGAGGGCGACGCGGCCGACCCGGCCGACCCGGCCGACCCGGCCGACCCGGCCGACCCGTCCGGGGTCACCAGCAGCTCCCCGCCCTCGCCGCGCAGCGCCCCGTCGGCGCACACCCGGGCGGCGAGGAGACCGGACGCCTCGAGCGCGGCCTCGAGCCCGGCCCGCGCGGCGTCGTCGAGGTCCTCGGCGAAGTCGACGACGGAGGCGAACAGCACGGCGTCCTCGACGTCGCCGTCGGTGCGCCAGGCCGCCCGCGGCAGCGCCAGCTCACCGGCCGCCTCGACCCGCGCGTACTCGGCCCGCAGCGCGGCGAGCTCGGCCCCGACCTCCTCGACCCGCGCCGACGCGCGGCTCCGCGCCGCGGCGAGGGCCCCGGCGGCCTCGTCGGACACCCGGCGGGCCCCACCGACGAGGGCGTCCGCCCGGCGCCGCAGGTCGTCGCCGGACCCGTCGTCGTCGGCCTCGCCGGCCGGGACCGCCAGCCACCCGGCGGCGCCGCCCGGCTCGGCCGGCGGCACGGCGGCGACGTGCGCGGCGACGCGCTCCCGCCAGGAGCCGACGGCGTCGGCGTGCTCGTCGGCCGCGGCGCGGGCGGCGCGGCGGGCGACGTCGGCCTGCTCGGCGGCCTCCTCGGCGCGCTCCCGGGCGTCGGCGGCCTCGGTCTCGGCGCGGTCGGCGGCCGCGGCCTCCCGGTCCGCGGTCGCGGCGCGTTCCCGCAGGTCGCGGACGCGGGCCCGGTGCGCGCGCAGACCGTCGGCGACGCCGACCAGGGCGGCCGGGAGGTCGGCCACGGGGTCACCGGCCCCGGGATCGGCCGGGTCGGCCACCTCGGGGACGTCGACGGTCGTGCCGCCGGCCGGGTCGTGCCGCGGCTCGGTGAGCAGGGCGGGCGGGTCGGGCAGGCGCTCCAGGGCCGGCGCGGCCACGGCGGTCCGCGCCGCCGTCGCCACGCTCCCCAGGTGCTCGGCGATCCCGGCGAGGTCGGACTCGAGCTGCCCGCGGGCGGCGCCGACCGCAGCCGCCGCCGTCGTCGTGCGCGCGTGCGCCCGGTCCCGCACGGCGCCGAGGGTGGCGGCGGTCTCGTCGGCGCGGCCCAGCTCGTCGCGGCGCCGGACCAGGTCCCCGTGCGCGGAGTACTCGGGCAGGCTCGTCAGGCCCTGGCGCTCGGCGGTGGCGCGGGCGTGCTCGTCGGCGAGCTCCCCCACCCCGCGCGTCGCCGCCTCGCGGGCCGCCACGGCGCGCTCCGCCGCGGCCCGGTCGCGCTCCACCCGCCGCGCCGCGGTCCGGGCCGCGTCCACCGCGGAGGCCGCGCCCTCGACCGCCGTCATCAGCACCCGGCGGGCGTAGTCGGTGTAGACCTCGACGACGGCGTCGAGCGCCCCGGCCGTCGTCGTGAGGTCGGTGACGTTGCGGCGGTGGTCCTCGAGGTCCTCGAGCGGCTGCGCGGCGTCGGAGACCGCGTCCTCGGGGACCGGCGGCAGCGCCTCGCGCAGCGTGCGCGGGAGGTCGGTGTCGATCCGGTCGCCCACGCGCGGGTTGCGGACCTGGTGCAGCAGCCGGAAGTAGGCCTGCGGGTCGGTCCCGCCGAAGAAGCGGCGGGCGATCTCGGCGCGGTACTCCGCGGTCGAGGTGAAGACCTGCCCGCGCGGCCCGAGCTCGCTGCGCAGCACCTCGGCCGAGAACGGGACGTCGGCCTCGGTGAGCCGGAAGTCGAGCCGCGCGCGGCGGTCGGTGGAGAACCACCAGGTGGTGACGCGGTCGGTGCTGCGGTTGGCGCGGATGCCGCACCCCACGGTGCGGTGCTCGACGGCCCCGTCCGCGGCCTCGCGGGTGAACTCGATCCACAGGTAGCCGGTGCGCTGCGTGTCGTCGTTGTCCGAGAGCATCCAGCTGCGCAGCACGCCCCGCTGCTCGCCCGCGGCGTCGATCTTGCGGACGTCGGCCTCGAGCAGGAACGGCAGCAGCATGTTCATCGCCGTCGACTTGCCCGAGCCGTTGACCCCGCGCAGCAGCAGGCGTCCGTCGGCGAAGTCCAGCACCTCGTCCTGGTACTGGTACACGTTCAGGATCCCGGCGCGCGACGGCCGCCACCGCCGGATCCGTTCCGTCTGCGCCACCCGTCGGAGGGTACGGACCACCCCCGACGGCCTCGGCCCACGCCCTGGACGGGCCGGCTCACACCGCGTCGAACGGGGACCGGTGCCCGACGACGGCCAGGGTCTGCCGAGGGGCCGCCGCGAAGGGATGGTCGGGGCCGGCGGCGCCGACCGCGCGGTGCCAGGTGAGGGCCCGGGCGACGACGGCCGCGCGGCACGCGACGTCGGCGGTGCGCACGAGCTCGTCGCGCCCGGCCAGGTCGGCGAAGGCGTCGAGGTAGGCGTCGCGCGCGGCACGGACCGCCGCGTCGTCGGGACCGACGCCGAGCGTGCGCGCGAGCCCGCCGAGGGCCACGAGCAGGCTGGCGAAGGGGTGGGCGAGCACGGCGTCGCCCCAGTCGTAGAACCGCGGCCCGTGGGCCGCGGTCGGGGCGAGGACGTTGCCGGGGTGCAGGTCCTGGTGGTCGACGGTGACGAGGTCGGCGCCCGGGGAGTCCGCCAGCTCCCGGGCCCAGCCCGCGACGAGGGCCCGGCGCCGGGCCACCTCGTCGTCGAGGCCGGTGGCGGCGAGCGCCTCCTCGAACCGCGCCGGCAGTGCCGCCGGGGACGCGTCCGGGACGCCGGCGTCGAGGACCTCCCGACGGGCGGGCGCGACCGCGCGCTGCAGCGCGGCGTAGACCGGCAGCGCGGCGGTGACGCCCGCCGCGACCCGCTCGGGCGGGGCGTCGCGCAGCGTGGGGCCGCCGTCGGGCAGGAGCAGCCAGCCGCGGGCGTCGTCGCGGGCGAGCGGGACGAGCACCGCCTCCGGGCGCCCGCGCGGCGAGCACGCGGTGGAGCCCGACCTCGGCGCGTGCGGTCGGCGTGGTGGCCTTGAGCCAGACCGGCCCGTCCGCGGTCGGCAGGCGCAGCACCGTCGACCACGGCCGCTCGCGCGCGCTCGGCGGGCCGGTGATCGCGACGTGCGCGCGCGGCCCAGGCGAGCTCCGCGCCGAACCGCGCCTCCGGGTCCCCCGACACCGCCCCACCCTCCCGTGGGGAGATCATGCCCGGCGAGTCACTTCGTCCGGAGGGGTCGTCCGCCGTGCTCGTCGTCCTGCCGCCGTCCGAGACGAAGTCCGTGGGCGGGCGCGGCGCCCCGCTGGACCTCGACGCGCTGTCCTTCCCGACGCTCAACCCCGTGCGTCGCGCCCTGGTCGACGACGTGGTGGCGCTCGCGGCGGACGTCCCCGCCTCCCGGGCGGCGCTCGACGTCAGCGAGCACCAGGACGACGAGATCGCCCGCAACGGCGTCGCTGTGGACCGCGCCGACGGCGCCGGCGCTGCGCCGCTACACCGGCGTGCTCTACGACGCGCTCGACGCCCGGTCGCTGACGACGGCGGCGCGGCGCCGGATCGCGGTGTGCTCGGCGCTGTTCGGGCTCGTCATGGGCACCGACCCGATCCCGGCCTACCGGCTGTCGGCGGGATCGGCGCTCCCGGGGCGGGGCGGGCTGCGCACGGTGTGGCGCCCGGTGCTCGCCCCGGTGCTCGCGGGGCTCGACGAGCACGTCGTCGACCTGCGCTCCGGCGGCTACGCCGCGCTGGCGCCCGGCGCCGGGGCGCGACGACGCTGGACGTGGTGTCGGAGGCCGCCGACGGGTCCCGGACGACGGTCAGCCACGCGAACAAGTCGTTCAAGGGGCACGCGGCGCGGCTGCTGGCGTCCACCCGGCGTCGTCCGAAGGACACCGGGGGCGTGCTCGCGGTGCTGGCGGACGCGGGGCTGCGGGTCGAGCAGGCGGACGAGACGTCGCTGGTGCTCGTGGTGCCGCGGTAGGTGCGCGAGGCCGTGGTGGGTGAACGGCGCCGTCCTGACGTCGGACGCCAGCATCGTGCCGTTGCTGCCAGGACGAACCGGACCGGACCGGCCGGGCTCAGACGCCCAGCTCCCCCAGCACGGCGTCCGTGAACGCCGGCCACGCCTCCTTGGCCCAGTCGCCGAAGTCCCGGTCGGTGAGCACCACGCAGGCCGCGTCCACCGCCGGGTCGACCCAGACGAACGTCCCCGACTGCCCGAAGTGCCCGAACGTCCCGGGCGAGCTCGAAGCGCCCGTCCAGTGCGGCGACTTGTGGTCGCGGAGCTCGAAGCCCAGCCCCCAGTCGTTCGGCCGCTGGTGCCCGAGCCCCGGCAGGACACCGTCCAGGCCGGGGAACTGCACCGTCGTCGCCTCGGCCATCGTCTCCGGCGCGAGCAGGGTCGGGGCGCGCAGCTCGGCGGCGAACACGGCGAGGTCGGCCAGCGTGGACACCGCTCCGTGCCCCGGCGAGCCCTCCAGCGTCGTCGACGTCATCCCCAGCGGCACGCAGACCGCCTCGTGCAGGTAGTCGGCGAACGCGATGCCGGTGCGGGCGGCGAGGTGGTCGGCGAGCACCTCGAACCCGGCCGAGGAGTACAGCCGCCGCGTGCCCGGCGCAGCCATGACGCGCTGCTCGGAGAACGCCAGCCCCGAGGTGTGCGCGAGCAGGTGCCGGACGGTGGAGCCCTCCGGCCCGGCGGGCTCGTCGAGGGTGATCGCCTCCTCCTCGACGGCGAGCAGCGCGGCCACCGCGACCAGCGGCTTCGTCACCGACGCGAGCGGGAAGCGCCGGTCGGCGTCGCCGTGGGTCGTCGTGCCCGAGGCGGTCACGACGGCGGCCGCCGCGTGCTCGACCGGCCAGTCGTCCACGCGGCGCAGGCTCTCCACGGGCGCCGACCCTAACCGGGGCGCCGCCGCGACGGCCCGACCACGGCGGGTCGCGACACCCGCGGCGTGGCGCACGGGTGCCGCGGACCCGGGCCGGGTAGGGACTCCGATATGCCCGACTCCGCGGGGGCCTCCCCGTCGCGCGGCCCGAACCGTTCGCCGCTGTACATCGCGGGTGCGGTCGTCGTCGCGCTGCCCGGGGTCGTCATGAGCCTCGCCGGGCTGTCCATCTCCCCGCCGGTCGACGCGCTGCTCTTCGGCCTCGCGATCGTCGGAGCGGCGTTCGCGCTCTCCTGGGCCGCGGAGGCCGCGCAGGTCGACATCTCGGCCGGTCTCGCGATCGCGCTGCTCGCCCTGGTCGCGGTGCTGCCCGAGTACGCGGTCGACTTCGTGTTCACCATCCAGGGCGGCCACGCCTACGCGCCAGCACGGCCCGACCTGCCTGCCGCCCGGCTCCACCCAGCAGTCCCCCTGCGGGCTGGCGCTGGCCAACATGACCGGCGCCAACCGGATCCTCGTCGGCATCGGCTGGGCGCTGGTGGTGCTGCTCGCCGCGATCCGGCTGCGCCGCGACGCCTCCCGCGGGAGCGAGGCGCACGGCGACGGCGGCACCAGCCGCCGGGAGGGCCACTCCACGCGGGTCACGCTGTCCCGCACCGACTCCGTGCCGCTGGTGTTCCTGCTGCTCGCGACGGTCTACTCGCTGACCCTGCCACTGCGTGTCAGCATCACGCTCGTCGACACCGTGGTGCTCGTCGGGATCTTCGTCGGCTACAGCATCCGGGTGGCCAAGGCGCCCGCCGAGGAGCCCGAGCTCATCGGGCCCTCGGCCTGGGTCGGCGAGAAGGCGGCCACCCCGCGCCGGGCCTGGTACATCGGCCTGTTCGTCGTCGCCGCCGCGGTCATCCTGACCTGCGCCGAGCACTTCGCCGACTCCCTCGTCGAGACCGGCACCGAGCTCGGCATCAGCCAGTTCTTCCTCGTGCAGTGGCTCGCGCCGTTCGCCTCCGAGGCCCCGGAGCTGCTCGTCGCGGGGCTGTACGCGTGGCGGCTCAAGACCACCGACGCGCTCGCCGCCCTGGTCTCGTCGAAGGTCAACCAGTGGTCCCTGCTCGTGGGCACCCTGCCGCTGGTGTTCGCCCTCGCCGCCGGGTCGCTCAACGGGCTCCCGATCGACGGCGAGCAGCGCGAGGAGCTGCTGCTGACCGCGGCGCAGTCGCTGTTCGCGGTGGCGCTGCTGGTGACGCTGTCGATCAACGTGAAGGGGGCCCTCACGCTCGTCGGGCTGTTCGCCGTGCAGTTCGTGCTCGCCGCGGTGCTCAGCGGGCGTGCGCAGGACCTCGAGCTCCTCGTCATCTCCGCGATCTACGTCGTGCTCGCGATCGGGCTCTTCGTGCGGCAGCGGCGATCACTGCGCAGACTGCTGCGCGACGGGCTGCTCACGCCCTACGTGGAGCTGACCCGGTAGCAGGAGTGAGCAGGCCGGCCGTGATGTACGTGCACGGCGTCGAGATCGTCGACGACCGGTTCGCCGAGACCTCGATGGCCCTACTCAAGGAGGAGTTCGGCCGCATCGCCGGGGTGGATCCCGACGAGGCCCTCAGCATCCGCACCGCCTTCTGGGCGCCCGGTCCACGAGGAGCGCGAGGGCAAGCTGCTCGACCGGATGGGCGGCGCCCGCGCGCCGGCGGGTGTTCGACCTGCTGGACCGGCTGGGCGGGGCGACCGACCGCGGGTCGGTGGCCGGCCCTGCTCGGGCTGGTCGCCAGCGGGCTCGTCCGGTCACTGCCCGGCAGCCCCGACTTCCACTTCCCGACGCTGCGGTGGCTGATCGTGCACTACCTCGGTGACGCGATCAGCTACCAGGCGGGCGCGGTCGACCGCACCCAGTACGACCAGGTGCACCGGCTCCTCGCGCGGGCGCTGCACGAGCTGGCGGTCGAGGCCGGGCCGACCGCCCCGCTGTGCGTGGTGGCCCACAGCCTCGGGACGGTGGTGGCCAGCGACTTCTTCTACGACCTGCAGGTCGCCGGCGGCCTGTACCGAGTCGCGGTCGGCCGGGGTGGCCCCGCTCGTGTCCGCCGAGCTCGACGACACCCCGCTCGAGCGCGGCGAGACCCTCGGCTGGCTGCACACCCTGGGCAGCCCGCTCGCACTGTGCGCGCAGCGCCACCCCGACTTCGGCAGGCCGATCACGGTGCCGCACCCCGAGCTGGCCCGCCTGCACCCCGGCGCCGGCGGGGAGTGGGTCAACGTGTGGGACCCCGACGACGTGATCGCCTCGCCGCTGCGGCCCGCTGAACGACCGCTACGCCGAGGTCGTCATCGCGGACCGGACAGGTGCAGGTCGCGCCGTGGTGGCTGGGCTGGACGCCGCTCGCGCACCCCTTCTCCTGGAACGACCGCCGCGTGATTACGCCGATCGCCACGTCGCTGGCGCGCGCCTGGCACCGTCCACGCGCCACGACGGGGTAACGCGGCCGCATCGTCCGACGATCTCCCGGCATCCCCCGCCTTCGGAGACCGGAGCCCGCGCCATGCCTGCCACCCCGACCTCCCGGCCGCCCCGCACGCACGTGGCGGTGCAGGTGGCCCGCGGGGGCGGCGCAGGCCGGGCGGAGTCGGCGGGCGACGCGGTGTCGGCGAGGGGCAGGCACCGCACGCCCGACACCGGACGGGTGCCCGACCCCGAGCAGGTCGGGCGGGTCACGGCCTCGCGCTCCGGCACGGTCCCGGCCCAGCCCGGCGCGCCGGTCGCGGCACACCGCCCCGGCCCAGCGCAGTACCCCCGCCGAGCGCAGCGCCCCGGCCCAGCGCAGTACCCCCGCCGAGCGCAGCGCGCCGGCCCAGCGCAGTGCGCTCCGCCGTCGCGGGCGCCGGGTCCCCTGCCGCGGCCCCGAGCCGTCCCTGGGCGCGCCCGACGACCCCCGCGGCCCGCCACGACGACGCCGTCACGGACCTGGTCGCCGGGCCCTCTCGCCGGGGCGACGGCGACGGCGACGACGACGAGCCGGACGTGCCGGCCACCGGCCCCGTCCCGGGCCTGCTCGGGCTCGCCCTCGGGCTGCTCGCCCTGCTCGGCGCGGTGATCGCCGCCGCCTCGCCGACCGTCGTCCTGCCGGTCGTCGGTCCGCTCGGGACGTCGCCCCTCGCGCTGGCCGCCCTGCTCGGGAGCGGGCTGCTCGCGACGGCGTGCGCCGGTCTCGGAGCCGGCCGCCACCGCACCGCCCGGTCCGCCGCCCTGACCGGGATGGTCGTGGGACTCGCCGCCGTCACCGCGACGATCGTCCCGCTGCTCGCGCTCTCGCTCTAGACGCCGCGTCCGCGGACCGGGCGAAGGGCACCCTCGGTCGGATAGATCGCCGAGGGGCGCCCGTGGCCGGAACGACGCAGACCGAGCGCTTCCGGCGGTGGGCGCCGATGGGCGGATCTATCGAGCGAGGGGCCCTTCGCTCGGAACCGGGACGGCTACACGCCGAGCCATGCGGTCGTGTCCGGCGGGAGCGCACCGTCGTCGCCGAGGGGGCCGCTGACCAGCAGGACCTCCTCGTGCTCCGGCAGCGCGACCGCGGTGCCCGACAGGTTCACCACGCACGCGAACCCGTCGCCCCGCCGGAGCTCGAGGACCTCGTCGCCCGGCGCCGACACCCACGTCAGCGGGCCCTCGCCGAGCGCGTCGAGCGCCGTGCGCCGGGCCAGCGCGCAGCGGACCAGCGCGAGGGTCGAGCCGGCGTCGCGGTCCTCGGCGTCGGCGGCGTAGTCGGCGAACCAGTCCGGCTGCGGCAGCCACGGCGCGCGGCCACCGTCGGGACCGAAGCCGAAGTGGCCCGCGGGCCGCGCGCTCCACGGCAGCGGCACCCGGCACCCGTCGCGGCCCCGCTCGGTGTGCCCGGAGCGCTCCCAGGTGGGGTCGCGCAGGGCGTCGTCGGGGAGGTCCGCCGGATCCGAGACCTGCGGCAGCCCCAGCTCCTGGCCCTGGTAGACGTACATGCCGCCGGGCAGCGCGGCGGTCAGCAGGAACGCCGCGCGGGCCCGCCGGACGCCGAGCGCGACGTCGACGGTGCCGTCGGGCCGCCGTCCGTAGCGGCTCGGGGCCCGGACGACGTCGTGGTTCTCCAGCACCCAGGTCGCGGGCGCCCCGACGGCGTGCAGGTACCCGGTGGTGACGTCGACGGCGTCGCGCAGCGCCGCCGGCTCCCACGGCGCGAGGAGGAAGTCGAAGTTGAACGCGGTGTGCAGCCGGCCCGGCGAGACGTAGCGGGCCAGGCGCTCCGGGCTCGGGACCCAGGCCTCGGCGACGAACATCCGCGCGCCCGGGTACTCGTCCGCGATCCGCCGCCACGACTCGTAGATCTCCTGGACCTCGTCGCGGTCGGCGAAGGGGTGCTCGCCCGGGCCGAGCGAGGCGCCGGTGAGGTCCGTGGGGTCGGCGAGGTCGGGCAGGGCCGGGTCCTTGGCGAGACCGTGGGCGACGTCGACGCGGAACCCGTCGACGCCCCGGTCGAACCAGAAGCGCAGCACCGACTCGAACTCGGCGCGGACCTCGGCGTTGCGCCAGTCCAGGTCGGGCTGGCCGGGGTCGAACAGGTGCAGGTACCACTCCCCGTCCTCGACGCGGGTCCACGCGGGCCCGCCGAAGTGGGCCTGCCAGTTGTTCGGGGGCTCCGCCCCGCCGGGACCGCGGCCGGGGCGGAAGACGAAGCGATCACGCTCGGCCGAGCCCGGCCCGGCCGCGAGCGCGGCCCGGAACCACGCGTGCTGCGCGGACAGGTGGTTCGGCACGAGGTCGGGGATCACCCGCAGCCCGTGCTCGTGCGCCGCGTCGATGAGCTTCTCCGCGTCGGCGAGCGTGCCGTACGCCGGCTCGATCGCGCGGTAGTCGGCCACGTCGTAGCCGTTGTCGACCTGCGGGGACGCGTACCACGGGTTGATCCAGAGCGCGTCGACGCCGAGGTCGCGCAGGTACGCGAGCCGGTCGGCCAGCCCGGCCAGGTCCCCGATCCCGTCCCCGTCGGAGTCGGCGAAGCTGCGGATGTAGACCTGGTAGATGACGGCGTCGCGCCACCAGGGGGACTCGGTCACCGGGCGGGGCTCCTCGATCGGGGGGCGGGCTCGCGCTCCACGATGCCCGATCCCCCGACGGCGGGGTCCGCGGGTCAGACCCCGGCGGGCGCGCGCTCCTCGCGGACGTCCTCGTCGGACTCGTCGTCGAGGTCCTCCGGCGCGCTGATCTCCTCCGGCGCGGGGGCCTCGTCGATCCCCTCGGGAGCGCGCCGGGCGCGCAGCCGGTCGGTGGCACGCCGCACCATCGCGGCGGCCTGTGCCGCGAGCCGCGCCAGGAACCGCAGCACGATCCGGAGCTGCTCGGTCAGGAAGGCGAACGCCGCGCCCACCGGGCTCCTCGACCCGCCGTCGTCCTCGCGAGGCGCCTCGGTGTCACCGTCGGAGGTGTCCTCGGCGGGCGTCCCGAGCTCCTCGAGCCGGTCGGCCAGCCCCTCGATCCCCTCGACGGCGCGGTCCGCGGCCGCCGCGAGGAGCTTGCCCGCGATCACGGGGAGCATGCGCCGTGCGGCGTCGGCCATCAGCGTTCCGGTCAGGTCGCGGGGGGACGGGCGCGTGGTGGTGCTGGTGTCGGTCATCGCACCCGACGTTAGGGCCGCGTCGCCCCCGACACACTCCGCCGTCCACCGTCACATTGCGCGCCATCTGCCGGGCTCCCGGACGCGGTCAGGTGCTGACGGCGCAGTGGACTCGACGCCGGGGACGTGCCGGCTGGTCGCCTTCTGGCCCGTGATGTCCCAGACCGCCTCGTAGGCCTCGGGGAACCAGTCGGTGAGGAAGCCACGAGACCCACGGAGTGGAGCGCGCCGGCGGTCGGTCATCGATGGGCCGCCCGGCCCCGTCACGCGACGGTGACCCGGGCGATCATGGACGACTCGCGGCACCCTGGAGGGCGATGCGACAACCCCGCCGTGCCGAGCGCCTCGTCGCGGCCCACGCCCGCGACGGAGCCACCTGCCTGTGGTGCGCCCGCCCCCTCGACGGCCGGGTCCCCGCCACGACCGACCACGTCATCCCGAAGGTGCGGGGAGGGCCGTCGTGGCTGGAGAACGAGGTCGCGGCGTGCCGGCGCTGCAACGGCGAGCGCGGCCACCGCGGCGCGGTCGACTGGCTCGAGGAGTGCGAGCGCCGCGGCTGGCACCCCGACGCCGACCGGCTGGCCCGGGTCCTCGACGGCCTCGCGGCCGCGATCGGCGAGCGCGGCGGGCAGCGCCGGGCCCGGCCGCACCTCGACGCCCAGCGCCGCCGGCTCGCGAACCGTCGGCGGTCCGCCGCCTGAGAGCGTGGGTCGGCGTCGAGGTCTGGCGTCCCGTGCCCCCTCCCGTCGGAGGTTCGGCTCCCGCTCGCGGTTGATCAGGAGCACAGGACTCGGCAGACCCTGCTCGGACCTGCCGCAGTGCCCTCGTCGGACCAGCTGGCGCGCCGTTGATCAGGAGCACAGGGCGCAGCGGCCCGTCGAAGTCTGCGCCCAGTGCCCCTCGTGGAGCCCGAGGCCTCGACGCAGCCCCGGCCCTCCCACTCTGAGTGATCAAGGAGCCCATGCACACCGGGCGGAGATCCGATCGAAGCGTGCGTGACTCCCTCGTCCGGGCGCCCGCCACGACCTCGTTGATCAGGAGCACACGACGCAGCGCCAGACTCGCCCGGACCCGCCTCCGGTGGCCCTCGAAGAGGGCCGGCCCCTCACCCCGGTGCGCGCATGGAACGGCCCGGACACCGACGTCGATCGCGACGTCGGCGCCCGGGCCGCTCATGCGTCCGGTCGCGAGGGAGGGCGACCGGACCGGCTCCGGGGGAGCCAGGGGTTCAGCGGTCGAACTGGTCGGGATCCGGGCCGAGGCGCTGGCCCTTGTCCAGGGCGCCGATGGCCGACATCTCCTCGTCGGTGAGCTCGAAGTCGAAGATGTCGAAGTTCTCGCGGATCCGGTAGTCGGTGACCGACTTCGGGAAGATGATGTTCCCGAGCTGGATGTGCCAGCGCAGCGTCACCTGGGCCGGCGTCTTGTCGTGGCCCTTGGCGACCGCGACGATGCGGTCCTCGTCGATGACGCCCTTGCCCTGCCCGATCGGGCTCCAGGCCTCGGTCGCGATGCCGTGGCTCCGGTCGTACTCGCGCATCTCGGGCTGCTGCAGGTGCGGGTGGAGCTCGATCTGGTTCACCGCGGGGACCGTGTCGGACTCCTGGGCGAGCCGGTCGAGGTGGTGGGACTGGAAGTTCGAGACGCCGATGGACCGTGCCTTGCCGTCCTTCGCCGCCTGCTCGAAGCCCTTCCAGGTCTCGACGTAGAGGTCCTTGCCGGGCAGCGGCCAGTGGATGAGGTAGAGGTCCACGTGGTCGGTGCGCAGCTTCGACAGGCTCTCGTCGAGCGCGCGCTGCGCGTCGTCGTAGCCGTGGTTCGAGTTGTTGCACTTCGTGGTCACGAACAGCTCGTCCCGCGGGATCCCGGAGTTCGCGATCGCCTCGCCGACCTCGGCCTCGTTGCCGTACATCTGCGCGGTGTCGATGTGCCGGTAGCCGATCTCGAGGGCCGTCTGCACGGTCGAGGCGGTGTCCTCGGGGTCGATCTGGAACACCCCGAACCCGAGCTGCGGGATGGTGGCTCCGCTGTTGAGCTTGATGCCGGGAACGTTGGTCATGACAAGGACTACCCGGGGTGGTCGAAGCCTCAACCGTCCCGGGTCAGGCCGTGGCGAACGCGCCGAGGGTCCGGTTCGGCTTCACGCCCGAGAAGGTCCGGAACCAGGTCCGGTAGTAGGCGATCTCCTCGTCGCTGCGCAGGTCCCAGCCGTTCTCGACGGTCGGGGCCGCGGCGCCGTGCGCGCCCTCCTTCGCCTTCTCCTTCTCGACGAGCTCGGCGAGCACCTCGCCGGCGCCGGAGCCGTCGCCGAACTGCTCCTTGCCGCGCCACAGGATGTCGGCGAGGACCAGGCCGTCGAAGGCCTCGCGCAGCAGCTGCTTCTCCGCCCGCCCGTCGGACTTGAGCTTCCACTCGGCCGGGATGGCGAGCATCTCCTCCATGACCGTGGCGTCGAGGAAGGGCACCCGGGCCTCGAGGCCGTAGTTCATCGTGGTGCGGTCGCAGCGCTGCAGGTTGAGCTCGTGCAGCGTCTCGATCGAGCGGACCAGCTCGGCCTGCAGCGCGTCGGGGGTCGCGAACGCGGCGTCGTCGTGGACGTAGCTGTAGCCGGCGAACAGCTCGTCGGCGCCCTCGCCGGTGAGCACGACCTTCACGTGCTTGACCGCCTCGCGGGCCAGCAGCAGGTTCGGCACCGCCGAGCGCACCAGCGCCGGGTCGAAGTGCTCGATGACCGTGACGGCCTCGTCGAGGGCCTCCTCGAGGTCCTGCGCGGTGGGGACGATCTCGTGGTGGCAGGTGCCGAGGTACTCGGCGACCGCGCGGGCGGCCAGCAGGTCCGCGCTGCCCTCGGTGCCCACGGCGAACGTCGGGAGCTTCTCGCCCTTCTCGGCGGCGACCTGCGCGGCCACCGCGGCGACGATCGCGGAGTCCAGACCGCCGGAGAGGAACACCCCGACGGGGACGTCGCTCATCATGTGGCGGCGGATCGAGTCCGAGAGCACCGCGCGGACGTGGTCGAGCACCGAGGCGTCCCAGGACTTGTCCGGGGCGTAGCGCGCGGGACGGACCTGCACCGGCACGGCGTCGGCGAACCGGACCATCGAGCCGTCGTGGACCGCCCCGGTGTCGGGCAGGCCCGGGGTCCACACGTAGCCCGGGCGGGAACGCCTCGACCATCGGCTGGTCCTCGGGGTCGAAGGCGCGCAGCTCGCTGGCGAACAGCGTCACGTCCTCGAGGCGGGCCCAGTACAGCGGCTTGATGCCGATCGGGTCCCGCGCGACGACGCCGTGGCCGTCGGTGTGCGCCATGGCCAGCGCGTACATGCCCCGCAGGTCGTGCAGCGCGGCCGAGCCGTCGCGCAGCACCAGCCGGAACGCCGACTCGGTGTCGGAGTCGGTCGCGAAGCGGACCTCGCAGAGCTGGTCCCGGATCGCCTCGTGGTTGTAGATCTCGCCGTTGCCGACGACGTAGGCGGAGTCGGTCTCGTCCGCGATGGGCTGCTTGCCGCCCGTCACGTCCATGATCGAGAGGCGCTGGTGGCCGAGCCACGCCGACTCGAGCCGGATCCGGCCCGAGTCGTCGGGTCCGCGGTGGTTGATCCTCGCGAGCATGCGCTCGCACTTGTCGGGGTCGATGTCACCGTACGCAGCGACGATTCCGCACACGAGCGATCACGCATCCTTCGATCGGGGGCTCTCCTCACACAACCACGCGGTACCGCTCGGCGCACCGGAACGGGGCGCTCGTCACGCGTCGTCAACGATCCGGGTGGAGCGCCGGCGGCTGGGATCCGCCTCGGCGCGCCGCGATCAGCGCCAGGC
Organism: uncultured Actinomycetota bacterium; assembly: GCA_963716955.1. Lineage (GTDB taxonomy): Bacteria > Actinomycetota > Actinomycetes > Mycobacteriales > Pseudonocardiaceae > Actinomycetospora. The sequence goes on from CAVQUY010000002.1 coordinate 43,431, forward strand.
GAACACCGGCTGCTCGAGCCCGTCGACCCGGGTCGGACGGTCACGCAGCGCGACCTCGCGGAACTGCAGCAGGACCGCCGCCGTCGGGGCGTGCACGCGGTGCCCGACGATCGGCAGCTGCACGACCGGCCGGTCGGACTCCGGGATCTCGAGGTAGTTCGGCTCGACGTCGAGCTCGGCGAGCGTGACGTGGAAGACGCGCGCCACCTCGTCGGCCGACGGCGCCAGCTCGTCCAGCGGCGCGACCACGGTCATGACGACGGGGGTGATCACGAAGCCGGAGCGCGTCGGGTAGTCGTCGAGGCGGCCCACCACCGCCTCGGCGCCGAGGGCGAGCCCGAGCTCCTCGTCCAGCTCGCGGCGGGCCGCGGTGACGGTGTCCTCGCCGGGGTCCACCGACCCGCCCGGCAGCGCGAACTGGCCGGGGTGGTCGCGCAGCCGCGACGTCCGGCGGGTGAGCAGGACCCCCGGTCCGCGGGTGGGGTCGTCGAGCACGACGACGGCGACGGCGGCCCGCCGCGGCGGGCGCAGCTCCCCGTCGCGGCCGCGCACGGGCGGGAGCGTCCCCGGGTCGACGTCCCGACGCCGCCCGCGGTCGAAGGCCCCGACGCGCGCGGCGATCGTCGCGAGGTCCGGCTGGCTCGGGCGGGGTCGGGCTCACCCCCAGAAGATGCCGGTCGGGTCCGCGTCGACGATGTCGAGCAGCGGCGCGGGCGAGACGGCCTTCGACTCGTCGGGGTAGCGGTGCCACCGGCCGCCGGAGTCCGGCCACAGCAGCACCCAGCGCCCGTCGGCCGCGTCGTAGCGCAGCTGCGCGATCGGCGCGGTGGACCACTCGGTGGCGAGCTCGGGGAACACCGGGGCGCGCCGGCAGGACAGCGTGATGCGGCCCGCGCGCTCGGAGTAGGAGATCTGCACGCTGTCGCGCTGGGACTCGGGCACCCGCTGCGCGCACCAGCGCCGGACGACCGCCCGGTGTTCGTCGCTCACGTGCATGCCGGTCACTGTGACATGACGACCCTGGGGCACGGGAGACCTCCTCGCCCCACGTCACCCCCCTCGTGGAGTCCCGACCCACCGGGGGCCGTCGCGGGCGGGGGTGCCAGCATCGGCAGCGCACCACGGCGACGGCGCCGCGAGGAGGGGACGACCGCGCGATGGGGACGACGACCGCAGTGACGGGCACCCGCCGGCGCGCGAGCGCGGCGGGCGCGGGCGTCGTGCTGAGCCGCCGGGATCCTGCTCGCGGCGTGCGGGGGCGGCGGCGCGGCGGCCCCGGCCCCCGCGGCGTCCCCGGTGCCGGCGCCGCCGACGACGACCGTCGACGCCGCCACGACGTCCTACTGCGCCACGGTCGCCCGGGTGCAGGCCGAGCAGGCCTCGCCGCAGGCGGGCCAGGGCGGCGTGGCGAAGGCGAGCGCGACGGTGCGCCGGCAGGTCGGCGACCTCGTGGCCGCGGCCCCACCGGAGCTCGCGGCCGACTGGCGGACCGTGCAGCAGCTGACCGAGCAGGGCCTCGCGCTCGCTCGCGGAGACCGGCGGCGACCCGAAGAAGATCGACCGGGACGAGCTGGCCGCGCTCCAGCAGAAGTCGCAGCCCGCCGTCGCCCACATCAAGGCGGTGACCGAAGGGCGATGCCACGTCGCCTTCCGTGCGCCCGGCTGATCCGCACTACGGTCGGGCCATGAGCGAAGTGAGCCGTTTCGGCGTCGTCGAACCCGCGGATCTCCCCGACGACCTGCGGGAACGGGTCGGGGCGATCGCCGAGAAGTCCGGCTTCGTCCCGAACATCTTCCGGGCCCTCGGCCGGCGCCCCCGCGAGCTGCGCGCGTTCCTCGACTACCACGACGCGCTGATGGACTCGAACGACGGCCTCTCGAAGGCCGAGCGCGAACTCGTCGTCGTCGCGACCTCCGGGGCGAACCACTGCACCTACTGCGTCGTCGCCCACGGGGCGATCCTGCGGGTCCGCACCAAGGACCCGGAGATCGCCGACCACGTCGCCACCAACCCCTACGGCGCCGAGCTCACCGGGCGGCAGCGCGCGATCGTCGACCTCGCGCTCACCCTCGCGGTCGACTCCGCGTCGTTCACCGACGACGACGTCGACGCCGCCCGGGAGGCGGGCCTGTCCGAGGACGAGATCTGGGACGTCGGCGCCATCACCGCGCTGTTCGCCATGTCCAACCGTCTCGCGCACCTGACGGCGCTGCGGCCCAATGCGGAGTTCTTCACGATGGGCCGTTGACGGTCGGCGCGGGTACATCCGGGTCTGGCCATGACTTCAGTAGCGGTACTCGGCACCGGGATCATGGGCGCGGGGATGGCCCGCAGCCTGCTCCGCGAGGGGCACGACGTCACCGTGTGGAACCGCAGCCAGGAGAAGGCGAAGCCGCTGGCCGACGACGGCGCGACGGTGGCGGACACCGCGGCCGAGGCGGTCGCCGGCGCCGAGGTCGTCGTCACCATGCTCTTCGACCTCGAGCCGGTCCTCTCGGTGATGGCCGACGTGGCCGAGTCCTGGCCCTCGGGGGCGGTGTGGGTGCAGTCCAGCACCGTCGGCGTCGAGGGCACCCGGCGCGTCGAGGCGTTCGCCCGGGAGCGCGGCATCGACGTGCTCGACGCGCCGGTGCTCGGCACGAAGGCCCCGGCCGAGAACGGGAAGCTGGTGTGGCTCGTCTCCGGGCCCGCTCGCTGCGGGAGAAGGTCGCGGGTCCGTTCGACGCGATGGGCGCGCGGACCCAGTGGGTGAGCGAGACCCTCGGCGACGCCAGCAAGCTCAAGCTCGCGGTGAACGCCTGGATCGGGGCGATGGTCAACGGCATCGCGCAGTCGATCGCCCTGGCCCGCGGTCTCGGGCTGGACCCCCAGCAGTTCCTCGACGCGGTCGAGGGACAGGCGGTCGACGCGCCCTACGTCCAGCTCAAGGGCTCGGCGATGATCTCCGGCGACTACAGCCCGTCGTTCGAGCTCGACGGCGTCATCAAGGACACGAGCCTGATCCGCGACGCCATGACCGAGGCCGGGACGGCGACGACGCTCGCCGACGCGGTCGCGGACCGGCTGGCGGCCGCGTCGGCGAGCGGGCACGGCGAGGAGGACATGGCCGCCGTCGTGCACGCCTACGGGACCTGAGACGACGTCCGGCGACTCCCCGGCCCGGGCCGGGGAGTCGCCGGGTGGTCAGGAGCTCTTCGTCGCCTTCGCGAGCCCGAGGGCGTAGTCGGGCATGAAGCTGCCGGCGCTGGGCGAGCCGCGGCAGTCGCCGTCGGAGTCGCCCGGCTCCTTGATCCAGAGGAAGGCGGCCACCCGGGGGTCGCCGGTGCTGCGGGTCGGCGGGGTCCCGAGGGCGCGTCCGGGCGGGTTGCACCAGGTCGGCTGCTGGGGACCGCTGTAGGAGCCGTTGCCGTTGCGGCTGGTGTCGATGACGAACTTCTTGCCGCCGAGCTGGTCGGAGACCTTCTTGCCGTAGCTCTCGACCGCGTCGTTGGTCTGGAAGTTCGAGACGTTGAGCGCGAAGCCCGCCGCCTGGTCGACCCCGGACTTGCGCAGCCCGTCGGCGAGCTGGCCGGTGTCGGTGACGAAGCCGGGGTTGCCCGCGTCGATGTAGACCTCGGCGCCGGCCCCGCTCAGCGTCTTCACCGCGTCCGCGAGCAGCCCTTCCCGGTCGCCCTGCTCGCCCTGGCCCTCGCACTTGGTCAGGGTCTGGGCCAGCGCGTCGGGCTCGAGGATGACGATGGCCTTGCTGCCGCCGATCCCGTCGGCCATCTGCTGCGACGAAGCTGCGGTAGTCGTCGTCGTTGGCCGCGCCGCCCGAGGAGTACTGCCCGCAGTCCCGGTTCGGGATGTTGTAGGCGACGAGCACCGGCGTCCGCCCCCCGGCCCTGGCCTGGGAGACGATGCCCTTGGTCTCGTCGGTGGTGTTGCCCTCGCTGCCGATCCAGTGGGCCACGGGCTGGCGGGCGATCTTCTCGAGCTCCGCCGCGTCCGCGATGCGGCCGTCCTTGCGCCACTGCGCGACCTGCTTGGCCGCCTCCGAGGCCGGGTCCACCCAGAACTCCGACGCCGCGGCGGGCACGATCGTCTGGGGCGCCCCCGGGGGCAGGGAGGACGAGCCGCCCGAGCACCCGGCCAGTGTGAGCGCCGCGACCGCGGCCAGCGCGGCCGAGGCGATCCGCCTCCATCCTGCCGACATCCTGCCCAGCCACCCCCGATTGTCTTCGTGATCGATCCCGACGTGGGCCCGATCTCGTAACGGACACAGAGTCCCATCCCGGCCGGTGTGATCCGTCCGCACCCCGGCACTCATCCGGAGCACACCGGCCGACCAGGAGCGAACGGCGCAACCGGACGTTCGCAGCCGCGGCTCCGACGGATCGCCCGACCGACCGGCGACCTCAGCTCGCCTCGGTCTGCTCCGGCTCGCGGCGACGCGCCCCGTCGCCGCGGGCGGCCGCGACGGCGGGCGCCACGGCCGCGAGCGCGACCACGCGGACCGCGACGGTCGAGGCGTGCAGCGAGCGCTCCGCGGTGCTCACCACGTCGCCCTCGCGCGCCGCCGCGGCGCACCGGGGCCGCCCCGTCCGGCGTCGGACGGGGACGGGCCGTGGGCGAGGGCCTGTCCGGGACCCGTGTCCCGAGTGCCGGGGAGGACGGCGCGGAGCCTCCCGGCGACGCCCTGCGCGGCGGCGGGCGCGGCGCCGTCGCGGCACGACCGCGCTCCGGCGCGCGGGCGGCGCTCCAGGGGGGCGATCTCGTTGCGGTGGACCGCCGCGGTCCGCGTGACCGGCTCGGGACGACCGTCGGCCGGCGTCGCGGGCCGGCCCGGGGCGCGTCCGGCCCGGTCGGGCGGGGCCGGGCGTCGGGACGCGGACCCTCTCCGCTCGGCACCGGCCGGATGGGCCGCATCCGGTGGGCGCGCGGCGCGGGCGTGGGACGCGGGCCCTCGGACTGCGGGTCGGCCGGTCCCGGACGGTTCGGCTCGGCCGGCCGGCCGGCCTCCGCCGCGGGGCGGTCCGCCGTCGGGCCCACCGGGCCGCGCGCCGGGTCCCCCGGGACCGGTCCGGGCCGCGGGCCGGGACGGGGTGCCGGGGTCGGCCGGTTCGCGGGAGCGGCGGGACGGGCACCGGACTGGCCCGGACCGGGCCGCCCGGGAGCACCGGGGCCGTCGGGCCGACGGGCCCGGGGCCGTTGCCGGTGGGCGGGACCGGCGCCCCGTTCAGGGGTGCGCCCGGACCGCCCGGGCGGCGCCGCTGCTCCCCGTGCGGGGGCACCGGCCGCGGCCGCAGCCCGTTCGCGCGCGGGCCCGACGGCGCACCGGCGGGGCGCACCTCGGTCTCCGCGTCGTCGCCACCGCGCAGCCATCCGGCCGGCAGCGGGCGGTAGCGCTCGCCCGAGGTGGGCTCGCGCGGCCCGCGGGTCCCGTGGTCTCGCCGGCGCGCACCGTCGTCGTCCGGGCGTCCTGGCCGTCGGCGGCCACCGTCGCCGGGACGCCGGAGCGGACCCAGCCGTCGGGCAGCCGTTCGGCCAGCGGCGAGCGGAACGGCGCGGAGTCCGGCCCCTGGGCGATGAGGGCGTCGATCGCCGCGCGCTGCAGGGACTCGGTGGTGATGCCGGTGCGCCCGTCCGAGGTGCGGGGGCCCTCGGCGGTCAGCACCGGCTGGCGCCCGACGACCCGCTCGATGATCCACAGGGCGGGCGGCGCGAGGCAGGCGCAGAGGGCGACCACCGGCCACAGCAGGACGGCCGGGGCCGCGTAGCCCATGACGATCGAGGTCACGATCGCGACGACCAGCACGAGCGCCCACTGCAGGTGGCGGCGGAACGTCAGGATGTGGTCGGAGGTCGAGGACAGCCCCTTGGGCGTCACGACGAAGCGGGCCGGCAGCCGCAGCAGGGTCGCGATCAGCGACGCCGCGAAGATCGGCGAGGCGAAGATCGACATCAGCATGCCCTTGACGCCGGAGGAGCCCTCGGCCTCGTAGGGGCTGACGTTGTAGCGCCGGTTGCGCAGGTAGACCCAGAGCTGGAACGCGGTGGCGTCGATGTACAGCGCCAACCACAGCTGCACGGGCACGACGACGCCCTGGACGCCGAGCGAGAGGAAGAGGACCGCGTTGACGGCGCCGAGGATCCAGCCGATCGCCATCGACGGGTAGAAGGTCGTGATCAGGCAGTAGTGCAGCGCGCGCCCCGGCGAGAGCATCGGCAGCCGCCGCCAGAACTCGGTGAGCAGCACCTCGAAGGTGCCCCGCGACCAGCGCATCTGCTGGGAGAAGAAGTCGCCCCACGACGACGGGCCCTCACCGACCGCGAGGACGTCCGGGGTGTAGACCGACTTCCAGCGCGCCTTCGTCTGCGGGTTGCGCCGCGAGTGGAACTTCAGGCCGGTGGCCATGTCCTCGGTGACCGAGTCCGACAGACCGCCGACGCCCTTGAGCGCGCTGATGCGCAGCGCGTTGTTGGTCCCGACCAGCATCGCGGCGTTGTAGCGGTTCGCCGCCCGCTGGATCAGCGAGTGGAACGGGAACTGCTGCGACTCGGCGGCCCGCGTCACGAACGTCTCGTCGTTCGCGTAGCACTGCGGGCCGACGACGAAGGCGACGTCCGGGTCGCGGAAGTACCCGAGGATGCGTTCCGCGTAGTTGGGCAGCGGGACGTGGTCCGGGTCGACCGACAGGAAGATCTCGTAGGAGTCCCCGTGCTCGGCGACCCACGCGTTGTAGTTCCCGTGCTTGGTCCGGGCCTTGAACGGGCCCTTCTTGCGGTTGTACTGCTCGATGCCCTTGCGGGTGAAGTGGTTGACGCCGAGCTCGCGGCACATCGCGCGCACCGCCGGGTCGTCGCCCTCGTCGAGGATCCAGACGTCGAGGATCCCCTGGTAGCGGATGCGCAGCGCCGCCTGGAGCGTGCCGCGGACGACGTCGATCGGCTCCTTGCTCGGGACGATCGTGGTGAGGAACGCGATCCGCTGGTTGGGCTGCGGCGGCACCGGCACCGGGTCGCGCGAGATCACCGAGGCCAGCGACAGCGAGAAGACGTTGATCAGCCGCAGGAGCTCCATGAGGCCGATCGAGCCGATGACGACCCAGTTCGCGTACTGCGCGATCGCCGGGCCGGTGACGCCGGGACGGTGCGAGGGGTGCAGCAGCCAGAGGAAGAAGAGGGCCTCGAAGGCGAAGTTCAGCGCCGCGACGGCGAGCGAGCGCCACACGCGCCCACGGCCGTGGACGACCTCGACGCCCCGGTACGAGACCCGGTAGTCGTCGACCGTCGCCGTCGAGCTCGCGGATCGGTCCCGCGAGCTGCGAGAACTCCTGGATGCGACGACCGACGACGAGTTCGGACTCGTCGACCTCGTCGGCAGGTCTCTCGGCAAGAAGCGTCATCGGGCCGTTTCGTCTCGATGGCAGGGGGCGGGCGGTCCTCGCTCGTCCCTCGTCGTCGTGGCGTCGTGCCTCGTCCCCGCGGAGCGGGTCCGGAGCCGAGCGCCGTCCTCCAGTCGGGTCCTGATCGGGCGGGGTCACTGCTGGTGCGCCGTCGTATTGCGTGTCGACGTGACGGGGAGACGGTACGGCCATCACTGACCGTGCTCGTGCAGGGGGACGGTCGTGACCACTCCGACGTTGCTCGCGATCCGGGAAATCGTGCGGAGCGGCCGTGACCCGGACCTCCCGGGCCGGGTCCGCCGCCGGGGCGCTCACCCCCGGTGATCAGCGCGGACGCGTCCGGGCGCGCTGCGGGAGATCGTGCCGCACGACCGTGAGGACGCCGCCGGCGACGGTCCCCGTCACGTACGTGCAGAACGGCTGGCGGCGGCGGTCCGTCGGGGAGCCCGGGTTGAGCAGCCGGAGGCCGCCGGGCGTCGTGGAGTCCCACGGCACGTGGCTGTGGCCGAAGACGAGGACGTCGGCCGGGTCGTCCGAGCCCGGCCCGAACGACGCGTCGCAGCGCCGTTCGCGGCCGCGGGCGTCGCCGGTCTCGTGGACGACCGCGAACCGCAGGCCCCCGACGTCGGCCCGGGCCACCTCGGGCAGCCGGGCCCGCAGCTCGTCGCCGTCGTTGTTGCCCCAGCACGCGAGCAGGCGCGGCGCGCGGGCCTCGAACGCGTCGAGGGCGGCGGGCCCGGTCCAGTCGCCGGCGTGCACGACGAGGTCCGCGTCCTCGACCGCCGCCCACACCTCGTCGGGGACGTCCTTCGCGCGCGACGGCAGGTGGGTGTCGGACACCAGGACCAGCCGGACGGCGTCGTCGGGGGTCACGGCCCGGGCCCTCCTCAGCCGCGCAGGGCCCGCGCGTGCGGGCCCACGTGCGCGTGCAGGGCGACGAACGCGATCGGCGTGTAGGGCGCGACCACGAGGGCCGGGCCCTCGGTCACCAGCCAGGACCGGGTGCCGTCGCCGTCGGGCTCCACCCCGTGGTGCAGCACCAGCCGGACCGGGCCGACCCGCACGCGCCACGACCACGTGCGCGCGGCCTCGTCGACGGCGAGCACCTCGAACGGCACGTGCACCAGTCCCGCGGCGCGCACCACGCCCGTCAGGCCGGGCTCGAGGCGGCGCCGCGCGGCGTCGACGCCGCTGATCTGCGGCGCCCACCCCGACCAGCGGTCGAGGTCGGCGTAGCGCTCCCAGGCCTCGTCGGGGGTGACGGGCCCGCGGGCGGAGACGGAGGTGCGCACGGGCTCCGGGGTACCCGCCGGCGCCCGCTCGACGCGTCACGCCGGTGATCGGTACCGTGGCGTACCAAATCGAGCGGGAGGTGGGGCATGGCGGTGCGCAGCACGCTGCGGTGGGCGGCCACACACGGGCTCATGCGGGCCGCGATCCGACGGCAGGCCCGCCAGGGCAACCCGGACGCCGCGCTGCTGCTCGACCCCGACCTGCAGGGCGACCCGTTCGCCCACTACGAGCGGCTGCGCGCACGGCGGCCCTTCGCCCGGGGCGCGTTCTCCCGGGTGAGCGTGCACCACGACGTCTGCACCGAGGTGCTGCGCAGCGAGGACTTCGGCGTGGCCGACCGCGACGAGGCGATGCCCGCGGCCGTGCGGCTCGCCCTGCGCCTCGCGGGCCCGGCGCCCCACCCCGGGCCCATCGACCCGCCGTCGATGCTCGCCGTCGACGACCCGGACCACACCCGCTACCGGCGGCTGGTCACCCGCGCCTTCACCGCCCGCCGGGTGGCCGCGCTGCGCGGGCGCACCGAGGAGATCGCGGCCGACCTGCTGGACTCCCTCGCGCGTCCCGACGGCGGGCCGGTCGACCTCGTCGAGCGCTACGCGAGCCTGCTCCCGGTCACCGTGATCTCGGAGATGCTCGGCGTCCCCACCTCGATGCGCGAGCAGTTCCTGACCTGGGGCGACGGCGCCGCCGCGTCGCTCGACCTCGGGCTGCCGCACGACCGGTGGTCGCTGGTCCAGCGCAACGTCGCCGCCCTGCACGGCTGGATGACCGAGCACCTGCGCCGGCTGCGCGCGGACCCGGGCGACGACCTCCTCTCCCAGCTCGTCACGGTGGCCGACGACGACGGCACCGGGCTGACCGAGCGCGAGCTGGTCTCGACGGCACTGCTCGTGCTGGCGGCGGGGTTCGAGACGACGGTCAACCTCATCGCCAACGGCACCCGGCTGCTCTTCGACCACCCGCAGGAGCGCGAGCGCCTCGCGGCCGACCCCGCGCTGTGGCCGACCGCGGTCGACGAGGTGCTGCGCGTGGAGTCCCCCGTCTCGCGGACCGCCCGGCGCGCCCGGCGCGACACCGAGGTGGCCGGCGAGGAGATCCCGGCGGGGTCCCTGGTGGTGACGGTGCTCGCCGGCGCCAACCGCGACCCGGACGTCTTCGGAGATCCCGCGCGCTTCGACGTGGGTCGCGCCAACGCCCGCGAGCACGTCGCCTTCTCCAGCGGCATCCACTACTGCCTCGGGGCCGCGCTCGCCCGGATGGAGGGCGAGGTCGCGCTCCGGGCGCTGTTCGAGCGGTTCCCGGACCTCGCCCCGGCCGGGGAGGCCCGCCGTCGGCCGACCCGCATCCTGCGCGGCTACGAGGCGATGCCGGTCCTGCCCGCGGCGTCGGAGAAGTCGCCCCATCGACGTCTCCGTTCCTGACACTGGACGTCAGGAAACCGTCGTCGATCACCGGCCTCTCGCGCCGTATGGCGCCCTCTCGGAGAAACCCGAGACAGCCCGAGACACCGCGATGCGGACCCCGGAACGCACCGGGCGGGCTCGGGGTGGAGTTCAGGGTCCGACCCGGAGGTGCGGGGGCCGGCGCGACGCCAGGCTGTGTCCCATGACCGACGAGGAGCGGCGCGAACCGGCGCCCACCCCCACGCCCGAGACCGCCGACGAGCCCGGGACGGCTGGACCCGGGACCGAGACCGTCATCGACCGGGAGACCGTCCCGCCGCGCTCGGGCGACCTGCCGCCGACACCCGCCGACCTCCCGGTCGACCACGACGACCGGGAGCACGTCGTCGGCCTGCTGCAGGAGGCCGTGTCGCGGGGGCTGATCGACACCCTGGAGTTCGACCGGCGCTCCGGGCTCGCCACCACCGCGCGCACCCGCCGGGAGCTCAACGGCCTCGTCGTCGACCTGCCGCTCGAGCACCCCGACCGGGCCCGCGCCCGGACCGCCGCCGAGTCCCGGCCCCGCGCCGCCACCCCGCCGCCCGACGGGACGCGGGCCGCCTACGCCGCCGGCGACACCAGCGGCACCGTCGCACTGCACGCGCGGCTCGCCTCGGTCAAGCGCTCCGGCACCTGGGCGGTCCCGCGCCGCCTGGAGATCGACGGCTGGCTCGGGTCCGCGGAGCTCGACCTCACCGAGGCCGTGATCGACCACGAGGTCGTCGAGATCGACGTCGACATGACGCTGGGCTCGGTCGAGCTGCGGCTGCCGCCCACCGCGAGCGCCTCGCTCGACGCGGTCAGCGCGACGGCGGGCAGCGTCGAGGACAAGCGCCGTGACGGCCGGGCGAACGGCCGGCCGCACGTGGTGGTGACCGGCCGCGTCGCCTTCGGGTCCGTCGAGGTCAAGGGCCCGAAGTGGTGGAAGGGCTGACGACCCCGGCCTACGTGAAGGCGCTGTGGCCGGTGATCTCGCGGCCCACGATGAGCGTCTGCACCGTCTCGGTGCCCTCGAAGGTGTGGATCGACTCGATGTCGGCCATGTGCCGCATCACGTGGTTGTCGAGCAGGATGCCGTTGCCGCCCAGCAGGTCACGGGCCTCGGCGATGACCCAGCGCGCCTTGCGGGTGTTGTTCATCTTGGCGAGCCCGGCGATGGTCGGCGCGAGGTCGCCCTCCTCGGCCAGCCGCGCGATCTGCATGCAGTAGAGCTGCATCCCGGTCAGCTCGGCCAGCATCTTCACCAGCCGCTCCTGCACGATCTGGAACGACGCGAGCGGGTGCCCGAACTGCTTGCGCTCGAGCGCGTAGCGCAGCGCCGCGTCGTAGGCCGCGGTCGCGTGGCCGAGCGCCATCCAGGCGCAGGTGCCGCGGGTGGTGGCCAGCACCCGGCCGGTGTCCTTGAACGTCTCGGCGCCGGGGAGCCGGTCGCGGTCGGGGACGCGCACGCCGTCGAGGGTGATGTCGGCCTGCCAGACCGAGCGCATCGAGCCCTTGCGGGGGATGACGGTGCCCTCGTAGCCCGGGGTGGAGGTGTCGACGACGAAGCCCTTGACCGCCTGGGTCTCGGTGTCGCGGGCCCACACCACCGTCCGGCCGGCGATGCTGCCGTTGCCGATCCAGCGCTTGCGGCCGTCGATGACCCAGTCGTCGCCGTCGCGCCGGGCGGTGGTCTCCAGCGACACGGAGTCCGACCCGTGCTCGGGCTCGGTGAGCCCGAAGGCGCCGATGAGCTCGAGCCGGGCCATCGCCGGCAGGAACTCCTGCTTCTGCTCCTCCGAGCCCAGCATCGCGATCGCCTTCATCGCCAGCCCGGACTGGACGGCGTGGAAGGTGGCCAGGCTGCCGTCGCCGCGTGCCAGCTCCATCGACACCAGACCGCACGTCAGGTGGTCGAGACCGGGGCAGCCGTAGCCGGTGATGTCGTCGCCGACGATGCCGAGGGCCGGCAGCCCGTTGATCACGTCCCAGGACATCTCCGCGGCGTCCCAGGCCTCGGCGGCCGCGGGGATCACCTCGTGGTCCACGAAGCGGCGCACCGCGGTGAAGGTGTTCCACTGCTGCGTCGGTGAACTGGTGGCGGACCGAGAAGAAGTCGGTGCCGAGCGCCTCGGTCAGCTGGTGCTCGGAGGCTCCCGAGGAGTCGGCGGGTATCGAGGTGTCGACGGCCATGCGGTCCTCCGCGGGTCGGGGCGTTCGGGTCGTGTGCCCGTCGTCACGTACCGGCAATCCCCCGGGCCGGGTGCAGGTCGCGCAGCAGGGCGACCTCGGCGCCGTGGTGGATGGCCTCGCGATGGATGTGCAGCACGAGCGTCGCCATCGGCTCGCGGGCGTAAGGACCCTCGGCCGGGCCGCACGGCCGTGCCAGGCCGTCCTCCCCGAGCGCGCGCACGCCCGCGGTCCAGCACGCGTAGGCGTCGTCGAGCTGCGCGAGCGCCTCGTCGGCGGTCGCGGCGTAGGGGTGGGTCCCCCAGTCGGTGGGCGGGCCGCCGAAATGGCTCGCGGACCGCATCGCGAAGACGCCGACGATCACGTGGGCGAGCCGCCAGGCGATCGTCGTGACCGGCGGCGGATCCGGCGTGGGGAACGCGAAGTCGATCACCGTGTCGCCGCCGCCGATCGGGGCGGTCGCGCCTCGGCCCGGGGCCGCACGTTCCAGGCGCCCGGCGCGGGCTCCCAGCGGTACTCGTCGTCGGTCAGGCCGTCCAGCCGCGGGCGCAGGGCCTGCTCCCAGTGCCAGGTGAGCTGTTCGAGCAGCAGGTCGTTCCACGTCATCGTCGATCCCCTCCCGATCGGCACGGTAGCGACGAGGTCCGACGGTCCCGGCGGCCAGCGGCGGGCGGCCCGCCGGGCGAGCAGGACCAGCCCGACGCCGAGCAGCACGCCGTGGGCGATCCGGACCTCGGGCCCGGCGAAGAACTGCGGGAGGAAGCCGACCATCGCGACGGCGAACGGCACGGCCACCGCACCCTCCCGGACCGCGAGGAGCACCCCGGCCACCGCGAGCGCGACGAGCCCGGCGACGAACACGACGGCCGCGGCCGGTCCGAGCCGGATCGCCTCGGCGACGTCGGAGAGCTGCTGGCCGGACAGGCGCTCGCCGAGGGCGTGCAGGGCGAACACCTCGGCCCCGTAGTAGGGCAGGACGAGGCCCGTCCCGATCCACCAGGTGACCTCCGCGGCGCGGCCGAACCCGCGCAGGGCGAGCCCCACCAGCACGAACCCGGCGACGGCCGCGAGGTGGGCGACGACCCAGGCCGGCGAGGAGAACGCGGCGGCCGCGCCGGCGACGGTGCTGTCACCCCACGGCCGCACCACGGGGTAGGCGACGAACAGCACGCCCGCGACCCCCAGGAGCACCGCGGGCGCGGTGACGGCGGGGGAGGCGGGAGCGGGACGGGCGGGTGCGGTGACCACGGGGACCTCCGATGCGAGAGCAGTGCTCACAGCATCGAGCGAGAGCGGCGCTCTCGTCAAGAGCAGTGCTCTCGTTCGCGTTCCTACGTCCCGTAGAGGTCGCTCCCCCGGAGAACTCCACGAAGGTGCACGGCTATCCCCCACCGACCAGGCGTCGTGACCGGGCGGGAGGAGCATCACCTGGTGGGGCCGAACGCCTCCTCGTTGACCGGATCCGCGCTCAGCCGGGTCGCGCCGACCGGGGAGCACCGACGTGGGAGCGCCGTCCCCGAGTCATGATCATCGTCGCGTAGCGGATCCGGCGCGGGGACCTCGGATCCGCTACGGGAGAACGATCACGGTCGGGGAGTTCGACAGGTGCCGAGCCCGCGGGACGCCCCCGGTGCCGACGTGACCGTTCACCGCTCACCGAGAGCGCTGGCCTGCCCAGTGCCTTCGGGACCGCGATGGGGATGCTGAACGTGGCCGCATCCGCGGTGAGACGGCCTGGTGACCGGTGCTCGGGGGGCGCGGTTGACCGCGGTCGGACTCGCCGCCGCCCGCGACTCGGGTCACAGCGTGCCGACGGCCAAGGCCACCCGGGACACGCGCGACCTCTGGCCACGAGGACAGCTCGTCAGCGCGATCCTCGGCCCGTCAGGCGATGTGCCGCCCGGAGATCGAGCGGGCGATCACGAGCTGCTGGATCTGCTCGGTGCCCTCGAAGATGTCGTAGATCTTCGAGTCGCGGTGCATGCGCTCCACGGGGTGCTCGCGGGAGTACCCGGCGCCGCCCAGGATCTGGATCGCGCGCTCGGTGGCCCACACCGCGGTGCGCCCGGCCTTGAGCTTGGACATCGAGCCCTCGCCGGCCTCGAACGCCACGCCGTTGCGACCCATCCAGGCCGCGCGCCAGACGAGCATCCGCGCCGCGTCGATCTCGGTCTTCATGTCGGCGAGGGTGAACGCGATCGACTGGTTGTCGATGATCGGCCGCCCGAACGTCTCGCGGCCCTTGGCGTACTCGAGCGCGTACTCGTACGCCGCCCGGGCGATGCCGACCGCCTGCGAGCCGACCGTCGGGCGCGACAGCTCGAAGGTCTGCATCGCGGCCGACCCCTTGGACCGCTGCCCCTCGCGGGCCCGGGCGATCCGCTCGTCGAGCTTCTCCTTGCCGCCGAGCAGGCAGGAGCCGGGGACGACGACGTCGTCGAGGAAGACGTCCGCGGTGTGGGACGCGCGCAGCCCCATCTTCTTGATCTTGCGGGTGGACTCCAGGCCCGGCGTCCCCGGCGGCACGATGAACCCGGCCTGCCCGCGGGTGCCCAGCGACGGGTCGACGACCGCCTGCACGACGTGGATGTTCGCGATCCCGCCGTTCGTCGCCCACGCCTTCGCGCCGGAGAGCGTCCACTCGTCCTTGGCCTCGTCGTAGGTGGCCTTGGTGCGCATGGCGCCGACGTCGGAGCCCGACTCCGGCTCCGAGGAGCAGAAGGCCGCGACCTTGACGTCGTCGACGTCGCCGTAGCACTGCGGGATCCACTCGACCATCTGCTCGGGCGTGCCCGAGGAGAAGATGCCGGCGACGGCGAGCGTGGTCCCGAAGATCGCCATGCCGATGCCGCCGTCGCCCCAGAAGAGCTCCTCGTTGACGATCGGCAGCGACAGGCCGGTCTCGTCACCCCAGAACGACGCGAGGGTCTCGAAGTTGTAGAGCTCGATCTTCGCGGCCTCCTGCAGGACGGGCCACGGGGTCTCCTCGCGCTCGTCCCACTCCTGCGCCGCCGGGCGGATGACCTCCTCGGCGAAGCCGTGCGCCCAGTCGCGGAGGTCGGTGTGGTCCTCGGACAGTTCCATCGAGAACGCCATGGTCTGCGCCTTTCGTCGCGACGCCGGATCAGGCCGACGGGATGGTGAACATCTTCTGCAGGGCGGTGGCGAACCCGACGTCGCCGGAGACCTTGAGCTTGCGCGTCATGAACAGCGTGATCGGGTTGGCGTTGTTGGTGACGACCTTGAGGAACTCCGTGCCGTTCATGAACAGCTCGGTGCGGGGCTCCTCGTCCAGGCTCGTCGCGACCGAGCAGGCGCCGCCCTGCATGACGGTCTGGTAGTCGTCGCTGCCGCCGCCCGGCGCGCCGGTGACGTGCCAGTGCACGACCTGACGCTTCCCGGTGGCGCCCGACGACGAGTAGAACTCGGTCATCCGCCCGAAGATCGCGTCGATCACGGGACGGCGCGCGTCGGAGCTCATCAGGGCCTCGAGCTGGGACTTGCTCGCGCCCTTGACCAGCCGCGCGAACACCGAGGCGTCCACGTTCTCCGCGCCCTCGGCGCAGCGCGTCGCGCATCGTCGCGACCAGCTCGTCGTCGGACAGCTTCTTCAGGTCGACGCTGCGACCCAGCTCGTTCACGTCGATCTTCTCGGCCACGGCCTTCACTCCGGCATCGTCGTCGCGGATGGGGCGGCGGAGTGCCCGGTACCACCGGTCCCGCCAATGCTCGCTACTTTACGCGGTAGTAGGTAAGTTGCAAGCGTGACCCCGACCGCGCGCCGCCGCCTCGCCCCGGAGGTGCGGCGCCGCCAGGTGCTCGACGCGGCGATCGCGGTGTTCTCCGAGGAGGGCCTGCACGGCGCCTCGATGGACGCGATCGCGGCGCGGGCCGGGGTGTCGAAGCCGCTGGTCTACGCGCACGGCGGGACGAAGGACGAGCTGTTCGCCGCGTGCCTGGCCCGCGAGGCCGAGCGGCTGGTGACGACGATGACCGCGGCCGTCGGCTCCGGGGACCCGACGGCGGGTGACGACGGCGAGGCCCGCCTCTTCCGGGCCCTGCGCGCCTTCTTCCACGCGGTGACCACGCACCGCCAGGGCTGGACGGTGCTCTACCGCCAGGCCTCGACCGGGGAGTTCGCCGGGCCGGTCGACGCCGCCCGCCGCCGGATCGTGCGGCGCGCGGCGGAGCTGCTCGCCCCGGAGCTCGGCGGGTCCGTGGCGGCGGCGGAGCCGGTCGCCCACACGCTGGTCGGCGCCGCGGAGGGGCTCACCGACTGGTGGCTCTCCTCCGAGCACCCGGCCACCGACGAGCCGCCGGCCGACGTCCTCGCGCGGATGCTGACCGCGGTGGTGTGGCCGGGCCTCGACCGGTTGCGGGGCGGCGTCGGCCGACACCGGCGGAGGCCGTGATCAGGGAGCCCCGGCGCGGGTCGACGGAGATCCGTTCGCCGCGCAGCGACTCCCTCGCGTCCCCATCGCGGCGTATCCCGCCGTCTAGCGCTGCGCGTAGACGGCGCGAGACGACCCGATCGCGCGACACGCCGATCGCGGTTTCTCGCGATGTATCGGGTGATCACTAGAGAGGCCCATACGCTCCGAGGGAGACGGAGCGGGAGCTCGACCCGGAGGTGCGCATGGACCCGGTGCGGAACCCGTTCGCCCCCGGCGCCGGCCAGCGCCCGCCCGAGCTGGCGGGCGCGACCGCGAACTGCACGCCTTCGACGTCGTGCTGGAACGGGTCGCGCGCGGGCGCCCCGAGCGCAGCCTGGTGCTCACCGGGCTGCGGGGGGTCGGCAAGACCGTGCTGCTCGGCGAGCTGCGCTCGATGGCCGTCCGCGCGGGCTGGGGCGCGGGGAAGATCGAGGCCCGTCCCGACGCCGACCTGCGCCGCCCGCTGGCCGCCGCGCTGCACCGGGCCGTCCGCGACCTCGCCGTCCGCCACCGCGCCCCGGACCGCGTCGAGGAGACCCTCGGCGTCCTCAAGGCCTTCGCCCTGCGCGCCACCCCCTCGGACGCCAAGCTCAAGGACCGCTGGCAGCCCGGCATCGACGCCCCCCTCCAGACCGGCCGGGCCGACTCCGGCGACATCGAGATCGACCTCGTCGAGCTGTTCGGCGTGGTGGCCGAGCTCGCGGGCGACGTCGGGGTCGGGGTGGCGCTGCTCATCGACGAGATGCAGGACCTGCGCGTCGACGACGTCTCGGCGCTGTGCGCGGCCTGCCACGAGCTCTCCCAGTCCGGGGCCCCGCTCGTCGTCGTCGGCGCCGGCCTGCCGCACCTGCCCGCCGTGCTCTCCGCCTCGAAGTCCTACTCCGAGCGGCTCTTCCGCTACGCGCGCATCGGCCAGCTCGACCGCGCCGACGCCGACTTCGCCCTCACCGCCCCGGCGGAGCGGGAGGACGCGAAGCTGACGCAGGAGGCGCTCGAGGCGCTCTACGAGGTCTCCGGCGGCTACCCCTACTTCGTGCAGGCCTACGGCAAGGCCGCCTGGGACGCCGCCGTCGCGAGCCCGATCGACGCCGAGGACGTGCGGGTCGCGGCGCCCGACGCGAGCGCCGAGCTCGCCGTGGGCTTCTTCGGCTCCCGCTACGAGCGCGCCACCCCGGCCGAGCGCGAGTACCTGCAGGGCATGGCCGAGCTCGCCGAGGGCCGCGACGAGGCGGTGCTCACCTCCGCCCTGGCCAAGCACCTCGACAAGCGGGCCTCCTCGCTCTCCCCGGCGCGGGACAGCCTGCTGCGCAAGGGCCTGGTGTTCTCCGCCGAGCGCGGCTGGATCGCGTTCACCGTGCCGCACTTCGGGCGGTTCCTGCTCGGCCGCCACTGAGGCGTGCACGGAGCGTCCGCGCCAGGGTGTTCCTGGTCCGGACGAGTGAACCTCCGGGTCGCGGTAACGAACGCCCGGGCCCCGACGACACCCATCACGAGCCCCGTGGCGCTGCCGGACCCCCGACCTGGCAGAGCCACGGGGCTTCTTCATGCCCGGGATCGGCGTGCGTCCGCGCGGGGGAGAACCGGCGGAGCGGGGCGAACCGGGCTCCCCGTACGATTCCGGCGTGTCGGACCCCCGTCTGGAGATCCAGATGCTGCACGACCGCGTGCTCGTCTCGCCGAACCCCGGCGAGGGCGAGCGTCGCAGCACCGGCGGCATCGTGATCCCGGCGACCGCGTCGGTGTCGAAGCGGCTGGCCTGGGGCGACGTCCACGGCACGGGCAACCACGTGCGCACGGTCAAGGTCGGGGACCGCGTGCTCTACGGACCCGAGGACCACGCCGAGGTGGAGGTCGACGGCCGGACGTTCGTCGTCCTGCGCGAGCGCGACCTGCACGCCGTGGCCAGCGAGAACATCGAGCCGACGAGCGGGACGGGGCTCTACCTGTGACGACTCCACCGAACGCGACGCCCCCGGGCGGCACGACGACCGAGGGCGACCCGTTCGACGGGGACGCCACCCGGTCGATGGCCCCCGAGCCGGGCCCGGAGCGCCGACGCCGCGGCGACGGTGTCGCTGGCCCCGGTCGGGGGACCCGACGGGTCCGCGTCCCCGGACGCCGAGCGGCCCGCGGGCGGCGGCCGGCGCACCCGGAAGCGGCTGCTGATCGGCGGCGGCGCCCTGGTCGGCCTGCTCGCGCTGCTCTACGTCGTGGACCTGCTCGTCTCGGCCACCGACGTGCCGCGCGGCGTGACGGTGGCCGGCGTCGAGATCGGCGGGATGAACCGGCTGGCGGCGCAGGACGCGCTGCGCGCCCAGCTCGACCCGCGCGTCACCCGCCCGATCACGCTCGTGGCGGGCAGCGGCCCGGAGGCCGCGACGACGGTGATCGACCCGCGCTCGGCCGGGCTGGACCTGGACGTCGACGCCACCATCGACGAGGCCGGCGAGCAGCCGATCAACCCGTTCACCCGGCTCGCGTCGTTCTTCTCCGACCGCGACGTCGCCCCGATCAGCAAGGGCAACCCGGTCGCCGTCGGGCAGGCCGATCGACCGGGCCCGTCCCCAGCTCGACCGGCCCTCGGTGGAGGGCACGATCCGGTTCGACGGGGGCCGCGCGGTGCCCGTCCCCTCCGCCCCCGGCCACGTCGTCGACGCCGCGGCCGCACCCGCCGTCGTCCTCGAGCACTGGCTGGACCCGGCCCCCGTCGCGCTGCCGGTGACGACCCAGCCGGTGTCGGTGACCCAGGACGGCATCGACGCCGCGATGCGCGACGTCGCGGTGCCGGCGGTGGCCGCGCCGGCCTACGTCGTCGGCGACCGCCGCAACGCCACGCTGAGCCCCACCGAGATCGGGTCCTTCCTGCGCTTCGACCCGGACGGCGCCGGCGGGCTGACGCCCCGCGTCGACGTGCCGGCCGCGCAGGCCGTCGTCGAGAAGGACCTGGCCCCGACCGAGACCGCGCCGAAGGACGCCGCGTTCACCTTCCAGGGCGCGGCCGCGACCGTCGTCCCCGCCGTCGTGGGCCGGGAGATCGACTACCCGAAGACCGTCACGGGCCTGGTGGACGCCCTGCGCGCGCCCGGCCGACGCGGCCCCGCCGGCGACGTTCACGCCGCCGCCCCCGCCGCCCGGCGGCACCCCGGCCCCGCCGCCGCCCGCGTCGGGCCGCGCGGTGAACGCGGTCTACACGACGACGCCGCCCAAGGTCACCACCGAGGCGCTGCAGGCCCTCGGGCCGGCCACCGTCATCGGCGAGTTCCAGACCAACGGGTTCGCGGCCGACTCCGGCCAGAACATCAAGCGGGTCGCCGACCAGGTCAACGGCGCCACCGTGAAGCCCGGCGACACGT
This sequence comes from uncultured Actinomycetota bacterium, assembly GCA_963716955.1. Lineage (GTDB taxonomy): Bacteria > Actinomycetota > Actinomycetes > Mycobacteriales > Pseudonocardiaceae > Actinomycetospora. The sequence goes on from CAVQUY010000002.1 coordinate 63,510, forward strand.
TCAGCCTCAACGGCTTCACCGGCCCCCGCGACGCGAGCCAGGGCTACGTCGAGGCCGGGATCATCGAGGACGGCGTCCCGGCCCGCGGCATCGGCGGCGGCATCTCGCAGTTCGCGACGACGCTCTACAACGCGACGTACTTCGCCGGGCTCGACGAGGTCGAGCACAAGGA
>CAVQUY010000003.1:0-333385 GCA_963716955.1 uncultured Actinomycetota bacterium
CGGTCGAGTACTCGCATGGGCCGATGCTGGAGCCGGCCCGACTACTGGTCAACCTCCCCCGGACCCGGGCCAGGAACGCCCCAGACCTCTGCGGCGCCCGCGCGGCATCCTTCCGGTCAGCCGCGGGCGAGGTCGGCGAACCGGCTGTAGTGCAGCTGATGGGCGATCGGGATCGTCGCGGTCGGCCCGTTGCGGTGCTTGGCGAGGATGACGTCGGCCTCGCCGGCGCGGGGGTCGTCGTGCTCGAACGCGTCGGGTCGGCTGAGCAGCATGACCATGTCGGCGTCCTGCTCGAGCGACCCGGACTCGCGCAGGTCGGACAGCATCGGCTTCTTGTCCTGGCGTTGCTCCGGACCACGGTTGAGCTGGCTGATCGCGACCAGCGGGATCTCGAGCTCCTTGGCCAGCAGCTTGAGCTGACGGGAGAACTCCGAGACCTCCTGCTGGCGGCTCTCGACCTTCTTCCCCGACGTCATCAGCTGCATGTAGTCGAGGATGATCAGCTTCAGGTCGTGGCGCTGCTTGAGCCGCCGCGCCTTCGCCCGGATCTCCATGATCGTCATGTTGGGCGAGTCGTCGATGAACATGCGGCGCCTCGGAGATCTCGCTCATCCGGCGGGCGAGCCGCGTCCAGTCGTCGTCGGTCATCGTGCCGGCGCGCATGTCGGCCAGCCGGATCTTCGCCTCGGCCGAGAGCATGCGCATGACGATCTCGGTGCGGCTCATCTCCAGCGAGAACACGCAGCTGGTCAGGCCGTGCTTGATGCTCGCCGAGCGAGCAAAATCGAGTCCCAGAGTGGATTTCCCGATGCCGGGCCTCGCGGCCACGATCACCATCTGCCCGGCGTGCAGGCCGTTGGTCACCTCGTCGAGGTCGGCGAACCCCGTCGGCACCCCGAACGACACCCCGCCGCGCGAGGCGATGGCGTCGATCTCGTCCATCGTCGGCTGCAGGACGTCCTCGAGCGCGACGTAGTCCTCGGTGACCCGCCGGTCGGTCACCTCGTACACCGCGGCCTGGGCGCGGTCGACGATGTCGTCGGTGTCGGCGCCCTCGCCGCCGTGGTAGCCCAGCTGCACGATCCGGGTGCCGGCCTCGACGAGCCGGCGCAGGATCGCGCGGTCGGCCACGATCTCGGCGTAGTAGCGCGGCGTTCGCGGCGGTGGGGACCGCGGCGATGAGCGTGTGCAGGTAGGGCGCTCCGCCGATGCGCAGCAGCTCCCCGCGGCGTTCGAGCTCCGCGGACACGGTCACGGGGTCGGCCGGTTCCCCCCGGCCGTAGAGGTCGAGCACGCACTCGTAGACCGTCTGGTGCGCCGGACGGTAGAAGTCGTCGGGCTTGAGCAGTTCGACGGTGTCGGCGATGGCGTCCTTGCTCAGCAGGATCGCGCCCAGCACGGACTGCTCGGCGGGGATGTCCTGCGGCGGCTGACGGTCGAACTCCGGACGCGCACCCTCGGTGCCCGCGGATCGGGGCTTCCGGTCGAAGCCCCCGTCCCGGCCGCCCGCCCCCCGTTCGTCGAGCACCGCCACGGACCGCTCCTCCCTGATCGACGCCGCACCGGGGACGGTCTGGTTCCGCCCCGCACGTCCGGCGCGCCCCTCTCTACCGCGAGGCACCGACACCGTCGCCGATCGCGCCGCGGAGGCGCCCCGGTGACGTGCCGGACGCACGCTAGGGGGCAGGGGTCCGGGGCGACCAGGCGGTGGTGTTGATGTCGGTGTTGATGGCCTGGGGACGGAGGGGGAAGCACAGGCCCTCCGGGTGGGCGCACCTGGGGACAACCTGTTGGCAACCCGCCGTCGGGAACCATCGGCGCAGCTCAGCGGGTTGTGCACACTGTGGACAACAAGTGGATCGGCATGTCGTCGCGCGCCGGTGCCCGGCGTGTCGTGGAACGCCGGGAGCGCGGGGAGACGACCGGCCGACGTCCGGCGCCGGACGGGTCGATGACGGCCCGGCGACCGCCCGCCGCCACGGCCGGGTGACGGCTCCCGCCGGGAGGTGGACGCCCCGGCGCAGGGCACACACATCCGGACACACGTCGGGCCCCGGACCGCACGCGGCGGTCCGGGGCCCGAGGTGGGACGGCGGGGGTCAGGCGCCCTGGACGTCCAGCGGGAGCTCGACGGCGACGTCCGGGTGGAGCCGGACGGTGACCTGGTGGTTCCCGATGGTCTTGATGTGACCCTTGGTGTCGACCAGGCGCTTGTCGAGGTTCGGGCCGCCGGAGGACCGGACGGCGCCGACGATGTCGGCCGGCGTCACGGAGCCGAAGAGCTTGCCGCCCTGGCCCGCGGACTTGGCGGTCACCGTGACCGTGCCGACGCCCTGGAGCTGGCCGGCGATCTCCTTCGCGTGGTCGAGGTCCCGGATCCGCTTGCCCTCCTGGGTGCGGCGGATCGTCTCGACCTGCTTCATCGCACCGCGGGTGGCGACGATCGCCATCCCGCGGGGCAGCAGGAAGTTGCGGCCGTAGCCGTCCTTGACGTCGACGAGGTCGCCGGGGCCGCCGAGGTTGGCGACGTCGGCGGTGAGGATGAGCTTCATCGCGTACCTACCCCTCAGCGCGCGGTCGACGTGTAGGGCAGCAGAGCCATCTCGCGCGAGTTCTTCACGGCGACGGCGACGTCCCGCTGGTGCTGCGAGCAGTTGCCCGAGACCCGGCGGGCGCGGATCTTGCCGCGGTCCGAGATGTACTTGCGGAGGAGGTTGGTGTCCTTGTAGTCGATGATCTGGTTCTTGTCCTTGCAGAACGCGCAGACCTTCTTCTTGGGCTTGCGCACCGGCGGCTTCGCCATGGTGTCTTTCTCTCCTAGACCGAGTGGTGTGACCGAGGGGGATCAGAAGGGGGGCTCGTCGTCGTAGCCGCCCGCACCGGACGACCCCGCAGCGGGCGCCGAGGCCCAGGGGTCGTCACCGGCGGGCTGCCCGCCGCCCGAGTAGCCACCGCCTCCGCCGTAACCGCCGCCGCCGTTCGCGGCGCCGCCGCCGTACCCACCGCCGCCGCCGCTGCGGCTGGCCTTGGTGACCGACGCCGTGGCGTAGCGCAGCGAGGGGCCGACCTCGTCGACCTCGAGCTCGATGACGGTGCGCTTCTCACCCTCGCGGGTCTCGAACGAGCGCTGCTTGAGCCGTCCCTGGACGATGACCCGCGCGCCGCGGGTCAGGGTCTCGGCGACGTTCTCGGCCGCCTGGCGCCAGATGTTGCAGCGCAGGAACAGGGCCTCGCCGTCCTTCCACTCGCCGCTCTGGCGGTCGAAGGTGCGGGGGGTCGACGCGACGGTGAAGTTCGCGACGGCGGCGCCGGACGGCGTGAACCGCAGCTCCGGGTCGGCGGTGAGGTTGCCGACCACGGTGATGACGGTGTCGCCGGCCATCAGGCAGCGCCGGCCTTGCCCCGGCGCGTCGCGGCGGCGGGGTCACGACGCATGACCTTGGTGCGGAGCACCGACTCGTTCAGGGCGAGCTGGCGGTCCATCTCCTTGATGGTGGCCGGCTCGCAGTTCACGTCGAGGACCGCGTAGATGCCCTCGGGGTGCTTCTCGATCTCGTAGGCGAGACGGCGACGACCCCAGACCTCGACGTTCTCGACGGTGCCGCCGTCCTTGCGGATGACGTTGAGGAACGTCTCGAGGGACGGGGCGACGGTTCGCTCGTCGAGACTCGGCTCGAGGATGACGACCATTTCGTAGTGGCGCACGAGTACCACTCACCTCCCATGGGCTGGCGGCCACGGACGTTCCGTGGCAGGAGGGTTCTCGGTCGGTCCAGAGTACGTGGTGCCCCGACGACGACGACGGGCGGGCCGGGACCGGCGGAGCGCGGTCCCGACCCGCCCGGGTCGGTCTCCTGGGGCCCGGCCCCCTCGGGGGTCGGACGCGGCTCAGCGCCGCGTGGTTCCCATCAGCTCGGTCTCCTCCTGGTCCAGGCGGGCGACCGGGAAGCCGACCGCCGGCGAGGAGGGCGCCGGGGTGCGGATCTCGGTCAGCGCCTCCGGCGAGAGGTCGTCGAAGTCCACTCCGGCGAACTCGGTGCCCTCGAGGTCGTCGACGACGTCGGTGTCCTCGGTCCCCGGCACCGGGGCGACCGCGGCCGCCGCGGTGGCGCGGCGCAGGACCATGGCCCGCACCACGAACGCCGCGACGCCGGCGAGGGCCAGCACGGCGAGCATGACCGGCACGCCCATGCCGTTCGACATGCCGTCGACGGGCAGCGCCTGGACCTGGCTGGCGGTGGTCACCGCGCTGGCCGGGTCGTACCCGAGGTAGGCGGGGGCGCCGGCCTTGAGGCCGGGGAACGCCGAGCCGAGCAGCTGGCTCGGGTCGTACGCGGGCGCGCCGGCCGCCGGCAGCCCGCCGGACAGCGTGCTCGGGGTGGCCCCACCGAGGAACGACGAGGGCAGCGAGTTGAAGGACGGCGCGAAGGCGGGCGCGGCCGCCGCGATCGCGGTCGGCGGGAGCGCGGCGGGCGCGGCCGGGACGACGGCGCGCGGGGCGACCGGCACCGGGGCCGCGGCGGGCGCCTGGGTGGCCGGCGCGGTGGCGGGGGCCGTGCCGCCGAGCGCGGTCCGCGAGCCCTGCTCGACGGTCGTCGCCAGCGGCGCGAGCGGCGGCGCGGCGGCGGCGACGTAGGTGGTGACCGGCTGGACGAGCTGGACCTGCACCTGGCAGAGCACGCCGGCGATCGACTGGTCGATCGTCTGCAGCGGTCCCGCGGCGCTGCCGATCGGCACGTTCAGGGGCAGCCCGAGCAGCGGCTTCACCTGGACGGTGTCGCCGGGCTGCGCCTGGACCGTCGTCCCGCACGCGGCGGGGATGATCTGGCCTCCCGCGGCGGGAACGGTCGGTGCGGCCAGCGCCGCGCCCGCTCCCAACAGCAACGACCCGGTGAGGACACCCCCGGCCGCTGCGACCGACACCAGACGCGAGAACCGCGCTCCCATGCAGGACCCCTTACGTGGAACGACGTACGCGGTCCCGCCCCGGAGCGCGGCCGAGGGCCCGGGCGTCCCGACGAAGCGGAACCGGGCCAGCAGCGGCGTCGGACGGGCTCCGACGTCCGGGACAACGAGGCACTGCTCCGGAGGTGACGCCGCAGTCACCGGACCGTCACGATCGGGCCACGCCGCGTGGACCCCGATGCGGCGTGCCGGGTCAGTCGCGCCCGGATCGTGTGGTCGTCCCCGCCGCGACGAGCGGGCGGTCGCCGCCGCCTCCTCGGAACCGGGCCGTGAACCACGCCGCGTCGGGGGCACCGTCGAGGACGCCGCCGTCGGGATCGGCCCCCGCCACCGGCGGCCCCGGGCGTCCGGGACGCAGGCGCACCGGGTCGAGCTCCGGGCGCAGCACGGTGCGCACGATCAGCACCCCGACGCCGACCACCGCCAGGTCACGCAGCAGGACCGCGCCGTAGAACCACGGCGCCGGCAGCCCCTTCGCGCTGGTGCCGAGGTAGTAGTACATCCGCGGGAACCAGACGAGCGCGTCGATCGCCATCCACGCCAGCAGCGGGCGCCACCGCGGGTAGGCGAGCACGGCCAGCGGGACGAGCCAGAGCGAGTACTGCGGGCTCCAGACCTTGTTGGTCAGCAGGAAGGCCGCGACCACCAGGAACGCGATGGACGCCAGCCGGGGCCGGACCGGGGCGCGGCGCACGAGCTCGGCGACCCCGACGCAGCACACGACGAAGGTCACGGCGGTCACGGCGTTCAGCACGGTCGGGGACCGGCCCGACGTCGAGCGGGCCGTCGAAGCCCGACCAGCCGGTGAGCCCGGAGACGATGTTGTAGATCGAGTCGGGGTCGGCGGCGCGGGTCGAGTTGAGCCGGAAGAACTCCCACCAGCCGGTCGGGGCGATCACCGCCACCGGGACGTTGACCACCGCCCACGTCAGGAGTCCCGGCGACGGTCACCGTCCACCAGGGACGCATCCGGCCCGCGCGCAGGCACAGCAGGAGCAGGGGGAAGAGCAGGAAGAGCGGGTACAGCTTCGCGGCCGCCCCGAGCCCGAGCAGGACCCCGGCCAGGCCGGGTCGTCGCCGGGACCACGCGAGCATCCCGAGGGTCGCGCCGGCGACGGCGAGGGTGTCGAAGTTGGTGAACGCGTGCACGGCCACCAGGGGCGACGTCGCCGCGATCGCCGCGTCCCACGGCCGGCCCGGGCGCAGCCGCACGAGGGCCCAGATCGCGCCGAGCCAGGCGAGCGCGAGCCAGAACGCGGACAGGTCGAAGTACACGACGACGGGCAGCGCCGCCGGGCAGGGCGCCCACCGCGAGCCAGCCGGCCGCGAGGCGCGCGTTGGCCCACTGGAAGAACCCGGTGAGCACCGGGTACTCCATGTAGCGCACCTGCGTGGTGCCGTCGTCGTGCTGGTCGACCCAGCTGGTGACGTAGGGGACGCCGCCGCGGTCGAGCCGCTCGGCGGTGTAGAGCGGCACGGTGTCCGAGTAGCACGCGGCGACGTACTGCCGGCCGTCACGCCAGTCCAGCTGGGTCTGGCCGTTGTCGTCCACGTACTGCTGCAGGCACGGCGCCTTCGCGAACCAGCCCAGCGCCAGCACGATCGTCGCCAGCAGCAGGACCACGCGCAGCGGGGTGAAGAACCCGGCGCGCCCGACGACGGCGTGGGACCCCAGCGGCCCGCCGGTGGCGGCGCTCGCGGCGCGGACGAACGCGTCCTCGTGCGCCGGCAGCACCCGCGACGACGGGTCGAGCGACGACGGGTCGTGGCTGCGGCTGCGCTCGGGCGGGGCCTGCGAGGTCAACGCGGATCGGGGCCCGGCGTCAGAAGTCACCGAAGGGGTCACCGCCGCCGCCTCCGCCGTTCCCGCCGTTGCCGTTCCCGTCGTTGCCGTTGTTGTTGCCGTTGTTGCCGCCGTTGCCGTTCCCGTTGCCGCCGTTGTTGTTGCCGTTGTTGCCGTTGCCGTTCTGGTTGTTGCCGTTGTTCTGGTTGTTGCCGTTCTGGCCGTTCTGGCCGTCGCCGGTCTTCACGCAGACCCCGTTGATGCAGATCTGGCCCTGGTTGTTCGGGTTGTTCGGGTTGTTGGGGTCCGGCGTCGGCGCCGGGGGCGCCGGCGGGGCGGGCGGGGTGCCGATCGGGTCGAAGTCCGAGAACTTCTGGACCGGCTCGTTGCGCAGCGCCTGGTTCATGAACCGCTGCCAGATCTGGCCGGGCACCCCGCGTCCGTAGATCGGCTTGTTGTTGCGAGGTCTTGATCGGCGAGTTGTCGTCGGTCCCGACCCACACCGCCGTCGAGATCTGAGGGGTGAAGCCGACGGTCCACGCGTCGTTGTTCTGCCCCTGCACCGACGACTGCACGGTGCCGGTCTTCGACGCCACCGGCCGGCCGGCCGGCGAGCGGGATCTGCGAGTGCGAGGCCACGTCGAGCATCGACTCGGTGACGTTGCGGGCCAGCTGCTGGCTCATCCGCTGGTCGGGGGCGGTGACCCCGCCGTCGTAGAGCACGCGGCCGTCCGCCGTCGTCACCTTCGTGACCATGTGCGGGCGGTGGTAGACGCCGTCGGCGGCGAACGTGGAGTAGGCCGAGGCCATGTCGCCGGGACGGACCTCCTTGTCACCGATCGCGATGCCGCCGGTGGCGTTGGCCAGCGGCGCGGTGATGCCCGCCTGGTGGGCGGCGTCGGCGACCTTCTGCGGCCCGACCTGGTTGCCGAGCTGGTAGAAGACGGTGTTGATCGAGAGCGTCATCGCCGTCTTGAGGTCACAGTTCGGGCAGCTCTCGCCGTCGGAGTTCTCGACCTTCGTGCCGGCGATGGTCTGCGGGGTGGACCCGTCGAACGTCGTCCCGAGACCGATGGGTGGTTGGTGCTCGAGCCCGGCGAGCAGCACGAACGGCTTGAACGACGACCCGGGCTGGCGCTCGGTCTGGGCGTAGTCGAAGCCCGACCCGTCGGTGCCGCCGTAGTAGGCGAGGACGGCGCCGGTCCGCGGGTCCTCCGAGACGAGGGCGGTCCGCAGGTTGGCGGGCTGGCCGTCGAGGGTCTTCGCCGCGGCGTCGGCCGCCTGCTTCTGCAGCTTCGGGTCGACGGTCGTCTCGACCTTCAGCCCCTCCTGGTTCACCTGCTGCTCGGTGATGCCGTACGAGGCGAGCTCGTCCTTGACGGCGGAGACGACGTGGCCGCGGTCGTCGTCGGGGATGCCCGGTCTTGCGCGACGAGGGCTGCGAGCGTGTCGTGCGGGAACACCGCGGCGGCGCGGTCGGCGGGCGAGAGCCACTTCTGCTCGACCATGCCGTCGAGCACGTAGTTCCACCGCTGCTGCGAGCCGGCCTGGTCGACGGCCGGGTCCCACTTCGACGGCGCCTGGATGAGCCCGGCGAGCACCGCGCCCTCGGCCGGGCTGAGGGTGTTCACGTCGCGTCCGTAGTAGGCCTGCGACGCGGCCTGGATCCCGTACGCCCCGCGGCCGAAGTAGATCGTGTTCAGGTAGTTCTCGAGGATCTGGTCCTTCGACTCCTCCTGGTTGATCTTCGCCGCGATGACGACCTCGCGGTACTTGCGCCAGTAGGAGTGCTCGTCGCCCACCAGCACGTTCTTCACGTACTGCTGGGTGATGGTCGACCCGCCGCCGGTCCCGCCCTGCGCCTGGTTGAAGGCGGCGCGCGCGATGCCGATCGGGTCGAAGCCGTAGTTGGTGTAGAAGCTGCGGTCCTCGGCCGAGGCGACGGCGTGCTGCACCCAGACCGGGACCTGCGCGAGCGGCACCTTGATCCGGTTGCCCTGGGCCTGCGCGAGGCTCGCCAGGGTCGAGCCGTCGGCGTAGTCGATGGTGGCGACCTGGTTGTTGGTCGCGTCATCGGCCGAGGGGATGGGGAAGACGATCCAGCCGATCGCGAAGGCGAGGACCGGGCCGAGGATCGCGAGGCCGAGCACGACGTAGGCGATGCGCCGGCCCCGCCGCCAGCGCCGCCGGCGCGGGGAGAGCGCCGCGAGCTCGGCCTGGCGACGGCTCGGCGGCCGTCGTCGGAACCCCCGCCGCCGCGGCGTCCGGGACCATCCGGCGGATCGTCGGTCGGACGCGCGCGCCCGGGCGCGGCCGTCCCCTGGACGACGTCGGTGGCGACGGTCGGCGCGGTACCGGGCCGTCCGCCGACCCGGGTGGCGCCCGGCGGCACGGGACGGGGCCGCCGTCCCCGCCGCGGCGGTGGCCAGGGGGCGGGCCCCCTCGTGGGTGAGGAGCCGCGGCTCGGGGCGCTCGGCGCCCCAGACGTCCGCGCGGTCGTCCCGGGTGTCCGGCGCGCCGACGCGGGTGGCAGGCGCTCCGGGGGGTGTGCGACCGGCGGCCGGGGCACCGTGACGGCCCGCGGCCTGGCCGTGGCGACCCTGGCCCGCGGACTGCCCGGGGGCGGGCTGGCCGTTCGGCGCCGGGCGGGGCGCCTGGCCGTTCTGGGCCTGGCCCTGGGGCTGGCCGTGCCGGCCGGGCGCGGGACTGCGGGAGCCGGCGGCGTTCGGGACGGTCTGGCCGTCCGGGCCGCCGGCGCGCTCGCCCGGGGGGACCGCGCTCCAGCCCGGCGGGAGGTTCCGGGGCGGCGCCGGCGGCGGGGACCCGGGTCGGGCAGGCGCGGCGGAGCCGCCGACGGGACGACGGTCCGTACGACGGTCGTCGGTCACGTGGCGCCTCCCGGAACGGCATGGTCGGTCACGGACCCGGCCACGTCACGCCCGCCGGGGCGTCAGGGCGAGGCCGTCCGACGCCGACGGCGGCCGCCGCCCGAGGCGTCGTCCGCTCCCAAGACGTAGGACTGTACGAGGTGGTTCCACCGGCACGTACGGCAGACCTCCACCACGTGCACGGTGAACTCACCCGCCGCGTCGTCCAGTCGAGCGATCTCGTCGTCCGATCGGGCGGAACCGGACACCGGCCCGAGCCGTTCGCCGTAGACCCACGAGACGTTGACGACCTCGTCGCGGCGGCACATCGGGCACGGCGTGGTGGTGGGGACGCCGTGGTAGGTGGCGGCCTGGAGCAGGTAGGCCCCGGCGTCGCACGCGTCCCCGGTGGAGGTGCGCCCGGCGGCGACGTCCGCGAGATGCGCACGGCGGCGCAACGCGTAGTCGACGACCTGACGGGGTGCTCGCACGCGCCTCAGCGTAGCCAGCGACGCCCGGGGGTGCGCTGCGGTCGTGTGACGAGATCGTCGCGTGGCGACCCTCGATGTATCGGCGCGATATGGTGCGACGAGAGGGTCGTCGACACCGGGCGACCGCGGCGGAACGCTGGAGGTGGGCCCACTGCTCGAGCTCGCCGTCCTGGGCCTGCTGCACGAGGCGCCGATGCACGGGTACGAACTGCGCAAGCAGCTCCACGCCCGGCTCGGCTCGCTGCGCGCGTTCTCGTGGGGCTCGGTGTACCCGACGCTGCGTCGTCTCCAGCGCGCCGAGCTCATCGTCGAGCGCGACCCGGAGTCGGCGACGGTGCGCGGGAGCTGGGGTCGGCGGGGACGCCGCGTGTACGAGATCACCGCAGAGGGAAAAGATCGGCTCGACGAGCTGCTGGGCGAGGCGGGGCCGCAGGCGTGCGACGACGAGAGCTTCGGCGTGCACCTGGCCTTCTTCTCCCGTACGCCCGCCGAGGTGCGGATGCGCATCCTGGAGGGCAGGCGGCGTCGCGTCGAGGAACGGCGTGACGGCCTCCGCACGACGATGACCCGGGCCGGGGAGCAGATCGACCGCTACACCCGCGAGCTCCACCGCATCGGGCTCGACACCACCGAACGCGAGGTCCGCTGGCTGAACGAGCTCATCGACCACGAACGGTCGCTGGGCCAGGCCGGCGGGCCCGACCGTTCCGTGGAGCCGCCGGACTGACCACGGCCCGCCACCGGGCCCGGACGCCGTCGTCCACCCCGGTCCTGCGCCACCGCGCCGGGCCGCCACCCGCACGTCAGACACGCCCCGACCGACCAAGCACCGCCGGGGCACCAAGAGCGAAGGAGACCATCCATGGGTCAGGTCCGTGTGGCCGTCGTCGGAGTGGGCAACTGCGCCGCCTCGCTGGTCCAGGGCGTCACGTACTACGCCGACGCCGACCCGGCCACCCGCGTGCCCGGGCTCATGCACGTCGACTTCGGCGGTTACCACGTCCGCGACCTCGAGTTCGTGGCCGCGTTCGACGTGGACGCCAAGAAGGTCGGGCAGGACCTCGCCGAGGCGATCACCGCCAGCGAGAACAACACCATCAAGATCGCCGACGTCGCGCCGACGGGCGTGATCGTCCAGCGCGGCCACACCCTCGACGGGCTCGGCCGCTACTACCGCGAGACGATCACCGAGGCCGACGAGGAGCCGGTGGACGTCGTGGCGGCCCTGCGCGAGGCGCGGGCCGACGTCCTCGTGTCCTACCTGCCGGTGGGCTCCGAGGACGCCGACAAGTTCTACGCCCAGTGCGCGCTCGACGCGGGCGTCGCGTTCGTCAACGCCCTCCCGGTGTTCATCGCCTCCGACCCCGAGTGGGCGGCGAAGTTCACCGAGGCCGGCGTGCCGATCGTCGGCGACGACATCAAGTCCCAGGTCGGCGCGACGATCACCCACCGGGTGCTCGCCAAGCTCTTCGAGGACCGCGGCGTGCAGCTCGACCGCACGATGCAGCTCAACGTCGGCGGCAACATGGACTTCCGCAACATGCTCGAGCGGGAGCGCCTGGAGTCGAAGAAGACCTCGAAGACGCAGTCGGTGACCTCGCAGGTCGACCGCGACATGGGCAAGGGCAACGTCCACATCGGCCCGTCGGACCACGTGCCGTGGCTCGACGACCGCAAGTGGGCCTACGTCCGGCTCGAGGGCCGCGCATTCGGCGACGTGCCGCTGTCGCTGGAGTACAAGCTCGAGGTCTGGGACTCCCCGAACTCGGCCGGGATCATCATCGACGCCGTGCGGGCCGCGAAGCTGGCGCTCGACCGGGGGATCGGCGGGCCGCTGCTCGGGGCGTCGTCGTACTTCATGAAGTCGCCGCCGGAGCAGTACCGCGACTCGGTGGCCTACGACCGCGTCGAGGCGTTCATCCGCGGCGAGGAGTGAGCCCGCGCCGGTTCTGAGCTCGGCGCGAGGGGAACCCTCGGCCGGATAGAGCGACCGGATCCTCCCCTCGCGTCGGCGGCGCGCTCGGCGCGAGGGGAACCCTCGGTCGGATAGAGCGACCGGATGCCTCCCCTCATCCGGAGGCACGGATCCCGGGCGACGAGCCGTGGGCGGGGACGGCGTCGAGCGCGTTCGTAGGCGGCGCGGAGGTCGGCCTTGACCTCCTCCGGCGCGGTGCGGAGTCGGCTCGGGCGGTGCTCGACGAGCACGACGTCGTAGCGGTTCATCAGCGCTCGGCGGCGATAGGAGCGCTCCTGGTCCTCGGGGGACAGGTGGTACTCGACCGACTCGATCTCCCAGGCGGCCGCCACCTCGTCGATCCAGCCGTCCGGGTCGAAGAGGCGCCCGCCGGACTCGAGGTGGATCGCACGGTTCCACTCGATGCGCGGGAAGTCGCCTTCCGCCTCGAGCTCGAGAGCGATCTCGCGGGCCCAGGCCTCGGGTGCGGATCGGACGCCGTCCTGGATCTCGGCGAGGGCGATCCTCGGCAACCGGGTCCCGCGCTGGCTGCCCACCGCAAGCTCCGCCGAGAGCCGGGGCTGCGTCGTGAAGCCCCGCTGCACCGCTTCGGCGACGAGCGCCCGCACGTCGTCGAGGCGCCGCATCCGGCGGGCAGCGTCGAGGACGGCGCGCTCGAGCGGCGCGCAGGGGAACCCGCCGCGCAGGACCGGGGTCGCGGGGCGGCGGGTCCGCTCGAGCACGACGTCACCGTCGTCGCTCCGGCGACGGTCGTGCGGCACGAGGACGAGGATCCGGCCGTCGTCGGGCACCTTGAGGAGCCCGTACCGCCGGCACGCCGCCACCCCGGTCAGCACCGCATCCTCGCCCGCGAGCCGCAGCGCGCTGTCGAGCCGTTCTTCCTCCGTCGGCTCGCCGGAGAGCAGGCGGATTTGGCCGCGGAGGCCCGGGAGCCACCGGCCGGACTCCAGGCGGCCCGCGATCGTCCCCGACCCGATGTCCAGCTCGTGGAGCTCGGCACGGCGGATGACACCGTGCGGCGCGGCCTCGCGGACCGCTCGCCAATCGATCTTCGCTCGTTTCGGCACGTCCTGGTGACGCCGCCCGACGTCGTTCGGATCCATCGGTCCTCGCGAGGGGAGGATCACGGTCGCTCTAACCGGCCGAGGGTTCCCCTCGCGCCGAGGCGCCGAGCTGTGCCGGCCGGCGCGCTCCCGCGAGGGGAGAATCCGGTCGCTCTAACCGGCCGACGGTTCCCCTCGCGCCGGGGCCGGGCGCCCTACCGGACGACGTTCACCAGACGGCCGGGCACCAGGATCACCTTGCGGGGCTCGGCGCCGTCGAGCAGCTCCACGACCTTGGGGTCGGCCAGCGCCGCCGCCCGGACCTCGTCCTCGCCCGCCGACGCCGGCACCGTGATCCGCGAGCGGACCTTGCCGTTGACCTGGATGGGGTACTCGACGGTGTCCTCGACGAGCAGTGACTCGTCGGCCTCCGGGAACGGCGCGTAGGCCAGCGACTGCGGGTGCCCGAGCATCGACCACAGCTCCTCGGCCAGGTGCGGGCACAGCGGGGCCAGCATCAGCACCAGCGGCTCGGCGACCGACCGCGGCAGGCCACCCGCGGGGTAGGTCTTCGTCAGGTGGTTGGACAGCTCGATGAGCTTGGCCGCCGCGGTGTTGTAGTGCATCGCCGGGAAGTCGGCGCGCACCCCGTCGATGGTGCGGTGCAGCAGGCGCAGCGTCGCCTCACCGGGCTCGTCGTCCGAGACCCGCAGGTCGCCGGTCTGCTCGTCGACCATCAGCCGCCACACGCGCTGCAGGAAGCGCTGCGAGCCGATGACGTCGCGCGTCGACCACGGCCGCGACGCCTCCATCGGGCCCGTGGACATCTCGTAGAGCCGGAAGGTGTCCGCGCCGTACGTCGCGCACATCTCGTCGGGGGTCACGACGTTGCGCAGCGACTTGCCCATCTTCCCGTACTCGCGGGTGACCGGCTCGCCGTTCCACGTGAATCCGGCGCCGTCCGGGAGCTCCACGACCTCTTCGGCGGGGACGTACACGCCCCGCGCGTCGGTGTAGGCCCAGGCCTGGATGTAGCCCTGGTTGAACAGCCGGCGGAACGGCTCCGACGCGGACACGTGGCCCAGGTCGAACAGCACCTTCTGCCAGAACCGCGCGTACAGCAGGTGCAGCACGGCGTGCTCGACGCCGCCGACGTAGAGGTCGACCCCGCCCGGGTCGCCCGGCCCGAACTCCTCCGGGCGCGGACCCAGCCAGAACCGCTCGACGTCGGGGTCGCAGAACCGCTCGGTGTTGAAGGGGTCGAGGTAGCGCAGGTGGTACCAGCACGAGCCCGCCCACTGCGGCATCGTGTTCGTCTCGCGGACGTACTCGGCCCACCCGCGCTCCGGGTCGGAGGCCAGGTCCTCGGTGAACGACGTCCACTCCGACGCCCGGGCCAGCGGGGACTCCGGCGCCGAGTCGCGGTCGTCGGGCGCGAAGGTCTTCGGGGCGTACTCGTCGACGTCGGGCAGCAGCACCGGCAGGTCGGAGTCCGGCAGCGCCCGCGGGATCGAGGGCCCGCCGTCGGTCTCGCCGTCCGCGGCGTAGGCGACCGGGAACGGCTCGCCCCAGTAGCGCTGCCGGCTGAACAGCCAGTCGCGCAGCTTGTACTGCACGACGGCCTCGCCGTCGCCGCGCCCGGCCAGCCACTCGATGATCGCGGCCTTGGCCTCGTCGACGGCCAGGCCGTTCAGCGAGATCTCGTCGTTCGCCGAGTTGATCGCCGCGCCCGCCCCGACGTAGGCCTCGCCGTCGAAGTCCTCCGGCGGCTGGACCGTCCGGCGGATCGGCAGGCCGAACACCGTCGCGAAGTCCCAGTCGCGCTGGTCCTGGCCGGGGACGGCCATGATCGCGCCGGTGCCGTAGCCCATCAGCACGTAGTCGGCGACGAACACCGGCAGCGGCTCGCCGTTGACCGGGTTGACCGCCCAGGCGCCGGTGAAGACGCCGGTCTTGTCCCGGGCCTCCTGGCGCTCCAGGTCGGACCGCGAGGCGACGACGCTGCGGTAGCCCGCGACCGCGTCGGCCGGGGTCTCGGCACCGCCCGTCCAGCGCCCGTCCAGCTCCTCGCCGGTCCGGGGCTGCGGCCACGCGGCCGGCAGGACCGTGTCGACCAGCGGGTGCTCCGGCGCCAGGACCAGGTACGTCGCGCCGAACAGGGTGTCGGGCCGCGTCGTGAAGACCTCGATCCCGACGGCGTCGTCACGCCCGGCCACCGGGAACCGCACCTGGGCGCCCTGCGAGCGGCCGATCCAGTTGCGCTGCATCGCCTTGACCGACTCCGGCCAGTCGACGCCGTCGAGGTCGTCGGCCAGGCGGTCGGCGTACGCGGTGATCCGCATCATCCACTGGCGCAGCCGGCGCCGGAACACCGGGAAGTTGCCGCGCTCGGAGCGCCCGTCGGCGGTGACCTCCTCGTTGGACAGCACCGTGCCCAGGGCCGGGCACCAGTTCACCGGCGCGTCGGCGAGGTAGGCCAGCCGGTAGGAGTCCAGCACGCGGTCCTGCTCCGGCCGCGTCAGCGCGGACCACGACCGGCCGCCGGGCACCTCGCGCGACCCCGCGCGCCAGCTCCGCCTCGAGCTCGCCGATCGGGCGCGCCCGCCCGACGGTCTCGTCGAACCAGGACCCGTGGATCTGCAGGAAGATCCACTGCGTCCAGCGGTAGAACTCGACGTCGGTGGTGGCCACCGAGCGACGCTTGTCGTGCGCCAGCCCGAGCCGGCGGATCTGGGCGCGGTAGCGCTCGATGTTCGCCTCGGTGGTGGCACGCGGGTGCGTGCCGGTCTGCACCGCGTACTGCTCGGCGGGCAGCCCGAACGCGTCGAAGCCCATCGTGTGCAGCACGGTGCGCCCGGTCATGCGCAGGAAGCGGCCCAGGACGTCCGTGCCGATGAAGCCCAGCGGGTGCCCGACGTGCAGCCCCGCGCCGCTCGGGTACGGGAACATGTCCATCAGGTAGAACTTCTCGCCCGGGTCGAGCGCCTCGCCGTCGGCCAGCGGCCCGGACGGGTTCGGCGTCGCGAAGGTCTCCTCGGCGTCCCACCGGTCCTGCCAGCGCGCCTCGATCCCACCCGCGAGCGCCGCGGTGTAGCGGTAGGGCGGGACCCCGCGGCCGGGCTCGGAGGCGTCGGCCGGGGTCTCGCTCCGGACGACGTCGGGCTGGGCGGTCACGGCGTTCCTCCTGGTCACCACGGATGCGCTGCGCCCGGCGCCTGCGCGGGCACGGCGACCGGGGCGGCCCGCGCCGACGAGCCACGACGAGACGCGGGCGTCTGGGCGGCCCCGATGTCGGCGACCGAGCCCTCGGCCGTCGAGCCTACTCTGGGGGCATGGTCGTCCCCGTGCTGGCCGCCGTCCTCGTCGTCGCAGCCGCCGCCGTCCTCGTCGTCGGGATCCTCGCCGCGGCGCACCGGCTGCCCCGCAACCGGGTGATCGGGGTGCGGACCAGCTGGACCATGGCCCGCATCGACTCGTTCCGGCGCGCGAACCGGGTGGCCGCACCCGCCTTCGTCGCCTCCGGCGCGGTCGGCCTCGCCGCGGGGGTGGTCGCCCTGCTGGCCCCGACGACGGCGGCCGCGGTCACCCTCGTCGTCGTGGGCGTCCTGGGGCTCGTCGGCCTGCTCGGCGTCGGCGGCAGCATCGGCGCGCGCTACGCGGAGGCGGACCGGGCCGAGACCCTCGAGGCCGAGAGCCGGGCCTCCGAACCGTGCACGC
Source organism: uncultured Actinomycetota bacterium (assembly GCA_963716955.1). Lineage (GTDB taxonomy): Bacteria > Actinomycetota > Actinomycetes > Mycobacteriales > Pseudonocardiaceae > Actinomycetospora. The sequence continues at coordinate 16,842 of CAVQUY010000003.1, forward strand.
TGGGCGAGGACACCGGGGCCGCCGACAGCACCTGCGGCTCGACGGCCGGCGCCTGCGGCGGGGCGTGCTCGCTCTGCCCCCGCGCCGGGGCGGGCGCGACCGAGCAGCAGGGCTGACCTACCAGCCCCAGCTGCCCGGGCCGCCCTTGAACGGCCCGACGACGTCGCGGGTGATCCAGCCGCCGTAGAACCCGCCCGGCTGCGGCACCACGCGCTCGTCGCCGAGGGTGATCTCGTCGAAGAGGCCGGGGTAGAGCGACACCCGGTCGGCGAGCTCGGGGTAGGTCGCGCTGACGTCCCCCTCGGGGTACCACCAGCCGGCCGCCTCGAGGGTCGTGCCCGGCAGCACGATGTCGACGTAGCGCGCGGTGCCCTTCCACTCGCACACCGTCCGGCGCTGCGCGGGCCGCAGCACGCCCTCGGTGAACGCGGTGCGCGGCAGGTAGAACGTCGGCGGGTGGCTGGTCTCGAGAACCCGTACCAGGTCGTCGGTGTCCACCACGACCGTCCCGGCGTGGGTGACGACGGCGCGGCGGGTGTCCCGCTCGGCCCGCGGCGGGCGCGGGTAGTCCCACACCGACTCCTGGCCGGGCCCCGGCTGCTCGCGTGTGATCCGCACGCCGGCCACGCTACGACCGTGCCGGGCGGCCTGCCCGGCGCGCTAGTTGCGGGACGGCTCCGCGACGTGGGTGGCCAGCAGGGCCAGCGGGACGCCCTGGCGCCGGAGCACCCCGCCCCAGAGGTCGTGGCGCGGCGGCGCGAGCACGTCGTCGGGCAGCGCGGGCACGACGTACCAGTCCCCGCGCGCGATCTCCCCGGCGAGCTGCCCGCGGTCCCAGCCGGCGTAGCCCGCGAACACCCGCAGCCCGCGCACCCGCGGGGCGAGCGAGCCGGGGTCGCCGTCGAGATCCACCAGCGCCACCGGCCCGCGCACCCCGACGACGCCCTCGGTGCGCGCGGGGTCCTCGCCGGTCCGCAGCGCCGCCAGGCACAACGCGGTCTTCTGCTCGACCGGACCGCCGACGAAGACCGCGCTGGGCCGCGTCGTGAACGGCCCCCAGGCGGGCAGGACGTCGCTGACCGCGACCTCGCTCGGCCGGTTCAGCACGACGCCGAGCGTGCCCTCGCGCCGGTGGTCGATGACGAACACGACCGACCGGACGAAGTTCTCGTCGGTGAGCGTGGGCGCCGCGACGAGGAGCGACCCGGCCTCGACGACGCCCGTCGACCGTTCGGTGGGGTCGTCTCTCGTTCCCTCCGCCACGCGGTCCATCGTGGCACTCCGCGTCGCCGTCGGGGAGCCGGGCCACCCGCCTCCGCACCGATCTCCCGGACGCCCGGACGGTGACCTGCGACGCCCGGTCCGGGCGTGCGAGTCCGTTCCCTCCGGGCGGACGCGTAGCGTCCTCGGCGTGCCCGTCCCTCCCCCCGCACCGGAGCAGGCGACGCTGTCGCCCGCGGCCACCGGGGCCGACGTGGCGGCGGAGCCCGGGAAGGTGCGGCGTCGTGAGCTGGCGGCGCACCCGGGCTTCCTGCGGTTGCTGACCATCCGCCTCGGCGCGCAGTGGGGCGACGGGGTCTTCCAGGCCGCGCTCGGCGGCGCCGTGCTGTTCAACCCCGAGCGCCAGTCCGACCCCGTGCTCGTCGCGCTCGGCCTCGCCGTCGTCCTGCTGCCGTACTCGATCGTCGGTCCCTTCGCGGGCGCGCTGCTCGACCGGTGGGACCGGCGGCGGGTGTTCGTCGTCGCCGGGGTGCTGCGGGCGGTGCTCACGCTCGCGACGGCGGCCGTGGTGGCCGCCGGCGTCACCGGCCCGGCCCTGTACCTCGGGGCGCTGGCGACCATCGGGGTCAGCCGATTCGTCCAGGCGGGCCTGTCGGCCGCCTTGCCGCACGTCGTGACGCCCCGGCGTCTCGTCGCTGCCAACTCGCTGGTGACCACGAGCGGCGCGATCGCCGCCGCGGTCGGGGCCTCGTGCGCGTTCGCGCTCACCGGCCTGATCGGGGCCGGCGACGCCGGGTCGGGGATCGCCGCCGCGGCGTCCGTGGCCGGCTCGCTGGTGATCGTCGGCGTGGCGGTCGGGTTCGCGCGGGGCGCGCTCGGTCCCGGCGACACCCCGGGCGCGGTCCCGACGGCGGCACGGCGCAGGCGCTGCGCGCCGTCGCCCACGGGCTCGTCGACGGCGGGCGTGCGGCGCGGTCGGCGCCCGGCGTCGTGGCGGCCTTCTGGGCGGTCGCGGCGCACCGGCTGGCCTTCGGCGTCGCGACGCTGGTGATGCTGCTGCTCATGCGCAACGGCCTGTCCGACGTCGGGCCGTTGCGGGCGGGGGTGGCGGGCCTCGGCGAGACGGTCGTGGTCGCGGCCGCCGGACTCGGCGTGGCCGCCGTCGTCACGCCGTGGTTGACCGCGCGGATCGGCCGACCCGCGACGGTGCGGACGATGCTGGTGCTGGCCGCGCTGGCGCTGCTCGGCCTCGGGCTGCCGATGACGTTGCTCTCGGTGCTCGGCGCCTCGTTCCTGCTCGGGCTCGTCGGGCAGACGATCAAGCTGTGCTCGGACGCCGCGGTCCAGCGCGAGGTCGACGACGCCCACCGCGGCCGGGTCTTCGCGCTCTCCGACACCGTCTTCAACGTCACCTACGTCCTCGCCGTCGCCGCCGCCGCGCTGTTCTCGCCGCTGGACGGCCGGTCGGTGCCCCTGATCGTCACCGCGGCGGGCATCTACCTGCTCGGGCTCGTGGTGCACGAGATCGCGCTGCGGACGCGCGCGCCACCCGGGCGACACCCGCGGTCCCGACGGCGGGGCCCGGCCGCCGGCTCCCGTCGCGGTCCCGGTCCAGGGTCGCGCCGACCACGACGTCGATCACGGCGGCACCCAGCCCGGCGCGCCCTCGGTCACGACCAGGTCGACCGCGCCGTCGCCGTCGACGTCCGCGAGCAGCACGTCCCAGCGCGGCGAGCCCGGGTCGGACGTGGTGTAGGCCCGCTCGGCGACCCCGTCGCCGTCGCCGTCCACGAGCAGCTCCTCGGCCACCCCGTCGCCGTCGGGGTCGGCCACGGTCTCGTGCGTCGCCGGGTCGTGGTCGGCGTCCACGACCGCGCCGTCTGCCACGCCGTCGCCGTCGGTGTCGACCCCGGCCCGGGCCGAGGCCTCCCGCCCGCGCACGTCGGTGAACCGGAGCACGCCGCCGGGCGCCCCCGCGTCGACGGGCGCGTCCCACACCCCGCGGCCGGACGGGTCGGCGAACGCCCGCTCCGGGCGGCCGTCGTCGTCGAGGTCGAGCAGGGCGCGGTCGGCGGTGCCGTCGCCGTCGGCGTCCCACAGCGCGTCGTCGACCCGCCCGTCGCCGTCGAAGTCCAGGCGCACCGCGTCCGGCCGGCCGCCGACGGCCCCGCCGGGCAGGTCGAGGTCGGCGGGCGAGGCGTGCCGGTGCACGGGCCCGCGGCCGGTGCCGAACCGGTAGCGCAGCGGGGACGACGGGGCCACGGGGTCTCGACGCGCGCCGCGCCGGGCCGGTTCCCGAGCCGATCGGGGGCGACCCGGCGTCGGGTGATCAACGCCGAGTTCCTGACGTCCAGTGTCAGACAGGGGAGCAGCCGATAGGGGACTTTCCTGACGTCCGAGGGCCCCTCAGTCGGCCGGCAGGATCCCCTCCGCCCGCGCCCACGCGAGGAGCTCGGCCTCGGCCTCGTCGCGGTCGAGCGGGCCCCGCTCCAGACGGACGTCCTTGAGGTGGCGCCACGCCCGCCCGACCACGGGGCCGGGCCCGACGCCGAGCAGCTCCATGATCGCGTTGCCGTCGAGGTCCGGCCGCACCCGCGCGAGGTCCTCTTTCTGCGGCGATCCGCGCGATCCGCTCCTCGAGGTCGTCGTAGGTGCGCTGCAGCGCCGCCGCCCGCCGCTTGTTGCGGGTGGTGGAGTCCGACCGCACCAGCGCGTGCAGCCGGTCGAGCAGCGGGCCGGCGTCGGTGACGTAGCGCCGGACGGCCGAGTCGGTCCACTCGCCCTTGCCGTAGCCGTGGAAGCGCAGGTGCAGGAACACCAGCTGGGACACGTCGTCGATCAGGTGCTTCGGGTAGCGCAGCTCGCGGAGCCGCTTGCGCACCAGCTTCGCGCCGACCACCTCGTGGTGGTGGAAGCTCACGCGGTTGCCGGGCTCCACCTTCCGGGTGGCCGGCTTGCCGATGTCGTGCAGCAGCGCGGCGAGGCGCAGGGTGAGGTCGGGGCCGTCGGTCTCGCGGTCGACGGCCTGCTCCATCACGGTGAGCGAGTGCTCGTAGACGTCCTTGTGCTGGGCGTGCTCGTCGATCTCCAGGCGCATCGCGGGCACCTCGGGCAGCACGACGTCGGCGAGCCCGGTGTCGACCATGAGCTCGATGCCGCGCCGGGGGTGCGCCCCGAGCAGGAGCTTCGACAGCTCCGCCTGGACCCGCTCGGCGGTGATCCGCGCGAGCTCGCCCGCCATCGCGGTCATGGCCTCGCGCACCCGCGGCGCCACCTCGAACCCGAGCTGGGACACGAAGCGGGCGGCGCGCAGCAGCCGCAGCGGGTCGTCGTCGAAGGACCGCTCCGGCTCCACCGGGGTGTCCAGCACGCCGCGGGCCAGCGCGGCCAGCCCGCCGCAGGGGTCGACGAACGTGCGGTCGGGCAGCGACACGGCCATCGCGTTGGCGGTGAAGTCGCGGCGCACCAGGTCGCCCTCGACCGTGTCGCCGAACGCGACGACCGGGTTGCGGGAGACCCCGTCGTAGGTGTCGGCGCGGAACGTCGTGACCTCGAGGGTGACCCCGTGGCGGGCGAGCCCGAGCGTGCCGAACTCGATGCCGGTGTCCCAGACGGCCTCCGCCCAGCCCGCGACGATCTTCCTGACCTCGGGCGGGCGGGCGTCGGTGGTGAAGTCGAGGTCGCTGGACAGCCGCCCGAGCAGGGCGTCCCGGACACTGCCGCCCACGAGGTAGAGCCGGTACCCGGCGTCGGCGAACCGGCGGCCGAGCTCGTCGGCGACGGGGGAGTACCGCAGGAGCTCCACCACGGCAGTCTGACCGTCGTCCGGGGTCGCGCGCTGCGCATTCCCCGGCGATCCGGCGGCTGGCGGCGACGTCGGCGAGGCGGTCTGGGCGGCTCCGAGCACGGCGAGACAGCCTAACCCGGACGTCCGGCCACCCCGCCCACCGCCCCGCGCACCCCCTGCCCACCGCACCGCCCACCACCGCGTGACACCGCCCGCCGAGCGGTCGTGCGCCGTACGATCGCGGGATGCCCCCGTCGTCGCGACGCTCCGCCGACCGCCGTCGGCGCGGTCCGCGACGGCGGATGCGGACGGTCGACGAGTACTCCGCGGGCGGCCTCGTCGTCGACGCCGCGAACAACTGCGCCGCGCTCATCGGGCGCCTCGACCGGCGGGGCCGCCTCCTGTGGTCGCTGCCGAAGGGCCACATCGAGGAGGGCGAGACCGCGGAGCAGGCGGCGGTGCGCGAGGTCGAGGAGGAGACCGGCATCATCGCGACCGTGCAGGCCCCGCTCGGCAGCATCGACTACTGGTTCGTCGCCGAGGACCGGCGCGTCCACAAGACGGTGCAGCACTTCCTGCTCTCGGCGACCGGCGGCGAGCTCTCCGACGCCGACGTCGAGGTCACCGAGGTGGCCTGGGTGCCGCTGACCGAGCTGGGGTCCCGGCTGGCCTACGCCGACGAACGGCGGCTGGTGCGGCTCGCCGCGGAGATCCTGGAGGAGTCCGCGTGATCCCCCGGGGACCCGCGGCCGGGCGCCGGGTCCTCGACGGGCACCGGGCCGCGTCGTCGGCGCTGCTGGTGGCCCTGGTCGCCGCGCTGGCGGTGCTGCTCCCCGGGCTCGGGGCCGCGCAGGAGGCGACCCCGGCCGGGGTCGTGCTGACCCTGGACTCCACCGCGCCCCGGGTCGTCACCGCCGACGGGCCGGGGGAGCTCGTGGTCACCGGGCACGTCACCAACCACGGCCCGCTCCCGGTCCGCGACGTGGGGGTCCGCGTGCAGCGCGGGGCGTCGGTGGCCACCGACCGCGAGGTCGGCGCGGCCCTCGACGGCGCGGTGTCCGCCGACGGCCCCGGCGCGGCGGCCCCGGGCTTCACCCCGGTCGTCGCCCAGCTCGACCCCGAGGCCGACGTCGCCGTTCACCGTCCGCGTCCCGCTGGCCGGGTCCGCCGACTCCTCGCTGGCCCTCACGACGCCGGGCGTCTACCCGGTGGTGGTCGACGTCAACGGCACCCCGGGCACCGCGGGCGCGCCCGCCCGGGTCGCCGCCGCCCGCCTGCTGCTCCCGGTCACGGGCGTGCCCGGAGGTGCGGCGGCGCCGCTCCCCCCGGCGGGCCGCGCCCCGACGGTGTCGCTGCTCTGGCCGCTCGCCGACCGCCCCCGCCGCCTCCCCGTCGCGCCCGGCGCACCCGCGCTGCTCGCCGACGACAGCCTCGCGACGTCCTTCGCCCCGGGCGGCCGCCTCGCCGGGCTGGTGGACGCGCTCGACCGCGCGGCGCCGGTCGGCAGCCCGGCCGCCGCGTCGGTCTGCCTCGTCGTGGACGCCGACCTGCTCGAGACCGCGTCGGACATGAGCGGCGGCTACCAGGTCCGGACGCCGGACGGGTCCCGCCCCGGGGTCGGCGCCGCCGCCGCGAGCGCGTGGCTCGCCTCGGTGCGCGAGGCGGCGCGCGGCCGCTGCGTGCTCGCGCTGCCCTACGCCGACGCCGACCTGCTGGCGACCTCGCGCGGGAACATGAGCGACCTGACGACCGCGGCCCGCACCCTCGGCGAGCGGCGCACCGCGGACCTGCTCGGCGTCGCGCCCGTGCCCGACGCCACCGCGCCGGCGGGCGGCCTGCTCGACGAGCGCTCCCTCGCCGACCTCGCCGGCGGCGGCGCGCGCGCCGTGGTCGTCGACGGCGCCGGCCTGGCCGGCGGGGTGCCGCCGGCGGGGGTCGGGCGCTTCGCAGGGGAGGGCGGCGCCGCCCCGCTGGCGCTGGCCACGGACCCGCTCGCCGGGCAGGCCCTCGCGCCCCGGCCGGTCGCCTCCGACGCGTCGACCAGCCCGGCCGGCACCGGGGCCGGCCTCGCGACCCAGGACGCCCTCGCCGTCGTGACCCTGCGCGCCCTCGCCGCGGACACCGACACCGCCACCGCACCCCCCACGACGACCGTGCTCGCGCCACCCACCGACTGGGCCGCCGACGAGACCGAGGCCGAGGCGCTGCTCGCCGGGGTCGGGGACCTCGCCCGCCGCGGGATGGTCGCGCCCCTCGACGCGGGGACCCTGCTCGCCACCGCGGCCGCCCGCGGCCCGGCCGTGCCCCCGGTGGCGCTCGGGTCGGGGGACCCGGTCGCGGCCTCCGACCAGTCCCCGGCCGTGCTCGACGAGATCCGCGGGGTCCGCGACGACCAGCGGGACCTGCTCGCGGCGAGCCGCCAGGACCACACCGGCGCGCCGACCCCCTCGGACTTCGTCGAGCCGCTCACCGGCGCGCTGCTGCGCAGCCTCTCGGCCGCGGGACGGGGCGACCCGGCCCTGCAGCGGGCCGCCGCGGACGACGTCGCCGCGCAGATGCGCACGCTGCGGGGGATGGTGCACGTGGTGCAGCCCGGCGGGAGCTACTCCCTCGGGTCGAGCGACGCGCCGCTGCTGCTCACCGTGGAGAACCAGCTGCCGGTCGCGGTCGACGTCACCGTCGCGCTGGAGCCGACGCCGGGCGTGCGCGTGTCCCCCGTACCGGTGCGCCGCGTGCCCGCGTTCGGCAGCGTGCAGTTCCAGGTCGCCCTCGACGTCGGGCGCTCCGGGCAGTTCACCGTCGACGCCACCGCGCGCACGCCCGGGGGAGATCCGCTGGGACCGACGAGTCGTCTGCTGCTGCGATCGACCGCCTACGGCACCATCACGGTGTGGTTGACCGCGTCCGCAGCCGTCGTGCTGGTGAGCCTGGCGAGCCTGCGGGTGGCGCGCCGGGTCCGCCGGGCACGACGGTCCCGGCCCAGGCCGCGCCACGCGACCGGTCCGATGCCGCGGGTGGACCCGGACCCGACCGGGGGGCGGAAGGACGGGGGCTCGCCGACGGACGGGCCGGATCGCGAGCTCCAGAACCGATGACGGGACGCCCCGGTCACGGCGCGCGCCCCGGTCCCGACGACGGCCCGGGGCCCGAGGACCGCCACGACCGCACCGTCGTCCCGCCGCCGCCCCCGCCCGCGGACGGCATCGTGTCCCCGCCGCCCGGCACCGAGGCGCCGGTGACCCGCGCGCCCGAGCCCCCGCGGGGCCCGGGACGCCCGCCCGGCCCTCCCGCGCCGCCCGCCCCCCGGCCCGCCCGGGCCACCCGGCGGATCGCCGCCCGGTTCCCCTGACGGACGCGGCGCCGGCCGCCCGCAGCAGCCACCACCCGGCCCGGGCGTCCGTCCCGGGCCCCCGCCCGGCCACCGGCCCCCACCCGGGCCGGACCCCCGCGGCCGCCGCCGGCCGCGGCCCGCGCCGGGCCCCCGCCCGCCGCGGCGCCGCCCGGTCCACCCGGACCGCCCCCCGGCGCCGACCTGACGCGCCCGCTGGTCAGCCCGGCCCGGGACGCGGCGACGGTCCCTTCGCGCGCGGTCCCCGCGGCGCCCCCCGGGTCCGACCGGCCGACGGAGACCGACCTCGTGCCCGCCCGCGTCGAGGAGGCCACCGCCCGCATGGCGGCCCTGGCCCGGCCGGGTCACGAACGGGCCGCCCCGCTCGCGTCCTGGACCGTCGGTGACTCCCCCGACGAGACCGTCCTGCTCCCGCGGCCACCGCTCGAGCAGGACGCGTCCGCCGTCCCCGCCCCGCGCGCGCCGTCCGACGACCGCGACGACTCCTCGCTGGTCAAGGCCTCGAGCGGGATGGCGGTGGCGACGCTCGTCAGCCGCCTCACGGGCTTCCTGCGCACCCTCGCCCTCGCCGCCACGATCGGCCTCGGCCTCGTCGGCAGCTCGTTCAACATCGCGAACACGCTGCCCAACATCATCTTCGAGCTGCTGCTCGGCGGCGTCCTCACCAGCGTCGTCATCCCCGTACTGGTGCGCGCCGCCAAGGAGGACGGCGACGACGGCGACGGCTTCGCCCAGAAGCTCCTCACCGGCGCGGCGCTCGTGCTGCTCGTCGCGACGGTGATCGCGGTCGTCGCGTCACCGCTGCTCATCCGGCCGTACATCGAGAACGAGGCGAACCGGCCGCTCGCCACCGACTTCGCCTACCTCCTGCTGCCCCAGATCTTCTTCTACGGGATGGGCGCGCTCTTCGGGGCCATCCTCAACGCCCGGGCGGTGTTCGGTCCGGCGGCCTGGGCGCCGGTGCTGAACAACGTCGTCGTGCTCGTCGCCCTGGCGATCTACTGGGTGCTGCCCGGGCCCACCGACGGCAGCCCGATCAGCACCACGCAGCTGCTGGTCGTGGGGATCGGCAGCACGCTGGGCATCCTGCTGCAGGCCGCGGTGATGCTGCCCGCGATGCGGCGCACCGGGTTCCGGTGGCGCTGGCGCTTCGGCTGGGACCCGCGGCTCACGGCGTTCGGCGGGCTCGCGGCCTGGGTCATCGCCTACGTCGTGGTCAGCCAGATCGGGCTGACCGTGATCCTGCGGGTGGCGTTCGCGGCCAACGACGGCGGTCCGTCGATCTACTCGAACGCCTGGCTGCTCATCCAGGTGCCCTACGGCGTCCTCGGCGTGTCGCTGCTGACCGCCCTCATGCCCCGCATGAGCGCGGCGGCGGCGAACGGGCGCCTGGACCAGGTCGTGGACGACCTCTCGCTCGGCTCGCGGCTCTCCGCGGTCACGCTCCTGCCGGTCAGCGTCATCCTCACCGTGTTCGGCTCGCAGCTCGGCGTCGCGATGTTCTCCGTCGGCCGCGCCGGCGGCTCGTCGGCGGAGGCGCTCGGCGGGGCGCTGTCCGCCTCGGCGTTCGGGCTCCTGCCGATGGCCGTGGTGATGCTCCAGCTGCGCGTCTTCTACGCCATGGCGGACGCCCGCACCCCGACGTTGATCATGGTCATCATGACCGTGGTGAAGGTGCCGCTGGCCTACCTGTGCCCGGTGCTGCTGGCCCCCGACCAGGTGGTCCTCGGGCTCGCCGGGGTGAACGCCTTCGGCTTCGTCGTCGGGCTCGTGGTCGGCGACGTGTGGCTGCGACGGCGGATCGGGCGCCTCGACACCCGCCGCGTGCTGCGCACCGTGCTGCTCACCGGCATCGCCTCGGTGGTGTCGGTGCTGACGGCCGTCGTGGTCGTGACCGTGGTCGAGCGCTTCCTCGGCGGCGCCGGCCCCGTCGCGAAGGCCTGGCTCACCGTCGGCGTCGGCGGGATCGTCTCGCTCGGCGTGCTGCTGGTCGCCATGCGGCTGTTGCGCGTGCCCGAGCTCGACCCGGTCGCCTCCCGGCTGCGGCGGCTCGTCGGTCGCTGAGCGCGGCCCCGCGCCCGGGTTGCGCCGCGGTGACGGGTGTCGCCCGCGGCCGCCGGTCCACGACGGGCGGGCCGGTGTCCCGTACGCTCGCCCCCGACGGGGGCACGCGGTCTCTTGCGGACCCGGGCAGCCGAGGGGTGTGGCGAGGGCGCCGGAGGTGAGGGGTGGACGACGCGATGGCCGGTGGCCGCGCGCCCGGAGCACCGCGAGGCGCCGTCGCCGAGTCGTCCGGCCCCGTCGAGGTCGCCCCGCCCGGGCATCCCGACGACGACGCAGCGGTCGAGCCCGCCGAGGACCCCCACGTGGACGGGACACCCGCCGGGCCCGTCGACGACGGAGCCGCCGCCGACCCCTCGTCCGAGCGGCGGTCCGACGCACCGGACGCCGACCACCCGGGCCCGCCGCACGACGGGCACGACGCGGCCGCGCCCGACGCCGTCGGCACGGACGCCCCGACCACCGCCGTCCCGCCGGTCACCGACCACGCCCCCCGCCTCGACGGGCCGACGACGTTCCTGCCCGAGGGGACCCGCCGCGGCGGCACCGGCGGCCGCTCCGGCGCCGGGCGCGGCGCGGGCACCGCGCGGAACGGCGGCGCCGCCCCCGGTCGCCGCGGCGGGGGGACCTGGGGTTCCCGCGCGCCCGCCTCGGGCCCGATCGCCGTCGGCCGTGACGGCGCGATCGTGCCCGGCACCGTCATCGCCGACCGCTACCGGCTCGTCGCCGAGGCCGGCCGTGACCGGTCCGCGGACGCCGTCCTGTGGCGGGCCCGGGACACCACGCTGGAGCGCGACGTCGCGATCACCCTGCTCGTCGGCGGCTGGCAGGCCGACGTCCGGGCGTCGTCGGCGCTGTCACGCGCGACCCGCTCCGCCCACTTCTCGCACCGCCACGCGGCCCGGGTGCTCGACGTCGTCCAGCCCGGCTCCTCGCGCCTGCCCACCGGGGTGCTGGGCGCCGCGGTCGCCGAGTGGACCCCCGGACGGGACCTCGCCGAGCTCGTCGCCGGCGGGCCGCTGAGCCCGAGCGCCGCGCTGCGGGTCGTCGAGCCGCTCGCCCTGGCGGTCGCCGACGCCCACCGCGCGGGCCTCGTCCTCGGCATCGACCACCCCCAGCGCGTCCGCGTCACCGCCCGGGCCGCCGCGCGCGTGGCGTTCCCCATGCCGCGCGGGGACGCGACGGTCGACGACGACGTCCGCGGCCTCGGCTCGACGCTCTACCTGCTGCTCACCGCCCGGTGGCCGACCGCCGACGGCAGCCCGCCCGCCGGGCTCAAGGCCGCCCCCCGGACCGCGTCCGGGGCACCCGTCCCGGTGCGCGACCTGCGGCCGGGGCTGCCGGTCGGGCTCGCCGCGCTGGTCGACCGCACCCTCGACGCCACCGGCGGCATCCGGACCGCCGCGGCGGTGCACGGCCTCGTGCGCCAGCTGCGCGAGGGGGCCGAGGACGACGGCGTGCTGCTGCCGCTGACCGAGGACGGCGTCCAGCTCGACGACGACCCGGGCACGGTCTGGCAGCCCGACGACGACGAGGCGCCCGAGGAGCACGACGCCGCCACGCGCCGCAAGCTGCGCATCGGCGTGACGCTGCTCGTGGTCGCGGTCCTGGCGATCGTCGCGTTCGTGGCCTTCCAGGCGGTGTCCCTGGTCGGCGGCGGGCCGACCTCGGGCCCGCCCCTGGTCATCCCCACCTCCGCCGCGCCGGCCCCCGCCCCGGCGCCGAACCAGGCCGCGCCCCCCACGGTCCCGCCGGCCCCCGCGCCGACCGGCCCGGTGCAGCTCGCGAGCATCGCCGTGTACGACCCGTCGGGCGATCCGGACGACCCCGGCAAGGTGGGTCGCGCGGCGGACAACGATCCCGGGTCCACCTGGTCGACCTCGGAGTACGACGACCAGTTCCCGGCCCTCAAGCCCGGGATCGGCCTCATGACGACCTTCCGGGCGCCCGCGAAGGTCTCCCAGGTGATCATCCGCTCGCCCAGCCCGGGGACGACCGATCGAGATCCGGGCGGCCGCGGCGCCCGACGTCCCGCTCGCGCAGACCCAGCTCCTGGGCACCGGCACGGTGTCCGGCGACACCACCACGATCCCGGTGCAGGCCATGCCCGCGCCGACGGGCAACCTGCTGGTCTGGATCACCGGGACTCGCGAAGTCGGACGGCCAGTACCGCAGCCAGATCGCCGAGGTCACGGTCGTCGGCGCGAGCTGACCGCGCGGGTTTCCCCGAACCGCACCTGGGCCGGGTGGGCCGCGTCTAGCGTCCGCTCCCGTGGCCGACCCACGCTCCGACCAGGAGCTCATGGCCGCCCACGTGGCGGGTGAGGAGCGCGCGTTCGACGAGCTCGTCCGGCGTCACAGCGACCGGCTGTGGGCCTTCGCGATCCGGACCCTCGGGGACTCCCACGAGGCCGCGGACGCGCTCCAGGAGGCCTTCCTGTCCGCCTTCCGCGCCGCCGGCCGATGGCGGGGGGAGGCGTCGGTGTCCACGTGGCTGCACCGGATCGTCTACCACGCCTGCCTCGACCGGGTCCGCCGCCGCCGGACCCACCCGACCGACCCGCTCGACGAGGGCACCGACGTGCCCCTGCCCCGCGACCCGATGGCCGACCGCATGACCGTCCTGGCGGTCGACGAGGCGCTGGACCGGCTCCCGATCGCCCAGCGCTCCGCGGTGGTGCTCGTGGACATGGAGGGGCTCTCGATCGCCGAGGCGGCGCAGGTCCTGGGCGTGCGGGAGGGCACCGTCAAGAGCCGGGCCGCCCGCGGCCGCTACCGGCTCGCGGTGCTCCTCGGACACCTGCGCCCCGGCGTCGGGAACGACGACGCCGCTCCGGACGTCGAAGCCCTGGGAGGCGGCCTGTCGAGCCCCGCGGGAGGTGAGCGATGACGAAGGAGCCCCGGGACGACGCCGGGCGTCCGGCCGACGGTGCCGGCCGGGCGGACGCGGTGCGCCGGCACGGCGACGGGGAACGCCCCCGCCCCGGCGAGGAGGAGCTGTTCGCGGCGCTGGAGCGCACCCGCGCGGACCTCGCCGCGGCGCCCGTCCCGCCGCCGCCCGCGGGGTTCGCGGCCCGGATGGCGGCCGAGCTCGCCGCCGAGCGGGCCCGCGGCGCCGCGGGGAGCGCTCCCGGGGGCACGCCGCCGCCGGCCCCGGACCGCCCCGGCCCGCCGTCGCGCCCGCCGACACGGCGCCCCGGCGACCGGACGGCGAGGCGCGGGGGCGCGGGGCGGTCGCCGCGGCGCCGTCGTGTCCTGGCCTACGGCCTCGTGGGGCTCGCCGTGGTCGCCGTGGTGACCGGGGGCGTCGTCGTGGGGGGCGTCGTCGGGGGCGGGACGGCGCCCGGTCCGGTGCCCACCGCGGCGCCCGGCCCTCCCGGCCCGCGGCCCCGGAGCCGGTGTCGGGCGCCGACCCGGTGCGGGCGCTGCGGGCCGGCCTCGGCGCCCGGGACCCCGGGCCGCTCGCCGACCCCGCCCGGCGTGCCGCCTGCCTCGTCGCGCACGGTCTCCCGGCGGGCACCGTGCCCCTCGGGAGCAGGCAGGTCCTCGTCGACGGCCGGCCCGGCACGCTGCTGGTGCTGCCCACCGGGGCGGCCGCCCGGTTCCGCCTGCTCGTCGTCGGCCCCGGGTGCACGGCCACCGACCCGGACACCCTGGCCGACCTCACCGTGGGCGGGTGAGTGGGGTGGCCGAGCGCCGATGGGGAATCCTGGTCCCGTGGCGGACGTTGCACCGGACGTGAGTGACAAGACCATCCACGACGTCATCATCGTGGGATTCCGGCCCGGCGGGGTACACCGCGGCGACCTACGCCGCGCGGGCCCAGCTCGACGTCGTGGTCTTCGAGGGCAGCCAGTTCGGCGGAGCGCTCATGACCACGACCGAGGTCGAGAACTACCCCGGCTTCGCCGAGGGCATCCAGGGTCCGGACCTCATGGACCAGATGCGCCGGCAGGCCGAGCGCTTCGGCGCGCAGCTGCGGCCCGAGGACGTGGACGGCCTCGACCTCGACGGCGACGTCAAGACGGTCACCGTCGGGTCCGAGACCCACCGCGGCCGCACCGTGATCCTCGCGATGGGCGCCGCGCCGCGCTACGTCGGCGTCCCCGGCGAGGAGCGCCTCCTGGGCCACGGCGTGAGCGCCTGCGCGACGTGCGACGGCTTCTTCTTCCGCGACCACGACATCGTCGTCGTCGGCGGGGGTGACTCCGCGATGGAGGAGGCCACGTTCCTCACCCGGTTCGCCCGATCGGTCACGATCGTGCACCGTCGCGAGGAGTTCCGGGCCTCCGGGATCATGCTGGAGCGCGCGCGGGCCAACGAGAAGATCACGTTCCGCACGAACGCCGTGGTCACCGAGGTCCTCGGGGAGAACGCGGTCAGCGGTGTCCGGCTGCGTGACACGGTCACCGGCGAGGAGGAGATCCTGGACGCCACCGGGGTCTTCGTCGCGATCGGGCACGACCCGCGCTCGGCGCTCGTCGCAGGGCAGGTCGAGACCGACGACGAGGGCTACGTGCGGGTCGACACGCCGAGCACGTACACGAATCTGCCCGGTGTCTTCGCCTGCGGCGACCTCATCGACAAGACCTACCAGCAGGCGATCACGGCCGCGGGCAGCGGCTGCACGGCCTCGATCGACGCGGAGCGCTGGCTGGCGGAGAACCCGGCCACCCCGGTGCCCGAGACGTCGCCGAAGCCGACGGTCGACTCCGCCGTCACCCCGGAGCTCGACCCCGTCGCCTTCTGACCCCGCGGTGCCCGGCCCGGACGACCCGGGCCGGCGTCGCCACCCCGACACGTTCCCCGAGACCGAGCACTCCGCTCGGCCGATGATCCGAGGAGGATCCCCGATGGGCAGCCCCGTCAACGTCACCGACTCCACCTTCTCCGACGAGGTGCTGAACAGCGAGAAGCCGGTCCTGGTCGACTTCTGGGCCACCTGGTGCGGGCCGTGCAAGATGGTCGCCCCGGTCCTCGAGGAGATCGCCCGCGAGCACGGCGACAAGCTCACGATCGCGAAGCTGGACATCGACCAGAACCAGGCGACCGCGCGTGACTACCAGGTCATGTCGATCCCGACGATGATCGTCTTCCAGGGCGGCAAGCCGGTGAAGCAGATCGTGGGCGCGAAGCCGAAGGCCGCGCTGCTCAACGACCTCTCCGACGTCCTCGCCTGATCGTTCCCAGCCCCTGCGCCGGGTCCGGACCGTCGTCCGGGCCCGGCGTCGGCGTGTCCGGGCCCCGGGTCGTCTCGATGGACGGAATCCGGCCGGTGATCCCGAACCGTGACCCTCCGGCACGGGCCCGCTGCGGGGTGCGAGCGGGCGGACAGGGCACAATGAGACCCCGGTGAACCGAGGCGGTCAGCTGCCCGGCCACGCTCCAGGGGGCGTCCGGGCGCGCGTCGGCGCATCGTCAGAGGTCGGACAGCGACGGGAGCGACGGAATGCAGCTGCTGAGCCGCGGCGACACCGGTCCGGCCGTCGCCGAGGTCCGAGCAGCGCTCCAGGCGTTGGGACTCCTCGAACCACCGGCGCCCGGTGGTGCCGCTCCCGAGCCCTCGCGGTTCGACGGGTCCCTCGAGGACGCCGTCCGCGCGTTCCAGCAGAACCGGGGCCTGATCACCGACGGTGTCGTCGGCTCGGCCACCTACCGCGCGCTGCGGGACGCACGCTGGTCGCTGGGCGACCGCATGCTCTGCCTGCAGGCCTCGAACACCATGACCGGCGACGACGTCTTCGCCCTCCAGGAGCGCCTGCTCGAGCTCGGGTACGACTCCGGGCGGGCGGACGGCGTGTTCGGCCGCCAGACCGAGCAGGCGCTGCGGAGCTTCCAGCGCGACTACGGGATGGCGCCCGACGGCATCTGCGGGCCCCGCACGCTGCGTCACCTCGGGTACCTGGGTCGCAAGGTCACCGGCGGCCGGCCGGGCCTGCTGCGCGAGCAGGAGCGCCTCCACCGCGCCGGACCGCGGATGTCCGGCAAGCGCATCGTGATCGATCCGGGTCACGGCGGGTCGCACCCGGGCGTCGCGGTCGGCGGCGTCACCGAGGCCGGCCTGGTGGCCGACATCGCCCGCCGTCTCGAGGGCCGGATGTCGGCCGCGGGCATGGAGGCGCTGCTCTCCCACGGCCCGCAGGACTGCCCGTCCGACGCCGAGCGGGCCGGCTTCGCCAACACCGCGGGCGCGGACGTCGTGCTCTCGCTGCACGTCGACGCCAACCCGAGCCCGGCCGCCAACGGCCTCGCGGCCTTCCACTTCGGCACCGGCACGGGCGCGACGTCGACCGTCGGGGAGGCGCTCGCGGGCTACATCCACCGCGAGCTGCTGGCGCGGACGCGGATGCTCGACTGCGGCGTCCACCCGCGCCCCTGGGAGCTGCTGCGGCTGACCCGGATGCCCGCGGTGCGGGTCGAGATCGGCTACCTGACCAACGAGACCGACCGCGAGTCCCTGCTCGACCCGGCGTTCCGCGACATCGTCGCCGAGGGGATCCTCGTCGCCGTCAAGCGCCTCTACCTGCTCGGCCAGAACGACAAGCCGACCGGGACCTTCACGTTCTCCGACATCCTCCAGCGCGAGGAAGGCAGCCCGATCGGCGCGTAGGTGGCCTGCGGCCATGTGAGCACTTCCGGTGGTGATAGCCGCCGAAAGTGCTCACGAGCGCGGAGCGCACCTACCGCGGAGCCGGGGCCCCGACCGGGGCGGCCGGCGCCGTCGTGACCGACACCGAGCCCAGGAGCTGGGCGATCGCCGCCTCGACGTCCTCCTTCCAGGAGAACCCGGTGCGCATCTCGAGGCGCAGCCGCGGCCAGCGGTGGTGCGGGGCGACGGTCTTGAAGCCGAGGGCGCGCAGGAACGCGGCCGGCAGCACGCAGCTGGGGGTGTCCTCGACGGTGCGGCCGTGGGCCTCGCCGCGGGGCCGCTCGGCGGTGTCGCCGAACGCCTCGAGGGCCTTCACACCGCGCCGGGACAGGTCGCGGACGACGTCCTGCAGGAGCATCCGGCCGACGCCGCTGCCGCTGAAGTCGGGCACCACGTGCAGGCCGCAGAGCAGCACGGCGTCGGCGCCGACGGGCGAGGTCGGGAACGCGGCCGCCCGCGGGACGGCCGCCGGCGGGGCGTAGAAGGCGTAGCCCGCCGGGACGCCCTCGACGTGGGCGATGCGTCCGCAGGAGCCCCACTCGAGCAGGACGCCCGAGACCCAGGCCTCCTTCTCCAGCTCGAGGGTGCCGAACTCCTCGGCCTGCGCGCCCAGGTGCGGCGGGAGCTCCCAGTAGACGCAGCGACGACAGCCCTTGGGCAGCTCGTCGATGTTGTCCAGGGTGACCCCGACACACTCTCGCGACACCGACACTCCCGTCCTGGCTGCCCCTGACCCCGCCGGGGAGCATGCGTACCCCTCCGCGCCGCCGTCGACAATACGGGCGCCACCGATCGTGGCGACGGTGACGCCGAGGTCGCGCCGATCGAGGGACCCGACCGCGTAGACTCGCTCGGCGATCCACTCCTGCCAGGCCCACGGAGAGTCGCCGATGACCGCGATGCCGCCCGATCACCGCACCACCGGGTCCCTCGGACCGGCCGCGGCGGCGGGCGCGGCGGCGACCGGGGACGCTGGTGACCCCCACCTCGAGCGCTACGCCGCCCGGACCGCGGGCATGACCGCCTCCGAGATCCGGGCGCTGTTCGCGGTGGCCAGCCGCCCCGAGGTGGTCTCGCTCGCCGGCGGCATGCCGAACCTCGCCGCGCTGCCGCTCGACTCGCTCGCGGTCGAGGTCGCGGGCCTCGTCGCCGCCGAGGGCCAGAGCGCCCTGCAGTACGGCTCCGCCCAGGGCGTCCCGGTGCTGCGCGAGCAGATCGGCGAGGTCATGGCGTTCGAGGCGGGCAGCCTCGCCGCCACCGGCGGGTTCGCGGCCGACGACGTCGTCGTCACCGTCGGCTCGCAGTCGGCACTGGACATGCTCACCCGCCTGTTCGTCGACCCGGGCGACGTCGTGCTGGCCGAGTCGCCGTCCTACGTCGGGGCGCTGGGCTCGTTCGCGGCCTACCAGGCCGAGGTCCGCCACGTGGCCATGGACGACGACGGCCTGCTCCCGGCGGCCCTCGACGAGGCCCTGCAGCGCCTGGCCCGCGAGGGCCGGCGGGCGAAGTTCCTCTACACCGTGCCGAACTTCCAGAACCCGGTCGGGGTGAGCCTCGCCACCGAGCGGCGGCCGCAGATCGTGGAGCTCTGCCGCCGCCACGGCGTGCTGATCGTCGAGGACAACCCCTACGGGCTGCTCGGCTTCGACGGGCAGACCTTCCCCTCCCTGCGCTCGCTCGACCCGGAGAACGTCGTCTACCTCGGCTCGTTCTCCAAGATCTTCGCCTCGGGCCTGCGGGTGGGCTGGGCGCTGGCCCCGCACGGCATCCGCGACAAGCTCGTGCTCGCGGCCGAGTCGGCGACGCTCTGCCCGCCGGCGTTCACCCAGCTCGTCGTGTCGCGCTACCTCGCGACGCACGACTGGCGCAGCCTCGTGAAGTCGTTCCGCGAGATGTACCGGGAGCGCTGCGACGCGATGCTCGCGGCCCTGGAGACCCACCTGCCCGACGGGTGCCGGTGGACGCGGCCCGAGGGCGGCTTCTTCGTGTGGGCCACCGTCCCGGAGGGCGTCGACACCCGGGCGATGCTGCCGCGGGCGATCACGGCCCGGGTGGCGTACGCGTCGGGGACGGGCTTCCACGCCGACGGGACCGGCAGCCGCCACATGCGCCTGTCGTTCTGCTACCCCCCGCCCGAACGCATCACCGAGGGGGTGCGACGCCTCGCCGGGGTCCTCGAGGGCGAGCTGGACCTGCTGCGCACCTTCGGGGTGGCCGGGCCCCGGCCCGGGGCGCCGGGCGGCCCGCAGGCGCCGTCGATGGACACGACCTATCAGTCGCGCCAAGGTCCACAGCTGGTCCAGCGGTCGTTCCTCGCGCTGCTCCAGCTGTCCCCGGCGCGTACCGGTGGGTCGCGATCGGGCACGAGATAGGTTGCCCGCCGTGACCGACCCGGCCAGGACCGACCTCTCCGTCGCCGTGCTCGCCGGCGGGCTCTCGCACGAGCGGGACGTCTCGTTGCGCTCGGGCCGGCGCATCGCCTCGGTCCTGCGCGACGCCGGGGCGTCGGTGGAGGAGTGGGACACCGACACCGCCCTGCTCGGCCGGCTGACCACCGCGCGACCCGACGCGGTCGTCGTCGCGCTGCACGGCGGCGAGGGCGAGAACGGGGCGATCCAGAGCGTCCTGGAGCTCGTCGGCGTCCCCTACGTGGGCACGATGGCGCGCGACTGCCGCCGGGCCCACGACAAGCCCACCGCCAAGACGGAGCTCGCCCGAGCCGGGCTGGACACCCCGGACGTGGGTGGCGCTCCCGCAGACGACCTTCCGCGAGCTCGGCGCGGCGGGGGTGCTCGACGCCCTCGTCGCCCGGCTCGGGCTGCCGCTCATGCTCAAGCCGGACCAGGGCGGGTCTGCGCTCGGCGCCCACGTCGTCCGGGACGCCGCCGAGCTCCCCGCCGCGATGGTCGGCACCCTCGCCTACGGCGACACGGTGCTGGTGGAACGGTTCGTCGAGGGCGTCGAGGTCGCCGCGTCGGTGGTCGACACCGGCGACGGGCCCGTGGCGCTGCCGGCCGTGGAGGTCGAGCCGGACAACGGTGTCTACGACTACCGCGCGCGCTACACCGCGGGCCTCACGCGCTTCCACTGCCCGGCGCGGCTCCCCGACGACGTGTCGCAGCGCGTGGCCGACGCGGCGGTGGCCGCGCACCGGGCGCTGGGGCTGCGGGACCTCTCGCGGACCGACGCCGTCGTCGACGCGGACGGGCGGGTCCAGCTGCTCGAGGTGAACGTCTCCCCGGGGCTCACCGAGAACTCGCTGCTCCCGCGGGCCGTCTCGGCGGCCGGCCGGGATCTCGCGGAGGTCTTCACCCGTCTCGTCGACCGCGCCGTCGCGCGGGGTGCCGGGGCATGAGACACGTCAGCGGCGATCTCAGGGCGCCCTGAGATCGCCGCTGACGGCCCGGTGGATCACTCCGAGGGTGGCGGGGCCGAGAGGCCCTCTCGACCCATCAGCCGCGCGATGCGCTCCAGATCCTCGACCGAACCGAACTCGACGACGATCCGGCCCTTGCGCTGGCCCAGCTCGACCTTCACGCGCGTGTCGTAGGTGTCGGAGAGCCGCTCCGCGAGGTCCTGGAGGCCGGGGGCGTGCAGCGGCTTCCGCGCGGGAGAGCGGCGCCGGGCCGCGGGGGCGTCCTCCCCGCGCGCCAGGGTGACGGCTTCCTCCGCGGCGCGCACGGACATGCCCTCGGCGACGATGCGGGCGGCGAGCTCCTCCTGCGCCGCGGTGTCCTCCAGGCCGAGCAGCGCACGGGCGTGCCCGGCCGAGAGGATGCCGGCGGCCACGCGGCGCTGCACCGCCACGGGCAGCCGCAGCAGCCGGATCGTGTTGGTGATGGCGGGCCGGCTGCGCCCGATGCGGTCGGCGAGCTGTTCGTGCGTCACGGCGAACTCGGTGAGGAGCTGCTGGTAGGCCGCGGCCTCCTCGAGGGGGTTGAGCTGGACGCGGTGGATGTTCTCGAGGAGCGCGTCGCGGAGCAGGTCGTCGTCGGCGGTCCGGCGGACGATGGCCGGGATGTGGGTGAGGCCGGCCCGCCCAGCAGCGCGCCACCGGCGCTCGCCCATGACGAGCTCGTGGGTGACGTCGACGCCGCCCTCGCCGCGGACCGCGTCGTCGAGCTCGCGCACCACGATGGGCTGCAGCAGGCCGAACTCGCGGACCGAGTGCTCGAGCTCCGCGAGCGCCTCCTCGTCGAAGGCGGTGCGCGGCTGGCGCGGGTTGGCGCGGATGCCGTCCACGCGGACCTCGCGGTAGACCGCACCCGCCACCGACCCGCGCGTCGGGGTCCGGCACGTCCGTCGGCGTGGCGGCCGGCGGCGGTGCCGTGCGCGTCGCGGCGGCCGCCGTGCGCTGGCCGATCACGACGTCGGCCGCCCGGTTCCCGACCCCGGAGCGCGCCACCGACGCGTCGGCGGGGTCGGGTGGGCCGGTCGGGATCAGCGCGGCCAGGCCGCGGCCGAGGCCGCCTCGACGTTCGGTCATCCGTGGTCCCCCGTGGTGCTCGCTGCGGCCGACTCGGTCCGTCGCTCGGCGACCGCGGCGCGCATGGCGAACTCGCGGGCCGCGTCGAGGTAGCTCATGGCCCCGCGGGAACCGGGGTCGTAGGTGAGCACGGTCTGGCCGAAGCCCGGCGCCTCGCTCACCTTGACGCTGCGGGGGATGACGGTGCGCAGGACGAGGTCGCCGAAGTGGCTGCGGACCTCGTGGGTGACCTGGTCGGCGAGCTTGGTGCGCCCGTCGTACATGGTCAGCAGGATCGTCGAGACGTGCAGGGTCGGGTTGAGGTGGGACTGCACCAGGCCGATGTTGTTGAGCAGCTGCGAGAGCCCCTCGAGCGCGTAGTACTCGCACTGGATCGGGATGAGCACCTCGGGCGCCGCGACCATGGCGTTCAGCGTCAGCAGACCCAGGGACGGCGGGCAGTCCACCAGCACGTAGTCGACGTCGAGCCGGTCGAGCACCTCGGACGCGAGCGCCTGCTTCAGGCGCGACTCGCGGTTCATCATCGAGACCAGCTCGATCTCGGCGCCGGCGAGGTCGATCGTGGCCGGGACGCAGAGCAGGTCCGGCGACCGGTCGCAGACCTGCGCGGCCTCGTCGAGGGTCATCTCGCCGATGAGCACCTCGTAGATCGAGGGCACCCCGCTGCGGTGGTCGACCCCGAGCGCGGTGCTGGCGTTGCCCTGCGGGTCGAGGTCGACGACGAGGACCCGGGCGCCGTGCAGCGCGAGCGCGGCGGCGAGGTTGACGGTGCTCGTGGTCTTGCCGACGCCGCCCTTCTGGTTGGCCACCGTGATCACGCGCCGCCGGCTCGGGCGCGGCATCCGGTGGTCCTCGGGGTGGAGCACCCGGGCTGCGCGGGCGGCCTCCTCGGCGATCGGGGTCATCCCGCCGCCGTCGCCGTAGATGACCTCGCCCGCTCCGAGCACGCCGGCACCCACGCCGGACACGGCCTCGCTGACGGCCTCGCGCACCCGCTCCGCGCTCACCCGCTCCCCACGTCGCGTTTCACGTGGAACGCCGTGCTGTCCTTCGGTCACGAGGATCGATCCTTCCTGCCTCGACCACGGCGCCCCGCACCGGGACCCGAGCCGGCGGCGGCGCTCCTGGCCCGGCGCTCCGTCCGATGTACCACCACGATGTGCGTCGTGGTGTCTCCCGCGCCGCAGCGCACGACCTCGACCTCGCCACCGCCCGCGGCACGGAGCTCGTGCGCGTCCCGTCGCACCTCGTCGTGCGCGCTCGCGCCCTTGAGCGCGGCGAGTCTCCCACCCGGCCGCACCAGGGGCATCGCCCACGTCGCCAGACGACCCATCGGGGCGACCGCGCGGGCCGTCACCACGTCGAACTCCCCGCACGCCCGCCGCGTCTCGCGCTCCTCGGCCCGTCCACGGCGCACCGTGACGTCCAGCTCGAGGGCCGCGACGACCTCCTCCAGCCACGCCACCCGCCGCGCCATCGGCTCGAGCAGGGTGACCCTCAGGTCGGGGCGGGCCAGGGCGAGCGGGACGCCGGGGAGACCCGCGCCGGACCCGACGTCGAGGACCGACGAGTCCGCCGGGATCACGTGGCCGACGTAGGCGGAGTTGACGAGGTGCCGGTCCCACAGCCGGGGCAGTTCGCGGGGCCCGATCACGCCCTGCTCGCGACCCGGCCCGGCGAGCAGCTCCGCGTAGCGGCGCAGCCGGGGGAGGGCGTCGCCGAAGAGCTCCTCGGCCTCGGAGGTGGGCTCGGCCGGGCCGGGGTCGTCGACCGGGCCGGGGTCGTCAGCGGCGTCGCGGTCGGCC
Source organism: uncultured Actinomycetota bacterium (assembly GCA_963716955.1). Lineage (GTDB taxonomy): Bacteria > Actinomycetota > Actinomycetes > Mycobacteriales > Pseudonocardiaceae > Actinomycetospora. Next base: position 40,200 of record CAVQUY010000003.1, read on the forward strand.
GGACGGGCGGACGCGGCGGCGGAGCCCGGTCCGTCGTCCGTGGCGCCGGGGTCCGGCGTGCCGGTCCGGCTGCTCCGGTGTCACGGTCGGCTCCGTCGCCGTCCACCCGGCACCCGGCGCGGTGTTCCACGTGGAACACGGCCGGGCGCCGTCCGTGTGGCGCCCACGGGTCAGCGTCCGGGGAGCACGACCACGCGACGGCGGGGCTCCTCGCCCTCGCTCTCGCTGTGGACGCCGTCCACGCTCGCGACGGCGTCGTGGACGATCTTGCGCTCGAACGGGGTCATCGGCCGGAGCTTCTGGCTCTCGCCGCTGTCCTTGACCTCCTCGGCCGCCCGCCGGCCCAGCTCGGTCAGCTCCGAGCGGCGGTTCGACCGCCACCCGGCGATGTCGAGCATCAGCCGGTTCCGCGTCCCGGTGCTCTGCTGCACCGCCAGCCGCGTCAGCTCCTGGAGGGCCTCGAGGACGTCGCCCCGCTGCCCGACCAGCTTCTCCAGGTCCTTGCCGCCGTCGATGCTCACGACGGCGCGGCCGGCCTCCACGTCGAGGTCGATGTCGCCGTCGAAGTCGAGGATGTCGAGGAGACGCTCGAGGTAGTCCCCGGCGATGTCCCCCTCGCGGACGAGGACGTCCTGGGGGGAGCCCTCGGCGCCCTCCGTCGTCGCGGTGTCGTCCGCGCGACCGTCCGACTGCAGGGTCTCGGACACGGCATGTCTCCTCTCGCCGGGCCGCGGGCGGCCCTCCGGGTCCCGTGCCGGCCGATCCTCGACGGTCGAGGGACGACGGCCCGGGTGGCTGGGGTGGGGGCGCGCGAGCGCCCGGGTGGTCGGTGCCGCCTCCGGGGTGTGGGCGGGACCGACCGGGGTCACCGTCGTTTCTTCGACTTCTTGCCGCCGCCGGGGCGTCCCGACGAGGCGAGCTGCTGCCCGGAGCGGGCGCCGTTCTTGCCCGAGCCGTTGCCGCCCGAGCCGTTCTTGGCCGCGGGGGAGCCCACCTTGCCGGGGGCCGCGCGGCCGCTGCCCTTGCCCGACGTCGGGCGGGCACCCGGCTCGGGCTTGCCGCGCGGCGCCGTTCGACGTGGCCGGCGCGAGGCTCGCGGGAGCGTCCTGCGGCTCGTCCACGTCGGTCACGGGCGCGTCGGAGGGAACGTCGTTCGTGGCGCTGGTGTGCGCGACCTCGCCGCGCTTCGGCTTCTGGCCCGGCTTGGGGGCGAGGAGGTCGCGCTGCTCCGCGGCCTGGGCGCGCCGGTCCTGCTCCTCGCGGGCGATGCGGCCGTACACGTACCACTGCTGGGTCAGCGTCCAGGAGTTGTTCGCCAGCCAGTAGAGCAGGATCGCGATCGGGAAGAAGGCGCCGAAGACGAGCACGCCGAGCGGGAACAGCCACATCGTCAGCTTCTGCATCACCGCGGCCTGCGGGTTCGCCGCGGACGCCGTCGTCTGGTGCTGGGCCGAGATGCGCGCGGTGAAGTGGGTCGCGACGCTCGCGATGATCATCAGCGGCAGGGCCACCGGGACGACCGACGGGGTGAAGCCCGAGAAGTTCAGCGAGAAGTGACCGAGCTCCTGGGCGCCTCCGAACATCGCCTGCGAGAGCTTGACGCCGAGGATGGAGGCGTTGTTGAACGAGATGACGTCCGCGCGGTCGAAGACGTAGTTGTACGGGTAGTTCGGCTGGAAGCCCCGCAGCACGTGGAACAGGCCGATGAAGACCGGCAGCTGCACGAGGACCGGCAGACAGCCGCCCAGCGGGTTGACGCCGTGCTCCTTCTGGAGCTTCTGCATCTCCTCCGCGAGCTTCGTCTTGTCGCCCTTGTACTTCTCCTGCAGCTTCTTGATCTGCGGCTGGAACTCCTGCATCTTCCGCATCGAGCGGACCTGGCTGACGAACGGCTTGAACAGCAGCGCGCGCAGCGTGAAGACCAGGAAGATGACCGAGAGCGCCCACGCGAACCCGCTGTCGGCGCCCAGCAGGAAGCCGAACGCCTTGTGCCAGAACCACAGGATGGCCGACACCGGGTAGTAGATGAAGTTCAGCACGACGCTCGCTCCTCGCTGGTGGGGGCTGCGGCTCCCCGGGGGGCAGTGCGGTCCGTCGGGTCGGTGGGCGGGCCGCCCGCCACGGGTGGATCACGATCGGGGTCCGGAGCGGGGTCGCGGTCCGGGCCGCGGCGCTCGCGCGGAGGCACGGGGTCGAGGCCGCCAGGGTGCCACGGTGCGCACTTGAGCAGGCGCACGACGGCGAGGCCCGTCCCGCGGAGCAGGCCGTGCACCCGGAGCGCCTCGACGGCGTACGCGCTGCAGCTCGGGTGGAATCGGCAGTGCGGCAGGAACATCGGGGAGATCCAGCGCCGGTAGACCCCGAGGAGCGCGATCACGAGCCGCGTGGCGGGGCCGGGCCGCACGCGCCCCGGCGTCGTCGCCATCTCCACGTCGTCCACTCCCGTCGGTTTCCCGTGGAACCACGACGCGGTCCCCGGGCGGTGTCCGGTCCCGGGTCCCACGACCGGTTCTCCCGACCATGGTGCCCGCGCCGGGCCCGGAGGGCGAACGTCGTCGGCCCGACGTCGGACGGACGTCCCGTGCACCGGCACTACCCGTCCCGCGCGGAGGTCGGTCCCGGCGGGTCCGCGGGCGGCGGGCCGACCGGGCGCGGACCGGGCGCGACCCCCAGGCGCCGCAGCGCGGCGTCGAGGTCCGCGCCGAGCTCGGTCGAGCCGGCGAACGCCGCCGGGGGATGGGCCCGCACCACCAGGGCGGTGCCCTCGGGCAGGTATCCGAGGCGGTCGCCGACGAGGTGACGCAGCCGCCGGGTCACGCGGTGGCGGACCACCGACCCGCCCACCGAGCGGCCCGACCACGAAGCCCGCCCGCGAGGTCCCGTCGTGGGCCAGGGCGTGCACGGACAGCAGCCGGCGGCCGGCCTTCCGACCACGGCGCATGATCCGCCGGAAGTCGTCGGGACGGCGGACCCGGGACGGGCGCGGCAACACGGACGTCGACGCCGCGGTGACGGGCGCGGCCCGTCAGGCGCTGAGGGAGGCGCGGCCCTTGCGGCGGCGGTTGCCCAGCACCGCGCGACCGGCGCGCGTGCTCATCCGCAGCCGGAAGCCGTGGGTCTTCGACCGACGACGGTTGTTCGGCTGGAACGTGCGCTTGCCCTTGGCCACGACTGAGAACTCCTGCGTCAGCTCACCCCGGATCAGTGGGGGAGCGCGGGTGCGCCGGGCGCATGCCGAGGGGAACCAGGAACACGTCCTGGGCACGGCAGACCCGGATCCGGTCGTGACCAGCGTAGCCGACCCCTCCGCCGACCCCCCACGTCGGGCCCCGCCGCCGACCCGCCATGATGATCGAGTCGTCCTGGCGCAGGCGGGCCCACCGGCTCGGTCGGGGAGGTTGTGGCCCGGCACGGCACCTTGTTAGCGTCTCGCTTCCTGCTGACGCGGCGGGCCGGGATCGCCGGGCCCGTCGCTCGCTCGGTGTGGTCGGGCTCCCCGACGGCGCCGACGTCGCAGGGCGTGGACACGGAGGGACCACGGCACGGGGACCCACGCGGACCCGGGGGGCCGCGACGCCGCATGCGCGGGCGTCGTGCACAGTTGTGGACAACTCTGTGGATCTGCGCGCGTCCACGGGGTGACGTGCGCGGATCCGGAGCTCCGGGGCGCGGGGGACGACGGAGGGAGGTCGGGGATGTCGGACCAGCTCTCCGATCTCGACGCCACCTGGACCCGCGTCGTCGCCGAGCTCACGGCCGGTTCCGCCGGCGCCCCGCCGCTGTCGGCGCAGCAGCGGGCCTGGGTCCGCGTCACCCGCCCGCTCGGCCTGCTCGACGACACGGCGCTGCTGGCCGCGCCGAGCGAGTTCGCCAAGGAGGCGATCGAGCGCGCCCTGCGCGACCCGATCGTCGACGCCCTCTCCCGCCACATCGGCCGGCCGGTCCAGCTCGCCGTCCGCGTCGACCACACCACCCGCCCGGCGACCGAGCCCGTCGGCGGGCCGCAGACCTCACCGCTGCCGCGGCTGCCGGGCTCGGGGCCCGACCCGTCGCTCGGCGCGGGGATCGACGGCTACGCCTCCCCCTATCCCGGGCAGCGCTACGACGACGGCGGCCCGGACACCGGGTACTTCACCGGCTCCGGGTCGGGGTCCGGCACCGAGCACCACCGCTACCGCGCGGACGCGATCGCCGCGGCCGCCGGCGTCGGCCAGGTCACCCACAACCCCGACCGGGCCCACCCCGAGGAGGAGGTCGACGAGGTCCGCGACGGCCTCGCCGCCGTCCACGAGATTCTGGAGCCCGCCCGGGCGGAGCACGACGCCGAACCGGTCGGAGCCCGACCCGTCCCCCGGGGGCGACGCCCGCGGCGCCCCCCGCTCGCAGACCAGGCTCAACGAGAAGTACCTCTTCGACACGTTCGTCATCGGCGCCTCGAACCGCTTCGCGCACGCCGCGGCGGTCGCGGTGGCCGAGGCGCCGGCCCGGGCCTACAACCCGCTGTTCGTCTGGGGCGACTCCGGGCTGGGCAAGACGCACCTGCTCCACGCGGTCGGGCACTACGCCCAGCGCCTGTTCTCGGGGATGCGGGTGCGCTACGTGTCCACCGAGGAGTTCACGAACGACTTCATCAACTCCCTGCGCGACGACCGCAAGATCGCCTTCCAGCGGCGCTACCGCGACGTCGACGTGCTGCTGGTGGACGACATCCAGTTCCTGGAGGGCAAGGAGGGGACCCAGGAGGAGTTCTTCCACACCTTCAACACCCTCCACAACGCGAACAAGCAGATCGTCGTCTCCTCCGACCGGCCGCCCAAGCGGCTGGAGACCCTCGAGGACCGGCTCCGCACCCGCTTCGAGTGGGGCCTGATCACCGACATCCAGCCGCCCGAGCTCGAGACGCGCATCGCGATCCTGCGCAAGAAGGCCGCCGGCGAGCGGATGGCGGCCCCGCCCGAGGTCCTCGAGTTCATCGCCGACCGCATCGAGCGCAACATCCGCGAGCTCGAGGGCGCCCTCATCCGCGTGACCGCGTTCGCCTCGCTGAACCGGCAGCCGATCGACCTGCAGCTCGCCGAGATCGTGCTGCGCGACCTCATCCCGGACTCCCGCCAGTCGGAGATCACCGCCCCGACGATCATGGCGGTGACGGCCGAGTTCTACGGGGTCTCCATCGACGACCTCACCGGCCCCGGGAAGACCAAGGCGCTGGCCCTGTCCCGCCAGATCGCGATGTACCTGTGCCGCGAGCTCACCGACCTCTCGCTGCCCCGCATCGGGCAGACGTTCGGCAACCGCGACCACACCACGGTCATGCACGCGGACAAGAAGATCCGCAAGGAGATGGCCGAGCGGCGCCGGACCTACGAGCAGGTCCAGGAGCTCACCGCCCGCATCAAGCAGCGCGCCCGGGGCTGAGCGGGCCGCTGCGGCCCTCGCCGCGGCGCCCCGTCGTCCCGGCTTCCCGCGTTGTCCGGGCTCCTCCGTCGCGAGGGGCACGTCCACGCACGCCGGCGGGCCGTGCGCCCTGCCCGGTGTGCTCCTGATCAGCGGCCCGGGCGGTCCGTGCCCGGAGCTCCCCGCGCACGGGCACACCACGCAGCCCCGGCGCGGCCCCGGCCGGCCCCACGTGCCCCTGATCGTCGGCGTCACGCGCCGGACACCCACCGTGCCCGCCCACCGACCCCCGGACGCGGCCGTCCCGGCCCGTTCCGCACACAGCGTCACCGGAAACCGGACTTCCGCGGCGTCGGAGGGGCAGACGCCGACCCGATCGACCCCGCTCCGCACCGGTCCCCGCCCCGGGCCGCCCGCCCGTCGCGGCCGTCGTCGCCCTCCGCAGTCGTTCGACTCCCGATCGACCCACAGCTGGGGACAAGTCTGTGGACACCTGCCCCGCAGGGGTGGACGGAGCGGGAGCGCATCGGGTTTCCCGTTCCCTGTCCACCGGACACGCCGATCCGTCCCCGGATCCGGGGACGCCCACCGGGCGCCCTCCACAGCCGCCCCGCCCGTCCCACCTGCGGCGACGCCGGTGCTCCACAGCGCCCACAGGACCTACTGTCACTGCTGTTGTCTCTCTCTGGGAGAACTAGCAGAAGACCAGGGTTGGGGAGCGTTGGCCGCTCCGGCGCTGCACAGGGCCGGAGTGTCGGACCCCCCTGTCACGCTCTACCGTGACGACCGGCCCGGCGGCCCCCGACCCCGCCCGACCGACGCCCGATCCTGGAGGACAGCGATGAAGTTCCGCGTGGAGCGTGACGCCTTCGCCGACGCGGTGGCCTTCGTCGCGCGCAGCCTGCCCAGCCGGGCGCCGGTGCCGGTGCTCGGCGGTGTCCTGCTCGACGCGGCGGACGAGGGCACGCTGACGGTCTCCGGGTTCGACTACGAGGTCTCCGCCCGCGTCGAGGTGCCCGCGATGATCGGCGACGGCGGGCGCGCCCTGGTCTCGGGGCGGCTGCTCGCCGACATCACGCGGTCGCTGCCGCCGCACCCGGTCGACGTCACCGTCGAGGGCCCGCGCGCCTCGCTGACGTGCGGCAACGCGCGCTTCAGCCTCCCGACGATGTCCGCCGAGGACTACCCGCAGCTCCCGGAGATGCCCCCGATCGTCGGCGAGCTCGCCCCCGAGGTCTTCGCGCGGGCCGTCTCGCAGGTCGCCGTCGCCGCCGGCCGGGACGACACGCTGCCGATGCTCACCGGCATCCGCGTCGAGATCGACGGCCCCTCGCTGACGATGGCCGCGACCGACCGCTTCCGGCTGGCGGTGCGGGAGTTCACCTGGGAGCCCGGCGAGGGCGGCCCGACGTCGGCCGACGGCGGGGCCACCGCGATCCTCGCGCCGGCCAAGACGCTCTCCGAGGCGGCCAAGACCCTCACGTCGTCGGGCTCGAAGATCGAGCTGGCCCTCGGGCGCGGCGACGGACTGCTGGGGCTCGCCGGCGGCGGCCGTCGATCCACCACGCGGCTGCTCGACGCCGAGTTCCCGCGCTACCGCCAGTTGCTGCCGAAGGAGCACACCTCGGCGGCGGTCGTGGAGATCGCCCCGCTGGTCGACGCGATCAAGCGCGTCTCGCTCGTCGCCGAGCGCGGCACCCAGGTCCGCCTGGAGTTCGAGGAGGGCTCGCTGCGGCTCACCGCCGGCGGGGACGACGAGGGCAGCGCCGAGGAGCAGCTGCCGTGCTCGTTCGCCGGGGAGCCCCTGACGATCGCGTTCAACCCGGGCTACCTGCTCGACGGCCTCGGCGCGCTCGGCTCGGACTCCGCGCACCTGTCGTTCACCACCCCGAGCCGCCCGGCGCTGCTGCGTCCGGCGGCGTCGGCGGGTGAGGGCGGGGAGGCCGGCGAGGTCGACGCCGACGAGGCGTCGGCCACGGCCGTCGAGCCCGGCCCGGGCGGCGACACCGAGCTCCCCGAGCCGCGCCCGGGCTACCTCTACCTGCTCATGCCGGTCCGGCTGCCGGGCTGAACGACGCCCGGAGGAACCGTGATCGCGGCGGTCCCGGCGGGTAGGAAGGAACCGGGTCCGCAGGGACGGCCCGGGGCACGCGCAGGGAACCGGTGGCGACGAGGGAGCGGATCGCGGTGCAGCTGGGGATGGTCGGTCTCGGCCGGATGGGCGGCAACATGGCGGAGCGGCTCCGCGCCGCCGGCCACGAGGTCGTCGGGTACGCCAACGACGGCTCGGGCGACGTGCAGTCGCTCGAGGAGCTCGTCAAGACGCTCGCGGCGCCGCGGACGGTGTGGCTCATGGTGCCCTCGGGCGAGGCCCACCGACTCGACGGTGCGCAGCCTCGCGGACCTCCTCGAGGAGGGCGACCTCGTCGTCGACGGCGGCAACAGCCGCTTCACGGACGACACGGTGCACGCGGAGCTGCTCGCCGGGCACGGCGTCCACTACGCCGACTGCGGCGTCTCGGGCGGCGTCTGGGGCCGCACCGAGGGCTACGGGCTCATGGCCGGCGGCGACGACGCCGACATCGAGCGGCTCATGCCGGTCTTCGACGCCCTGCGTCCGGAGGGACCCCGCGAGGAGGGGTTCGCGCACGCCGGGCCGGTCGGGGCCGGCCACTACGCGAAGATGGTCCACAACGGGGTCGAGTACGGCCTCATGCAGGCCTACGCCGAGGGCTACGAGCTCCTCTCCGCCGGCGGCCCGGTGACCGACGTCGGAGCGGTCATGAAGGCGTGGAGCCGCGGCACGGTCGTGCGCAGCTGGCTGCTCGACCTCATGGTCCTGGCCCTCGAGGCCGACCCGCACCTGGACCAGATCACCGGCTACGCCGAGGACTCCGGCGAGGGCCGCTGGACGGTGGACGAGGCGATCGTGCACGCGGTGCCGGTCCCGGTGATCTCGGCGGCGCTGTTCGCCCGCTTCGCCTCGCGCCAGGTCGACTCGCCCGCGATGAAGGCGGTCGCCGCGCTGCGGGCCCAGTTCGGCGGCCACGCCACGCACCGCGCCGGGGAGGCCGCGAACGAGCCGCCGACGGGCGGCTGACCGCTCCGCCGGGCGAGCGGAGCGACGGGAGAACGACCTGGGCGAGCGGAGCGACGGGGACACCGGTGTACGTCAGGGAGCTGTCGGTCACCGACTTCCGGTCGTGGTCGCAGGCCGACCTGGTCCTGGGCCCGGGCGTCACGGTGCTCGTCGGCGCCAACGGGCAGGGCAAGACCAACCTCGTCGAGGCCGTGGGCTACCTCGCGACGCTCTCGTCGCACCGGGTGTCCTCCGACGCGCCCCTGGTCCGGCGGGGGGCCGCGGCGGCGGTGGTGCGGGCGACCGCGGTCAACGACGGGCGCGAGCTCACCGTCCAGGTCGAGATCCAGCCGGGCCGGGCGAACCGCGCCCGGGTCAACCGCTCGCCGGTGCCGCGCCCCCGGGAGATCCTCGGCATCGTGCGGACGGTCGTCTTCGCGCCCGAGGACCTCGCCCTGGTGCGCGGTGACCCGGGTGAGCGCCGGGGCTTCCTCGACGACCTCCTCGTCGCCCGCGCCCCGCGCTGGGCGGGGGTGCGCAGCGAGTACGACAAGGTGCTGCGGCAGCGCTCCGCCCTGCTGAAGTCGGCCCGCTCGGCGCGGGCCGCCCGGGAGGCCGGCACGCTCGAGGTGTGGGACGCCCACCTCGCCCGGACCGGGGCCGCCCTCGTCGCCGGGCGCATCCTGCTCGCCCGGGCCCTCGCCCCGCACGTGACCGCCGCCTACGCGGACGTCGCCCCGGAGTCGGTGCCCGTGGGCGCGCGCTACCGGTCGAAGGTCGAGGCGGTCGACGCGATGGCCGGTCCGGCCGGCGGCGCCGGGGACGGGGCGCACGGGGCCGACGACGTGACCGGCGGGGCCGAGCACGCCGCCCTCGCGGCGGCGGTCGAGGCCGCACTGCTCGAGGAGATCGGGCGGCGTCGGGACCAGGAGATCGAGCGCGGCGTCTGCCTCGTGGGCCCGCACCGCGACGACCTCGAGCTCACCCTCGGCGACGGGCCGGCCAAGGGCTACGCGAGCCACGGCGAGTCCTGGGCGCTGGCCCTGTCGCTGCGCCTCGGCGGGTTCGAGCTGCTGCGCAGCGAGGGCAGCGAGCCCGTCCTGATCCTCGACGACGTCTTCGCCGAGCTCGACGCCCGCCGTCGGGAGGCGCTCGCCCGGACGGCCGCACGGGCCGAGCAGGTCCTCGTCACGGCCGCGGTGGACGACGACGTGCCCGCGCTGCTCGAGGGGGCACGCTTCGTGGTCGAGAACGGCACGGTGCGTGACCAGGTGGCCTCGTGACGGACGATCGGGGTGTCCGCTGGTGAGCCGAAACGGTGAAGAATGCCCGAGATCTGGGGACAGACCTGTGGATGCTGTGGACAACTCCGGTTCCGGGGCCGCCCGCGGCCGTGCCCGTCGCCCGGATCCGGGGGCTGACCTGCACGGTGCCTCCGCGGCGCCCGTCCACACCCCGGGTACGGACCGCGACGCGGTCACCCTCCCGCCCGCGCGCCTCGGTCCGCAGCGCGACACGTTCGGGCGTCGGGCGGACACCGAGGGTGCCGGGCGCGACCCGGTGGAGCCCACCTCGACCGGGTCGACGGGGTCCGACGGCGGCCCGGACGAGGGCGCCGCGGGCCCCGACGGCGGCCCGCGCGACCCCGGGGCCCCCCGCGGCTCGGACATCGCCCGCGCGGCCCTCGAGGCGGCGCGTGCCCGGCACGCCGAGCGGGGCGGCACCACGCCGCGGCGCGCGGTCCGCCGCGGCGTCCCGGGCGACGGCGCCCGCCGTCGCCGCCGGGGGTGGTCGGGCGCGGGCGCCGACGACCGCGACCCCCAGATGCTGGGCCGGGTCGCGTCGCGGCTGTCCGCCCAGCGGGGCTGGGCGCCGAACCTGGCGCACGGCTCCGTGTTCGGCCGGTGGGCCGAGCTGGTGGGCCCCGAGGTCGCCGAGCACGCCACCCCGACGGCACTGCGCGACGGCGAGCTCACGGTGCAGGCGGAGTCGACGGCCTGGGCCACGCAGCTGCGCCTGCTCCAGGGCCAGCTGCTCGCCAAGATCGCGTCCGGGCTCGGCCACGGCGTCGTCACGAAGATGCGCATCCACGGGCCGTCGGCGCCGAGCTGGCGGCGGGGCCCGCGGCACGTCCGCGGCCGGGGTCCGCGCGACACGTACGGCTGAGCGCCCGCTGTCCGCGTCCAGGAGGCCGATGGCGCCCCCGTCGGGCGGTCGGACCCTCCCGCGGTCGCGCGAGGCCGTGTGCGACGCGCTCAACAGGCGGACCGGCCCCTTCCCGCGGAGGCGGACCAGTAGACTGGGAGGCGTAGTGCGAGACGGCTCGGCGCCCGTGGTGCCGGGGCCGGGCGCACCGACCGCTCAGGTAGGGAGACAGAGACGCCCGTGGCTGCCGCGAAGAAGAACAACGAGTACAGCGCGTCGTCCATCACCGTCCTCGAGGGCCTCGAGGCGGTGCGCAAGCGGCCCGGCATGTACATCGGCTCCACCGGCGAGCGCGGCCTGCACCACCTCATCTGGGAGGCCGTCGACAACTCCGTCGACGAGGCGATGGCGGGCTACGCCACGTCGGTCAGCGTGACGGTGACGGCCGACGGCGGCATCACGGTCACCGACGACGGCCGCGGCATCCCGGTCGACGAGCACCCGGTCGAGAAGAAGCCGGCCGTCGAGATGGTCATGACCATGCTGCACGCCGGCGGCAAGTTCGACGACAAGTCCTACGCGGTCTCGGGCGGTCTGCACGGCGTCGGCATCAGCGTCGTCAACGCCCTCTCCACGGCGCTCGACGTCGAGATCCACCGCGACGGCCAGATCTGGACGCAGCACTACGACCACTCGGTCCCCGGCCCGCTCAACCAGGCCGGGAAGACGCGCAAGACCGGCACGACGATCACGTTCTGGGCCGACCCGAACATCTTCGAGACCACGACCTACAACCTCGAGACGATCTCGCGCCGCCTGCAGGAGATGGCCTTCCTCAACAAGGGCCTGACCATCCACCTGCGCGACGAGCGCAAGCCCGAGGGCGCGACCGAGGAGTCCGCGGACCTCGACGACGCACCGGACGCCGAGGGCTACGTCGCGAAGGTCAAGGAGCGGACCTTCCACTACCCGGGCGGGCTCGAGGACTTCGTCGCGCACATCAACCACGCGAAGGACCCGATCCACAAGAAGCCGGTGTCCTTCCAGGCGGACGGCACCGGCCACCAGCTCGAGGTCGCGATGCAGTGGAACGCCGGCTACTCCGAGTCGGTCTACACCTTCTGCAACACGATCAACACGACCGAGGGCGGCACCCACGAGGAGGGCTTCCGCTCCGCGCTGACCACCACGGTCAACCGCTACGCGCGCGACAAGAAGCTCATCAAGGAGAAGGACCCGGCGCTCACCGGCGACGACATCCGCGAGGGGCTCGCCGCGATCGTGTCGGTGAAGGTCGCCGAGCCGCAGTTCGAGGGCCAGACGAAGACCAAGCTCGGCAACACCGAGGTGAAGTCGTTCGTCCAGCGCGTCTGCAACGAGTGGCTCTCCGACTGGTTCGAGCGGAACCCGAACGAGGCCAAGACGATCATCAACAAGGCGGTCGGCTCGGCCCAGGCGCGGATGGCCGCACGCAAGGCCCGCGAGCTCGTGCGCCGCAAGACCGCGGGCGACCTCGGCGGCCTGCCGGGCAAGCTCGCCGACTGCCGGTCGAACGACCCCTCGCGCACCGAGGTCTACATCGTCGAGGGCGACTCGGCGGGCGGGTCCGCGAAGTCGGGCCGCGACTCGATGTTCCAGGCGATCCTGCCGATCCGCGGCAAGATCATCAACGTCGAGAAGGCGCGCATCGACCGCGTCCTCAAGAACAACGAGGTCCAGTCGATCATCACGGCGCTCGGCACCGGGATCCACGACGAGTTCGACCTCGCGAAGCTCCGGTACAACAAGATCGTGCTGATGGCCGACGCCGACGTCGACGGCCAGCACATCCGGACGCTGCTGCTGACGCTGCTGTTCCGCTTCATGCGCCCGCTCGTGGAGAACGGCCACGTCTTCCTGGCCATGCCGCCGCTCTACAAGATCAAGTGGAGCGGCCGGGGCGCGGAGCCGGAGTTCGCGTACTCCGACCGCGAGCGCGACGGACTGCTCGAGGTCGGGCGCGCCGCGGGCAAGAAGATCAACAAGGACGAGGGCATCCAGCGCTACAAGGGCCTCGGCGAGATGAACGCCACGGAGCTCTGGGAGACCACGATGGATCCCGAGACCCGCCAGATGATGCAGGTGACCCTGGACGACGCGGCCACGGCCGACGAGCTGTTCAGCGTGCTCATGGGCGAGGACGTCGAGTCGCGGCGCTCGTTCATCACCCGCAACGCCAAGGACGTCCGCTTCCTCGACATCTGACCCGTTCCCGGCGGGCCGGGCGTCGTTCCACGGGAAACCACCCGACGCCCCGGCCCGGCCGGTCGTTCGGGCCTGCGGGCCAGCCCACTACTCTCCCCGCGCGCGTTCGGTGCACCTCCGGGCGGCGGCGAGGGGCGGCCGGTGGATCAGGCGGTGGACATGCGGGCCGGGACCGGTCCGGCCGGGTCGCTGAGCCGGGTGCTGCGCGCCGCCGCGCCGCGCACCTGGTTCCTCGAGGACGAGGTCGCCGGCCTGGCCGAGCTCGTCCGCCCCGGCGCGGTGTGCCTCGACGTCGGCGCCGAGTACGGGCTCTACACGTGGGCGCTGGCGGGTCTCGTCGGACCCGCGGGCCACGTCCACGCCGTCGAGCCCCAGGCCGGCCCCGCGACGTTCGTGGACATCTCCCGCCGGCTGCTGCGGGCCGGGAACGTGACCGTGCACCGCACCGCCCTCGGCGCCACCGCGGGGGACGGCGTCCTCGCCCGGCCCCGCCGGCGGCTGCTGCCGGTGCACGGGCGGGCGTTCCTGACGACGGGCGCGAGCGGGCTGGGGTCCAACGCCGAGTTCTCCCACCACGACGACGTGCCGGTCGCGGTGACGACGGTCGACGACCTCGTCCGCGCTCTCGGGCCCGACCGACTCGACTTCGTCAAGGTGGACATCGAGGGGGCGGAGGCCCGCCTGCTGGCGGGGGCGCGCGGGACGCTGGCCGCCTTCCGTCCGGTGCTCATGCTCGAGCTCGAGGACCGTCACCTCGCCCGGTTCGACACCACCGTGGAGCGCGTGGTGGCCCGGCTCGAGGCGGCCGGCCACGTCGCGCGGACCTGGGACCCGGCCCGGGGCTGGGTCCTCCGGCGGACCGGGGACGGGCGTCGCAACGTGCTCTTCGTGCCCCGCTGACCCGCCACGCCGTCGGGCGGGCCGTGCGGTGCACGGGAGAAGCGGTCCGCAGGGTACCTGACCGGCCCGAACACGCGGGGGAGGCACCGTGATCGTCGGGGTCGCCGGTAGAATCGGGGGGTCGGTGTCCGACGTCTGCCGCGCGTGTCGCGCCAGCCGGGACGGGCACGTCTGTCGATGCGGTCGACGCGGTGACCGGGTGCGCGCCCGGGACCGGGGTGGACCCAGAGTGGAGTTGATCCGAGCGTGACCGAGACGACGCTGCCTCCGGGTTCGGGCGACCGGATCGAGCTGGTCGACATCCAGCAGGAGATGCAGCGCTCCTACATCGACTACGCGATGAGCGTGATCGTGGGGCGCGCCCTGCCGCTGGTCGAGGACGGGCTCAAGCCGGTCCACCGCCGGGTCCTCTACTCGATGTACGACTCCGGGTTCCGCCCGGACCGCAGCTTCGTCAAGTGCGCCCGCGTCGTCGGCGACGTGATGGGCAACTACCACCCGCACGGCGACTCGGCGATCTACGACGCCCTCGTGCGGCTCGCGCAGCCCTGGGCGATGCGCTACCCGCTGATCGACGGGCAGGGCAACTTCGGCTCGCCGGGTAATGACCCAGCTGCCGCGATGCGGTACACGGAGTGCCGGCTGACGCCCCTGGCGATGTCGATGCTCGCCGACATCGACGAGGAGACCGTCGACTTCGTCGACAACTACGACGGCCGCACCCAGGAGCCGGCCGTCCTCCCCGGACGCGTCCCGAACCTGCTGATCAACGGCAGCGCCGGCATCGCCGTCGGCATGGCGACCAACGTCCCGCCGCACAACCTGCGCGAGGTCGCCGAGGGCGCCACCTGGGCCCTGGACCACCCGGAGGCCTCGGAGGAGGAGACCCTCGAGGCGCTCATGGCGCGCATCAAGGGCCCGGACTTCCCGACGGCCGGTCTGGTCGTCGGCCACGACGGCATCGAGTCCGCCTACCGCACCGGCCGCGGCTCGATCCGCATGCGCGCGGTCGTCGAGGTCGAGGAGGACACGAAGGGCCGCACCACCCTCGTCGTCACCGAGCTGCCGTACCAGGTCAACCCGGACCACCTCATCGAGTCGATCGCGACGATGGTCCGCGAGGGCCGGCTGCACGGCATCGCGGAGATCAACGACGAGTCGAGCGACCGCGTCGGGCGCCGCATCGTCATCACCCTGCGCCGCGACGCGGTGGCGAAGGTGGTGCTGAACAACCTCTACAAGCACACGCAGCTGCAGTACAGCTTCGGCGTCAACATGCTGACGATCGTCGACGGCGTCCCGCGCACGCTGCGGCTCGACCAGCTCATCCGGCACTGGGTCCGCCACCAGATCGAGGTCATCGTCCGGCGCACGCGCTACCGCCTGCGCAAGGCCGAGGAGCGGGCCCACATCCTGCGCGGGCTCGCGAAGGCCCTCGACGCGCTGGACGAGGTCATCGCGCTGATCCGCGCGTCGCAGACGGTGGACGTCGCGCGCACCGGCCTGATCGAGCTGCTCGAGATCGACGAGATCCAGGCGCAGGCCATCCTGGACATGCAGCTGCGTCGCCTGGCCGCCCTCGAGCGCCAGAAGATCATCGACGAGCTGGCCGAGATCGAGGCGACGATCCGCGACCTGCAGGACATCCTCGACCGGCCCGAGCGCCAGCGGCAGATCGTCCGCGACGAGCTCGGCGAGATCGTCGAGAAGTACGGCGACGAGCGCCTGACGCGCCTGGTCGGCTACGACGGCGAGGTCGCCGACGCGGACCTCATCGCGGTCGAGGACGTCGTCATCACCATCACGCGCACCGGCTACGCGAAGCGCACCAAGACCGACCTCTACCGCGCCCAGAAGCGCGGCGGGCGCGGCGTGCAGGGTGCGACGCTCAAGCAGGACGACATCGTCGCCCACTTCTTCGTCTGCTCCACGCACGACTGGCTGCTGTTCTTCACCAACAAGGGGCGGGTCTACCGCGCCAAGGCCTACGAGCTGCCCGAGGCGTCGCGCAACGCCCGCGGCCAGCACGTCGCGAACCTCCTCGCCTTCCAGCCGGACGAGGACATCGCGCAGGTCATGCAGATCACGAACTACGAGGCCGCCCCCTACCTGGTGCTCGCCACCAAGAGCGGGCTGGTCAAGAAGTCGCGCCTCACCGACTTCGACTCCAACCGGTCCGGCGGCCTCATCGGCATCAACCTGCGCGGCGAGGACGAGCTGGTCGGCGCGGTGCTCTGCTCCTCCGACGACGACCTGCTGCTGGTCTCGGCGGAGGGCCAGTCGATCCGCTTCTCCGCCACGGACGAGGCGCTCCGCCCGATGGGCCGGGCGACCTCCGGCGTCACGGGCATGCGGTTCAACTCCGGGGACCAGCTGCTCTCGCTCGGCGTGGTCCGGGACGGCACGTTCCTGTTGGTGGCGACCAGCGGCGGGTACGCCAAGCGCACACCGATCGAGGACTACCCGGTGCAGGGCCGCGGCGGGAAGGGCGTGCTGACCCTGCAGTACGACCGCCGGCGCGGGACCCTCGTCGGCGCCCTGATCGTCGAGCTGGAGGACGAGCT
This sequence comes from uncultured Actinomycetota bacterium, assembly GCA_963716955.1. Lineage (GTDB taxonomy): Bacteria > Actinomycetota > Actinomycetes > Mycobacteriales > Pseudonocardiaceae > Actinomycetospora. The sequence continues at coordinate 56,529 of CAVQUY010000003.1, forward strand.
GTACGCGATCACCGCCACCGGCGGGGTCATCCGCACCACGGCCAGGTCGGTCCGCAAGGCCGGCCGCCAGACCAAGGGCGTGCGACTGATGAACCTCGGCGACGACGGCACGCTGCTCGCGGTGGCCCGCAACGCCGAGAGCTCGGTCGACCCGGACGTCGGCGGCCCGGACCAGGCGCCCGACACGCTCCTGTGACCCCGGGCAGCCCCCCGGCTCATGCCCCGACGACGACGAGACGAGCACCGTGAGCACTGCGACACCGGACGAGGGCGACGCCCGCGACAGCGCGACCAGCGCGGACACCGTCAAGGGCGCGAAGGGTGACATCGCCGCGGACACGGTGGTGACGAAGCCCGCGACGTCCGACGACGGGTCCGGGCGCGCCGCCGAGAAGGGCGCCCGCGGGTCCGACCAGGCCGCCGCGGGCGGCCCGCCCCCGCCGTGGCAGCGGGCCGGGTCGCGCAGCGAGTCCGGCCCGCGCAGCGAGGCCGCGCCGCGGGGCGAGGCCCGCGGCGAGTCCGGGGCCCGGCCGGCCGAGGGCGACCAGCGCGCGCCGGGCCGCCCGAGCCCCGGCCCGGGCGGGGACCGGCCCGGCGACCCCGCCCGGCGGGACGCCCCGCCCGTCGCCCCAGCCGGCGCCGGGCGGGTCGGCCCCGGCGGGCGGCCAGCGACCCACCTCGCCGCCCAGCGGCCCGCTGCCCACCCAGGGCCAGGGCAGGGCCGCGGTCAGGCGACCGGGACAGGGGCAGCGCCGCTCGAACACGGCCCTCATCGACGCCCCGACCAACCAGCTCTCGCCCGAGCAGCTCGGGATGCGCAACCGGGAGCGGTCGGAGCCCGAGCCCGACCTGGACGACCTCGACGACGACGTGCCCACGGCGCGCCCGTCCCCGCGGGGCAAGGTGCCGCGGCGCGCGAGCCTGCAGGTCAAGCGCTTCGACCCGTGGTCGGTGCTGAAGCTGGCGCTGGTGCTCGGCGTGGCGCTGTTCTTCGTGTGGATGTTCGCGGTCGGGGTGCTCTACGCCGTGCTCGACGGCATGGGCGTCTGGGCCCAGCTCAACGGGACCTACCAGGACCTCACGTCCGACACCGGCGGTACCGGCGGTCAGCTGATCACGGCCGGCGGGGTGTTCGGGATCGCCGCGATCGTCGGGGTGGTCAACACGATCCTGTTCACCGCGCTCGCCAGCGTCTCGGCGTTCATCTACAACATCTCCGCGGACGTGGCCGGCGGCATCGAGGTGACGCTCTCGGAGCGGGACTAGGCGCCGGCCGGGCCGCCACCCCGGTGGCGGCCCGGCGCGACACCCTCCGGTAATCTGGACCCGCTGCAGCGCGGGGGCCCATAGCTCAGTTGGTTAGAGCGCGTCGCTGATAACGACGAGGTCGCTGGTTCAAATCCAGCTGGGCCCACCAGCCACGTTCCCCCTCGACGCCGAACGGCCCCGGAGCATCGCGCTCCGGGGCCGTCGTCGTGTCGTGGGTCGGTCAGCCCGAGAACGCGGCCGCCGAGGACCCGTTCTTGCCGCGGGCCTCCCAGGCCTCCACGACGTTGTTGGGCACGCGGCCCCGGTCGGAGACCTCGAAGCCCTCGGCGCGGGCCCAATCCCGGATCTGCTTCGAGGTCTCGCGGTCGTAGCCGCCGGGCGAGGTGGCCCGGGGCGTCCCCGTCCCGGCGCCGCCGGAACGACGGCGGCCGGCGGAGGACGACGACGACGAGGCGCGACGTCCCCCCGTGCGCCGTGCCGCGGCGACGTACTGCGCGAGGGAGTCGCGCAGTTCTGCACTGTTCTTCTCGTCGAGGTCGATCTCGTAGGTCACACCGTCGAGCGCGAACTCGACGCTGGTGATGTCCTCGGACTCCTCGCCGGTCAGGTCGTCCACCAACGTGACGACGGTCTTCTGGGCCATCCGGCGTACTCCTCGGTTCGCGGGGGAATTCCGCCCGGAATCACTTCCGGACGCCATTCACATTAGCAGCGAATCGGCGGAACGCGAGCACGGGGCCGTACATCACTCGACAGTGGAGGAGAAATGCGCGCCGAGACCGGCGAGACCGGCGCCGAAGACGCCCTCGCCGAAGAACTCGACGAGGCGATCGGCGTCGTCCGAGTCACAGTCGAAGACGACCGTCCACTCGACGAACGATTCGCCCGTCGTCGTCACCGGGACCACCCGCATGGTCGAGCGGTAGAGACGCACCGGGAACGGGGAGGTGAGGATTTCGTAGGTCAGCGTCCGTGTGGTGTCGGACAGGGCGGCGAGGACCTCACGCACCTCGCCGCCGTCGCCGAGGGTGAGTCGGCGGACGGCGCCCACGGAATCGCCCGGCGTCTCGAGCTCGCTCGACTCGATCGCCGGGTGCCAGCGCGGGAGGCCGTCGAAGTCGCGCACCACCGCCCACACGGCGGCGGCGTCGGCGGGGATGATCGCGGAGGCGAGGGCCTCGGGCATGTCAGGACTCCTTCTGGTCGGGGCGCGTGGCCGGGAGACGGATCTGCGTGAACTCGCGCGTGCGGGCCGTGAGCGCCTCCTCGGTGGGCAGGCGCTCCATGCTGCTGGCGCCGTAGAACCCGTGGCAGGTCCGGGCGCGCTCGAGGACGTACGCGGCGTCGTCCGGGGCCGACACCGGGCCGCCGTGGACGAGCACGAGGACGTCGTCGCGCACCTCGCGGGCCGCGGCGGACCACTCGTCGACCAGGGCCACGCAGTCGTCCAGCGACTTCGCGGTCCCGGCCCCGATCGACCCGCCGGTCGTCAGGCCCATGTGGCAGACGACGACGTCCGCCCCCGCCGCGGTCATCGCGCGGGCGTCGTCGGCGGAGAACACGTAGGGCGTGGTGAGCAGGTCGGCCTCGTGGGCCGCGGCGACGAGGTCGACCTCGTGGGCGAAGCCCATGCCGGTCTCCTCGAGATTGGCGCGGAAGACGCCGTCGATCAGCCCGACCGTGGGGAAGTTCTGGATGCCGGCGAATCCGAGGTCGCGCAGCTCGCGCAGGAATCGGTCGCGCAACAGGAACGGGTCGGTGCCGTTCACCCCGGCGAGCACCGGCGTGTGCGAGACCACCGGCAGGACCTCGCGGGCCATCTCGACCACGATCTCGTTGGCGTTGCCGTACGCGAGCAGGCCGGCGAGCGACCCGCGGCCCGCCATGCGATATCGCCCCGAGTTGTAGATGACGATGAGGTCGATCCCACCCGCCTCTTCACAGCGCGCCGACAATCCGGTGCCCGCGCCGCCGCCGACGATCGGCTCGCCCCGCGCGACCTTCTCGCGCAGGCGGCCCACGATCTCGGCCCGATCGGGGACCCGTTCGTCCGTGCCCATGGAGCTCCTCTCAGCCGGTGTGGGTTCTCACTCGACGACGGCCCGCAGTTCCGCGACGAGGCGCGTCGCGAACTGCGGGTCGTTGACGTGCAGATCGGTCTCGACCAGTCGGCGCCGATCGGTCTGGTCGAGCTCCGCGCGCAGGGTCTCGACGAGCGCCTCGGTCGCGGCGGGGTCCGCGAACGGCCCGCCCTCGACGTCGAGCGCCGACACCCCGCGCAGCGGCACGAGCAGCCGCACCGGGCCGTCGCACGCGTTGAGCTTGCGCGCGAGGAACTCCGCGGCGGCCCGGCACTCGTCGGGGGTGGTGCGCATCAGGGTCACCTGCGGCGTTGTGCTCGTAGAACAGCCGGTCGCGGTAGCGCTCCGGCACGGTGTCCGGCGCCCCGAAGTTGACCATGTCGAGGGCGCCGACGCTCCCGACCCACGGCACCCGCCGTCGGGCGACCGCGCCGAGCCGGTCCTCGGTGGCGGCCATGACGCCGCCGGCGACGAGATCGGCGATCTCGGTGGTGGACACGTCGCAGACCGCCGCGACGAGGCCGTCGTCGACGAGCTTCTCCATCGCGCGCCCGCCGGTGCCGGTGGCGTGGAAGACCAGGCAGTCGTACTCGTCGTGCAGCGCCTCGGTCACCGCGGTGACGCACGGGGTCGTCACGCCGAACATCGTCAGGCCGAGGGCCGGCTTGTCGCCCGTCTCGACCGGTGGCCGGGACAGGGCGCCCGCGAGCGCGCCGGCGGCGTTGGCGAGCACGACCCGGCTGATGCGGTTGAGCCCGGCGACGTCGGTGACCGAGTACATCAGCGCGATGTCGCTCTCGCCGACGTACGGCGCGACGTCCCCGGACGCGACGGTGGAGACGACGATCTTGGGGACGCCGACCGGGAGGCGCTGCAGGGCGGGCGTGATCAGCGCGGTGCCGCCGGAGCCGCCGAGCCCGATGACGCCGTCCAGGTCGGTGCGCCCGGGGAGCCAGCGTTCGAGTGCCTGCGCCATCGCCGCGACCGACGTGCCGCGGTCCCCGGTGAACGCGTCCGGGCCCGCCACGTCGGCGGCCGTGACGTCGGCCCGGCGCGCGGCGGCGTCGGAGGTCCCGACGTCGACGGTGGTCACCTCGTGGCCCGCGTCGCGGATCAGGTCGGCGACGTAGCGCAGCTCGTCGCCCTTCGTGTCGAACGTGCCCACCACGTAGGCGTGCGCCATCGGATCCTCCCGCAACGGGACGTCGTCGTCGGCTCCGAGTCCTATCGCACCTTCGGCGTGCAAGCGAAGCGGCGACGCTTGCAGCCAGTGGCAGGAAAGCCCCGTCGTCGAGGTCGCGCGGCCCTACCGTGGACCGGTGACGAGCATCGAGGACGTCGCGGTGCCCGGGGCACGGCTGCACACCGAGCTCCGGGGGTCGGGCCCGCTCCTGGTGTGCGTCGTGGGCGGCAACGGTGACCCGCTGCCCTTTCTACTTTTACCCGGTGCACCCGCTCGACGTGGCCGCGCTGCGCGAGCACGCCGATCGGCTCGTCCTCGCGGTCGGCGCCGTGTCCCGGGTGGAGGGGCAGCTCGCGAGCCGGCCGAACCTCGTCCTCGCCCGCGGGCTCGACCTCACCCCGCTCGAGGTGCCGGGTGGCCACCTCGGCTACGTCGAGGACCCCGCCGGGTTCGCGGCCGCGGTCGAGGGGGCGATCGGGCTGCTAGCGTGGACGTCGTGAAGCTGGTCGTGCTGGTGCTGGCGGCGTTCGGGGTGGCCCACCTCGTGCGGCGGCGACAGGAACGGCCGGCCGCGGAGGTCTGGCGCGAGGCGACCCGCAGCGCGTAGACCCCGGTACCCGGGGACGTAGCTCAATTGGCAGAGCACCGCCTTTGCAAGGCGGGGGTTGAGGGTTCGATTCCCTTCGTCTCCACCCACTCTGACCTGCGTGCACGCGATCTTCCGTGCCCAGACGCAACCCCGAGATCAAGCGCCCTCGTCAGCCGGTGGTGAGGACGCGGTGCAGTCGGACGGCCGCGGCGAGCTCACTGCTGCGGGACAGGACACTGCGGCCGAGCGCTTCTTCGATGCCGTGGATCCGATACGCGATCGTGCGGTCGCTGACATGGAGCAGGGAGGCGGTCGCCGCGGCGTTGAGGCCGGACCTGAGGTAGCTGCCCAGGGTCTCGCGCAGAAGACGACTCCGTGTGTCCTCGGCCGTCAAGGGGCCCAGCTCCCGGTCGACGAACTGGCGCGCCGCGTGGACGTCGTGCAGCAGTGCCGCCTCGAGCGCGACGTCGTCGTAGCGGGTCACGAGCTGGGGGAGGTGCGTGGCGACCCGGTGCGCGGCGAGCGCCTGCTCGTGGCTGTCGCGAAACCCTGAGATCCCCCAGGCCGGCTCGCCGACGGCGTACCGGGTGCGGTCACCGGCGCCGATCCACGCGACGTCGCTCTCCACGCGTGGTTCGCGACGGCGCGGCGAGCCGACCCAGGCCCACACCGTGTCGTCGGTCATCGCGACCGTGAGCAGGTGCTGTTCCAGCCGGCGCGCCAGGTCGCGGAGGGAGGCATCGGCCGCCGGCCCGGTGGCGACGACCGCGACGTGTTCCTGTTCGAGGCGGTAGCCCAGCTCAGAGCCGTCGATGTCCGCTCCGCCGAGCACGTCGCGCACGAGCTGGACCCGCCGTTGGATGCTGCTCCGGCTCGCTCGGTGGCGCTCGGCCGTGTACTCCGCGGAGACCTCGCCGACGACGCGGTCCACGTACGCGAACAGGTACTTCGACCCGATCAGCGTGGCGCTGTGTCGCTGCGCCGAGGACAGGTCCAGCTCCTCGATGAGGTCGAAGAACCGTTCGAGGACGACCGCGTGCCCGATCCGGTAGGTGTGCAGTAGCGGTTCGAGGGCTATGCCGGCCCGCGCGGTCGCCCGCGCCACGTCCATGGCTTCGGTGGGGCAGTGGCGCGGGGGCTGTCGATCGTCGCCGAGCGAGTCCAGCGCGGTCCGGATGTTGCCGTAGCACGATCCGCGCAGCCCGCCTGCGAGCTCGGGCCGGGATGCCGTGTCGAAATCCGGTGCCTCGTCGCGCATCCGGACGAGCATCGTGGTGACCAGCTCGTCGATCTCGTCGCGCAGCCGATCGGCGATGACACGAAGCGTCCCGTCGACTCCGGTCGCGGTCCTCGTGTGCACCCCATCTCCCTTCCAGAGACGCCGGCGGACCAAGGCTAAGGGCCGCGGCGCCTTCGGAAGACCGCAACGCGGCACGTCAACTCTGCGGCTTCTGCATAACGACACGGTCCGGCACGGCGTCAGGCTGCATCGGCACCCCAGATCACGACGACGGAGGACGACAGTGAGAGCGACGACGATGACGAGCCCGGCTGTCGAGGTCCTGGAGCCGGGGCACGACGGGTACGACGGGGCGACGCACGGCTTCTACAGCACCGCCCGTCCGGGGCTGGTGGTCCGGCCGCGCGGCCCCGACGACGTGGCGGCGGCGCTGTTCCGTGCCGCACGCGAGGACCTGCAGGTGTCGGTGCGATCGGGCGGGCACAGCCCGATCGACCGCGGCGTCGACCCCCGCGAGATGATGATCGATCTGGCGCTGCTCGACGGCGTGGAGGTCATCGATCCCGCCCGCCGGCTCGTCCGCGTGGGTAGCGGCGCGACGTGGGGTCGGGTGGCGGCGGCGCTCGATCCGCTCGGCTGGGGCATCAGCGCCGGCGACACCGCCGGCGTGGGCGTCGGAGGGCTGACCCTCGGCGGCGGTGTCGGCTGGATGGTCCGACGGGACGGCCTGGCGATCGACAACCTCGTCGGAGCGCGGGTGGTGACCGCCGACGGCCGGCTGCTGACGGCGTCCGGGAACGAGCATCCCGACCTGTTCTGGGCGTTGCGTGGCGGCGGCGGCAATTTCGGCGTCGTCGTGGACTTCGACTTCCTCGCGCAACCGGCCGGCACCGTGCGGTTCGGGGCGGTGACCTACCAGCTCGACGATCCGGTCGGCCTGCTCAGCCGGTGGCGGGACGTGATGCGGTCCGCGCCGGACGAGCTGTCCAGCACCCTGGCGCTGCTGCCCCGATCCCCTGGCACGCCACCCACCGCGGCGGCGCTGCTCTGCCATGCAGGGGACCGCGGCACGACGGGGTCCGACGTCGACGCCGCCATCGAGCCGCTGCTCGGGATCGGCACGGCGACCGGGACGACGATCTCCCCGTGCCGCTACGCCGCGATCCTGGAGGATGCGGCGCCCCCGGCCGGGGTCCGGCTGGTCGTCCGCAACGCCCTGGTGCGGAGCCTGGACGACGCCGTCACCGCGGCCGTCGCCCGATGCCACGCCGGCCGGGTCCCGACGGCCCTTGCGGTCCGGAGTCTGGGCGGTGCGTTCGGCCGAGTGCCCTCCGAGGCGACGGCCTTCGCGCACCGTGAGGCCGAAGCGATGGTGGTCGGGCTGCTGATGCTCCCGGGCGCCACCACCGAGACCGACATCGAGCGGGCCCTCGTCCCGTGGAGCGCGGTCGCCGCCCGCGGCGTCGGCACCTACGTCAACTTCCAGGGTTCGGCGACGACCGACGACCTGGCCGCGGCCTACCCACCCCGGACGTACGCCCGGCTGTCGGCGGTCAAGCACGCCTACGACCCCGGTAACCGGTTCGCGCGCAACCACAACATCGTTCCCGGACGAGGAGTGAGGACATGACCAGCACGACGACGTGGCACGTGGCGGTGGAGCTCGAGGCTTCGGTCCCGCTGTTCCCCGTAGCCGATCTGAGCGACCCGATCACCGCACGGCGCGGTCTCGCCCAGCTCGCGGCCGCGGCGCCGGCGCGACGCGGCCGAACCCCTCGAAGGAGTGAGCCGTGTTCACCACGCGACCGTCACCCGCCGGCGACCTCGCGGCGCACCTGCAGGCCGTCTACGCCGGCACCGGGGTCCCCGCACCCGCGGCCTCGGCGATCACCACCTTCCTGGTGGGCGTCGGGCTGTTCGGGATGCTCTGCTGGGTGGCGACCATCCAGGCCGTCCGCCGGGGGCGACGGGGTGCCCCGGTCATGGCCACCGCGTTCCTGGTCCTGGGCGCCGCGCTCGCCGTCGTCGAGCTCACCGTCGCCGAGTACGGCCGGCCGGTCCTGCCGGCGTGGCTCGGGGTGCTCGGGCTCCTGCCCTGTCTGCCAGGCCTCGTCGCGGTCGTCCTGCTGTCGCGCCGCAACCGACCCGCCGCGGCGACCACGCGGTTGGTGTGAGCGATGCCCACCCCGGCGATCGTGGAGGACCCCGCGACGCACACCACGATGGTGACCGTGGACGTCGAAGGTGACGGAGCGGTGAGCGCCACCAAGGACGACTCGAGTGTCCCCGTGGGTTCGGACGGCGACGCCGAGGCCACGGCCGCCACGGTGCGCGCCGAGCTGACGGCGCTGGCCCAGCCGCTCGGGAGCAGCCTGCCATGACCGCCGGATGGCGGGTCGGCATCGCCGGTGGTGCGGTCATGGGGGTGGCGTTCGGGATGGGACGCTACGCCTACGGACTGACGCTGCCCGCGATCCGCGCGGCACTCGACGTGCCTGAGCTCGTCCTCGGGCTGATCGGCAGCGGCACGTTCGGCGGCTTCCTGCTCTCGCTGCTCATCGCCCCGTCGTTGGCGAGGTGGAAGGGCCCGCGGGCCCCGACCACGATCGGCGGCGTCAGCGCGGCCGTGGGCTGTGCTCTCGTCGCGGTGGCGCCCGCACCCGGCGTGCTTGCGCTCGGGGCGCTCATCGCCGGGAGCGCAGCCGGCTGGGTCTGGGCCTCCTACTCGCCGATCGTGGCCGCCGTCGAGGACCCGCAGCAGCGGCCTCGACTGTTGGCCGGCATCGCGAGCGGGGCGGCCGCCGGTCTCGTCGCCGGCGGCGCCCTCGCCCTCGTCGTCGAGTCCTGGCGATGGCTCTGGGCCGGCATCGCGCTGGCCGCCTCGGCGGCGACGGCGGTGAACTGCTTGGGTGTGCCGCGGTCACCGGCGCCTGACCGGCTTGTCCGCGAATCTCGAGAAATGCTGCACGGCGCCGGCCTCGCACAGCCGATCGGGTTCGCCGTCGTGCTGTTCGTCGGCGCGACCGCTTACCTCACCTACGCCACCGACGCCGCCGAACGTGGGGGCCTGGGCGCCGCGGCCGGTCCCCGACGATCTTCGTCCTGGTCGGCGCGGCGGGCTCCACCGGACTCGCCGCCGGCGCCCTCGCCGACCGTGCGGGAGGAAGGACCGTGGCGGTCGCGGCGCTGCTCCTGCTCGGTGTCGCCCTCGCGCTGCTCGGTCTCGGCCGAGCTCGTTGTCTCTCGTGCTCGTGTCCACCGTGGTGTTCGGCTCCGCGAACACCGTCGGGTCCGCCGCTCTGCCCATCTGGACCGCCACGCTGGCGCCCGACGTATCGGCCGCGGCCTTCACCGCCACCCTGTTCGCCGGGTCGGTGAGCGCCACCCTCACCCCTGCGGCGATCGGGTCCCTCGTCTCGACGACAGGCCTGCACGGTGTCCTCCTCGCCGCGGCGGGCCTCAAGGCGACGACTGCGCTCGCGCTCCACCTCGTCCGGCCCCGGGGCGCGTCAGCCGCAGGCCGCATGCGGGCCTTCGCGGGTCACGACGTCGAGCACTCCGCGTGACGGCGGTGCGGTCACTGGGGAACGACTGCTCCGTGCCCGGAGCGAGCGTCGTCGGCGATCAGGTGCAGCAGTGCGTCGACGGTGCCGTGCGCGATCTCCTCGCGGACGACGGGCGCCAGGTCGAGCCGGTCGAACCAGTCGCGGGCGCGTCGGTTGTCGGCGAACGGGTAGTCGACGGAGAAGATCATCCGTTCGTCGCCGAACGCCGCCCGCGCCAGGTGGAACGGGTCGTCGAAGAAGTAGCCGCTGGTGGTGAACCAGAAGTGCTCGCGGAGATAGGCGCTGATCGGCTTGGCCAGCCCCGTGGACGCCGGGGCGAGGGAGCTGTCGATGCGGGGCAGGTGGAATGCGAGTCCCTCGCCGAGGTGCCCGAGGATGACCTTGAGGTCGGGCAGACGGTCGAACGCTCCGCTGAGGATCAGGCGTAGGGCGTGCAGCGACGACTCGTAGTGCCACCCGTAGCCGCCGGTGGCCAGTGACTGGTTCACCTGGTCGTCGAAGCCGCTGTAGTAGACGGCCGCGACCGACGGCGGGGGCGGAGCGGGGTGCAGGTAGATCGGAGCGTCCAGTCGGGCCGCCGTCTCCAGGATCGGCGTGAAGTGCGGTCTGTCGAGGAACTCGCCGACGATCGAGCCGCTGATCATCGTTCCGACGAAGCCCAGGTCGCGAACGGTCCGTTCGAGCTCGGCCGCGGCGGCGTCCGGAACGGTGACCGGGAGCGCAGCGAACGCGGCGAACCGGTCCGGGTGTGCGGCGACCATGTCCTGCAGTTCGGTGTTGGCCTTGACCGCCAGCGGGACCGCCGTGTCGGCGGGCAGCATCTCGGGCATCGGGAGCACGACCGACAGCACCTGCATGTCGATGCCGGCGGCGTCCATGTCGGCCAGTCGCTGGTCGACGGTGGGGTGGAGACGGGCCCACACCGCCTCGGGAATCCGGGCCGGGTCCAGGAACTGATTGCTCACCCCGGGGATGACGTGGTGCTCTTCGATGGCCACGACGCGCACGATCGGAACTCCTTGGTTCGGTGGGGAGCTGGCCTTACAGCAGCTTTGTCGAGGGTGATCGGCAGGTCGACGATGCGTTTGCCGGTGGCCTGCCGGACGCCGTTGGCGATGGCCGCGGGGGCGCCGGTGATGCCGATCTCGCCGAGGCCGAGCAGCCCCAGGGGCATGGTCGGGTCCGGCTCGTCGAGGTAGTCGACGTCGATGTGCGGAAGGTCTGCATGCACGGGTACGTGGTACTCGGCGAGGTTGGGGTTGACGATGCGACCGGTGCGGGGGTCGATGAGCGTCTGCACCTCCAGGGCCATGCCGATGCGGTGTCGGCCACAACGGTCACCCCAGCCGCGCGGCCCGCGTCAGCAGGTGGCGCCGCTCGGGCTCGCTGGTGGTGCGTCGGGCCGCCTCCCGGTACCCGGCGCGGGCCGCGTCGTGGTCGCCGGCCATCTCCAGCAGGTGGGCCCGCACCGACACGAGGTGGTGGGAGGCGGCGATGCGCTCGTCGGCGGCGAGGGCGTCGAGCAGGGCCAACCCGGCCGCGGGTCCCCGGACCTCGGCGACCGCCACCGCCCGGTTGAGCGTCACGGTCGGGTTGGGTGCCACGCGTTCCAGGACCGTGTAGAGGGCCAGGATCTGCGGCCAGTCGGTGACGTCGGCGGTGGGTGCCTCGTCGTGGACGGCGGCGATGGCGGCCTGGAGCTGGTAGGGGCCGACCGGGCCGCTCGACAGGGCGTCGGTCACGAGGGCCACGCCCTCGGCGATGGCCCCGGTGTCCCAGAGCGACCGGTCCTGCTCGCTCAGCGGCACCAGCGACCCGTCCGGGGCCGTGCGGGCCGGGCGGCGGGCGTCGGTCAGCAGCAGCAGGCCCAGCAGCCCGGCCACCTCGCCGTCGCCGGGGACCAGCCGATGGAGCTCCCGGGCCAGCCGGACGGCCTCGGCCGTCAGCCCGGCGCGCACCAGCTGCGCCCCCGACGTGGCCGTGTAGCCCTCGTTGAAGATCAGGTAGACCACGTGGAGCACGACGCCGAGCCGCGGCGCCAACTCGGCCGCCGGCGGCAGGTCGAAGCCGGCCCCGGCCGCCGTGATGCGTTGCTTCGCCCGGCTGATGCGCTGCGCCATGGTCGCCTCGGGCACGAGGAAGGCCCGGGCGATCTCGGCGGTCGACAGGCCGCCGACGGCCCGCAGGGTCAGCGCGACCTGCGACGGAGGCGTCAGCGCCGGGTGGCAGCACAGGAACAGCAGCGTGAGGGTGTCGTCGCCGGCGTCGAGGTCGGGAGCGACCTCGCCACCGGCGGGCGGAGGCGGCGTGCGCAGGGCATCGGCCTCCTCCCGCCGGCGGCGGGCGGCGTCGCTGCGCAGCTGGTCGGCGAGGCGACGCGACGCCACCGTCACCAGCCACGCCCGGGGATTCTCCGGCCACCCCTGCACCGGCCACTGGGCCGCGGCCGCCGCCAGCGCCTCCGCGACGGCGTCCTCGCAGGCGTCGAAGTGGCCGTAGCGGCGCACCAGCGCCCCGAGCACCTCGGGGACCAGCCCCCGGACGGCCCGCCAGTCGGTCACGGTCCGACGTCGGCCTCGTGCATGATCGGCCGGACCTCGACCCCCCAGTGGCGCGCCGACGGGTTGCGGGCCGCGATCTCCAGGGCCCGTTCCGGGCCGTCGCAGTCGACGATCCAGACACTGCCGAGGTACTCCTTCGCCTCGGCGTACGGGCCGTCGGTCACCGCCGGCGTCCCGCCGCTGACCCGGACCATCTTGGAGTTCACCTGGTCGGCCATGCCGTAGGCGCCGACCAGCTCACCCGACTCGAACAGCTCCTGGTTCAGGGCATCGGTCTCACGGATGATCTCGGCGAGGGTCTCGGCACCGACCGAGCTGAAGGCTTCCTCGTTGCCGTAGACCAGCAGCATGTACTTCACGGCTCGCTCCTCTCACTGCCCCGGCCGGCCGACCCGACCAGCTCGCCGCTCGCGCCCCGATCGTCCAGCACCAGCGTCGAGGGCCCGCTGACGGTGTAGCGGACGTGGGTGACGTCGGGCGCCCCGACGACCCGGGTCGCGACCAGCTCGATGCCGTCGTCGGCGCCGAGACCGAGGTCGGGGTCGAACAGGCGCTGGCCGTCGCCGAGCAGGACCGGGGCGATGTGCAGCTCGAGCTGGTCGAGCAGCCCGGCCCGCAGCACCTGGCGCAGGAGCTCCCCGCCGCCGGCCACCGCCACGTCCTTGCTGCCGGCGGCCTCCCGGGCCAGCTCGACGGCCCGCTCGGGTCCTTCGGTGACGAAGGTGAAGGAGGTGCCGCCCCGGCGTTCCAGCACACTGCCGGGGACGGTGGGTCACGACGAACACCGGGGCCCGGAACGGCGGCTCCTCGCCCCAGGGGACCTCGCCGGCGTCGAACATGCGCCGGCCCATGACGTAGGCGCCGGCCGCCGCGAACGTCTCCTCGAGGATCTCCGAGTTGACCGACTGCTCGCCGCCGGCGAAGCCCTGCCGCTCGCGCCAGGCCATGGCGTCGACGACCCAGCGGGTGACCCGGAAGAAGCCGGGCGCCTCGGGGCCCCGCATCCAGCCACTCATGTCCTTCGGGTCCCGCGTGTCCCGCGGCCCGGTGTAGAAGCCGTCGAGGGACGCCGACATCTGGGCGGTCACCTTGGTCATCGCTCGTGGTCCTCTCACGATGGCGGCCCCCTCGGCCGCCGGTGCCCCTCAGTCGGAGCCGACCGCCCGTTCTCGACGCGCGCCGGCGAGAAATTGCAGCTGTTGTCGCCGAAGACGGTGTCGCCCATGCCCGCGTCGGCGTGGAAGTCCGAGTCGGTCGCGCCGGGCAGCAGGGCGGTGACGGTGATGCCTCGTCGGGCAGCGCCCGCTGATGGACTCGGCGACGGCGAACCGAAGGCCTGGAAGGACTCGACGCCCTCACGGTTCGCGGCGTGGCCCGGAACCCGAACGCCTCGACGCCGAGGGGGCGGGCGTCGGTCCCGGAGACCTCTTGAGGACGAGGGCGTCGGTCGCTCAGGGCTACCCGGTCGGTCGGGTCCGGCCGCCCGCGGGGATCACGGGGACGAGCAGGTGCGAGGCGTGCTCGCCGCCGACGTGGATGGTCGCGCGCTCGGCGGCGCGGTGGAGGGCCGGGTGGTCGTGGGCCATCATCCCGAGCTCGCTGTCGTTCGTGACCAGCTCCAGCCGCAGTCGCTCCCCGGGCGCCAGCGTGATGCTCGTGGGCCAGATCTCGACCTCGAGCAGGGTGGGCTCGCCGGGGGCCAGCGGCACGGCGCGGTCGTGGGGGTGCCAGGGCCGGGCGGGCTCGGAGCGTTCGGGGTCGGTCTCGCGGTGGGACGCCTTCAGCCACCCCATGGCCATCGGCACCGGCCCACCCTGGGGACCGACGCCGGGGATCGGGGTGCCGTCGGTGTCGAGGTGCTGCAGGCGGGCGAAGACGTCGAGGTCGTCCTGGTCGGCCGAGAGCCACAGCCGCAGCGCGACCGGTCCGGTGAGTTCGAGGGTGTCCGGCACCGGGGCGGTGTCGAAGCTCGCGGGGTAGGCGACCGTCGCCGGGCTCGGCCGGTGCTGCCCAGTCGAGGTCGTGCTCGCCGAGGTGGAGCTCGCGCCACTCGGTCTCCGGGAGCGGGAAGTCGGTGGCGTCGCGCCAGACGACGTCGCGTCCGTGGCGGATCGCCAGCTGGACCGGCGCGACGTCGGCCATGCGCTCGGGCTTGCCCTTGAGGTAGCGGTCGAGGAACCGCAGCTGCAGCTCCTGGGCCCAGTCGGCGTAGTAGGGGTCGATGTGGGTGCCGGTGTGCACGACGAGCCACTTGTCGGCCGACGCGGCCCGGCGCCAGCCCTCGATGTTGCCCCGCAGGTGCAGGTGCAGTGCGCCCCAGTTGGCCGCGGAGAGCACCGGGACGGTGACGCGGTCGAGGTCGGTGCCGCGCTCCCGGTGGTAGTCGTCGAGCAGGGGGTGCTGCGGGAGCACCTCGCGCCAGTCGTCGCCGTCGTCGCCGGTGCGCTGCGGCTCGATCTGGCGTGCCCACCAGAACTCGATGAACCCGTTGCTGTAGAGACCGCCCTGGTAGGCGCATTCGCGGTAGAAGTCGCTGGAGCCCTCCCAGGCGATCACCGCGGCGAGGTGGGGCGGCTGGAGCGCCGCCACCCGCCAGCCCATCATCGCGAGCCACGAGATGCCGCTGGAGGCGACCTTGCCGTCGCACCAGGGCTGCTCCGCGGCCCACTCGATGACGTCGTGGAAGTCCTCGACGTCGCGGGTCCCGTACAGGTCGAGGCGGCCGGGGGACTTCCCGGTGCCCCGCGTGTCGACGCGCACCAGGGCGTACCCGCGGGGCACCCACCACTCGGGGTTCGGGGTCTCCCAGACCATGTGCTCGTTGTTGTCCACCAGCTCGTAGAGCGGGTAGCGGTCGGGCCAGTGCACGTCCTTGCCGTACGGGCCGAACGACGCGATCACCGGGACCGGCCCGTCGCCGTCGGGACGGAAGACGTCGGCGACGACCGGGGAGCCGTCGCGGGTGGGGACCGCGACGTCGCGATCGATCTGCATGAGGTGCACCTCCGTGTCGGTGAGCGCGGCCGGCCCTAAGTCCAGTCGACCTGCATCAGCAGTGTGTGCCCGCGGAGCCTCCAAGCGCAAGCCAACTTGCTTTAAGGTGAGGGAGATGAGCGATCCGGAGGTGCGGCGTCGTCCGGGAGGCCGGTCGGCGCGGGTCCGCACCGCGGTCCTCGACGCCACGCTCGAGCTCCTCCTCCGGCACGGCCTCGAGGGCTTCCGGGTCTCCGAGGTCGCCGAGCGGGCCGAGGTGCACGAGACGTCGATCTACCGACGCTGGGGCACCCGGGAGAACCTGCTCATCGATGCGCTCCTGGGCGCCACCGAGCAGCTGCGGGTGCCGGACACCGGCAGCCTGCGCGCCGACCTGACCGCCTACGCCACCGACCTCGCGGAGTTCCTCGCCTCGCCCGTCGGCCACGCGCTCGAACACACGCTCGCCGTCGCCGGCGACGATCCCGACACGCGGCGAGCCCGCGACCACTACTGGACCTCCCGCGTGGACCGTTCGAAGCAGATGGTCGTCCGCGCCATCGCGCGGGGCGAGCTCCCGGACACCGTCGAGCCCCGCCTGGTCATCGAGATGCTCGTCAGCCCCGTGCACTTCCGGATCGTCCTCACCCGCGAACCGATCGACCCCGGCATGCCTGCGCGGCTCGTCGACGCGCTGCTGGGCGGCGTCGCCGCGCTCGCCACCCCGGACGGGCCGGCGTCGTGATGTCCGTCAGTGCCGGGCGTGCTCCGGGAGCAGCCCGACCAGCAGCAGGGTGAGCAGGTAGAGCCCGGCGGCGAGCGCGATGACGAGCTCGGCGCCGGAGAGGACCGCGTCGGTGCCGCCGAGGTCGGCCCGGGCGAAGAACACGGTGCCGAGCGCGGCGAAGCCGAGGGCGTTGGCGAACTGCTGGACCGCGTTGAGCATCCCGGAGCCGGTGCCGACCTCCTCGACGGTCGCGTCGCCGAGGACGTGGTCGAAGAGCGGGATGAAGACCAGGCCGGAACCGAAGCCGATGAGGGCCAGGGTCGGGGCCGTGGTCCAGGCGGTGAGCCCGGCGCCGGCGTGGACGAGGGTCCACCACAGCCCGAGCAGGCCGATCACGCCGAGGCCGAGACCGAGCTGCACGGAACTGCGGCCGAACCGCTCGGCGAGCACGGCGCCACCGAGGCCGATCGCGACGGCGAGGCCCAGCGCCCAGGGGATCAGGGCGAGGCCGGTGGCCAGCGGCGTCCAGCCCAGTCCGAGCTGGAGCAGCAGCGTGATCGCGAGCTGGAATCCGGTGAAGGAGGCGAAGAAGGCGCCGGTGACGACCAGCCCGACGACGAAGCCGCGGCGGGTGAACAGCGACGGGGCGATCACGGGGTGGCGGCTCCGGCGCTCGGAGACCACGAACAGCGCGAGCGCGACGACCGCACCGGCCAGCATCAGGAACGCCCAGGCGGGCCAGCCGTACGCGCGGCCCTCGACCAGCGGGACGATCAGCAGCAGCGACGCCACGGTGAGCAGCGCGACCCCGGTCAGGTCGAGACGCAGGCCGGGGTCCTCGCCCGCTCGGGCCGGGAGCAGGAACCAGCCCAGGACGGCGGCCGCGACCCCGACCGGGACGTTGATCAGGAAGATCGCCCGCCACTGGCTGCCGAACAGGTCCAGGTGCAGCAGCCAGCCGGCCAGGAGGGGGCCGGCGACGGTCGTCAGGCCCACGATCGGGCCGAACGGGATGAGGACCCGGCGCAGCTGCTCGGGCGGGAACACCACCCGCACGAGCGCGAGACCCTGGGGGATCATCACCGACCCGGCCAGGCCCTGGACCGCGCGGGCGGCGATCAGCGGGCCGACGCCTGGTGCGAGTCCGCACGCCAGCGACGCCAGGGTGAACCCGACCATCCCGGCCAGGAACAGCCGCCGTCGGCCGAGCAGGTCCCCGAGCCGGCCCGCGGTCACGAGCCCGATCGCGAAGGTCGTGGTGTACGCCGCGAGCACCCACTGCAGGGTGGTGTCGCTGCCACCGAGGTCGGCGCGGATGGACGGGCCGGCCAGGTTGGCGATGGTCGTGTCCAGCACGTCCATCACGTCGGCGATGACCACCACGACCAGCACCGCGACCGCGCGGCTTCGCGGGAGGACCAGCGTCTCGGCGGCAGTTGACGAACACTGTTCTACGGTCACGACCGATGGTCTTACGGCAGGCACCAGGTTCGTGTCAAGGTAGGGTGGGGCGGTGAACCCGAGGGAGCGGCGCGCGGCGCGCCACCAGGCGCCCGAGCCGGCGGTCCGGCCGCGCAAGGCCCCGATCACCCCGGCGCGGATCCTCGACACCGCGCTGGACCTCGTCGCGGCCGAGGGCTACGAGGCGCTGACCATGCGCCGGCTGGCCGCCGCGCTCGACACCGGACAGGCGTCCCTCTACGCCCACGTGGTCAACAAGGCCGACCTCGACGAGCTCCTCATCGGGCGGCTGTGCGCCGAGCTCGTCCTGCCCGAGCCCGACCCCGCCACCTGGCACGAGCAGATCCGCGGCGTGTGCGCCGGGATGCGCGACCAGTACCTGCGCTACCCCGGGATCTCCCGGGCCGCGCTGGCCATGGTCGCGACCGACCTCGAGATCGCGCGGGTGAGCGAGGGGATGCTGGCGATCCTGCTCGCCGGCGGGGTCGAGCCCGCAGACCGCGGCGTGGGGCATCGACGCCCTCACGTTGTACGTGGCCGCGTACTGCCTCGAGGTCTCGATCGTGCGGCAGCGCTCGACCGACGACGACACGGCCTGGGTCCTCGACCGCGACGAGATGCGGCGCCGGCTGGCCGCCCTGCCGGCCGCGACCTTCCCGCACACCACGGCGCACGCCACCGAGCTCACCGCGGGCGAGGGCCACGACCGGTTCGACTTCACCGTCGCGCTGATGGTCGACGGCCTCGGTGGCTCCGCCCTGTGAGCACCTTCTGTTGCCATGGCCACCGAAAGTGCTCACGAGCGCGCAGCGCACCTATCGCTGGATCGTGCGGCTCCGTCCGCGGACCTCGGCGATCACCTGGCCGTCGACGGGACGGCGGACGGTCACGTCGTAGACGCCGCTGCGCCCGTGCCGCGTCCGCTCCGTCGCGACCGCCTCGAGGACGTCGTTCTCCCGCGCCGACGCGATGAACACGATGTCGGCGCCGGCGGCCACCGTCACCGGCCCGGGGCTGTTGCACGCGCAGGCGAACGCCGAGTCGGCGAGCAGGAACAGGTAGCCGCCGTGGCACATGCCGTGCCCGTTGACCATGTCCGAGGTGACGGTCATGGTCAGCCGGGCCTCGCCGTCGGCCGCGGAGTGCAGCTCCATGCCCGAGCTTGCGCGAGGCCGCGTCGTCGTCCCACATCCGCCGCACCGAGATGGCGATCTCCCCGCTCACGACGCGGCCTGCTTCGCGACGAGGGTGAGGACGTCGTAGCGGGCGACCGGGTCGCCGTGCTGATTGGTGACGTCGGCGTCCCAGCGGACCTCGCCGTAGTCGGCGGTGTCGCGCGGGGTGATCTGCTTCGCGGTCAGCGTGATCGTCAGCGCGTCACCGAACTTGACCGGGGTCAGGAACCGCAACGAGTCCACCCCGAAGTTGGCCAGCACCGGACCCGGGGCCGGGTCGACGAACAGGCCGGCCGCGAAGGACACCACGAGGTAGCCGTGGGCGACGCGCTCGCCGAAGAAGGGATTCGCCGCCGCCGCCTCGGAATCCATGTGCGCGTAGAACGTGTCGCCGGTGAACTCGGCGAACTGCTCCACGTCGGCCTGGGTCACCGTGCGCGGGCCGCCCACGACGGTGTCCCCGACGCGCAGCTCCTCGAGGTGCTTGCGGAAGGGGTGCACGTCGGTCGTCGTCCGCGCCGAGCCCGCCACCCACCGGCCGGTGATCGCGGTGAGCATGTCCGGCGAGCCCTGGACCGCGGTGCGCGCCATGTGGTGCGCGACGCCGCGGATTCCGCCCATCTCCTCGCCGCCGCCGGCGCGCCCGGGGCCGCCGTGGACCAGCTGCGGCATCGGTGAGCCGTGCCCGGTGGAGGTCGCGGCGTCGGCCTGGTCGAGCACCAGCACCCGGCCGTGCCAGGGCGCGAGACCGAGGACCACGTCGCGGGCGAACGCCTGGTCGGAGGTCACGACCGACCCGACCAGCGAGCCCTGCCCGCGTGCCGCCAGGTCGACGACCTCCGCGGTCGACGAGTATGGCACGAGCGTCGACACCGGCCCGAACGCCTCGACCTCGTGGACCGCGGCGCTGTCCGGCTCGGCGCGCAGCAGCACGGGGGACATGAAGGCGCCGCGCTCGGCGTCGGCGTCCACCACGTCCACGGCGTCGGGCGACCCGTGCAGCACCTGACCGCCGTCGATCAGCGACTTGAGGGAGCGTCGGACCTCCTCGCGCTGCTCGAGGCCGGCCAACGCCCCCATCCGCACGTCCGGGTTCGACGGGTTCCCGACGGTGACCCGCTCGAGCCGGGCGATCACCGCGTCGGCCACCGCGTCGAGGTGCTGGCCGGGGACGA
Organism: uncultured Actinomycetota bacterium; assembly: GCA_963716955.1. Taxonomy (GTDB): domain Bacteria; phylum Actinomycetota; class Actinomycetes; order Mycobacteriales; family Pseudonocardiaceae; genus Actinomycetospora. Next base: position 76,529 of record CAVQUY010000003.1, read on the forward strand.
ACGCACGCCGGATCGCGGTGCACTTCTGTCCGGCCTTGACGGTCATCTCGGTGGTCAGCTGCTTCACGTACAGGTCGAACTCGGGCGTGCCGGGGCCGGCGTCGGGACCCAGGACCGAGCAGTTGAGCGAGTCCGCCTCGGCGGTGAAGCGCACGGCCCGCGCCGTCAGGGTCGGGTGGGTGCGCAGTTGCCGGGCCGTCGACGCCGAGCCGGTGAAGGAGACGAGGTCCTGCTCGATGAGGTGGTCGAAGAGGTCGCCCACGGACCCGGCGAGGAACTGCACGGACCCCTCGGGCAGCAGGCCGGAGCCGATCACGAGCTCCATGAGCGCCGCGGTGAGGAACGCCGTCGGCGTCGCCGGCTTGACGATCGAGGGGACGCCGGCGAGGAACGCCGGCGCGAGCTTCTCCAGCGGGCCCCAGCACGGGAAGTTGTAGGCGTTGACCTGCACCGCGACCCCGTGCAGCGGCGTGAGCACGTGCTGGCCGAGGAACGAGCCGTCCTTCGAGAGCGGCTCCACGTCGCCCTCGACGAGGACCGAGCCCGCGGGCAGCTCGCGCTTGCCCTTCGACGCGTACGCCGCCAGGACGCCGATGCCGCCGTCGACGTCGAACTTCGAGTCCCCGAGGGTGGCGCCCGTGCGCGCGGACACCGCGTAGAGGTCCTCGCGGTGCTCGCGCAGGTGCCCGGCCAGGGCCTTGAGCAACGACGCCCGCTGGTGGAACGAGAGCTCCCGCAGCGCGGGACCGCCGGTCCGTCGGGCGTACGACGCGGCGCCGGCCAGGTCGAGGCCCCTCGTGGACAGCCGGCCGACCTCCTCACCGGTGACGGCGTCGAGCATCGGCCGGCCGTCGCCGGACCCTTCCTGCCAACGGCCCTGCAGGTAACTGGGCACCACGGTGCGGTCTCCTCCTAGACGTCGTAGTCGATGACGAGCTCGTCGGAGACGGGCACCGACTGGCACGTCAGGACGAACCCGGCCTCGACCTCCTCGGTCTCGAGCGCGAAGTTCCGCTGCATGCGGACCTCGCCCTCGGTGACCTTCGCCCGGCACGTCCCGCAGACCCCGCCCTTGCACGCGAAGGGCAGGTCGGAGCGCACCTTCTGGGCGGCGTCGAGGACGAACGCGTCCGGCGGGATCGTCGCGGTGACCTCGCGGCCGTGCAGGATGATCCGCGCCGTGGCGCCCTCGGCCGGGGCGTCCTCGTGGCGCACCGGCTGCGGCGGGGGCGTGTCGACGTAGAACAGCTCGGCGTGCACCTTCTCGCGGCCGACCCCGAGCTCGGCGAGCACGTCGCGGGCGCCGGTGACCATCTCCAGCGGCCCGCACAGCCACCAGTGGTCGACCTGCGGGGTCGGCACCAGCGACGTCAGCAGCATCGAGAGCTTCTCCCGGTCGAGCCGACCGGCGAAGATCTCGGCCTCCATCGGCTCGCGGGAGAGCACGTGGTCGAGCTGCAGCCGCGCGTGGTGGCGGTCCTTGAGGTCGGCCAGCTCCTCGGTGAACATCACCGTGTCGGTGCGCCGGTTGCCGTAGAGCAGCGTGACGTGGGTGTCGGGGTGCGCGGCGAGGATCGTCGCCGCGATCGAGAGCACCGGGGTGATGCCCGAGCCGGCGGCGACGAGCGTGTGGTGCTCGCCGGGCTGCGGGTCGGGGGTGAACCGGCCCTCGGGCGGGGCGACCTCGAGGGTGTCCCCGGCGGCGAGCCGGTCGACCAGCCACTCGGAGAACAGCCCGGTCTCCACCCGGCGGACCCCGATCCGGGGCGCCGCGCCCTCGGGCGCGCAGATCGAGTAGGAGCGGCGCTCCTCGCCGTCCGGCGTCTCCTGGCGGACCGTCAGGTACTGCCCGGCCCGGAAGGCGAAGGTCTCCGCGAGCTCGTCGGGCACGGCGAAGGTGATGGCGACGGCGTCGTCGGTGAGCCGCTCGACGTCCGCGACCCGCAGCCGGTGGAACCCGTCGTGGGCGGTGGTGTCCGTATCCGGCTCGGTGGTCGGCGCGCTCATCAGATGTCCTTCATGTGCTCGAAGGGCTCCCGGCAGGACCGGCAGCGGCGCAGCGCGGTGCAGGCCGTGGGCCCGAAGCGGGAGAGCACCTCGGTGTCCGCGCTCCCGCAGCGCGGGCACGCGACCCGCCGCACGGGCGGGGCGAGGCTCAGGGTGACCGGTCCGGTCGAGCGCGGGCCGACGTGCGCCGGCGGCGCGACCCCGGCCTCGGCGAGCTTGCGGCGGCCCTCGTCGGAGATGAGATCCGTGGACCACGGCGGGGTCAGGGACACGCGCACCTCGACCTCGCCGAACTCCGCGAGCTTCGCCGCCAGGTCCGCCCGCATCGCGTCGAGGGCGGGGCAGCCGGCGTAGGTGGGGGTGATGGTGGCGACGACGCGGTCGCCGTCCCGGTCGACCGAGCGCAGCACGCCGAGGTCGGCCAGGGTCAGCATCGGCATCTCGGGGTCGGTGACCTCGGCGGCGACGTCCCAGGCGGACCACTCCGACCGCTCGCGCACGGCGCTCACCATGTCGCGTCCGGGTGCGCGCGTGCCAGCGACTGCATGACGGCGAGCTCCCGGCCCAGCGCCTCGGTGTGCACGCCGTCGCGACCGCCCCGGCCGCCGACGAGCCCGACGGCCGCCCGCTCCGGGAGGGTCAGCGTCGCCACGGGCAGGACCTGCTCGACGTCGGCGTCCACGGCCGCGCGCAGCGACGCCGGGTCGACGGCCACCCCGGCCTCGACCAGCCGCGTCTCGACCGGGTGCGCGAGGAAGAGCTCCTCGACGAACGGCCACACCGCGTCGAGGCCCGCCTGCATGCGGACATGGGAGAGCTCGGTGCCGTCGCCGAGGCGCACGACCCAGCCCGCCGCGTACTCCCGCTGGTAGGCCAGCTCGGGGACGGCCTTGGCCGCCACCGCGGCGAGGACCGGGTCCGCCGACCCGCGCAGCGTCGTCATGAGCGCCAGGCGCCACGACGAGTAGACGAGCATCCACGCCGCCGTCTGCGCGAAGTCGCCGAGGTCGGCCTCGGCCAGGGTGATGTTGCGGAAGAACCGGTCGTCGCGGAAGTAGGCGAGGACGTCCTCGTCGGGGAGGGCGGGGGCGAGGGCCGCCGTCCGGAACCGCTCCGCCGCGCCCAGGTGCCCGGCGCGGGACAGCAGCACCCGCGCCTGCCCGAGCAGGTCGAGCGCGATGTTCGCGAGTGCGACCTCCTCCTCGAGCTCGGGCGCGTTCGTCGCCCACCCGGCGAGCCGCTGCGAGGCGACCAGGGCGTCGTCCGCGAGCATCAGGCAGTACGCCGCGAGGTCGTCCCGGTCGACCCCGTCCGGGGCCGGCGCGGTGACCTCGACGACCGTCTCGTCGAACCCGGCCCCGTGGGCCCAGCGGCCGTCGTGGTCGGCGGCGGACAGGGCGTCGTAGACGTTGTCGCCGGTGTCGATGCTGTGGGTGTCGTCCATGGCGTTCACAGGTGCGGGACGTCGTCGGGGATCGAGTAGAACGTCGGGTGGCGGTAGACCTTGTCGCCCGACGGCGCGAAGAACGGGTCCTTCTCGTCCGGGCTGGACGCGGTGATCGCGTCGGCGCGGACGACCCAGATGCTCACGCCCTCGTTGCGCCGCGTGTAGAGGTTGCGGGCGTTGTGCAGGGCCATCCGGTCGTCGGGGGCGTGCAGCGACCCGACGTGGACGTGGTTCAGGCCGCGCTTGCCGCGCACGAAGACCTCGTAGAGCGGCCAGGTGGCCTTCGGGGTGCCGGTGCCGAGGTCGGCGGCCGGGTCGCCCTCGACGTGGGCGGTGGTGTCGTCGGACATGCTCATGCGGCCGTTCCCTCCTCGGCGCGCTGCGCCTGCTTCGCGGCGTAGGCGCTCGCGGCGTCCCGCACCCACTGCCCGTTCTCGTGCGCGGCGCGGCGGTGCGCGAGGCGCTGGGCGTTGCACGGCCCCGCGCCCTTGACCACGGCGGTGAACTCGGCCCAGTCGATCTCGCCGTAGTCGTAGGAGCCCCGCTCGGCGTTCCACCGCAGCTCGGGGTCGGGGAACGTGACGCCAAGCGCCTCGGCCTGCGGCACGGACATGTCGACGTAGCGCTGGCGCAGCTCGTCGTTGGTGTGCCGCTTGATCCGCCACGCCATCGACTGCTGGGTGTTGGGAGAGTCGCCGTCGGCGGGCCCGAACATCATCAGCGAGGGCCACCACCAGCGGTTCACCGCGTCCTGGACCATCTCCCGCTGCGCGTCGGTGCCCGCCATCAGCGTCATGAGCAGCTCGAAGCCCTGCCGCTGGTGGAAGGACTCCTCCTTGCAGATCCGCACCATGGCGCGGGCGTACGGGCCGTAGCTCGACCGGCACAGCGGCACCTGGTTGCAGATCGCCGCGCCGTCGACCAGCCAGCCGATGACGCCGATGTCGGCGAACGTCAGCGTCGGGTAGTTGAAGATCGACGAGTACTTCTGGCGGGAGTCGACGAGCTTCTCGGTCAGCTCCGCGCGGTCGACGCCGAGGGTCTCCGTGGCCGAGTACAGGTAGAGCCCGTGGCCGGCCTCGTCCTGCACCTTCGCCAGCAGGATCGCCTTCCGCCGCAGGCTCGGCGCGCGGAGGATCCAGTTGCCCTCGGGCTGCATGCCGATGATCTCCGAGTGCGCGTGCTGGGCGATCTGGCGGATCAGCGTCTTGCGGTAGCCCTCGGGCATCCAGTCCCGCGGCTCGACGCGGCCCTCGGCGGCGACCACCGCATCGAAGGCGTCGGAGAGCTCGCGCTCCAGCTCCGCGGGGGCGCTCGTCGCGCCGTCCGGGGTCGAGGCGGTCGCGAGCCTCGTCGTCTCGTCGGCCATCGTCGTCCTTCCGCCCGAATGTTCGTTCGGTAGAGATGGTGCCCCAGAGTTCGTGGCGACGCAACCGTGTGCGGCCCCACTCGGCGACGCGGCCCCAGCCCCCGCGACGCGGCCCCAGCCCCCGCGGAAGCAACGGCACGTCGCTGGCGTCAGACGTCAGGACGGCGCTGCTCACTCGCCGGCGTGGCCGCACCCCCGCGGCAGCAACGGCACGTTGCTGGCGTCGGACGACAGGACGGCGCCGATCACCCCGGAGCGGGGCCGTCCGCGTGGCAGAGTGCGTCCGGCATGCGCCGGCCGGTCGGGCACCCTCGCCCAGGTCGGACACGAGGCTGTTCACGGAGGGAGCACCGATGAGTGACCTGCCCAGCCACGTGGGGGTGGTCGGCGGCGGGACGATGGGCGCCGGCATCGCACACGTCTTCGTCGCGTCCGGCGCCGAGTTGACGATCGTCGAGAGCGACGACGACCGCGTCGCCGCCGCGCGAGGTGCGCTGGAGCAGTCGCTGCAGGGCGCGGCCGACCGCGGGAAGCTCCCGGAGGGCACCGACGTCGAGGGCCTGCTCGCGCGGACCACCGTCGTCGTCGGGGTGGACGGCCTCCCGCCGGAGGCGGGGCTGGTCGTCGAGGCCGTCCCCGAGCGCGTCGACCTCAAGGCGCAGGTGCTCGGTGCCGCCGCGCAGCGGTGCCCCGACGCCGTGCTCGCCACCAACACCTCGTCGCTGTCCGTCGGCGCCATCGGCTCCGAGCTCCCCGCCGGGCGGTTGCTGGGCATGCACTTCTTCAACCCGGTGCCCGCCCAGCGCCTCGTCGAGCTGATCCGCCCCCCGCAGGCCGGCGACGACCTCGTCGAGCAGGTGCGTGGCTGGGTCGAGGCCCTGGGCAAGACCGCGATCGTCGTCGACGACGCGCCCGGCTTCGCCACCTCCCGGCTCGGCGTGGCCGTCGGGCTCGAGGCGATCCGGATGCTCGAGGAGGGCGTCGCGAGCGCCGAGGACATCGACACCGGGATGCGGCTGGGCTACCGCTGGCCGGTGGGCCCGCTCGCCCTGACCGACATCGTCGGGCTCGACGTCCGCCTCGCGATCGCCGAGCACCTCGCCGAGGAGCTCGGGGACCGGTTCGCGCCGCCGCAGCTGCTGCGCGACAAGGTCGCCCGCGGTGAGCTCGGGCGGAAGTCCGGGCAGGGCTTCCACCGCTGGGAGTAGCTCAGCCCAACCGGGCGAAGTCGATGATCGCCGCGAAGTCGACCCCGCGCAGCGTCCCGAAGCCCGGCCCCCAGACGGTCCCGAGCCGGGAGCCGACGAACGCGTCGGCGACGACGGTGGGGGCGCGCTCCACGAGCAGCGCGGCCTGCACGGCGAGCGCGAGCCGGGTGACGAGGTACCGCGCGGTGTCCTCCGGCGCGGCGACGAGCTCCTCGATCTCGGCGAGCGCGTCGGCGAGCAGCGGGTGCTCGGCCGCGGCGGGCCGGATCATGTCGAGGACCGGCTCGATCGCCTTCGGCTCACGCTCCAGCACCCGCCCGACGTCGGTCACCATCATGTTCGAGGTGCCCTCCCAGATCGCGTTGAGCGGGGCCTCGCGGTAGTACCGCGGGCAGGGGTGGTCCTCGATGTACGCGTTGCCGCCGATGGCCTGGATGACCTCCTCGGTCACGCCCGAGACCCGCCGGCAGTTCCAGAACTTCGCCACCGGCGTGAGCAGGCGGCTGACCAGCGCCTCGGAGACGTCGTCGTGGTGGTCCTCGGCGCGCGCGAGCCGGAACGCGAGGTGCGCCGCGCCGGCCCACTCGAGGGCGAGGTCGGCGAGCACCGGGGCCTGGATCGGCAGCGCCGAGAGCGGGGAGCCGAACGCGGTCCGGTGGTCGTTGTGGTGCAGGGCCTGGGAGAGCGCGGCCCGCATCAGCCCGGCGGACCCGATCGCGAAGTCGAGGCGGGTGTACTCGGCCGAGGAGAGGATCGTGCGGACCCCGCGGCCCTCCTCGCCGACCAGGATCGCCTCGGCGTCGTGGTACTCGATCTCGGAGGAGGCGTTGGCGCGGTTGCCGAGCTTGTCCTTCAGCCGGTTGACCCGGACGCCGTTGAGACCCCCGTCGGCCCGCCGGCGCGGGACGAACAGGCAGGAGACTCCGCCCTCGGTCCGGGCCACCGTCAGGTAGCAGTCCGCCATCGGCACCGACGCGAACCACTTGTGCCCGTTGACCAGGTAGGTCTCGCCGGGGCCCCGACGCCCGGTCGGGCGGGCCACCGTGACGTTGGCCCGCAGGTCGGAGCCCCCGTGCTTCTCGGTCATGAAGTAGCCGATGGTGGCCGCCGACTTCCCGGCAATGGGCACGTCGGACGGGTCGTAGCCCTCCACGACGACCTTCTCGGCCCAGGGCGCGAGCTCGGGCTGGCTGCGCAGGACGGGGACCGACGCGTACGCCATCCCGGTCGGGCACGCGGTCGAGCCGTCGACCTGGTTCCACAGGTAGGACAGCACGGCCCGGGCGGAGTGCGCGCCCGGGGCATCGGCAGTCCAGGCCAGCGAGTGGACCCCCGAGCCGAAGGCCAGCGCCATGAGCTCGTGGTAGCTGGGGTGGAAGTCGACGTCGAAGACCTCGTGGCCGAGCCGGTCGAGCTGACGCAGTTCCGGGGTGTGGCGCTGGGCGTTGCGGGCGGTCTCGAGCACCCGGGGGTCCCAGACGCGGTCGCCGAGGGCCGTCGCCCGCTCGCGGGCCCACGGCGCGGCGGTGTCCACGACCTGCGCCGCGACGGCGTCGTGGGTGAAGGCGTTCACCCCCGCGAGGTCCTCGACGAGGTTCTCCGGGATCGGGCCCTGCCGGCTGAAGTCCTGCACCGTGGTCACCCGGCGACCCAATCACGGGGGCGGGCCGTCAGACGAGCTCGGAGTCGCGGACCTTCTGCAGGTTCCGGGCCATCTTCCGCTTCGCGGCCGGGACGTGGTTCATCGCCCGCATCGCCGAGCGCTGCGCCAGGACGCCGAGCCGGCTGCGGCGGTCGACGTCGTCGTGCATGAACTCCAGCGACTCCTTCACCGCGAGGGCGGAGTAGCGGCGCATCAGCTCCTCGTACGAGCCCACGGCCTCGTCGCGGGTGAGCTCGCCGTCGCGCATGCGGACGAGCCGGTCGCGCAGCTCGCGGGCGTCGCGCAGCGCGGTGTTCGCGCCCGCACCGCGGCCGGGGGTCATGGTGTGGGCGGCGTCGCCGATCAGGGTCACCGAGCTCGGTGTCCAGGACGGCAACGGGTCGGAGGTGCGCACGGAGACGGCCATGGCCGCCGAGGGGTCGGACGCGGTGAGCAGGTCGCGCCAGCGCGGGTCCCAGTCGCGGGTGAGGTCGGCCGCGATGTCGTGCAGGTCGGCGCCCCGACGCTCGAGGACGTCGGCCGGGAGGACACGCCGCGAGGTGGACAGTCCCCAGGACACGTAGTCGGTGGTGTTGTCGTAGCGCAGGCCGGGCCAGGCGGCGAGCTGCGCCGCGTCGTCGGAATCCGATCCCCTCGCGGGGCGCTCCGCCGGGCTCCCACGGCATCCGCATCGCGTGCAGGATGCCGAACTGCCCGCGCCGGTCGAACAGCATCGACAGGCCGCTGCGCACCCGCTCGGGCAGGGCCGCGGCCTGCGGGGTGTCGTAGGGGAGCTTCCCGCCGAGCCCGACGAGCCCGGTCTCGGAGTGCGTGGCGTCGGGCAGGTACTGGGCCCGCACGCGCGAGCTCGCGCCGTCCGCGCCCGACGAGCAGGTCGCCGCGGTCGGCGGATCCGTCGGCGAAGAACGCGGTCACCGTGCCGTCGGGGTGCTGCTCGTAGCCGGTGAACACGCGGTCGAACGTGATCACGTCCTCCATGCCGGTGAACAGCACCTGGCGCAGCGTGGTGCGGCTGACGTTGTGGTCCCGGTCCTCGGGTGCGGCACTCGCCGAGCCGAGGGCCTCGAAGCCCATCGCGAGGAGCTCGGCGAAGCGCTCGGTGTACATCGTCAGGTACTCGTAGTCCCGGCCCGTGGTGGCGACGAACGTGGCGAAGAGGTCCTCGTCGAGGCAGGCCTTGAGGGCGCGGGCGCCGTTGGGTGAGATCCCGACGCGGTAGCCGTGCAGGCCCCCGGTGCGGGTGCGGTCGCGCTCGTGGACCGCGACCTCGAACCCGGCGCGGCGCAGGCCGTGCGCGAGGCACATCCCGCCGGTACCTGCGCCGATGATGACGATCTTGGACGTGGGCATGGGTGTCCCCCGGGAGGTGGTCGGGTCGAATCGCGAGCTACTCGCGGTGGTGCATGAGGGCGTCGCGGTCCCAGGTGAGGGCACCGGAGGTGAGGTCGTCGACGAGGCCCTCGACGAACGCGACGTCCGTCTCGAGCTGCGCGAGGAGGTACTCCTCCTCGACGAGGTGCAGCCGGGGCACGTCTCGCGGAGACGTCGGCGAGCTCGTCGCGCAGGTGCGGTCGCGGGCCGCGCGGCGCTCGGCCTGCCGGGCGCGCAGTGCGGCGAGGGCCTCGGTGACCGTGACGAGCGGGAGGTAGGCGAGCGCGGCGGTGAACTCGCCGAACTCGGGCCGCGGGGCGACGAGCATGTCGACGGTCCACTCGGTGGCGGCCCGGCGCCCGGCCTCGGTCGCGGTGTAGACGGTCCGCTCCGGGCGCGTGGCCTCGCGCTCGACGGCGTGCTCGGCAAGCAGGCCGTCGCGCTCGAGGCGGTCGATCGTCTTGTAGAGCTGGGAGCGCTGGCCCACGTTGACCACGCGGTCCTTGCCGCGCTCCCGGATGAGCTGCTGCATGCGGTACGGGTGCATCGGTTCCTCGGCGGCGAGCGCGAGCACCGCGAGGGCGAGTCCGGACCGCTGCGTCATGGTGTCGAAGCTACTAGTGTCATCGACACTAAACAAGGAGCATGTGCTGCCTCACCCGTCGGCGTGGAACCGCCTCCCGCCGCGCAACGCAGGTGTGACGGGTCCGTCGCGGAACCCGTCAGGTCGCGGAGCCCGCGATGTTGACCAGCCAGTCGATCCCGAAGCGGTCGGTACACATCCCGAACTCGTCGCCCCACATCTGCTTCTCGAGGGCCATCGTCACGGTGCCGCTCTCGCTGAGCTGCTTGTAGTACCCGCGGAGCTCCTCGGCCTGGTCGCCGGAGAGACTGATCGAGACGCCGGCGCCGCTCGGGCGGGTCATCCCGTCGGGGGTGTCGGAGGCCATGAGGGTGAAGCCGCTGGGCGAGTCCAGCTGGCCGTGCATGACCTTGGCCGCCTCCGGGCCCTGGGTGCCCATGTCGCCGAAGGTCATCACGTTGAGCGTGCCGCCGAAGACGTCGCGGTAGAACTCCAGCGCGGTCCGGGCGTTGTCGGTGAAGTGCAGGTACGGGTTCAGGGTGGTGCCCATCGGGGCTCCTCAGGCGGTCGGCGACGTGCGGGCGACCCCGGGTCGTCGGGCCCGGGACGGCCATGGTGGCGCCGGTCGGGGTGGCTCGCCAGACCCGGTACGGCGCGTGCCCGGGCGGTGACGGCGGGCGGTCACCCGACCGGGGTCAGGAGACCGGCGGGGCGGGCCGGTAGGTCCCGAAGACCCAGCGGTTGCCCTCGCCGTCGACCACGGCGAACTCCCGCGAGCCGTACGGCTGGTCGGTGAGCTCGCTGACGACCTCGCCCCCGGCGGCGACGACGCGTGCGTGGTGGGCGTCGGGGTCGTCGAGGACGAGGTAGGTGACGGCGCGGCCGGTGTCCCAGGCGTCGCCGGCGGTCCGGGGGCCGAGCAGGACCGCTCCCTCGCCCCAGAAGAGCTCCGCGTGGCCCTCGGAGAGGTGTCCCGGCACCAGGCCGAGGACGTCGGTGAGGAAGCGGGCGTGGGCGAGGACGTCGTCGCTGCGCAGCGTGGTCACGATCACGGGCCCATCGTGGCCGCGGCCCGCCGGGGTTGTCTTGGACGTCGGGGACCTCAGGTGCGGACGACCTCGGCCGCCTCGACGCCCACCGTGGCCCACCCCGTGACGTACTCCTGCGGGCTGCACCCCGCGAGGGCGCGGAACTCGCGGTCGAGGTGGGCGTGGTCGGCGAACCCGCAGTCCTGCGCGACGTCGGCGATCCGGCGGGGCCGGGCGGCGGGCTCCCCGGGCCCGGGGACGAGCAGGTCCGCGGCACGGCGGAAGCGCAGGACCCGGGCCGTCGTCGTCGGCGCGAGCCCGACCTGGGCGGCGAAGCGCCGTGAGAGGTGTCGCCGGCTCCAGCCGACCTCGGCGGCCAGCAGCGGGACCGGGACCCGGCCCCGGGCGGCGGCGAGGCGGCGCCAGGCGTGGGCGACCTCCGGGTCGGGGACGGCGGCGGACTCGGCGAGCAGGCCCGCGAGCGTGTCGGTGACGAGGCCCAGGCGCTGCGACCAGCTCGGCAGGGCGCCTAGCCGGGCGGGCAGGCCGGCGAGCGTGCGCCCGGCCGGGGAGACGGCGCCGAGGTCCTCGGTGGCGACGGGTGCCCCGCGCGTCTCGTGCCCGGGGGCACCGAGCAGGCGCAGCAGGCCCAGCGGCGCCAGGTCGACCTGCACCCCGGCCTGGTGCCCGCGGAACTCGGTGACCGCGACGGTGTCGCTCAGCCCGCCGAGGAAGGACCCGAGCCGCCGGTCGTCGACCCGCAGCGGCTCGCCCAGGCCGAGGACGAGGACGCACGCCCCGGTCGGCGCCTGCCGGCGGCGGACGGGCGGGCCGCTCGACTCGTCGTACGCCGCGAGCCGGCGCACCACGCCCCGCAGCGGCGGCGGGACGGCGGCGAGCAGGAACACCCGACGATCGTGCCGCTAGCGTGCGCCGCTGTGGAAGAGCACGCGTCGTCGGTGGAGCGGACGCGGGCGGCGCTCGCGCGGGCCCGGGCGGTGTCCGGGCTGGGCGCCTTCACCGAGATCGACGAGGCGGGCGCCCTCGCCGCGGCCCGGGAGGCCGACCGTCGGCGCGCGGCGGGCGAGGGATCGACGCTGCTCGGGACGCCGATCGCGGTGAAGGACGACGTCGACGCGGCCGGGCACGTCACCGGCTGGGGGAGCCGGGCCTTCACCCGGCCCGCGACCGCCGACGGCGAGCTGGTCGCGGCCCTGCACCGCGTCGGGCTGGTGCCGATCGGGCGCACGACGCTCCCCGAGCTCGCCGCGTTCGGGGTCACCGACTCGGCCCGCCACGGGATCACCCGCAACCCCCTGGCACTCGGGCGGACGCCGGGCGGGTCCTCGGGCGGATCGGCGGCGGCCGTGGCCGCGGGGGTCGTCGAGATCGCGACGGCCAGCGACGGCGCCGGCTCGATCCGCATCCCCGCGGCGTGCTGCGGACTGCCCGGGTTCAAGCCGACCCAGGGGACGATGCCCTCGAGCGGCGGGTGGCACGGACTGTCGACGCCGGGCTGCCTGACCCGCGACCTGGGGCTCGCCGCGGACTTCCTCGACGCGGTCGGCCGCTTCCCCGCCTCGCTGCGCGGGGCCCTCGACGCGGCGCCAGGCCGGCTGCGGATCGGGGTGACGGTCGATCCGCTGCCGCTGGCCCCGCCGATACCGCTCGAGGCGCACGTCGCCGGGGCGGTCCGGCTCGTCGCGGACCGGCTCGCCGACCTCGGGCACCGGGTGACGCCCGTGCGGATCCGCGCCGACCGCGCCCAGGCCGCCGCGCTCGGCGTCACCACCCGGATCCTGCGCGGGCTGCACGACGCCGCGGCCACCGCCGACCACCCGGAACGCCTCGAGCCCCGCATCCGCGACCTCGCCCGCGCCGGGGGCCTCGTGCCGCCCGCCGTGGTGCGGGCGGCGGTCCGGCACGGCCGGGTGTGGGGGGCGCGGGTGCTCGACGAGCTCGGCGTCGACGTCCTGCTCACCCCGACGATGCGCGGCCCGGCGCCGTGGGTGGACCGCTGGGGCGGGCCCGCGCACGGGACCCGGGTCGGCGGGGTGACGACCCTGACGTCGATGGGCCGCTTCTACGCCCACACCCCGCTGTGGAACCACACCGGCGCCCCGGCGGTGACCCTGCCCGTGGACACCGGGGCGGAGCTCCCGCGAGCGGTGCAGCTCGTCGCGGGGCGGGGGCAGGACGCGCTGCTGATGTCGGTGGCGGGTCAGGTCCGGTCGGCGACGGCCTCCTGACGACAGGGAAGTCGCCCTATCGGCGTGATCCCCTTCCCTGGACGTCAGGAAAGCGACGTTCACGCCCCGCGCGCAGTCCTCCGGGTGCGACTGGCAGTACGGCGTCATCCCCGGGAACTGCCCGCGGTGGTCGGCGACCCAGCGGTACACCCGCTCCTGCAGCCCCGACGTCGCCCGGTAGAGCGTCGACGGGACGCTCGTCCCGGTCACGGTGTCGAGCACGGCGTTGACGGCGGCCGCACCGGCGAGGCGGTGGCCGTCGGGACCCTGCCACTGCACGGCGTCCGCGCAGGTCGCCGCGTCGGTGCCGATCGACTCCGGCGCACCGGGCTCCTGGTAGGGCCGGACCTGGATCCGCCCGCGCCGATCCATCGCGCGGACCCATCCGACGCTGCGCGTGCAGAACCCGCAGTTGCCGTCGAACACGAGCACTCGATCATCCACGCGTCCAGGGTGCCCGTTAGGTTGCGGTCATGATCCCGGGAGACGCGGCGCAGCAGAGCTCGACCAGGCGGGCGCGGCGGAGCACGCGGTGACCAGGCACGTCGTGATCATCGGTGCGGGCTTCGGCGGCATCGCCGCGGCCATCGAGCTGCGTGCGCACGGCTACACGTCGGTGACCATCCTCGACGCGTCCTCAGGCATCGGCGGCACGTGGCTCGCGAACTCCTACCCGGGCGCGGCGTGCGACGTCCCGAGCCACCTGTACTCCTACTCCTACGCCCAGCGACGCAGCTGGTCGCGGCTCTGCTCGCCGCAGTCGGAGATCCTCGAATACCTGCGCACGGTCGCGGACGAGCACGGCGTCGCGGACCTCGTCGTCCCGAACACCCGCGTGACCGAGTGCCGGTGGGACGACGAGGCGAAGCACTGGCGGGTGGAGGCCGAGACCGACGGCGAGCAGCGGACGTGGACCGCGGACGCCGTCGTCGTCGCCACCGGCCAGCTCGCCCAGCCCTCGATCCCGGCCATCCCCGGGCGCGAGGACTTCGCCGGCCACACCTTCCACTCCGCGCAGTGGGACCACGACCACGACCTCACCGGGCGCCGCGTCGCCGTCATCGGCACCGGGGCCAGCGCGGTGCAGTTCGTGCCGGAGATCGCCCCCGTCGTCGGGCGGCTCTCGGTCTTCCAGCGCACCGGGAACTGGTTCCTCCCGCGCCGCAACGTGGCCTACCCGCGGCCGGTGCGGGCGCTGCTGCGGGTGCCCTACCTGCAGCGCGTCCGGCGGTGGGGGCTCAAGAACCTCTACCTCGAGTCGCTCACCCTGGCGATCCGGACGCCCCGCAGCGTCGGGTGGCTGCTGTCGTTCCGCTCGAGGTGGTTCATGCAGCGGCAGCTGACGGACCCGGAGGTGCGCCGCAAGGTCTGGCCGGACTACACGTTCGGGTGCAAGCGGGTGCTGTTCAGCTCCCACTGGCTGCCGGCGCTGCAGCGCGACAACGTCGAGGTCGTCACCGACTCCGTCGAGCGCATCGAGCCCGACGGGGTGCGCACCGCGGACGGCATCCTGCACCGCGTCGACACGATCATCTGGGGCACCGGGTTCCGGACGACGCAGTTCATGTTCCCCATGGAGATCCACGGGCGCGGCGGGACGTCGCTGCGCGACGCGTGGTCCGACGGGCCGCACGCCCACCTGGGGATGACGGTGCCCGGGTTCCCGTCGCTGTTCGTGATGTACGGCCCGAACACGAACACCTCGGGCGGCTCGATCATCGTCTACCTCGAGGCGCAGGCCCGGTACGTGCGCACCGCGCTCGAGGAGGCCGACCGGCGCGGGGCGGCGGCGGTCGAGGTGCGGGCCGACGTCGAGGCGGAGTCCGACCGCGAGGTCCAGCGACGGTTCCGCGGCACCGCCTGGCTCGCGTGCGACTCCTGGTACCGCGACGCGTCGGGCCGCATCGTCACCAACTGGCCCGGCTACATGACCGAGTACGAGAAGGCGACGAAGCGCCATCGACCCGGCCGAGTACGAGTTCCTGTAGGAGGTGGCCTGCGGCCGTGTGAGCACTTTCTGTCGTCATAGCGACAGAAAGTGCTCACGAGCGCGACGCGCACCTACATCCGCGGCTGGCCGTTCGAGGCGCCGAGCCCGCCGTCGACGGGCAGGTGGGCGCCGTTGACGAAGCGGGCGTCGTCGCTGGCCAGGAAGGCGATGACGTCGCCGACCTCGGCCGGGTCGGCCGGGCGCCCCATCGGGATCCGGTCGCGGAACTTCGCCAGGGTGTCGTCGTCCTCGCGGATTCCGGCGCTCATGTCGGTCTCGGTGAGACTCGGGTGCACGGCGTTGACGCGGACGCCGTCGGGCCCGTGGTCGAGCGCCATCGCGTTGGTCAGGTTGACCACGGCGCCCTTCGCGGCGTTGTAGGCGGCCATGCCCCAGTCGCCGCCGAGGCCGGAGACCGACCCGACGTTGACGATGCTGCCCTTCGTGGCCTGCAGGTGCGGGAGCGCGGCCTTCGAGGCGTAGAAGACGCCGTCGACGTCGATCGACATGACCTGGCGCCAGGTGTCGGCGTCCAGGTCGGTGACGGTGCCGGGGCGCGCGACGGCGGCGTTGTTGACCAGCGTGTCGAGGCGGCCGTGCTCGCGGGCGACCTCGTCGACGAGGTGGGTGATCGCCTGCTCGTCGGAGGTGTCGGCGGTGCGGGCGATGACGGTGGAGCCGGCCGGCGCGTCGGCGACGGTCGAGTCCAGCTTGTCCTCCGACCGGCCGGTGATGACGACGGTCGCGCCGTCGGCGGCGAAGCGGTGCGCGGTCGCGGCGCCGATGCCGGAGCCGCCCCCGGTCACGATGACGACCTTTCCGCTGAAGCGGCCTGCGGGCACGGGTACTCCTCGGGTTCGGGACCTGCGGTCCCGAGGCGGTTACCCCCGCCCCGCCGGGGTCATCGGACGATCCGGGTCACAGGGCCGCGCCGGTGGGCCCAGAGTTGTCCCCAGGAGTTGTCCACAGTGGGGATGAACTACAGCCGTGTCATTCGCCGCCCGCCGCTCCTGGCCACGCGCCCTCGACGTCGGGACCGGTGCTCGGGCTAATGTCGCCACGGTGAGGCGCCACGTGACCATCGAGCTGAAGACCCCCGCCGAGATCGACGTGATGCGGGAGGCGGGACGCGTCGTCGCGCGCTGCCTCGAGGCCTGCCGCGCCGCCAGCGCGCCCGGGGTGACCCTCAAGGAGCTCGACACCGCCGCGCACGACGTCATGCGCAGCCACGGCGCCGTCCCGGCGTTCCTCGACTACCACCCGCACTTCGCCCCCTCGCCCTACCCGGGCGTGATCTGCGCGAGCGTCAACGACGCCGTCGTGCACGCGATCCCCGGCTCCTACCGCCTGGCCGAGGGCGACCTCGTCAGCGTCGACATCGGCGCCTTCGTCGACGGCTGGTGCGGGGACGCCGCGATCAGCTACGTGGTCGGGCCCGCCGAGGCCGCCGACCCGGCCGACCTCGCGCTCATCGACACCACCGAGCGCGCCCTCTACGCCGGGATCGCCGCCGCGCGGCCGGGCAGGACGCTCGGCGACATCGGCGCCGCGGTCGCCGGCGTCGCCCGCCCCGCCGGCTACGGGATGCTCGCCGACCACGGCGGACACGGCGTCGGGCGCGCCATGCACGAGCCGCCGCACGTCGCCAACGAGGGCCGCGCCGGCAAGGGCCTCAAGCTCCGGCCCGGCCTCGTCATCGCGATCGAGCCGATGCTGCACGCCGGCGGGAGCGACGACTACCGCCACGACCCCGACGGCTGGACGCTGCGCACCGCCGACGGCAGCCGCGCCGCGCACGTCGAGCACACCATCGCGATCACCCCCGACGGGCCCCGCATCCTCACCGAGGCCTGAGGAGTGGCCCGGCCCTGGTTCCACACGCGGCCGGTCTCGCCGGGGGTCTGGCTCGTCGCGGAGCCGACCCACGTCAACAGCTGGCTCGTCGTCGGCCGCGACCGGGCCGTGCTGCTGGACACCGGCCTGGGCATCGCCCCGATCCGGCCGGTCGCCGAGGCCGCCGCCGGCATGCCGGTCGAGGCCGTCAACACCCACCACCACTTCGACCACACCGGCGGCAACGCCGAGTTCGACGCGGTCGCCATCCACGAGCTCGGCGTGGCCCTGCTGGCGGCCGGCGTCGCCCCGGCGGTGCGCGCCTCCTACCTCGCCTACACCCGCGCCCTGCTCGAGGCGGCCGGCCCCTACCGCGACCTCGACCAGCGCTTCTTCCACCTGCTCACCGACGACTCCGACCCCCGCGACCTGCCCCCGGGGTTCGACGCCGAGGGCTGGGTCCGGCCCGGCCCGCCGCCGGGGCCGACTGCCCGTGCCGCTGCACGAGGGCGACGTGATCGACCTCGGCGGGCGCACCCTCACCGTCCTGCACACGCCCGGCCACAGCCCGGACTCGGTGTGCTTCCTCGACGACCGCGACGGCCTGCTCTTCGGCGGCGACACCCTCAACACCGGCCCGATCTACGCCCAGCTCGCCGAGTCCGACGTGGCCGACTTCGCCCGCTCCACCGCGCGGCTCGCCGCCCTGGAGGCCGACGTCTCGCTGGTCTGCATGGGCCACTTCGGCCGGGGCGTCGCGGAGCCGCGGTACCTGCGCGAGGTCGCCGACGCCTTCGACCGGCTCGTCTCCGGCGACCGGAACGTCGAGTTCCGGGTGCAGCGCGACTGCGACGACGACGAGGTCCGCGAGGCGGTCTTCGGGCAGTGCTCGATCCTCGTGGCCGCGGAGCACCGACCGGCCGGCTGAGGGATCCGCGTGACCCTGCCCCCGGCCGATCACGCCGCTAGGGTCCGCGTCCATGTCGTCCCGCGCGCCCGCCGGTCCGCCCGCCCCGACCCCGCCGGGCCCGGACGCCTCGCCCGGCGAGGTGATGCGGTGGGTGTTCGACATCGTCAACACCCACTCCTCGGCGCCGCTGCGGTCCGTCCTGTCCGCCGAGTCGCGGCTGCGGCTGCCCGACGCGACCCACCGGGGCGCCGAGGCGATCGTGCGCTTCTGGGACGGGCTGTTCGCCGCGGTCCCCGACCTGACGGTGACGATGCAGGCGATGGCCGAGCAGGGCGGGACCGTGTTCGTGCGGTGGACGCTCACCGGCACGCACTCCGGCGCCGCGTGGGCGGGGGTCGCCGCGACCGGGGCGCGGATCGACCTCGACGGCGTCGACCACGTGACGGTGGCCGACGGGGTGATCACGTCGGACTTCGTGGTCCTCGACCAGCTGCAGCTCGCACGGCAGGTCGGTCTCGCGCCGGCCGAGGGTTCGCGGATCGACGTCGCCCTGCGCCGCGGCGTCGGGCTGCTCGCGCGCCTGCGGTCCTGACGGCGTCCTGACCGGGGCCGTGCTCAGTCGGTCTTCTTGCGGGCCCGTCCCTGGGTGCCGCCGCGGCCACGGAACTCGACGCCGGCGTCGACGAGGAGTCGCCGGACGCGGCCGATGCTGTAGCCGGTCTCGGTGCAGATCTCGCGGATGCTCTGGCCCCGCTGGTACCGCTTGAGCAGCTCGCCGGAGAGCTTCTCGCGCTCGGGACCCGTCACCCGCTGGTTGCGCGCCAGATCGGGAGTCTTCGCCATGGGGGCATTCTCACCAAGAGTGGTCGTCGAGCGCCACCATATGGGGTTACCGGGCGGTCCAACGGTCAGATCTTTCGACGAAACGACGCAGCGTGGTCAAGAAGCCCACGATCGAGTGACTATCCGTGTCCGTCCTCGGCGACGGCCGTGCCGCGGTAGGCGGGGTACTGCCGCCCGCGCGGGGCCACGTCAGCGTCCGCCTCGGCGCCCCAGACCGTCCAGCCCTCCCGGGGGTAGCGCGCGAACATCTCGAGGTAGGGGCCCGGCGAGCAGGCCTCGATGAGCTCGTAGGCCTCGTCGGGCTTGCGGGAGTGCTCCCGCTTCACCGTCTCGATCATGTTGACCTGCCGGCGGGCCGGGTCGAGCGTGCGCATCGACCCGCGCACCCCGAAGAGGATGAGCTCGGTGACGTTGCGGAAGTAGAAGCCGACGCCCCGCCCGTCGGGCCCGCCGTCCTTGCGGCGCTTGGCCCAGACCAGGTTGGAGACGTAGCGGAACCCCCAGCCCTGCATGACGGCCAGCCCCTCGGGGAGCAGCGCGTTGGGCACCCAGAGGTAGAGGTGGGCGTTGTCGGCGACGACGTCGGCCACCGGCAGGGCCGCGATCTCCGCGGCGGTCATGGTGTCGTACCGGTCGAGCCGGCGGTGCTCCGGCGCGACCTTCCCGGTGCGGTTGGAGAACCGCCACGGCGGGTCGGCGTACACGCACGACCAGCCGCCCCCGGTGCGCGGCAGCGGCGCCGCCTCGAGCGGCGAGACGTCGACGCGCAGCGGCTCGGCCCGCGCGCGCCGGGGCCCGGCGGCGGCCCGCCCGGCGGTGGCCGGGGGCGGACCGGGGGGCGGCACGGAGAGGTCGGCGGCGGGAGCGGCGGTCACGGGCGCGACGGTAGCCGGGGGGTCCGACAGTCCCGGCCGTGCCCGACGCGGCGACCCGCCCGCGACGCTCACCCGGACCACCCGTCGAGGACCGGCTGCTCCGTGGCGGGCCACCCGAGCGGCAGGCCCGGCTGCACCCCGCCGCCCTCGCCGTCGTCGGGGACCCAGCAACGGGCGCTGACCGCGACGGCGAGCAGCGGGCAGCCGCCGGCGTCGCCGCGGGTCATCCGGGACTCCAGCTTGCCGAGGTGCGTGGTCGTGGACGTCGAGAACCGGCTGCGCACCTGCTCGTCGGACTGGCCGGCGCCGCGGGAGAGGCGGCGGGCGAGGTCCCGGACGTCGTCGTGGGTCCGGGTCAGCAGGACCGCCCCGTCGATGAGCCCGGCGTCGTGGAGGCTGCGGTAGGCGCCGATGTCGCGGTCGAGGTTGCCGTCCTTGGCGTTCCACTCGACGTCGAGGGCGACCCGGCCCTTGACGTTGTCGACCTTGTAGCCCTCGTTGTGCACCTCGTCGCAGCGCTCGACGACGTCCCGCTCGCCGGCGGGGGCCCACGGCTGGACCTGCAGCACCGACCGCACGACGGTGTCGACCCGGCCCTCCCGCCAGCCCCGCACCCGGAAGTCGTCGTTGAGGCGGTGCGCGAGCCGGGACTCGTTGCCGCCCGCCTCGATGAGGTCGGCCGTGGTGAGGGCGAAGGCGTCGAGGACCGCGCAGAGCTCGGCGAACTCCTCGGGGGCGGTCGCGGCGAGGACCGCGGCGGCGTTGCGGGTCTCCCGCAGTTCGAACCGTCCGGTGAGCGCCGCGAGCCGCGCCAGCGGCACGGTGGCCGGGTCCGCGTCGCGGGCCCGCGACCAGCTGTCGGTGAGCTCCATCGCCCCGCAGTCTGGCAGGGCCGCGGGCGCACCCCCGCGCACGTCCGGGCCGTACGGTGCGGTTTCCTGGTCCCGCCGGTCGGACACCCCGCGGACCGGCACACCGGAGAGGAGACGGGGCGGATGACGACCACGCCGGCCCGCGGCCTCCCCGCCGGGACCGCACCGGCCGCCGCGGCCCCCTCCGCCGTGTCCCCGGGGCCGGACCCGGTGCCGGACCGGCCCGCCGTCGCCTGGTGGCCGGTGCTGGGCGTCGCGGCCGCCCTCGCCGTCGTGCTCGGCGCGGTGTCCTCGCGCTACGGCTACTTCGGCGACGAGTACTACTTCCTCTCCGCGGGCGCCCGACCGGCCGCCGGCTACGCGGACCAGCCGCCGATGCTCCCGCTGCTCGCGGCGGCCCTGCAGCACCTCGCGCCCGGGAACCTCGTCGTCCTGCGGCTGCCGGCGACGCTGCTGACGGCGGTCGGGGTCGTCGTCGCGGCCCTGATCGCCGCCGAGCTGGGGGGCGGGCGGCGCGCCCAGGTGATCGCCGCCGTGGCGACCGCGACCAGCCCCTACCTGCTCGCCACCGGCCACCTGCTCGCGACGTCGACCGTCGACCCGCTCTGCTGGTCGGTGGTGCTGCTGCTGCTCGTGCGCTGGCTGCGCCTCGAGGCGCACCCCGAGGCCCGCGGGGCGCCGACCCGTGACCGGCTGCTCCTGGCCCTCGGCGTCGTCGTCGCGGTGGCGCTGTTCGACAAGATCCTGATCCCGGTGCTGCTCGCGGCCGTGGCGGTCGGGGTCGCGGTGGCCGGACCGCGCCGGCTGCTGGGCCGCCCGCTGCTGTGGCTCGGGCTCGGGATCGCGGCGCTCTCGACGGTGCCCACGCTCGTCTGGCAGGCCGGGCACGGCTGGCCGCAGCTGCGGATGGGCTCGGTCGTCGCGGGGGAGTCGTCGCTCTTCGGCAACCGCTGGGAGTTCCTGCCGCGCGCGCTGTACTACGCCGGGGTGCTGCCGGGGGCGGTCCTCGTCGTCCTCGCGTTCTGGGCGCTGCTGCGGACCGAGCGGATGCGGCCGTGGCGCTCGCTGGGCATCGCCGCCGTGCTGGTGACCCTCGTGCTCCTCGCCGCCGGGGGCCGGCCGTACTACCTCTCCGGGCTCTACGCCCTGCTCCTCGCCGCGGGGGCGGTCGCGGCGGGCACGATGACCGACCGGCCGTGGCACCGCATCTGGCGCTGGACGCTGCGCCCGACGGCGGTGGCCCTCGGCGCGGTCCTGGCGCTGCTGTGGGTGCTCCCGGTCGGCCCGGCGTCGTGGCGGGCGCCCACCGAGTTCGAGACGATGGGCCAGGTCGGCTGGCCGGAGTTCACCGAGTCGGTGGCGGCGGCCTACCGGGCGGTGCCGGCGCCGCAGCGCGCGCACACGGTCGTCGTCGCCTACTCGTACTGGTACGCCTCGGCGCTCGAGCACGAGGGACCCGCCCACGGCCTGCCCATGCCGATCTACTCCACGCACCGCGGCTTCGGGTACTTCGACGTGCCGCCCGGCTCGGACGACGCGCTGCTCGTCGGCGACGTGCACGTGGGCACCCCGGTTCTGCGCGCGGCTGGTCGTGCTGCCCCCCTCGCCGTTCTCGGCGGTCGCCCCGTGGACAGCGGCGTCCCGATGGCGCTGTGCACGCCGCGGGCGCCGTGGGCGCAGGCGTGGCCGTCGTTGCGGAACCTCGCGTAGGTGCGCTGCGCGCACGTGAGCCCTGTCGGCGTGTCATGGGGCGGATCAGTGCTCACGAGCGCGAAGCGCACCTCGCTCCTGGTGCTCCTGCTGCTGCTCGCGGCGTGCGCCGGGCCGGGTCCCGACGGCGGCGGTGGTGCGATCGCGGGTGACCCACCGGCCTCGAGCCGGCTGGGCACGAACGGGGCGCCGGTGCCGCGGATCGACTGGCGCCCGTGCGGCGTCGGCCAGTGCGCGACGATGCCGGTGCCCCTGGACTACCGGAACCCGACCGGGCCCACGATCTCCCTCGGCATGGTCCGGCTGCCCGCCCTCGACCCGGCCCACCGCATCGGCACCCTCGCGGTGAACTACGGCGGCCCGGGCACGCCCGGCGCGTCGAGCCTGCGCCGCCTCGCGTCCCGGTTCGACGGGGTCCGCGCGCGGATGGACCTCCTCGCCGTCGATCCCCGCGGGGTCGGGCAGAGCACCCCGGTCCGCTGCGGGGCGTTCGACGGGCAGCCGGTGCAGCCCGCCGGGTCCCCGCTCGCCGACCCCACCGGGTTCTGGACGTCGGCCCGCGCGGCCGGGCAGGCGTGCGTCGGCGGCGTCGGGCGAGCTGGCGCGCCACCTCTCCACCGCGAACGCCGCCCGCGACCTCGACCTGGTGCGCCAGGCGCTCGGGGAGCCGGAGATCAGCGTGTACGGCTACTCCTACGGCACCGTGCTCGGCGCGACCTACGCGAACCTCTTCGCCGACCACCTGCGCGCGCTCGTCGTCGACGGCGCCCTCGACGTCGCCGCCAACGCCGGCACCGCCGACCCCGGGCGGCCGGTCGACGTGCGGGCCGGCGTGGCCGCGGCCCGGGAGGCGTCGGTGCGGTCGTTCCTGGACGCGTGCACCGCCGCCGGACCCGCCCGGTGCGCCCTCGCCGCGCCGCCCGGGGCCGACCCGCGCGCCCGGCTCGACGCGGCCACCGCGGCCGCCACCCGCGCGGGCGGGTCCGCCGATCTGGCCGACCGGATCGCGACGGCGCTGGAGTCGGGCGGGCGGCTGTCCGCTCTTGCCCGGACCCTCGCCGCCCGCGCCCCGGCCGGGGTCCCGGCGGGCCCCGTCGTGCCCGACCCGGCCGCCGGCGCGCCCGCGCACTCGACGGCGTTCCTCGCGATCCAGTGCACCGACGTCGTCAGCCCCACGGCGCAGCAGGTCACCGCGCTGCTGCCCGGCGAGCAGGCCGCGCACCCGCTGTTCGGGGTGCCCGCGGCCCTGAACACCGCGGCCTGCGTGGACTGGCCCGCCGTCGACCCCGACCGCTACCTCGGGCCGTGGAACGCGCCGCTGCACGCCCCGGCGCTCGTGATCAACGCCCGCGAGGACCCGGACACCCCGCTCGCCAACGCCCGGGCCACCGCCGCCGAGCTCTCCGCGGCGCGCCTGCTCGTCGTCGACGGCTTCGGGCACACCACGCTCGACCTGCCGAGCCGGTGCGCGGAGGACGCCGCGGCCGCCTACCTGCTCGACCCGTCCCGGCCGCCCGCCGAGGGCACGGTGTGCCCGCCCGACCCGGGCGCAGGTGGCCTCCGGCCTCGTGAGCACTTTCACGTCGTTATGACGACCGAAAGTGGCTCACGTGCCAGCGCCAGCGCACGCGGACCACACGAACCCGTCCGGGCGGATCACGACGACGTCGCCGTCGGTCGCGCCGTACGCCTCGCGCAGGGTCCCGTCGGCGCCGTACGCGTCGCGCCGTACGCGTCGCGCAGGGGCCCTACTCCGGCTCGCGCAGCACCAGCTCCGGGAGGAAGCCGTGCTGGTAGAGCCGCTTCTCCCGGATCATCGGCGAGAAGATCGCGGACATGAACAGGGCCGAGAACAGCACGAAGCACGGCAGCGCCACCCGCAGCCAGGCCGGTCCCGGCAGCAGCGCGAGCAGGGCGGCGGGCACGCACTGGACGGCGGTCCGCGCGAGCTGGCGCAGGAACCACGTCCGCGCCGTGAGGTCGTGCAGCACCCAGTCGCCGTAGGCCACCGGGAGCCGGGCGCCGAATGCGTACGCGGTCCAGCGCAGGACGCCGGGCCGCTTCGCCGTCACCGGCGTGTGCGTGCGTTTCCGTGTTCTGCCACGGAAACACACGCACGGGGGCGGAGCCCCAAGGCCCGAGCCGCCAGGCTCGCGAGGTGGGTGGGCTCGTGGCCGCCGTTGTCGAGCTGACGGATCTGGGTGCGGCACGAGTAGCCGTCGGCGAGCACCGCGGTGTCCTCCGACGCCGCCCGGACCGCCGGCATGAGCCCGCGCTCCGCGCACGCCGTCGAGACCTCGTAGTGCCCGTCCTCGAACCCGAAGTTGCCGGCCAGGCCGCAGCAGCCCTCGTCGAGCACGTCGGCCGTCGACCCCCAGCGCCGACAGCACCGCGCGGTCGGCGTCGGTGCCCAGCTCGGCGTACTGGTGGCAGTGGAACTGGACGAGCGCCTTCCGGTCACCCCCCTGCGCGAGCCGCGCCAGCTCGTCGGTGTGCCCGGCGAGCACCTCGGCGAACGTCCGGATCGACTTCGCGGCGATCCCCGCCAGCTCGTGGTCGCGGCCGAGGACCTTGAGCGAGTCGGTGCGCAGCGCGGCGGTGCACGAGGGCTCCAGCCCGACGACGGGCACGCCGTCCTCCAGCCACGGCCGGATGCGCTCCAGGCTGCGCTCGACGACCCGCCGCGCGGCGCCGAGCTGGCCGGTGGTGACCCACGTCAGCCCGCAGCACACGGCCTTCTGCGGGAGCTCCACGCGGTAGCCCAGGGCCTCGAGCACGGCGATGGCGTCGAGGGCGAGGTCGGGGTCGAAGGCCTCGGTGAAGGTGTCCGGCCACAGCAGGATGCGCTTCTCGACGTCGGCCCGGGCCGAGTGGTCGGTGCGCCCGAGCAGGCGCCGCAGCGGCCGGGGCGCGATCACGGGGATGTCGCGCTGCGGCGCGATGCCGCCCAGCTTCTTGGCCAGGCCCGCGACCGCCGGGCGCTTCGCGAGCGCGTTCGCGAGCCGCGGCCCGCCGGGCACCGTGCCCGCGAGCCGCAGCCAGGCCGGCAGCCAGCCCATCGACCAGTGCGACCGCGGCCGGTCCTTCGCCCGCCCCGCGTAGTGCTGGGCGAGGAACTCGGTCTTGTACGTGGCCATGTCGACCCCGACGGGGCAGTCGCGCGCGCAGCCCTTGCAGCTCAGGCACAGGTCGAGCGCGTCGAGCATCTCGGTGGAGCGCCAGCCGTCGGGGATCAGCTGCCCGGAGGCCATCTCGAACAGCATGCGGGCGCGCCCGCGGGTGGAGTGCTTCTCCTCCCCGGTGACCCGGTAGCTCGGGCACATCACGCCGCCGGAGGCGGTGACGCACTTGGCCACCCCGATGCAGCGGCGGGTGGCCGAGGGGAAGCCGCCGCGGCCGGTGCCGTCGGGCACGCCGTCGTCGACGAAGTCGAGCTGCGTGTCCCCGCGGATCGACGGCTTGCCGAGGAAGACGCGGATGTCGTCGTCGATCTTGGGCGGGTCGACGACGCGGTGGGGGTTCATCCGCCCCTCGGGGTCCCAGGCGCGCTTGAAGTCGCCGAACGCCGAGAGCATCCGCGGCGTGTACATCCGCGCGAGCAGCTCGGCCCGGGCCTGCCCGTCGCCGTGCTCGCCGGAGAGCGACCCGCCGTGCGCGACGGCGAGGTCGGCCGCGTCCTCGAGGAAGCCGCGGAAGTTCTTGAGGCCCGCCGTCGAGAGCAGGTCGAAGTCGATGCGCACGTGCAGGCAGCCGTCGCCGAAGTGGCCGTAGTAGGCACCGGTGCGGCCGTGCTTCGAGAGCAGCGAGTCGAACTCGCGCAGGTAGCTGCCGAACTTCGCGGGCTGGACCGCGGCGTCCTCCCAGCCCGGCCAGGCCTCGACGCCGCCGGGACCGCGGGTGACGATCCCCGAGCCGTCCTCGCGGATCTTCCAGAGCTCCCGCATGGCCTTCGGGTCGCTGACGACCTTGGTGTCGACGGTCGCCCACCCCATCTCCGCCGCGATGGCCTCGGCCTTGGCGTGGGCCTCCTCGCGGGTCGCGCCGCCGGTCTCGACGTAGAGCCAGCCCTTCCCGCGGGGCAGCTGCTCGTGGGTGCGGTCGTCCGGGCGGGCGCTGCGCAGGGCGCCGATGACGCCGACGTCCATGCCCTCGATCGTCAGCGGCGCGTGGTCGCGGATGGGCACGACGTGGTCGGCCGCGGTGTAGGCGTCGGCGAACCCGAGGACGGCGAGCGCGCGCACCGGCGGCGACTCGACGAGGTCCACGGTCGCCTCGAGCAGGGTCACGCAGGTGCCCTCGGTGCCGACCAGGGCCTTGGCGAGGTCGAACCCGTGCTCGGGCAGGAGCTGGTCGATGTTGTAGCCGCTGACCCGGCGGGTGAGGTCCGGGGTGTCGGTGCGCACGATGTCGGCGGTGCGGTCCCGCAGGTCGCGCAGCTCGCGGTAGACCCGGCCCTCGCTGCCGGCGCGGCGCGCGGCGGCGTCCAGGGCGGCGTCGTCCATCGGGCCGCCGACGTCCATCCGGGTGCCGTCGGCGAGCAGGACGTCGAGGGCGCGGACGTTGTCGACGGTCTTGCCCCAGGCCACCGAGTGCGAGCCGCAGGCGTTGTTGCCGATCATCCCGCCGAGGGTGCAGCGGTTGTGCGTCGACGGGTCCGGCCCGAAGGTCAGGCCGTGCGGGCGGGCGGCGTCGCGCAGGTCGTCGAGGACGGTCCCGGGCTGGACGCGGGCGGTGCGGGCGTCCGGGTCGATCTCCAGCACGCGGTGCATGTGGCGGTGGAAGTCGACGACGACGGCCTCGTTGGCCGACTGCCCGCAGATGCTCGTCCGGGCGCCCAGGGGCAGCAGCGGCACGCCGTGGCGGCGGGTGACCTCGACCGCGCGCTCGACGTCGTCGGCGTCGACGGGCTGCACGACGCCGAGCGGGACGTGGCGGTAGTTCGACGAGTCCGTCGACCACATCGCGCGGGTGGCGGTGTCGAACCGGACCGTGCCGCGCATCGCCCCGGCGAGCTCCTCGGCGAGCAGGGAGTTCGCGGTGCTCGGGCGGGACGGCGCGCTCGTCATGTCTCCATACTTGCTGGGCGATCAGGGGACGTGCAGCGTCGTCTCCGTCCGCGTGCTCGCGACCACTCGCCCGCCGCTGATCACGAGCCGCCGCGGGGCCCGGTCGAGCAGCGCGGTGTGGTGGTCGGCACCGGGGGCGTCGAGCACGACGAGGTCGGCGCGCGCGCCGCGGACCAGCTCGTGGCGCGGGGCGCCGAGCATCGCCGCCGCACCCGACGTGGCGCGGTCGAGCAGGCGGTCGAGGCCCTCGCGCGTGCCGAACGGCTGGGTCTGGGCGGCCAGCAGCGTCACGTCGAGCATGTCGACGGTCCCGAACGGGGTGAACGCGTTGCGGACGTTGTTGCTGCTCAGGGCCGTGGCGACGCCGCCGTCGAGCAGCTCGGCGACCGGTGCGGCGCTCCCCTGCAGGTACAGATCGGTCGGCGGGAGCACGACGACGCCCACCCGCGCGGCGGCGAGCTCGTCGATCAGCCGGCGCCGCGCGTCGTCGTCGTACCCGGCGAGCGTGGTGACGTGCCCGATCGTCGTGCGCCCGCCCCAGCCGCGGGCCGCTCGCCAGCGCGGCGACGTCCCCGGCGAGGGCATGGCGCGGGTCGGTGCTCTCGGCGGTGTCGAAGTCGGCGTGGACGTCCACGGGCACGTCGAAGCGCTCGGCGAGGTCGAAGACCCGGCGCAGGTGCGCCCGGCAGCCCTCGACGTCGTCCTCGGCGTAGCTGCAGGCCCCGATGACGTCGACGCCGCGGCGCAGCGCCTCGACGAGCAGCTCGTCGGTGCCCGGGCGCCCGGCGATCCCCTCCTGCGGGAACGCGACGATCTGCAGCTCGACCACCCCGGCCCAGCGTTCCCGCACGTCGAGCAGCGCGTCGATGCTCGTCAGCCCGACGGTGGGGTCGACGTCGACCGGGGTCCGGACGAGCGTCGTCCCGTGGGTGACGGCCCGGCGCAGCACGTCCTGCGCGCGGGCGACGACGTCGTCGTGGGTGAAGCCCGCCTTGAGCCGCGCCGTCGTCGCGACGGCGCCGGAGAGCGTGCCGTCGCCCGGCTCGCGGGCGTCGAGCATCGCCTTGTCGAGGTGCAGGTGGGGCTCGACGAGGCCGGGGAGCACCGGGCAGCGGTCGCCGACGACCGTGGTCGCGCCCGCGGCGGCGACGAGGCCCGGCCCGATCTCGGCGATCCGCCCGTCGACGACCCGGACGTCGACGGGCGCGTCCCGCCGCGCAGGAGGACGTCGGTCAGGAGGAGGTCGCGGGCGAGCGAGGGTGAGCAGCCACGACAGGTCGGTACCCACCACGAGCTCCGCGGGCTCGTGGTCCCGGCGGAAGAGGCGCGCGGTGTTGCCGCCGAGGGAGAGCTCGTCGCCGGTCCGGTGCAGCCAGGCCCCTTCGCGGAGCCCGACGACGGGCACGTGGTTCACCTCGTGGAACTCGAGGATCCGCTCCTCGCGGGTCTCGCCCTGGTGGGTGCTGGCCGGGTCCGGGTCGAGGTAGTGCGGGTTGACCTGGAACGGCACGCGCGCGAGGGCGTCGAGGCCGCCCGGGTCGACGATCGGCATGTCGTTGGTGGTCATGATCGTGGGGCAGGCGAGGTTCGTCCCGGCCGAACTGCCGGTGTAGCGGCAGTCCGGGTTGCCGCGCAGGGCGTCGAGGACGCCGAGGCGGCGGACGTCGTGGAGCAGGCGGAACGTGTTGCCGCCGCCGACGAACACGGCGGCCGCGCCCGCCGCCGTCGCGGCCGGGTCCGGCTCGCGGTGCAGCGGGCGCAGGTCGATCCCGTCCCCGAGGGCGCGGCGCACCCAGGCGAAGTAGCGCGTCGTGGTCGGCCAGCGCGTAGGGCACGAACCACACGGCCCGGCCGCCGAGGTGGCTCGCGAGGACCTCCCGGGCGTGCGCGAACGGCTCGGCCCCGCCGGGTGGGCGCGAGTTGGACAGCAGGAGGACGTCACCGGGCACGGGGTGAGGGTCCCAGGTGGGACGCTCCGGGACCTGCGCGAGACGCGCACACTCCGGTGAGGCGGCGCCGGACCCTGACGGGACCTGCGCGCGGCGCGCACACCCCTGGGAGGCGCCGCCGGGTTCCGACGGGACCTGCGCGCGGCGCGCAGGTTCCGGCGGGCTCGAGTGCCGGGACGCATCGGGTGTGCGCGCGACGCGCAGGTCCTCGAGCTCCAGCGCGGCAGCGGGGCTGCGACGGGCACGCTGTGCAGCCCGCGTTGCGCCGGCGGCTCAGCTCCCGGCGACGGGCTCGGTCCGCGGTGCCGGGACCACCGGCACGGGCAACGTCACGCGCAGGGCGCCCGGCGCGTCGGCCGGGACGACGGGGGCGACCGGCGTCACCGGGGCCACCCGCTCGTAGGCCGACCCCAGCGGCGGGCGCGGGTCCGCCTCGCCCTTGTTCGGCCAGAAGGCCATGGCCCGCTCGGCCTGCGCGGTGATCGTCAGCGACGGGTTGACCCCGAGGTTCGCCGACAGCGCCGACCCGTCCACCACGTGCAGCCCCGGGTGGCCGTAGAGCCGCTGGTAGGCGTCGATCACCCCGGTCTCCGGCGACGACCCGATCGCGCACCCGCCGATGAAGTGGGCCGTCATCGGCATGTTCACCGCCTCGCCCCAGGTGCCGCCCGGGTCGCCGTCGATCAGCTCGGCCACCCGTCGGGTCGTGGCGTTGGCCGCGGGGATCCAGGTCGGGTTCGGGGTGCCGTGGCCCTGCCGGGAGACGAGGCGCCCGAAGCGCCGGCGCACCGTGATCGAGTTGTCCAGCGACTGCATGACCAGGGCGATCACGGTGCGCTCCGACCACCGGCGCTTGTCCAGCGACCGGGCCAGCGTCCGCGGGTGCCGGACCATGGCGCCGAGGAGCTTCGCGGCCCGCGGGACGCGCCCGCCGCCGTCGGTCATCAGCGTCGTGAGCAGGCCCATCGCGTTCGACCCGTGGCCGTAGCGGCACGGCTCGATGTGGGTGTCGTCGTCCGGGTGCCACGACGAGGTGATGGCGACGCCCCGGGAGAAGTCCCGCGGTCCGCCGCGCTCGGGGGCCCGCCGCGCCATCGCGCCGACGAGCGCCTCGGAGTTCGTCCGGGTCAGGTGGCCCAGCCGCGCGGAGATGCGCGGCAGCGTCCCGGTGTCGCGCAGGCGGTGCAGCAGCGACTGCGTGCCCCAGGTGCCGGCCGAGAAGACGACCTGGTCGGCGGTGAACACCACGCGGCCCGATCGACGGAGCCCGCCCCGCGTCGGCCGCGTCACCACCTCGTACCCGCCCCCTCGGGCGCGGCCGCACCGACAGCACCGTCGTCTCCGGGTGCACGACGGCGCCCGCGCGCTCGGCGAGCCCGAGGTAGTTGCGGTCGAGGGTGTTCTTCGCGCCGTACCGGCACCCCGTCATGCACTCGCCGCACTCCAGGCAGCCGACCCGGTCGGGTCCGGCGCCGCCGAAGAACGGGTCGGGCACCGTCACACCCGGCTCCTGCTGCCCGTCGCGGCCGAAGAACACGCCGACCTGGGTCGGGGTGACGGTGTCCTCGCGGCCCCACTCGCGGGCGACGCGGCGCATCACCTCGTCGGAGGGGGTGACGCTGGGCTGCGTGACGACGCCGAGCATGCGCCGCGCCTGGTCGTAGAACGGGTCGAGCTCGGCGCGCCAGTCGGTGATCGCGGACCACTGCGGGTCGCGGTAGAACGCCTCCGACGACGGCTGGTAGAGCGTGTTCGCGTAGTTCAGCGACCCGCCGCCGACCCCCGCGCCGGCGAGCACGACGACGTCGCGCAGCAGGTGGATGCGCTGGATGCCGTAGCACCCCAGCCGCGGCGCCCAGAGGAAGTTGCGGACGTCCCACGACGTCCTGGGCAGCGTCTCCGGCGTGAACCGCCGCCCGGCCTCGAGGACCCCGACCCGGTAGCCCTTCTCGGTCAGCCGCAGGGCCGTGACGCTGCCGCCGAAGCCCGATCCGATGACGAGGACGTCGTGGTGACGGGGCGGTCGGGGCGACGTGGAGGCGTGGGACGGCACCGACGCACGTTAACCGGCGAGTAGCTGTGACGGAAGGTCACAGGTACGAGGTGTGCGCTACCGGGCGCCGGCGCGGGCGTCCTTGTTCAGCCAGCGCGCGGTCTCGGAGTCGACGAGCTCGCGCAGCACCGCGGCGTTGCCCGGCGCCACCGGCGCACCGTCCTTGAACTGGCGGCCGCGGGCGCCGACGTACGGCGCGCTCGGCTTCCAGTCGGGGTGCGCCATGATCGTCTCCGCCTCCACCCGGTCCTCGGGCGGGATCACGCAGATGACGCCCTCGGCGTACCACTCGACCTCGTTCGTGGGGCCGGTGCGGGAGTACGGGTTGCTGTCGAACACGAGCACGGCCGCCACCCGGCCGCGGCCGGTCCACTCGTGGACCCACCCGACGGTGCCGGGACCCACCCGCTTCTCGCGGGAGTGCGAGACGGCCAGCTTCCACGCGGTGCGCTGGCCCTGGCGCTCACCGTCGAGGTCCCAGCTCGCCGCGGACGCGCTGACCCAGTCGGGCTCGTTCTCGGGGTCCGCGGCGGGGTTCCACGCGAGCATCACGTCGGGAAGGACCTCGAAGCGGCCGGAGCGGCTGGTCACGGGCGGACCTCCAGGGGTGGTGTGGTCGGTGTCGGTCGGGTCCGGGAGGCGTCGGGCGCCCCCGGGTCATGGGACAAGCATGACCTTCCCGACCGCGCCGTTCTCCACCGCCTCCTGTGCAGCGATGACGTCGTCGAGCCCGAAGGACGAGATGGGCAGCGGCGTGAGCGCCCCGGCGCCCACCGCGGCGCGCACCCAGGCGACGTCCGCGGCCAGGTCGGCGGGGCGCACGCCGTACAGCAGGACGAAGCGCAACGTCGCGTTGGCGGTCATGAACCGGCGCACCGGGAGGACCGGGTCTCCTGGCTCGTTGGCGTAGACCGCGATCTCGGTGCCCGCGCCGGAGACGGCGAGGTCGAGGTCGAGGTTCGCGCCGAGCGCCACCTCCACGATGCGGTCGACCCGCTCGGCGACCCCGCGGATGCGCTCGATCGCGCCGGACTCGCGGTAGTTGACGACGACGTCCGCGCCGGCGGCGCGGGCGAGCTCGCCCTTCTCCTCGGAGCTCACGGTGGCGATCACCCGCGCGCCCGCGTACTTGGCCAGCTCGATCGCGAAGTGGCCGACCGCACCCGCCCCGCCGGCCACCAGCACCGTCGCCCCGTCGAGCGCCTGCGGGTCGCTGCCCAGGCACTGCGCGGCGGTGATCGCGGGGACGCCGAGGCAGGCGCCGAGGTCGTCGTGGTCGTCGTCCGGCAGCGGCACGGCGCGCTCGGCGGGCAGGACGGTGTACTCGGCGGCGGTGCCGTACCGGTTGCCGAAGGCCGCGAAGTAGAGCCAGACGTGCTGGCCGGTCTCGCGGTCGTCCACGTCCGGGCCGACGGCGTCGATGACGCCCGCGCCGTCCTGGTGGGGGATCTGGAAGTCGTCCGGATCCCGGCCCGTCAGTCCGGCCCGCGTCTTCCAGTCGGTCGGGTTGATCGCGGAGCGCGTGATGCGCACGCGGACCTCGCCGGGTCCGGGGTCGGGCAGGTCGACGTCCTCGACGGCGAGGACCTCCGCGGCGGGTCCGGTCTTCCGGTAGACGGCTGCCTTCATGGGTCCAGCATCCTCGTCCGGCGCGCCCGGTGCACCGCCCGTGCGGGTGCGCCGACCGTGGCGGCCGACGAGCAGCCCGTCGAGCACGACGGTGACCCGGTACCCGCAGAGCACGAGCAGGTGGATCAGGTAGAGCCAGAGCGCCAGGGCCGAGACGGCACCGACGATCGGCAGGCCGCCGAACGGCGCGGACCACTCGACGGGGATGGCGAGGAACAGCAGGAAGCCCTGCAGGAAGCCGGCGAGGACGGACCCGGTGGAGAAGCCGCCGACGACCAGGGCACGCCAGCCGAGCCGCCCGGGACCCACGAGCCGGAACACGGCCACGAGCGTCGTCGAGACCGCCACCCACACCACGTGGAAGGCCACGACGATGCCGAGGACCAGCCACCAGCCGCCGCGGGCGTACAGCGGCCCGACGAACGGGGAGGTCGCGAGCACCGCCAGGACGAGGAACGGCGCGACGACCGCGACGCCGAGCAGCCCGGCGCGGCCCCGCCACCCGGTGAGGCGGTCCGGGATGCCGGAGAGCTGCAGGAACGCCCGGCGCAGCCCCTCGCCGTAGAGGCTCGCGGGGAAGAGCACGACCAGCGCGCGCCACCAGGACATGGACAGCGCCACCCGGGTCAGCGTGCGCAGCGCCTCGGGGGTGCCGTGCCCGGCGGGCAGGCCGTCGATGGCGGCCGCCATCGCCCGCGTCACGGTGTCCGGGCCGACCAGCTGCCCCACCGCCCACAGCGAGACCAGGGCGAGCGGGACCAGCCCGATGAGGCCGAAGTAGGTCGCGCCGGCGGCCCAGAGCGCGACGTCGCTGCCGGGGAACGTGCGCCGGACCTCGCCCGCGGCGCCCTTCACCCGCAGCCGCCGCTCGTCGGCGCGGCTCACGGCCGTCCCCACGACGCGGCGGTGCCCGGGAGGCCGCTGGCAGGCTGGCGGGATGTCGCAGGACACCGACGGCGACGACGGGTGGTCGGCGCTGCACGGGGGCATCGAGCCCTCGCCGGTGGTGCGCGGCTGGCTGCGGATGGTCCGCGTGCTCGCGTCCGGCCCGGTCTCCCGGGTCCCGCCGGACGTGCTCTCCGCGGCGGGGGTCGCGCTCCTGGTCGGGGCCTGGGCCCTCGCCGTCGTCGGGCCGCCCTGGACCGCGGTGACGGGCCTGCTCGTCGTGCTCGCCGGGGTGGCCGACGGGCTCGACGGGGCGGTCGCGCTGGCGACCGGCCGCGCGCGCCCGCTGGGGGCGGTGCTCGACGCCGTGGCCGACCGGCTCGGGGACCTCCTGCTCGCGGCCGTGCTGATCGCCCTCGGTGCGCCCGTGGGGTGGGCCGTCGGCGTCGCGGCGGCGACGTTCCTGCACGAGTACGCGCGGGCCCGCGCGCAGTCGGTCGGCATGCCGGGGGTGGGCGCGGTGACGGTGGCCGAGCGCCCCACCCGGCTGATCGTCGTCGCGCTGCCCGCGGTCGGGGCGGCGGTGTCCCCGGCGGGCGTGCCGGTGGTGGGCTGGGCGTGGGGCACCACGTTCGCGGTCACGTGGGCCGCCCTGGCGACGGTCGGGCTGGGGCAGCTGGCGGTCGGCGTCGTCCGCTCGGTGCCGCCGCGGTTCCCGCCGGACCCGCCGACCGAACCACCGCCGGGGCCGCCGCCCGACCGGCCGTCGGACCCTCCGCCGGACCGATGAGGTCCGCGACGATCTCCGCCGACATCAGCACCAGGGGGATCCCGCCGCCCGGGTGCGCGGAGCCGCCCACGAGGTAGAGCCCGGGGACGGGGCCGGCGTTCGCGGGGCGGCGCAGCGCGGCGCGCGGCCCGTGGGAGGCGGTGCCGTAGATCGCGCCGCCGGGAGCGCCGGCCGCGCGTTCGAGGTCGGCCGGGGTCCGGATCTCGGCGAAGCGCAGCCGGGGCCGGACGTCGGTGCCGCGGGCGGCGAGGACGTCGAGCACGTGCTCGGCGTAGGCCTCCCGCAGACCGGGGGCGTCCCAGTCGACGCCACGGGCCGGGTCGTGGACCGGGGCGTTGACCAGCACGAACCAGCCCTCGGAGTCGTCGTCGGGACGCAGCGCCGGGTCGTCGGGGGCGTGCACGTAGACCGTCGGGTCCTCGACCGGGCGGGGCCGGCGGCCGAAGATCGCGTCGAACTCGGCGGTGTAGTCGGCGGGGAAGAGGACGCGGTGCGCCGCGCCGGGCTCCCGGCCGGACAGGCCGAGCAGCAGGACGAAGCCCGCGCTCGAGGGCGCGGTGCGCCGCAGCCGCCGTCGCGCCCGGGGAGCGGCGTCGCGGGGCAGCAGCCGCTCGTGCAGCACCGCGGCGTCGGCGTTGCTGACGACCACGTCGGCCGCCCGCTCCTCGCCGGCGACCCGCACGCCGGCCACCCGTCCGCCGTGGACGAGCACCGCCTCGACCGGGGACCCGAGGTGGACCGCGACGCCGAGCTCGTCGCAGCGGGCCGCGACGGCGTCGACGATGCGGCGCAGGCCGCCCGGGACCCACCACGCCCCGAACTCCTGCTCGACGAACGCGGACACCGACAGCACCGCGGGGGTCCGCCGCGGGTCGGAGCCGGAGTACGTCGCGTAGCGCTCCAGCCAGGTCCGCAGCCGGGGGTCGGGCAGCAGGCGCCGGCCCAGCCCCCGCACGGTGCGCCAGGGCGCGACGGCGCGCAGGTCGGCCGGGCGGGCGCTCATGCGCAGCAGCGCGGAGGTCGTGAGCGGACGGCGGAGCACGTCGCGCCCGACGAGGGACCACAGGTGCCGCGAGCGGTCGTGCAGGCGCTGCCAGGCCGCGCCCGCGCCGGCGCCCAGGGACGCGTCGAGCGCCGCGGGGACCCGGGCCGGGTCGTGCGGGAGGACCAGGTGGGTGCCGTCGGCGAACCGCAGGTCGCCGGCCGGGTCGACGGGGGTGACGGGCAGGTCGGCGGGGCCGCCGGTCGCGGCGAACAGCTCGTCGAGCAGCCCGGGCATCGTGAGCAGCGAGGGTCCGGTGTCGAAGGTGAAGCCGTCGCGCTCGACGACGCCGAGCTTGCCCCCGGGTGTGTCCGCCGCCTCGTGGACCTCGACCTCGTGCCCGGCGGCGGCCAGGCGCGCGGCGCTGGCGAGCCCGCCCAGCCCGGCCCCGATCACCACGACGTGGCTCACACCGTCCGTCCCTTCCAGCGCAGGGTGCCGCGGGCACGCCCGACCCACGACGACACGACCAGGCCGAGGACGGCGAGGATCGAGAGCGGGTGTGCCGCCGCATCCCAGCGGCGGGCCCCGGCGAAGCGGCCCGCGAGCAGGCGACCGGCCACGGCAGCGGCGTACCCGGCGGCGCCGGTCCGGGAACCGGCGAGTGCCGCGGCCGGCGGCAGCACGTAGACCAGGGCGAGCGCCGCCGCGACGCCGACGGCGCCGGCGGGCGAGCCGAAGGCGGCCCAGAGCGACTTGCGGTAGCCCGCGCGCAGGTCGGCCCCGGAGTCGTACATGCGGCAGGTGGCGAGCGCGGATCCGTCGGCGACCCCGGTGCGGCCGCCGGCCCGCCGGACCGCGCGGGCGAGCGCGAGGTCGTCGAGGACCGCGCCGCGGACCGCCGCCCATCCGCCGGCGCGTGCCAGGGCCACCGCCTCGACGACCAGGAACTGGCCGTTGGCCAGCGCCATCGAGGGCCGACCGCTGCGCTCGGCCCGCCGCAGCGGCACCGTCGTGAGCCACGACCACGCCAGCAGCGGCTGCACCAGGCGGGCGAGGGCCCCGGTGACGACCTGCCGGGGCCACGGGCACAGCAGGTCGAGCGGTTCGGGACCCCGCAGGACGGCGATCGCCGCGGCCACCGCGGTGGGGGCGAGGACGACGTCGGCGTCGACGTGGACCAGGACCTCGCCCCGGGCGGCGGCCGCGAGCTGCGCGCAGGCGTGCGGCTTGCCGAGGAACCCCGGCGGCGGCGGGGTGCCGGTGAGCACCCGCAGCCGCGGGTCGCCGTCGGCGGCCGCGATGACGACGTCGGCGGTGCCGTCGGTGGACCCGTCGTCGAGGACGAGCAGCTCCGCGTCCTCGAGCCCCGCCTGGGCCAGCAGGGACCGGACGGTCGGCGCGATGCGGGCGGCCTCGTCGCGGGCGGGCACCAGCAGCGAGACCGGCGACCGTCACCGGCGGCGGGCTCGCCGGCGGCCGGCGCAGGGCGCCTCGGTTGACGAGCTCGTGGGCGGTGCCCGCGGCGGCGAGCACGGAGCCGATGGCGACGAGGGCTCGCAGCGTTCGCGGCAGGCGTGCGGCGGGCACCCGCGAACACTAGGCACCCCACGGCGCCGTCGCAGGGCGACGACCACCCGGCGCGGGTCCTCGAACCGGCCCGGCGGGAGGTCCTCATGGCGGTGGCGGCCCCGCCCCGCAGGCGCACGTCGCGCCCGTCCTGGGTCCTGGTGGGCGGCGCGGTGCTGATCCAGATCGTCTACCCGCTCGTCCCCGCGACGGCGTCGACCGCGGTGACCGTGGCCAGCGTCGTGGTGTTCTTCCTCGCCTCGCTCGCCGACGTGCTGCGGGTGCACGGGGCCCGCGGCGGGCTGGTGCTCGTCGGGGTCGCGGGCGGCGGCGGCCTGGTGGCCGAAGCGGTCGGGCTGACCACCGGCCTGCCGTTCGGGCCCTACGTCTACACCGGCACCCTCGGCGCCGAGCTGCTCGGCGTCCCCCTGGTGGTGCCGCTCGCGTGGGCGATGATGGCGTGGCCCGCGCTCGTCGTCGGGCGCACGCTCGGCGGCCGCCACGGCGTGGTCGTGGTGGCGGTGGGCGCGGTCGCGCTGGCCACGTGGGACCTCTTCCTGGACCCGCAGATGGTCGCGGCCGGCCACTGGGTCTGGCTCGCGCCGACCCCCGCGCTGCCCCTCGTGCCCGGCGTCCCCCTGACGAACTACGCGGGCTGGCTCGTCGTGGCCGTGCTCGTCGTCGGGGCGCTGCACCGCGCGCTGGGCCCGGGCCCGACGTCGGGACCCGCGTCGGCGCTCTACCTGTGGGTCTACGCGTCCTCGGTGCTCGCCCACCTGGTCTTCTTCGGGCTCCCCGGCTCCGCCCTCGTCGGCGGGGTGGTCATGGGCGCCGTCGCGATCCCGTTCGCCCGGAAGCTGTGGCGGTCCCGGAGGTAGGAGCGCACCTACCCGGCGCGCAGCTTGCCGTCGTCGTCGGGGAACGCCGCGCCCTCCCGCAGGGCGACCGACCAGGCCGTGCACCGCGCCACGACCAGGTCGAGCGCGTGCTCCATGCCCTCGAGCACCGGGTCGAGAGCGGCCTCGGTCGCGTCCTCGACGTCGCGGCGCAGCGCGGCCCCGCGCCCGGTGAGCGTGCCGTCGGGGGTGAGGAGCACCCGGTCGACGAGGTCGTCGCGGGCCGCCGCGATGTCGGCGTCGGACCACGACCGGGTGCGGGTGTACTCGGGCAGCCGCATCCCGAGGTGGGCCTCGGTGAGCAGGTTGGACTCCAGGGCGCCGATGCCGTGGGCCAGCAGGGCCGCGAGGTGGGCGTCGCCGCGGAACTCGCGCAGCAGGTTCGCCGCGTGCCAGAGCCGGCCCCAGGCGTCGCCGGGCCAGTCGAGCGCGGCGTGGCCGGCGAACAGCGGCTTGCCGAGCAGCGGGGCCGCCGCCAGGCCGGCCCGCAGCACCGTCACGACCTGCTCGGTGTCCCGGGTCGGCTCGCCCAGCACGCGGTGCAGGCAGCGCACCGCGCCGGCCTGTTTCGCGGC
The DNA here is from genome assembly GCA_963716955.1 of uncultured Actinomycetota bacterium. Classification (GTDB taxonomy): domain Bacteria; phylum Actinomycetota; class Actinomycetes; order Mycobacteriales; family Pseudonocardiaceae; genus Actinomycetospora. The sequence goes on from CAVQUY010000003.1 coordinate 114,881, forward strand.
GAGCACCTCGGGCACCGCCGCGACCGTCAGGGCGCTCTCGTAGAGCGCGGTCAGCGTCTCGGGCTCGAACACCCCGAACGCCGCGACGACGAGGGTCGCCGGGGGCAGCCCGAGCGTGCCGGCCCGCCCCAGGACGTAGCCGGAGGTCCGGTCGAGCCCGAGCGCCTCGTACTGCTCCAGCGCCTCGGCCGAGTGCACGTGCACCATCGCGATCGGCTCGATCGCGTCGCGGAGGCGCCGCGCCGGGGTGGGGGTCGGGGGTCCCGACGACGGGTCGCTCACCCCGCGGCCCGCTTGTAGGGGTCGGGCGGGAACCAGCCGGCCGCGACGACCCGGTCCGCCCACCGGTGCAGCGGCACGAGCAGCTCGTCGAGGTCGTCGCCGAGGGCCTCGACGACCCGCGCCTGGCCGAGGTCGGTGGCCACCTCGATCGCCTCGCGGGCGGCGCGGCCCGCCGGCGTGAGGGCACCGTCGGCGATCCAGCCGCGGGCGGTGAGCCGGGCGAGTGCGGCCTCCATCGCCTCCGGGGACCAGCCGCGGGTGCCGGTGTACTCGTAGAGGTCGAACCCCACCCGGAGCTCGGTGAGGATGTTCGCCTCGAGCCCGTCGACGCCGGCCGCCGTGCACGCGCCGAGGTGGGCGTCGCCGCGGTGCTCGCGGTAGAGCGTCGCGACGTGGAAGAGCGCCGCGTGCGCGTCGGTCGGCCAGGGCAGGTCGCGCAGCCCGGCGTAGAGGGGGCGGCCGGCGAGGTCGGCGGGCCCGGCCGCGTCGAGGGCCGCGCGCAGCGCGTGCGTGACCCGCCCCAGCTCGGCCACGTCGACGCCCTCGAGCGCGACCCGCAGTCCCTCGCCGCCCGCGAGCTCCCGGACCGCGCGGAGGTCCTCGACGCCCAGCGCCGCCCGCGCCTGCCGCCACAGCTCGCCGACGAGGCCCGGCTCGAACACCGCGAACGTGGCCGCGACGACGCCGGGCGCCGGGTCGCCGAGCACGCAGGCCCGGCCGCCGACGTAGCCGGTCAGGAAGTCGAGCCCGGCCTTCCCGAGGTGCTCGTGCGCGGGCGCGCTCCAGACGCTGGTCATGGCGAGCGGCTCGAGGACGTGGCGCAGGCGCCGCGCCGGGGTCTCGATCTCGGGTGTGGCCGCCCCGGGGCGGGGCTGCAGGAACACCTCGCGTGCTTCGGCGAAGTCCACGACGCGGCTCAGCCCAGGGTGAACGGGTCGCGGGTGCCGCCGGTGAGCTCGACCCACACCGACTTGTCCTCGAGGTAGGCGTCGACCGCGCCGGCGCCGTTCTCGCGCCCGAGCCCGGAGGCCTTGTAGCCGCCGAAGGGGACGCTGGGCGCCACCACCCGGTAGGCGTTGATCCACACCGTGCCGGCCTTGATGCGGGCGGCGACCCGGTGCGCGCGGTGCACGTCCTTGGTCCACACCGCGCCGGCCAGGCCGTAGGGGGTGTCGTTGGCGAGCTTCACCGCCTCGTCCTCGTCGGTGAAGGTCGTGGCGGCGAGCACCGGCCCGAACACCTCCTCGCGGAAGACGGTGTCGGTCGGCCTGACCGAGAGGACCGTGGGCTGGACGAAGTAGCCCCCGAGGCCCTCGTCGGCGGCGCCGCCGTACGCGACGGTCGCGCCCTCGTCGCGGGCCGTCTCGAGGTAGCCGACGACCTTCTCGTACTGCATGCCGTTCGCCACCGGACCCATCTCGGTGTCCTCGGCGAAGGGGTCCCCGAGCTTGATCTGCGACGGCACGCTCGGCGACCAGGCGGATCAGCTCGTCGTGGACGTCGGCGTGCACGATCAGCCGGGAGCCCGCCATGCAGGTCTGCCCGGTCGCGGCGAAGACGCCGGCGACGAGCCCGTTGGCCGCGGCCTGCAGGTCGGCGTCGGAGAAGACCACCTGCGGGGACTTGCCGCCCAGCTCCAGCGTCACCGGGTTGAGGTTCTCGGCGGCGGCCACCGCGACCTTGCGCCCGGTGGCGGTGGACCCGGTGAAGGCGACCTTGTCGACGTCCGGGTGCGCGGCCAGGTGGGCACCCGGGGCTCCGGTGGAGGAGGTCACGACGTTGACGACGCCGTCCGGGATCCCGGCCTGCGCGACGAGCTCGGCGAACCCGAGGGTGGAGCCGGGGGCGTGCTCGGAGGGCTTGACGACGACGGTGCAGCCCGCGGCGAGGGCGGGCGCGACCTTCCAGCTCATGAGCAGCAGCGGCGAGTTCCACGGCGTGATGGCGGCGACGACGCCGACCGGCTCGCGGCGGGTGTAGACGAGGTAGTTCGGGTTGGGCGCGGGGATCTGGCGGCCCTCGATCGTCGCGGCGATCCCCGCGTAGTAGTGGTACCAGCCGCCGAGGCCCTGCAGCTGCCCGAGCATCTCGCGGTAGAGCTTCCCCGAGTCGTTGACCTCGAGGCGGGCCAGGCGCTCGGCGTTCTCGCTGATCAGGTCGGCCAGGCGGCGCAGGCAGGCGGCGCGTCCGAACCCCGTCATGGCGCCCCACTCGCCGTCGAGCGCGGCCCGGGCCGCGGCGACCGCGGCGTCGACGTCCTGCTCGTCGCCGTCGGGGATCACCGCCCACGACTGCCCGGTGTAGGGGTTCTGCGACTCGAAGGTCTTCCCCGACACCGCCCCGACGGCCTTGCCGCCGATGACCATCGACAGGGTCTCGAGCTCGCTCACGACGGGGTCCCCGTGCTCCCGGAGCCGCCGTGCCCGTGGCCGTGACCGTGCCCGTGACCATGGCCGTGCCCGTGCGCGGGGGCCTCCCCGCCCGTCGGGGCCGCCGGGGTGATCATCGGGCTCGCCGGCCCGCAGCGGGACCTGCTCGTAGCGGCCCTCGTGGGCGGCCACCGGGCGGGTGTCGCCCGCGAGCTCGGGGTGCTTGGCCTCGAGGCGCTGGCGCTGGTCCCACTTCCGCTGCATCGCGGTCAGGTACTCGCGGTTGCCGTTGTAGGTGCCCCGCCAGGTCTGGGGCATCTGCTCCCGCGACAGCCCGGCGTCGGCCTGCCCGTGCAGCGCCGGGCGCGAGGGCACCTTCCGGGTCGCCCCGCCGCACTCCGGGCAGGCCGGGGCGGAGGCGTCGCGGCCCACGAGGCGCTCGAAGCGCAGCCCGCAGTCGCAGCGGTAGTCGTAGATCGGCATCAGGGAGAGGCCTCCGGCCAGGTGAACGGATTTCGTCGCCGGAGCGACGAAATCCGTCCACATGCGATAGCTACCAGTTGGAGATCGACTTCGTGAAGATGTCGGCGATGTCGTCCTCGGTCGGCGTGCGCGGGCACGTCGCGAGGAGCCGCTGCTGCTTCATCGTGCCGTCCACGAGGTCGGGGACGTCCGACTCGCCGAACCCGACGGCCCCGATCCCGTTCGGGATGTCGATGTCGCGCATCAGCTCGGTCACCACGTGCGGGAGCTGCTCCGACGCGTCGTTCTGCGTGTCGGCGTTCGGCCCGAGCAGCTTCGCGGCGGCCATGTGCCGGTCCGGTGCGGACTCGAACGAGAACCGGAACGCCTCCGGCGCCGTCAGCGACACCGACATGCCGTGGGGCACCATCGGCTCGTCCTGCGGGTAGCCCGCCGGGCGGAAGTCGCGGACCTGCCCGGCGATCGGGTAGGCGTTCGCGTGCGGGATGTGCACGCCCGAGTTGCCGAAGCCCATCCCCGCGAAGGTCGCCGCCATCATCATGTCCATGCGGGCGTCGACGTCCTCGTCGCCACGCTGCACCGCGGTGCGGAAGGAGCGGGCGAGCAGCGACATCGACTTCTCGCACCACAGGTCCGAGACGGGGTTGGACCCGCAGTAGGTCACCCGCTCCTCGGGCTTCTTCCGGTCGAACGAGGTGTACCAGCGCGCGGTGTAGCTCTCCAGCGCGTGGCAGACGATGTCCATCCCGGCGGCCGCCGTGACCTGCGGGGGCAGCGTCATGGTCAGCAGCGGGTCGACGACGGCCATCGTCGGGCGGAGCCGCCAGTGGCTGATCCCGGTCTTCACGCGCAGCGAGAGCACGTCGAGGATGCACATGGCGGTCGACTCGGAGCCGGTGCCCGCCGTCGTCGGCACCGCGATCAACGGCTTGAGCGACCCGGGCGGGACCTGGGCGTTCCCGACGGGCTTGTTGATGTAGTCCATCAGCTCACCGGGGTAGGTGGTGAGCAGGTTGACGGCCTTCGCCGTGTCGATCGACGACCCGCCGCCGACCGCGACGAAGCCGTCCCACGGCCCCTGCTCGGTGGCGTAGCCGATGGCCTTGTTCATCGAGTCGTCCGTCGGCTCGACGTGCACCCCGTCGAAGATCTCGACGGTCATGTCGTAGCGGCGGATCTGGTCGGCGATCCGGTCGGGCAGGCCGGTCTGCTGCATGCCCGGGTCGGTGATCAGCAGGATGCGCTTCGCGCCGTACTGCGCGAGGTCGAAGCCGATCTCGTCGCAGGCGCCGGCGCCGAACTTCAGCGGCGGGGCTCCCCAGGTGAAGACGGACTCGTCGGTGGGGACGGGCGGGACGGTCACGTGTAGTGCCCTCCGTTCGACACGGTCTTGAGCTGGTGGATCTGCTCGGCGTCGTGGCCGAAGACGACCGTGGCGTCGGTCTGCTCGGCGATCCCGCGGATCTTCTCGACCGACGAGTAGAACTGGCCCATGTCGTTGACGATGGCGGCCGGCGTGGTCGGGGGGCCGTAGGACTCGCCCATGTACACGGCGTCCGACGTGAAGATCATCGTGCCGGTGTCGGGCAGGTCGACCTGCATCGACATGGTGCCCGGGGTGTGGCCGGGGGTCTGGAGCAGCGTCACGCCGGGGAGGAACTCGGTGTCGCCGGAGACGGTCTCCCAGTTCAGGTTCTCGTAGTCGGTCTTGAGGTGCGCGCCGGTGAACAGGCCGTCGAAGCCGAAGGCGAACTCCTTCTCCTTGTCGCTGCAGATCAGCTTCGCGGAGGAGTCCTTGAACAGGTCGGCGTTGCCGCAGTGGTCGAAGTGGAGGTGGCTGAGCACGACGTAGTCGATCTGGTTGACCCCGACGCCGATCTGCTTGAGGCGCGAGTCGAGGTACTCGTCCTCGCTGACCTTCTCGTAGGGGAAGAAGTCCTGCAGGCCCGTCGGACCCCAGCGCTCCTCCCAGTCACGGGGGCAGCTGGTGTCCCAGAGGATGGTGCCGTCGGGCGTCTCGACGAGGACGCAGTGCGTCGGCACCGTCGCCCACTCGGTCGGCTCGTCACGCTGCTGCCGGGCGCGGATCGACCGCCCCGGCTTGAGCAGCAGCCACGTCAGGTCCGCGGTCATCGCCCCGCAGTCCAGGATGCTCACCTTGATGTCGCCGCTCGCCACCGCTGACCTCTTCCGTCGAGTCCGGATTCCCCCACGCCCGACCTTGGCCTGTGACCGGGGTTACGGTCAACACCCGTGATCAACTCGTCGGGAAACCCGTCCCGCCGTCGGCCTCGACGGCCCGGCGCAGCGCCGCGAAGGCCTCGCCGAGGGTGGCCGGGGTGTAGTGGGCGTTGAGCCCGCTCGGGTTCGGCAGCACCCAGACCGCGGTGTCGCCGATCCGGACGTCCTGGGGCCCGACGACGGCGGCCCGGTCGTCGAACGCCACCCGGTAGGCCCCGATCCCGACGACGGCGAGCCAGTCCGGCCGGTGCGCGCGGACCAGGTCCCGGAGCCGGTCGCCGCCCTGGCGGAGCTCGGCGTCGGAGAGCTCGTCGGCCCGGGCGGTGGCGCGGGGCGCGACGTTGGTGATCCCGAGCCCGAGGGACGCCAGCAGGTGCTGCTCGGCCGGGGCGAGCACGCGCGGGGTGAAGCCGCCGACGTGCAGGGCGGGCCAGAACCGGTTGCCGGGCCGGGCGAAGTGGTGGCCGGTGTACGCCGAGACCAGGCCCGGGTTGATCCCGCTGAAGAGCACCCGCAGCGGCGGGTCGCCGGGGCCCGGCAGCACGTCGGGGAGGAGACGGTCCCGGGCCGCCTCGAGGTCGGCGCGGGTGGGGCGGCGGACGGTGCCGGCGCGGTCTCCGGGGGCCATCCGTCGCAGTGAACACGACGACGGGCCGCGGGGTGCCGTGCGGTCGTCCCCGTCGCCTCCGGTGGCTCCGCCGTCCGGGCGAGCCGGCCGTCCCCACCGGCACCGGCGGGGCGGTCGTCCCCAGGGCCGCCCCCGTCCGTGTCTCGACCCGCTCGGGGAGTGCGTCCATCCCCCGTGAGCGACGAGACGGCGGGGTTCGCGGTGGACCCGGTGGAGCTGCGCGGCGCGGCCTCGGACACCGGCCGCGCGGCCGACGCGGCGGCGGTCGCGGCTCGGGACCTGGTCGCCGGGCTGCGGGCCCTGGCCGCGACCCTGCCCGGCACCCGCGCGGGTCCGGCCGCGGCGGCGCTCGCGACGGCCTGGGAGGACGAGGCCGCGCACTGGGTCGCCGGCGCCCGGCGGCTCGACGAGGCGCTCGCGGCGACGGCCGAGGGCACCGCCGCGGCCGACGCGGCCCTCGCCGGTCTGCTCGCCCGGGACGTGCCGTGACGGCGCCGCTGGCGGCGGTGGAGCACGCCCTCACGAATGCGGTGGCGGCGTGGGAGGACGCCGTGCTCGCCGGGCCGGAGGCGCACGGGGCCGTCGCCGTGCCGCCCGGGTGGTCGGGGCCGGCGGCGGAGGCGGCCCGGACGGCGCAGCGGCGGCTCCTGGAGCGCGGCGGCGGGATCGTCGACCGGGCGCGCCGGCTCGCGGCGGTGCTCGCCGACGTCGCCGGCGGCACCGACCTCCCGCTGGGCCCGGCCGAGGACGCCCGCCTCACCGGGGCACTCCTCGCGGCCGCTCGACGGGGCCCGGGAGCGGCGGGCGCGCCGGTCGACGGGCCCGCGCCGAGGGGCGTCGCGCACTGGTGGGCCGGGCTCGACGCCGTGGAGCGGGGCAGGTTGACCGACGAGCGTCCCGAGCTCGTGGGCGGGCTCGACGGCATCCCGGCCGCCGAGCGCGACCGGGCCAACCGGGCTCGGCTCGCGACCGCGCGCCGGGACGCGCAGACCGAGGAGGCGGCCCTCGACGCCGCCCGCGACCGGGCCGGCGGTTTCGGGGATCTGCAGGACCTCGAGGCGCAGCTCGCGGCGGTCCGCGCCCGCCTCGGCCGCCTCGCCGCCGTCGACGCCGCGGCCGCGGGTCCCGGGCACGAGCTGCTCGACCTCGACCCCGCGAGCGGCCGCGCCGCCGTGGCCGTCGGTGACGTGGACCGCGCCGGGCACGTCGGGGTGTTCGTCCCCGGGTTCACGGCCCGCGCGGAGGACCTCCCCGGCCGGGTCGCCGAGCTCGACGCGGTCGCGGGGCCGGACACCGCCGTGGTGGCCTGGTACGACTACGCGGCCCCGCAGTGGTCCGGCATCGCCGACCCGGCCCGGTCGGTCCTCGGGACCCGACCGGCCACCGACGCCGCGGGTCCGCTCGCGTCGTTCCTCACCGGCGTGGACGCGGCGCGCCCCGGCCACCCGGTGCACCTCACGGCGATCGGCCACTCCTACGGCACGCTCACCGTCGCCGAGGCCCTGCCGGCCGCACGCGGGGTGGACGACGTGGTCCTGCTCGGGTCGCCCGGGGTGACGCCCGCGCCGGCCCGGCCCGGGCACGTCTGGGCCGCCGAGGCCCGCGGCGACCCGGTCGCCGACACCGGCTGGTTCGGCACCGACCCGAGCTCCTCACCCGGGGTGCGCGGACTCGCGACCCGGGCGCAGTCCGGCCCGTACGGCGCCGTCGGGGACGCCGCTGCCGGCCACCGCGGGCTCGTGGGGCCACGTCGGCTACCTGCGGCCGGGGAGCACGAGCGCCGCGGGCGTGGCGGCCGTCGTCGCCGGGCGCCCGGACGACGTCGTCGAGGAGCGCACGACGGGGGCCGGGGACCGGTTGCGCGGGCTCCTCGGTAGCGCGGGCGCTGCGCCCCGGGACGTGACGCACCCCCGACACACACTCGCGGCCGGCCCCGGAGCGCGTGGGCGTCCGGGACCGGCCGCGGAGGGAGCCGGGTGCGACGGCGTCAGCTCTGGGAGCCGCCGGCCGGGTTGTTGCTCCCGGCGGTGCCGTTCGTGCTCGGGCTGGGCGAGACCGAGTCCGTGGGCGACGAGGGGGGGACGACCCCACCCGGCTCCTGCGGGTCCGGCACCGCCCCGGCCGCGGCGGCCGGGGTGCTCGAGGACGGGGCGGCCGCGGTCGTGGGCGCCGGCTTCGGGCGCGGGGCCGGCGGGGGCGGCGGCGGGAGCTCGGGCGCCTTGCGCGTCGCGACGATCGCGATGCCCGCACCGAGGACGGCGAGCACGATCCACAGGCCCCAGCGGCGGCGCTTGGTCTCCTGCGGCTCGACGCGCGCCGCGAGGTCCTTGCGCACGCCGGTCAGCCCGCCCTCGAGGGAGCCGCGGACCGAGTCGCCGAGGTCGCGGACCTCCTTGGCGCTGCTGGGCAGGGGCGAGGACTCGAGGGCCTTGCGGACCTCCTTGCCGGTCGTGGGCACCGGCGAGGACTCCAGGACCTTGCGCGCCTCCTTGACGGTGGTGGGCACCGGGGAGGACTCGAGGACCTTGCGGGCCTCCTTGACGGTGGTGGGCACCGGCGAGGACTCGAGGACCTTGCGGGCCTCCTTGACGGTGGTGGGCACCGGCGAGGACTCGAGGACCTTGCGGACCTCCTTGGCGCTGGTCGGCACCGACGAGGACTCGAGCGCCTTGCGCGCGTCCTTCGCGTACGACCCGCCGAGGTCGCGCAGCTCGCCGACGCTGGTGGGCACCGACGAGGACTCGAGCGACTTGCGGGCGTCCTTGGCGTAGGACCTCGCCTGCTTGCGGGCCTGCTTGGCGGCCTGGTTGGCGCGCTTGCGCCCCTCGGCGCGGGCCTCGTCGGCGCGCTTGCGCGCCTCGCCCTGGGCCTCCTGGGCCCGCTGGCGGGCCTCCTTGCGGGCGTCGAGCACGCGCTGGCGGGCGTCGTCGGCGGCCTTGCGCACGTCCCTGCGGACCTCGGCGCGCTTCTTCGCGCCCTGCTTGCGGGCCTTCTCACGGTCCTTGCGCGCCTGGGCGGCGGCCTTCTCCGCGTGCTTCGCCGCCTTCTTGCGCGCGCGGCGGCCCTCCTTGCGCAGATCGTCCAGGTCCTCCCTGGCACCGATCACGGTCTTGCTGCTCAACGGCCACACCTCAGCTCTCCGGGGGCGGCTCATCCTGCCGCCATGCTTTGCCATCAAGTGCCCGACCCGCCGGTGCGTCACACCCGCTGCTCCGACGGTGGCACGATGTCGCCGTGACCAATCCCGAGAGCGGGTCGACCGCGACGCTGCACACCTCGAGCGGCGACATCACCGTCAACCTCTTCCCCGACCAGGCGCCGAAGACGGTGGGGAACTTCGTCGGCCTGGCGACGGGTGAGGGCCAGTACAGCGAGCCGAACGCGAAGGGTTCCTCGAGCGGGCCGTTCTACGACGGCACCATCTTCCACCGCGTCATCGCCGGCTTCATGCTGCAGACCGGGGATCCCACCGGAACGGGTCGCGGTGGGCCGGGCTACAAGTTCGCCGACGAGTTCCACCCGGACCTGCGCTTCGACCGGCCCTACCTGCTCGCCATGGCGAACGCGGGTCCCGGGACCAACGGCTCCCAGTTCTTCATCACGGTCGCGCCGACCACGTGGCTCAACCGCAAGCACACGATCTTCGGCGAGGTCGCCGACCAGGCCTCGCGCGACGTCGTCGACGCCATCGCCGCCGCCCCGACGGGCCCCGGCGACCGCCCGGTGTCCGACATCGTCATCGAGAGCATCGAGGTCACCCGCTGATCCGACCCCGGTGTCACCGGACGGTCCGGACAATGGGGGCATGAGCGTTCCCGCGGGCGGCCCGCCCCACCAGGCGGAGACCCACGTCTGCGTCCGGCACCCCGACCGGCCGACCGGGCTGCGGTGCACCCGCTGCGACCGGCCGGCCTGCCCGCAGTGCCTCCGCGAGGCGCCCGTCGGGATGCAGTGCGTCGACTGCGTCTCGGCGGGGGCGCGCAGCACGCCCCGGGCGCGGGTCCGCCCGAGCTCCCCGGTCGTCGTCCCCGTCCTCATCGCGGTCAACGTCGCGGTGTTCCTGCTGACCGTGGTGAACGCCGGCAGCGTGGCCGACAACGCCTCGGGGTCGGTGTTCGCGGCGACGGCGCTCGCGCCCGTCCAGGTCGCGGGCGGCGGCTGGTGGCGGCTCGTGACGTCGGGCTTCCTGCACATCGGGCTGCTGCACCTGCTGTTCAACATGATCGCGCTGTGGTTCATCGGCCGCGACGTCGAACTGGTGCTCGGCCGGCTGCGCTTCTCGGTGCTCTACGGCGTCTCGCTCCTCGGCGGGTCGGCCGCGGTCATGCTGTTCGGCAGCTCCGGCGGGCGAGGTGGCGGGCGCGTCCGGCGCGATCTTCGGGCTGATGGGGGCCCTGATCGTGCTGTTGCGGCGCCTGCAGCTGCCGATGACCCAGGCCCTCGTGATCGTCGGCCTCAACGTCGTGCTCTCGCTGACCGTCCCCGGCATCTCGCTGCTCGGCCACCTCGGCGGCCTCGTGGTCGGCGTCGTCGTGGCCGCCGGGATGGTCCACGGGCCGGCGCGCTCACGCCCGGCCGCGGGCCTCGTCGTCGCCGGGGCCGTCGTCGTCGTCCTCGTCGTCGCGATCGTGCTGCGCGACGTGTCGTTCGGGTCCGTCGTGTGCGACTCGGCCACCGTCTGCCGCCGGGGCGCCTGACCGCGCCCGGCCGGCGTCGGCCCGGTGCGACTGCAGCGCCTCGGCGACGTCGGTCGGGTCGGTGCCCAGCTCCAGGCGGCCGAGGACGAGCAGGCGCTCGCCGCCGTCGTCGTCGCGCGCGTCGATCTCGAGGTAGGCCGCGGGGAGCCCGAGGCGGCGCATCCGCACGACCCGGACGGCGTCGACGCGGGCCCACGGCCACCGCCGGGTGGTGAGCGGCCCGCGCAGGACCAGCGCGTCGTCCTCGGCGGCCAGGCGCGGGCGGGCGCGCAGGCCGGCGAGCGCCGCGACGCCCACCACGACGCCGGCCACCCCGAGCAGCAGCCGGCCCGGGGCGTCGAGGGTGCCGGTGCGCGCGCCGAGCACCACCCAGGCGAGCAGGCCGACCGCGCCCAGCAGGCCGAGGACGACCGCGGGGACCGGCGCGGCCCAGTGCCGGGCACGGCACGGGCACGTCGTCAGGGTTGTCCACAGGCTCCGTCCACAGTGGGGACGAATGACACCGGTGTGATTCGGACGAGGTCAGCGCCACTTCATCGTCATGAGCAGCGCGATCACGACGAGGCCGAACCCGATGAGGAAGTTGTAGCCCCCGAGCTGGGCCATGAACGGGATCGACTCGCCGGCGAGGTAGTTCACGACCAGCCACGCGAGCCCGACCAGCCCGATCGTCAGCATGATGATCACGTAGGCCGGGTGCGACGGCCCCGCCGTCGTCGCGGCGGCGGCCCGCGGGGGCGGGGTGTAGGCCGGCTTGCGGCGGACCTTCGACTTCGGCACGGCATGCTCCCGCTCGGACGACCAGTGTCGGGTCCACGGTAGCCCAGCGGCCCGCACGGCCCGACCCGCGCCGCCCGGTGCGACCGTAGGCTGGACGGCGTGCGGGTCCTCGTCGTCGACAACTACGACAGCTTCGTCTACAACCTCGTCCAGTACCTCGCCCAGCTCGGGGCCGAGCCGGTGGTGCGCCGCAACGACGCGCCCGACGTCGTGGCCCTCGCCGGCGAGGTCGACGGGGTGCTCGTGAGCCCCGGCCCCGGGACGCCGGACGACGCGGGGCGCAGCATCGAGATCATCGAGCGCTGTGCCGGCGACGCCCGCCCGGTGCTCGGCGTCTGCCTCGGCCACCAGGCCCTCGGCGCCGCGTTCGGGGCGGTCGTCGAGCGCGCACCCGAGCTGCGCCACGGCAAGACCTCGGCCGTGCACCACGGTGGCGCCGGGGTGCTGGCCGGCCTGCCCGACCCGTTCACCGCGACGCGGTACCACTCGCTGACCGTGCGCCCCGACTCCCTGCCCGACGAGCTCGAGCCCACCGGCTGGACCGCCGACGGCGTGCTCATGGCGATGCGGCACCGCAGCCTGCCGCTCGAGGGCGTGCAGTTCCACCCGGAGTCGGTCCTCACCGAGGACGGGCACCGGATGCTCGCGTCGTGGATGGCGGGGTGCGGTCACCCCGTGGCCGAGACGCTCGTCGAGGACCTCGTCCGCGACGTCCGCGCCCTGGCGCTCGCCGCGGCGCCGCCCGCGAGGTGCCTCGGCTCGGAGCAGAAAGTGCGGTCATCTGCTCACGGGCGCAGCGCACCTAGTTGCCCGGGAACAGCCCGCCGTTGCCGCCGAGGACCCCGCCACCGGCGTTGCCGTTCCCGGCGCCGCCGCCGCCCCGTCACCGCCGTTGTAGCGCCCGACCGTCACCGTGATCGTGTCCTTGGCGCCGGCCTGGCTGCCCGCGGTCGGGCTCTGGCTCAGCACCTTGCCGTCCTGGTTCGGGTCGCCGACGTCGGTCGGGTTGGTCTGCAGGTTGCCGGTGAACCCGGCCGCGGCCAGCGCGGACAGCGCGTCGGCCTGCGACTTGCCGATGATCGAGGGCACCTGCAGCTGGTTGCCCTTCGACACCGAGAGCGTGACCTTCGAGCCCTGCGCGACCGTCGAGCCGGCCGCCGGCGAGGTGGAGACCACCGTGCCGGCCTTCCCCCCGCCGTCGGTCTGCGTGACGGTGACGGTGAGCCCGACACCCTCGAGGGTCTGCGTCGCGGTCGCCTGGTCCTGACCGGTCACGTCGGGCATGCGCAGCGTCGGGCGCGCCTGGCCCAGGGTGAGCTGGATCGCCGTGCCCGGGGGCACCGGGGTCTGCGGCGCCGGGTCCTGGGCGAGCACCTTCCCGACCTGCGACGGGTCGTCGACCTGCCGCTGCTGGGGCACCGAGGTGAGGGTCAGGCCGGCCGCCTGCGCCATCTGCTGGGCCTGGTCGGCGGTCTGCCCGACGAGCTGCGGGGTCGGCACCCGGTCGGGGCCGCGGCCGACCTGCAGGGCGACGACGGTGTCCGGCTGGACCTCGGTGCCCGCGGCCGGGTCGGTGCCGATCACCCGCCCGACCTGCGCGGGCTGCGACACCACCTGGACGAGGTTGGGACGCAGCCCGGCCCCGGTCAGCGTCCGCAGCGCCACGTCCTGGGGCTGGTTGGCGACGTCGGGGATCGGCAGCTGGTGGTTCGACGGCGAGGCGATCCAGAAGAGCCCCGCCAGCACCGCGGCCACGAGCACGACGCCGCCGATGATCGCGTTGCGCCGGCGGCGCGACCGCCGGACGTCCTCCTGCTCGGCCTGCCACGCGGCGAAGTCGCCCGCCTCGGTCGCGGGGGCGCCGTACGCGTAGGCGGCCGGCCCGACGGCCTGCGTCGGGCCGGTCTGGTTCATGTAGTCGGTGCGCTCGTCGGCGGACATCACCAGCGGCGCCTCGACCGGCTCGCCCTGCAGCGCGCGGATCAGGTCGTCCCGCATCTCGCCGGCGGTCTGGTAGCGGTTGAACGGGTTCTTCGCGAGCGCCTTCAGCGTGATCGCGTCGAGCGCCGCCGGCACCGCGGGGTTGACCTCCGACGGCGTCTTCGGGTCCTCCCGCACGTGCTGGTAGGCCACCGCCACCGGGGAGTCGCCCGTGAACGGCGGCTGGCCGGTGAGCAGCTCGAACAGCACGCAGCCGGTGGAGTAGACGTCGGAGCGCGCGTCCACCTGCTCGCCGCGGGCCTGCTCCGGGGAGAGGTACTGCGCGGTGCCGATGACGGCGGCGGTCTGGGTCATCGCGGGCTGGGCGTCGGAGAGCGCCCGCGCGATGCCGAAGTCCATCACCTTGACCGCCCCGGACGGGGTGATCATGACGTTGGCCGGCTTCACGTCGCGGTGGATGATCCCGTGGCGGTGGGAGAAGTCGAGCGCCGAGCACACGTCGGCGACGACCTCGCAGACCCGGTAGGGGTCCATCGGGCCGCCGGACTTCACGATGTCGCGCAGCGTCCGCCCGGCGACGTACTCCATGACGATGTAGGGCAGCGGGATGTCGTCCGCCCAGGTCTCGCCGGTGTCGTACACCGCGACGATCGCGGGGTGGTTCAGCGCGGCGGCGTTCTGGGCCTCGCGCTGGAAGCGGATCTGGAACTGCGGGTCGCGGGCCAGGTCGGCGCGCAGCACCTTGATGGCGACGTCCCGGCCCAGCCGCACGTCACGCCCGCCGTGCACCTCGGACATGCCGCCGTAGCCCAGTGCCGGGCCGAGCTCGTACCGATCGGACAGGAGGCGGGGAGCGGTCATCCGAACTCCTGACAGGTCACGGTGATCGTGTCACCGCGCCGAACGTCACCGGTGGGGGACACGTAGAGCACCCGGCAGGCTGACGGGTCGCTCGGCTTGGAGCCCAGGACGGTCCGGACCTCGGGGTCCAGCCCGTCCTCGCGCAGCGCGGCGACCGCCACGGAGGCCGGCCGCCCCACGTAGTCGAGGTTGCTGACGGAGACGGTATTCCCCGACGCCGAGCTCGTCGCCGTCGTCGTGCGGCTCGACCGGGTGGTCGTCGTGGGCGCCGCGGTGGTCGTCGTGGTCGTGGGGGTCGCCACGGGGAGGGGCGCCGGGCTGGTGTCGGTGTTGGAGAGCAGCACGTAGCCGGCGACGGCGAGCAGCGCGACGACGAGCGCGATGGCCGCGACCGCCCCCCACGGGCCGCGCCGGGGCGGGGTCGACGGGGCGTCCCAGCGGTCGGCGCGCCGCGGGGCCGCCGCGGGCTGGGGCTCGCGGGTGGTCGCGGGCGCGATCCGGGTCGCCGGGTTGACGGCCTCGGTCGCGGCGGTCACCGCGCCCGGCCGGGGCAGCGGCTCGCCGCGGCGCACGGCCGAGACCGCGCGGGCGAACTCCCCGCCGGTGGCGTAGCGCCCGCGGGGGTCCTTGGTGAGCGTCAGCTCGATGAGCTGGCGCACCACCGGCGGCACGTCCGGCGGCAGCGGGGGCAGCGGGTCGCGGATGTGCATCATCGCGACGGTCACGGCGTTCTCGGACAGGAACGGCCGGCGCCCCGCGAGGCACTCGTAGCCGACGACGCCGAGGGAGTAGACGTCCGACGCCGGGCCCGCGTCCCCGCCGCCCGCCTGCTCGGGGGCGATGTAGTGCGCGGTCCCCATGACCATGCCCGAGCGGGTGACCGGGGCGGCGTCGACGGCCTTGGCGATCCCGAAGTCGGTGATCTTCACCTGGTTCGCCGGGGTGACCAGGATGTTGCCCGGCTTGACGTCGCGGTGGACCAGCCCGCGCTCGTGCGCCGCGTCGAGGGCGTACCCGGACTGCTCGAGGATGTCGAGGGTGAAGTCCACGCCGAGGCGGCCGTGCACCGAGAGCAGCTGGGCGAGCGGCTCGCCGCGCACCAGCTCCATCACCAGGTAGGCCACCGGGACCTGGACGGTGCCGTTGGCGGTCGTCCAGTCGGTCGTGGTCTCGCCGTAGTCGTGGACCTGGGTGATGCCGGGGTTGTTCAGCGAGGCGGCGGTGCGGGCCTCGGTACGGAAGCGGTGCAGGAACTCGGGGTCGCCGGACAGCTCGGCCTTGAGGATCTTGACGGCGACGGTGCGGTCGAGGCGCGAGTCCTGCGCCTCCCAGACCTCGCCCATGCCGCCGATCGCGATGCGGCGGCCGATCCGGTAGCGGTCGGCGAGCAGGGTGCCCGTGGTCGGAGCCATCGAGCTACCTCCCTCCCTGCTGCAGGGCCGCGGCGACGACCGCACGGCCGACCGGCCCGGCGACGGACGACCCGGTCGCGTCGTCGCCGCGGTTGCCGCCCTTCTCCACGATCACCGAGACCGCGACCTGGGGGTCGGGCACCGGGCCGAACACGTCGTACCAGGTGTGCGGCGGGCTGGTCTTCGGGGTGGGTCCCTGCTCGGCGGTGCCGGTCTTCGAGGCCAGCTGGACGCCGGGAATCTTCCCGCTGCTCGTGCTGCCCGTCCCGCCGTTCTCCGACCCGATCATCAGCTGGGTCATCGTCGACGCGGTCGCCCCGGAGATGGCCCGCGACCCGCGGTCGGGCGCGGTGGTGTCCACGACGGAGAGGTCCTGGCCCTGGATCTGGCTGACCAGGTGCGGCGCCATCGGGACGCCGCCGTTGGCGATCGTCGCCGTGATCATCGCGTTCTGCAGCGGGGTCATGCGGACGTCGCGCTGGCCGATGCCCGACTGTGCGAGCGCGGCCGCGTCCGGCAGCGGGCCGACGTCGGACTCGGCGACCGGCATCGGGATCGTCTGGCTCTGGTTCTCCATGCCGAACGCCGTGGCCTGAGCGCGCAGCTTGTCCGCGCCGATCTGGTCGGCGAGCT
This sequence comes from uncultured Actinomycetota bacterium, assembly GCA_963716955.1. Lineage (GTDB taxonomy): Bacteria > Actinomycetota > Actinomycetes > Mycobacteriales > Pseudonocardiaceae > Actinomycetospora. The sequence continues at coordinate 131,208 of CAVQUY010000003.1, forward strand.
GGGCGAACGGTCCGTTGCAGGACTTCGCGAAGGCCACCGAGAACGCGACCGTCGGGCCGGAACCGCACGCCTCGCCGTTGTAGTTCTCCAGCGTCGTGACGCTGTCGGGCAGGGTGATCTGGGGCGCCGCGGTCACCGGGGAGTCCGGGGTGATCATGCCCGCTTCCAGCGCCGCGGCCGTGCTGACCAGCTTGAAGGTCGACCCCGGCGGATAGGTCTCGCTGATCGCCCGGTCGATGAGCGGGGAGTCCGGGCTGTCCGGGTTCAGCGCGTTCCACGCCGCCTTCTGCGCGGTGCCGTCGTGGCTGGCCAGCGGGTTCGGATCGTAGGACGGTGTCGAGACCATCGCGAGGATCTCGCCGGTCTGCGGGCGGATGGCGACGACGCTGCCGGTGTAGCCCTTGGAGGCCATCGCGTCGTAGGCGACCTGCTGGACCTTGGGGTCGATGGTCAGCGCGACGTTGCCGCCCGCGGGCGCCCGCCCGGTGATCACGTCGGAGATTCGCCGCACGAACAGGCGGTCGTCGGTGCCGTTGAGCACCGAGTCCTCGGCGCGCTCGATGCCGTTCGACCCGTAGACCTGCGAGTAGTAGCCGGTGATCGGGGCGTACATCGGGCCGCTGGAGTACTGGCGCAGGTACTTGAGCCGGTCGTTCGTCGGCACGCTCGAGGCGAGCACGTCCCCGCCGGCGCTGATCTGCCCGCGCTGGCGGGAGTACTCGTCGAGCAGGACGCGCTGGTTGTACGGGTTCGACTTGTAGTCGTCGGCCTTGACCACCTGGACCCACGTGGCCTGTCCGAGCAGCAGCACGATCAGGCCCATGACCACGAGGGAGACCCGACGCAGCGGGGTGTTCACTCTCGGGTCCTCCCCCCGTCGTTCCGCTCGGTCCGGCCGCGCGCGGGCCGGTCGGCCGGGACGTGCGGGGCGCCGTGGGGCGGGGTGGCGACGTCTGCTCTCCCCGTCGCTCCGCTCGCCCCGGCGCTGCGCGACACCATCTCGGTGTTCGCCTCGGCCAGCGGCGTGCGCGGCCCGTCGGCGCCCCGGCCCGCCTCCGGCTTGGCCTTGTCCGCCGCGGGCTGGCGCGCGGCGTTCGAGACGCGCAGCACGAGGGCCACCAGCGCGTAGTTCGCCACCAGCGACGACCCGCCGTAGGACATGAACGGCGCGGCCTGCCCGGTGTTCGGGATGAGGTCGATGACGCCGCCGCAGACCACGAACACCTGGATCATCACGGTGAACCCGAGGCCGGCGGCGAGCAGCTTCCCGAACGTGTCGCGGACGGCGAGGGCGGTGCGCAGCGCGCGGGTGGAGATCAGCCCGTAGAGCAGCAGCAGCACCATGAGCCCGACGAGGCCGAGCTCCTCACCCATCGAGGTGAAGATGAAGTCGGTGCTCGAGAGCGGGACGAGGTCCGGGCGGCCGGCCCCGAGGCCGGTGCCGAGCATGCCGCCGGTCGCGAGCCCGAACAGTCCCTGGGCCACCTGGAAGCTCGTGTCGGCCGGGTCGCCGAGCGGGTTCAGCCACACGTCGACCCGCAGCTGCACGCGGGAGACGAACGTCCACGCCGCGAAGGCGCCGCCCGCGAAGATCACCAGTCCGATGAGGACCCACGACGACCGCTCGGTGGCCACGTAGATCATCGAGAGGACGATCCCGAAGAACATCAGCGAGGTGCCGAGGTCGGACTCGAAGACCAGGACGCCCATGGCGACCGCCCACGCGATGAGCAGCGGCGCGAGGTCGCGGGGGCGGGGGAAGGTCATGCCCAGGAAGCGCTTGCCCGCCGTCGTGAACAGGTCGCGCTTGGAGACCAGGAACGACGCGAAGAAGACCGTCAGCAGGATCTTGGCGAACTCGCCGGGCTGGATGCCGACGCCGCCGACCCGGATCCAGATCTTCGCGCCGTTCACCTCGGACAGCGCCGACGGGAGGATCGCGGGCAGCCCGAGCAGCACGAGCCCCACGAACCCGACCGTGTAGCCGTAGCGGGAGAGCGTGCGGTGGTCGGACACCCGCCACATCACGATGACGAAGATGACCAGGCCGAGGGCGAGCCAGGCGATCTGGCGCAGCGCGTCCGCGCCGGGGGCGGGGTCGCCCAGCGCCGCCGCCCGGGCGGCCTTGGCCAGGTCGATCCGGTGGATCATCACCAGGCCGAGCCCGTTGAGCAGCGCCGCGCACGGCAGCATCACCGGGTCGGCGTACGGCGCGAACTTCCGCACCGCGAGGTGGGCGCCGCCGAAGAGCGCGAGGTAGGCCAGCCCCAGGTAGAGCAGGGTGAGGTTGAGCTCCTGGTTCTGGTTCGCCTCGACGAGCACGAGCGCGCCGGTGGTGATGATCGCGGCGAACGCGAGGAGCGCGAGCTCGATGCCGCGGCGGGTGGAGACGGCGGCGGCGACGATCGGGCGCAGCGCGGTGCGGTCCGCGGGTGCGTCGACGGGGGGCCGCGTGCTGCCGCTCCGTCCGCCGGGCGCGGCCTGGGCGGGGCGGGTCATTACTGCACCCGGCGACAGTCGCGTCCCGGGACCTGCGGGGACGTGGACACGGGCGAGGGCGCGGCGGTGACGGCCGTGGGCACCTGGGCCCCGGGGGCGGGCACCGCCGTGGTGGGCACGACGGCGCCGGGGGCTGCCCGGGAGCGGGGGCGGCCGCGGGCGCCGGCGTGGCGGGCGCCGGCGGTCGGCACGGGGGCAGGAGTTCGTCGGTGCGCAGCCGGTCGACGGTGCGGTGGGCCGCGTCGAGGTCCGAGGTCGGCAGCGAGTTGCCCTGCACGGACATCCGGCCGACCTGGGTCAGGTCGACGACCTTGAGCCCGGTCTGCTCCGCGACGTCCTGCAGCTGCACGCCGAGCACGTCGCCCCGCACGCCCTGGTAGATGACGACCTCGTCGCCCGCGACGCCCACGTAGTACTGCTGGGAGATCCACAGCCGGGTCACCAGGAGGGCGAGGCCCGCGAGCACGAGCACGCCGACCACCGCGAGCACCACCGCCATGCGCGAGCGCCGGGGCTTGCCGCGCCCCTGGGCGCCGTCGCCGCGCGCGGGCACCGGGTCGGGGCGTGGCGAGGGCTCGGCGCGGGTGAGGGTGGCCGCGGAGGCGCGGGCGGCGGCGGAGTCCCCGGGGGGTGGGTCCGCGCGCCCGTCGCCGGCGGCGCCGCCGTAGATGGGCTGGTCCTCGCCGTAGTCGACGTCGACGACGTCGGCGACGATGCAGGTGACGTTGTCGGGCCCGCCGCCCTTGAGCGCGAGCTCGATGAGCCGGTCCGCGCAGCCCTGCGGGTCGGGGATCGTCAGCGCGTCCGCGATGGTCTCCGCGCTCACCACCCCGGACAGGCCGTCGGAGCAGAGCAGGTAGCGGTCGCCCGAGCGGGCCTCGCGCACCGTCAGCGACGGCTCGACGTCGTGCCCGGTGAGGGCCCGCAGCAGCAGCGAGCGCTGGGGGTGGCTCGCGGCCTCGTCCTCGGTGATCCGGCCCTCGTCGATGAGCGACTGCACGAACGTGTCGTCCCGGGTGATCTGGGTGAGGACGCCGTCGCGGAAGAGGTAGGCGCGGGAGTCCCCGACGTGCACCATCCCCAGCCGGCTGCCGGCGAAGAGGACGGCGGTGAGCGTGGTGCCCATCCCGTCGAGGTCGGGCTCCTCGCTGACCAGCTCGGTGATGGCGTCGTTGCCCTGGGCCGTGGCCTCGGCGAGCTCGCCGAGCAGGTCGTCGCCCGGCTCGTCGTCGTCGAGGGGCACGAGCGCGGCGATGACCAGCTTCGAGGCCACCTCACCCGCCGCGTGGCCCCCCATGCCGTCCGCGAGCGCGAGCAGACGCGGGCCCGCGTAGACCGAGTCCTGGTTGTTCTGCCGTACCAGGCCCCGGTCACTGCGGGCGGAGTAGCGCAGCACCAGGGTCACGGGACGATCCTGCACTCACGGGGACGGACGGCCCGCACCCGGGTCGGGGCGCCGGAGCGGTCGCGGCGCCGCGGGGCGTGCGGGCGACGGTGCCCGCCGGAGGGGGCGGCCGTCATGTGCGGAGCTCGATCACGGTCTTGCCGATGCGGATCGGCGTGCCGGGCGGCACCTTGGTCGGACCGGACACCTTGGCCCGGTCGAGATAGGTGCCGTTGGTCGACCCGAGGTCCTCGACGTACCAGTCGTCGCCGGACTGCGAGATGCGGGCGTGCCGGGTCGACGCGTAGTCGTCGTCGAGCACCAGCGTCGAGTCGTCGGCGCGCCCGAGCATGATCGGGCGGCCGTCGAGGGCGATGCGGGTGCCGGCCAGCGCACCCGCGGTGACGATGAGCGCCTTCGGCCCGGTCGAGCGACCTCCGCCGCGGCCCGGCTTCGACGTCCCCCCGCGAGAGGGGCGCCGGCCGGGCGTCGCGGCCCGCAGTCCCGACGCGGCGTACAGGTCGGAGCGCACGACCCGCAGCGCGGCGAAGACGAACAGCCAGAGCAGCGCGAGGAACGCCGCCCGGGTGAGCTGGAGGACGAGTTCGGGCACGAGACGACGCGCGTCAGCCCTGGGCGCGGAACAGCAGCGCCGAGTGCCCGACCCGGATGGTGTCGCCGTCGGCGAGCTGCCAGGTCTGCACCGGGGTGCCGTTGACCGTCGTCCCGTTGGTGGACCCGAGGTCGGACAGGGTGGCCTGCTGGCCGTCCCAGCTGATCTCGAGGTGCCGGCGGGACACGCCGGTGTCGGCGAGGCGGAACTGGGCGTCCTGGCCGCGGCCGATGACGTTCGCGCCCTGCACCAGCTGGTACGAGCGGTTCGACCCGTCGTCCAGGGTCAGGCTCGCCGTCATCTGGCGGGTCTGCACGCCGCCGTAGCCGCCGCCCTGCTGGCCGTACGGGTCGTAGCCGCCCTGCTGGGCGTAGGGGTCGTAGCCGCCCTGGCCGTACTGGCCGCCGTACTGGTCGTAGCCGCTGCTGGCCGTAGCCCTGCTGGCCGTAGCCCTGCTGCTGGCCGTACGGGTCCTGCCCGTAGCCCTGCTGCTGGCCGTAGCCCTGCTGGCCGTAGGGGTCGTAGCCCTGGGGCTGCTGGCCGTAGCCCTGCTGCGCGTAGGGGTCGTAGCCGCCCTGCTGGCCGTAGCCCTGCTGCTGGCCGTAGGGGTCCTGGCCGTACCCCTGCTGGGGGTAGCCCTGCTGCGGGTAGCCCTGCTGCTGGCCGTACGGGTCCTGCTGGCCGTAGCCCTGCTGCGGGTAACCCTGCTGCGGGTAGCCCTGCTGCTGGCCGTACGGGTCCTGCTGGCCGTAGCCCTGCTGCGGGTAGCCCTGCTGCTGGCCGTACTGGTCCGGCTGGCCGTAGCCGCGCTGGTCCGGGTCCTCCGGGTGCCGACCTGGTGCCTGGCTCATGGGGTGCTCTCCTGCGGTTCGGGGGCTCGCGGTCCGCTGCCGCGACGCGTCGGGGTCAACGGACGACTTGGTGCGGAACTGTCCCGTGTGCAGCGCGTCGGAACGCTCCAGAGAGACTACGACCTCACCGTATGTCTCCCACCCACCCTCTGTGAGGTGCTCTTCCACGCAGTCGATCAGCGAGTGGGTGATGGTCTCTTCGTCCCCCGCCATTCGTGCATGGTCGGCGGGGCTGAGCGCCACCGTGTAGTGGTTGGGTGCCAGTTGGCGCCCACCGGCCAAGACTCGCACGCCGTCCTCCGCCTCGCGCCGGAGGGCCTGTGCGATCTCCTGGGGAACGACCTTGCCGCCGAAGACCCGCGCGAAGGTGTCACCCACGAGGCCTTCGAGCGCACGCTCGAAGCGCTGTGCGCGCCCCACCCGCGATCCCTCCTCCACGACTCCGCCGTCCGACGATCACCCCGCGCGGAGTGTCGGCACTCCCGGGGGGCCCGACGATGGTATCGGTCGCCGGTGCGGGTGCGTTGACCTCCTTCGGGGAGGGCCTCCGGGCCCGTGATAACGTCGATCCGTCGATCACCGCGAGAGCGGGCGGACGGCACCACTCGGGGCGAGTGGCGGAATGGCAGACGCGCACGGTTCAGGTCCGTGTATCCGGAAGGATGTGGGGGTTCAACTCCCCCCTCGCCCACACCTCCTCCTCTCCGCGGGCACGCTGGAGCCATGCGGCCCGCCTCCAAGGTCTGTGACCTCACCGGTCCCGGTCTGACCGACCGCTTCGGCGTCGGCGGGACCGACCTCGGCGCCACCGTCGCCGCGCCGGACGGTCGGCTGGTGTCGGTGTTCGGTGACACGTTCGAGTCGGCGGGGGTCGGCGGACCCGGCTGGCGCTCCCCGGTGGTCCTCTTCGCCGATCCCGCCTCCGTCCCGACCGGGCTGCGCTGGACCGGCTCCGCGGGCCCGGGCGAGTACGCCCACCAGGTCGTCGACTACACCCACCACGGGTTCCGCCGCGTGGGTCGCGGCGTGCTCGGCCTGCGCCAGGTCTCGACGGTGCTGCCCACCGACGTGATCACGATCGGGGACGACGTGTGGCTGCACGTCATGGCCTGCCGCGGCCTCGGCAACGTCCGGGCCACCGAGCTGCACCGCTCCCGCGACTCCGGGGTGAGCTGGGGACCGGCCGGCGGGCGCTGGCCGGGGGAGCCACCTCGGCGGGCTGTTCCAGATGCTCACCTGGGAGCTCGACGCGGCCGGCGAGTGGGTCCACGCCCTGTCGACCGGCTTCCAGCGCGCCCACGGGCTGCTCCTGCAGCGGGTCCGGCCCGAGCGGATCGCCGACCCGGCCGCCTGGGAGGGCTGGGGCTGGGACGGCACGACCTGGGGCTGGGGCCGTCCCCCGACCCTCGTCCTCACCGGCGCCTACGGCGAGATGTCGCTGCGGCGGGTGCCCGACGCGTCCGGGCGCGAGTGGTGGGTGCTGGTCGTCTTCGACGCCGGGAACTACCGCATGGACGCCTACCTGCTCGAGCACCCGACGGCGGACCTGTACGCGGCCCCGCGCGCGACGCTGATCCAGGGCTGCGGCTGGGACGACGAGGACCACGACGCCGGGCGGGTCGCGCAGCTCTACGGCGGCTACACCCTCCCGGGCTCGACGCTGGCCGACCTGCACCTCGTCGTCAGCCAGTGGAACACCGGGACCAACTGGCCGTACCGGTCGATGCAGTTCCGCGCGGACGTCTCGGAGCTCGTGCGCTGACGCGCAGCGGCTCCCCGATGTCGAGCGAACGGCACTTTCGCTGCTTCGGTGCGAGCGAGAGTGCCGCTCGCTGCGGTCAGGATCGGCCGCCGCACGGCACGGCACCGTCCAGTCGGCGCCGGCGCCCTCGACGACGGGGGAGCGTCCGAGCAGGGGCCGCCACCAGGCCTCGTTGGCGCGGTACCAGGCGACGGTGTCGGCGATCCCGTCGTTCCACTCGACCGCCGGGGTCCAGCCGAGCTCGCTGCGCAGCTTCGAGGAGTCGAGCAGGTAGCGGCGGTCGTGGCTGGGGCGGTCCGGGACGATCGTCTTGAGCTCCGGGCCGAGCCCGAGCGCGCCGAGCACGGTGTCGGCGATGCCCTCGATGTCGACCTCGACCCCGGAGCCGACGTTGTAGGTCTCCCCGGGACGGCCGTGGTGGATGACCCGGTCGATCGCCGAGGCGTGGTCGGAGACGTGCAGCCACTCGCGGCGGTTCTTGGTCGAGGCGTAGAGCGGCAGCGCCTCGCCGGCCAGCGCGCGGGTGGTGAACAGCGGGATGACCTTCTCGGGGAACTGGCGCGGCCCGTAGTTGTTGCTGCAGTTGGTGATCGTGACCGGGATGTCGTAGGTCAGCCCGTAGGCGCGGACCACGTGGTCACCGCCGGCCTTGGCCGCGTTGTACGGGGTGCGCGGCAGGTAGGGCGAGTCCTCGGTGAACGCCTCGTCCGCATCGAGCGAGAGGTCGCCGTAGACCTCGCAGGTCGAGATGTGGTGGAACCGCGACACCCCGACGCGGCGGACCGCCTCGAGCAGCGCCTGGGTGCCCATGACGTTGGTGGCGAAGAAGTCGCCGGGGCGCAGGATGGCCAGCGAGTTGTGGGACTCGGCGGCGAAGTTCACCACCACGTCCACCGCGTACGCCCGCAGCAGGTGGGCGACCAGGTCGGTGTTGGCGATCGAGCCGTGCACGAACTCGACCCCGTCGAGCAGCTGCCCGTCCGGGCCGTCCAACGACTCGCGGACCCCGGCGTAGGTCAGCGCGTCCAGCGCCACCACCCGGTCGGCCGGGTGCACCTCACGCCAGTAGCGCACGAAGTTCGACCCGATGAAACCGGCTGCACCGGTGACGAGAACGGTGGACACTCGGCACTCCTGGACGACGGCGGGCATCAGCGCGTCACTGACGCGTCGAACCTAACCGACCGTGCCGCGTGACCCGACGTGCCGGTGCGGCACCCTGGGACACCCCGCTCGGCGGACCCACCGGCAGCGACACCCAGACACCCCGAGGACGGCATGCACGACGCACGGACCCTCATCGAGCTCGGCGACGAGGCGGTCCGCCGCCTCGCGCGACGCGGCCACACCCTGGATCTCGCGGGGCTCGAGGAGCTCTCCGCGCGGCGCAACTCCTCGATCGCCCGGGCCGACGACCTGCGGGCCGAGTCCAAGCGGGTGGCCCAGGAGGTCGGGCGCGTCGCGAAGGAGACCAAGGGGCAGGGCCCGGAGGTCGAGAAGCTCAAGACGCGCGCCCGCGAGCTCAAGGACGAGATCCGCGAGGCCGAGGAGTCGGTCACCGCCGCCGAGGCCGCGCTGCGCGAGGTGCTGCTCGCGATCCCCAACCTGCCCGACGAACAGACCCCGGACGGCGACTCGGAGGCCGACGCCGTCGAGGTCCGCCGCTGGGGTGCCCCGCCCGAGTTCTCGTTCGAGACCCTGGACCACGTCGATCTCGGCGAGGCCATGGGGATCCTCGACTTCGGCCGGGCCGCGAAGCTCGCCGGCGCCCGGTTCAGCGTCGCGAAGGGCCCCGGCGCGGTGCTCGAGCGCGCCCTGGCGTCGCTCTTCCTCGCGCTGCACACCGGCCGTCACGGCTACACCGAGTTCTCGGTGCCGTTCCTGGTCACGCCCGAGACGATGACGGGCACCGGCCAGCTGCCGAAGTTCGAGGACGACCTGTTCCGGACCGGCACCGACGACCGCAGCCTCTACCTCATCCCGACCGCCGAGGTGCCGCTCACCAACCTGCACGCGGGCGAGATGCTCGACGCGGACGCGCTCCCGCTGGCCTACACCGCGTGGACGCCGTGCTTCCGCTCCGAGGCGGGCAGCTACGGGCGCGACACCCGCGGCATCCTGCGCCTGCACCAGTTCTCCAAGGTGGAGATGGTGCGGTTCTGCGCCGCGGAGGAGTCGGCGACCGAGCTCGAGCTGATGGTCTCGCACGCCGAGGCGTGCCTGCAGGCCCTCGGCCTGGCCTACCGCGTGATCCGGCTCGCCGCGGGGGACATGGGCTTCGCCGCGCAGATGACCTACGACGTCGAGGTCTGGCTGCCCAGCCAGGGCACGTTCCGCGAGATCTCGTCGTGCTCGGACTGCGGCACCTTCCAGTCGCGCCGCGCCGGGATCCGGGCGAAGGACGCGCACGGCGGGCGGCAGGCCGTCGCCACCCTCAACGGCTCGGGGCTGCCGATCGGGCGGGCGATGGCGGCGCTGCTCGAGCAGTACCAGGAGCCCGACGGGTCGGTCGCGATCCCGGAGGTCCTGCACCCCTACACCGGGTTCCGCCGGATCCTCGCCGACGGCACCACGGAGTAGGGCTCAGCGCCGGACCGCGGCGAGCTGGGTGGCCTGTCCGACCATCCGGCCCGAGGCGTCCCACGCCCGGCAGGACTCGTGCATCCGCTCGCCCACGAGGTGGTCGACCCACTGGGTGACCCGCAGCGGCCCCGGGGCGGGCACGGCGTGGACGTGGGCGGTCAACGACATCGTGGGCGACCAGCCGGAGAGCCCGAGGTCGAACGACGCCGGGGGCAGGACGTCGAGCGCGACCAGCAGCCCGACCGGCGACCACGCCTCCCGGGTGTCGAGCTCGACCCAGCCGGAGAGGCGCCCCTCGCCGGTCGGGTGACCGCCGAGGAAGCCCAGCGACGCCGGCTCGAGGCGGGTGTCGACGACCTCCATGATCGCGAGCCCACCACGGCCGTCGGGGGTCGCGACGGGGCGGCGCTCGCACTCGTCGAACGGCGGCAGCGCGATCGGGGCGGGGGAGACGTCGCCCTCCCGGTGGTCGGGCCCGGGCACGGCGCCGAGCACGAGCGCGGCCTCCACACAGGGCCGCTCATCCTGGTCGAGCCGGACCCGGACCTGCGTGGCGCCCCGTCCCCGGCGCAGGACGTCGACGGTGAGGACGGCCGGGCCGGGGTCGGGTGCGTGCAGGAACGTGCCGGTGACGACCTCGGGGACGTCGTGGGCCGGGTCCGCGCCCACGTCCCCGGTGTCGGCGATCTCGTCCACGGCCGCCTGGGCCAGGACGGCGAGCAGGTACCCGCCGTGCATCTTCGGCCCGATGCACCACTGGTCGTCGAGGAGGACCGAGCGCCGGCCGGGCTCACCGGTCGGCGTGGTCGAGGTCGCCTTCGCCAGCTCCGCCATCAGACCTGCGGGGGCCGCGGCGCGTCGTCGTCCGGGGCCGTGGGGGTGTGCGGGGGCGTGTGCGGCGTCCGGGCGCCGGGAGGTGTGGTCCCGGGGGCGCCCGCCGCGTGCGGCGCCGCACCGCGGGCGCCCTCCTCGGGGGTGACCGGCGCGTGCGTGCCGGGCTCCGGCGCGATCGGGCCGGGCGGCGTGCTCCCGGGCGGTGTGGTCCCGGCGGCCCCGGGTCCGGGGGCCGGGTCGCCCGCGGCGGCGCCGGGCGCGCCCGGGGCCCCCGACGACGGGGTGGACGGGCTGTGGGCGGCGACCCAGCCGATGCCGTCGCCGACCTTCGACTCGACCTTGCCGATGTGCTCGGCGTACTTCCCGCCGGTCTTCTCGTCGACCCAGCGGGCCGCCTTGCCGAGGGTGCCCTTGATGGTGTCCTCGTTCTCCGACACCTTCTGGCTCACGGTGTCGCGCAGGTCGGCGGCCGTCTGCTTGCCCTGACGGAGGATCTCGTCGCGGTCCATGGCTGTCCCTCGTGCTCTCGGCGGATGCGGAATCGGTCGGGTACCCGAAAACCATCCTGCGGGCACCGACCGCGGGATCGTCGCGAGTGGAGGTCACGGATCGGTCACTCGGCGCTCACGGCGTGTGGTGCCGGGGCGGAGGGACGGGGTGCCCGACGACGGGGGTGGAGGGACACGGCACCATGGGACCCTCAGACGCCCGGCCGCTGGGTGTCGGGTCCCCCCTGGGCGGACCGGGAGTCGGCAGGAGCGGACGAGGAGGCACGCGGGCGGTGAGTTCGACGGAGGCGGTCCCCCCGTCCACCGTGGGCGCGGGCCGGTACACGCTCGGCGACCTCATCGGTCGCGGCGGGGCCGCGGAGGTCTTCCGCGCGCGCGACGAGCTGCTCGGCCGCGACGTCGCGGTGAAGCTCTTCCCGTCCGGCGTCGGGGAGGCCGACGAGTCGCGGCGGCAGCGCGAGGTCCAGACGCTCGCGGGGATGAACCACCCCGGCCTGGTGACGATCTACGACGTCGGCCAGGAGGGGAGCCGCGCCTACTTCGTCATGCAGCTCATCGAGGGCGAGTCCCTCGCCGACCGCATCCGCAGCGGTCCGCTGCGCCTCGGCGACGTCGTCGCCCTCGGGGCGGCCCTCGCGGACGCCCTCACCTACGTGCACCGCCACGGCGTCGTGCACCGCGACATCAAGCCGGGCAACGTCCTGCTCGACACCGACGGCCGCCCGCACCTGTCGGACTTCGGCATCGCCGTCCTCGCCGACGCCACGAACATCACCGCCACCGGCATGGTGATCGGCACCGCGTCGTACCTCTCGCCCGAGCAGGTCCGCGGTCAGCCGGTCGGTCCGGCGTCGGACGTCTACGCCCTCGGGCTCGTGCTCCTGGAGTGCATCACCGCGCGCCGCGAGTACCCCGGCAACGCCCTCGAGGCGGCCGTCGCGCGCCTGCACCGCCCGCCGGACATCCCGCCGGACCTGCCCGGTCCGCTCGGCGGCCTGCTCGTCGCGATGACCCGGGACGAGCCGACGGAGCGCCCGAGCACCGACCAGGTGGTCAACGAGCTGCGGATGCTCGCCCGCGAGGTCGGCATGGACGCCGAGACGGTGCTCGCGCCCGCCCCGGTGACCGGCACGAACGCCATGCGCACCACCGCCCTGGGCCACCCACCCACCCCGACGGGGACCGGACCCGGGATGGTCGCGGGCACCGGTGCGACGTACGCGATGGGCCCGGGCACCCCGCCCGGGGCCTACGACCCCTACGGCGCGACGCAGCGCGTCGGCACGCCCGCCCGGCGGCTACCCGCCCTACGGCCAGGACGGGCGGACCGCGCTGGTCGGGCCGGGCACCATGGCCGGCGCCCCGGTGGCCGAGGAGGAGATGGGCGGGCGGCGGCGCTGGCCGATCGTCGTCGCGATCATCGCGGTGCTGCTCGTGGCGGCGGGCGTCGGCGCCTACGTGCTGCTCGCGAACAGCACCTCCCAGCTCCCCACGCCCGGCGCCGACCGCCGTCCCGTCGCTCGCCCCGACGACGACCACGACGACGACCGAGGAGACGCGGACGCGGACCCGGCGCACGACGACCGAGGCGCCGACGACCACGCAGGCGCCGCCGCCGGTGGTCACGACGACCGAGGCCCCGCCGCCGACCACGCAGCCCACGACGACGGAGCCGACCACGACGACGACGCCGGCCCCGAACCAGCCGGGTGGGGGAGCCGTCATCGGGGGCGCGGGAACGCAGAACGGATTCGGGGCCACCGACGGTCGACGCGGCAACGGCGGGTGAGCGGGTCGCCGACCCCGCGAGGTCGGCGGCCATCCCGTCCTACTGGTGCATGCGCCGGAACAGCGGTGCCCGTCCGGGCGGCTGCTCGATCGGCCCGCGCGTCGGGACCGAGGGGATGTCGAACGTCTGGGTCTCCCCCAGGGTGAGGGTGAAGTCCTCGTCGTGGTGGCGCAGGTCGAGGTCCTCGGTCGACGTCGGGGCCATCCCGCCGGGCCCGCCGTGGTGCTCGGGGACCTCCTCGAGGCAGTAGCTCGCCTGCCCGTGACCGACGTCGACGTGGACCGAACGCCCGCGCCAGAGCAGCCGGAAGCGCAGCCCCGAGACCGACGAGGGCAGCCGCGGCGCGAACGTCAGCCGGCCGTTGTGCGTGCGGGTCCCGCCGAGTCCCTGGACCACCGCGGTCCACGAGCTCGCGAGCGCGGCGAGGTGGATGCCGTCGCGGACGTTGTTCTCGAGGTCGGCGAGGTCCATCTGCGAGGACTCGCACAGGTAGTCGTAGGCGAGGTCGAGGTGTCCGGTCTCGGCGGCCATGACGGCGAGGGTGCCCGGGGAGAGCGAGGAGTCCCGGACGGTGATCCGCTCGTAGTAGGCGAAGTTCGCGGCCTTCTGCTCCTGGGTGAAGGAGTCGGGGCACTGGACCATGGCGAGCACGAGGTCGGGCTGCTTGACGACCTGTTTGCGGTACAGGTCGAAGTAGGGGTAGTTGAGCAGCAGCGGGTAGTGGTCCTCGGGGGTGTGCTCGAAGTCCCACAGCGCGTGGGAGGTGAAGCCCTCGGCCTGCGCGTGGATGCCGAGCTTCTCGTCGTAGGGGATGACCATCGCGTTGGCGGCGGACCGCCAGCTCGCGATCTCCTCCGAGCTCACCCCGAGGCGCTCGGCCTCGCGGGGGTGGCGGACGGACACGTCGGCGGCGCCGCGCAGGTTCCGCTGCGCCATGAGGTTCGTGTAGACGTTGTTGTCCGCCACCGCGGAGTACTCGTCCGGGCCGGTGACGCCGTCGATGCGGAAGTTCGACTCGCTGTCGTGGTGGCCGAGCGAGCGCCACAGCCGGGCCGTCGCCACGAGCAGGTCGACCCCGACCTCGCGCTCGAAGTCGCCGTCGGCGGTGGCCGCGACGTAGCGCAGCACGGCGTCGGCGATGTCGGCGTTGACGTGGAAGGCGGCGGTGCCGGCGGGCCAGTACCCCGAGCACTCCTCGCCGCGGATCGTGCGCCACGCGAACGCCGCGCCCTGCAGCCCGAGGTGCGCGGCGTGCTCCTGGGCGATGTCGAGCGTCGAGTGCCGCCAGCGCAACGCGTCGGCCGCCGCGCGCGGCTGGGTGAACATGAGGACGGGGAGCACGAACGTCTCGGTGTCCCACAGGCAGTGGCCGTCGTAGCCCTGCCCGGTGAGGCCCTTGGCCCCGATCGCGCGCTTCTCCGCGCGGGCGCCGGCCTGCAGCACGTGGAAGAGGCTGAAGCGGATCGACTGCTGCAGGCGCGGGTCGCCGTCGATCTCGACGTCGGCCCGGGCCCAGAACGCGTCGAGGTACTCGCGCTGGGCCGCCACCAGGCCGTCCCACCCGGTGTAGCGCGACGCGTCGAGGGCCGCCTCGACCTGGTCGACGATCGCCGGCTGCGAGCGGGAGCTGGACCAGCCGTAGGCCAGGTACTTGACGAGGCGCAGCGACTGGCCGGGCGCCAGGCGGGTGATGACGGTGGTGCGCCCGACGTTGTTCGAGCAGGAGCTCTCGACCTGCATGTCGTCCGGGCCGAAGACCTGGTGCTCCATGGCGGCGCCGACGCGCAGCTCCGAGCGCCGCGTCTGGTGGGTCATCCGGGCGCCGTAGCGCGAGTGGGAGTGGTGCTCGGGCAGCAGCGGGTCCTCGAGCGCGGCCGCCACCCGCGGGTCGCCCTCGACCTGGGGCATCTGCTCGTTGGCGAACAGCTCCGACTGCACGACGAGCAGGGCGTCGGAACCGGCGTCCTCGGGGATCCGCACCTCGTAGGAGATGGCGGCGACGGCGCGCTGGGAGAACGACACCAGCCGCTGCGAGGTGACCTCGACGCGCTGCCCGTTCGGCGAGGTCCACGACACGTCGCGGGTGAGGATGCCGGAGCGCAGGTCCAGGGTGCGCTCGTGGCGGTGCACCTGCCCGTAGCGGACGTCGAGCGGCTCGTCGTCGACCAGGAGCCGGATGAGCTTGCCGTTGGGGACGTTGACCAGCGTCTGGCCCTCGTCCGGGAAGCCGAAGCCGCCCTCGGCGTAGGGGAGCGGGCGCGACTCGAAGAACGAGTTGAGGTACGTCCCCGGCATGCGGTGCGGCTCCCCCTCGTCGAGGTTGCCGCGCATGCCCACGTGGCCGTTCGCGAGCGCGAAGAGCGACTCGGTCTGGCCCAGCAGCTCGACGTCGAGGTCCGGTTCGTGCACGGTCCACGGGTCGACGGTGAACACGTTCGAGATCACGGGGGGACTGTAACCATTCCGAACCCGGCGGACGGAGACCCTCGTCACGCATGATGGGCGGATGAGCGGCCTCGGCTCGGTGCACCGGGCGCTGCGGGTGCTCGAGGTCGTCGCGGAGGCGGGCGACGGCATCACCGCGAAGGCCGTCGCCCGGCGCCTGGAGTACAACCTCTCGACGACCTACCACCTGCTGACGAGCCTCGTCACCGACGGCTACCTCGTCCGGCTGGAGCCCGCGCGCGGTTTCGGGCTCGGCCCCAAGCTCCCCGCGCTGAACGACCGCCTGCGCGCCCAGCTGCCGATCCCCCCGGGCCTCGGGGCCACGCTGCGACGGGCGCACGCGATCGCCGGCGCGGGCGTGCTGTACGCGGCCTACCGCGACGCCGACGTCGTGGTCGTCGCCGTCGACGACTGTCCCGCGCACCCCGTCCCGACGATCTCGACGTGGCGCGGCGCGCTGCACGCCACCGCCGTCGGGAAGCTGTTGCTGGCGGCGCTGTCCGAGGCGCGGCGCACCGAGGTGCTCGCCCGGGACGGGCTGCCCCGCCACGCCTTCCGCACGATCGGGTCCCGGGACGACCTCGAGCGCGAGCTCGAGGGGGTGCGCCGCCGGGACCTCGCCACCGACCGCGGCGAGCTCCGGGAACGCCTCGCCTGCACGGCCGCGCCGGTGCGCCTGCCGCCGTACGACGGGCAGTCGGCCGAGGAGGCCCTGGTCGGGGCGGTCGCGGTCGCCGTGCCCGTGGTGCCCGCCGGCGGGCCCGGCAGCCTCCACGACCGGCGGGAACGGCTGGAGCACGCGGCGCGCTCCGCGGCCGCCCGCGCCGGGGCGGCGCTGGCCGACGACCTCGGGCGCCCGGATCCGGCTTCCACTGGGTGGGACGGCGGGTGACCCGCGGCGCCGCGTGCGGTGAGGTACCACCATGTCCGCCCGGAAGACCGCGCCGTTCCGCGCCGACCACGTCGGCAGCCTCCTGCGACCCCCGGCCCTGCTGACCGCCCGTGCCGCGCACGCGGAGGGCCGGCTGGGCGACGACGAGCTGCGCGCGGCCGAGGACGACGCGATCCGCGACGCCGTCGCGATGCAGGAGTCCGTGGGCCTGCAGGCCGCCACGGACGGCGAGTTCCGCCGCACGTCGTGGCACATGGACTTCCTCTACCAGCTCGACGGGGTGTCCTCGTCGAAGGACTCGTCGGTCGAGGTGGCCTTCCGCAACGCCAGCGGCAACCTGACCTTCGCGTCGATGTCGCTCGTCATCGACCGCCGGATCGGGCTCTCCACGACGGTCTTCGGTGACGCGTTCTCGATGCTCGCCTCGACGGTGACCTCCGCGGTGCCGAAGCTGACGATCCCGTCGCCGTCGATGCTGCACTACCGCCTCGGCGGCGCCCCGGTGCACGAGGGATCGCCGTACTCCGACCCGGACGAGTTCTGGTCGGACCTCGCCGCCGCGTACCGCGAGGAGATCTCACGGCTGTACTCGCTGGGGGTGCGGTACCTCCAGCTCGACGACACCTCGCTCGCCTACCTGAACGACCCGGCCCAGCGCGAGTCGATGGCCGCGCGCGGCGAGGACGCCGACCACATGCACGAGCGCTACGTCGACACGATCAACCTGGCGCTGTCGGGGCGCCCGGACGACCTCCGCGTCACGACCCACATGTGCCGCGGCAACTACCGCTCCTCGTGGGCGGCCGAGGGCGGCTACGACCACGTCGCCGAGAAGGTCTTCGGCGGCCTGGAGGTCGACGGCTTCTTCTGCGAGTACGACGACGCCCGCTCCGGCGACTTCTCCCCGCTGCGCTACCTCCCGCGCGGTGACCAGCAGGTGGTGCTCGGCCTGGTGACGACCAAGTCCGGCGAGCTCGAGGACCCGGACACGCTCAAGCGCCGGATCGACGAGGCGAGCCAGGTCGTCCCGCTCGAGCAGCTCTGCCTCTCGCCGCAGTGCGGGTTCTCCTCGACGGTGGAGGGCAACGCGCTGTCCTACGAGCAGGAGGTCGCGAAGCTCGAGCTGATCGTCTCGGTCGCCCAGGACGTCTGGGGCTGACCGCCCGGCTGGTCCGCCCGTGGGCTGACCGTCCCCTCGCCGGCACGAACGGGCCGTTGGTCACCTTCTTCGGTGACGAACGAGCCGTTCGTGCCGGCGGCCGACCGCGCGAACGGCCGCCGGCCCTGATCCGCAGTCGTCCACATCGGGCAGCACGCCCTGCGTTGTCCACAGGATCGACCGGTGAGGTTCCCGCCTGACGCCGCCTCGGCCGGACGAGTCGTCGGCATGCCACGTGCAGCACGGGTCTCCCCGGCCGATCTCGCAGCCGTCGCCGTACTCCGAGTCGCCCGCACCGCGGCACTCGTGGCGATCGGCATGCGGCCGGAGACCATCGCGGCCGCGAGTCCGCTCGGGGCAGTGGCAGCGCCCGTTCCGCGGCGTCATCGTCATGCAGAGCGGCTCTCCCACCCGGGAACAGCTGATCCGGGCCGCACAGCTCTACTGCGGCGAGGAGGCGGTGCTGACCGGCAAGGAGGCCGTGGTCCGGCACGGACTGCACCGCGTCCCGTCGGGCGACGAGCTGCACTTCCTCGTGCCGGAGGATCGTCGTCGACACTGCGTGGCCGGCCTGCTCGTGGAACGCACGGCGAGCCTGCCGCCGACGGTCGAGCGCAACGGGGTCCGCGTCGCGGCACTCGATCGCGCCGTCCTCGACCTCGCGCGCCGTGTCCCCGGTCGCGACGAGGTCCGCGCGCGTCCTGGCCGAGGCGGTGCAGCAGAGACGGACGACCGTGGCCCGCCTGCTCGCCGAGCTCGACGCGGGCAACCAGCGCGGATCCGCCCTGGCGCGCGAGGTCCTGTCCGAGGTCGAGGACGGCATCCGATCCGTCGCGGAGGGGTGGGGTCGTGATCTGCACGGCAAGAGCACGCTGCCGCCGATGCTGTGGAATCCGCGCCTCCTGCGACGCGACCGCAGCCTCCTCGCCTGTCCGGACGGCTACCTCCCGTGCGTCGGGCTGGCGTGGGAGCACCACTCGGTGCTGTTCCATCCACCCGAGCGGGAGGACGACGACGCCCGGCGGATGGCGGACATGGTCGCGGCCGGCGTCGTCGTGGTGCAGCACCGGCCCCGACGCCTCCTGACCGAGCCGGACCGGGTCCTCGAGGAGCTGTACGCCTACTACCGCCTCGCGGCGTCGCGGCCGTGCCCCGATCTCGTCGTCGTCCCGGCCTGAGCCCGTCCTCGACGCACGAACGGCCCGTTCATCACCTTCTCGGGTGACGAACGGGCCGTTCGTGCTGGAGCGGTCGACGAGGTGGAAGCGGGCCGACGATCAAGCCCCGTAGCGCGCCGCGAGCTGACCGCGGCAGATGCTCGTGTTGGCGTCGACCCCGACCTGGAACGACCGGGCCTTGCGCAGGTGCAGCGGCAGCGCCTCGACGCCGACGGTGCGCCCGCTCGGGTCCACGACCACCGGGTCCCCGTCGTCGGACGGGATCCCCAGCTCGCGACGGCGGGCCCGCAGACGGCGCAGGTCGTCCGACGCCGGCACCTCGCCGAGCGTCATCGCCGCCACCTGCTCCGGGGTGGCGCCCGCCGCGCATCAGCGGCCGCACGACGAGGTCGGTGCCCGCCATGAGCGCCCGCTCGGTGAACGTGCGCCGCAGGTCGTCGAGCTCGTCGACGGCCTCGCCCACCTCGGTCCCGGCCATCGACCCGACGAACCCGGCCCGGGCGGCCACCCCGGAGTTGATGGCGTCGGAGGCGAAGTGGTCGACGAGCACCACGTCCGGGGAGGTCACCCCCGCGACGCCCGACACCGCGTCCCACGCGTCCGCGACCATGAGGAACGCGAAGTTGGGGGCGCAGAAGTACGTCGGCAGGCGCAGGGCCACGTGCGCGACCCCGTGCTCGTCGACGTCGACCGACCCGACGAAGTCGAGCGAGACGACGTCGGCGTCGAGCTCGGGGTCCCGGACGCTGCGCAGCGCCTCCCACACCCGCGCCGCCGTCCCGGACGCGGCCGCCGCGGCGGCCTCGCCGGAGCCGGTGACGGGAGCGGCGGAGAGCACCGTGCTCATGCCTGGGCCACCGCCCGGTCCTCCACCAGCTCGGCGTCGTCGCCCGAGGCCGGGGCGCTGGTGTCCGAGGACAGCCGGTACTCGTCCGGGACCTCGATGTCGTAGAGCCGCGCGGCGTTGAGGCCGAGGATCTTCTTCTTGCCGTCGACGCCGAGGCGCGGGTAGTCGTCGTAGTCGTGGCCCTCGGGGTAGTCCCAGTCCACGAGGCCCTCGACCTGCCACTTCGGGGTCCAGATGTTGTAGTCCGAGCCGAAGGTCATCTTGTCCTCGCCGACCCAGAACAGCAGCTCGCCCATGACCTTGGCGAAGAACCGGGGCCGGGCGTGCATCAGACCGCCGATGACCACCGACAGCCCGGCGTAGACGTTGGGCTCCTGCGTGGCCATGAAGCAGAAGTCCTCGATGCGCGGCAGGCCCGACGTGCTCGACGATGAAGTTCAGGCCCTGGAAGTCGGTGGCCGCGTGGTCGACGTCGGCGACGTCGAACGCGTCCTTGTCCAGCGGCCAGATCGTCGGGCCCTTGTGCACGTGGATGTTCTTGATGCCGAGCTCCTGGGCGCGCTCCAGGAAGCGGTAGCACTCCGGGTCGGTGAGCTTGAAGCCGCGGGAGTCGCCGTTCCACTCCGCGGTGTAGAGCTTCGCGCCGAGCGGGCTTGAAACTTGCTCGACGTTGGCCTCGAACTCGCGCATGCCGGCGTCGCCGTCACGCGGGTCGAAGCGGGTGTTCACCCGGAACTTCTCGGGGTGCTTCTCGAACAGCGACGCCGTTGCGCTCGGTGGTGTTGAAGCCCTCGGTGTACCACTCGCGCAGGTACGTCGACTGGAAGATCGCGACGTCGACGTGACCCTCCTCGAACTCCTCGCGCATCAGCTGCTCTTCGGAGACCCGCTGGAACTCCTCGATCGACTGGTGGGTCTCGGCCGGGCCGAGCGACTGGTAGGCGTGGAAGCACTCGATCCAGCCCTTGGCGTACTGCTCCGCCCCGGGCACCCAGTTCTCGGGCGACGCGTCCCAGTAGTGCATGTGGGAATCGACGACGAAGTACTTCTCGCCATCTTTTTCGTACATGGGTGTTCCTCCTCGGCGCACGGCTCGGCGGCCGCACTTCGGTGGTGGTGGAAGCGACTGGCGGAGAGATCAGGGGACGAGGATCGCGAGCGCCCGGTCCAGCGACCACCCGACGGTGTGCCCGGGCACGACGTGCGGCGTCGGCGCGGTGAAGCGCCCGCCGTGGCCGAGCGACGAGGTCATGGCCCGCCGGGCCGGTCGCCCGCCACGCGTCGTTCCGCGCGAGGTCCGCGATCGACGGAACCTTCTCGTACTCGTGCACGCGCACGGCCTTCACCGCGGCAAACCTCCTGTGGCAGTGGTGGTGGACACGTCCCTGGGGGCGGCCCCCATCACACGTCCGGGTTCGATTGTGCGCAAGGGCCAGCTTTCCGCCTGCTGCGAAAAGGGACGAAGGGACATTGCTTCGTCCGACGTCTGCGCGGTACCGCGCCCGGGTAGGCGATCGACATGCGCGTCGTCATCGCCGGAGGCCACGGCAAGATCGCCCTCATCCTGGAACGTCAGCTCGCCCAGCGCGGCGACGAGCCCGTGGCGCTCGTCCGCAACCCCGACCACGCCGACGACGTCCGGGCCGCCGGCGCCGAGCCGGTCACCGTCGACCTCGAGGCGATCGGCGCCGACGAGCTCGCCGGACACCTCCGGGGCGCCGACGCGGTCGTCTTCGCGGCCGGGTCCGGGCCGGGCAGCACCGCGGAGCGCAAGCGCACCGTGGACCGCGACGCCGCGCTCCTGCTCGCCGACGCCGCCGCGTCGGCGGGTGTCCGGCGCTACCTGCTCGTCTCCTCGATGGGCGCGCAGGACGCACCGTCGGAGACCGAGGACGACTCGATCTGGGGCGAGTACCTGCGCGCCAAGCGGGACGCGGAGCAGGGTGTCCGCGACCGCACCGACCTCGACGCGACCGTCCTGCGGCCGGGCCGGCTCACCGACGAGCCCGCGACCGGCCGGGTGACGCTCGCCGAGGGCCGGGTCGGCCACGAGGAGGTCACGCGGGAGGACGTCGCCGCGACCCTGGTCGCCCTCCTCGACGCGCCGGGCAGCGCCGGACGCACCCTGGAGCTGATCAACGGCACCGTCCCGCTGACCACCGCGATCGACGAGCTCGCCTGGTCGCGCCGAGCGCGCGTTCACCCCCGCTCGACGAGGCCCTCCGCGATCAACCAGCGCCGGGCCACGTCGCGGGGGTCCCGCCCGTCGACCTCGACCTCGCGGACCATGCCCCGCATCGCGGCGCCGTCGAGGCGGCGGGTGACCTCGCCGAGCACGTCGGCCACCGCCGGGTGGGCGTCCAGGACGCCCCGGCGCATCACCGGCGCGTAGCCCCGGGGCCCGGCGGGTCCGGTGAGCACGCCGCGGACGTCGGGGAGCACGACGAGCCCGAGCGCGGGCACCCGGCCGGCGTCGCCGGGGACGAGCCCGGCGGTGCAGCGCCCGGTCGCGACCCCCGCGAGCACCGCAGCCGTGTCCTGGCCGACCACCACGGGGGCGAACCCGTAGCCGGCCGTCAGGGCGGCCGTGCCCGGCGCGGCGGCGGAGCCGGGGACGGCGTCGGTGGTCGCGCAGAGCGTCGTCGGCCGTGTCGCGGCGCCGGCCGCCAGCGCGGGCAGGTCGGGGGCCGTCCCGGGGCGGGTCACGACGACGTCGGCGCCGTCGAAGGCGGTCGGGTCCAGCCAGGCGACCCCGCGCGGCGCGTCCACCGCCCGGAGTGCCGCGAGGGACGGCGGTGACGGCGGGACCTCGCCGTCGGGCGCGGGGGTCCCGTCGGGCAGCGTCGTGCGCAACGACGCCCACCCGGTGTCGACGTCGGTCTGCTGCGGCGAGTCGCGGACGTCGACCGCGGCGACCTTCCCGCACTCGTCGTCCGCGTCGCCGTCCGCGGCCTGCACGGCGGCGATGGTGATCTGGCAGAGCAGCCGCAGCGGGGTCGTGGGTCCGCCGCCGACGACGTAGCTCGCGCCCCGCAGGTCGGCGCGGTGGGCGAGCAGCCCGCCGGAGGCCTCCGGCGAGCCCGGCGTCGCGTTCCCGCACGCCGCGGCGAGGACCGCGAGCACCGCCAGCACCGCCGGGACGAGCGCGGGGACCGGCCGGAGCACGGCGGCATCATCGCAGGACGGGCCGCCTACCCGATGAGCCCCTGCTCGCGCAGGAACGTCCGCGCCACCTCGTCCGGGGAGCGCTTCCCGACCGAGATCCGGGCGTTGAGCTCCCGCATCACCTGCTCGGAGAGCATCGGGGCCAGCCGCTCGGACAGCAGGGCCAGACGGGGGTCGCGGGCGAGCACGTCCGAGCGGACGGTCAGCGCCGCGTGGTAGGGCAGGAAGTACCCGAGGTCGTCGGTGAGGGTGTTGATCCGCAGGGCGTTGAGCCGGCCGTCGGTGGCGAACACCTCGCCGAACACGCACGGCCGCCCGGCCGCGACCGCGGGGTAGATGTCGGCGAGCCCGGTGGTGGTCAGCGCACCGTCGGGGAACTGGAAACCGTAGGTGCCCAGGAGCCCGACCAGCCCGTCCTCGCGGCCGGTGAACTCCTGGTCGATGCACAGCGTGGCGTCGGGCGAACCGGACCGGACGAGCCGGGCCAGGTCGGAGATGGTCCGCACGCCGAGCCGGTCGGCGTTCGCGGACTGCACGCCGATCGCGTAGGTGTTGTCGAACGGCGCCTGCGGCAGCCAGGAGATGCCGTTGGCGGCGTCGGCGTCGTGGACCGCGGTGAAGAGCTCGTCGGGGTCGGTGAGCCGGGCCTCCTGGCGCAGGTAGATGCGCCACGCCGTGCCCGTGTACTCCCAGTACATGTCGATCGCCCCGGACGTCAGGGCGGAGCGGACGGTGTCCGAGCCCTGGGTGTCGCACCGGTCGACGACGTTCGCGCCGGCGGACTGCAGCAGCGCGATCGTCATGCGGCACAGCAGCAGCTGCTCGTCGAACTCCTTCGACCCCACCACGTAGGTCTGGCCGGTCAGGTCGACGTCGCGGGCGAAGCTGCCGGGGGCGGTCAGCCGCGGCGGGGGCGTGCTCGAGCAGCCCGCGGCGAGGGCGGCGACGCAGCAGAGGGCGGCGACGGCGGCGGTGAGCCGGGGGAGCAGTCGGACACGCCCCATGGCCGTTCCTTCCGGGATCGCGGTCGTGCGTGGGGCGGGGAGGGCCAGCCGGACGACGGCGGGTCCGGCGCAGACGACGGCGGGGAGGCCCCGGAGGACCTCCCCGCCGTCGCAGCACGGTGCCGCTCCGCGCCCCGGACCGGTCAGCGCCGGACCGGGACGGCGGGCCGGATCAGGACTGGCCGATCAGGCCCTGCTGCTGGAGCCACTGCTTCGCCACCTGGGCCGGGTCCTGGCCCTGCGACGAGATCTGGCCGTTGAGGCCCAGCATGGTGTTGTAGTCGAGACGCTTCGCGATCTCGTTCGAGACCTGCACGACGCCGGGCGCCCGCGCCACCACGTCACCACGGATGGTGTTCGAGGCGTTGTAGATCGGGAAGAAGTTCTTGTCGTCGGGCAGCGCGACCAGGTTCAGACCCGGGATGCGGCCGTCGGTGGTGAACACCTCGCCGAACTTGCAGGGGTTGCCGTTGGCGGTCGCCTGGTAGACGACGCCGGTGTCGAGCGTGGTGACGGCCGGCGGCGACGTGTACGGCTTGGTGACGCCGTAGGTGCGCAGCAGGTTGGGGAGGCCGTCGTCACGGCCGGCGAACTCGGGCTCCACGCAGAGCGTGGCGTTCGGGTTGCCGGAGTTGATGAAGTTCGCCCAGTCGGACGTGGTCTTGATGTTGTTCTGCTGCGCGAACGCCTGGGTGGTCCCGATCGCGTAGGTGTTGTTGAACGGCGTCGGGTTGGTCCAGACGATGTTGTTCTGCTTCTTGTCCAGATCCCGGGTCGCGATGTACTGCTGCATCGGGTCCTTGATGATCTGGGTCTGCTTGAGGTCGGTGATCCACCCGGTGCCCGTGTAGGACCAGTACATGTCGACCTGGCCGCTGGTCAGGGCGGCCCGCGCGGCGGCGGAGCCCTGGATGCCGCACCGGTCGTTGACGGTGGCGCCGACCGACTGCAGTGCCTGCACCTGCGCCTTGCACAGGAACAGCTGCTCGTCGAAGTCCTTGCCGCCGACCGTGAACGTCTGGCCCGCGAGGTTGATCCCGCTCTGGGCCAGGCTGCCGCCCGTGGCCGCCGGCTGACCGCTGCCGGACAGGCCCCCGCAGCCCGCCGCGAGCAGGGCGGTCGCCGCCAGCGTGACCGCCGACGCCTTCCACCCGCGCAGGCGGCTCAGCCTCGGCTGACCGCCCGGAGTCTTCACCTGCACTGGTCACATCTCCTTCGTCGTGCGAGGTCCCCGACGGGGCCTCGGCCTGGGTCGTGCCTGTCCTTGCGGAGTTGCTCACGCGGCACGGGCGGACTCCCTCGATCCGCCCGGGCCGCTCTTCCACCCGGCCGTCAGCCCGACCGGGCGACCCGTCAGCCCGACCGGGCGACGATGACCCGCTCGACGACGCCGGCCAGCCAGTCGATGAGCAGCGCGAGCGCGGCGATGATCACCCCGCTGACGAACAGCAGGTTGATCCGGTTGAGCCGCAGCGCCTGCTGGACGAGTTCGCCGAGCCCGCCCGCCCCGATGTAGGTGGCCAGGGTGGCGGTGCCGACGTTCAGCACGAGCGCCACGCGCAGCCCGGCCACGATGACCGGGACCGCGAGCGGGATCTCGACCCGGAAGAGGGTCTGCCTCGACGACATGCCCATGCCGCGGGCCGCCTCGATCAGCGCCTGGTCGACCTGCTGGAGGCCGACCACGGTGTTGCGCAGCACGGGCAGCAGGGCCGCCAGCGTGAGGCCGATGACCGCGCTGCGGACGCCGAACTCCCAGAAGCCGAGCAGCAGCAGCACACCGAAGGGCGGCAGCGCCTGCGCGAACCCGCCGAGGGCGAGGACGGGCCCTGGATCCGGCGGGCGCCCGGCCGGCTCAGGGCGATGCCGAGCGGCACCGCGATGACGAGCACCAGCACCGTCGAGTACAGCGTGAGCAGCAGGTGCTGCCCGAGCTGGGACTAGGACGTTGGCCGGCTCGAGGGCGCGCGTCTCGATCGAGTCGAGGTTCCGGGTGCTGACGTAGAAGTAGGTCACCAGCAGGAGGACCACGACGATGATCGGGGGCGACGAGCAGGTCGTAGTTGGCGCGGATCGTCCCCAGGAAGCCCCCGGACCCGCCGCTCTTCGCCCGCTGCTCGGCCGGGGTCGGGATCCCGGGCTGCACGTCGACGGCGGTCACCGCTCACGCTCCCGCGTCTTGAGCCCCGCGACCAGGTCGTTCCAGTGCAGCACGCCCTGGGCCAGCCCCTCGTCGTCGACGACCGCGACCAGCGAGGCGGACCCGTCGAGCATGACGTCGACCGCGTCGTAGACCGTGCCCGACAACGGGACCGTCACCAGCGTCGTGCCGGCCGCGTCCCGGTCGGCGAGGTGGCGCCACGACACCGGGCGGCCCTGGGCGTCCACCTCGGCCACCGGGGTGCCGTTGGCGTTGCCCACCGCGGACTCCCCGGTCTCGATGGGGTGCAGTTCGAGGCGGGAGAGCTCGAGCAGCGACAGGCGCCGCACGGCCGCGCCGCCACCGACGAAGTCGGACACGAAGTCGTCGGCCGGGCGGGTGAGCACGGAGTCCGGGGCGTCGTACTGGTGGAGCTTGCCGCCGGTGCCGAACACGGCGATCCGGTCGCCGAGCTTGACCGCCTCCTGCAGATCGTGGGTGACGAAGGCGATCGTCTTGCCCACGGTGCGCTGGATCTCGAGGAACTCGTCCTGCAGGCGGTCCCGGGTGATCGGGTCGATCGCGCCGAACGGCTCGTCCATGAGCATCACCGGCGGGTCCGCGGCGAGCGCGCGGGCGACGCCGACACGCTGCTGCTGGCCGCCCGAGAGCTGGCGCGGGTAGCGGTCCCGGTAGGTGGCGGGCTCGAGCCCGACGAGGTGGAGCAGCTCGTCCGCCCGCTCCTTGATCTTGTTCTTGTCCCAGCCGAGCATCTTCGGGACGACGCCGATGTTGTCCGCGATCGAGAAGTGCGGGAACAGCCCGCCCTGCTGGATGACGTAGCCGATCTTGCGGCGCAGCTGGTCGCCGTTGACGTCGGTGACGTCGTCGCCGTCGAGCAGGATGCGGCCCGACGTCGGCTCGATCAGCCGGTTCATCATCTTCAGCGTGGTCGTCTTGCCGCAGCCCGAGGGGCCGATGAGCATGACGATCTCGCCCCTGGGCACCACCATGTCCAGGCGTTCCACGGCCGGGGAGGTCGAGCCCGGATAGACCTTCTCGACGGCTTCCAGGACGATCATGTTCTCGGTCTCAGACACGGATCCCCCTCGGGATGGTCAGGCGCTGCACGATGGCGAAGACGATTTCGTAGACGGCGGCCACCACGAGGCACATGACGGTGCCGATGAGGACCTGGGGGAAGGCGTTCGCCGCGCCGATGCGGGTGATGCCGGTGAGGAGGAGCTTGCCGAGACCCGGGCCCTGGACGATCGACGCGACCACGGCGATGGAGATCGAGATCAGCGTCGTGACCCGGATGCCGTTGAGGATGACCGGCCAGGCCAGCGGCAGCTGGATCGTGAGGAGCCGGCGGACGCGGCCGTAGCCCAGCCCGCGGGCGGACTCGAGCACCGAGCGGTCGACCGCCGTGAGGCCGGCGACCGTGTTCCGGAGGACGGTGTAGAGCGTGTAGATCGTCAGCACGATGATCGCCGTGGTGACGCCCAGCCCGGTGATCGGGAGGAACAGCACGAAGAGCGCGAGCGAGGGCACCGTGAGGACGGCCGCGGTGATGAGGAGCGAGCCCTCGCGGATGCCGGTGGCCCACCAGTCGAAGCTGAACCGGTTGGGGTTCGGCTCGCCGGTGGACACGACGAGACCGAGGGCGATGCTGATGATCGATCCGAGGGCCACGCAGTAGAAGACGAACTGGGCGTGCTGGATCGTGAGGTTGATGATCTGGGCGCTGTTCTCGCCGAAGTACTGGAAGACGTTCACGACACTCCTTCCTTTCTGGTCGGAGGTGCGGGTGGGTGGTGGGGGTCGACGCGGGTGGGGCGTCCGGGGCGGCGGACCCGCTCCGGAGGGTGAGACGGGGGCGCCCGGGGCGCCGAGGGCGGCCTCGAGGTCGGCGGCGCCGCGGAGCACGCCCGTGCTCACCTCGGCCAGGACGGGGTCGATGCGCGAGTCCGGGCCGCCGACCGAGACCGCGGCGACCACCCGGCCGGTGGCGTCGCGCACCGGGGCGCCGACCGCGAGCAGGCCCCGGTCCATCTCGTGGCGGGCGAGCGACCAGCCGCGGGCCCGGTCCTCGGCGAGGCGCACGACGAGCTCGTCGAGCGAGCGCGGCGCGGCGGGCCCGGCGGCGGCCAGGCCCTCGGGGACGAGCAGCCGCGCGACGGCGGCGGTGTCCAGGTCGAACAGCAGGGCACGTCCCCCCGCGGTGCACGACAGCGGCATGGTGCGCCCGACCCAGCCGACGGCGCGCAGCTCGCTGTCCGGCGCGGCGGTGCTCACGGTCATCGCGCTGCCGCCGCTGCGCACGCAGACCTCGACGCGCTCACCGAGCAGGGCCGCCTCGCGCTCGACGAGCGCGTCGGCCTCGTCGCGCAGCCGCCGGTTGACCGCCCGGACGCCGAGGGAGAACAACCGCGTGCCGATGCGGTAGCGCAGCGTGCCGGCCTCGCGCTCGACGAAGCCGGCGTCGGCGAGGAGCCGGAGGAGGCGGGAGACCTGCGACTTGTCCCGCCCGAGGGTCCGCGCGATCTCGACGACGCCGAACGACGTCGGGACCTCGAGGGTCCCCGCGGCCCCGCCGAGGCCCGCCGACTCGGGGTCGCCGAGCAGCTCGAGGATCGCGAGCGCACGGTGGACCTGGCCGCCGCCCGAGGCGTCCCCCGCGCCGGCGGGCACGGAGGTGGAGGGACGGGTGGCGACGGCGGCCGCCACGTCGTCCGGGGCGGCGCCACGCGAGGCGCGCGGGCTCATGTCCCCCCTCTCCGCTCCCTGACGCGGGAGCGCGAGGGGCAACTGCCGTTGTCGATCGGACAACGGTCTGCGAGAGGTTAAGGGGCTCGCCATCGGGTTGTCACCCGGTAGTTGGGACTTCCGGGTCGATGTGCCACCGGACGGACTACCGGCGCGCCGTGACACTGCGTCTCCGGCATGCCACTGAGCTGCGGATCGAGGGGTGAGATGTCCGATTGGGCCGCGAAGCGTGATCCGACCGGCAGCGCAGCCGTGACGTTGCGTGATATCAGGGCGGAGCGGGGTCCGATGCTCCGTCGAGGAACGGAACGGGCCGCCTCGTTGCGGCTCCGCGCCACGGCGTTGACGGTCCGCGCCGGGGCGCGGCCGGTCAGCGTCCGGCGCTGGGCAGGCTGCGCCCGGAGTCACCCGGCGCGTCGAGGCCCCACAGGCCGAGCAGGCGGGCCTCGAGCCGGTCGAGCTCACCCGCGACGGCCAGGTGCGCGCGGCGCCGGCGCCCGGCCGGCATCTGCTCCGCGGAGCGGACGGCCGCCTCGAGGTCCGACAGCCGCGTCCGCGCGTCGGCGGTGAAGGTGCCGACCTCCGCGTCGTCGGGGCGCCGGTTGGCGAGCTCGCGCACCGAGTTCGCCAGGTTGTGGCAGCGCGCGTAGAGCGCGGTCCCGCGCCCGGAGAACGCCGAGAGCTCGTCGGGGGCGACACCGAGCCGCCGGGCGCGGAAGTCGTCCACGCGCGCGCGGGTCGCGCCCACGGCCTGGTAGACGATCGGCGCCGCGATGGGGACGACGACCCGGGCGATCCCGATCCAGCGCTTCACCGTCGCGCCGGTGAGGCCGCCGTCGTCGCCGTCCTTGGCCTCCTTCGCCGCGGCCTCCTCGATCTCGGCCACCTTCTCCGCGGCCTTGCGGTCCGCCTTCGCCGCCTTCGCGGTCTGCTTCTCGGCCTTCGCGGCCTGCTTGGCGGCCTTGCGGCTCAGGACGACGACGCCCTGCCCGTCGCCGCCCTCCCCGCCGAGCTCCACCGAGTACTTCGTGCTGCGCCGCCGCGCCATGGGTCCTCCCGCTGTCCCGGCGGCCGGCCCTCGCCGGCGCCCCGGGCCGGATCCGCGGGGGTGTCCCCGGCGGCCACCCGGCCCGATGTCGGTGTCCTGCGGGCCCGGTTCCCCGCTGGTGGGCGACCCTAACGGGGCGGCACCGTCCGTGGGCGGTCGTGCAGGCCGGGGGACACCTGGCCGGGGCCGCCCCGGCCCGTCCGCGACGTGGGTGTCGGGGGGTCGTGGCAGGCTGCCGGTCATGAGCAGCACGGAGCCGGAGGCCGGGTTCCCCGGCGCGCGCCCGGTGCTGCTCGACGCCGCCGTCACCACGCGCTGCCGCCGCCGGGTCCACCTGGAGCACGATCCGGACGCCGGGCGGACCACCGGGGCGACGCCGGTCGACGAGGCGGGCGGGGCGGTGCTCCCGGAGCCGGACCCCGGCGTGGAGATGCGGGTGGCCGACGCGGCGGAGCACCGCGCGGCGCTCGGCGCCCGGTTCGCCGAGCTGCTCGGGGCCTCCTACCGCCGGGTGGCCGACGGTCCGCGGGGCGAGCGGGTGGCGGCCACGCTCGCGCTCGCGGCGGACGGGTCCGTGGCGGCGATCGGCGCCGCCGAGCTCCCGCCGGCGCAGGGCCGGCGCGGCCACGCCGAACTGCTGGTGCGCGCCGACGGCGGCGGCTGGTACCCGCTGATCATCGTGCGCCACCGGGTGACCGACCCGGGGACCGGCGCGCTGACCTCCCCGCTGGCCCGGCCGCACCCGTCGTCGGCGGCTCCGGACCCCGAGCGCCGGGTCCGCGCCGTCGCCCGGGACCACCTCCGGCTCGCCCACCTGCACCGGATGCTCGCCGCCGCGGGCCTCGGGGCGCCCTCGGGCGCGGCCTGGGGCGGCGTGGTCGGGCTGGACGCGGACTGCGTCGTGTGGACCGACCTGGCCGCGGCCCCCGGCAACGAGGCCGGCCGCAGCCCGCTCGACACCTACGACCGGCGCTTCGCCGACCGGCTCGCCGTCGCCGAGGCCGCCCGGACCGGCGCGCCCGCGCTCGCCGAGCCGTCCCGGATCACCGAGTGCCGGCGCTGTCCCTGGTGGCCGGTGTGCGAGGCCGAGCTGCGGCGGGTCGACGACGTCAGCCTGGTGGTGCGCGGGGAGGACGCGCTGCGGCTGCGCGGGCGCGGGATCACCACGGTGCGGGCGCTCGCCGCCCTGGACGCCCGGCGCGGGCTGCCCGAGCCCCCGGAGGGCGCGGCCGAGGAGGCCGGCCTCGGCACCGACCTGCGCGAGGCCGTCGCGCTGGCCCGGGCCTGGCGCTCCGACGTGCCCCTCGTGCGCCGCGTCGCCCGGCCCGACGTGCCCCGCGGGGCGGTCGAGGTCGACGTGGACATGGAGAGCCTCGGCGAGGACGGCGCCTACCTGTGGGGCGTCCTGCTCTCCGGCGCCGACGTCGGGCTGGCCCACGGCTACCGCGGCTTCGCCACCTGGGACCCGGTGCCCACCCGCGACGAGGCCCGGTCCTTCGCGGCGTTCTGGACCTGGCTGACCGACGTCCGGGCCCGGGCCGAGGAGCGCGGCCTGTCGTTCCGCGCGTACTGCTACAACGAGCAGGCCGAGAACCGCTGGCTGCGGGGCTCGGTGGAGCGCTTCGCCGGCGAGCCGGGCATCCCGCCGGCCGCCGAGGTGGAGGCGTTCATCGCCTCGGACGCGTGGGTCGACCTGTTCCCGGCGGTGAGCGAGTCGTTCCTGTGCCCGCACGGCAAGGGCCTCAAGCGGGTCGCCCCGTCGGCCGGGTTCGGCTGGCGGGACCCGGAGGCCGGCGGGGAGAACTCCATGCGCTGGTACCGCCGCGCGGTCGGGATGGACGGCGGCGAGCCCGACCCGACGATGCGCGAGCGGCTGCTGGTCTACAACGAGGACGACGTGCGGGCCACGTACGCGCTGCGCACCTGGATGACCTCGGACGCCGTGCTCGCGGTGCCCCACCTCGACGACCTGCGGGGCGAGGCGGACCGTCCCGCCGACGACGCGACGGTCCCGCCGGTGGAGCTGCCTACCGCGGCTGCATGCGCAGCGCCCCGTCGAACCGGATGACCTCGCCGTTGAGGTAGTCGTGCTCGACGATCATCGCGACGAGCTGGGCGTACTCGTCGGGGCGGCCGAGGCGCTGGGGGAACGGGATGCCCTTCGCGAGCTGGTCGCGGAAGGACTCCTCGACCCCGGCGAGCATCGGGGTGTCGATGATCCCGGGGGCGATGGTCATGACGCGGATGCCGTACTGGGCGAGGTCGCGCGCCGCGGGCACCGTCATGCCGACCACGCCACCCTTCGACGCGGAGTAGGCGATCTGGCCGATCTGCCCCTCGAAGGCGGCCACCGACGCGGTGTTCACGACGACGCCGCGGGCACCGTCGTCGAGCGGCTCGGTCTGCGCGATCGCCGCGGAGGCCAGACGCATGACGTTGAACGTGCCGATGAGGTTCACGCCGATGACCTGCTGGAACACGCCGAGGTCGTGCGGTCCCTTCTTCGACAGGAGCCGCCCGGCGGTGCCGATGCCCGCGCAGTTGACCACCACGCGCAGCGGCAGCCCGGTGCCCACGGCGGCGTCGACGGCGGCCTGCACCTGGTCACCGTCGGTCACGTCGGCGCCGACGTACTCGACCCGCTCCAGCTTCTCCGCCGCGTCGATCGCCTTCGGCAGGTCGATCGCCACCACGTGCGCGCCGTCCTCGGCGAGGCGGCGGACCGTGGCCCCGCCGAGGCCGGACGCCCCTCCCGTGACGATCGCGGCGACGTCGGTCGTGTCCATGGGCGGTGCGCTCCTCGTGCTGGTCGGTGTCCCCTGCGGCGGGGAGGTTAGCCAGCCTCAGCGCGCGATGCCGAACTGCCAGTCGTCGAGGTAGCGGGTCGCGAAGCCGGCCTCGGAGTAGGCGAGGTAGAAGTCCCACATCCGCACGAAGGTCTCGTCGAAGCCGAGGGCCCGGACCTCCGGCGACCGCGTGAGGAAGGTCTCCCGCCAGCGGTGCAGGGTCTCCGCGTAGTCCGGGCCGATCGAGCGCCGGCCGTCGACGTGCATCGTGGTGTGCCGCGCGAGGGTCTGCTCGATCGCCTCGACGCTCGGGATGATCCCGCCCGGGAAGATGTACTTGTGGATCCAGGTGTACGACTGCTTGGTCGCCCGGAGCCGGTGGTCCGGCATCGTGATCGACTGGAGCCCGAAGCGGCCGCCGGGCGCGAGGAGCCGGTCGACCGTGCGGAAGTACTCGGGCCAGTAGGCCACGCCGACGGCCTCGATCATCTCGATGGAGATCGCCGCGTCGTACTCGCCGACGGCGTCGCGGTAGTCGCGGACGTCGATGGTGATCCGGTCGGACACGCCCGCCGCCTCCGCGCGGGTCCGGGCGAGCTCGGCCTGCTGCACCGAGAGGGTCAGCGTGGTGACGCGGGCGCCTCGCTGCGCCGCGCGGATGGCGGCCTCGCCCCAGCCGGTGCCGATCTCGATGACCCGCGACCCGTCCCGCACGCCGGCCATGTCGAGGACGCCGTCGATCTTGCGGTGCTGCGCGGTGGTGAGTGACTCGAGGTGCTGCCCGTCCGGCCCGACCGGTCCGGAGAACCAGGCGGCCGAGTACATCATCGACTCGTCGAGGAAGACCTGGAACAGGTCGTTCGACAGGTCGTAGTGCCGGTGCACGTTCTCCTGGGAGACCACGGAGTCGCTGGCGACCTCCTCGCGCGGCTGGCCGCGGTCGTAGAAGCCCCGCATCCGGCGCAGCGGCATCGGCACGAGCTCCTCGATGTGCTCGCTGAAGCAGCGCAGGACCCCGACGAGGTCGTCGGAGTCCCAGTCCCCGACCATCCAGCCCTCGCCGAAGCCGATCAGGCCGTGCGTGCCGAGGCGGGTGAAGCAGGCCTCGGGCCGGATGAGCCGCACGGTCGGGGAGCCCGGGCCCCCGCCGCCCTCGACGGTGCCGTCGGGCCAGGCGAGGCGCATCGGCATCCGCCGCACGGCCGCCCGCATCAGACCCCGGGCCACCCGCATCCGCAGCCGGTTCTCGCCCGGGTCCTGCAGGCCCGGCCAGATCCCGGCGGCCGGCCGGGGCACGGTGCGACCGCTGTGGACGGACGGGTCGTCGGACAGGTGCGAGGTCGACACGGGTGGTCCTCTCGACGCGGGGTGTCGGTCGTTCGGGGCGGCGGTGTGCCGTCGCGTCACCTTCGCGCCGCGGGCCCGGAGCGTTCGATCTCGCACGAGGCGATCGCGACCACATCCGTTCCCGGATGCGCCGCGCCTCCGTCCGTTACGGTGCGCGAGAGCAGGGGTACCGACGGTGACGAGGTCGGTGCGGGTCCGGTCCGCCGGGGAGGGTGTCTGAGGTGGACGCGAGCGACGAGCTGCAGCGCCTCGACGACGACCTCGCGGCCGGTCGCCTCGACGCGACCACCTACCGGCGGCGCCGCGACGAGCTGACCGCGCGACGCCGCGAGGAGGAGGCGGCCACCCGGGCGTCCGGCGGGACCGTGTCCGACGGACAGGGTCGACTCGCCGGACGGCGGCCGCCGGTGGTTCCGGCTGGGACGTGCGGGTCGTGCGACCGAGTCACCGCGACCCGGTTCCGCGGCCGACGGACCCGGTCGCCGAGGCCCGATCCGGCGGGCTCCGCCGATGCGCCCGCCCGCTCACGGACACCGCGTCGATCCCGCCCGTGCCGCCGGAGCCGGCCCCGCTGAGCGACGAGCCGGAGCGTGGGCGCCGACCCGCCGGCCCGGACCCGTTCCCGCCGCCGTTCCGGTGGGGCGACCCGAAGCCGCGCGGCCCCGGCCGCGGACGTGACCCAGGTCGTCGGCCGGGACGCCGAGAGCACCCAGGTCGTCCCCGACCCGCTGCGCCCTCCGGCGTCGCGCCCGGCCGCGTCGCACCCGGCCGCGTCGCAGCCGCCCTGGCCGCCGTCCTCGCCACGTCCGGCCGGGCCGCCGCCGCCCGCCCGCCCGCACCGCCCGGCCCACCGTCCGCGGGGTTCCGCCCGCCGTCGTTCCCGCCGCCGCCCGAGCGCACCCAGGTCGTGCCCGGTGCCCTCGCCGGCCGTCGTCCGTCGCCACCCGTCCCCGCCGCGCACACCACGCCGCCGTGGGTGGAGCGCGAACCGGACCGGGTGGATCGCCCGCCGTCGGGGATGCAGGGCTCGGAGGTGTTCCTCGGCAAGCGCCGGGACCTCGCGTCGATCATCGGGACGGCGGCCGTCGTGGTCGTCGTGATCCTGATCCTCGTCCTGTCGTTCACCCTCGGCTGATCCCGCGCCGCGCGCACTAGGCTCCGGCGCCGTGGCCACCCTGGTGACGTTCCACGCCCATCCCGACGACGAGTGCATCGCCTGCGGCGGCGTCATGCGCGCCGCGGCGGACGCCGGGCACCGGGTCGTACTCGTCGTCGCCACCGGCGGGGAGCACGGCGAGATCGTCGCGGACGTCCTCGCCCCCGGGCAGACCCTCGCCGAGCGCCGGTACGAGGAGACGATGGAGTCCGCGCGCGTCCTCGGCGTCGCGCGGACCGAGTTCCTCGGGTACGTCGACTCGGGCATGGTCGGTACCGAGACCAACACCGCGCCCGGCGCCTTCGGGGCCGCCGACGTCGAGGAGGCCGCGCAGAAGCTCGCGGTGATCCTGCGCGAGGAGGCCCCCGACGTGCTGACCGTCTACGACGAGCGCGGCGGGTACGGCCACCCGGACCACGTCCAGGTGCACCGGGTCGGGATGCGGGCGGGCGAGATCGCGGGCGTCCCGCGCATCCTGCAGGCCACGACCAACCGCGACGAGATGCGCCGGCTGATCGTCGCGGCGACGCAGGCCGGGCTCATGGGCGAGGGCGACGGGCCGCGCGAGGGCGACGTCGACGGCGATGGGCACGCCGGAGTCCGACCTGACCACCCGCGTCGACGTGACGCCGTGGCTCGCCGCGAAGCGCGCGGCGATGCGGGCGCACTCCAGCCAGATCGCCCCGGACTCGTTCTTCCTCGCGCTGCCCGACGAGGCGTTCGCGGCGGCCTTCGGCACCGAGTGGTTCGTACACGTCGGGACGGACCCGGGCCCGCCCTACGAGACCGACCTGTTCTCCGACGAGCGCCCAGGGTGACCTGGCACGCTCCGCGCTCGTCGGGCTGTCCGGGCGGGTCGGGAGGTGGGCCGGTGACGGTGGCGGCGATCGCGGTCGAGTCCGAGGGCCGCCGGCTCGGCGCCTGGTAGCTGCGGTGCGCCGGGTGGCGGCGACCGCCGGTGGCCGGGTCGAGACCCCCGAGCTCGACTGCGGGCACGTCGACATCCGTGCACGTCGGGACGGACCCGGGCCCGCCCTACGAGACGGACCTGTTCTCGGACGAGCGCCCGGGGTGACCTGACACTCTCCGCGCCGAGGACGGGTCGCTGGCGACCGAGCCCCAGGTCGCGTTCATCCGCTCGCTCCAGTACACCCGACCGGGTGGTCGGGTGACCCCGGTGAAACATTGCCGTGTCCCCGGCGATGTCCCAGGTGTCAGCGGGCGAGGGGCCCGCACATCTCGGGGGAGACAGTCATGGGCCGCCACCACACCACCACCGTCGAGCAGTCGATCCCGGCGCCGCGCGTGTCGCCGGAGGCCCGCCCGGTCGTGACGCCGGCGCCGGTCGCCCCGGTCGCGGTGCCCGAGCCCCGCGGCTGGCGGGCCCGCCGGGTCGCCCGCGCGGAGGCCGCGCAGGCCCGCGCCCACGCCGTGCAGGTCGCGCACGCCCAGCGCCGGGCCCGCCAGGTCGCCCTGGCCTCGCTGCCCGTCGACTAGGCCGTCCCGCCCCGGAGGGGCACTCAACGCACCCTCCCGGGCCATCGGATCTGCGTCCTGTGCCCCTCGGGTGCACGGGCACCGCGAGCCGCACCGGCATCTCCGGCGAGGGGGACGCCACGCAGCCGAACGGGCCCGTGAACCTGCGGCCCGTGCCCCTCAGCCCTCGAGCACGTATCCCCGACCGCGGACGGTCCGGATGCGCTCCGCGCCGAGCTTGCGGCGCAGGTAGCCGATGTAGACCTCGACGATGTTCGAGGTCGGCGGGCCGCCCCACACGCGCGTGACCAGCTCGTCCTGCGACATCGCCTGCCCGCGCGGGTGGCGGATGAGGGCGTCGACGACGGCGTACTCGGTCCGCGACAGGCTGACCGGCTTGTTCTCGACGAACACCTGCTCCAGCGCGGTGTCGACCATGATCTCGCCGCGTCGCAGATAGAGCAGTGCGGTCGGGCGGTCGTCGCCCAGCCGCAGGCGCAGGCGGGCGAGCAGCTCCTCCATCGGGAACGGCGTGACCAGGTAGTCGTCGTGGCTCGCGCGCAGCGTGGACACCGTCCGGTCCCGCGCCTCGGCCGACGTCAGGGCGATGACCGGCGTCCGCGGGCTCTCGCGGTGCAGGTCGGCCAGCACCTCCACCGGGCGCAGCCCGCTCATCTCGACGTCGAGGACCACGGCTCGGGCGCCGCCCGCGCGGGCGGCGGCACCGACGCTCCAGCTCTCGCGCAGGAGCTGGGGTTCGAAGCCGTTGGAGCGCAACGCCCCGACGAGCACGCTCGTCGTGCGGTGCGGAGGGGCCACGCACAGCACACGGCCCCGCTCCGCGCGCTCGGCGTGGGCCGCCGCAGCGTCCGCATAACGATTGGGTTGCATCGCCGACCAGGTTGCCGTGCGCGCGGCCGGAGTTCAACGACGCGGCGCCGAGCGGTGACGTGGTGGGCACGACGGGTGGATCCCTGAGAGCGCTGACCGGCGTCCGTCGCATCCACTGCGCCGGTCGGACTAGCCCCCTCGCCCTTCGTCGCGTCTCGATGCGCGGTCAACGGCATACCGATCGGGCTGCTCTCAGATCACGGTCCGGTGAACGGTCCCGCTCCTAGCGTTCCGGCCCGCAGCTCCCCTGTCGGCACGTCCGCGCTCCCCCCGGGGCGGGCACCAGAGCCCTCCCGCCGGACGTCGCCGTCGCGTCCCGGACCGCGCTCCCCACGGTCCGGGACCCGAAGAATCGTCAGGAGGTCGTTCGCCCATGCCCCGACGTGGACGACATCGCACCCGGCTCCCGTTCCGGCTCCTCGCGGCCGTCGCCGCCCTGCTCGTCGGCGGTACCGCCGTCGTCCTGGGCGGCACGGCGCTCGCGAAGGGCTCGGGCGGCGGCCACATCCTCTCCTCGCTCGCCGGCAAGTCCTCGTCGGACGACAGCTCGTCCGACCAGGGCTCGTCGAAGGGGCGGCGACGGCAAGGACGGCAAGGAAACGGCGAAACGGCAAGACGGCTCGAAGGACTCGTCCGACGGCGCCGGGAAGGGCTCCTCGAAGCGGCGGGGACTCCTCCGGCGACCAGGGCTCCTCCGACGGGCAGGACGGTCAGAAGGACGGTCAGAAGAAGGTCAAGGAGGGCAAGGGCGGCGACGACACGCCGGACGAGGCCAAGAAGACCGACGACCAGAAGAAGAAGGACGACAAGAACAAGGCGGCCGGCAAGAAGGACGACCCGTTCCCCGGCCGGGACAAGATCTCCGCGGCGGGCGACGGCGACTACGTCGACATCGCGAACGTCGCCCCGAACGGCAACCGCGGCCAGGGCGGTGACTTCTCCGGCGGCAGCTACACCGTGAACTGCGGGGTCAGCGACCACAACAACTCGGACAACTACATGGCGGCTCCGGGCAAGCGCAACGGCGCCCAGCACGTCCACGACTACGTGGGCAACACGTCGACCAACGCGAACTCGACCGACGACTCGCTGGCCGCCGCGGGCACCACCTGCGCCAACGGCGACAAGAGCACGTTCTTCTGGCCGGTCCTGCGCAACCTCAACGGGCAGGGCCCGGACGTCGGTGCCGACGGCGGGAGCCTCGACGGCAACGTCGGGAGCATCCTGCGGCCGATCTCGGCCGACCTGACCTTCCACGGGCACGGCTCCGAGCCGGTCAAGCCGCTCCCCCCGCACCTCATGATCATCACGGGGAACGCCAAGGCCAAGGCGCAGGACGGCAAGAACGCCAACGCGAAGTACACCTGCACCGGCTTCGAGAACCGGGTCACCGACCAGTACCCGGTCTGCCCCGCGGGATCGCACCTCGAGCGCATCCTCGACTTCCCCAACTGCTGGGACGGGCAGAACCTCGAGTCGAAGGACCAGCGTTCGCACATGGCGTTCGCCGACGACCGGGGCAACTGCCAGGACGGCTTCGTGCCGGTCCCGGCGCTGCGGATCACCCTCAAGTACGACCAGCCGGCGGGGAAGGCCTTCTCCGTCGACTCGTTCCCGGACAACCAGCACTCCCCGAGCACCGACCACTCCGACTTCGAGAGCTTCTCGTCGGTGGCGCAGGCCGAGGCCGGGGCGAACTGCATCCGGAACGACCAGCGCTGCACCAACGTGGGCGGCTGAGTCCTCCCGCGTCACACCCCACTCGCGCCCCGGCGCCCGACGACCTACCGTCGGCGCCGGGGCGCGCGTGCGCTCCACGGGAGCCCGGGAGACGGGCTGAGAGGGGACCTGGCCGCAGCGGCGGCGGTGGTCCCGACCGTTCGAACCTGATCCGGGTCATGCCGGCGCAGGGAAACGGAGGCGCAGCATGCCGTCCACGACGTCGTCCACCCCGACCGGTGCCGGGACGACCACCGGACCGTCCGCGGGGGGCCGACGAGGTCGCCCCCACCCTCGACGGCCCGGTGCCACGGTCGCTCGGGCTGCTCGACCAGGGCGCGTTCTGGGCGAACCTCGGGGTGAGCCTGCTCGGCTTCGCCGGCGTCCTCGCCGTCCTCCAGCCCGCCGGCGCCCCGCCGCTGACCATCGCCGCCGCGGTCGTCGCGACCGTCGTCGGGACCGTGATCGGCAGCGCCATGGTCGGGCTGTCCGCGATCCCCGGCGCCCGGACCGGCGCCCCGGCGATGGTGGTCCTGCGGGGCCTGTTCGGCGGCGTCCTCTCGTGGATCCCGTCCGTGCTCAACGTCGTGCAGCTCATCGGCTGGGGCACCTTCGAGCTGGTCGTGATCGCGCAGGCCGGCACCCTCGCCGTCGGGGGCCCGACCTGGGCGTGGGTGCTCGGGGCCGGGCTGGTGACGACGCTGCTGACGCTGCGCCCGCTGGGCATGCTGCGGCTGCTGCGCCGGGTGGTGACGGTCCTCGTCGCGATCGCGGTGGCCTACCTGGCCTGGTGGTTGTTCTCCCGGCCCGCGGCCGCGGACCTGGGACAGACCGGGTCGTGGTCGGGGTTCTGGGCGGGCACCGACGCGGCCATCGCCGTCGCGGTCTCGTGGATCCCGGTGGCCTCGGACTACTCGCGGCACTCGCGCCGCGTCGTGACCGCGTTCACCGCGGCCACCGTGGGCTACGCGCTCACCCAGATCCTCTGCTTCGTCGTGGGGCTCGCGGCGCTCTCGCTGGTCGCCGGGAACGGCGACGACGTCTTCGCGCCGATGCTCGCCGCGCCGCTCGGGCTGGCCGCGCTGGTGGTCCTGATCGTGCGCGAGACCGACCAGTCGTTCGCGAACGTCTACTCGACGGCGGTCTCCGCGCAGAACCTCTGGCCCCGCGCGGACCGCCGGCTGCTCTGCCTCGCCGTCGGGGTCCTCGTCACGGTGCTGGCCCTCGGGGTCACGATCGACGACTACTCGAGCTTCCTCGCCGTCATCGGGTCGGTGTTCGTGCCGCTGCTCGGGGTCGGCGTCGGCGACGCGCTGGTGAACCGCGACCACGGCGACCTCTCGCGCTGGGCGCCCTCGCGGCCGCTGATGGTCGTGGCCTGGCTCGTCGGCCTCGTCGCGTACCAGCTGGTCAACCCCGGTGGGGCGCCCGGCTGGTCGGACGCGTGGACGGCGCTGCGGGAGGCGATCGGGTTCGCGCCGCCGTCGTGGCTCTCGGCGTCGCTGCTGTCCTTCGTCGTCGCCGGTGTCCTGGGTGCCGCGCTCGCGGCCCTCGAGCGCCGGGCGCGTACCCGGGGCACCATCGACGCATGAGGATGCGGACGCTGGGCCGGACCGGCATCAAGGTCAGCCCGTACTGCCTGGGCGCCATGATGTTCGGCGCCATGGGCAACCCCGACCACGACGACTCGATCAGGATCATCCACCGGGCCCTCGACGCGGGGATCAACTTCGTCGACACCGCGGACGTGTACTCCCGCGGCGAGTCCGAGGAGATCGTCGGGAAGGCGTTGAAGGGCCGCCGCGACGACGTCGTGCTCGCCACCAAGGTGCACGGCGGCATGGGCGACGACCCGAACCGAGCCGGCAACTCGCGGCGCTGGATCACCACCGAGGTCGAGAACTCGCTGCGGCGCCTGCAGACCGACCACGTCGACCTCTACCAGATCCACCGGCCCTCGCCGGACACCGACGTCGAGGAGACGCTGTCCGCGCTCACCGACCTGGTGCGCAGCGGCAAGGTCCGCGCCATCGGCTCGTCGACGTTCCCGGCCTCGGAGATCGTCGAGGCGCAGTGGGTCGCCGAGCGCCGGGGCCTCGAGCGGTTCCGCACCGAGCAGCCGCCCTACTCGATCGTCAACCGGGGCATCGAGCGCGAGGTGCTGCCGGCCTGCGAGCGCTACGGGATGGGGGCCCTGGTCTGGAGCCCCCTCGCGATGGGGCTGCTCACCGGCAAGTACCGCAAGGGGCAGCAGACCGACAGCCCGCGGATGAACTTCGCGCCGGGCCGGCTGACCCACGAGCGCAAGCTCGACGTCGTCGAGGAGCTCATCCCGCTCGCCGAGAAGGCCGGGGTCTCGATGGTCCACCTGGCGATGGCGTTCGCGGTGGCCCACCCGGGGGTGACCTCGGCGATCATCGGGCCGCGCACGATGGAGCACCTGGACGACCTGCTCGCGGGCGCGGAGGTCACCCTCGACGACGACGTCCTCGACCGCATCGACGAGATCGTCCCGCCGGGCACGGACGTCGACCCCGGCGACGTGTCCTACGCGCCGCCGGCCATCGAGCAGGCCGGGCTGCGCCGCCGTCCCGCCGCGGAGCGCTCGGCGGCCTGAGGGGTTCGACGAGAGGGTCGGGGACGCCGGTTTCCGGACGTCCAGGACAGGGGAGCACGCCGACAGGGCGACTTTTCCGACACGGCGGCGGGACCACGACGCGGTCGTTCGTCCGTGGAGCGGCCCGGTGCTGGTAGAACGAACGCGTCAACCAGCGAGGGGATCGGTCGTGAGCTACCCGCAGCGTTCCTGGGACGACGGCGACGTCGAGGTGGTCGCGAAACGGCTGTGGGCGGGCGGCGTGGCGACCGCGCTGGTCGCGGCGGGCATCGCCTTCGTCGGCGTCCTCATCATCAACAGCATCTTCGAGGTCGGCATCCAGACCGCGGGCCGCAGCGGCGCGCTGGTCGACAACGCCTCGACGGTGATCCCGATCGCCGCGGGCATCGCCGCGCTGGCCAGCACGGCCCTGCTGCACCTGCTGCTGATGACCACGCCGCGCCCGGCGTCGTTCTTCTCCGCGATCGCGGTGCTGGTCATCGTCGTGCTGATCCTGCAGGTCTTCCTCGCCGACGGCACGATCTCGGCACACATCGCCACCGGAATCCTGTACGCGGCGATCGGGGTCGCCATCGTCTCGATGCTCTCCGGGGTGTCGGCCACGTCGGTGCGGCCGGTGGCCCGCGGCGGCTGGGGCGGGCGCGAGCAGGACGGCCGGTACGACGCGGGCTACGGCACCCGGGAGGCCCAGCCGCCCTACCCGCCGCAGAACCCCTACGGGAGCGTACGGCGACCAGCGCACGCAGCGGTACGACCCGCGCGGCCAGCGCGACCAGTGGCGCTGAGCGGGCGTCCGTTTCGTCACGGGCCGTGACCGCCTTCGGACGGTACTGCGCCGTTTCAAGGCTTTGTGATGCATTCGCCGTGGCGGCCACCTTTCCTTGACCCCTCACGACCGGCCTGGCAACGATCGACCGTCCTGATCCTGCGGACGGGGTCGATGACGCCTGTCCGCGCACTGGTCGTGCCGTGCGTGCGACCGAAGGGGTGGTCGACATGACGCAGACGGTCAACGGACACGGCGCGGTCACGACGCCCGGATCGGGAACCGCGGACGGGGAGGGCCGCCTGGGGCGGGGGGTGTACCGGGGGCCCGCCTCGCTCGAGCAGGCCCGCCGCGCCCTGCGCGTGGCCCTGCCGGAGCCGAGCAGCAAGTTCAGCCAGGACGACGAGTGGTGCGTCGTGCAGGAGCCCGACGGCTCGTGGCGGGAGTTCCGCTTCCACGACTACCACGACATCTTCGACGTCCCCGGGCTCTACGAGAAGATCTTCTACGACGTCCTGGGCTGCGACTCGCCGCGCTTCATGGCCGGGCTGTTCGCCGACGCGCTGGCCGACGCCCGCGAGGACGCGGCGCGGATCCGGGTGCTCGACCTCGGCGCGGGCAACGGGATCATGGCCGAGGAGCTCGCCACGATCGGCGTGGCGCACTCGGTCGGGGTCGACATCCTCCCCGAGGCCGGCACGGCCGCCGAGCGCGACCGCCCCGGCCTCTACGCGGACTACCTCGTCGGCGACCTCACCGCCCTCGACGCCGGCGACTCGCGGCGGCTCGTCCGACCACCGCCTGAACGCGCTGACCGTCGTGGCCGCCCTGGGCTTCGGGGACATCCCGCCCGCCGCGTTCCGGACCGCCTACGACCACGTCGCGCCGGACGGCTGGGTCGTCCTGACGATCAAGGACGCGTTCCTCGCCGCGGAGGACACGTCCGGCTTCGCCCGGATGATCAGCGACGGGATGGCGTCGGGCGCCCTCGAGGTGGTGCGCCGCGAGCGCTTCCGCCACCGCCTGGCCACGGACGCGACCCCGCTGGTCTACGAGGGGATCGTGGCCCGCAAGCGGGGCCCGCTGGGCTGAGGCCGGCGCCGGGGCCCGACGGGCACCGCCGGGCCCCGGAACCCGACCACGCGGCGTCCGTCCGGCCGTTTCCCCCACACGGTGACCGGGCACACACTGGTTCGGAC
Organism: uncultured Actinomycetota bacterium; assembly: GCA_963716955.1. GTDB lineage: Bacteria > Actinomycetota > Actinomycetes > Mycobacteriales > Pseudonocardiaceae > Actinomycetospora. The sequence goes on from CAVQUY010000003.1 coordinate 174,636, forward strand.
GGCGCGCCCCGGGAGGACACCCCGCCACCGGGGCGCGGGATCTCCCGGACAGGAGCACACGCATGGCCGCCAGGACCGACAGGACCGCCCCGCAGCACCGCGACGGGGTCGGCGCTGCCCGCCCCGCGTACCCCCGACCTGGCGCGCGCGGTCGAGACGGTCGTGCCGGACTCGGTGCTCGCCCGCACCGACCCGGCCCTCTTCGGCCGGACCGTCCTGCAGCTCGCGCAGGGCTGGGCGACCCACCCCGGCGAGGTGGGCCGCGCGGCGTCGTCGTTCGCGGCGGTGTCCGCCCGGATCGGTGCCGCGGCCACGGGCCGGGCGCTGCGCGCGTTCGCCGGCGGCGACACCACCGCGGCGCCCGACGACGAGACCCCGATGCCGGTCAGCAAGGACGGCCGGTTCAAGGACACGACCTGGACCGAGAACCCCGGCTTCTGGGCGCTGCGCCAGGAGTACCTGGCGCTGGTCTCGCTGCTCGAGGACCTGGTGGGCGCCGCGGGCCTGGACCCGGACTCCGACGACCGGGCCCGGTTGCTGATGGGGCTGGTCGGCAGCGTGGTCTCGCCGACCAACGTGCTGCCCGGCAACCCGGCCGCCCTCAAGCGCGCGTTCGAGACCGGCGGGGCGAGCGTCGTGGCGGGCCTGCGGAACATGCTCGACGACGTCGCCACCAACAACGGCCGGCCGCGCCAGGTCGACAAGAGCACCCTGCGCGTCGGCAAGGAGCTCGCGGCCACCCCGGGCAAGGTCGTCTACCGCAACCGGCTCATGGAGCTGGTGCAGTTCGACGCCCAGACCGACGAGGTCCACGAGATCCCGCTGCTGTGCAGCCCGCCGTGGATCAACAAGTACTACGTCATGGACCTCGCCCCGGAGCGCAGCCTGGTCGAGTGGGCGGTGCAGCACGGCCACACCGTGTTCATGATCAGCTACCGCGACCCCGACGCCTCGATGGCGTCGACGTCCTTCGAGGACTACCTGAACTTCGGGGACGCCGAGGCGCTCGACGTCGTCACCGAGATCACCGGGTCCGACAAGGTCAACATCATGGGGCTCTGCCTCGGCGGGCTGATGGCGGCCCTGCTCACCGCCCGGTGCGCGGCCCGCGGCGACGAGCGCGTGAACAGCCTGACGCTGCTCAACACCATGCTCGACTACTCCGAGGTCGGGCCGGTGTCGTCGTTCGTGAGCCCGGAGATCGTCGACCGGCTCGAGAAGCAGATGCAGCAGACCGGGTACCTGCCCGCGGAGTCGATGGCCACGACCTTCGACCTGCTGCGGGCCAACGACCTGATCTTCAACTACATCGGCCCGAACTGGCTCGAGGGCAAGGCGCCGCCGGCGTTCGACATCCTGGCCTGGAACACGGACTCCACCCGGATGCCGGCCGCGATGCACGCGTCCTACCTGCGCCACTTCTACCTGGAGAACGAGCTGGCCCGCGGCGTGCTGGAGCTCGAGGGCGAGCCGATCACGCTGAAGGCCATCCACTCCGACACGTTCATCGTCGCCGCGGAGAACGACCACATCGCCCCGTGGCGGACCTCGTTCACCTCCACCGAGCTGATCGGCGGCGACGTGACGTTCGTGCTGTCCACCGCCGGCCACATCGCCGGCGTGGTCAACCCGCCGAGCCCGAAGGCCAAGCACTGGGTCGGGACGGTCGGCGCGACCGGCACCGACGCGCCCGGGCCGGACGCCTGGCGGGCGCGGTCGACGGAGGTGAAGGGCTCCTGGTGGGAGACGTGGAGCGAGTGGATCGGCGAGCACGGCGGGGGCATGCGCACCCCGCCGCCGACCGGGAGCGAGCGGCACCCGGCGATCGCCGACGCGCCCGGGGACTACGTCCGCGGGAAGGCCTGAGGGACGGCGGGCGGGGTCCGGCTCTTGACCGGCCCCGCCCGCTGCCCCACGCTGTTGCGCAGAGCGCGGCCTCGACGCGTCACGTGCAACACGTTTCCGCCGCGCTCGCCGTCGCCTGCCGCCCCGTGATCGGTGAGCTCATGGACCCCCGCCCCGGCCGTCCCGTGCGTGCGGCGTCGACGGCCCTGCGCCGCCTCGTCGACGACGCCGTCGGGCCCGGCTACGACACCCCGTTCCTGCGCCTGGACCTGCTCCTCGCGGGCCGCGAGTCCCGGTGCGGGTGCGACGGCTGCACGGCCCGGGTGGACCGGGTGCTCGACGAGATCCTCGCCTCGATGCCCCGGGCGTGAGCCCGCGCGGTTCGCGGCGGGCCCGTGTGCTCGGTATCCTGAGCAGTCGATCGGCCGGTCGAGCACGTCCGGTCGACCCGACTGCCGGCGGGCCGTGCGCCCGCCGCCCGAGGAGGAGCCGATGACGTCGACCTCGAACGGCCGCGCCAACACCGTCACCGACGGGTTCGCCGACGTGATGAGCCGCAGCCAGAAGGCGGTGACCGACGCCGCCACCGGGATGGCGGAGATGTGGGGCGCCGCGCTCTCGGGCGCCGACGAGGCCGCCCGCCGCACCTCCGGGTCGCTGCCGGGCTACCCCTCGCCCGGCGAGGTGGTCGACCGCGCGGTGGACACCGGCATCGCCGTCCTCGAGATGCAGCGCTCGGTCGCCCACCAGGTGCTCGACGCGCTGCGGCTGCGCTGAGCGACACCACCGGTCCGGACGACCGGGCCGGGGCCGGGACGCCGGGCGCGGCGGGCGGCGTCTGGGACGCCCAGCGCCGCGCCCTCGGATCGTTCATCCGGGACCAACGGCGTCTGGCCCGCCTCTCGTTGCGTCAGCTGTCGGCGCTGTCGCACATCTCCAACCCGTACCTCAGCCAGGTCGAGCGCGGCCTGCACGTGCCCTCGGTGCGCGTGCTGCAGGCGATCGCCGACGCGCTCGACCTCTCGGCCGAGTCCCTCCTGCAACAGGCGGGACTCGTCCGGGAGCACGCCGGCCCGGGACCCGGGTCGGGATCGCGCGGGGGTGCCGACGACGACCGGACGGTGGAACGCGCCGTCCGGGCCGACCGTCGGCTCTCCCAGGCGCAGAAGGAGGCGTTGATCGTCGTGTACCGCAGCTACGTGGAGTCCGCGTCCGGCTCGCCGGACCCCGACCTCGGGAGCGTGAGGTGACCGTGGTGGCTCCTCGTCCCGACGAGGTCGACGTGCCGGAGAGCGGCGGCTGGGAGCGCACGCTCACCGTGGCCGGGCGCCGCATCCGGGTGGCGGTGCGCCCCGCGTCGGAGGACGCCGCGGCCGGTCCGGCGGTGCGCCCGCTGGTGCTCGTCAACGGGATCGGGGCGAGCCTCGAGCTCTTCGAGCCGCTCGTGGCGGCGCTCGACCCGCGCCGCGAGGTGGTGCGCTTCGACGTCCCCGGCATCGGCGGCTCCCAGGCCTCGTCGGTCCCGCTGCCGATGGCGGCGCTGTCGACCCTGCTCGCCGACCTGCTCGACCAGCTCGACGACCTCACCGGGTCCTCGCACCGGGTCGTCGACGTCCTCGGCCTCTCCTGGGGCGGCGGCATCGCCCAGCAGTTCGCGCTGCAGTACCCGCGCCGCGTCGGGCGTCTCGTGCTCGTGAGCACCGGGACCGGCGTGATGATGGTGCCCGCACGCTTCGGGGTGCTGGCGCGCATGCTCACCCCCCGGCGCTACAACGACCGGTCCTACCGCCGCTCGGTCGGGCGGGAGATCTACGTCGGGGAGGACCAGGACGCCGTCGACGCGCTGTTCTCCCGCGTGCACCCGGTGCGGGCGACCGCCTACCTGCACCAGCTCTTCGCGCTCACCACGTGGACGAGCCTGCCGGTGCTGCCGATGATCACGGCGCCGACGCTGGTGCTCGCCGGGCGCCGCGACCCGGTCATCCCGGTCGTGAACGCCCACATCATGGGATCGCTCCTGCCGCGCGGCACGGTGCACCTGCACGACGGCGGGCACCTGGGGCTGCTGACCCGTCCCCGCGAGCTCGGCCGGGTCGTCGAGGACTTCCTGGGTCCCGATTCGCCCGGGACGTCCTAGAGTGGGTCGCCGTGAGTGAGAAGACGGTCACCGGCGTCGACGGGCGCGTGTGGCTCGTGAACATGAAGGTCATGTGGAGCGACCACTCCGAGGGCTTCGAGCACGAGAAGGAGGGCGGCCGGAAGGCCGTCATCGGGATCATCGTCGTGCTCGGGCTGCTCTGGTTCGCCCTCATCGCGTGGAAGTTCCAGGTCCCCGCGGTCAGCGTGCCGTGGTGGGTCGTCGTGATCCTGCTCGGCATCGCGCTGTTCTTCCCGATCCGCTGGACGCTGCGCCGGCCGCGGCGCCTCGTCGTCGAGGGCGGCCGGTGGCCCGACGACGACGAGGGCATCGGCGAGGCGTGGAGCGGCGAGGTCCGCGGCCGGGCCGAGGCCCGGGCGGAGTTCAAGCAGGCGATCCGCACCCTGCAGAAGCGGGGCACGCCGGCGCGGGCGAACAGCCCGCTGCAGCCGCAGTAGCCGGTCGGAGGGAGGAGCGCCGTGCCCGAGCTGCCCGAGGTGGAGGCGCTCGCCGAGCACCTGCGCACGCACGCGCTCGCCCGCCCCGTCGCGCGCGTCGACCTGGCGAGCATGACCGCGCTGAAGACGTTCGACCCGCCGCTGTCCGCGCTCACCGGACGGCTGGTCACCGGGGCGGGGCGGTTCGGGAAGTTCCTCGACGTCCAGTTCGACGGGCAGGACACGGAGCATCGAGGGGAGCACGCCGATAGGGGACTGGACCATCGACTCTGCACTGGTCGTGCACCTCTCCCGCGCGGGGTGGCTGCGCTGGCACGAGCAGGCCTCGACGACCCCGCCGAAGCCGGGCAAGGGCCCGCTGGAGCTGCGGGTGCACCTCGAGACCGTCGGGGGGCCGGGGTTCGACCTCACCGAGGCCGGGACGCAGAAGCGGCTCGCGGCCTACGTCGTGACGGACCCGGCGACGGTGCCGGGCATCGCCGCCCTCGGTCCCGACGCCCTCACGCTCTCCCGCGCGCAGCTCGCGGAGCTCCTGGCCGGGTCGACCGCGCGACTGAAGACGCTGCTCACCGACCAGCGGACGCTCGCGGGCATCGGGAACGCGTACTCCGACGAGATCCTCCACGTCGCGCGGCTCTCCCCGTTCGCGTCCTCGGCCAAGCTCGACGCCGAGGCCGCCGACCGCCTGCACGCCGCGATGATCTCCGTGCTGACCGACGCCGTCGACCGCGCCGTCGGGCAGGACGCCGCCCTGCTCAAGGGCGAGAAGCGCTCGGGGATGCGGGTGCACGCCCGGACCGGGCTGCCGTGCCCGGTCTGCGGCGACGTGGTCCGCGAGGTCTCGTACGCGGAACGGTCCTTCCAGTACTGCGCCACCTGCCAGACGGGCGGCAAGCCCCTCGCCGACCGACGGCTGTCACGCCTGGTCAAGTGACGGATCCGGGTCACAACACCGCCGAACGGGCGATCACCGGGGTCCCTGCTCGTGTGCCGCGTTGCTACGACGGGGCACGCTGTCGGACGATGGCGTCGTGCCCGGCTGGTTGACCGACCCGACGCTCTACGTCGTCCTCGTCGTGGTCGTCGTCCTCGTCGCCGCCGGCCTGCTGATCTACCGGCGGCTGCGGCGCCGCCACGCGTTCGCCTCGCCGCTCGAGCGGGCGACGTTCTCGACGCTGCACACCGTCTCGCTGGCCGCGCCCGCGCTGCGCGAGGGCCTGTCGGAGTCGTCGGCGCAGTTCGCGGTGCCCTACCTGCGGACGCTGCTCGACACCGAGGCGCTCTCCATGACCGCGGCGGACTGCGTGCCGCTGGCCTGGGACGGCGACGCCGAGCACCACAACCTGGACGTGCGCTTCTACGCCGAGAAGGTCATGAAGACCGGCCGGCAGCAGATGGCCAGCCGCAAGGACATCGAGTGCGGCTCGGACCGCTGCCCGGTCAAGGGCATCGTCGTGGTCCCGCTCGAGGTGGACGGCAACGTCGTCGGGACCCTCGCCGCGGTGAGCGCCGAGACGCCCGGGCCGGTGCTGCTGCGCGCGTCGGCCGAGGTCGCGCGCTACGTGTCCAGCCAGCTCGAGCTCGCCGACCTCGACGACTCCCGCGACCGGCTCAACCGCGCCGAGGTCCGCGCGCTGCGCGCCCAGATCTCGCCGCACTTCATCTACAACGCGCTGAACACCGTCGCCTCGTTCATCCGCACCGACCCCGAGCGCGCGCGTGAGCTGCTGATGGAGTTCGCGGACTTCACGCGCTACTCGTTCCGCCAGGCCGGGGAGTACACGACCCTCGCCGAGGAGCTCAAGAACATCGACCGCTACCTCATGCTCGAGCGCGCCCGGTTCGGCAACCGGCTCGCGGTCAAGGTGCAGGTCGCGCCCGAGGTCCTCTCCGTGGTCCTGCCCTTCCTCGCGCTCCAGCCGCTGGTGGAGAACGCGGTGCGCCACGGCCTGGCCGGCAAGGTCGAGGGCGGGACGGTGACCCTCACCGCCGAGGACTCCGCGAGCGAGTGCCTCATCACGGTCGAGGACAACGGCGTCGGGATGGACCCCCAGGCGCTGCGCGAGGACAACCGCGACGCCCACCTCTCCGGCGCCCACGTCGGGCTGGGCAACGTCGACGACCGCATGCGCTCGGCGTTCGGGCCGGACTACGGCCTCGTCGTCGAGACCGAGCGGGGCGCGGGGACGAAGATCAGCCTGCGGGTGCCGAAGTTCCGGGCGGGCGTTCGCGTCTGACGACGCCTGTGCGTGCCCTATCGGCGTGCTGTATGGGATCTTCGTGCCAGGACACGGAAACACACGCACACGCCCGTAGGGCAAACTCGAAGTCGTGCCCCTGAAGCTGCCCTCGGCCCTCAAGCTCCCGCCGGCGGTCTCGTCGGTGCTGCCCGGCGCGCTCGCGTCGAAGGTGGGCGCCGGCACCGTGAGCGTCGTGCGCCTGAACGGCGTCATCGCCGCGGCCTCCGGGCCGGTCCCGCGCTCGGTCATCAACCTCCAGGCGGTCGAGTCCGCGCTGACGCGGGCGTTCGAGGCGGAGAACGCCGTCGCGGTCGCGCTGGTCATCAACTCGCCCGGGGGCTCCCCGACGCAGTCGCAGCTGGTCGCCGACCGCATCCGCGGGCTCGCCGCCGAGCACGAGCTGCCGGTGCTGGCCTTCTGCGAGGACGTGGCCGCGTCCGGGGGCTACTGGCTGGCCTGCGCGGCCGACGAGATCTTCGCCTGCCCGACGTCGCTGGTGGGCTCGATCGGCGTCGTGTCCGGGGGCTTCGGGCTGACCGGGCTGATCGAGCGGTTCGGCATCGAGCGGCGACTGCACACCGCAGGGCAGAACAAGGCGCGGCTGGACCCGTTCCAGCCGGAGAAGCCCGAGGACGTCGAGTGGCTGCTCGGCATGCAGGGCGAGCTGCACCAGCTGTTCATCGAGTGGGTGCGCGAGCGGCGGGGCGCCGCGCTCGACGAGTCGGCCGAGCTGTTCACCGGGGAGGTCTGGACCGGGCGCCGCGCGCTGGAGCTCGGGCTGATCGACGGGATCGGCACCGCCCGCGAGGTGCTCACCCGGCGGTTCCCGGATGCCGAGCCGGTCGGCGTCGAGCCCCGCCGCTCGCTCCTGGCGCGCCTCGGTGTGGGGGTCATGGCCGGCGTGCCCGGGCTCGGCGTCGCGGCGCCCGACCCGGCCGCGATGGTCGTGGGCGCGCTGGAGTGGCTCGAGCACCGGGCGCACTGGAGCCGGTTCGGCCTGTAGGTCGCCCGACGGGAGCGACACGGCGCGCGATCTCCGACAGGCTCGACGCCGGATCGGCGCCGACGAGGGCCGACGCCGCCGCGCGGACGCCTATCCTCGACGACTCGCGGAGAGGGGGCGTGGGTGGCGGCGGTCGGCTGGGACGGACGCGACGTCTCCGGGCTCACGCACGAGCAGATCCACCGCTGGACCCGCGAGGGCGCGAGCCCCGAGGCGCTCGCCGCGGCGCGCGACCGCCACCTGGCCCGCGCCGACGAGCTGCGCACGGCCGCCGACCGGCTCCGCAGCGCCCGGCGCGGGGTCGCCGAGGGCTGGGTCGGCCGCGACGCCGACGCCGCGGGCGGCCGGACGGACGTCCTCGCCGCGCGCATGGAGGAGCTCGCCGAGACGGTGTCCGGGCAGGCCCGCGGGGTCGACGGGATGCGGGCCGCGCTGCTGCGGGTGCAGGCCGCGGTCGGCCCGCCCCGGCCCCCGGCGCTGCCCGGGCTCGGTGCGCCGCCCCTGCTCGGCGAGCTCCGCGCCCTGGTCGACGGCGCCCCCGCCGACGGGTTCGCGGACTTCCGCGCCGCCGCCGCCGAGCAGGCCGCCGCCCGCGAGGCCTACCGGACCTACCTGACCGAGACCGCCACCGCGGCCCGCGGCGTCGCCGGGGCGGGCGCCGGACCGCCCCCGCCCACCGCCGCCCCGCCGGCCGGCACCCCGGTCGCGGCCCGGGGCGCGGCTCCGGTCGCCGGGGCCCGGGGTGCGGCCACCGGGGTCCTGCAGCGCGCCGCGACCGCCACACCGGGACCGGCACCGCCCGGCGACCTGCCGGTCGGTCCCCGGGCCGTCGGCGCCACCCCGGTGCCCGGCACCCCCGTGCCCACCACCTCCGTCCCCACCACCTCCGGGGTCGCCGCGACGGCGCCCGGGGCGGGGCCCGTGCTCGACCGGGGCCCGGCCCCGTCGGTCTCGCCGCCCGTCGTCGGTCCCGGGCGGAGCGGTGGCGTCCGCCGGTCCGGTCGACCCCGGCCGGGTCGCGTCCCCGGTGCCGGAGCGACCCCCGCCGACGGCGGCGGGGTGCGCCCGGTCCCGGTCCCGACGACGGGTCCGGTCGCCCGGCGCCGGGAGCCGCGGCGCCGTGACGAGCGCCCCGGCGAGCCCGCGACCGGGCCGGGCACGACGCCGCCCGCCCCCGGCACCGCCCCGGTCGGCACCGACCCGGCCGCCGCGCCCGACGCCCCGTCCGCGGCCCCGGTGTCGAACGCGCCGTCCCCCGGTGGACACGCGACGCCGGACGCGGACAGCGGGCACGGCCACCCCGGCGCCGGATCGCCCGCGCACCGGTCCTCTCGACGCCGCCGCCCCTCGGGATCGCGCCCCTGGGCGGCGGGGCCGGGGAGCACCGGCTGCCGTCCCGACGGGTCGGGTACCTCGTCGACCCCGACCCCGCCGGCTGGGGCGCCGACGCCACCCGCCGGGTCGCCCCGCCGGTGCTCGGCGAGGACGACGCCGACGACCCTGACGACCCTGACGACCGCGACGACGCCACCGGGCGCGGGACGCCGTCGTGAGCGCCCCCTTCCCCGTGCTCGCCCTGCGCCGCCTCGAGCTGGCGTGGGTCCTGGAGCAGTGCGGGGCGACCGACTGGCCCTACCCGCTCGCGCCGCTCGCCTGGCCCGCCGACCGCGACGACGAGACGGTGCTCGCCCGGGCCCGCGTCGAGGACGGCCTGCGCGCCCGCGGGCTGCTCGAGCCCGGCCCGGCGGCGGTGCTGCTCGCCGTCGCGACCGCGGTGCGCGACCGGACCCGCCAGGTCGACCTGGTGCGGCGCAGCGCGACGACGCCGTGCGCCGCGGTCGCGCTCGGCAGCGCCACCGAGGGGGCCCTGCTCTGGTCGGCCGACCACGCCGACGCGGACGTGGCGGTCCGCCCGCTCGACCCCGCCGGTCTCGTCCCGGGCCTGCTCGCGCTCGTCCCGCCCCGGCCCGCGGCGCCCGGTCCGCCGCTGGAGGTCCCGGTGACCGCGGGCTCCGCCGGACCGGACGGACCGGCCACGGCGCGCGGCGAGCGGGAGCGCCGCGCCGTCGAGGACGTCCTCGCCTCCACGGAGGCGTGGACACAGATCGGGGTCGTGGCTACGCCGGACGAGGTAAGTTCGCCCGGAGAACGTGGTGATGCCACGATCAGATGGTTGGACGGGCCCCGCGGCCGGTACCGGCTGCGGCAGGATCCTGGCCCGGGGCACGATCGGCCCGGCGCACGGGCGCGGCGGGCCCGGCTCGTCGGGGAGGACGCGACGTCGCCCGGGGTCCGCCGTGAGCTCGAGGCCGCGCTCGACCCGTCCGGGAGGAGGACCGTATGAGCGGACCGGGACCCCTGGGGCCCGGGCCCGGTACGCCCTCCGGCGCGGACGGGTCCGCGGCCCTGGACCCCGCGGACGCGCGGCGCTTCGCGGGCCGGGTGGACGACCTGGAGCGCACCGTCGCCGAGGCGCGGGAGGCGCTGCGCCGGCTCGCGGAGGATCCGCTGGCCACCGGCACCGGCCAGGACAACGCCGAGATGGCCGCCTGGTACCGGGAGCTGCTGGTGACCGACACCGTCCCCGCCGCCGACGACCTGTCGCGCCAGCTCGACGCCGTGCGCCGCGCGGTCGTCGAGGGCACGGCGGCGTGGGAGGAGTCCGAGCGCTCGATCACCGACTCGCTCGGGCCCGGGCACGGACGCCCCCGGGCCCGCGGGTCCCTGAGCGGCGATCGGGTGATCATGTACGTCTGGTCCGGTACGTCGGCGCGTCCCGACCGGCACCCCGGCGATCGCCCGACCGGTCGGGTCCCTATCGTGGACGCGGGACCGACCCTTGGGCAGGATGGCGAGGCAGTGACTACCAACGACAACGACGGCCTGGTCGTCCTCGCGGTCGACGACGAGGAACCTGCGCTCATGGAGCTCGCCTACCTCCTGGAGCAGGACCAGCGCGTCACCACGGTGCTGAAGGCGAACGACTCCATCTCCGCGCTGCGCATCCTCACCGGCGGCGACCAGGTCAGCATCGGCGGCTTCGGCACCCCGCCGACGGGCATCTCCTCGCCCGCGAAGCAATCGGACGTGGACGTCCTGTTCCTGGACATCCGCATGCCGGGGCTCGACGGCCTGGAGCTCGCGCAGGTGCTCTCCCGCTACGTGATCCCGCCGTCGGTGGTCTTCGTGACCGCGCACGACGACCGCGCCGTCGAGGCGTTCGACGTCGGCGCGGTGGACTACCTGCTCAAGCCGCTGCGCCCGGAGCGCCTCTACGCCTCGCTGACCCGCATCCTCGCCTCGCGGGGCACGACCGTCTCGGTCGAGCCCGCCGTCGAGGAGGAGGGCGACGACGAGGTGATCCCGGTCGAGCTGGCCGGCACGACGAAGCTCGTGCAGCGCTCGACGGTGCGCTGGGTCGAGGCGCAGGGCGACTACGCGCGCCTGCACACCACCGAGGGCAGCCACCTCGTGCGCATCCCGCTCTCCGTGCTCGAGGAGCGCTGGTCGGACGCCGGCTTCGTGCGCATCCACCGCTCGTACCTGGTCGCGCTGCCGCTCATCACCGAGCTGCGCCTCGCCGGCTCGGGCTACGTGGTGCGCCTGGGCAACGGGGGCGGGACGGGCGAGGTCGCGGAGCTCCCGGTGAGCCGGCGGCACACCCGTGAGCTGAAGGACCGCCTCGTCCGGTCGACGAAACAGGCGTGGGGCCGGCGGTGACCACCACCGACGGACGGACCCGGACCGGGGGAGACCCCGGCCCGGCCGACCCGTCGGGTCCCGACGACGCCGGGCGCCCCGCGGATCTCCCGGGCGGCCCGGCGGCCCCCGCCGCACGCACCCACGAGCCCGACGGCGGCCCGGCCGTCGCCCGGGCCCGCGCGCGCCGTGCCGCGCCCGCCCCGGCCGGGTCCGCGGCGCCGGGGCACGCCGCCGCGGAGGACCCCGGCGCGGAGGACGCCCCCCGGCTCCCCGGGCGCCACGCGCTCCCCGACGGCGCCGCCAGCACCGGGCACACCCCGCCCCCGGGGTACCGGCCGCGGCACGCCGCGCCGGACGCCGAGACCGAGCGGTTCGCCGTCGTCGCCGGTGCCGACGCCGCCACCCTGCGCAGCGTCCCCGCCGGGCGCGGGCACACCCCGGCCCACGCGGCGCCCGAGACCGGCGTCCCGGCCGGCCCGCCCACCCCGGCCGCGCCGGACCCGAGCGCGATCGCGCCGACCCCGGTGCGGGGTCTCCCGCTCGCGTCGACCTTCCCGGCCTCGGGGGTCACCGCCTCCGAGGCCGTCCCGCAGTCCGACGACAAGCGCCCGATCTTCGCCTGGCGCCCCGACGAGGGGGACGATCCCGACGCCCCGCCCCCGGACCGCGTGCGGATCGTGCTCGCCGAGCGCCGCTCGCCGACGCGCGCCGTCGGCACCGTCGCCGAGATCGAGGCGCAGACCGCGACCGGGGAGCTGCTGCTCTCCAACCTCATGCGCTCCCAGCTGACGCTCGCCCTGCGGCTGGCCGCGGTGGCGGTGCTGGTCCTGGGCGTGCTGCCCGTCGTCTTCCTGACGATGCCCGCGGTGTCGAACGCGGTCCCCGTCCTCGGGATCGGGCTCCCCTGGCTGCTGCTCGGCGTGCTCTCGTTCCCGTTCCTGCTGGTCCTCGGCTGGCTCTACACCCGCCACGCGGAGCGCAACGAGCTCGACTTCGCCGACGACGTCGAGGACTGAGCGGTGTCCACCGCCGACGTCGTGGTCGCGCTCGTCCTGGCCGGGCTCGCCGCGGTCGCGGTCATCGTCATCGGGTCGCTCGGCGTCCGGGTCACCCGGTCCACCGACGACTTCCTCGCCGCCTCGCGCACCGTGCGCAGCCGCGCGAACGCCGCGGCCATCGCCGGGCAGTCGCTGTCGGTGGCGTCCTTCCTCGGCGTCGCCGGGATCGTGCTGAGCCACGGGGTCGACGGGCTCTGGTACCCGGTCGGGTTCGTCGCCGGGTTCCTCGTGCTGCTCCTGTTCGTCGCCGCCCCGCTCCGGCGCTCGGGCGCCTACACGGTCCCCGACTTCGCGGAGACCCGGCTCGACTCGGCGCTGCTGCGGACCCTGACGACGGCGGTCGTCGTCGTCATCGGCTGGCTCTACCTCGTCCCCCAGCTGCAGGCCTCCGGCCTCGTGCTCACGGTGCTCACCGGCGCGCCCGCCTGGGTGGGGGTGCTGATCGTCGGCCTCGTCGTGACGGCCGCGGTCACCTTCGGCGGCATGCGCTCGATGACGTTCGTGCAGGCCTTCGGCTTCTGGTTCAAGGCGGTGGCGCTGGCGATCCCGGCCCTCGTCCTCGTCGCCTGGTTCCTGGGCTCCGGGGTCGCGGGCGGGACGCCGGCGGGCCCTGCCACCTTCGACCGCCCGACCAGCGTGACCGTGCACGAGCCGGTCACGCTGCAGGTCACCGCCCCGGTCACCGTGCAGGTCTCGCGCGCCGGGACCACGAGCACCGACACCTGGTCGCCCGGGCCGCGCGCCGTGCGCGAGGACACCACGCTCGGCTTCCCGGCCGGGGCGCCCGTCCCGGCGGTGGTCGGCGCGGTGGGCGACCAGGCCGCGTGGGACCACCCGTTCGGCACCGGGGAGCGCGACCCGCTGTGGGTCTGGTCCCTGCTCCTGGCGACCTGCCTCGGCGTGGCCGGACTGCCGCACGTGCTCGTCCGCTACTACACGAACCCCGACGGGCGTGCGGCACGCCGCTCCACCGTCCTCGTCCTCGCGCTGCTCGGTGGCTTCAGCATCGCGCCCATCGTGCTCGGGGCGCTCGCCCGCTTCTCCGCGCCGCAGCTGCTGGTCGGCGGCGACGGCGACGCCGCGGTGCTGTTGCTGCCCGCGCTCGCCGTCGGGCGGGTGGGGCGGTGCGGTCCTCGGCGGCCTCGTCGCCGCCGGGATCGCGACGACGCTGCTCGCGGTCTCGGCCGGGCTGCTGCTGTCGGTGGCCGGCGTGCTCTCCAGCGACGTCCTCCCCGGCCGGCTCGGGGACTTCCGCATCGCCGCGCACGTCGCGGGCGCCGTGCCCATCGTGCTCGCCCTCGTCATGGTCCGGCTCGAGTTCGCCCAGACGACGGCGCTGGCCCTGGCGGTCGCGGCGTCCACGTTCGCGCCGCTGCTGCTGCTCGGGATCTGGTGGCGCGGGCTCACCGACCGGGGCGCCGTGGCCGGGATCGCGGTCGGCGGCGTGCTCTCGCTCGGCGCCGCGCTGGCGACGCTGTTCGGCGCGACCCTGCCCGGGACCGCCGGCGTCCTGCTCGGCCAGCCGGCCGCCGTCTCGGTCCCGCTCGCCACCCTGACGATGGTCCTGGTGAGCCGGGCGACCCCCGCCCGGGTCCCGGCCGGCGTCGGACGTACCCTGCTGCGACTCCACGCCCCGGAACGGCTCGGGCTGGGTGAGATGCGGGTGAACCGGGGCTGAGCCGCCCTCCGCCGGACGCGCTCCGTGTCGGCGGCACTCACCGACCGTGACGGGACGAGCACTCGAAAAGAGCACCACTGATCGAGTGACGGCGACCGGCCGCACCGTTGAATGACCCGTCGTGCTGCGGCACGTGACCACCCCGCTCCCGGAGAACCCCACGGAGGGTGTGAGGCCATGAGCGCGACCGAGGAGAGCCCCCGCGGCCCGGTGCCGCACGAGGGCGCCCCGAACCCCTACGAGCAGATGCGGCGCAGCCCGGAGTTCCGGGCGCTGCGCACCCGCTGGCTGCGCTACGTGTTCACGATGAGCGCCCTCTTCCTGGCGTGGTTCCTCGCGTACGTCCTGCTCGCGGACTTCGCGCCCGGCGTCGTCAACACGCGCCTCGGCGGGACCAACCTGACCGTGGGCCTGCTGCTGGGCCTGCTGCAGTTCGTCTCGACGTTCGCCATCGCGGTCGGCTACGCGCGGTACGCCGAGAAGAACCTCGACCCGACCGCCGCGGAGCTGCGGGCCCGCGTGGAGGAGAAGCTGTGACCACCTCGGCCCCCGCCGGGCTCCCGGGACAGGGCGCGGCGCCGACCCAGCTCGGCAGCCCGCTCCTCAACATCGGGATCTTCCTGGTCTTCGTCGTCCTGACCCTGTTGATCGTCTACCGGGTGAGCCGGTCGACGACGACGGCGTCGGACTACTACACCGGCGGGAGCTCGTTCACCGGTCCGCAGAACGGCATCGCGATCTCCGGGGACTACCTCTCGGCCGCGTCCTTCCTCGGCATCGCCGGCGCGATCGCCGTCAACGGCTACGACGGGTTCCTCTACTCGATCGGCTTCCTCGTCGCGTGGCTGACCGCCCTCCTGCTCGTCGCCGAGCTGCTCCGCAACGTCGGGCGCTTCACGATGGGCGACGTCCTGAGCTTCCGGATGCGCCAGCGGCCGGTGCGCGCGGCCGCGGCCGTCTCGACGCTCGTGGTGTCGTTCTTCTACCTGCTCGCCCAGATGGCGGGCGCCGGCGGGCTGATCTCGCTGCTGCTCGGCGTCCCGAACGAGCCCGGGATCTTCGACGGCCAGTCGGTGGTCATCCTGCTCGTCGGGCTCGTGATGATCTTCTACGTGCTCTACGGCGGCATGCGCGGCACGACCTGGGTGCAGATCATCAAGGCCACCCTGCTCGTGATCGGGGCGGCCGTGATGACCGTCTGGGTCCTCGGCCTGTTCAGCTTCAACCTGTCGTCGGTGCTCGGCGCCGCGGACGCGAACGTCAGCGCGAACCTGCTGGACGCGGGCAACGAGTACGGCAAGACGGCCGCGAGCCGGATCGACTTCGTCTCCCTCGCCGTCGCCCTGGTGCTCGGCACCGCGGGCCTGCCGCACGTGCTCATGCGCTTCTACACGGTGCCCACCGCGCAGGAGGCCCGCCGCTCGGTGAACTGGGCGATCTGGATCATCGGCATCTTCTACCTGTTCACCCTGGTGATCGGGTACGGCGCCGCGGCGCTGGTGCCGAAGGGGCTGCTCTCGTCCAAGAACGTCAACGACGCGGCCCCGCTGCTCGCCTACGAGCTGGGCGGCACGGTCCTGCTCGGCGTCATCTCCGCGATCGCCTTCGCGACGATCCTCGCCGTCGTCGCCGGCCTGACGATCACCTCGGCGGCCTCCTTCGCGCACGACGTCTACGCGTCCGTGCTGAAGGACGGCAAGCCGGAGCCCGGCGCCGAGGTGCGGGTGGCCCGGCGGACGGCGCTCGTCGTCGGGGTCGTGGCGGTGCTCGGCGGCATCCTCGCCAACGGGCAGAACGTCGCGTTCCTCGTGGCGCTCGCCTTCGCGGTGGCCGCCTCGGCGAACCTCCCGACGCTGCTCTACTCGCTGTTCTGGCGCCGGTTCAACACCACGGGCGCGCTGTGGAGCATCTACGGCGGCCTCGGTCTGTGCATCGTGCTGATCGTGTTCTCCCCGGTCGTCTCGGGCGAGGAGACGTCGATCTTCGGGGCGGACGTCGACTTCGCGTGGTTCCCGCTCTCGAACCCCGGCATCGTGTCGATCCCGGTCTCGTTCCTGCTGGGCGTGGTCGGGACGATGGTCGGCGCGAACCGGGTCCCGGCCGAGGAGCAGGCCGAGCTCGACCGCCGGGCGGCCGAGATGGAGGTCCGCTCGATGACCGGGGCCGGGTCGTCGGAGTAGGGCCCGTCCAGCTCACGGGCCGCCGGCACCGCCGTGTGGTCTGATGGGGCCATGACGTCCGAGGTGCCCGCCGTGCCGGTGACCGAGGTGCCCGCGGGGGCGACGCTGCTCGACGTGCGCGAGGACGACGAGTGGGCCGCGGGCCACGCGCCCGACGCGGTGCACGTGCCGCTGTCGCAGTTCCTCAACCGGCTCGGCGACGTCCCCGAGGGCCCGCTCGCGGTGGTCTGCCGGGTCGGCGGACGCTCGGCGCAGGTCACGGCGTACCTGGTCGGCCAGGGCCGCGAGGCGGTCAACGTCCACGGCGGCATGCTCGCGTGGGAGGCCGCCGGGCGCCCGGTGGTCACCGACGGGCCGGGGCCCGCCCAGGTGGTGTAGCGCCGTGACCTGCCCGCGCTGCGGCCGGGAGCAGCCGCCCGGGGAGTCGGTCCGCTTCTGCGTGCACTGCGGCCGCGTGCTCTCCGGGGTGCGCTGGGTGGCGACGACCCCGGACGCCCTGCGCCCCCGCGACCCCGCGCCGCCCCGCCGCCCCTACGCGGGCCCGCCGCGCTACCGCGAGGTCCCGCGCTGGAGCCTGTGGCCGTGGGCCGCGCGCCCGGAGCCCGGCAGCCCCGACGGGCCGCTCCCGTCCCGGCCCGCCCCCGACCCGCAGGAGGCGCTGCGCGCCCACGCCGGGCTGCTGCGCCGCCTCGCGGTGACCACCGCCCTGCTCGCGGGGATCGCCGCCGCGGGCGAGGTGTTCCGCTACGTGCTGCTGGTCCTGTCCCGCGACCGGGCGCTCTCCGGGGTGGCCCTGGGCTGGTCCGACGTCCTCGTGACGCTGTTCGGGCTGCTCGCCCCGGTCGCCGGGATCGCGACCGGCGTGGTCTTCCTGCGCTGGCTGCTCGCGGCGCGCGGCCTCGCGGCCGAGGAGTCCGGCACCCGCCCGTGGCGCTCGACGCGGCTGCTGCTGCTCGGCTGCGTCCTCCCGCCGTTCACCCTGACCGTGCCGGGGGCGACGCTCGCCGAGATCGAGCACGCCGGCGCCGGCGCGGACCCCGCGACCCGCCCGAGGCCGTCCCGCCCGGTCCTCGCCTGGTGGGCGGCCTGGGGGACCGGGGTGGTGCTCGGCGTCGTGACCGTGGTGCACGGGTTCGCGACGAGCACGCAGGCCCTCGCCGACGGCGTGGTGCTGCACGCGCTCGTCGACGTCGTCGCCGTCGTGACCGCCCTGGTCACCGTCCGGGTCGTCGCCCACCTCACCGAGCTGCTCGCGCCGGTGCTGCGGCCCGCCGGGCGGACGTGGGTGGTCCGGGCGGCGGCGGCCTGAGACCGCCGGGCCGTCAGGCCCCGCCGAGCGTCGCCACGCCGCCCGCCGAGGGCGGGGCCGTCGGGTCGGTCCCGGCCTCGGCGGGCATCTCGCGGGCGACGAAGTCCTCGACGTGGAAGAGGTTGTCGCCCGCGCGGCGCACGATGCGCAGCAGCGTCGTCATCGAGGCGACCTCCTCGACCTGCTCCTTGAGGTACCACTGCATGAACTGCTCGCCGAGGTAGTCGCCCTGGTCGCGGGCGGCGCGGGCCAGCAGCGTGATCTGGTCGGTCACCCGCTTCTCCTGGTCGAGGACCAGCTCGACGACGTCCTCGATCGACTTGAAGTCGTTGCGGACCTCGTCGGTGCCCGGGACGCGCACGTGCACGTCGTTGTCGAGCAGGTACTGCACCATGCCCATGGCGTGGTTGCGCTCCTCGAGGGCCTGCGCGTAGAAGTGCGCGGCCAACTGGGGCAGGTCCTCGTCGTCGCAGTACACGGCGACGGCGGTGTACTGCTGCGACGCCGTGAACTCGTTGCGGATCTGCTCGCGCAGGAGATCGTGGAACGTCGACGACGAGGGGTCGCTCATACCCGTCGAGTGTAGGTACCCCCGCCGCGGGCGCCCGCCGACGACCGGGAGCGTGGTCGTCGGCGGGCTCCGGGTCAGCCGGTGATGGTGGCGGCCACGGCCTTGTCGCCGTCGGTCTTGACCTTGAGCGGGAGCTTCGGCGCCCCGAGGTCGCCGCACCCCAGGTTCTGGTACGAGGCCTGGAGGCGCTGGGCGAGGAACGTGAAGAGGGTGTTCCCCGCGGCCGGGTCCGGCGACGTCGCCGCCGAGAAGCGGCCCTGGTTCGCCTTCAGCCGTCCCGGGGCCACCGCGACGAGCGAGCGGCAGTAGGCGGCGCCGTCGGACGACGCGCCGACCGGCTGGTCGACGCCCTGCCGGTAGAGCGCGGTCTTCGCCGGCGGAGGCCTTGCCGTCGATCTGCGACATCGGGTCGTTGGCCGGCACCAGCGCGACGGGTGCGCCCTGGTGGGCGGCCGCCTGGAGCTCGTTGAGCGCGAGCGACGGGACCTGCTTGCCGGCGTCGCCGGCGTCGGGCGCGGTCATCGGGCGGCAGCCGAGGGCCGGGTCGATGAAGGCGTCGAGCAGGCCGTTGTCGCTCGCGTTGGTGAGACGCGTGCCGCCGAGCCCGGCGTTCGCCGCGCTGTCCTGGGCGACGCGGCCGTCGCCGAGCACCCGGTAGGACGTGGCGAGGTTGTCGCTCTGGTCCTGGTCGACCACGGAGAAGTCCCGGGTGGTGGGGCAGGGCTGCCCGTCGGCGCCGGTGCCGAGCGCGGGCACGGCGAGCTTGCCGGCGGCGATCGCGCCGTTCGCGGCGCCGAAGAACGCCGCGCCGTGGCAGTCCGCGAACTGGCCGAACGGGGAGCCGGGCGTGCCGTTGACGCAGCCGCCGTGGTCACCGCCGAGGGTCAGCGTCGTGCCGTTGAAGCCGAACCAGACGCCGACGACGGCGCCGGCCGGCAGGGCCGGGGCGGCGGGCGCCGCGGCCGGCTGCGTCCCGTCGTCGATCACGAGCGGGTGGTAGACCGAGAGCGCGCCGGTGGCCGGGTCGAGGATCGTCGCCTCGACGAACGCGGCCTGCGTGCTTGTTCGCCTCGTGGCAGGCGCCCTTCCCGTCCGAGCCCTGCAGGCGGTACGGCGTGGCGAGCCCGGCGCCGCCGGTGGGGTTCGGGGGGACGACCAGCGTGCAGTTCGGGTTGGGCTGGTTCTGCTGCTGCTGACCGTTCTGGTGGGTGTTCTTCTGCTGGTCAGACGGATGCGTGCCGCCCTGTTCCGCTGCCGTTGGCGGCGCCCGGCGCGGTCGTGGCGTCGTGGGGGAGGCCGCCGTGGGACGGGCGCCGTCGTGGTCCCGCCGGTCGGGCGTGGCCGCGCCGCCGGCGGCTGCGGGTCCGCTCCGGGTCGTCCGGCTCCGCCCGGTGATCGCCGCGGTCACCCGGGAGAGCAGCGAGGCGCCCCGCGCTGTCCGGGCGCTGCTGCTCGTCGTCGTCGAGGAGCTGCCCGGTGCGTGGGTCGACGACGCCCAGGCCTGCGCCGCGCCGAGCACCAGCAGCATCGAGAGGGGAACGGCGACCGCCCAGCGCGGGATGCGCCTGCGGGTCGAGTGTCTGGCCATGGGTGTCCTTCGCGGGGGGAGCGGACGGAGCCGGGGCGGTGGTCCCGGACGGGGAGGGGGCGTGGGGCTGACCGGCATCGGGCCGGACCAGCCGAACTGCTCGGTGTGCACCCGGGTCGCGGGCACCGCGAGCTGGTCGAGCGCGGCGAGCGACCCGGCGAGCAGCGACGGCGGGCCGCACACGAAGTAGTCGAGGTGGTCGCGCTCGGGCGGTCCGGGGACGACGTCGGAGAGCAGCGCCAGGTCCACGCGGCGCCCCGCGGTGCGGAGGATCTCCAGGTCGAGGCGGCGGCCCAGCACGGCCAGCTCGTCGGCGAAGAGGGGCTCGGAGCCGCGCTCGGCGAGGACGAGCCGGTGGCGCCGGGTGTCGCCGCGCTCGGCGAGGGTGCGCAGCATGCTCATCATCGGCGTGATCCCGACCCCGCCCGCGATGAGGACCAGGCCCGCGCAGTCGCGGCCCTCGGTGGCGGTGAACGAGCCGTGCGGGCCGTCGAGCCACACCTTCTGGCCCTGGCGCAGCGCCGCGACGCGGTGGGAGAAGTCGCCCTGGTCGCGCACCGTCAGCTCCAGCCGGCCGGTGACGTTCGCGCTGGAGGCGATCGTGAACGGGTGCTCCTCGGTGCCCACCACGGCCCGCCGCAGGCGCAGCCACACGAACTGGCCGGGGTCGAAGCGCATGCCGCCGCGGCGCAGGTGCACCGGCGCGAGCACCAGGGTCGAGACGCTCGGGCCCTCCCGGCGCACGCCGTAGACGACGTAGGCGCCCTGCCGCGAGAACAGCGGGCGCCACACCCAGCGGTGGGAGAGCACCGCGAGCAGCACCCCGGCCAGCGCGACGAAGCACACCCGCATGACCGGGTCCGCGACGAGGTGCTCCAGCCACAGGACGTGCAGCGCCGCGAGCAGGAGGCCGGCCGCGGCGAGCGCGACGTGCAGCCGGGCCCAGACCTCGTAGCGGGCGCCCGGGCGGCGCCCACCGGCGGCGACCCCGCCGACGAGCAGCAGCGAGACCAGCGAGCCCCACCCGGCCTTCGCGCTGTCGCGGGCCGTCAGCGGGTCGAGCAGCGCCGGGTGGTTCGACAGCGCGACGACGGCGTGCGCGGCGACGGCGCCGAGCGCGAGCACGCCGAGCCACCGGTGCAGGCCCATGACGCGGTCGACGCCGAACGCGCGGGTCAGCGACCGGATGCGCGAGGGGACGAGCACCACGACGACCAGCGCGCCGAGGCCCAGGACCCCGAGGCCCACCGAGAGCATCGACCCGACGCGGGTGGAGCCCCCGCGCCACGCCGACATCGCGAAGGGCACCACGGTCATCGCGACCAGGGCGCCGGCCCACGCCGTCGTCGTCATCCGTCTGCGCACGGCGGGGGACGGTAGGGCCGTGACCTGTTCGTGACCGGCGAGTCTGAGAGCCCCCGCCCGTCGACCGCGCCGAAGGTCCGGCGCCGGGCGACGACGGACAGCGCGGATGCTCCGATCGGACGCGCCGGTGAGCCTTGTGCGGGAGCGGGCTCTCAGATTCGGCCGGGCGGGAGCCGGGGGCAGCCCACTGGGCCGTCCGGCGGCACACCGGGCAGGATGGCCGCTCGTGACCTTCGACCGAGTGCGCGAGGCCGCCGTGGTGCCGTCCGCGTTCGACCAGGACGCGTCCTCCTACGACCGGCTCGTCGGGGCGAACCCCGGCTACTTCGACCACCTCAAGCGCTCGGCGGCCCGGCTCGGGCTGCCCGGGCGGGGCGCGGGCCTGCGGCTGCTCGACGTCGGCTGCGGCACGGGGCTCTCGACGGCCGCGCTGCTCGAGACCTACCCGGAGGCGGAGATCGTCGCCGTCGACGCCTCGGCGGAGATGCTGGCGCAGGCCCGGGCCAAGAGCTGGCCGGCGTCCGTGCGCTTCGTGCACTCGCGGGCCGAGGAGCTGGCCGCGCACGGCGTGGCCGGGCCCTTCGACGGGATCCTCGCGGCCTACCTGCTGCGCAACCTGCCCGACGTCGACGCCGGGGTGGCCGACCTGCGCGACCTGCTCGCGCCGGGCGCGCCGCTGGCCGTGCACGAGTACTCGGTGGCGGACTCGGCCGCCGCGCGGGCGGTGTGGACGGCGGTGTGCTGGGCGATCGTCATCCCGCTGGGGTGGCGGGTCACCGGCGACGCGTCGCTCTACCGCTACCTGTGGCGCAGCGTGCTCGCGTTCGACGGGGTGGCGCGGCTCACCGCGCGCCTGCGCGGCGCCGGGCTCGAGGCCGTCCGCGTGGAGCCGATGGACGGCTGGCAGCGGGGGATCGTGCACACGCTGGTGGGCCTGCGGCCCAGGTGAACGGATGTCGGTCGTCCGGACGACCACATCCGTTCACCTGCGCCGGCGGCGCACCTCGTAGGTCCGCTCGGCGTACTCGATGTCGTCGACCCAGAGCCGCTTCGCGGCCCACTCCATGAGCGGGCGCACGACGCCCCGGACCCGCCGGGCGTGGACGAAGCCCTCCCGCTCGGAGTGCGCGACGACGGCCTCGGTCACCTGCGTGCGGGCCCGGCCGTCGGGGTGCGGCGCGAGCGGGGTCGCGTGGGTCTCGACGACGCTGCCCGCCCCCTCGCCGCCGGTGATGTGCATGACGACGGTGCGCGGGTCGGGACAGGTGAAGCGGGCCTCGACGGGGATGCCCCAGTTCTTCGTCACCCGGAACGCGACGTGCAGGTCGAAGTGGTCCTCGTCGGTCGTGGCCGTGCGCGCCGGCGCGGAGTCGACGCGCAGGTCCGCGAACGAGTGCGGGTGGAACCAGGCGCCGTGCCAGGGGTCGAGCCGGTTCGCGACGACGTCGTCGGGCTCGCAGGTCCCGACCATCGTCGCCACCGCGACGAGGCTGGCCTCGTGCGGCGGGCGGACCGGCAGGATCGGGGCCGCGGTGGGCTCCTCGCCGTCGACGGCGTCGAGCCGGACCCACGCCAGCACGCCGTCGTCGTGGGCGGGCAGCGTCCGCCACCCGGCGCGGCCCGACGGGCCGAGCGCGAGGCCGTGCCACCGGCAGATGAGCTCGCACCCGGACTGCGTGGCCGTGGACATCGCCGCGCCCAGGTGCGGGCAGGCCCCGGGCCCGGCGTGCAGCTCCCCGGACGGCGAGCGCCACAGCACCAGCTCGACCCCGGCCACCGTCGCGCCGAACGGCGTGCCGTACCGGACGTCGCGGGAGGCCCCGACGACGAACCAGTTCCCCGACGGGCGGGCCTTCGCGCGCTCGAGCGCGGCGTGGATGATCGCCCGGCCTGGCGTCCCGCCAGGTCGGCTCCATCGCGGCCCAGCGCTCGCCGGACAGCCGGCGCAGCGGGTTGGCGGGGTTCCCCGGCCGCGGACCGCTCTCGGGGCGCTTCCTCAGCACGAACCGGACGCTAGGGGCAGACCCGTGTGGGCGCAGTGGCGGGCCGCGTGCTGTGGCCGGATGCACGCCTGGCTGCGCCGAACGTGGCCGCGGTCCCTCGGTCGGGTGGCACGATCTCGATGCAAGCGGAGCGGCGACGCTTGCAATCAGTGGGAGGAGAGCCCCGTCGTCGAACGGATCTACGACGGCAGGTCGCGCTCCCACGGGCACGAGAGGCACCGCGGCCCGCCGCGCCCGGAGCCCAGCTCGAAGCCCTCGATCGTCACGACCTCGATCCCCGCGTCGCGCAGCCGCGCGTTCGTCGCGGTGTTCCGCTCGTAGGCCACGACGCGGCCCGGGGCGAGCGCGAGGGTGTTGTTGCCGTCGTCCCACTGCTCGCGCTCCGCGGCCACGCCCGCCGGGCCGGTGTCGACCGCCCGCAGCTCCTCGATGCCCATCGCCCGCGCGGCGGCCGGCCGGAACGGCTCCGGGCCGGCGATCTGCAGGCCGGGCGTGATCGTCCAGGCCTGCAGCCCGTCGAGGACCTCCGGGAAGACGACCATCGCGTCGACGTCGACCATCGTCGCGACGGTGTCGAGGTGCATCGTCGCCCGGCGCTGCGTGATCGGGACGGCGAGCACGGTGTGGGCGAGGCCCGCGTCGAACATCGCGCGGGCGAACGACTCCGCTCCGGCCGGGCTGGTGCGCTCCCCGACCCCGACGGCGAGCACCCCGGGCGCGAGCAGCAGCACGTCGCCGCCCTCGACGGGCGAGGTGTCGCGGGGGTCGGTGTGCGGCACCTCGCCGAGCTCCGGGTGGCCGCGGTGGGCGAGCGCGACGAGGGCGGCCTCCCGCCGGCGCGCGGGCATCCCCATCGCGGCGGCCACCACGCGGTCGCCGACCCGGATCGACGAGTCGCGGGTGAACATGAGGTTGGGCAGCGGGTCGACGGCGAACTCGTCGGGGCCGTGCATCCGCCGGACCAGCGAGTTCTGCCCGTCGCCCAGCTCGCGGAAGGTGAGCCCGCCGACGAGCGCGGTCCCGAGGTCGTCGGGACCCATCCCCGCCAGCTCGGCGCGCACCGCCGCCGCGAGCTCGCGGCCGAGGACCCGCTCGTCGACGGCGTCGGCGATGCCCGCGGGTGCGGGTGTCGCCGTCGTCGAGGGCGGTGCGCAGGAGGTCGGCGAGGCGCAGGACGCGGACCCCGTGGCGCTCCAGGGTGGCGGCGAAGCGGTCGTGCTCGAGCTGCGCGCGCTCGACCCACGGGATGCCGTCGAAGAGCAGCCGGTCGGCGTTGCGGGGGGTGAGCCGCTCGAGCTCGGGGCCCGGGCGGTGGAGGACGACGGTGCGCAGCGGGCCGACCTCGGTGTCCACGCGGGGCGGGGTCATGGTGGCCGACCCTAGATGGGTGAGCGGCGCCGTCCTCGCGTCAGTGCGGCAGGAACGACACCTTCCCCACCAGCAGCGCCGACCCCACGAACGCCACGATGTCGATGAGCGCGTGCGCCCCGACCTGCGGCCACAGCCGTCCGGTGCGCTGCCAGTACCGCCCGAACACCAGGCCCATGACGACGTTGCCGAGCCCGCCGCCGAAGCCCTGGTAGAGGTGGTACGAGCCGCGCAGCAGTGCGGAGACGGCCAGCGACCGGTTCTCCGAGAGGCCGAGCCGGCGCAGCGTCGAGAGCAGCCACCCGACGACGAGCACCTCCTCGGCCCACGCGTTGGCCACCGCGGAGACCACGAGGACCGGCACCCGCCACCAGTGGTCGTCGAGCAGCGAGGGCACCACCGTGAGGTTGATGCCCAGCGCGCGGGTGACGAGGTAGAACCCCAGGCCGGGGATGCCGATCAGCGCGGCCAGCCCGAGCGCGGACAGGGCGTCCCGGCCCGGACGGGTGCCGTCGAGCCCCACCGCGCGCGGCCCGGACCCGGCGCGCAGCAGCAGGTACAGGCCCAGGGCGCCCCAGGCGACGAGCTGCAGCGACGAGGCCAGCTGCGCCGCCAGGTCCACCCACGCGTCGGTGGCCAGCGGCCGGTCGATCGACACCTGCCGCGAGGCCAGCGGGGCGGGCGCGGCGAGGGAGTCCAGCAGCGAGATCAGCGACCGCAGCCCCGACAGGCCCAGGGTCACCGTGGCGACGACGAGGATCTCGGTCAGCAGCAGGCGGCGCTCGCGCCCGTCCACCTCCACGACCGCGGGACCCGACGGGGCGAGCCAGTCACGGAGGAGGCTCATCGGGACGCACCCTAGGGCGGGCGCCACCGCGACGCTTCGCCCGCGTTCACACCGCGTCGGTAACCTCGAGGACGTGGGTCGTGTCCTCCGTGTGCTCGTCACCCCCCGGTGGGTCGGCTGGACGCTGCTCGCCGTCGTCGCGGTGATCGTCTGCGGCGGGATGGCCTACTGGCAGCTGGGCCGCGCGGAGTCCCCGACCGGCTCGGTGCTCAACGCCGGGTACGCGCTGCAGTGGCCGCTGTTCGGCGTGTTCTTCGCGGCCCTGTGGTGGCGGATGCTCCACGCCGAGGCCCACCAGCTGGCGGTCCTGCGCGGCGAGATCCCCGACGACGACGCCGCACCGCCGACGACGACCTCCCCGGTGACCGCGGCCCCGACGGCGAGGCGCGGTCCCGACGACGGGCGCGGGCGCGTCACCGCGGCGGACCTGGGCCCCGTCGCGGAGATCCTCGACACCCCGTTCACGCCCCGGCCCGCCGGGGTGCGCCCCGGGGACGGGCAGGGCACCCCGCTGCGTGGCCGGGCCCGCACCGACTACAACGCCATGCTCGCCGCGCTCGCCCGGTCGGACACCGACGAGACCCGCTGAGGACCCCGAGGAGCTCCTGCGTGACCGCACCGACGCCGACGACGACGCTGACCCCGAAGATCGTCGCCGCGATGAAGCGCTACCGGATCATGGCCTGGGTGGTGGGCACCGGCCTGCTCGTGCTCGTCCTGGTCGCGATGCCGCTCAAGTACTTCGCCGGGGACCCGCTGCTCGTCGCGATCGTCGGGCCGATCCACGGGTTCCTCTACATGGGCTACCTGGCGCTCGCGGCCGACCTCGGCGTGAAGAGCCGGTGGCCGGTGGTCCGCCTGCTGCTGGTCGCCCTGGCCGGCACGATCCCGTTCGTGTCCTTCGTGGCCGAGCGGAAGGTCACCGCTCCGCTGCGCGACGCCGCCCCGCGCCCGGCGCCACCGGGCTGAGGGCGGCCAGCCGGCGCACCTCGGCGCCGAGCATCCGGGGGCAGGCCACCGGCTCGGCGAACCCGATCCGGACGTCGTGGTCGCCGTCGTCGGTCTCGACCCGCAGGCGCAGCCCGAGCCGGTCGACGGCCAGCGGGAGGAGCGTCGCGCCGGGGCGCCGCAGGCCGACCGGGAGGTGCCGGGCGAGCCCGGTCAGCAGCGAACCGTGGGCGTGGACGAGGTGGGGCGAGCCACTCGTCCCCCCGCGTGCGGGCCGCGCCGACCAGCGGGTGGTCGGCGGGCAGCTGGAGCGTCGCCGCCCCGGAGGCCGGCACGTGGTGCAGGACCGGGTGGACGCGGCCGCCGTCCCCGTCGCCGGATCCCGCCTGCGGGTCGACGAGGAGCGCGGCGCCGCCCGCGCGGACCACGGTGGCCCGCGCCCGTTCGACCGGGCTGGGGACGGGCGGCTGGTGCGGGCAGCTCCTGGCCATCGGGCACCTCCGGATGCGTTGGTTAGGTGAGCCTAACCGAAGAAGCAGGGGGACGAGCAGGTCCCGACCGCGGGGTCGGCGCCCGGTGGCCGGACCGCGGCGCACCGCCCGCTACCGTGCCCTCGTGTCCACCGTCCCCCAGGCCGGTGGGGCACCGGTCGACGGTGTGCCCCCGCTCCTCGCGCGCATCCTCGACGACGCCGCACTCGTCTCCCCCGGTCCGCGCCCGGTGATGGCCGACGTCCTCGACGCGTACCTCGACGTCCGCGCCGGCGAGCACGGCGGCCTGCTCGGCGCGCTCGTCGTGCCCGTCTCCCGCCTGCAGGAGTTCGTGGCCGTGCTCGTGAAGCGGCGTCCCGCGTCCCCGGTGCCGATCGCGCTGTCGGTCGACACCGGCCTGGGGGGCGTGCCCAAGGCGCTCTCGCTGACGACGTCGCGCTCCGCCCTGCTCACCACCGGCACCGTCGAGATGCCCGCGCCGCACGACGTCGACTCGGTCTGGCTCGAGCGCGTCACCGAGTTCGTCCCCGACGACGTCGTCGCCGTCGTCGAGCCGCGGCGCCCCGACGCCGACGGATCCGACGACTGGATCGCGGGCGTGCGGCGGGTCGTCGGCCACGGCTGCCGGCCGAAGCTGCGCTGCGGCGGCGACCGGGCGGGCGTCTTCCCGGGGGTCACCGACGTCTCGCGGTTCCTCGCGGTGGTCGCCACGTCGGGGCGCTCGTTCACCGCGAGCATCGGGCTGCAGAGCGCCGCGCGGCACGTCGACCCGGAGACCGGCTTCGACCACCACGGCTGGCTCAACCTGGTGGTCGCCGTCTCCCGGGCGCTGCGCGCGGTGCCGCCGACGGCCGTGGGCGGTCCCGACGACGGGGGCGCCGGCGCGGACGCCGAGCCGCCCGCCGCGCTCGTCGACGCCGTGCGCGACGCGCTGGACGCCACCGACGCCGACGCGCTGGCCGCCGAGGTCGCCCTGGTCGACGACCGGACGGCCCTGCGGGTCCGCGCGCACCTGTCGTCGCTGGGGTCCACGGCGCCCGCGGACCAGGGCGCGGAGATGGCCCGCCTGGGCCTGGTCTGAGGTGGGCGACCCCGACGGCGCGGCCGGCCAGGACGTCGCCTTCCTCGGCCCGCACGGCACCTTCTGCGAGCAGGCGCTGCGCAGCCTGGTCGAGGCCCCGGGCTCGGCGTTCGCCGGGGCGCACCTGCGGCCGGCGGCGAGCACGACCGCCGCGCTGGACCTGCTGCGCGCGGGCGAGGTCGGGCTCGCGTGCGTGCCGATCGAGAGCTCGGTCGAGGGCGCGGTCCCCGCGACGATGGACGGGCTCGTCGAGTCCCCGTCCGTCGTCGTGGTCCGCGAGATCCTGCTCCCGGTGCGCTTCGCGGTGCTCGTGCGCCCGGGGACGACGCCCGCCGAGGTGCGCACCGTCGCGTCGCACCCGCACGGCGAGGCGCAGACCCGCCGGTGGCTCGCGGCGCACCTGCCCGCCGCGGAGGTCCGGATGACCCCCTCGACGTCGGCCGCCGCGGCCGCCGTCGCCGACGGGCAGGTCGACGCCGCGGTGAGCGCGCCGGTGGCGGCCGGGTACTACGGGCTCGAGGCGCTCGCGCAGGGGGTGCACGACACCGGGGACGCGGTGACCCGCTTCGTCGTCGTCGCCCCGGCCGGCGTCCGGCTCCCCGCCCCGACCGGGCGCGACCGCACCTCGATCGCCGCGACGACGGTCAACGAGCCCGGCGCGCTGCTGGCGATCCTCACCGAGTTCGCGATCCGCGGGGTCGACCTGACCCGCATCGAGTCGCGCCCGTCCAAGGAGCGCCTCGGCACCTACTGGTTCTTCCTCGACGGCGCCGGCCACGTCGCCGAGCCCGCGATGGGCGAGGCGCTCGCGGCGCTGCACCGGCGCTGCACCGAGCTGCGCTTCCTCGGGTCCTACCCGCGGGCCGTCGTTCCCCCCGGATCCACCGCCCCGTCACCTCCCGTCGCACCGCCGGTCCCCGGCCAGGAGCGGGCCGACTACGACGCGGCCGCGAGGTGGCTCACCGCACTCCGCGAGGTCCCGGGCGAGCCCCTCCCGAGCTGACGCGTCCGTGGTACGCAGGAGGGGTGCTGCGCCTCGTGCTCGCCCGTCACGGCCAGACCCCGGCGAACGTCGCGAAGCTCCTGGACACCGTGCTGCCGGGGCCGGGGCTCACCGACCTCGGGCGGCTGCAGGCCGAGGCGCTCGGCAAGGAGCTCGCCGCCGACCCGCGGGGCCCCGTGACCGCCCTCGTCAGCTCACCCGCGCGGCGCGCCCGCGAGACCGCGGGCCTCGTCGCGCCCGCCGTCGGGCTGACCGCGGGCGTCGTCGAGGGCACCCACGAGGTGCAGGTCGGCGACCTCGAGGGCCGCAACGACGACGACTCGATCGCGCGCTTCCGCGCCACCTACGACGCCTGGCGCGAGGGCGACGTCGCGGCACGGATGCCCGGGGGCGAGTCGGGCCGCGACGTGCTGGACCGCTACCTCCCGGCCCTCGAGGGGCTGCGCTCCGGGCACCCGGACGGCACGGTCGTCCTGATCAGCCACGGGGCCGTGCTGCGGCTGGTCGCCCACGCGCTGGTCGGCGAGATCCCCGACCTCGGGTCCGACGACCACGTCGACAACTGCGGCCGGATCGTCCTGCAGGGGGACGACGGCGGCCGGTGGAGCCTGGAGGCGTGGCGCCGGGAGGCGCCGGGCGGGCTGGCGTCGACGCGGGACGCGACCGGGGGATAGGTGCGCTGCGGCCCGTGAGCAGCAAGTGCGGCTATCAGCCACACTTCACTGCTCACGTGCGCGGAGCGCACCTACGCCCACCCCAGCCGGTGCAGCGTCGCGTCGTCGATCCCGAAGTGGTGGGCGATCTCGTGGACGACGGTGATCGCGACCTCGTCGCGCAGCTCGTCCTCGTCGGCGCACATCTCGACGAGGGCCTCGCGGTAGAGGGTGATCCGGTCGGGCAGGACGCCGCCGTAGTCGCTCGTGCGGTCGGTGAGCGCGACGCCCTCGTAGAGCCCGAGCAGCTCCGGGTCCTCGGGGTGGCGCGGCTCGACGAGCACGACGACGTTGTCCATCGCGCGCAGGAGCTCGGCCGGGAGCTCGTCGAGCGCCTCGCCGACGAGCTCCTCGAAGCGCTCCGGGCCCACCGCGACGAGCTAGCCGCCGCCGCCGAGGAGCGGCGGGAGCTTGGGCAGCAGACCGGGCGGGGCCGTCGCCGGGGGCGGCGCGGTCGTGGTGGCCTGCTCCGGCGCGGGGGCGGCCGTCGTCGTGGCGGCGGGGGTGGACGGCTCGACGGCGGGCGCGCCGGGCGCGGGCAGCGGGTCCGGCGCGGCCGGTGCGGCGCCGCCGATCTTCACGCCGTCCTTGACCGCGCCGGTCAGCGGCGCGAAGCCGGAGTTGTCGGCGAGCAGCGACCCCATGTTGCAGCTGACGCGGCGGGTCCCCGCGTCCCACGAGGCCTGCGCGATGTTCGTCCAGTAGACGGTGAGCTTCGAGTCGGTGAGCTGCTGCGCGCCGACCTCGTCCTGGGCGACCTTCGTGCAGGCCGGCTGCAGGAAGTTGTCCTGGTCGTCGACCGAGGGCAGGCCCGCGGTGAACTTCGCGCCGAGGTCGACGGTGCCGGCGACCTCGGCGGCGTGGGTCTTCGCGCACGAGGACACCGGGTCGGACACGTCCTTGCCGGAGAGCCCGAGGCAGGTGCCGGGGGAGAACACCACGGCCTGGTCGGCGTCGGCGACCTTGCCGGTCGAGGAGAACAGGGCGCCGGTGACGCCGGGCGCCTGCAGACCGCAGCGCACGGTGCGGTCGCCGTTGCCCCACGCCGTGGCCGTCGGCTTGAGGGCCCCGACCTTGTAGCGGCCCGCCGGGTCGAGCGGCTTGCCGAGGTAGCGCGCCGCGAGCGGGCCGCACTGGTCGGCGACGACCTTCTGCCAGGCGGCGTCGGCCGGGAACGCCCCGCCCCCGGGGAGGTCCGCGTCCACCGCGCCGGCGGTCTCGAACAGGTGCGACGCCGAGCAGTCGACCTGGCGGACGTCGCCACCGTCGGAGCGCTGCCAGGTCAGGCACGTGCCCGGGGTGGTCGCGACCCGGGAGCGGTCGGTCTCGGGGCCGCTGCTCGACCCGCCGAGGATGCTCGGGGACGACCCGGACTCGTCGCCGGCGAGCCCCAGGAAACCCAGGCCGTTGCCGGTCGCGGCGAACGCGCTGGCGGCGAGGAGCATGATCAGCGCCCCGGCGAGCACGCCGACGACGCCGCGGCGCGCGACCAACCGCCGGGCGGCGTGACCGTCCGCGTCGTCCGCCACCCGGTCGTCGTCGCGCCGTCGTCCCGAGGACGGACGTTCCCGTAGGACCATGGTGCTGACATCATGCCGCGTGCCGGATTCGTCTCCCCGAGGGGGATTCCGCGCTTAACCTGGCGGGTGCGGACACGGTGGAGGAGGCAGGACGTGAGCGACGACCCGCAGGGGGCGCACCGGCGGCCGGACGGGCCCGACGGCGCGGACGACGCGGCGACGCCGCCCTCGGGCCTCCCGGCCGGTGAGGGCACCCCGGGCGCGGACACGTCCGCGGCGCCCACCGCGCGGACCGAGCAGCCGTGGTGGAACGCCGACGAGGCCGGGGCCGACGGCCGGGCGTCCGAGGCCGCGGCCCCGGCGCGGCCAGGTCCGCTACCAGGACCCCGAGACCACGACGCCGCGCGAGCCGACCCTCGCCGAGCAGCGCGCCCGCCGCGAGGCCGAGCGCCGCCGCAAGGCCCAGGAGGACGCCGCGGCCGCCGCCGAGCAGCGCAAGTCGAAGATCCGCAAGCGGGTGCTCATCGGCGGCGGGGTCGCCGTCGGGGTGGTGGCGATCATCGCGATCGCCTACGCGGCCTCGTCCGGCGGTGACGACGGTCAACGCCCAGTGCACCGACCAGAACGGCGTCGTCGTCGACGACAGCAACTGCGGCGGGCACCCCGACCAACGGGTACTACGGCGGCGGCTTCGTCCCGATCTTCCTGGGCGGCTTCGGCAACCAGTACCACTACAACTACGGCTCGAGCTCGCCCGTCGGGACCGTCGCGCGGGGCGGCTCGGTCACCGCGCCGCCGAGCGGGACGAGCATCCGCAGCGGGACGACGGGCAGCAGCCTGGGCTCCACCTCGTCGAACGGCACCGTCAGCCGCGGCGGGCTCGGGGTGTCCGGCAGCTCCTCGGGCTCGGGGGCGAAGGGCTCGTCGTCGGGCTCGGGCTCGTCGTCGGGCAGCTGACCCGGACCCACCCACCACCCGGAGAGGACGCGCGTGCGTCGCGAGAGGTCGACCCCCCGCCCCGACTGGCGCCGGAAGACCGAGGAGCAGGGCCTCGTCTTCGGCACCCCGGCCGCCGGGCAGAACGGCGCGCGGCCCTACTGGGACGAGTCGGTGCACTACGTGTTCGACATGGCCGAGATCCTCTCGCTGGAGGCCGACGTCGAGCTGCTGCACTCGATGTGCCTGGAGGCCGTCGACCACGTCGTCACCACCGAGCGGTTCCGCGACTTCGCGCTGCCCGAGTGGAGCTGGGAGCAGGTCGCGAACTCGTGGAAGCGCCACGACCCGCACCTCTACGGCCGCTTCGACCTGCGCTACGACGGGTCCGGCCCGGCCAAGCTGCTGGAGTACAACGCCGACACCCCGACGACGCTGCTCGAGGCCAGCATCTGCCAGTGGTACTGGCTCAAGGACGTCTTCGGCGACCAGGACCAGTGGAACTCGCTGCACGAGAAGCTCGTCGCGCAGTGGACGGCGATCGCCGCGGACCTGCCGCGCAACGAGGTGCACTTCTGCTGGTCGCAGGCCGAGACGACCGGCGAGGACCACGTCACCACGGCCTACCTGCAGGAGACGGCCGCCGAGGCCGGGCTGGACACCGTCGGGCTCGCGATCGAGCAGATCGGCTGGGACTCCGCCCTCGACCGGTTCGTCGACCTCGAGGAGGCCCCGATGAGCTGCGTCGCCAAGCTCTACCCCTGGGAGTGGATCCTCGGCGACGACTTCGGCAAGCACGTCACCCGCAGCCTCCCCGAGACGCTGTGGATCGAGCCGCTGTGGAAGACGCTGCTGTCGAACAAGGCGATCCTCGCGGTGCTCTGGGAGATGTACCCGGGCCACCCGAACCTGCTGCCCGCGTCGCTGGGCGACCCCGGGTTCCTCACCGAGTACGTCCGCAAGCCGCTGCTCGGCCGCGAGGGCGCGAACGTCCAGATCGTCGCCGGGGCGGGGGAGCCCGTCGTCGAGACCGGCGGGGTCTACGGCGAGGAGGGCTACGTCTACCAGCTCTTCGACCCGCTGCCCGAGTTCGACGGGTACCGCCCCGCGCTCGGCGCGTGGATCGTCGGCGACGAGGCCGCCGGGCTCGGCATCCGCGAGACGACGGGCTGGTCACCGACAACGGCGCGGCCTTCGTGCCGCACCGCATCCCGGACTGATGTCGGAGAGCCCGGCCCGCCGGATGTGGGCGCTCTACG
The DNA here is from genome assembly GCA_963716955.1 of uncultured Actinomycetota bacterium. GTDB lineage: Bacteria > Actinomycetota > Actinomycetes > Mycobacteriales > Pseudonocardiaceae > Actinomycetospora. The sequence goes on from CAVQUY010000003.1 coordinate 207,939, forward strand.
AGCCGTTCCACGCCCTGACCTACTTCGCCCCGGCGGCGCTGGCGACGGCGCAGGAGCTCGGGTCCTCGTTCTGGGCCCGCTACGTCGCGCAGCGCGCCGCCCCGCTGGGCGAGGTGCCGACCGCGGTCGTCGTCGCCGCCTTCGGCGGGTTCGCCCCGGACCGGATCGCCGACGCGCGGGCCGGCATCGCCCCCGACGTCACGCCCGCCGCGGCCCTCGCGGTGCGCCTGGCCGGGATCGACGCGGCGTGGCGCGACCTCCCGGACCGTCCCGGTGCGGCCGACCTCGCCGAGGCGGCCGACCTCGCGTGGGAGGCCGCGCAGGCGTGCGACGACGCCGGGCGCGTGCTGGGCGCCGCCAACCGGGCGCTGCCCCGGCCCGCCGCGCCCCACCTCGCGCTGTGGCAGGCCACGACGACGCTGCGCGAGCACCGCGGGGACTCCCACCTCGCCGCGCTCGCGGTGCACGGCGTCGGTCCGGTCGCCGCGCACGTGCTCAAGGTGGCGGCGGACGAGTCGCCCGGCCGGGACCTGCGGCTCGGGCGGCGGATCCCGGACGCCACGTGGTCGGCCGAGGTCGCGCGGCTCGTCGAGCGGGGGGTGGTGGCGCCCGGCCCCGACGACGGGGCCCCGGCGCTCACGTCCGACGGCGAGGCGCTGCACGCCGCCGTCGAGGACGCGACGGACCGCGCGGCCGCGGGCCCGTGGGAGGCGCTGGGCCCGGAGCGGACCGCGCGGCTCGCGGACCTGCTCGCCCCGATCGCCGCGGCCGCGCGCACCGTCGTCCCGGCGCGCAACCCGATCGGCGTCCCGCTCGGTCCGGCCCCGGCCCGGCGCGCAGCAACGGCACGATGCTGGCGTCCGACGCCAGCACGGCGCCGTTCACTCATCGCCGGCGGGCCCCCAGCCGGGTGACCGGCGCCGTCCTCGCGTCCAGTGCCAGGAACATGCCGTTGCTGTCACGGGTCGAGGTGCCGCCCGCGCGAGCGCGGGGCCCGCTACTCTGCGGCGTCTCTTTCGTCCTGTTGGACCCGCCCGGAGGCCCTCGTTGCTCACCCCGGACTTCTTCCCGACCCTCTTCGGCAACATCGGCCTGATCGCGCTCTACGCGGTCATCGGCGCGGTGCTCATGTACGCCGGCTACTTCGCGATCGACCTCACGACGCCGGGCGACCTGCGCGGGCTGGTGCGCGAGGGCCGGCCCAACGCGGTCGTCGTGTCCGCCTCGGGGCTCGTCTCGATGGCGCTGATCGTGGTCGTCGCGATCTACATCTCCGGCGGCGGCCTGCTCGCCGGCGTGATCAACACCCTGGTCTACGGGCTGGTGGGGATCGTCGCCCAGGTCCTCGTGGTGCGCGGACTGGAGGCGGTGTCGCGGCTGGACGTGGGCGCCTGCCTGCGCGACGAGTACTACACCCCGGTGTCGGCCATGATCGCCGGGATGCACCTCGCGCTCGGTCTCGTCGTCGCGGTCGCGATCATCTGACCCCGGACGTCGGGGCGGGAAAGGGTGTCGCGGTCCGGGCGCACCCGGTCGTTCCCTAGGCTCGTCGGCCAGCGGCAGGAGGACCGCTGCGAGGAGGAGCGATGACCGCGGGGACGACCCTCGGCTCACCGGCCGTGCCCGAGGCGGACGCGGACGACGCGGCGTCGTCCGGCCGGATCGGGCACGTCGGCGCCCGGCCACGGCTGCTCGTGGCCCTCGGCGCGCTCGCCGTCCTGCTCGCGGTGGGCGCCGCGCTCGCGCCCGTCGTCGTCTCGACCCCGACCGTGGTGTGGCCGCAGCCCGGGCGTCCCGCCACCTCCACCACCCTCGCGCTCGCCCCGCCGCGCCCGCTCTCCTTCGACGCCGCGGTCCCCTGCGCGGCGCTGGCCGGGGCCGGCCCCGTCGAGGGCCTGCGCACCGTGCCCCCCGGTGAGGGGCGCGGCCTGCTCGTCGCCGCCGGGGGCGAGGGCCCCGCACGCCGGGTGACGATCGACCTCGACGGCCGGCGCCTGGTGGACGCCCCGCTCGGCAGCCGCGCCCTGCACCTGGTCCGTGGCGATCGACGCGGGCGGCGCGCCGCGGGTCACGCGCGACGGGGCGCCGGTGGCCCTCGCGTGCGGCGCGTGCACCGGCGTCGAGCCGCCCCAGGTGACGCGGCTGTCGACCGACCGCGGGGGGACGCCGGGCCTGGGCGCGACGCTGCGTCCCGACGACCGCTACGGCTCCTCGCCCTCGACGCTCAAGACGGGCCTGCTGCTCGCGCAGCTCGTGGTGCTCGCCGTCCTGGTCGCGGTGCTGTTCGGCCGCCCGCGGCGCGGCCCGCCGGGCCGGGCGGCGCGGCTGTGGGCCCGGGTGCGGTCCGTGCTCGCCCGCCTCCGGGCGCACGCCTCGCCCGCCGACGCCGTCGTCGTCGCCGTCTCCGGGGTGTGGGCCGTCATCGGCCCGACGAACTTCGACGACTCGTGGTACCCGCTGATGGCCCGCGCGGCGGAGCGCACCGGGACCATGGCCAACGCGGTCTACATGTTCAACGCGACGGAGGCCCCGTTCGTCGCGTCGCAGTACCTGGTCGGGGCGTGGGGCGCGCTGGGCGGCTGGTCGCTGCTGTGGATGCGGCTGCTCGCGGTGCTGCTCGGGCTGCTGGCCTGGGCCGGGCTGCGCGTCTACACGGTGCTGGCCCTGCGGGGGACCGGGGTGCGCGACACGAAGGTGCCGTGGGCGCTGCTCGTCGCGCACCTGCTCTGGTGGCTGCCGTACGGGCTGACGCTGCGCCCCGAGCCGCTGATCGTGCTGCTCTCGGTCGTGGTCCTGGTCTGCGGGCAGCTGGCCCGCCGGTGGGGCGGGGCGCGGGCCGTGGGCGCCGTCGCCGTGGCCGTCGGCGCCGCGGCGATCTCGGTGACGTGCTCGCCGACGGGGCTGGTCGCGGTCGCGCCGCTCGTCGTGGACGCCTCGCGGGGGTGGGCCTGGCTGTCCGCCCAGTGGCGCGAGCGCCCGTGGCCGGCGATCGCGGCGGTGGCGGTCGTCGTCGCGGCGGCCACGATCGCGGTGCCGGTCGGGCTCGCCGACGCCTCGATCGGCGACGTGCTCGAGGCCCAGGCCGTGCACTCCTGGTACTACGCCACCGTCCCCTGGTACGACGAGCTCGTCCACTACCAGACCCTGCTCAACCCGGGGGTCACGCCGTGGGCGCGCCGCGCGCCGGTGCTGATCACCCTCGCCGTCCTCGTGGTCGTCGCCGTCGGCAGCGGGTGGCGTGACGAGGAGGACCCGCTGCGGCGGCTCCTGCTCACCAACGCGGCCACCACCGGCGTCGCGTTCGCCCTGCTCTCGATCAGCCCGACGAAGTGGGTGCTGCACTTCCCGGCCGTGGCCGCGTCGGGGACCGTGCTCGTCGCGGTCGCCCTGCTGCGGGCGGCCCTGCCGCGCCAGGAGCGGGCCCTCGCGACCGCCGCGAGCGTCGGGGTGCTCATCGTCGGCGCCTCGGTGACGTTCGCGGGCCTCAACCTCTGGCGGCCCTTCTCCGACCGCGGCCAGCCGTTCGGGCCGCACGCCGTCCCCGACCTGACCCGCTCCGAGCAGGGCCTGCTCGCCCCGCACGTCGGCGACGTCTACCTGCGCAACCCGCTGATCTGGATCGCGGTGGCGCTGCTGGCCGCCTGGTTCGCGCGCAGCCGCGTGCTGCCGCGGGTCCCGCGCCCCTCACCCGCCCGCGCGGTGCTCGTCGCCGCCTGCCTCGCCGTCGTCGTCGGGCTCGTCGGGGTGTTCGTCCTCGCGCCGGTGCGCCAGTACCCGGGCTGGACGGTCGCGCTCGGCAACGTCCACGACGCGGTGCACTCCTCGGCCTGCGGGCTGGAGAACGAGGTGTCGGTGCTGCGGCCGTCGCCGACCCCGCTCGGCGCGCCGACGCCCGCCGTGCTGTCGGGGGACTGGCTCACCGCCGTCGGCAGCCCCGTCCCGCGGGCGGTCCCGGGGATGGGCACCGTCTGGCACACCGACGGGCCGGAGGTGTCCGGCTCGGGGGCGCTCGACTCCGGCTGGTACCCGCTCCCGCCCACCGCCGGCACGCCGGCCCCGGCCGGCGACCCCCGGCCCGGGCGCCACCGACGTCGTCGTCCCCGTCCTGGCCAGCCCCGACCACGACCTCGCGATCCGGGCCGGGGTCCGGCTCGAGATCGCGACCGGACCGGTCGGTGCCCCGACGTCGGTGACCAGCGAGAAGATCGGCCTCTCGCCGGTCGCCGACGAGCGCACCTGGCAGGAGATCCCGATCTCGCTGGTCGGCCGGCCCGGCCACCCGACCGCGGTGCGCGTGGTCGCGGACTCGCCCGTCGGGGGTGCTCGCCGTCGCGCAGCCCTGGATCGGGGGCGCCCGGCCGATCCGGGAGCTGCTCGCGCCGGCCGGCGGCGCGCCCGTCCCGGTGCGGGCCGACCAGATGACGTCGGCGTTCTGGCCGTGCGTGGACCAGCAGTTCGTCGCCGACGGCATCGCCCCGCCGACGAGCTACCGGATGGTGGCGGGCGAGGACCTCGGCGACAAGTACACCGGGTTGTGGACCGACAACACCCTCGGCGGGGTGTGGCGCGGCGAGGACCTCGAGTCGACCTACGTCCGGCTGCCGACCTCGGTCCCGGCGGGCGGCCCGGCGGCCCGGCCGTGGGGGTCGGTCGACGTCGTGGTGCACGACCTGCCCACCGGGGGCACCGCGCTCGAGCCCGGCACGACCACCCGCTCCGGGCTCGGCGCGGCTGCCCACGATCGCGCACGAGTCCTACGCGGGCGTCGCGTTCCAGGGCGCCGACGGCTGACCGCCCGACTCGTCCCGATCCGTCCGGATCGGCACGCGACGGTGACCCTCCGGGGTCACCCCGGTCACGGGCGCGGATCCGGCCTCGTCATGATGGTGGCGAGGCGCCGTTCCCTTGCGGCGTCCACGCCGAGAGGGGGATCATGGCCGGATCCACGGACGTCGCGGTGGTCGGCGCCGGCCCGTACGGGCTCGCTGCGACCGCGTTCCTGCGCCACCAGGGCACGTCGACCCACACCTTCGGTGAGGTGATGGGCTCCTGGAAGCACCAGATGCCGCGGGGGATGATCCTGCGCTCCAAGGAGCGCGCGTCCTCGATCGCGCACCCGGTGCCCGGGCACACCATCACCGCCTGGGCCCGTGCGCACGACATCGCCCTGGACAACCCGGCGAGCTCTGCAGCACTTCCTGGACTACGGCGACTGGATCGCCGAGCGCATCGTCCCGGACCTCGACCACCGCCGCGTCGAGCAGGTCGTGCGCGAGGGCTCCGGGTTCTCGGTGCACCTCGACGACGGCGACCGGATGCACGCCGAGCGCGTGGTCATGGCCGTGGGCCTGCGCAACATGGAGCGCTCGGTCCCCGAGTTCGACCACCTCCCCGAGGGCACCGTCTCGCACGTCGCCCACCACGAGGACCTCTCGACGTTCGTGGGCAAGCGCGTCCTCGTCGTCGGGCTGGGGCAGAGCGCGCTGGAGAACGCGGCGATCCTCGCCGACCTCGGCGTCGACGTCACCGTCACCGCCCGCGCCGACGCCCCGCACTGGCTCGGCCCGCACAAGCCCGCCGGCTCGCCGCCGCCGACCTTCCGCGAGAAGTGGCGCGTCCCGCCGACGGACGTGGGCGGCCGCGCCACCGGCTGGTTCGCCGCCGCGCCGGAGACCTACCGGCGGCTGCCGGAGCGCCTCCAGCTCGAGGTCCGCCGCCGCTGCCTGTTCCCGGCCGGCTCGCACAACCTGCGGGTCCGCCTCGAGCACGTGCCGTTCGAGCTCGGCCGGCGGATCACCTCCGCCGAGCACACCGGCGGCGAGATCGTCGTGACGCTCGCCGACGGCACGACGCTGCACGTCGACCACGTCATGGTCGGCAGCGGCTACGACGTCGACGTCACCCGCTACGACCTGCTGGACAAGGAGCTGCTCGGCGAGCTGGAGCTCGTCGACGGCTCCCCGAAGCTGCGCAAGGGCTTCGAGTCCTCGGTGCCCGGGCTGCACTTCCTCGGGGCGCCGGCCGTGCACTCGTTCGGTCCGGTGAACCGCTTCGTCACCGGGACCTGGTACGCCGCGCCGGAGCTCGCGCGCCGCATCGCCGGCAAGCGGGGCCCGACGCTGCGGGTCGCCTACCCCGTGGGCTCGCACGCGATCGCCTGAGTCACCCCGTGCGGGAGGCCCACCCGCACGGCACGAGCGGCCCGTTCGTCACCGAAGACGGTGACGAACGGGCCGTTCGTGCGTCGGGAGCGGGGCGCGAGCGCGGACGCGGGACGGCGGGGCCAGGCCGGCTCAGCGCAGCTTGCGGGCCCGCGGCACCCACGTCCGGGCGAACCGCTGCAGCACCGGCGTCGCCCGGCCGGCGAGCATCGGCAGGACCGGCAGCGGGTCGTCGAGGGCGAACCAGCCGTGCTCGGTCGACGGCGGGCGGCCGTCGGGCGCGGGGCCGTCGGTGCGGTCACCGCGGTAGGCGAGCCGCGCGGCGTAGTCGAAGTCCTCGACGACGAACGCCCGCCCCTCGGGGAACGCGGCGCGCGGCGCCGCCCGCCCGGTGAGCGCCAGGTGCTGCGCGCGCACGACGTCGAGCCCGGCCTCGTCCTCGAAGAGCCGGAACTGCGCGCCGACCCGCGGGTTGAAGTCGACGAGCTTGTACTGCCCGTCGCGCAGGTCGCGCCGCCAGTCCAGGTCGGCGATCCCGCGGAAGCCGACGGCGTCGAAGAGCGTGCGGGCGAGCCCGGCCAGCTCGGGGTTCCAGCGCGCCCGGCCCGCCGTCGTGAACCCGGCGTGCGGCGGCCACGACCGCAGCTTCACGCCGGTGAACAGCGTGCCCTCGTCGGGGGCGCCGGGGCCGGGCCACCAGGCGTGCACGACCCAGTCCTCGGCGGTCTGCCGCGGCACGTACTCCTGCAGGATCACCGACGGCGCCTCGTCCCAGTCGAGCGCCATGGCGCGCAGCCGGTCCGGGGTCTCGACGACGGTGGAGGACCGGACCGTCGGGTGGCGGTGGCGCTCGAAGGGGTCGCGGCTCTTGACGACGACGGGGAACGCGCCGTGCGCGGCGTACTCCTCGACCTCGGCGAGGCTCTCGGGGAAACGCGTCATCGGCGTCGGGATGCCGTGCTCGGCGCAGAGCCGGAAGAGGCCCTCCTTGCTGGCGACGCGGCGGGGCAGGCCCGGGTCGTCGCTGCGCGGGAAGAGGAAGTCGTCGGCGAGGCCCGGCTCGGCGCCCAGCTCGGAGACGACCGCGGCGGCCTCGTCGTCGGTCGTGACGAGCACGGCGGGGCGCCCGATCGCCTTCGCGATGCCGTGCAGCCCCTCGGCGAGCTCGGCGGGGTCCTCGCTGCCGGTGGTCGGCCAGGAGAACCGGCCGCGCAGGTGGCGCGAGCAGGCGGCCGGGGTGAAGCGGCCCTCGGTGACGGCGTAGACGTCGACCCCGCAGCGCCCGAGGCTGCGGACGACGCCGACCCCACCGTGGTGCAGCGGGTAGTTGCCGAGCTTGAGCAGCAGCGCCGGTACCGAGCGGTCCAGCTCCACCCGCTGCCGCGCCGCGCCTCGCGTGTCGATCAGCACCACGCACCCCCCTCCCCGGGCCTGCGCCCCGGTCGTCCGGTCCAACGACCCGACGGCGCCGGGGGCGATCCGGATCGTCCCTCCGGGACGGCCCGACCCCCGATCGGGGGACATGCCGTCGGCCGAGCGTAGACGGACGTGACATCGGTCCCACTGCAGGCCCGGTGGGGCGCGGCCGGGACGCCGGACGGGCCGTGTCACCATCGCCGCCGTCCCGCCGTGGCGGGCACGACCCGGGGGAGGCGACGGTGGAGGGCGATCCGACCGGCACGGGGCTCGCCGTGCTCGTGGTGTCCGCCGGGGCGGCGGAGGAGCTCCAGCGGTCCCTCGACGGGGTGGCGAAGCACCTCCCGGGGGCGCGGGTGCTCGTCTGGTGCCAGCCGGTCGGCGACGGTACCGGCGACGGCGTCGACGACCGCGCCGGTCTCGCGGCCGCCCGCCCCGAGATCGACTGGACGTTCGCCGAGGCCGACGCCGGGCGGGTCGCGGCCCGCAACGCGCTGGCGGCCCGCGCGGACGCCGCGGCCGGGTCGCCGGTCGACCTGCTGCTGCTCGAGCCCGGCGTCGAGCTCCTCGGCCCGCTCGCCGCGGCCCGGGCGGTGCTCGCCCGGCCCGGGGTCGCCGCGGTCGCGCCGGTCCCGGAGCCCGACCCGGCCGACCCCCACCCGTGGGACGCGGTCGTGCGGCGCACCCCCGGTCTGGTCCGCGACCTCGTGGCGCACGCCGGCGCGGCCGAGCGCCTGCGGGGCCGCCGCGCCGGCGGGACTGCTCGCGGCCCCGCCCGGTGACGGGGCCGTCGACGGCGTGCTCGTCGGGGGCGCGCTCCTGCTGTCCGGGGCGGCGCGCGCCGCGGTGGGCGGCTTCGACGAGGACTTCTTCGACCGCGGCGAGGACCTCGCCTGGCAGCGGGCGGCCCGCGCGGCCGGGTGGACGCTGCACCTCGTCGCCGACCCCGACGACCGCGCCGGCCAGGTCCGGCTGCCCGGCGACTCCCTCGCGTCGGCGGACCCGGACCGGGTGCGCCGCGAGGCCGAGCTCGAGCGGGCCGCGCGGGTGATCCTGCTCGGCAACGCCGGGCACCGCGGCGCGGGCACGGTCTACGCCGCCGGCACCCGCGTGCTCGACCACCTGCTCCCGGCCGCCCGGACCGAGCGCCGCCGTCGCACCGCGCGGATCACCGAGCGGGTGCCGGGCCTCCCCGGCGTCGTCATCACCTCGAACAACCTCGTGCTCGGCGGCGCCGAGCGGCAGCGCATCCTGCTGGCGAACGAGCTCGTCGCCCGCGGCCACCCGGTGACGGTGGTGTGCCTCAAGGAGCTCGGCCGCTACGTCACCGAGCTCGACCCGCGGGTCCGGCTGTCGCTGCAGCCGTTCTGGCTGCCGGTGGTCGACGCCGCGGACCTGCCCGGCGACGAGGCGGTGGTCGTCGGCGGCGTCACGAACACCGAGATGGGCTTCGCGCTCGCGTGGCGGGCGCTCGGTCGCGCGCGGGGGCAGCGGCGGTCCTGGCTGCCGGCCACCCACGACCCGGCCGAGCTGGACCGCGCCACCTACTCGTCGACCCAGGCGCGCGCGCTGCGGGCCGCCGACGGCCTCGTCGCGCTCTCGCGGCAGCACCACGCCGACCTGACCCGCCACCAGCGCCTGACCGACCGCGTCGTGGTCGTGCCCAACGGCATCCCGGAGCCCGACCCGCTGCCCTGGCGCGCGACCGGCGGGCACGTGCGCTTCGGGATGCTCACCCGGATCAAGGCCTACAAGAACCCGCTGCTGCTCGTCGAGGCGCTCGCCGCCCTCGACGCGCGGGGCCTCACCGACTGGTCGCTGGACATCTTCGGCGACGGGCCCGACCGCGCCGAGCTCGAGGCGCGGACCCCCGCCCACCTCGCCGACCGGGTGCGCTGGCGGGGCCGCTCGTCGGGGCCGGACCACGCGTTCGCGGAGATCGACGTCCTCTGCGTCCCCAGCGGGTTCGAGGCGTTCCCGATGGTGATGGTCGAGGCGATGGCCCGCGGGGTGCCGGTGATGGCCGCGGTGAGCGGGGCGATCCCGGAGATGCTCGACGACGGGCGGGCCGGCGTCATCGTCGACCCGCTGACCGTCGAGGCCTGGACCGACGCGTGCGAGGCCGTGCTCCGCGACCCCGGGCGGATCGCCGCGCTCGGCGCCGCCGGGCGGGCGCGGGCGCTCGAGAACTACACCGTCACCGCGATGGCCGACCAGTACCAGCGGGCGTTCGCGCGCGTGCCTGGCGTCGCGGACGTCGCTAGGGCACCTGCTCGGCCACGTCGTCGTCGAGGTTCGCCCGCACCAGGGCCGCCGAGAAGCGGGCGAGGTCGTCGCCGTCGACCAGCTCGGCGAGCGCCGCGGGGTCCGTCGGCAGCCCGACCGCCGCCGCGCCGTCGGTGGCCTTGCCGTCGAGGTGCGGGCGGAACTCCGGCCACACCAGCTGCACCTCGCGGGTGAAGATGTCCGCGCCGACCGGCCCCAGGCGGGGCACCTCGGTGAGGAGCCCGGCGAGTGCGGCGGTGTCGCCGTCGGCCTCGGCGCGCATCCGGCGCAGGTCGCCGTGCCAGCGCTGCGCGACGAGGTCCGCCCCCTGCTGCAGCGCGTCGGTCGTCTGGTCCTTGCTCAGGAACTTCGCCCGGGACAGCGCGTCGAAGACGTCCTGGCGGGCCGCGTCGCGCATCCGCTCCGGCGAGCCGAGGCCGGAGTCGACGAGCTCGCGGCACGCCCGCGTCCCGAGCTTCGCCTGCACCCGGCTCGAGAGCAGCACCGCGAGGACGAGCAGGCGGTAGAGCGGGGCGGGCTTGTCGGTCAGCGTGATGCCGGCCTCGTCGGCGAAGGTCCGGCCCCCGGCCTCGAGCAGGGCCGCGACCCGGTCGGCGTTGGTCATGGCGGGGGCGTACCCGCTCCGGGCGGCGCACGGCGATCGCGGACGCGGAGAATCGGGCCATGCGCCCGCCCCGCCTGGTCGCCAGCGACGTCGACGGCACGTTGCTGGGTGCCGACGGACACCCCGGCGCGCGGCTCCTCGCGGTGCTCGGGCGGATGCGGGCCGCGGACGTCCCGCTGGTGCTGGCGACCGGGCGGCCGCCGCGCTGGATCCTCCCGGTGTGCGACGCGATCGGGGAGCGCGGGCTGTGCGTCGCCGCGAACGGCGCCGTGCTCTGGGACGCCGGCACCGACCGGGTCCTCGAGGCGAGCGAGTTCGGGACCGACACGCTGCGCGAGGTGATCGAGCGGCTGCGGGTGGCGCTGCCGGACGCGCGGCTCGCGGTGGAGCGGGTGCCGCGCCCCGGGATCCGGGAGTTCTGCTCCGAGCCGGACTTCCAGCACGCCTGGCCGAACGCCGACCACGTCGTCGTGCCGGCCGACGAGCTCGACCGCCCTGCCCGCGATGAAGGTCCTCGCGCGCCGCCCGGGCCTGACCAGCGACGCGATGGCGGCCGCGGTGCGCGACGGACTCGGCGAGCTCGTCGACGTGACGTTCTCGGCGTCGGTGGGGCTGGTGGAGTGCTCGGTGCGCGGCGTGACGAAGGCGCACGGGCTCGCGCAGGCGGCGGCCCACCTCGGGGTGGCGGCGGAGGAGGTCGTGGCCTTCGGCGACATGCCCAACGACCTCGAGATGCTGCGGTGGGCCGGGCACGGCGTCGCGATGGGCAACGCGCACCCCGAGCTGGCGGCCGCGGCCGACGAGGTCACCGCCCACCACGACGAGGACGGGGTCGCCCTCGTGCTCGAGCGCTGGTTCTGAGCCCCGGTCCGCGGCGCGCCGGGGCGAACCTGCCTGACGGCCGCTTGTCAAGGCCCGCGTAACATCGCCCCGGTTGCCGCCCGGCCACCTCCGGTGGGGCGGCCCGGACTCGGGGAGCTCCCGGAGGAGGACGTGTGCTCGATCGGGCGCCCGACGTGAGCGACGATCCGGCCGGTGAGGTCGCCGCGCTGACCGCGGTCCAGCGCCGCATCGACCACCCCTCCGTGGTCCGGGCCGCGCGCGCCATGTCGTTCTTCGGCGAGCACGCCGCGGGCTGGATCGCGCTCGGCGCCGCGGGCGCCGCGCTCGACCGGCCCCGTCGCCGCCAGTGGGTGACCGCGACGGCGGGGGTCGCCGCCGCGCACGGCACGTCCATCGTCGTCAAGCGGGTCGTCCGCCGGCCGCGTCCGCACGACCCGCGGGTCGCGGTCCACGTGGGGACGCCGAGCCGGCTGAGCTTCCCCTCCTCGCACGCCACCTCCACGACGGCCGCCGCGGTGCTCTTCGGCGGCCTGCTCGGACGGCCGGGCGCCGTCCTCCCGACCGTGCCCGCGATGGCGCTCTCGCGCCTGGTGCTGGGCGTCCACTACCCGACCGACGTGCTGGCCGGGTCCGCCCTCGGGGTGGCGTGCGCGCTGGGCGCGCGCCGGCTCATCGCGCGCGGATCCGTCGGCCGCTGGAGGACCGCATGACGATGTCCCAGGACGCGAAGCGGGCCGGGGGCCAGGAGCCCGGCGACGGGGACACCCCGGAGCCGGACGACGCCGCCCGCCTCGCCGTCGACGCCCTCGAGGAGCGCGAGCCCGAGGACGCCCCCGACGACGACGCGGTGCCGGTGCGCCGGACCGGTCCCCTCGCGCTCCCGCTGGGCGTGCTCAAGACGATGCGGCCCAAGCAGTGGGTCAAGAACGTGCTGGTGCTGGCGGCGCCGTTCGCGGCCGGCCGCCTGGGCGAGGTCGGCGTGCTCCTGCACGTCGTCGTCGCCTTCGCCGTGTTCTCGCTCGCCGCGTCCGGGGTCTACCTGGTCAACGACGCCCGCGACGTCGAGGCCGACCGCGCGCACCCGAAGAAGCGCTTCCGGCCCATCGCGGCCGGGATCGTGCCGGCCCCGGTGGCCTACGGCGTCGCCGTCGTGCTCTTCGCCGGGGCGATCGCGCTGAGCTTCCTCGCGACCCGCAACCTCGCGATCGTGGCCGCGGTGTACATCGTCGTCCAGCTGGCGTACTGCCTGTGGCTCAAGCACGAGCCCGTGATCGACATCTGCATCGTGTCGTCCGGGTTCCTCATGCGCGCCATCGCCGGTGGTGCCGCCGCCACGCTGTACCTCTCGCCGTGGTTCCTGCTGACGATGGCGTTCGGGTCGCTGTTCATGGCGGCCGGCAAGCGCTACGCGGAGATGCGCCTCGCGGAGCGGACCGGCGCGAAGATCCGCAAGTCGCTCGAGCGCTACTCGGCGTCCTACCTGCGGTTCGTGTGGTCGCTCTCGGCCACCGTCGTGATCATGGCGTACGGACTGTGGGCCTTCGGGATCGGCGTGATGACCGTCCCGGACCGCGCCCCGACGCCGCCGAGCATGTGGGCGATCATCTCGGTCGTGCCGTTCGTGGTGGCGATCCTGCGCTACGCGGTGGACGTCGACGGCGGCAACGGCGGCGAGCCCGAGGAGATCGTGCTGCACGACCGCGTGCTCCAGGTCCTCGGCGTCGCCTGGGTCGTCCTCGTCTTCCTCGCGGTCACCCTCAGCCCGATCGCCCGCTAGACCGAACCGTCGGCCGCCCGGGCACGGACACACCGGACATGGGGAGACGCGACGCGGTGAGCCGACCGGCGGTGGATCCGGCGGACCCCGGTGCTCTGGGCGCTGGTGCGCTACGCGCTGGTCGGCGTCGCGAACGCCGCCACGTACTACGTCGTCTACCTGCTCGTGCTCCACCAGGTCGGCTACCTCACCGCGCACGTCCTCGGCCTGGGCGCCGCGATGGTCGTGTCGTTCTTCCTCAACTGCCGCGTGACGTTCCGCGTGCGGCCCACCTGGCGGCGCTTCCTGCTCTACCCCGCCTCGCAGGTCGTCAACGTCGCGGCCACGACGATCGGGGTGGTCGCCCTGGTCGGCGTGGGCGTCGACGAGCGCCTCGCGCCGCTCGTGGCGGCCGTGCTCGCGGTGCCGGTCAGCTTCCTCGCGGCGCGGCTCGTCCTCGCCCACCACCGCGCGACCACCGCCACCGGCCCGATCCCGGTCGTCACCGCGACCGGCCCCCTCGCCGCCACCGGCCCGATCGGCCTCCCCGGCCGACCCGGACGCCGCACCCCGCGACCGGGCCGCTCGCGACGGTGGACCCGGCCGCCGCCGCGGTGATCGAGGACGACCCCGCGACGCTGCGCCTCATCGCCGTTCGACCGTGATGGTGGTCCACGCCCCGACGTGGATGCAGTCGCCGGAGGCCAGCGGCACCGGCGTCCCGGGGTCGAGCCGCTCCGCCGCGTAGTTCACCGAGGTCCCGTTCGTGGAGCCGGAGTCCAGGACCACCCAGCGGTCCGGCCCGACGGCGAGCAGCACGGCGTGGCGGTGGGAGACCCCCGGGTCCCGCGGCGGGCCCGTGAGGTCGATCCCGGGGGCGTCGTCGTCGGGACCGGCCCCGCGCGGGTCGTCGTCGGGCACCCCGCGCCGCCCGATGCGGACCTCGTCACCCCGCAGCGGGACCTCGAACTCGACGGGGTCGGTGGGGAACGCGGGCAGTTCGAGCCGGTCCGGGCGCGGGCTGCGGGCGGGCCCGGACCAGCTCGTAGTGGTCCCGGTCGGCCCAGACGCGCGCGGTCCACCCCGTCACGGGCGAGGGCCGGGTCGGGTCGCCGGGGCCTGCCGCCGGGGCCCGGTCCGTCGTCCCGGTCGTCGCCGTCGTCCCAGTCGTCGTCGCCGTCGAGCGGGATGAGGATCGGCCCGGTGTCGTCGCTGCCGTCGGGGCGCGGGTCCCACTCGCCCTCGCCGTCGGCGGGGTCGAGGGGGAGCAGGGCGACGGTGGCGTTGTCGTGGCCGCCGTCGGCGAGGGCCGCGTCGACGAGGGCGCGCGCGTCGGCGAGGACGTCGTCGCCGGTCAGCAGCGCGGCGAGGCGGTCGGCGTCCGGGATGTGGTTCCACACCCCGTCGCTGCACAGCAGCAGGTAGCCGGGCCCGGCGGGCCGGAAGCGGCGGGCGCGCGCGGGGCCCTCGGGGGAGTCGTGGCCGAGCCAGCGGGTGAGCACGTGGGCGCGGCGGTCGGCGTGCGCCTGCTCGCGGGTCATCACCCCGGCGGCGGCGATCTCCTCCGCCCAGGAGTCGTCGGTGGAGAGCAGCTGCGAGGTGCCGTCGGAGGCGAGCCAGTAGACGCGGCTGTCGCCGACCCACGAGACCACCGCGGACCCCGCGCGGGTGACGGCTCCGGTGTAGGTGGTGGCCGGCGGGTCGTTCGGGTCGCCGCCGTAGCGCAGCAGGTCCGCGGCCGCCTCCGCCGCGGCGCTCGCGGCCGTCGCGGCGAGGGCGTCGAGCCCGGCGCCGTCGTCGTGGGCGGCCACGCGGGTGAGGACGGCGGCCACGGCGGCCTCCGCGGCGGCCAGGGACGCCTCGTCGCCGCGGCGGGCGGAGGCCACGCCGTCGCAGACGGAGCCGAGGAGCAGCTCCCCGGTGGGGGTCGCGATCCGGCCGAGCGCGCACGCGTCCTCGTTGCGGCGCCGGCGCAGGCCGCGGTCGGTGACCGCCGCGCCGGGGCCGAGGCGGAACTCCACGTGGTCGCGCACCGCGGGCCGCCGCGTCCCGCAGTTCCCGCACGCGCCCTCGACGGCCTGGCCGGCGTCCGCCCCGCACTCGGGGCAGTCGGCCTCCTCGATCTCCGCGCGGGTGGCCTCCAGCACCGCCCGGAGGTCGGTGTGCTCGCCGGCGGATGCCGGCGGGCCCGACGGACTGCACGGGGACGCCGCCGGTCGGGTCCGGGTCCTGGGCGGCGCCGGCGCCGGGCCGCGGCCGGGCAGGGGGGTACCCGACGGCGGCGTCGGCCGACCGGGGCTCGAGCGGTCGGGGCCCGGGTCGTCGGAGCCGTTCGTCGCGGACGGCGGCGCGGAGGACTCGGTCACGTCGGGAAAGCTCCTCGTGGGGCGGGCGCGCGGGTGGGGACGCCGTGGTCGTCCCGGCGGGGGTCGCCGTGGTCGGGATCATCTTGGTGCACGGCCCCGCGCTCGGCCGTCCCACCCACGCCGGGACGCTCGCGGACGTTCCTCCCGGACCGCCGCGCACGGCCGCGGCGAGGTCCGCGGCGAGGGCCCCGACGTCGGGGTGGCGCGCTCCCGGGATCGGCGGCGGTGGCCCGCGCGATCACCGGGTCCAGGCACGGTCGCGGCGCCTCCAGGAGCCGCGGGGGGCGAGCTGCGGGCGCACCGGGCGGCCGAGCAGGACGTCGAGCGTGCGGCCCAGCGCGTACACCTCGGAGGCCACCGACGGGCCCGGCACCGCCCGGGGCGATCTCCGGGGCGAGGAAGCCCTCGGTGCCCCACACGGGCGTGACGCGGTCGTCGAGCCGGCGCACCGAGCCGAGGTCGACCAGCACCGGTCCGTGCGGGGCGCGCAGCACGTTGCCGGGCTTGAGGTCGGCGTGCAGCAGGCCGAGGCCGTGCAGGTGCGCGACGGCGGGCGCGATCCCCAGCACGACGGCGGCGGCGGTCGCGGGGTCCGTCGGGCCCCGCGCGGGCTCGCCCGCCACGGGGTCGAGGACGAGGAACACCGTCCCGCCGTGCTCGACGACGTCGCGCAGCCCGACGAGCGCCGGGTGGCCGCGGCCGAGCAGCAGCGCGGGCGTCGCGGCGTCGCCGTCCCGGCGGCGGGCGAGCACGGCCGGCTCGCCCCGCGTCCCGACGGCGGTGTAGAGCCAGTCGCCGCCGCGCGCGAGCAGGCCGGTCACCCGCCACCGGCCGGCGACGACGGTGCCCACCGCGAGGTCCGGGGTGAGGTCGAAGGGGCGGCGGCAGTGGCGCGCACGTGCCGCGCAGCCGTCCCGGGCGCCCGTCGCGGGCCCGTCCGACCGCGGCGTCGCAGTGCGGGCACCAGCGGCGGGACTCGGGGAGGAGGGCGGCGGCGTGCGCCAGGAGGGCCTCCGGGGCAGGGCGTCCCGCGGGCACCGACCGCAGGCCGCGGCGGCTCCCGGCCGCCCGCGTGCTCTGTCGTTCCACCGCGTGCTCCCCGTGCGCGGGTGACCGGCACCCGCTCGCCCCGACGCCGTCCGTCGGGCTCCCTGGCCCGCGCGGACGGTCCGAGCACGATACCTCCGTATCGCCCGGGTCTTCCGGGCCCGCGCGGCCCAGGACGGGCCGGGGACGCGGCACGTCCGGCGAGGGGCGCCCCTGACCCGGAGAGCCGAACCGGAGGGTGCCCCTCGCTCGGGACGGCTCGTCGCGCGGCGACGGGCTCGCCGGCGGCGGACGGCCGTCGTCGGGGCGGCGACCGGCGCAGGCCCGCGGGGCATGCGGGGGTGTCGCCGCGCCGGGCGGTCCACGGTCCGGGCCCCTCGTGCCGCGGGGGCGTGGAGGTGCGATGCTGGCGCGACGCACCCCTGTTCGGAGCGGTCGGAGCGCGCCACCGGTCGCGCTGCGCGGTCCGGACCCCGAGCCACGGAGCCGCGCAGTGACTTCATCGACTCCGACCCCGTCGACGGGGCCGCGGACGAGCGAGGACCAGCCCTCCGGTGCCCGGCACCGCGACGAGGGCGGTCCCGCCGCCACGTCCGGGGCCACCACCGCGGACGCCACGCACGTCCGACCTCCCCACCACCGGCGGCGCCGCCCCGCTCTCGACGACCTCGGGCCCGACCACCCCGACCTTCGACCACCTCGGGTTCGACGACCCGGGCTCGACGCACGGCTCCGCCACCGCCGACGAGGACGCGCCCGACCCGGACATCGCGCGGGTCGCCGCGGACGCCGAGCGCGCGCTCGCGGACGCCGCGAAGGAGGCCGAGAAGGCCGTCGCGGAGGCCCACGACGACGGGCAGGACGCCGTCCGCAAGAACTACGACGACGCCCGGCGTGCGGCGGAGGAGGCCTACGAGCAGTCCTCGGCGCGGACCGACCCGCAGGAGTGAGCCCCGCCCCGCGTGAGCGGTGGACGAGGGGCCGGACCGTCGGGCCGGAGCGGGGAGGGGGCCGCGCGATGGGTGTGCAGACGAGGGTGACCGAGTACGGCGTCCTCCTGCGCTTCACCGGACGCGACCGGGTCTATGCCTGTCGCGGCGGGGTCTTCCTGCCGATCGACCGCGTCCTGGGGGCCCGGACCCTGGGCCGGCGGGTCGCCGTCGCGGCGAGCCCCCGCGTGCACCTGCCCGGCATCTCGGTCCCCGGGATGCTGCGGGCCGGCGCGTACGGGGTCGGCGAACGGCGCCAGCTGTGGATGGTGCACGCCGCGACGACGCTGCTCGCGATCTACCTGCGCGGGGTCCCGTTCCACCGCGTGGTGGTCGAGGTCGAGGACCCCGAGGGGCTCAGCCGCATCATCAACGCCGCGCTGCCCCCGCGGGGCCTGCCGCCGGGCACGCACCGCGGCTGAGGCCCGGGCACCCGGCCCGGCCGGGCGGGTCAGCTGCGCGGGCCGACCAGCGCCGCCGCGGAGTCGTAGCTGCGGGCCACGCGCGCGTCGATGAGGTACAGCACGGCCGTCTGGTCGATCGCCGTGTCCCGGTAGATGCCGGTCTTGAGGTACGAGTCGTCGTTCGAGTAGCGGGTCCCGCCCGGCGGGCGGAACGCGTCGATGCGCTTCTGCCCGTTCATCCACACGTCGACCTGCGCCTTCGCCGGGTCGGTCGAGAAGTGGATGTGCAGGACGACGTCGGTCTGCTGCCCGGTCACGGCCGGCCCGATCGGCTGCGTGAAGTAGTTCGCGCGCGGGTCGTCGCCGCCCGCGCCGCCGTCGAGCACGAACTGCCCGTGGTCGACCTTGACCTCGATGGGCGGGCTGCCGTCGCCGTCGTTCTTCCACTGGGCCACGACCTGCCAGCCGTCGGCGTTCACGGGGAAGTCGGCGGGGAGGTTCCACGCGAAACCGAAGTAGGCGTCGTCGCCCTCCTTGTAGGAGTCGACCTGCGGCTCGAGCTCGGTCCGCTTCCCGCCGCCGGGCACGGTGTAGCGGACCGCCTTCGCGCCGGAGACGCCGGGCGCGTCGACGATCTCGGGGGCCGGGGCGCCGTCGTTGTTGTACGGCGTGTTCCGGAAGTGGGTCAGCGGGTTCGGGCCGGACAGGTCGGCCTGCCAGATCGGGGCCGGCACCGTCTTCGGGTCCGGCGCGCCGGTCAGCGGCGGCGCGTCGCCGACCGCGGCGGAGCCCGAGGAGCCCGACGAGCCGGTCGACCCCGAGGAGCCGGAGCTCCCGGAGCACCCGACGACGACGCCCGCGATCAGCAGGACCGACACGGTCAGTCCCAGCAGCCCGTGGGCCCGGGTGCCGGTGGACATCCTCACGGCGTGGCCCCTTCGGCGATCAGTGGTTCGAGCACGAGATCCGGTTGGTTGGTCATCACGGCCTGCAGCCGCCACTTGTGCGGGAAGAGGGCGAGCAGCTCGCCGTCCGCGCGGCGGGTGAGGACCTCGATGCCGATCGAGCCCTTCAGCGCCTCCGCGCCCGCGGCGTCGGTGCGCCGCGCGAGCGTGTAGTCGAGGCGCTCCAGCTTGATGGGCGCGGAGAACTCGTCGCCGAGCCGGGCGGCGACCACCTCGAACTGCAGGGGGCCGACGGCGGCGAGCACCGGCGCCTGGTCCCCGCGCAGGTCGGAGGAGAGCACCTGGATGACGCCCTCGGAGTCGAGCTGCTCGATGCCCTTGCGGAACTGCTTGGTCTTCGACGCGTCCGCGACCCGCACCACCGAGAAGTGCTCGGGCGCGAAGCTCGGGATGGTGGGGAAGGTGACCGGCTGCTCCGCCCACAGCGTGTCGCCGGGGCGCAGCGCGGTCGCGTTGACCAGGCCGACGATGTCGCCGGGGAACGCCTCGTCGATCGTGGAGCGGTCCCGGCCGAACATGGCCTGCGCGTACTTGGTGGCGAACGGGCGGCCGGTGGCGTCGTGGGTGAGCACCATGCCGCGCTCGAAGCGTCCCGAGCAGACCCGGACGAACGCGACGCGGTCGCGGTGCGACTTGTCCATCGAGGCCTGGACCTTGAAGACCAGCCCGGAGAAGGGCGCGGCGAGCGGGCGCTGGTCCCCGGTGGCCGACGGGCGGGGCGAGGGCGGCGGCGCGAGCTCGACCAGGGCGTCGAGCAGGCGGGCCACGCCGATGTTGGACAGCGCCGCGCCGAACATGACCGGGGTCGCGGTGCCCGCGTGGAAGGCCTCGGGCTCGAAGTCCGCCCCGATCTCGCCGAGCAGCTCCAGCTCCTCGGTGGCGCGCTCCCAGTCCACGCCCTCCTCGGCGGCGGCCCGGTCGGCGGTCGAGGACCTCCTCGGTGGCCTTCGAGGCCCCGTGCGCGGTGCGGGTGAACCGGCGCATGGTGCCGTCGGCGCGCTCGACGAGGCCGTGGAAGTCCCCGGCGATCCCGACCGGCCACGTGATCGGCATCGGACGCAGCCCGATCCGCTGCTCGACCTCGTCGACGAGCTCCAGCGGCTCGCGGCCCGGCCGGTCCCACTTGTTGACGAAGGTCAGCACCGGGACCCCGCGGGCCCGGCACACGTCGAAGAGCTTGAGGGTCTGCGGCTCGAGACCGCGGGCGGCGTCGAGCAGCATCACCGCGGCGTCGACGGCGGCGAGGACGCGGTAGGTGTCCTCGGAGAAGTCGCCGTGGCCGGGGGTGTCGAGCAGGTTGATCACGTGGTCGCGGTAGGCGAACTGCAGCACCGCGGAGGTCACCGAGATGCCGCGCTCGCGCTCCATGTCCATCCAGTCGGACGTGACGCCGCGGCGCCCGCCCTTGCCGTGCACCGCGCCCGCCGCGGAGATCACCTCGGCGTGCAGGGCCAGCGCCTCGGTGAGCGTCGACTTGCCCGCGTCCGGGTGGGAGATGACGGCGAACGTGCGACGACGGCGGGCCTCGCCCGCCACCGCGCGGCCTGCCGCGCCGGCCGGGTTCGCCGCACCGTCCGGGCCCGGAGGGCCGCCCTCGCCCGGGCCGGTGTGCGGGGAGACCACGGTCATCCGGTGGTCCTCCCCCTCCGCGTCGCCATCGCGGCCCAGGTTACGGGGGTGACCGGTGAGACCGGCGTCTGGGGGACGGCGCCACGCCTACGTCACCCGGGTGGTCTCACACGACCGGACGGACGCCCCCGCACGAGGCCGATCGGGGGTCGGCCGGACGCTCGTCGCGGACAGCGGACCGCCGGGCGGATTTGACCGCTCACACCTGCCACACGGCGGCATCCGCACGGCAGACTCCTCACGGGCAGACCGCCCGGTTTGCCGGGCCGGTCCCCCCGGGGGGAGGGGACCGGCCCGGCCCCCCCGCCCTGCCCTACAGCGCGCGCAACGCGCCGATGAGCTCGTTCGACGCGTGCTCGAAGAAGCCGTCGACGTCGGGCCCGGCGTTGATCAGCGCCAGGTGGTCGTACCCCGCGTCGACGAACGGCCGGGTCATCGCGAGGTGCCGCTCGGTGTCCGGCCCGCAGCCGAAGGCCTCCGTCATGTGCTCGGGGGTGACCCACGAGGTGGCGGCGTCGAAGTTCACCGGGTTGGGCAGCTCGGCCTGGACCTTCCAGCCGGTGAGGCCGAAGCGGAACAGGTCGCGGGCGCTCTGCGCGGCCTCCTGCTCGGTGGCGGCGTAGGCCAGCGGGACCTCGGCGTAGCGCGGCCCGTCCCCGCCGCCCTTCTCGTAGGTCTCGACGAGGTCCTGCCGCGGCTCGGTGGTGAACAGGCCGTCGCCGAGCTCGGCGGCGATCGCGGCGGCCCGGGGCCCGCCGGCGGCCACGACGATCTTCGGCAGCGTCTCGGGGAGGTCGAAGACGCGGGCGTCCTCGAGCGTCAGGTGCTTGCCCTCGTAGCTCTGGTAGCCCCCCTGCCACAGCAGCCGGATGATCTCCAGGGACTCCCGGAACATCTCGTGCCGGACGTGCACCGCGGGCCAGCCCTGCCCGACCACGTGCTCGTTGAGCCGCTCGCCGGAGCCGACCCCGAGCGTGAAGCGGCCCTCGGCGAGGATCTGCGTCGTCGCGGCGGCCTGCGCGATGACCGCCGGGTGGTAGCGGATGAACGGGCAGGTCACGCCGGTCGCGAGCTCGATGCGCTCGGTCTTCGCCGCCATCGCGGCCAGCATCGACCAGGCGAAGCCGGAGTGCTGCTGCTCGGAGACCCACGGGTGGAAGTGGTCGGAGATCTCGACGAAGTCGAAGCCCGCCTGTTCGGCGAGCACGCACTGGCGGACCATCTCGGCGGGCCCGTAGCGCCTCGGCGATGAGCTTGTAGCCGATCCTCATGGGGCGGGGTGCCCGGTCCGGGGCCGGGCGACCCGACCAGGTGCCGGAGGCCGCTAGGCGCGCGCGCCGGCCCCGTCGAGCGGCAGGTCCGGGGCCACCCGGGGCATGTTGCCGCCGCCGTCGTCGTCCGGCTCCACCCAGATCGTCACCGGGTCCCCCGCGGGCACCCGGATGCCGGCCAGCGGCTGCTGGGCGGTGACGGTGCCGCTCACCGTCGGGGGCGTGTCCGGGTCCGGGTCGACGGCCACCACGCGGGCGGAGATCGCCATCTCGTGCGCCTGGGCGGCCGGGAGCCCCACGAGTGCCGGCACCAGCACGAGATCGGGCTCGTCCATGGGCCGACGGTAGCCATCCGGGACCGCGGGTAGAAGGGGTCGCCGCCCGACCGGTGCGGGGACGGCAAGATGCCGGAGGACGCCCCGGCGGATCGGGCGCGCAGGTCATGTCGAGCAGACGGCGGGGCGGGAGCGGCGGGATGGAGCAACGCACGGTGGGACGGGTGCCGCGCCGACGGCGGATCGGGCGCACGACGACGGCGGTGGCCGCCCTGGCGGCGGGCGCGCTGCTGCTCACCGGCTGCGCCGGCGGCGCGGGCCTGCCCGCCCTGCAGACCGCCGCCCCGGCGAGCACCACCACGAACCCGGCCACCCCGCCGAGCCCCCTCGGCGGCCCGGCGTCGTTCGTGCCGTGCGACGGCGCGTTCGAGTGCGCCACGGTCACCGTGCCGGTCGACTACGCCGCCCCGACCGGGCCGACGATCGGCATCGGGATCGTCCGCCAGCCCGCGAAGGACCAGGCGCACAAGATCGGGGTGCTGCTGGTCAACCCGGGCGGCCCCGGCGGGTCCGGGATCGAGACGGTGGAGAGCGGGCAGGTCCCGGCCGCCGTCGCGGACCGCTTCGACGTCATCGGGTTCGACCCGCGCGGTGTCGGGCGCAGCAGCGCGCTGGCGTGCCCGGTCGGCCCGGACACCCCCTACTACGGCGACCCCGACCCCGGGAACGCCGCGGGCGAGGCGTCCACGGCGCAGGCCGTCGAGCGCTACGACCGGTCCTGCGGCGACGCCTACCGCCAGCTGCTGCCCCACCTCGGCACCCGCGACGTCGCCCGGGACATGGACTCGCTGCGCACCGCGCTGGGCCAGCAGCAGATCACCTACCTCGGCTACTCCTACGGCACCTCGATCGGCCAGATCTACGGCGAGCTCTTCCCGCAGCGCGTCCGGGCGATGGTCCTCGACGGCGTCGTCGACGTGACCCTGCCCGGCCTCGACCCCAGCCAGGCCGAGAGCTTCGAGAACTCGCTGCACCAGTTCGCCGCCGACTGCGCCGTCCCGGGCGGACTGCCCGGCCGGCCCCGACGCGATCGCGATGCTCGACCGCGTCCGTGCCCGCGTGAAGGCCGCGCCGTTGCCGGTCGCGGGCACGACGCCGCTCTCGGCCGGGCTGCTCGAGCTCGGCGTCGTGCTCCCGCTCTACTCCAAGGGCAACTGGCCGGTGCTCGCCCAGGCGCTCAAGGCGGCGGACGGCGGCGACGGCGGGCCGTTCCGGCGGCTCGCGGCGAAGTACTTCGAGGGCTCGGACTCCGACACCTACAACGCCGTCACCTGCCTCGACAGCTCCTGGCCGCGCGACCCCCAGGACGTCCTCGCGCAGTCGCGGACCGCCGAGGTGCGGGCCCCGCACTTCAGCGGCAACGTCCTGGTCAGCGGCCTGACCTGCGCCGACTGGCCCGTGCCGCCGGACCCGCTGACGCCGCCGACCGGGAAGGGGCTGGCCCCGTCCCTCGTCATCGGCACCACGAACGACCCGGCGACGCCCTACCAGAACAGCGTGGCCCTGGTCGGGCGCCTGCCCGGCTCGGCGCTGCTGACCCACCGCGGCGACGGGCACACGGTGTACGGCCAGGGCGTCGCGTGCGTGGACGACCAGGTGAACCGCTACCTCACCGACCTCACGCTGCCGGGACCGAACGCGGTCTGCTGAGGGCGCCCGGGGTCGGGGGCCCGCCAGCGGGTACCCGGGAGGCATGACCACCCCGACGCCCCCCGTCCCGCCCACGCCCACGTCCCCGCTGGGGAGCCCCGAGGTGTCGGGCACCACCGAGGTCCTGCCGGCCGTCGTCCAGAAGGTCGTGGCCTACGCCGCCCGCGACATCCCGGGCGTCGTGATGCTCGGCGCGGCGGGCTCCCGGGCCGTCGGCGCGGTGCGCCAGACCCTCACCGGCAACACCGAGAACGTCGGCGGCGTGCGGGTCGAGCTGGACAAGGACACCGCGGCGATCGGGCTCGACGTCGAGATCGAGTACGGCGTGGGCGCGCGGGAGCTGACGCGCGCGCTGCGCCGGCACGTGCCCGAGGCGGTGGAGCAGATCGCGGGCGTGCGCGTCACCGAGATGAACATCGTCATCACCGACGTGCACCTGCCCGGGCGCGAGGAGCCCCCGACGACGCCGCCTCCGCCGACCGCGCCGTCCGCGACGCTCTAGCGGCCGTCGACGAAGACGTTGCGGAAGAAGAGGATCACCGAGTTCCCGGCCGCCGCGAGGTCGGCGAGGATGGTGTTCACCGTCGCCGCCGCCGTCGCCGGGGAGCTGATGATCCAGAAGATGACGAGGATCCCGACGAGGACGCCGACGATCTTTCCTACGGCACAGCGTCACCGTACCTTCACACCGGGTAGGTCACACCAGGGAGTGACTCGGTCTTTCACCGGGATGGTGCACCAATTCCGGCGTGTAGGCGAGCGACGCCCCGGCGTGGCGGATCGCTATCGTCGTCGCATCAGTGCCACCACCGATCCCACCGGCCCCTCGCCCGCCTCCCGACCGCGCGGGGGACCGGGTGCACGGCGCCTGGTCGGGTCGGCCGGGATCGGCGTCGTCGTCTCGGGACTGCTGGTCAACGTCTACCTGGCGGTCGTGGCCCGGGCGCTGACCCCCGCCGAGTACGCGACCTTCGGCGCCTTCTGGGCGCTCGCCCTCGTCCTGGGCTTCGGCCCGTTCCTGCCGCTCGAGCAGGAGCTCGCCCGGCGGCTGTCGATGCGCGAGTCCCGACGGCAGGTGCTCCGCGCCGGGGCGGCCACCGCGGCCGTCCTCGCCGGGCTCGCGCTCGTCGTCCTGCTCGCGGCCTACCCGCTGGCCTCGCGGTCGCTCGACGCCGACCCCTGGGCCTTCGGCGCGCTCGTCGCGCTGTGCCTGGTCTCGGCCGGCCAGTTCCTGCTGCGCGGGGTGCTCATCGGCACCGACCGCCTGGTGCGCCACGGGGCCGTCATGGTGCTCGACGCCCTCCTGCGCCTCGGGTGCGCCGTCGTGCTGCTCGTCGCGGGCGGGAAGCAGGCGTCGTACTTCTGCTGGGCCCTCGTCGCGGCGATCGCGCTGGCCCACCTCCCGCTGCTCCCGGGCGCGTGGCGCCGCGCCGAGCACGAGGTCTCCGCCACCGCGCCCGATCCCGCCCGCCACGGCACCCGCGCGCTCGCCGGGACCGCGCTGCCGCTGCTCGTCGGCTCGGTGTGCGCGCAGCTGCTGCTCAACGGGCTGCCGGTGGTCGTCGTCGCGCTGGCGAACGGCACCGCGCAGGCCGCGGCCGGGGTGTTCGTCGCCGCCTTCACCCTCGCCAAGGCGCCGCTGTCGATGGTCGTGCCGCTGCAGTCCGCGGTGGTGCCGACCCTGACCCGGCTGCTCCGGGCCGGCCGGCGCCGCGAGGTGCTGCGCCTGCTCGCGAAGGGCGCCGCCGGCCTCGTCGGGCTCGCGGTCGTGGGGGTCCCGCTGGCGTGGTGGCTCGGGCCGTCGATCGTGCGGCTGGTGTTCGGGTCGGAGTACCGGATCCCCGGCGTGCAGCTGGCCGTGATCATCGCCGGGGTGCTCGCGCACGTCGGGCTCGTCGTCGTGACCCAGGTGCACGTCGCCCGCGGGCGCCACGTCGACGTCGCGGCGAGCTGGCTCCTCGGGCTCGTCGTCGCGGGCGTGACGTTCGCGCTGGTGCCGGGCGTGGTGGTGGCGGGTGAGGTGGCGTTCGGGGCCGGGTCGGCGGTCGGCGCGGTGCTCAGCGCCCTGCTGCTCGTCCTGACGCCCGAGACGCGGGCCGGAGCCGGCCCCGGGGACCGACGACGGGACGGTGCAGACGTGAGCGCGGAACAGGCACCCGGCAGCCACGAGGGCACTCCGGAGCACTACGACGCCGAGTACTACGCGGGCAACGGGCAGGCGGGTGACCGGCCGGCGCTGCGGCTCTACACCCGCCTCGTCGCGCGCTACACCGACGGCGGGCCCTACCTCGACTTCGGCTGCGGCACCGGGCACCTCGTGCGCCGGCTCTCCGCGCTGGGCCCGGCCGCGGGCTTCGAGCTCTCGGAGTGGAGCGCGCGGACGGCCCGGCAGAACGCTCCCGGCGCCACCGTGAGCACGTCGGTCGACGAGCTGCCGACGGCGGGCTTCGGCGCGCTGACCGCGATCCACGTCCTCGAGCACCTCGACGACGCCACGGCCGCCGAGGTCCTGGCCACGTGGCGGCGGGTCCTGCGCCCCGGCGGGCAGGCGCTCGTCGTCATGCCCGACCCGGCGGGACGCGGTCGCCGCCTGGCCGGGGACGCCTGGATGGGGTTCGCCGACCCCACCCACATCAACCTCAAGCCGCACGCCGAGTGGGCCGCGTTCCTGCGCGAGCACGGGTTCACCGTCGAGCGGGAGGGCACCGACGGGCTCTGGGACGTGCCGTACTCGCGGCTGCCGAAGCTCCTCGACGCGGCCCGCTACGCCGTCCCCGCGTTCGTGCAGTTCCTCGCCGGGCGGATGCTGCTGCGTCCCGGGACCGGCGAGTCGTCGGTGTTCGTCCTGAGGTGCGCTCCGCGCTCGTGAGCACTGTGTCGCGTGCCATAGGCCGGAGTAGTGCTCACGAGCGCGAAGCGCACCTATGGCTTCGCCCCCGACACCGTCCGCGCGCCCGGCACCGTCGTGTACGCCCCGCTCGGGTAGGGCTGCTCGAACAGCATGAGCACCACGTCGTCGTCCACGTCGGGGAAGTCGTGCAGGCGCGTGCGCAGCGTCGTGACGTCGGCCTCGCGGTAGGCGTTCCCGACGATGCCGCCGTTCTCGGGCTTCGCGGTGAAGTCGGCGAGGGCGGACCCGCTGTTCTCCCCGAAGCCGAGGAAGCCGTCCATGGTCTGGGTGACGCCGCCGCTCTGGATCGGCTGGTGGATGCACGGGAAGAGGAAGGAGTTCTCCCAGGCGACGGTGAAGGTCCCGTCGCGCGGGAGCACGCTGGTCATCGGCGCCCAGCGCTGGGCCAGCGGCGCGGTGAACGCCAGCCAGCCGCCGACGTCGGTGGTGGTGTCGGTGGCGACGAGGCGCACGAGGGTCGCGTCGGGCGGCAGGACCTGCGACTTCGTCATGTCGACGCTGCGCCAGTCGGTGCCGTCGGAGGTCTCGCGGACCGTGCTCGAGCCGAGCGGCTCGACGGCGGGTGTCCCGGCGGCGGGGGCCGCGGCGTCGGGCGCCCCCGGCACGGCGCGCCCGTACTCCAGGCGCAGCGAGTTGCCCTCCCCGAGCCGGCCCGAGACCTCCGTCGTGAGGGCCACGTCCTGCGTCGGGCCCGCGGGCAGCCGGAACCAGCCGGTGGTGAAGGTGCCGGTCCGCGCGTCGGGGGACCGCCCCGGCGACGGCGCGCGGAAGCTGCCCCAGACCGGCAGGCCCCGCGGGAGGGTCGAGGGCGGGGGACTGGCGGGGAGCACGGCGTCGCGCGGGAACGCCTGGTCCGACGGCTCGTCGTCGGCCGCGGGGACGGGGCGCAGCGGCAGCAGGGCCGTCTGCTGCGGGGTGAGGACGTCGATCGCGCGCTCGGCGCCGCACCGGGTGGCCCCCGGGTCCTGCCAGGCGTCGCCGGCCGGCGAGTACGTCGCCTGGGTGTGCGCGGCGGAGAGGGCGAAGTCCGCGATCATGCGCCCGGTGGTCGCCGCCAGCGCCACCGTGCACAGCAGGGGGATCGCCAGCATGAGCGACCACGGCCGCCAGCCGCGGCCGCGCCACGTCGTCACCAGCAGGACGCCGAGGGCGAGCACCACGAGCACGAGCGCCCACCACTGCGGCTGGTCGAAGTAGAAGCCCTTCACCGAGGGGTAGTCGAGCCAGGACGGAATGCCGAGGCCCCACATGAAGCCCCAGCGGTTGCGGCCGTGGCCGGCCAGCGCGATCACCGCCACCGCCGCGACCGCCGACGCGAGCACCGCCGGGACCGGCACCTTCCCGTCGCGGGTCGCCACCGCGGCCCGCACCAGGCCCGGGCCCGCGACGAGGATCAGCGCCAGGAACGCCGCGCCCACGCCGGCGATGGCCCCGAAGTGGTGCGAGGGCTTGCTCGGGGTCGGCAGCAGCAGGACGAACGCCAGCACCGTCGTCCAGCCCGAGAGCATCAGCCGGCGCGGCACCGGCAGGTCCCGCACCCGGGCGATCACCGCGGTGACGAGGAACCACACCAGCCCGAGCAGACAGAGCAGCACCGCCGTGCGCTTGGCGTAGGTCCCGAAGCGCGACGTCTCGTCGAGCAGGCTGGCGTACCGGTTGAACTCGAGGTACCAGGTGTCCGCCCGCTGGATCGGCGCGAAGATCTGCTGGGAGCGGACGAAGTCTCCGTAGGTGCCGTCGGCGAACCCGGCGACGGCGCCGAGCGCGCCGGGAGCGATCACGACGAGGCAGCGCGGCGGGACCTCCCACCAGTGCGACGACCGCGCTCGGATCACCCGCCACGCGGTCGGTCCGGCCGCCAGCAGCGGGGCGAGGCAGATGAACCCGGTCGGCGCGGTCATCAGGCCGATCCCGCCGAGCCCGACGGCGAGGGCCAGCAGGTCCATCCGCTCGCGCTCGACGCCCTCGGCGACGACGGCGAGGGCCAGGGCGGCGAACACGGCGGTGTAGGGCTCGGGGCGGGTGCCGACGTCGTAGGGCAGCCACCACGCGAGGAACGCGACCCCGAGCACGCCCCGGCTCGCGAAGGCCAGCCACCGGTGCTCGCGCCACGGGTGAGTCACGCCCGGGCAGCGCGCCACGAACACCCGGACCGCGAACCAGGTGACGATCCCCAGCACCACCGACGGCACCCGCAGCGCGACCGGCGAGCTCCCGGCCTGCTGCTCCCACCACGAGAGCAGGTAGTAGGGCCAGGCGAACGGCGTGAAGCCCTGGTTGTAGAGCTGGTAGTAGTTCGGCACGTAGCCCGCGAACGGGACGTCGGCCGCCATCGCGGCGTAGTAGCCGTCGTCGTCGGTCAGCGGCGCCAGGTAGAGCCAGGAGAGCAGGGCGACGACGACGACGGGGTCGACCAGCCGCGGTCGCCAGCGGCCCAGCCCGGCCAGGAGCTTCGCGTCGATCCGCGCCCACCACGCCGGGGCCCACGGCGGAGGCGCCCAGCGCGGCTCCGTCCGGGCCCGGTCCGGCGGGTCGGCCGCGTCCGTCGCCCCGGTGCCGGCCGCGGCCTCCCGCCAGCGGGTGCGGCGCCGGCCGAGCCAGATGGCGACGGTCGTGGCCAGCCCGCCGAGCACGACGGCCAGCACGGTCGCGGTGATCAGGCCCGACTTGAAGGCGCTCGGCGAGCTCGCGTAGCGGTCGTCGGGGTGCACGACGACCGCGAGGTCGGCCGGGGTGGCGCCCGGCAGCGCGCGCAGCGAGGTGGACAGCGCGTCGACGTCGGGCAGCGCGCTGATCGGCTTGGCGGCGGGCTGCGAGTTCGGCGGGATGTTCTTGATCTCGTCCGGGTCGGGCTCCCCCATCCGCGGCGCGAGCTGCCCGAGCGGGTGGCCGTCGCGGCTGACCGTCACCCGGGCCGCGTCGCCGGCGACGTCGTACGAGCAGTCCCCGGCGGGGAGCCGCTCGGCGACGATGTCCTGCCCGGCGCTGCGCACCGTGACCTCGTCGGCGCGGACCCGCACCGAGAGCGCCTTGTCGTCGAAGTCGACCGAGGTCGGCGACATCGTCGTCAGGAGGTAGCCGTCCGGGGTGGCGCCCGCCGCGCGGGCCGCGCGGCAGCTGAACCGCACGGAGAACGACTCCGGGGCGTACGCGGTGAGCATGAGCATCGTCGGCTCGGGGCGGGTCACGTCCAGCGGCCAGCGGATCTCCGGGGCGTTCTGGACGACCGGCGCGAACGGCAGCAGCACCCCGCACACCACCGCCACGAGCGCGGACGCCACCGCGACGACCCGCGCGACGAGCAGGCCGTCGAGTCCCCAGTCGTCGGGACCCCAGCGGTCCGGGCCGTCGTCGGGGGTGAAGACGTCGGTGGTGCCGGCCGCGCGGGCGAGGTCCTCGGTCCCGTCCGGGGCGTGGCCGTTGGTGTCCGGGGCCGGAGCGGCGGTGCCGGGGTCGGCGGTCTCGGTGCCGGTCTCCCCCGAGCCGGCTTCCCCGGTGCGGGGACGGACGGGCACCAGGCGGCGCAGGAGCAGGCCCGGGCCGGTCGCGGGCCCGGCGTCGGCGGCCTCGGACGGCTCGACACCGCGCTCGGTGCCTTCCCCCACGCCGTGCTCCTTCTCGTCCGCCGTGCCCGCCGGACGGTGACGCTAACAACCGCCCGGCGCGGGACCCGTGAAGCGGGCCGAGGAGGGGCCGCGTCGTGCGCAGGTCGTTAGGTTCGACCCGGGGCGCGCGGTCGCCGCCCGGATCCGGTGGAGGAGGCCCGCCTGACGACCACGACGACGTCGCGCCCGCCCGCCGTCGACGACACCGCCCCGCCGCGTCCGCCGCGCGGGCGCCGGGTCGCGGCCGAACTGGGCGTCGTCGTCGCGTACCTGGTCGCCGCGGGCCTGCTCTACCACCGGGTGCTCGGCGACCTCGCCGGTCGCGCCACCGGCTGGGTGTCCTCGGACTCGTCGCTGTTCACCTGGTGGCTGGGCTGGACCTCCTACGCGCTCGGCCACGGCCTGGACCCGCTGACCTCCACCGCGCAGAACGCCCCCGTCGGCGTCAACGGCATGTGGAACACCGGCGTGCCGGTGCTCGGCGTGCTGCTCGCGCCCGTGACCGCGACCGCGGGGCCCGTCGTCGCCGACGACGTCGCGATGATCCTCGGGCCCGCCGTCTCGGCGTACGCCGCGTACCGGGCGCTCGCGGTCCTCGTCGGGCCGCGGTGGATCCGGGCGCTCGCCGGGCTCGTCTACGGGTTCTCGCCGTTCGTGATCGCCCACGCGTGGGTCGGCCACGTCAACCTGGTGTGGTCGGTGCTCCCGCCGGCCGTGCTGTGGGCGTCGGTGCGGGTGCTGGCGGGACGGGTCCCCGACGGGCGACCGACGGCGCGGCCGTGGCGCGACGGGGCGCTGCTCGGGCTCGCGTTCGCGGTGCAGGTCGGGCTCTACACGCAGACGGTCGCGCTCGGGGCGGTCGCGCTCGTCGTCGTCGCCGTGGTGCTGGCGGTGTCGGCGCCCCGCACGGCGTGGCGGCGCCTGCCCGCGCTCGCCCGTTCGCTGGCGGCGGCGGGCGTGGTGGTCGCCGTGCTGTGCGCCTGGCCGGCGTGGGTGCTGCTGCGCGGCCCCAGCCGCCCGCGGGGCCCGATCCGCGACGCGGCCACGATGGGCGCCGACGCCGCCAACCTCGTCGTGCCCTCCCCGCTCACCGCGATCCGCCCGGGCACCGATGCGCTCGCCGCCGGGCTGCGCGCCTACCCGGGGGAGCAGGGCTCCTACCTGGGCGTGGCGATGCTCGCGGTGTTCCTCGCCGCGGTGGTGCTGGTGCGCTCGCGCGCCGGTGGTCCTCACGGCCGTCGTCACCGTGCTGCTCGGGGTGGCCTCGCTCGGCACCTCGGTCGCGGTGCTCGGTCGCGACACCGGCGTCCCGCTGCCGTGGCGGGCCCTGGTGGACCTCCCGCTGGTCGGGCAGGCGGAGGCGGGCCGGCTGGCGCCGTTCGTGGCGCTCGGCGTGGTCGCGGTCTGGGCGCTGGCCCTCGAGCACCTCACCCGGCCCGGGGCGACGGGACGCGGCGGCGCCGGATCGGGCGGGCGGTCGCCGTCGGGGCCGTCCTCGCCGCCGCGGTGACCTGGGTGCCGGTCGACGACCAGCTCACGACGGTGGCCGACGCGCCCCCGTTCTTCACGGCCGGGGCGCCCGGCCTCGGGCCCGCGGCGCCCGACGGGGGCCCGCCGATCGTCGAGATGGTGCCGCGGCCCTCGCAGGTCTGGCAGGGCGGCGGGGACCCGCTGCGCTGGCAGGCGCTCGCCGGGTTCTCCTTCCGCCAGACCGGCGGCTACTTCATCGGCGGGAGCCCGACCACCCCGGTGCTCTACGAGGGGGAGGTCGGCGCCTTCCAGCGCGGGGTCGCCGACGGCGGGCGCGGGGACGTGGCGGCCGCGCGGGCCGACCTCGCGGCGCGGCAGGTGAGCGCGATCGTCGTCGTGCCCGCGTCGGTGCCGGACCCCGACGCGGCCCTGCGCTGGGCACGCGCGGTGGGCGGCGGTCCGGGGCGGTCCACCGGCGGGGTCTGGATCGTCCCCGTCTGTCCCGCGGGTCGTTGCCCGGCGTGACTCGATCGGTCCCGTCACGGGATACCGTGGTTCCTCGACGAGCGCGACCGGTCACGGTCGTCCACCGACGAGCACGGGAGGCGCGGCCATCGCTCGCAGGGACCCGCTCGTCGTGAACGACCTCGTCATCGTCCTCACCTACTACTCCCCCTACGTGTCGGGCCTGACCAACGTCGCCCGCGACGTCGCCGAGGGTCTCGCCGCCCGCGGGTGGCGGGTGTGCGTGGTCGCGAGCAAGCACGAGCCGTCGCTGCCGACGCACGAGACGATCAACGGCGTCCGGGTCGTCCGCGCCCCGGTGCTCGCCAAGGTCGGCAAGGGCACGATCGGGGTCAACCTCACCCGCCTGGCGCTGCGCGAGATGCGGCGCTCGCGGGTCGCGAACCTGCACCTGCCGCTCGTCGAGGCCGGCCTGCTCACCTGGCTCGCGCCCGTCCCGGTCGTCTCCACCTACCACTGCGACGTGAGCCTCCCGCCCGGGATGATCAACGTGGCCCAGCGCGAGGCCGTCGACCGGTCCAGCCGGGCCGGGCTGCGCCGCTCCGCCGCGACCGTGGTGTCCACCGAGGACTACGCGCGCGGCAGCCGCCTGTGGCCGGTGATCGCGCCGAACATGGTCGCGATCCCGCCGCCGTGCCTCCCGGTCCGCGCCGCGGAGCCGACCTACCGGCGCGGCCCCGGCTTCCACGTCGGGTTCCTCGGGCGGATCGTCGAGGAGAAGGGCGTCGAGCACCTCGTCGACGCGTTCCTGGCCCTCGACGACCCCGACGCCCGCCTCCTGATCGGCGGCGAGCACGAGTCCGTCGCCGGCGGGAGCGTCGTCGCGCGGGTGCGGGCCCACGCGGGCGACGACGACCGCATCCAGCTGCTGGGCTTCGTCCCCGACGATCGGCTCGCGGAGTTCTACGCCTCCATCGACGCCTTCGCCCTGCCCTCGGTGAACGCCTTCGAGGCGTTCGGGATCGTGCAGGTCGTCGGGATGCTCGCGGGGGTCCCGGCGCTGGTGAGCGACCTGCCGGGGGTCCGGCTCCCGGTGGCGCGCACCGGGTTCGGCAGGATCGTCCCCGCGGCCGACGTGGCGGCGCTGCGCGACGGGCTGGCCCGGCTGCGCGACGCCCCGCCCGACCCGGTCGCCGGCCGGGCGGCCGCGGCGGAGGCGTTCAGCGTCGAGGCCGTGCTCGACGCCTACGAGGCGGTCTTCACCAAGGCCGCCGGCTGACGGCGACACCCACACCACCCCAGGCACCAGGAGCGCTCGTGACCACCGACGGCCACCTCGACGACGTCTCCCGCACCTGGACCAGGCTCGGCGACCAGGACCCGATGTGGGCCGTCCTCACCGACCGGGGCAAGCGCGGGCGGTGGAGCCCCGAGGAGTTCCTGGCCACCGGGGTGGACGAGATCGCCGCGGTGACGGCCCGCCTCGACGAGCTGGGCCTCGACGTCGGGCGCGAGCGGGCCCTCGACTTCGGCTGCGGCGCCGGGCGGCTCTCCCACGGCCTCGCGACCGCCGGGTTCGGCGAGGTCCTCGGCTGCGACATCTCCCCGACGATGCTCGACAAGGCCCGCGAGATCGTGCCCGACGCGGCGTGCCGGTTCGTGCAGGTCACCGGCACCGACCTGTCCGCGGTGGAGACCGACTCGGTCGACCTCGTCTACTCGTGCCGGGTGCTGCAGCACATGCCGCCGGCGCTGGCGCACGGCTACGTCCGGGAGTTCTGGCGGGTCGCGCGCCCCGGCGGGGTCGTGGTGTTCCAGATGCCGACGCAGCCGTCGGCCTCGGTGGCCGGGCGGGTGCTCGCCGCCCTCCCGGTGCCGGTGGCGCGGCTCCTGCGGCGCGGGATGGAGATGCACGGCACCCCGGAGCCCGAGGTGCGCGCGCTGGTCGAGTCGCTCGGCGCCCGCGTCGTGGCCGCCGACCCGGACACCAGCGCCGGGTCCCGCTGGGACGGCCGCCTCTACGTCACGACGCGGGCCTGAGCTGCGCGGACGTACGATCGGGTGACCCCGCCGGGGTGCCGCGTTCGTCCGCGGGATGCCCCTCACTACCCTCGTCCAGGTGGCCTTGGACACAGGCGGGACCGAGAGTCGCACCTACACGGCCCGGCTCGTCCGGCTCGAGCAGGCCGGCTGGAAGCGCTTCCTCGACGTCCAGGCGCCCTACCGCCGCAACCTGCGCCGGCTCCTCGGCGAGCGCCGGGTGCTCGACGTCGGCTGTGGCATCGGCCGCAACCTCGTGTCGCTCTCGGCGGACAGCCTCGGCGTCGACCACAACCCCACCTCGGTCGCGGCCTGCCGCACCCGCGGCCTGCAGGCGCTCACCGTCGACGAGCTCGAGGCAGCGGGTCGAGAGGCTGTCCGGCGCGTTCGACGGGCTGCTGGCCGCGCACCTGCTCGAGCACCTGCCGCCCGGCACCGGCGCGGACCTGCTGCGGCCCTACCTGCGCTTCCTGCGCCCGGGCGCGCGCCTCGTGCTGATCTGCCCCCAGCAGCGCGGCTTCCGGACGGACCCCACCCACACCGAGTTCCTCGACGACGCGGCCCTGGCGGGCGTCGTCGCGGACCTCGGCGCGCGGCTCGACGCGCAGCGCTCGTTCCCGTTCCCCCGCCCCGCCGGCCGCGTCTTCCCCCACAACGAGTTCGTCACCGTCGCCACCTGGGAGGGCGCGTGACCGCGGGTGCGCCCGCCCCGCCCGCGACCCGGGCGCGGCACGCCCCCGTGCTCGTCGTGCTGCCCGCCCTCAACGAGGCCGGGTCGATCGCGCGCGTCGTCGACGAGGTCCGCCACCACCAGCCCGGCGCCGACCTGCTCGTCGTGGACGACGGCTCGACCGACCGCACCGCCGAGGTCGCGCGCGGCGCCGGGGCCCGCGTGATGTCGCTGCCGTTCAACCTCGGCATCGGCGGGGCGATGCGCGCCGCGTACCGGTACGCCTTCGAGGAGGGCTACGACTGCGTCGTGCAGGTCGACGCCGACGGCCAGCACGACCCGGCCGACATCGCCCGGCTGCGCGCCGCGCTCGAGCACGCCGACGTCGTGGTCGGCGCCCGGTTCGCGGGCGTGGGGGAGTACGTCGTCCGCGGACCCCGCCGGTGGGCGATGCGGCTCCTGGCCGCCACGCTCTCGTGGCTGGTGGGCACCCCGCTGACCGACCCGACGTCGGGGTTCCGCATGGTCAACGGGCAGGCGCTGTCGCTGTTCGCGTTCGACTTCCCGGAGGAGTACCTGGGCGACACGGTCGAGGCCCTGGTGCTCGCGAGCCGCGCCCGGCTGCGCATCGCCCAGGTGCCCGTCGCGATGCGCGAGCGCACCACGGGCGCCCCGAGCCAGAACGCCGTCCGCTCGGTCGCCTACCTGCTGCGGGTCGTCACGGCGATCGTGCTGGCCGTCGCCCGCCGGGCCCCGATCGTGCGGCCGGGGTCGACGGTCGAGGCCACGACGATCTGAGATGGGCCGGCTCACGATCGTCACCGTCGTCGTGGCGGTCCTCGCGTTCGTCCTGGTCTTCGAACTGCTCCGCCGCCGACGGCTGCGCCAGAAGTACGCCTTCCTCTGGGTCCTCGTCGCCGGCGCGACCGTGCTCCTGTCGGTCTTCCCCGGCGCGCTCGCGCACGCGTCCGCCCTGCTCGGCATCGCGGTGCCGAGCAACCTGCTGTTCCTGGTCTCGCTGCTGATCCTCTTCGGGGTCTCGCTGCAGCTCTCGATCGAGGTCGGTGTGCTCGAGGAGCAGTCGCGACGGCTGGCCGAGGAGGTCGGGGCGCTGCGGCTGCGGCTCGAGGAGGTCGAGTGGCGCACCCGGCTCGGGCTCGGCGCCGAGGGGGCGCCGGCCTCAGAGGAGGCGCCGGACGAGCCGCCAGTAGCCGCCGACGACGACGTTGACCGCCCGAGCGGCCGCCGCTGACCCCACGACGTGCGGGGCGAGCTCCGGGGTCAGGACCGCGAGCCACTCCCGCTGGGGCACCCGCCGTTCCGCGGCCAGGAGGCGGCGGCGACGCCGGAGGTGGTCACGGTGGTCGCAGCACCCAGCGCCACCCCTCGACCTTCTCGCGGCGCCAGCCCTGCGCCGTGGCGAGGAGGAACAGCGCCACCTCGAGGGCGAGGAACAGCGGGGCGAGCAGGATCAGCGCCCGCCCGCTCCACAGCGTCGCGACCAGGACGAGCCGGTTGCGCTCCAGCAGGTACATCTTGCGGGGGTTGCGGGAGAACTCGTAGTGGTGCAGGGCGCGCGCGGTCGGGACGCACCGCGCGGCCAGGCCCAGACGCCAGCACCGCAGGCTGAGCTCGGTGTCCTCCAGGTAGGCGAAGTAGGCCTCGTCGAAGCCCTCCAGCCGGTCCCACAGGGTCCGGCGCAGCAGGACGCACGCGCCGCTGGCGGCGGTGACGTCGTACGGCGCGGTCCGCGTCTCGGGCTCCTCGATGCCCCCGGCCCAGCAGGTGCCGAGCAGGTGGACCGGGTTGCCGGCGCTGTTGAGCACCTCGGGCCGGTCGGCGAACCGGATGCTGGCCATCACCGGGCCGACCCCCGGGTCCGCGGCCTCGGCGGCGAGGGCGGCGAGGGTCCCCGGCTCGACCAGGCAGTCCGAGTTCACCAGGGCCAGGTACTCGCCGCCGACGTACCGCGCGCCGAGGTCGCACCCGCCGGCGAACCCGGTGTTGCTCCCGGGGCGGACGACCCGGACGTCGTCGCGGTCCTCGACCGGCGCCAGGTCCCCGGCCGTCGCGCCGTTGTCGACGACCACGAGCTCGACGTCGACGTCCGCGAGGCGAGCACCGACGCCACGCACGCCGCGAGCCAGGGCTCGTCGCCGTAGGCGAGGACGACGACGCCGAGCGCCGGCCGGTCGCTCACCGGCGGTCCCCGGCCCGCAGCGCGGTCGCCTGGATCCCCAGCACGACGACGGCGGCCAGCAGCTGGCCGGCGGCGGCCCCGACGATCGCGTCGGGCGCGACGAGCGCCGGCACGACGAGCACGACGGTGCCGACCGCCCACGAGACCGACACCAGCACGGTGCGGCTCGCCGCCAGCAGCCGCGTCTGGGTCGCCTGCACCACGAGGCCGACCGCCACCGAGAGGGCGAGCGCGGCGAGGATCGTCCGGGTCGGGGTCTCCGTGACCGCGAAGAAGGCGCGGATCACCGGCGGCGCCACGAGGACGCTGCCCGCCACCCACACGACCACCCCGACGACCGCCGCGGCGACGAGCCCCGTCGACGACCGGCGCGGAGCGGCCGGCTCCGCGTCCTCGTGGTGCGCCGCCGCGAGGCGGGGGAGCACGAGCGCCTGGACCGCGGGGAACGCCATCACGGGGGCCCGGAGCAGCACCGCGGAGGCCGCGAAGGCGGCGGCCAGGACGCCGTCGGCGGTGCGGCCGGTGGCGAGGACCGGCCCGAGGTTCCACACGGCCTGCGAGAACAGGTAGAGCGCCGATCCCGCCGCGAGCGTGAGGAGCCCGACCCGGACGCCGGGGGTCCCGCGGTCCGGGCGGAGCAGGCGCCCCACCGCGGCCCGGGTGTGGCGGCTCGTCAGGGCGGTGAGGGCCCCGACGAGGGGGGCGAGCGCGAGCACCCCGGTCCACGCGGCCAGGGTGTCGACCCGCGCCACGAGCAGGCCCGCGGCGCCGACGAGGTAGACCGCCGACTCCGCCGCCAGCGTCGCCGCGAACGTCCCGTAGCGCCGGTCCCCGGCGAGCGGACCGCGGACCAGCGAGGACGCGGCCAGCGTGAGCGCGGTGACCAGGAGCAGGAGCAGTTCGTCCCACCCGCCGACCACGTGCGCGACGGCGGGTCCGGCGGCCACCAGCAGCACGCACACGACCGCGAGGAGCGCGAGACCGCCGCGGGCGACGCCGCGGACGGGGCCCACGATGCTCTCGCCGCGGGCCCGGCTGCGGGGCACGCTGCGGGTGAGCTCGAGCTCCAGGACGGCGAACGTGCCCCGGCCGACCGTGTTGGAGAGCAGGTAGAACGACGTGAGGGCGGCGAACCCGGAGCCGGGGAGCACCCGGCCGGAGGCCATGAGGAGCAGGTAGGCCGAGCCCGCCACGAGGACGAGGGAGACGGGGACCGCCAGCTGGGCGCCGAGGGCGCGGCGGCGCACGGGGACGGTCACGTCGAGCCCCCCTCTCCGGGCCGGCCTCGGTGCGTGCCCGGTCACCCCGGCGAGGCGACCCTAGCGCCGCCGCGGGTGGACCCGTCCGGGGCGTCCGTGCGGGCTAGCCGGTGTCCTCCGCAGCGTCGGAGGGGACCGTCGCTAGCCTCAGGGCGCTCCGGGGAGGGGAGGACGTCGTGGTCCTCGGCACGGTCGCGGTCGTCGCCGCGCTGCTCGTCGCCCTGGTCCCGGGCGGGTGCGCCCTGGTCGCGCTCGGCGTCCGCCGGCCCTTCTGGGTCGTCGCGCTCGCGGCGCCGTCGTCGGTGGCGGTCGCCTCGCTGACCGGGCTCGTCACCGGCCTCGTCGGCGCCCGCTTCGGCGTGGTGGCCCTCGGGGTCGCCTCGGTCGTCCTGGCGGCCGTCGGGGTGGCGCGGCTCGTGGTCCGCAGCCGCCGGCGGGTGTCCGAGCCGGCCCGGCCCGCGCGTGCGCCGCAGCGGCGCCCTCGTGCTCGGGCTCGTGGCGACGGCCGCCTCGGTCCTGGTCAGCGTCCTGACGTGGCTCGGCGGGTGGGGATGGTCCCTGCGGACCTACCCGCAGGAGCACGACATGGTCTTCCACCTCGCGCTGTCGTCCTACATCGCCCGGACCGGCGTCGGCGCGCCCTGGGAGCTCGCCCCGACCGACGTCCTCACCGGGCGGCGGCGCCCTGTTCTACCCGGCCGGCTTCCACCTGCTCGCGGCCGTCGTGACCCAGCTGACCGGCAACGTCGTCGTGGCCGTCAACGCCCTCGCGCTCGTCCTGGTCGGCGTGGGGCTGCCGCTCGCCCTCGCCGTCCTGGCCGCGACGGTCGGGCGCGCGAGCGGGTTCGCGGTCGACACGGCCGTGGGCGCGGGCGGGGTGGCCGCCGCGCTCGCGGCGACGATCTACCGGCCGGGGGTCCAGCTCGCGCACGACGGCGGCATCCTCCCCAACGCCGTGGCGTTCACGCTGGCCGCCCTGGTCCTGGCGGCCGCTCGTGTCCTGGCGGCGGGTGCCCCGCGCCGTGCTGGTGGGGGCCGGGGTCGCCGCGGCCGGTGCCGCCGCGGTGCACCCGAGCGCCCTCGTGACGATCGGCATCACCGCCGTCGCCTACCTCGCCGTGGACGTCCTGCGCCGCGGGCGGCGCGACCTGCGCCGGTTCGTCCGCGCCTTCCTGCCCGCGGCCGTCGTCGCGGCCGTGGTCGCCGTGCCGACGCTCGCGCTCGGGCTCGGCGCCGTGGCGAAGACGACGTCGTTCGACTCGCAGACGCCGCACCGACCCGTCGCCCTCGCCGTCGGGAAGGCCCTGACGTTCGCCTACGGCGGGTACCTCGACCCCGACAGCAGCCGCGCCCAGGTGGCCGCCGCGGCGCTGGTCCTGGCCGGGCTGCTGGTGCTGCTGGTCGCGCGCCGAGTGTGCGCCGCTCCTCGCCGCGTACGTCGTGTGGCTCGCGATCGTGCTGTCCTACTTCGTCGCGCCGGGCGAGGGCCCCGCGGGGGAGGTCACCGGCTTCTTCTACAACTCCGAGCCGCGCGTGTGGTCGCACCTGACGCTGCTCGGCGTCCCCGCCGGCGCGCTCGGGCTCGCGGTCGCGGCGCGGTGGGTGGCCCGGCGCCTGCCGCGCCTCGGCCGCGCGGCGGTGCCGTGGACGACGGGCGCGCTGCTGCTGGTCCTGGTCGCGGGATACCTCGCCGGGCCCGGCCACGGCTACGCCCGGATCAACGAGAACGCGGTCGCGGCACGGTTCGCGACCCCCGACTTCACCCGGGTGGGCCCCGACGACGAGACCGCGGCGGCGTGGCTCGCCGGCCAGGTGCGGCCGGGTCAGCGCATCCTCAACTCGGCGAACGACGGCTCGACGATCCTCTACACCGAGTACGGGCTGCCGGTGGTCAACCTCGCGACGCTGGGCAGCGCGACCGCGCCGTACACCTACCAGCTCCTGGGCGGGTTCCGGGACTACCCGACGGACCCCGTGGTGCGCCGGGACCTGCTCGACCTCCACGTCGACTGGCTCTACGTCGACTCGCAGGCGCCCGCGATCGGCGTCGGCGGCGCGCCGTTCGCCTGGCCGCAGGCCGACCGGCTGACCGTGCCCCGCGGCTTCGAGGACCTGACGGGGCTCCCCGGGCCTCACCCCGGTCTTCCGCGCCGGCACCGTGACCGTCTACCGCCTCGACCCCGCGGTGGTCGCCGGGCTCCGAGGTGCCCGGCCCGCGCTAGTCTCGGGCGCCCGCGAGCGCGCCCGAAGGAGTACCTGGTCGCCCCGATGTCCACGGCCGGATCGCGTACGACGCCCACCCCGCCCGCGCTCGCCGCCGAGGAGCCCCGCCGGGCCCCCGCGCGGCTGCTCGCCGCGGGCGGCCTGGTCGTGGCGGCCGTCGTCTGCGTCGTCCTGCAGGTCGCGATCAGCCGCCTGCGGATCCCGTTCCCCACCTACGCGGCCACCGCGGTCGCCGCGACCGTGGGCGCGGTCGTCGTCGCCGTCCTGGTGGCGCTCGCGGCCTCGGGCCGCCGGGCCGGGTCGGCGGCGGTCACGCTCGCCGTCCCGGGCCTGCTCGCCGCGCTGGTCACCCTCTGGCCCGGGCTGCTGCTGCAGGGCACGCACTACTACCTCGGCGGCATCTCGATCGACCAGAGCTTCCGGACGCAGGCGCTCGCCCGCGCCGCCGCCACGACCTCGCTGACCGACATGAACTACCTCGGCCTGCCGTCGTACTACCCGGCCGGCTGGTTCTGGCTGGGCGGGCGGGCCGCGGACCTCGCGGGCGTCCCGGCGTGGGAGTTCTACAAGTTCTGGGCGATCCTGACCCTCGCCGTCGCCGCCTGGGCCGCGTTCGCCGCGTGGCGGCTCGTCGTGTCGCCGGGCCGGGCCGTCCTCGTCGCGACCGCCACCGCGATCGTCGGGCTCGGGGTCTCGGCGGCCGAGCCCTACGCCTGGCTCCTCGTCGCCCCGATGCCCGCGGTCGCGGTGATCCTGTGGCGCGCGCTGCGCGCCGAGGACGTCGGCCACCGCACGCCCGCCCTCGTCGGGGGCGGGGTCTACCTCGGCGTCGCGGCGATGACCTACTCGCTGCACGCCGGGTTCTTCGGGGCCTTCGTCGTCGTGGCCGCGCTGGTCCCGACCCGGGGACGGGCCCTCGGCCACGTCGTCCCGCGGATCGGGCGGGCCGCGCTCGTCCTCGTCATCGGCGGGGTGCTCGCGCTCGTCGTCTGGGGGCCGTACGCCGTCGCGGCGCTCGCGGCGGGCCTGCCGCGCAGCGACGCCCAGCGCTACCTGCCCGAGGACGGCGCGGTCTGGACGTTCCCGATGCTCCAGCCGTCGTCGGTCGGGGCCGTGTGCCTCGTCGGGACCGTCGGGATCGTGCTGGCGTGGACCCTGCGGCCGCGGCTCGCGCGGCCGCTCGCCGTCCTGGCGCTCCTCGTCTACGCGTGGTTCGCGCTGACGCTGCCGCTGCTGCTCGTCGGGCAGACGAGCCTGGCGTTCCGGCTCGCGCCGATCGTCGAGCTCGTGCTGGTGTGCGCGGGCGTGCTCACCGCCGTGGAGGTGCTGGCCCTGGCCCGCCGACGCTGGCCGCTGCCCGGCGTGCCGCTGCGCGCCCTCGGTGCGGTGCTCGGCGTCGTCGTCCTCGCCGCCTGCGCGCAGGGGGCGCTCTCCGCCGGCGACGACGCCGTGAAGGAGGCCTACTCCGACCCCTACCCGAGCACCGGGGCGCCCGCGGTGGGTGCGTTCGATCCCGCGCGGATCGACTCGTGGGCGCCCCAGCTCGTGACCACGGTCGACGGGCTCTCGGGCCGGCCGGCGTCCGAGGTCGTGGTGCTCGGCGGCCCGACCCAGTTCTACGTCGCGGAGCCCTTCCACGGCTTCCAGCAGTCGACGCCGCACTACGCGAACCCGCTGGCGCAGTACGAGCGGCGCAACGACGCCGTCCGGGCGTGGAGCCACGCGGCGGGCCCCGACGACCTGCTGCGCGCCCTCGACACCTCGGTCTGGCCCGCACCCCGGGCCTTCCTGTTCGGCCGGGGCCCGGGCGGGACGCTGACCGTGACGATCGTGCACGACGTGTTCCCGGCCTCCCCGAACGTCGCGTTCGAGACGGTGGCCTTCCCGGAGCGGCTCTTCGACTCGCCGGCCTTCGTGCGCCGCGACGTCGGGCCCTGGACGGTGATCGTCCGTCGGTGAGGCCGTGAGGGCGGCCGGCCCGACCAAGATCGCCGGGATGACGAGACGGTGGACGCCCAGGCCTCACAGGCTCGTCGTCCCGACGATCATGGAGCCGGCGGCCATCGCCGGCCGTGACGCGGGGTCAGCCGATCCCGAAGAGCCGGCGCCAGTTGTCCGCGCCGGTGAGCTCCGGCACGGCCTCCCGCCACCGCGCGGCCGCCGCGTCGCCGTCGCGCACGAAGCGCCACAGCACCCGGGCGCCGTCGCGCCCGAGTCGCTTGAACGCCTCCCGGTCGCGCTGCCGCACGCGCACGCCGCCCTGGCCCGCGTCGGTGACCGCGACCCGCTCGAACAGCGACACGTGCCACCAGTGGGCCTCGCCCGCCCCGACGGCGCCCACCGGGTGCGGCACCCGCCCGAGGGTCTGCTGGACGAGCCGCTTCGCCATGACGAGCCGGGTCCGGGTCGGTTCGCCCCCGGCGCGCACGATCGGCATGTC
Organism: uncultured Actinomycetota bacterium; assembly: GCA_963716955.1. Lineage (GTDB taxonomy): Bacteria > Actinomycetota > Actinomycetes > Mycobacteriales > Pseudonocardiaceae > Actinomycetospora. The sequence continues at coordinate 250,944 of CAVQUY010000003.1, forward strand.
GCTCGCGCCGAGCCCGGGGGCCGCGTCCGCGGTGTGCATGACCGTCTCCGGGTACGCCGACCGCTCGCCCCGGATCCGCGCGGTCGCGGCGACGCCGCCGTCGTCGAGCACGGACGGCCCGACGAGGAAGTCCTCGACCGCGCGGATCAGCGTCGCCGCCAGCCCGTAGTTCATCGAGACGAGGTAGCGCGAGAGCAGGTCGCCGAGGGTGGCCGCGACGTGGCGGACCGGGAACCCGCTGTGCAGCGCCGAGGTGATCATGGCGTTGCGCAGGTTGAAGTACCGGTGCCAGTCGTCCCAGTCCTTCCACGGGAAGTCGGCGTGCCAGAGCCCGGCGCCGGGCAGCGTCACCGTCGGGAACCCGTGGGCGCGGCCGCGGTAGGAGTACTCGACGTCGTCCCACTGGAAGAACAGCGGGAGCGGATAGCCCATCCCCCGGACGACCTCGACGGGGATCAGGCAGGACCACCAGCCGGTGTAGCCCGCGTCGACCCGGCGGTCCTGCACGTTCTTCGTGCCGTCGGGGAAGTAGGCGGTCACGTCCGACTCGCCGACCGCGCCGGGCGCGACGTGGCCGTTGGTCAGGTCCTCGAGCACGGCGTACTCGGCGCCGGCGAGGACCTGGGTCGGGTGGAGCAGGTTGAGCATCTGCGCGCCGACGATCGTCGGGTGCGTCGTGTACTGCGCGAACGCCGCCAGCCGGACGACGACCTCGGGCTCGCAGCGGACGTCGTCGTCCATGAACAGCGCGTCGCGCGGCGTCCCGCCGGCGGCGGTGACGACCTCGTGCAGGCCCCGGGTGAAGCCGCCCGAGCCGCCGAGGTTGGGCTGGCGCAGGTAGCGCAGCTGCTCGCCCATCGTCTCGCGCACCTCGTCGAAGGCGGGGCGGGTCTCGACGGGGTCGGTGCCCTGGTCGACGACGACGACCTCGTCGACGACGCCGAGCACGTCCCGGTCCTCGGCGAGGGCGGTGAGGGTCGCGGCGCAGTCGTCGGCCCGGTTGTGGGTGCAGACGACGATGCTGGTGCGGCGCCGCACCGCCGGCGCCTCGACCGTCCAGCGCGCGTCGTGCAGCAGCAGCTCGGCGTCGTCGGTGACGATCTCGACCCACAGCCCGCCGCCGTCGAGGAAGCGGTCCAGGCGGGCCTCGAGGCGCACGTTCTCGGTGCGGGCGTCGTGGACCGCGATGGTGCGCGGCACGCCGTTGGTGTCCGAGGCGCGCAGCATCACGCGCCCGGCGCCGCTGATCCGGCCCTCGAAGCGCACCGAGCGCGCCGTCGTCCAGCGCTGCCAGTAGGAGGCGGGGAACCGGCCGAAGTAGGTGTTCGTGCTGACCCGCCCGAAGGCCCCGACCCGCACGTGGCGGCGCCGGCGTTCGGCGTGGCCGCCGATGACCTCGACGTACATCTCGTCGGGGATCTCGGTCGACGGGCCGGTGAAGAGCCCGCGCTGGACGACGAGGCGCCCGGGCGGGGTGGCGGCCCCGGAGGTCGTCGTCCTCACCGTCTGCACGTCCGTCACGTTCCGCACCTCTCCCCGATCGGCGGCGCTCGCGGGTCGCGGAGCGCGCCGTCCCGCTCCGAGCAGGGTAGGAGAACCCGTCCGGCCCACCAGCACCGCGTCGGGCGGGTCACGACGGCGCCCGGGGTGAACGCGGGCCGAACTCGGGACGGTCGTACCGTGACGTCACATGGACCCGGAGACGCGCGTCACCCCCGCGGAGGCGGCCCCGGACGTCCGGACGGCCGACCGCTCCGGGATCGTCGTCGTCCCCGGCCCGGCCGCGGCGCACGGACCGGTCGACGTGCTCCTCGACGGGCGCCGCCTCTTCTCGGTGCGCCTCGAGCAGCTCGGCACCGGTCCGGACGGCGCGCCCCGCATCCCCTGGCCGTCCGCGGTCGAGCCGCACCTGCGGGGCCGGGCCACGGTGGCGCTGCGGCACCCGGGCGGTCCGCCCGGCGCCGCGCAGGAGGTCCGGCTGGGCGGCGAGGGCCGGTTCGCGGTGGTCGACGACGCCGGCCGGGACCTCGTGGTCAACAAGTGGGGCCGGCTCGGTCGCGCGCTCGGGGACAGCGACCCCGGGGTCACGGCCCGCCTCCTCGACCACGCCGCGGAGGTCACCGCGGTCCTCGAGCGCGAGCTGGGGCTGGAGCCGTTCGTCACCGGCGGGACGCTGCTCGGCGCCGTCCGCGAGGGTCGGCTCCTCGGGCACGACGACGACGTCGACCTCGGCTACCTCAGCGCCCACACCGATCCGTTCGAGGTGGCGCGCGAGGGGTACGAGGTCGGCCGCGTGCTGCGCCGCGCCGGGTTCGCCGTGCTGCGGCACTCGGCGGGCCACGTCCAGATGCACTTCGAGCACGACGGGGCCTCCGACCACTACGTCGACGTCTTCGCCGGCTTCCTGCGCGCGGGGCACTGGCACCAGCTGTTCTGCATCCGCCACCCCGCCCGTCGCGCCGACCTCCTCCCGCGCTCGACCGTCCACGTCGAGGGCCGTCCGATGCCCGCCCCGGCGGACGTCGCGCTCGCGCTCGAGGCGAACTACGGCCCGCACTGGCGCACGCCCGACCCGGCCTTCCGCTTCGACACCCCGGCGGCCACCCGGCGGCGCCTGGACCTGTGGTTCCCCGGCGTGCACGCCGACCGCGAGGACTGGGCCCTCCTCGACCCGCCGACGGCGCCGTCGGGGCGGGCCCGCCGGCTCGCCGACCGCGCCGGGATGCCCGCCCTCGACCTCGGCTGCGGCACCGGCGCGGACACCGCCCACCTCGCCGAGCGTCTCGGACGCGCGGTGGGCCTCGAGTGGTCGGAGCCCGCCGTCGAGCGGGCCCGCCGCACCGTCGCCGGCCACGACGCCGAGATCCGGCTGGTGAACCTGCGCGACCTGCGGGCCGTGGTGCGCGCCGGCGCCCGGCTGGCCGCCGAGGAGCACCCGTGGGCGGTGCTCGTGGGCCGGCTGCTCGACCGCCTCGACGCGCCCGCCCGCGACCACGTGCTGCGCCTGCTCGGGATGGTGCTGCGCCGGGGCGGCTTCGCGGTCGTCGACGCCGACGCGACCGGCCCGGGTCTCGCGGCGGCCGCGGAACGGCACGGGCTCGCGGTCGGCCCCGCCGCCGCACGGGGAGCTCGAGCTGCGCCGGGTGCGCGCCCGGGCGGGCCTCGTCGGCACCGGGGCCGTCGCGTGAGCCGGGTCCCGGCGCCGGTCCGGGCCGCCGGCGGCGCGCTGCGCCGGGTGCTCGTGCCGGAGTGGGTCGACCTCCTGCGCGACGTGGCCGTGCTGCGCGACGACCGCGACCACCTGCTCGGCGACGTCCGCGTCCTGCGCGGCGAGGTCGGCGACCTCCACCGGGAGCTCGGCCGGCTGCGGGCGGACGTGGACGAGCTCCGCGGCCGCACCGACGTGCTCGACGGGGACGTGGACGAGTCCCGCCGGCTCTCCGCGCGGCTCGCGGAGGTCACCGACCTCGTCACCGAGGTGGTCCTCCCGCTGCACGACCGCGAGATCGACGCCGCCCGGCTGCGGCCCGAGGGCACCGAACCCGACTGAGGTGTGGGCCGCGTCCGTCCGGCTTGAGCCCGCGTGCCCGATCCTGGTTCGATCCCGCCCATGCTGGAGGCGCACCGGGTCTCGTCGTTCCGCCCGCGGTGGGAGGTCCGCGAGGACGGTGCCCCGCTGCTGGTGCTCGAGAAGAAGGGCTGGCGCTCCGGGGTCGAGTACACCCTCGACGGCACGTCCTACGAGGTGCGCTCCACCTGGACCGGCACCCGCTACACGCTGGCCAGCGGCGACGCCGAGGTCGCCCACGCCGAGCGGATCGGGCGCAAGCACTGGTCGGTGACCACCCCGGAGGGCGAGTTCCACTTCCGCCGCCGCTCGATCTGGAAGTCCGACCAGGAGTGGGTGCAGGGCCCCGACTCCTCGGCGGTCCTGGGCAGCATCCGCCGCACCGGCACGTGGCGGGGTGACGCCGAGGCCCAGCTGCCGGGGATGCCGGCTCCGCTCGCCGTGTTCGTGCTCGCCGTCGTCCTGCTCATGTGGGAGCAGGCTGCCGCCGCAGCGGCGAGCGGGGCCGCGGCGACCTGACCCCCGGCGGGACGGCCGCGGCGAGCGTGGTCCACCCGACGGCGAGCACGACCATCGTCGCCACCCCCACCGGCGGGTAGATGTGGCTGGTCAGGAACGACCACGCGCCGCCCACGACGAGGACGGTCCCGACGACGGCGGCGGCCCGCGCGACGACTCCGCGGGCGACGACGACGCCCGTCACTCCGCCGACGACCGCGGCCGCGAGGTAGGCGTACACCCCCGGGAGCGCCAGCCGGTCCGCCATCCCGAACAGCGCCGGCACCCACGGCCCGGGCCCGACGACGACGGTCTCCTGCCCGGCGCCGATCCCCGCGAGGACGTCGAGCGCGGTGTAGCAGCAGGCGTAGACCAGCCCGAGCACGACCACGGCGGCCTCCACCGGGCGGCTCCGGCCGCGCACGACGACCCACGGACCGAGCGCGAGCAGCGGGAAGAGCCCGAGCCCGATCACGTGCAGGTCCCGCCACCAGGGCGCCGACGCGGGCGTGAGCATCGTCGGGTGGGTCGAGCCCAGGGCCGCGAGCAGCAGCGGGGGGACCGCGGCGGCGGCGAGGGCGACCGGGCGGGGCATCGACGGGTCCTCTCCCTGCTCGTGACGCCACCGTGACACGCCGGTGATCACCCGTCCGTGTACGGGATTTCGGCTAACTCACTGCGCTGAACGGGCGACTCTCAGTCGCGGGACCAACTGAGGGGGCGTCATGGCGGACAGCAGGATCGTGGGCGGACAGGGGCGTCATCGTCGCAGAGCGGCCGTCGTGGCAGCGCTCGGCGCGGTCGCGCTGCTCGTGGGGGTCCTCGCCACCGGGGTCGGTCCCGGCCGCGCCGACGCCGCCGTGGTCACCGGCCGGATCGCCGGCTACGCGGGCGGTTGCCTGGAGAACGCGAACAACGCGGCCACGGCCAACAACCCCCTGCAGCTGAACAACTGCGCCACGACCGCGGGGCAGCAGTGGTCCCGCTACTCCGACGGCACCCTGCGGGTGCAGGGCGGCTGCGCCGACCTGCTCGGCGGCGCGACCGCGGCCGGTACGCGCGTCGTGTTCGCCGCCTGCTCGACGACCTCGACCTCGCAGCGCTGGACGATCTACTCGTCGGGCTTCGTGCAGAACCAGAAGTCGGGGACGTGCCTCGCCCCGCTGAACAACCAGGTCTACGCCAAGGTCGTCATCACGATCGCGGTGTGCGCGAACACCAACGCGCAGAAGTGGGCGCTGCCCGCGGTCTCGACGACGACCACGCCGCCGCCGACGACGACCACGACGCCGCCGACGACGACCACGCACCCCGCCGCCGACGACGACCACGACGCCGCCGACCACGACCACGACGCCGCCGACGACGACCACGACGACCACCACCCCGCCGAACCAGACCAGCCAGTACTAGGACCGCGGACTTCACGGGCTCGGGGCTCGACAACTTCGACGACACGCCCTGGAACGACGTGGGCGCGAGCGCGCCGACGATCACCAGTTCCCCGGTGACCGCCGGGGCGAAGTCGGCCCTGTTCACGATGCCCGCGCGGGGCACGCGGAGCGAGATCGTGCCGACCACCGCGGAGTTCACCGAGGGACAGGACCGCTGGTTCCGGTTCTCCTTCTACCTGCCGACCTCGTTCCCGACGCAGGTCACCTCCTGGCAGGTGATCACGCAGTGGAAGAACGACGGTGACGGCTCGCCGCCGCTGGAGATCACCGTGGGCGGCGGCAACCTCAAGCTCGAGGGCGGCTACGGCTACCCGGGCGGCTCGCGGCAGTTCGCGCAGGTCCTCGCGCCCGCGACGACCGGGGCCCGGACGGACCTGGTGCTGCACGTGTTCTTCTCCCGCGTCCCGGGCAAGGGCAGCGTCGACGTCTGGCGCAACGGCGCGCAGGTGCTCTCGGGCTACAAGCCGGCCGGCGGGACGCTGTACCCGACGAGCTCGGCGTCGACGGCCACCACTGAGCTCCTACTGGAAGATGGGCATCTACCGCGACTCGGCGATCACCCAGCAGGCGCAGTACACGATCGAGAGCGCGAAGGTCGGCAACAGCCAGTCGCAGGTCGCCAACTGAGCGGATGCGCCTCGTCATCCTCCGTCGGTGTCGGAAAAGGCTCGATCGAGGATGTTGCACAGCCGTGCGGGTGACGACGGCGATCCCTCGTGACCGTTGTGTGCCGAAGGGTCACGATGTTCGCCCGATCGGCTTACCGACGGCGGTAATACTGGCCAAGATCGACACGACCTCTTCCTCGTAGATCATCAGAGGGGGAGACATGGCCGGCAGGCTGGGGAATCGGCGAGATGGCCGACGGGGGCGCGGCGCCACACTCGTCGCGGCGCTGGGGGCGCTCACGTTGCTGGTCAGCGTGCTCGTCTCGACCATCGGGGGCGCGGGGGAGGCGCAGGCGGCGACGGTGACCGGCCAGATCGGGAACTACGGCGGCGGCTGCCTGGAGAACGCGAACAACGCCCTGACGACGAACAACCCCCAGCAGCTGAACTACTGCGGGACGAACGCCGGCCAGCAGTGGTCCCGCTACTCGGACGGCACCATCCGCGTCCAGGGGCGCTGCATCGACACCCTGAACGGCGGCACCGCCAACGGCACCCGGGTCGTCCTCGTGGTCTGCTCGACGACCTCGACGTCGCAGAAGTGGACCATCGTCAGCACCGGCTTCGTGCAGAACCAGAAGTCGAGGACCGTGCCTGGCGCCGCTGAACAACCAGATCTACGCCAGGGTCGTCGTCACCATCGCGACCTGCGCGAACACGAACGCGCAGAAGTGGGCCGTGCCGGCGCTCTCCACGCCGACCACGACGACCACGCCCCCGCCGCCGACCACCACGACGACCGTGCCGCCGCCGACGACCACCACGACGACCGTCGCCGCCGCCGCCGACCACCACGACGACGGTGCCGCCGACGACGACCACGACGACGGTGCCGCCGACCACCACGACGACGGTGCCGCCGACCACGACACGACGACGGTGCCGCCGACGACGACCACGACGGTTCCGCCGACGACGACACACGACGGTGCCGCCGACGACGACCACGACGGTTCCGCCGACGACGACCACGACGGTCCCGCCGACGACCACCACCACGACACCCCGCCGCCGAACCAGACCACCCAGGTCTGGGACTCGGGCTTCACGGCCTCGGGGCTCGACAACTTCGACGACACCCCTGGAACGACGTCGGCGCGAGCGCTCCCGTCATCGTCAACTCGCCGGTCACGCCGGGCGCCAAGGCCGCGCAGTTCACGATGCCGGCGAAGGGCACGCGCAGCGAGATCGTGCCGACGACGGCGGAGTTCACCGAGGGGCAGGACCGCTGGTTCCGCTTCTCCTTCGTCCTGGGCGCGAACTTCCCGACCCAGGTCACCACCTGGCAGGTGCTGACCCAGTGGAAGAACGACGGTGACGGCTCACCGCCGCTGGAGATCACCGCCGGCCGCGGCAACCTCAACCTCGAGGGCGGCTACGGCTACCCGGGCACCCCGCGGACGTTCGCGCAGACCCTCGCCCCCGCGGTGATCGGCCAGCGGACCGACCTGATCATCCACGTGTTCTTCTCCCGCGACCCGAGCAAGGGCACGGTCGACGTCTGGGACAACGGTGCCCAGGTGCTCTCGGGCTACAAGCCGGCCGGCGGAACGCTGTACCCGACGAGCTACGGCGTCGACGGCCACCCTGAGCTCCTACTGGAAGATGGGCATCTACCGCGACTCGGCGATCACCCAGCAGGCGCAGTACACGATCGAGGGCGCGAAGGTCGGCAACACCCGGGCCCAGGTGTCCTAGGAGCTGGAGCGCTCCACGCCCGTGAGCAGTGGCCACAGCCGCCGCTGCTCACGGGCGCGGAGGCGTCTACGAGCGCTCGGCCACCTTCTGCAGGGCGTCGTGCAGGGAGCGCTCCGCGTCGTCGGCCAGGCCCTTCAGGGCGGGCACCATCAGCGGGGTGGCGAGCTTCGCGGCGCCGTGGAAGGTGAAGGTCGCGGTGTAGCTCACCCGGGTGCCGCCCCCGTCGGCGCCGGTGAACGCCATCTCGTCCTCGCTGGTCACCGTCTTGTTCCGCCCGACGATCCGCAGCCGGGTCGGGCTCGTCGGACTCGAGGGTGTAGGTGAGCGTGGTCTGCCGGCCCCGGAACTCCGAGACGTTGGTCCACTGCTTCCCGATGCCGACGGGCACCGACGGGTCCACCGGGTCGCAGGAGATGGTCCCCGCGTCCCACTCGGTCGCGTTCGTGAAGTCGCGCAGGTAGTTCCGCACGACGTCGAGCGGCGCGGGGGTGGTGACGGTGCGGGTCACGGTCGGCATGCCCCCGGCGTACCCCGCCGGGGTCCGGGCTACCGTTTTCACCCATGAGCCAGCCGGATCTCGTCGTCGTGGGCTCGGGCTTCTTCGGCCTGACGATCGCCGAACGCGCCGCCACCCAGCTGGGCAAGCGCGTCGTCGTCGTCGAGCGCCGGTCCCACCTCGGCGGCAACGCCTACTCGGAGCCGGACCCCGAGACCGGGATCGAGGTGCACCGCTACGGCGCGCACCTGTTCCACACGTCGAACGAGCGCGTGTGGGCCTACGTCAACCGGTTCACCGAGTTCACCGGCTACCAGCACCGCGTCTTCACGATCTACCAGGGCCGCGTCTACCCGATGCCGGTCAACCTGGCGACGATCTGCGAGTACGCCGGCCGCACGATGAGCCCCGACGAGGCCCGCGCCTGGGTCGCCGAGCACGCCGCCGAGATCGACGTGGACGACGCCGCGAACTTCGAGGAGAAGGGCGTCGCGCTCGTCGGGCGCCCGCTCTACGAGGCGTTCTTCGCCGGCTACACCGCCAAGCAGTGGCAGACCGACCCGAAGAACCTCCCGGCCTCGATCGTCTCCCGCCTCCCGGTCCGGTACACGTTCGACAACCGGTACTTCAACGACACGCACGAGGGCCTGCCCGTCGACGGCTACACCGCGTGGCTCGAGCGGATGGCCGACCACCCGAACATCGAGGTCCGGCTCGACACCGACTGGTTCGACGTCCGCGACGAGTTCGGCTGGGACGACGACACCGCCGACGTCCCGACCGTCTTCACCGGCGCGCTCGACCGGTACTTCGACTACTGCGAGGGCGAGCTCGGCTGGCGCACGCTGGACTTCGTGCCCGAGGTCGTCACCACCACCGGCGACTACCAGGGCACCCCGGTCATGAACTACGCCGACCGCGACGTGCCGTTCACCCGCATCCACGAGTTCCGGCACTTCCACCCGGAGCGCAAGCACTACCCGAGCGACCGGACGGTGATCGTCCGGGAGTACTCCCGCTTCGCCGAGTCCGGCGACGAGCCGTACTACCCGATCAACACCCCCGAGGACCGCGCCAAGCTGGAGCGCTACCGCGAGCTCGCCCGCAAGGAGGCGACGAACCGCAAGGTGCTCTTCGGCGGGCGGCTCGGGACCTACAAGTACCTCGACATGCACATGGCGATCGGGTCGGCGCTGACGATGTTCGACAACCGCATCGCGCCGTGGTTCACCGACGGCGCCGACTTCGACGGGGCCGACCCGCTCGAGGGCTGACGACAGGGTGGTCGTCGGCGGCGCGGTCCGGGTACTCGCGCCCGTGCACCCGATGATCACCATGACCGTGTCCGGCGACCGGCCGGGCTACCTCGCCGAGACCCTCGACTCCTGGTCCGCGGTGCGCGGCCTGTCCGCCTGGCCCTTCCGATTCGTCGTCGAGCCCGGCGGCGAGCTGGCGCGCTGCCGGGCGGTGATCGAGGAGTTCTCCCGGCGGGGCGTCGCCCGTGAGGTCGAGGATCGAGCGGATCGCCGCCGCTACCGGACTGCGCTTCCTCGCGCCCCTGGCGAGCCGCACCGACAACATCGGGCGCGACGGCGGGGTGCACGCCCTGCCCGAGGACTTCGAGGCCGGCCGCGCCCCGACCTTCGTCCCGCACCGCGACCCCGTCACGTGGCGGACGCCGTCGGTCCCGCCGCGGGGGCGGCGGGGCGCGACGGGGCCGGGGACCGTGCCCGCTACCGTCGGGGGATGACGAGCACGCGGGAGGGCCGCTCGACCGTGGAGCTGACCGTGCGCGGTGACGACCTCCCCGGGCACGAGTCCGCCCTGCTCCAGCGCATCATCCTGCCGCGTCCCGCCGACCCGGCGACGGTGCGCGCGCTCTACCTCGACGAGGGCACCGCGACGACGCTGCGGTCGGCGGCGCCCACCGCGGAGCGCCCGGGCACGGTGGACACCGAGGCCGACGACTTCGTGCTGCACCTCGCGACCTCCGGCGGCCGCCACGCCGAGGTGCTCTCCCGGACGGGCGTGCGGGTCCCCGAGGGCACCGAGACCTCGTTCGCGGCCTACTTCAACGCCTTCCCCGCCTCGTACTGGCGGCGCTGGTCGGTCCTCGACGCCGTGCACCTGCGGCTGCGGCTCTCCGGCGCCGGCCGCGTCGACGTCTACCGCTCGACCGCGCGCGGGGTGCCGGTGCACGTCCACGGCGAGGTGGTCGCCGGCGAGACCGCGATCGACGTGCCGGTGTCGCTGCGCCCGTTCGAGGACGGCGGGTGGGTGTGGTTCGACCTCTCCAGCGAGTCCGAGCCCCTCGAGCTCGTCGCCGGCGGCTGGTACGCCGACCGCCCCGCCCCCGGGCGCGCCGCGGTCACCGTCGGGATGCCCACGTTCAACCGGCCGTCGGACTGCGTGAACACCCTGCGCGCCCTCGGCGAGGACCCGCTGGTGCGCGACGTCCTCACCGCCGTCGTCATCCCCGACCAGGGCACGTCGAAGGTCCGCGAGCAGGAGGGGTACGACGAGGCCGCGGCGCTGCTGGGCGACCGGCTGCGGATCATCGACCAGCCCAACCTCGGCGGGTCCGGCGGCTACAGCCGGATCATGTTCGAGGCGCTCGAGCACACCGACGCCGAGTTCATCCTGTTCATGGACGACGACGTCGTGCTCGAGCCCGACTCGGTGCTCCGGGCGCTCGCCTTCGCCCGGTTCGCCCGCTCGCCGATGCTCGTCGGCGGGCAGATGCTCTCGCTGCAGGCGCGCTCGCACCTGCACGTCATGGGCGAGGTCGTCGACCGGAACACCTTCTTCTGGCAGCTCGCGCCGAACACCACCGACGACCACGACTTCGCCGTCGACTCGCTGCGCGAGACGCTGTGGATGCACCGGCGCACCGACGTCGACTACAACGCCTGGTGGATGTGCCTGATCCCGCGCGTCGTCGCCGAGCAGGTCGGGCAGCCGCTGCCGCTGTTCATCAAGTGGGACGACTGCGAGTACGGGCTGCGGGCGGGCGCGCACGGCTTCCCGACGGCGACCGTGCCCGGCGTCGCGATCTGGCACATGAGCTTCGTCGAGAAGGACGACAGCTCGGACTGGCAGGCCTACTTCCACGCCCGCAACCGCCTCGTCGTCGCCGCCCTGCACGGCCCGGACGACCCGAAGGCGATGCTGCTCGACTCGCTCAAGCGCACCCTGCGGCACCTGTTCCTGCTCGAGTACTCGGCGATCGCGCTGCACCAGATGGCGATGCGCGACTTCCTCTCCGGGCCCAAGGCGCTGTTCGGGTCCCTCCCGACGGCGCTCGGCGCGGTCCGCGCCACCCGCGCCCGCTACCCCGACGGCGCCGTCCACCCCAGCGCCCGCGACCTGCCCGAGCCGCCGATCGGCGCGCTCGCCGCGCAGCTGTGGCCGCAGCCGCCGGTCGGCAAGGTCGCCCAGGTGAAGGCGCTCGGCCGCGGCGCTGCGCCACCAGCTGCGCCCCGCGGACCCGACGGCGTGGGAGCGGCCCCAGCGCAACGTCCCCGCCGAGCACGGGACCTGGTTCCTGCTCTCGCGGCTCGACGGGGCCACGGTGTCGACCTCCGACGGGACCGGGGTCACCTACCGCAAGCGCGACCGCCGCAGGTTCTGGGAGCTGCTGCGCGTCTCGCTCTCCCTGCACCAGCAGGTGCTGCGCTCGTGGCCGGCCCTGCGCCGCCGGTACCAGGAGGGCATGCCCGAGCTGATCAGCCGCGAGGCGTGGGACGAGCAGGTGTTCCGCCGCTTCTAGGTGCCTCCGGCCCGTGAGCACACAAGGTGGCTATAGCGGCCTGTTCTGCTCACAGGCGCGGAGCGCACCCAGCTCCTCGAGCAGCAGGTCGCGGAGCAGCACGTCGGCCGCGTCGACGCCCTCGGCGCGGACCCGGGCGGCGTCGAGGCCCAGCGAGGTCGCGAGCACCTGGGCGCCGGCCGCCTCGAGGACCTCCCGGGCGTCCTCGATCGCGAACCGGCCCCGGGTGCGCCCGCCGTAGCCGACGAGTGCGACGACGGTGCCGGTCCAGTCCGTGCCCGCGAGGTCGGCGAGCACGGTGCGCGGGCAGGCGCGCAGGTACTCGGGGACCAGCACGACCGCGGCCCCGGTCCGCTCCGGACGGCGGGCGGCGACACCCTCCTCCAGCCAGTCCGCGAGCCGGTCGCCGAGCACGGCCCAGCGGGGCAGCCGCGGGCGCACCACGGTCACGGTGGGCTCCACGGCCATGACGGCCCTCCTCCCGGCTGCCTCGACGTCCTGCCGACGGTGCCCACCGTCGCCGACACCCCGCCCGTCGCTCAACGCATTTCCGCGGCGGGCGGACGCCGCTCTCGGGCAGGCGCGGCGCGCCCGGGGTCGGGCCGGTCACGGGCCCACGAACGGCGGTGCCATCATCGGCACATGGCGGAGCAGGGGACCGAGGAGAAGACCGACTCGACCGACGACGAGGGCGCGGGCCGGCACGCCGCGTCCGAGGAGTCGGGGCTCGGGCGAGCAGCAGGCCCCGGCCGAGCAGGAGGAGTCCTCGCAGGAGGAGTCCTCGCAGGAGGAGTCCGAGCAGGAGGAGTCCGAGCAGAAGGGCGAGTCCTCCGGGCAGGAGTCCGACTCGGGGTCGTCCGAGCAGAAGACCGAGCAGCAGAGCCGAACAGAAGACCGAGCAGCAGGCCGAGCAGAAGACCGAGCAGAAGACCGAGCAGAGGAGGGCTCGGAGCGAGTCGGGCCAGCAGAACGGCCAGCAGAACGGGCAGGCCCGCTCCGAGAAGTCGGCGGAGAACGGCTCGCGCCGCGGCCAGGCGGACACGTCCTGGGCCGAGCCGGAGCACGAGGAGTCCGGCTCGTCGCGCACCGCTCCGTCGACGTCGGCGAGCTGGCCTGGCGGACCGGGAACGTGCTGGCCACGGTCGTGCGCACGCTGGCCCTGCTGTTCGCCGCGGTGCTGGTCGTCGACGTGGTGCTGGTGCTCGTCGGGGTCAACCCGGCCAACGGCGTGGCGCAGTTCGTGGCCACCGTCGCCGACGTCGTGATCCTCGGGTTCCGCGACCTCTTCCTGCCGGCCAGCCCCACGCTCATGCTGATCGTGAACTCGCTGATCGCCGCGGTCTTCTGGGTCTTCGTCGGGGAGCTGCTCTCCCGGCTGATCCGCTACCTCGCCGCGCGCGTGAAGTGACGCCGGTCCGGGGCCTCAGACCCCGGTCGGCGTCGTCGTCGGTCCGCTCGCGGCCGCCCCGGCACCCACCCCGCCGGGGACCGCGCGCACCGGGATCAGCGCGGCGAGCCCGATGAGCAGCACGATCCCGATCCCGAGGATGCCCCAGCGCTGCTCGCCGAACAGCGTGATGAACAGGCTGAACAGGGCCGGCGCGAGGAAGCTGACCGCCCGGCCCGTCGTCGCGTAGAGACCGAACAGCTCGCCCTCGCGGCCCGGCGGCACGAGGCGGGCGAGGTAGCTGCGCGAGCACGCCTGGGCCGGGCCGACGAAGAGCGACAGGAACAGGCCCCCGACGTAGAACGCCGTCTTCCCCGTCGCCGGGAGCAGGGCGCCGGCCACGATCACGAGCGCGACCAGCGAGACGACGACGACGCGCTTGGGGCCGACGCGGTCGTCGAGCGCGCCGCCCACCACGGCGCCCAGCGCGGAGACGACGTTCGCCGCGATCGCGAAGAAGATGACCTCGGTCTGGCTGAGTCCGAAGGTGCCCGCGGCCAGCACGCCGCCGAAGGTGAACACCGCCGTGAGCCCGTCGCGGTAGATCGCGCTCGCGACGAGGAAGCCGAGCAGGTTCCGGTCGGTGCGGCCCAGGTCGACGATGCGGCGCACCAGCAGCGCGTAGGAACCGAGCCACCCGACCGACGCGGCCTCGGCGTCGCCGGGCGGCGCCGGGTAGGGGAAGCGCATGAACAGCACCGGGATCGCGAAGACCGCGAACCACGCCGCGCAGACCAGCGCGATCACCCGCGGGCCGAGGTCGGCGGAGGCGAACGTGATCGCCCCGATCGGCGCGATGAACAGCAGCAGGCAGCCGACGAGCAGCACGATCCCGCCGAGGTAGCCCGCCGACCAGCCGACCCCGGACACCCAGCCGGTGCGCCCGGGCGGCGCCAGCCGGTAGATCATCGAGTTGTACTCGACCTGCGCGAGCTCGTAGGCGAACGTGCCGATCCCGAGCAGCACCAGCCCGAGCAGCAGGTACGACGGCGAGCCCTGCACGAGGAACATCAGCGCGGTCGCCACGACGATCACCGCGGTGAGCAGGCCGAGCCGGCGCTGCCGGCCCTGCTCGGCGCCCGCGGCGTCGCTGCGTTGCCCGTAGACGGGGGCGGTCAGCGCGACGAGGACGCCCGAGATGGCGATGGTGTTCGCGAGCGCCGCCGAGCCGGACGCCTCGTCGGCGGCCACGCTCGAGGTCAGGTACACGGTGAAGACGAACGTCGTGATGACGGCGTTGAAGGCCGCCGACCCCCAGTCCCAGGCGGCCCAGGCGATCAGCGGACCCAGCGTGCGCGGCGGCGCGGCGGCCTGCTCGGTGGACACACGGCGGACGCTATCGGAGCGACACCGTCGGGGAGGGCCCGCGCGACACGGACCGCGACCACTGGGCGCTGGGCGTCATCCTCCCGGCGCAGCGGAAGCCACGTCCGAGATCGCGCGGCGAGCGCGCCGTGACGGCTCCGTGATCTCTCGTGAGTGATCGAGAACGGGAAGTGTCGCTTTACCGTGACGTCAAATGTCGTCCGGGTCCGGACGGCGACGGGCGGGAGGCGGCCACGGACGAGTGAGGAAGTGTCGCTGCCCGTGCACGACCCCTTTGCGGACACCCGGCCGGCTCCTCTGGTCACATTCCGCCGGGCGATCGACCGGTCGCTGCGAGACCAGATCGAGAGGACATGAACGTGGGAGTTTTCCGTACGGCCGTGCTGGCGACGACGCTGATCGGCGCCGGGCTGGCGAGCACGACCGGGCCGCCCTCGCCCACGAGGGCGGCGGGACCACGGTGCAGAAGGGCCTGATCAACTCGAGCGACTTCGCGCCCAACACCTCGCTCGACGCCTGCAACAACGACGTCCCGGTGAACGCGCTCGGCGTCCAGGTCCCGGTCCAGGACATCGCGGGCGCGATCCCGCTGCTGTCGAAGGCCGGCAAGGGCACCGCGGCGGCCAACGCCAAGTCCTGCCACAACCCGATCTCGGCCTCCAACTAGGAGCCCCGGGCAGACCCGATCGGACGACGCGCCCGGCACGCCGGCTCCCCCTCGGCGTGGCGGGCGCGTCGTCGTTCCGGGGGCCGTCTACCGTGCGTCACGGACCGGGAGGAGGGTGCGGCGGTGCTGAAGGGCTTCAAGGACTTCCTGCTCCGGGGCAACGTCGTCGACCTCGCGGTCGCCGTCGTGATCGGCGCCGCGTTCACCGCCGTGGTCACGGCCTTCACCAACGCCTTCCTCAAGCCGCTGATCCAGCTCCTCTCCGGCGGCGGCCAGTTCGCGGGCACGTTCGTCGTGAACGGCGTCGTGTTCGACTACGCGTCGTTCGTCAACGCCGTGATCACGTTCGCCCTCACGGCGGCCGCCATCTACTTCCTCGTCGTGCTGCCGCTCAAGATCGTCATGGAGCGGCGCAAGCGCGGCGAGGAGGCCGGACCCGCCGAGCCGACCGACGTCGAGCTCCTCACCGAGAATCCGCGACCTGCTGCGCGAGCAGGGCCAGTCCCGTCGTCCGGGCCGCGGCGACGAGGGCGGCACCGCGGGCCGCATCCCGCACCAGGAACGCTAGGTGCGCTCGCGCCTGTGCTCACGAGCCGGAGCCCACCTACTGGATGCCCAGTAGCCGAACGAGCGGTAGTCGGGGTACGGCGCCAGGTAGGGCTGGCGGGGTCCGAGCGTCACGGCGAGCGTCGACGAGGTGACCGCGGCGGCGGGGACGGTGAACGACGACTGGGCCCACGCGCCGTCCGCCGTCGCGAAGCGCCAGTCACCGAGCGCGTGCCCGTCGGCGGCGACGGCGACGACGCCGGCCGAGGTGTTGCGGTCGCGCACCGGTTCGCGGGCGTCGACGCGCGACGTCAGCGTCACCGGCCGGCCGGGCGTGAGGCCCCGCAGGACGAAGTGCTCGCCGCCGATCACGTGCCGGCCGCTGTCGACCACGACCCGCCCGCCGGGCTCGGTCTCGTTGCGGACCTCGGTCTGGTCGCCGACGCCGACCAGCGCGCGGTCGACGCCGTAGGCGTGGCCGGCCTCGTCGGCGAGGTCCCCGACGTTGAGGTGGTCCACCACGCGGCCCGGCACCGGGGCGTCGGGGGCGTCGCCGCTCCCGAGGTGCGACCAGTCGGCCCGCCACACGCTGATGACGCCGCATTCGCCGGTGGTCTGGCAGATGCCGCCGAACGGCCCGGGGTCGCGGCCGGGGCTCTTGGCCTGGAACGAGGTCACCGGCTCCGTGCCGAGGATCCGCGCCGCCGCCAGCTCGCCGACGGGCAGCAACTCGGTCTGGTCGAAGATCGAGAAGTACGTCGGTCGCCGGTCGGCGGGCAGGTGGGCGAGGGCCTCGTACATCGCCCCGGAGCCCTCGAGGGCCGGGCGGGCCAGGCCCGGCGTCGTGAGGCCGACGAGGTCGACGACGCGGCGGCCGGAGAACCAGGCGACGGCCCCGACGTCATTGACGCCCACCACCGCGTCGGGCGGCGTGTGGCTCCGCAGCCACTGGGACACCGAGACCGCCGACTCCCGGATGCCCGCCGCCTGCTGGGCGCCGCGCAGCGCCCACGTCGGGGCGGAGACGAGGGCGAACGCGAGCAGCACGGCGACGAGCCCCGCGGTGAGGATCCGGCCGCGGCGCGGGTCGGCGGCGGCCCGCCCGACCGCCCGCGCGCCGAGCACGGCGAGCAGCACCACGACGGGCAGGAACGGCTGCAGGTAGCGGCCGTCCTGCCAGAGCGCGGTCGTCAGGGTCGCCACCGCGCCCAGGACGCCGACGAGCCCGAGGCCCGAGCACCCCGGCGACGATCCGCCGCGGCGGCGTGCCCAGGGCGAGCGCGGCCAGCCCGACCGCGGCGAGGAGCGCGACGCCCGGGCCGGCGACCTGCGTCGTCGCGGCGCCCGCCGACGAGGTCCAGCGCGTTCCTGGCGGTGCCGAGGAGCCGGTCGAGCACCTCGAGCGGTGAGCCCAGCGGGCGGGCGAACCACGACTTCGCGGTGATCCCGCTGTTCTCGGCGGAGCCGGTCAGGACCCGGTAGAGCACCAGCTGCGCGAGCGCGACGAGCAGCGGCACCGCGCAGGACGCGGCGGTGGTGAGGAGGCGGCGCGGCGGGTCGAGCCGGCGGCGGTGCCGCACGACGAGGGTCGCGGCGACCCCGCCCAGGACCACGACGACGAGGACGAGCCCCTCCGGGCGGGTCAGGACGAGCGCGGTGGCGACCCACGGCAGCGCCGGGAAGCGGCCCGCGTGCTGCTCGCGGACGAACGCCAGCAGCGTCCCGGTGACGAGCACGGCCGCCAGGCCGACCTCCATGCCGCTCGTGGCGCCCCACAGCAGCGGCCCGCACAGGGCGGTGAGGACGGCCGCGACGGTGCCGGTGCGCGGGAGCCCAGCGCCCGGCCCAGCAGGGCCACGAGCACGACGGTGCCGGTGAAGCACACGACGCCGAGGGCCAGCGCCGCGTAGAGCAGCAGGCCCGTGGGGACGACGACGGAGGCGAGGCCGAGCAGGACGACGTAGAGCAGGCTGCTCGCCCCGGTGGTGCGGGGTGCGCCGGGCTGGTAGCGCAGGAACTCGCCGAGGCCGATCTGGCGGGCGTACTGGAGGTGGATGTAGACGTCGTCGAGCGGGGGCACGACGCGGCCCTGGTTGTAGGCCGCGTTCAGCGCCAGCGCCGCCAGCGCGGTGAGGACCGCGAACGCGCCGACGGCGAGCAGTGCCGCGTCGGGACGCCTCGAGTGGGGCTGGAGGTCCCCGTGTGGGTGATCGGTGGTCCGGTCCGGGCGAGGCTGCTCGGCCCCGAGCCCCGGTTCGGCCATCGTCTGGCCCCTGGTCACGGCATGTCCTCCTCGTCCCGCCTCCCCGGCGGCGACCCGGCCACGGTAGGCGGGTGCCCGGCGGGGGCGGGGGGCGGGGTGCCGGGGGCGAGCGGAGCGACGGGGGACGTTGGCGGAGGCCACCGTGCGTGACCTGGGCCGACGGCGCCGGCGCGGGACGTCGCTCCACCCGACCGGGAGGAGTGCGGACCGCCCGGTCGAGGCCTCCAGAACGGGGTGTCCGAGCCGGTCGGTCACCGAGCGTGCCGGTCGTGACCTGAGGTGCTGACGTCGTCGGGGAGGGGCTCGCTCGATCCACTGAACGGAGTATCAGGAATGGGCCGCCTGGTGCCGTTCCCTTCATCGAGCGGCGCGGTCACCGGACCGGGTCGCGCAGTCCATGACCGTCGGGGAGGTCGCACGTGGGGACGCTGACCGCGCTCACGACACGCACGAGCCGCCGCGCGGACCCGGACGCCGGGCCCGCGGGCATCACGCGCCTGCCCACGACGCCGCTGGTGGCGGCCCCCGCCGGGCCGGCCGGGACGCTGCCGCGGGCCTCGTGGCTCGCCCCGCCGTCGCCGCCCACGGTCCTGCCGCTGCCCCGCACCCGGGGCACCGCGCCGACCCCCGCCGTCCACGCGCCGGCCGCGCCCACGACGGCGCCGGCCGCTCCCGACGCGCCCGCCGTCGCGCCGGCCCGGGCCGACATCGCGCAGCTGACGGGCCTGCGGTTCGTCGCCGCGGTGTGGGTGCTGCTCCTGCACGCCTCCTACGTGCCCGGCGACGTCTTCGCCCGCTGGACCGCGCCGATCGCCCCGCTGGTGGCGGCGGGCCCGCTCGGGGTGGACCTCTTCTTCGTGCTCTCCGGGCTCGTCCTCACCCGCGCCTACCTCGAGCGGCTGGGCCGGCGCCCGACGGCGCGGGGCACCTGGACGTTCCTGCGGTCCCGCATCGCGCGCGTCTGGCCGCTCTACGCGGCGGTGACCGTGGTGTTCGGGCTCTGGTGCGCGGCGCGGCTCGCGTTCGGCCAGCGACGGCGTCGTGACCTGGCAGAGCCCGCAGCCCGACCTCGGGCCGATGGGGTGGCTGCGGCAGCTGACGATGACCCAGCTGTGGGACTCCCGCGGGATCGAGGGCATCTCGTTCGTCCTGCCGGCGTGGTCGGTCAGTGCCGAGTGGCTGGCCTACCTCTGCTTCCCGGTGCTCGTGCTCGGCGTGTGGCGGATCCGGAACTGGCCGCTGCCGGTGCTGGGCGCGCTCGCCGTCGTCGCCTCCTCACCGATCGCGCTGGCCGCCGTCCTGTCCTCGGAGTCCGGCGAGACCGGCGCCTGGGCGTGGGCGCTGCGCATCGGGGGCGGGTTCACCGCCGGGATGCTGACGTGGCTGGTCGTGGCGCGGATCGAGCGGACCCCGCGGGTCGAGCTGTGGGCGCAGCGGATCGTGCTGGGCGTCGTCGCCGAGACCGCGCTGGTGGCCTACTGGGCCGCGTCCGCGCCGGTCTCGGCGGCCATCCCCGCGGCGGACCGGCTGTGGTTCGCGGTGCCGATGTTCCCGCTGCTGCTCGGGGCGCTCTGCCTCTCGGGGGGCGGCGTCGTCCGGTTCCTCTCCCACCCGCGGCTGCAGCACGGCGGGCGGATCTCCTACGCGATCTACCTCGTGCACTTCCCGCTCATCGAGATCACCGTGGTGGCGATGACGCGGTTCCCGGCGCTCGCCCCGAACAGCTCGCTCGCGGCGCTGGCCGTGCCCCACGTGCTGGTCGGCTCCGTCGTGGTGGCCCACTACGCGTACCGGTGGATCGAGGAGCCCGCCCGTCGGCGGTTCGCTCCGCGCTCGTAGGTCCGCCGGCCGGGGTGGGTGATCACGGGCACGCCACGCATCCTCGCGGGCGGCCGAGCATGCGCAGTGTGCCCCTCGCCCCGGGGCGGGGCCGGCGTCCGGCCGGGTCACCTCGGCGCCGGAGGCCACCTACACGGGCAGGCGGCGGAAGATCGGGCGCGGGATGTGGCGCAGCACCGTCATGACGGCGCGCAGCGGGGCCGGGGCCCACACCAGCTCGCGGCCCTTGGTCACCGCGTCCACGGCGATCTCGGCGACCTTCTCCGGGGTGGTGGACAGCGGCGCGGCGTCCATGCCCCTCGGTCATCTTCGTGTGCACGAAGCCCGGCCGGACGATCGTCACGCCGATCCCGTCGCCGCGCAGCGCCTCGGTGAGCCCGGTGTAGAAGGCGTCCATCCCGGCCTTCGTCGAGCCGTAGACGAAGTTCGAGCGCCGCGCCCGCTCCCCGGCCACGCTCGACAGCGCCAGGATGCGGCCGTGGCCCTGGCGGCGGAACTCGGTCGCGAGCGCCACGCCCACCGACACCGCGGCGACGTAGTTGACCTCGGCGAGCTCCACGGCGACGTCGATGTCCTGCCAGGCGGTCTCCTGGTCGCCGAGCAGTCCGAACGCGACGACGGCGACGTCGATGTCCCCGCCCGCGAACGCCTTGCGGACGGCCTCGGTGTGCACCGCGGCGTCCTTGGCGTCGAACTCGAGGGTCTCGACGTTGCCGCCGGCCCGCGCGAGGCGCGCGGCCGCGTCGGCGAGGCGCGTCGACTGGCGGCCCGCGAGCACGATGCGCACCGGGCCCCCGGACAGGTAGCGCTCGGCGATCGCCAGGCCGATCTCGGAGGTGCCCCCGAGCAGGAGCAGGGACGACGGGTGGCCGACGGCGTCGATCATGGTGTTCCTGTCAGTCGGTGTCAGGCTCTTGCGGAGAGCGCAGGTCAGGACGTCAGCGCGAGGCGGCGCGACATGTCGGAGGCGAACACGCCGTCCGGGTCCACGGCGTCGCGGACCTTGCGCCACTCGTCGACCCGCGGGTACATCGCCGCGAACGTCGCGGGGTCGGTCCGCGAGTCCTTCGCGGTGTAGAGGCGCCCGCCCATCGCGAGCACCCGCTCGTCGAGGCCCCGGCAGAACGGCCCGAGACCGTCCACGATCGGGAAGTCGACGCAGATGTTCCAGCCCGGCATCGGGAACGACAGCGGCGCGCGGTTCCCCTCGCCGAACTTCTTGAAGACGTTGAGGAACGACACGTGCCCCGACGCGGCGATGTCGGCGATGATCGAGCGGAACTCGGCCTCGGCGGCCAGCGGCACGATGAACTGGTACTGCAGGAAGCCCTTCGAGCCGTAGGCCCGGTTCCAGTCCCCGAACAGGTCCAGCGGGTGGTAGAAGGCCGTGAGGTTCTGGATCTGGCCGCGCTTGTTCTTCGTCTTGCGGTAGTAGAGCTCGCCGATCGCGGAGAACGAGAGCTTGTTCGCCAGGCCGTTCGGGAAGACGTCGGGCAGGTCCAGCAGCGTCGGGGCGTCGAACTTGCAGCGGGTCGCGGCGCAGCTTCTCGGGCAGCTCGTCGAGCCGCGCCAGCGAGCCGCGGCCGAGCGCCGCGCGGCCGAGCTTGGGCCCGGTGGAGATCGAGTCGAACCAGGCCGAGGAGTAGTCGTAGGCCTCGTCGGAGCCGTCGGAGAAGCGCTCGATCGTCTCGTCGAGGTTCGCCGTGCGCTCGGTGTCGGCGACGAAGTAGGCCGTCTCGGTCTTCGTCATCCGGATCGTCGCCCGCAGGATGATCCCGGTCAGGCCGATGCCGCCGACGGTCGCCCAGAACAGCTCCGACTCCGGGCCCTCCGGCTCGACCCGGCGGACCTCGCCGGTGCCGGTGAGCAGGTCCATCGAGACCACGTGGTCGCCGAAGCTGCCCGCGCTGTGGTGGTTCTTGCCGTGGATGTCGTTCGCGATGGCCCCGCCGATGGTGACCTGCCGCGTGCCCGGCAGCACCGGGACCCACAGCCCGAAGGGCAGCGCGACGCGCATGAGCCGGTCGAGGGACACGCCCGCGTCGAGGTCGACCAGGCCGGTCTCCGCGTCGACCGCGTGGATCCGGTCGCGCGCGGTCATGTCCACGACGAGGCCGCCGGCGTTCTGCGCGGGGTCGCCGTAGGAGCGCCCGAGGCCGCGGGCGATGACGCCGCGCGCACCCGCGGACGTGATCGTCTCGGCGAGTCGGTCGTCGGAGGTGACCTCGTCGCCGGACACGACGGTCGCTCGGCTCGGCGCGGTCCGGGCCCAGCCGACCAGGGTCTTCACGGAGCGTGGCATCGGGATCGAGGCTAGCGCGCCCCGCTGAGCGGCCTGCTCCCGGTCGTCGCGGCGGCCTCGGCGAGCCCGGCCAGCGTCACCCCCAGCTCCTGGGCGAGCGCGGCGACCGTGAAGAACGCCGGGGTCGGGACCCGCCCGCTCTCGATCTTGCGCAGGGTCTCGGGGGACATCCCGACGGCGGTCGCCACGGCGACCATCGACCGGTCGCCCCGCGCCTCCCGCAGGGCCTGGCCGAGGAGCCGGCCGCGCTCGTGCTCGTCGGGGGTCAGCGGCACACGCACCATGGCCGTGATAGTAATACCGGGATAGTTATCCCGGATCGGAGTGGTGATGATCGAGCTCAAGACGCCGGGCGAGATCGCCCTCATGCGGGAG
Source organism: uncultured Actinomycetota bacterium (assembly GCA_963716955.1). Lineage (GTDB taxonomy): Bacteria > Actinomycetota > Actinomycetes > Mycobacteriales > Pseudonocardiaceae > Actinomycetospora. Next base: position 273,860 of record CAVQUY010000003.1, read on the forward strand.
GCCGGCCGGCTGACCGCGGCGGCGCTGGCGGCGGTCCGGGAGGCCGCCGTCGTCGGGACCCGGCTCGACGAGCTCGACGACGTCGCCGGGACGGTGATCAGCGAGGGCGACGGGACGCCGCTGTTCCTCGGCTACCGGCCGCGGTCCGCGCCCTCGCCGTACCCGGGCGTCGCGTGCATCAGCGTGAACGACGCCGTGGTGCACGGGATCCCGGGCCGCTACCGGCTGCGCGACGGCGACCTCGTCAGCGTCGACTGCGGCGCGCGCGTGGGCGGGTGGTGCGGCGACGCGGCCGTCAGCTTCGTCGTCGGGGAGGCCTCCCGCGCCGACCTCGACCTGATCGCGACGACGGCCCGCGCCCTGGAGGCCGGCATCGCCGCGGCCCGCCCGGGCGCCCGGCTCGGCGACGTCGCCCACGCGATCGGCACCGTCGCCCGCGGCGCCGGGTACGGGATGATGGCCGACCACGGCGGGCACGGCATCGGCCGCGAGATGCACGAGGACCCGCACGTGCCGAACGAGGGCCGGTCCGGGCGCGGCGTCCGCCTGCAGCCCGGCCTCGTGCTCGCCCTCGAGCCGATGCTCATCGCGGGCGGGACCGACGACTACGTCGCCGACCCCGACGGCTGGACCCTGCGCACCGCCTCCGGGACCCGCGCCGCGCACGTCGAGCACACCGTGGCGATCACCGAGGACGGCCCGGAGGTGCTCACCCGTCCGTCGGGAGCTCGGTGACCAGGACGCGGGCCGAGCGCCGGGCCTGGACCTCCGCCGCGCGGTCGATGCCCTCGAACTCGTTGCAGAGCAGGAACAGGTGCCGGCCGTCCGGGCCGCCGACGGCGCACGCGAAGCAGGGCAGGTCGGTCTCGATCCGGTGGGTGATCCCGCCGCCGTCGAGCACGCGGACGCACGGCGCCGGCGGGCGCGTCCGGGTCGCCGGAGTGGGCGAAGGTGTCGGCGGTCTGGGCCCAGATCGCGCCGTCGCCGTCGAGACAGATCCCGTCGGGCCCGAGGCCCTCGGCCCAGACGCGCCGACCGGAGAGGCTCCCGTCGTCGGCGACGTCGAAGGCGGTGAGGCGCCCGGCCACCGACTCGGCGACGACGAGCGTGGCGCCGTCGGGGGTCACGACCATCCCGTTCGGGAAGTCGATGCCCTCGGCCACCCGGCGGGAGGTGCCGTCGGGCGCGACGAGGTCGATCCAGCCGGGCTCGGGGAAGCCGGCGGCGGAGAAGGTGCCGTCGAAGCCGTCCACCCAGACGTGGCCCCGCGGGCCGACGACGACCTCGTTGGCGCCGGACTCCCGCAGGGTCACGACGCGTGCCGTCGGGCTCGCGGCGCGTGACCGACCCGCCCGTGGTGAGCAGGCGCCCGTCGGGCAGCCACGCGATCGCCCAGCCCATCCGGTGCGGCCCGTGCGCCATCACCTCGGCGTTCCCGTCCAGGTCGACGGCCACGACCTCGCCGGTGCCCCAGTCGGCGAACCACAGGCGGTCGTCGTGCCAGCGGGCGGACTCGATCATGGCGCGCCCGGTGAGCAGCGGGCGGGCCGCCGGCAGGACGTCCATGGCCGTCAACTCTTCCCGATCGACAGCGGACCCGGCGTCGTGAGCCCGGACTGCCCGACGTCGCGGCGGGTGATCGTCGGCGGGACCAGCGGGCTCGTCGGGACCCAGCGCTCGAGGCTCGCGATGTCGGTCAGGGGCAGGCCCGGCAGGTAGACCGGGTAGCGGACCTGGCGCACGAGCGCCCGCGCGGTGGTCCACGGTCCGCCCTGCGAGGCGGTGTAGCTGATGTAGCCCGACTGCGCCTCGCTGCGCGCGTCGGTCGAGACCCGCCAGCCGGGGAGCGCGGCGATCCCGTCGCGCAGCAGCGGGAACGGCGTGCACGGGAAGAGGAAGGCGCCGGGCCAGTCGACGGCGGCGGGCACCCCGGGCGGCAGGACCTGCGCGAACGGCACCGTCACCGGCAGCCGCGGGACGGTGAAGCCCTGGGTGACCGGGGTGTCGGTGGCACTGACCAGCCGGATCGCGGTGTGCGTCGACGCGAGTGCGGGGTCGAGGCGCAGGTCGCGGGCGTAGGGCGCGTCGACCGAGGCGGACACGGAGAACTGCGTCGCGTCCTCGTCGAGGGGCACGCGGGTCACGTCGGTGACGGTGCCGTCGGGGGCGCGGGAGCCGAGCTCGGCGACGACGTCGCCGTGGGCGACCGGGCCGGTCAGGGTCACGACGACCGGGGTGCCGGGCTCGGGCCGTCGCCGGCAGCCCGAACCACGCGGTCGTGACGCCGGGGCCGTGCCAGCCGGGGAGCGCGACGCCGGACATCTCGGCGGTGGGTGCCGCGGCCGGCCCGGGGTCGGCGGCGTTGAGGAGGCCGGCGGCGGGGTCGGCCTCGACGCGCAGCCGGTCGGCGATCCCGCAGGAGCGCCGGTGCAGCGAGGCGACCGAGTCCGAGGCGAGCGTGTAGGAGTCGCGGCGCTGCACCGCGGTGCGGGCGAAGGACAGCACCTCGATGGCGACGACGAGCACGACGACGGCGAGGGCGAGGGTCGGGGCGAGGCCGAGGAGCCGGACGTCAGGAAAGTCCCGTTGCTGACGTCCAGTGTCAGTTTCCGCGGCGTTCACGGCGCAGGGTCCGACGGATCGCGACGACCGCGCACGCCAGCGCCAGCACGACGCCGAGGACCAGCACGGCGTCGGCGAAGCGCACCCCGCCGAGCTGCGGCGAGATCGTCGACCAGGTGATGGCGTAGCTGGAGATCCAGTGCCACTGGTTGAAGCCGGCGAGCGTCAGCCCGGAGGCGCCCGCCGCCAGCGCCACCGCCCACGCCGCCCGCCGCGGGGCCTGCTCGGCGTCGGCCGGCGCGCGCAGCCAGGCGTCGAGGGCCAGCAGCGTCGTCGCGGCCCCCAGGACCGCGAACGCGCCGAAGTGGTGGGTCCACTTGGTCGGGGTGAACGCGAGCGCCACGAGCGAGAGCAGGGTGGTGACGACGACGCGGTGCGCGAGCGGGCGAGCGCGGCACGCTCCGGACGAAGGCCAGCGCGCCCAGCGCGAGCGCGAGGAGGAGCACCGGGGCGCGGCGGCCGAGGTTGCCCTCGGCGTCGCCGACCGTGAGCAGCGAGGTGTAGCGCACGTACTCGTCGGTCCAGGGCCGGTCGCCGCCGATGAGGGTGCGGATGCCGACCGAGTCGAGCACCGAGGCCCACGTCTGGTCGGCGTAGACGAGCACGAGCGTGAGGCCCAGCGCCGCGATCCCGACGACGGCGAGGGCGACGACGCCGAGCCGGTCGGCCCGGACGAGCCGCACCAGCGGGACGACCGCGGCCACCAGCGGCGCGAACGCCATCAGCCCGGTGGGCGTGACGGCGAGCGTGACCCCGGCGATCAGCAGCGCCACGACCAGCGGGGTCACCGACCGGCGCTCGATCGCCCGCTCGACCAGCACCAGCACCGCCGTCGACCCGACGAGGACCCAGGGCTCGGGCCGCACGCCGAGGTCGTAGGGCAGCCACCACGCGAGGTAGACGACGCCCGCGAGCCAGGGGACCAGCCGCGGGAGGCGCTCGAGGCCGAGCTTCGGCAGGACGGCTCGGGAGAGCAGGAACCAGCCGACGATGCCGAGGGCGGTGGCCGGCAGGCGGAGCCAGAACGGGGCGGGGTCGACGCGGGCGATGAGCGCGAGGACGTCGTAGAACCAGCCGAACGGCGTCTCGGGGGAGTTCAGCCAGCGGAAGACGGTGCCGACCTGGCCGTTCTGCGCGCGCGACCGGACGATGCCCGCGATGTAGCCGTCGTCGACCGTCAGCGGGCCGATCACCTGCCACAGCAGCAGGCCCAGGACGACGCCGAGCGTCGACGATCCGGGGTGGCCGATGGGTGAGCGGCGCCTCCCTGGCGTCAGATGCCAGCAGCGTGCCGTTGCTGGCGTCCGACGCCGGAGCACCCCGACGCCGACCCGCCACCACCACCGCGCCCAGCGCCACCGCGAACGCCACGACGGCCAGCCCGCCCAGCGCGATCTTCAACCCGCCCGCCGAGGTCTGGAACCGGGTGTCGGCCACCACCGCGAGCGACACCCCGGCCGACGACGCCGCCCCGGTGAACGCCCCCGCCACCGCCGGGCGGGTGTCCCCCTCGACCCGCACGACGTCCCGCGACCCCGCCGGCGAGGACAGCGTCACCGTCGTCGCGGCGATCCCGCTGACGAGCCGCACGGTGCACGGGCCGCCGGGCAGGGTCACCGGCGCCACGTCGTGCCCCCCGACCGACACCGACACCGCCGCCCCGGGACCCGCCGTCATCACCAGGCCCTGCAGCGGCTCGGCCAGCGGGTCGGGGCGCGGCGGCGTCGTCGAGAGCAGCACCGTCCCCGGCGCGACCGCCCGCACCGCGTCGCAGCTCACCGACGCCGTCGTCGTCACCGGCTGGTAGGGCAGCATCGGGATCGCCGCGGGCGCCGGGGACGACGAGCCCGGCGCCGGCCAGGAGTACGTGACGTCGGGCCGGGTCACCGGCGCGAACGGGAACGCCAGCGCCGCGAGCACCGAGACCACGCCGGCGACGAGGGCCACCAGCCTCGCTGAGCTCCGCATCAGCCGAGGTACTCGCGGCCCGAGTACGCCTCCCTCGCGAGCGTCGGGAACCGCGTCAGCCCGCCGCGCGAGACCCGGCCCACGGTGAGGTCGTAGCCGTCCGTGGGGTGGTCGTAGACGATCCGGTCGACGTTGCCCCACTGCAGCGTCGGGGGCCCGCCGGGGGTGACGCCGGAGAAGATGCGCACGGTGGCCCACGTCCGCTCGGACTGCACCATCGTGCCGCCCCACGACTCGTAGGTCGGGTTGGCGAGGATGAAGTCCGGGGTGTTCTCCGCGGCCGAGAGGCGCACCTGCGGGGTCGGGGCGATCCCGTGCCGGACGGCCACCTGGTCCACGCAGGGCCACAGCACCGCGGAGAGCTGGTCGGCGAAGACGGGCACGGTCGACGTCTCGTCCGGCCCGGTCAGCGTCTGGACCGGCTGCATCGCGCCGAGGTGCGGCGGGGCGACGGCGAGCGCGGTGTCCGGGCCCGGCGACCCGGTCCTCGGCCACGACCCGCACCGAGCTCGGCCGGTCGGCCGGGCAGCAGCACCGGGACCTCCTGCCACTGCCGCGCGGTCAGCCCGGACGCGGGGTTGACGGTGGTCGCGACGGTGCGGGTCGGCGCGGCCGCGGGGCCGTAGCCGAACTCGAGGACCAGCCGCTGCTTGTCCGGGTCGTTGCCGGCGATCGGGAGGACGACGTTGGTCGCGGGCGTCGGGTCGCCGGCGACCGCCGGGGGCAGCGGGTACCAGCCGGTGGTGAGCGTCCCGAGGCCGGTGCCCGCGGTCGCGGGGTCGGTGCTGCCGGTCGGGTCGACGACGGCGTCGTGCCACATCGTCGGGCCCGCCCCGGACGGCGCCGGGCCGGGCGGGGGCACCGGGTCGGGGTCGGCCGCGCCGTTGCCGGGGGCGGTGAGCGCGAAGTCGCCGGTGCGGGTCTCCGGGGTCAGCGGCGCGCCGAGGTCGCGGGGCACGGCGGCCATCACCGTCACCGAGTTCTCCAGCTGGCACGGCTTCCCGGCGAGGGCCTGCAGCTGGGCGCTGGCCAGCGTCCACCCGGGCGCCTGCACGACCGGCGCGTACACCATCACCGCGATCATCCCGAGGGCGAGCACGACGACGGCGGGCACGAGCACCGCGCGGTCGGGGGTCACGCCGAACGTGCTGCGGTGCGCCCGTCGCCGCCACCACACGAAGATCCCGGCCAGGACGGCGAGGCCGACCCACCACCAGAACGAGCGCAGGTAGAGCGTCCCGATGTGCGGGGCGAGCTGCTCCATGTCGAGCATCGACATGTCGGGGTCGAGGTGCTTGCCGAACGGCTGGCCCCGGTCGGAGTACGGATGCCAGGTGTTCGGCCCGGCGAACCCGAGCACCGTCGCGCCGGTCAGCAGGCCCGACGCTCGCCGCGGTGACCAGCGCCCCCGGCCGGCGCGGGAGCGGCGTCTGCAGCATCGCCAGCGTCAGCAGCACCGTCCCGGGCGCGGCGATGGCGCCGAAGTGGTTGACCCACTTCGTCGGGCCGAGCGCGAGCAGGCCGAGCGCGACCGCCGTCGTCACCGCCGTGGACAGGGTGTACGCGCGGATCGGGCCGCCGATCGGCCCGCGGCGCCCCGACCCGATGGAGACCACGACCAGCAGCACCACGGTCAGCAGCACCGGCACCCGCCGGCCCCACGTGCCGGTCTCGATCAGCGTCCGGTAGTGCGCCCACTCCTCGTACCAGGGGAAGGTCACGTAGTACCAGGAGTGGACGTCGGTGGCCTCGAGGACGTCGCCGAGCGTGGCGTCCCCGAACCCGATCGGGATCGCGATGGTCCCGGCGGCGATCACCGCGCCGACGACGCCGAGCCGCGTCCGCCAGCTCGCCGTCGTCAACCAGCGGTAGAGCCACGGCAGGAGGACGACGACGGGTGCGGCGGCGACGAGGCCGCCCGGCGAGACGGTGACGGCGAGCGCCGCGGCGGCCGTCGCGGGGACCAGCGGGCCGACCGCCTCGCGCCGGCGCGCCACCTCGCAGAGCAGCATCACCGCCGCGAACAGCGGGACGATGAAGACCTCGGGGCGCAGCGCCATCCCGTAGGGCAGGAACCAGCGCGAGGTGCGCGCCGAGCAGCGTCCACGGCACCCACGCGCGCCGGGAGATGCGGCCCAGGGCGGTCGCGAGCAGCGCGCGCAGCAGGAACCAGGTGAGCAGGCCCAGCAGCAGCGGCAGGATCCGCATCCAGAGCAGGCCCCACCCGGGCATCCCGAGCAGGTTCCCGAGGTGTCCCCAGACCGCCATGAGGTACTGGCTGCCGACGAAGGGGTTCTCCGTCGCGTCGAACATGTAGATCTGGTTGCCGATGTACCCCGTGGGCGTGGCGTTGCGCGCCATCAGCAGGTACCACGAGTCGTCGTTCTGCACCGGCGAGAGCACGACCCACGCGGCGCTGACGAGGACGACGGCGGCGTCGGCGAGGGTCGGCCGGGGGCGTGTGCCGGGGCGTGGGGTGCCCCGCCAGCGGCGCCAGGCGAGCACGAGCGTCGCGGCGAGCGCGATCGCGTGCAGGATCAGCAGCGTCAGCTTCAGCGCGCTCGGCACCGAGGAGTACCGGTCGTCGGGGTGGATCGTGGCGGCGAGGCCGGGGGTGCCGGGCGCGTCCGTGGCGAGCTCGGCGACCTGCGGGGCCAGCGCGGGGATCGACGTGAGGACCTGGCCGTCGCGGGAGAGCGTCGTCGTCGTGCCGTCCGCGACGAACCGGTAGGTGCACGCCGTCAGCGGGAGGACCTCGTCGACGAGGGTGGCGCCGTCGCTGGTCACCGTGACCCGGCCGCCGGAGCTCGAGACCGTGAGGCCGCGTCCGGGGGTGCCCGCGGAGACCGGCTCGGTGCGCAGCGCGTCCCCGCCGGCGCGCAGCGCCGCGCACGGCACGTCGGCGCTGATCGACATCGGGCGGTAGGGCGTGAGCGGGATGCTGGTCGAGGTCGCGGGCTCGCCGGCCTTCGGCCAGCTGACCACGGGGTCGTCCGCGTTGACCGGGGCGAACGGGATCGCGACGCCGAGCAGCACGGTCAGCGCCGCGAGCGCGGCGAGGAACCAGCCCGACCGGACGCTCCACCGGCCCGGGCGCCCCGGCTCGCCCGCTCCGGGGGGACCCTCCGCGACGCGCGCGGGGGTGTCCTCGACGACGGCCATGGTCGAGAACGGTAGCGACGCGACGGTCTCGCTCCGGTGGGGGGCGTGGCCCGGTGGGGGCGCCGCGGGCCGGGCTCGTACCCTCGGTGGGCGTGAGCGTCGAGGAGAGCACGCCGGAGTCCGGCTCCGGGGTCGAGGGGGTCGGGGGAGCCGCGGCGGCCTCGGCCAGCCCGGCCGGTCCGGCCACCGCCCCCGCGGCCGCGCCCGAGAAGCTCGGGCTGAAGGCGCAGCTCGTGCGGTTCGTGGTGATCGGGGCGCTCGCGGCGGCCGTGGACCTCGGGGTCTACCAGCTGCTGCTCGCCCTCGGGGTGTGGGCGCCGCTGGCCAAGGGCGTGTCGTTCATCCTCGGCACGACGACCGCCTACCTGCTCAACCGCCGCTACACCTTCGCCGCGTCGAAGGGCGGCAGCGGGCGCTTCCTCGGGTTCGTCATCCTCTACGGCTCCACGTTCGCGGCGAACGTCGCGGTCGCGTCGCTGGTGCTGTGGCTGCTGCACGCGCCGAGCGTCGGGACGCCGCCGCTGCCGGGGTTCATCGCCTGGTTCGTCGCCCAGGCGGTCGCCACGTCGATCAACTTCGTCGTGATGCGGACGGTCATCTTCAAGGACTGATGCGGGCGCTCGACGATCGGCCCGCGGCCCGCTGCTGGCGAGGGGCACTGGGCTCATCCCTCGGGCGCTCCCCGGGCTGCGTCCTGTGCCCGTGATCGTCGGCCGGGCGCGGCAGCCCACCACGACGGGCACACCACGCACGGCCGCGCCCCTCCCGAGCTGCCCCAGGTGCTCCTGATCACCGGGTCCTAGGCGCCGGCCGACCGGGGTCCCGGGGGCGCTGCAGCCGGCCCCCGCCCGAGCGACGGGCCCCTCCGCTCGACCAGATCGACCGAAGGGGCCCCTCGCCCAGAACCCCGCAGCGTCAGCGCTCCGGCGACGGGATGCCGGGCGGCGGATCGCCGATCTCGCCGTCGCTGTGGTTGCCCCACACCGTCTTCTCCCCGTGCACCACGTCCGGCGCGACGGCCCCCGGCGCGTACGGCTCCAGCTTCTCGATGCGGCCCCAGTCCAGGCTCGGCTCGCCCTGGAGGTAGGACGGCACGTCCTGCTGCTTCTCCAGCACCTCGATCCAGCCCATCGGCCCGCCCGCCGACGGCTGCGACCACGTCTCGCCGCCGATCCGGAACTGCGAGGCGTCGGCGATGAGCCGGTAGGTCGGCACCTCGGCGATGCCGTCCCGGACGTCGAAGGGCTTGAGGCACGGCGACGCGAACTGCACCGGCCACTCGAGGTAGCCCGGCTGCGTCCCGACGGCCTGCGTGAACGGCACCAGCTTCGGCCCGCGCATCGGGGCGAGCGCCATCCAGCCGTCGGGCCCGAGCGAGCGGTCCTGCGCGATGAGCCGGACCTCGTCGGCCTGGGCGCCCTTGCCCGTCGACAGGTTCACCTTGATCTCGCGCCACGGCGGCTCGCCGCCCGCGCCGTCGTCGATCTGGTCCTGGCCGAGGATCTGGATGCGGCCGTCGGGCAGGCGCTTGGCGTACTGCAGGTACAGGCTGTTCCCGCCGTTGAGGCGCCCGGCGACGCTGATGACCAGGGGGGTCTCGCCGGAGCGCAGCGACGCGTCGGTCGAGGACCACGCCGTGCGCAGCACCCCGGTGTTGCGCCCGTCCTTGTCGAACGTGCCGATCGTCTGGCCGGCGAGGTCGTTGCGCAGCGTGTACTCGAACCCGGAGAGGCCGGTGCCGCCGCCGGTCGGCGGGGTGGCGTCCTGGGCGTGGAAGCCCTGGTTGAGCGGGTTCGGGTCGACGAGCTGCGCCTGCGGGTTCGAGGCCCCCACGGTGTTCGGCGGCAGCGGCGTGGGCTGCTGCCCCGGGGCCACCGGGGTCTGCGGCGCGATGGTGGGCAGCACCCCCGGGGCCGAGGGGGCGACGCCGGTGAACGGCGGCGCGGGCGGCAGGATCCCGGCCTCGGGGCTGCCCTCGACCCGGACGTGGTCGGCCAGCCCGCACGACGTCGAGAAGGGGTGGCGCAGGACGTCGACGCCGAGGGTGAAGCTGTCCCACTGCTTGTCGATGCTCTTGCCCATCGAGGCCATCTCGAAGAGCACCAGCAGCCCGCAGATCACCGCGATCGGGGCGGACCCGACCCGCAGCGCGCGCGCCCGGCGCTCGACGGCGCTGGCCGAGCGCGAGCCGCGCAGCCGTTTCGCGCGGACGAGCACCGGGCCGACCAGGCGCCCGACGCGCCCCGACGGCTGCCAGGGTGCCGACTTGGGCCGTTCCTCCTGGATGCCGCGGATGTGCTCGATCGCCGCGACGACCAGCAGGACCCCGGCGACGGCGAGGAGCAGCGTCGAGGCCTCGTGGTGGTCGTACGAGGGGGACTTGTCGTTCCAGGGCACGCCCCAGTTGCTGGTGTACCACCAGGTGTTCGGGCCGGTGAACGCCAGCGCCAGCGTCGCGAACACTGGCGGCGAGGAACAGCGACCGGTTCCGGCGCGAGCGCAGCACGTCCGACGACGTGGCGAGCGCGGTCAGCGCCGCCATCCCGGACCCGAGCGCGGCGAAGGCGCCGAAGTGGTGGGTCCACTTGGTCGGGGTGAGCGCGAGGACGACGAAGCCGAGCAGCGTCGTGCCGATGAGCCGCTGCGACGGGCCGAGCGCCGCCCCGCGGATGCGGTCGCGGCGCAGCAGCACCACGAGGCAGACCACCAGCCCGAGGATGAGCAGCAGCACCGGGGCGCGGCGCTCCAGCGAGCCGTCCGCGGAGACCGAGAACAGCGACTCGTAGCGGACGACCTCCTGGTACCAGGTGTAGTTCGGCCCGATGAGGAACCGGACCCGGTCGGCCTCCATCACCGCGGCGTAGGTCTGGTCGGCGAAGATCGCGATGAGGACGATCAGGCCGGCCGCGAGGATCGGGGCGAGCACCGGGAGCCACCCGAGCCGGCGCACCCGCTCCTGGACGAGCCGGAAGAGCGGCCGCGCGGCGGCGAGGAACGGCGCGACCGCCATCAGGCCGGTCGGCGTGGCGGCGAGCGCGAAGGCCGCGGCCACCAGGCCCAGCGCGACCGGGGCGAGCCGGCGGGTGGCGACGGCGCGCTCCACCGAGCAGAACGCCAGCAGCGCCGAGATGACGGCCACCGGCTCCGGGCGCAGCCCGTTGTTGAACGGCAGCCAGAACATCAGGAAGACCATCGCCGCGGCCCACCCGGCGGCCGCCGATCTCCGCACCTGCTGGCCCAGGCGGGGCAGCATCTCCCGGGAGATCAGCAGCCAGGACACGATGCCCATGAACACCGAGGGCAGGCGCATCCACAGGACGTTGTCGCTGACCTGGACCCAGACCGCGTAGAGCTCGTAGAACCAGCCGAACGGCGCCTCGGGGACGTTGAACCACCGGTAGTAGTTGCCGATGTAGCCGGCGCTCTCGCGGGCGCGGGCGATCCCGAGGATGTACCCGTCGTCGGAGGTCTGGGAGCCGATCACCGCCCACACCGCGAGCGCGGCGACCACCACCGCGTCGCGGGGGTTCGGCCGCCACCACCGCCGCGGCGCGAGGCGCGGCGCGCGGCGCCCGGCCCGCCGGTCGAGCGCGTGCAGCGCCCACACCGCGCCGAGGAAGCACAGCACGGCGAGCACGCCGGCGCCGGTCTTCAGCACGGTCGCGGTCGTCTGGAACCGGGTGTCGGGGACCACCTGGACGTTCGTGCCCGACGTCGGGTCCCGGCTCGCGTCGAGGTCGGAGTAGATGCCGACCACCTGCGGGCGGAAGTCCCCGCCGAGGACGACGTCGGCGCCCGCGCCGAGGTTGATGACCGTCTGGGCGTAGTCGGAGGTGACCGTGACGTTGCAGGGCCCGCCGGGCACCGGCTCCTGCGCGGCCTGCTGTCCGCGGTCGGTGAGCGTGAGCTGGCCGTTGTCGACGTAGAGCTGGAGCCCGACCTGCGTGCCGGCCGTCGAGAGCGGCGGCGTCGTGGACAGCACCGTCGCGCGCTGCGTGGCGCGGGCGTCGAGGCTGCGGATCGCCGTGCACGGGATCGAGGCCGACATCGTCTGCGGGCGGAAGGCGACGAGCGGCGCGTCGACCGAGCGGGTCCCGGTCGTCGGGCTCGGCCACTGGATCGTCGCGGTGTCCTGCACGACGGGCAGGAACGGGAACACGAGCGCGAGCGCCGCGCCCAGCCCACCCAGCAGCACCGCGAGCCAGCGGGTGCGCCACAGCGCCCGCTTCTCGTCGGCGGGGGACGGGTCCGTCGTCGTCGCCGGTCCGTGCGCGCCGTTCAGCGCCGCGCCGCCCGCGGTGTCCGGGTCGGCCGTGGCGGTGTCGGTCGCCTCGTGGCCTGACGTCAGCACGTGGTGCGTCCTGGCATGTGGTGGATGACCTCCGGAGTCGCCGGGGGGATCGTGTCGGGAGGCGCCTGCCGCCTCACGGGCGGCGGAACCTCTCGCGTCGGCCCATCCGCACCAGCCGCAGCCACTCCCGCATCGCCGCGACGTCCCGGCGCTCGACGAGGAAGTACCAGCCGAAGCGCAGGTGCTCGATGGCACCGAACTTGCGCAGGCCGGGCTGGGCCAGCAGGTAGCCGCGGTTGCGGTAGGTGAAGTACCGCTTGGTCGCGTCGCCCGGGTCCTGGGCGTGCAGACGGCCGCCGAGCATCGGTTTGAACTCGTCGGATCCGTCGGGGTGGACGTAGGCCGTCGTCAGGCACGTCCCGTAGGGAAGCCCCGAGCGCATGAGGCGCCGGTGCAGCTCCACCTCGTCCCCCCGGACGAAGAGGCGGAGATCCGGGACGCCGACCACGTCCAGCGTCGAGGCCCGGAAGAGTGCGCCGTTGAACAGGTGCGCGATGCCGGGCATCAGCTCGCCGTCGCCGAAGTCGGCCAGCTCGCTGCGCCGCCGCTTCCACGACAGGCCCCGCCGCAGCGGGAACGCGAGCTTCTCCGGGTCGGCGGCGTCGGCGATGACCGGGGAGACCTCGGCGAGGTCCCGGCGCCGGGCCACGTCGAGCAGCGTGGCGAGCACGTGCTCGTCGGCGGGGCGCCCGTCGTCGTCGGCCATCCAGAGCCAGTCCGCGCCGTCCGCCAGGGCGGTGAGCATGCCCAGCGCGTAGCCGCCGGCCCCGCCGAGGTTGTGGCGCGAGGGCAGGTAGGTCGACGGCAGCCCGCAGGCCTGGACGACCTCGCGGGTCGCCTCGTCCGGGCCGTTGTCGACGACGACGAGGTGGTCCGGACGGCGGGTCTGCTTGGCCAGGACGGCGAGCCCGTCGGCGAGCAGCTCCGCGCGGTGGCGGGTGACCACCACGGCCCAGACGCCCTCGACGTCGGGGGTCGTCACGGGAGCCCGACCGTCTCGTCGGCGGCGTGGTCCGGGGTCGCGTCGGCCGGGCCCGGCCCGGGGTCGCGCTGCTGCTCGAGGCGGCGCAGCGTGTCGGGGCTCAGCGACTCGAACAGGTCGCGGCCCTTGTAGTGGCTGACCACCTCGCGCAGGTCCCCCTGCTCGCGGATCTCGCCGGTGTCCATCCAGATCGCGGTGTCGCAGAGCTCGACCAGGAACTCGTCGGAGTGCGAGGCGAACACGAGCATCCCGGAGCGGCTGACGAGGTCGCGCAGGCGGTCGCGCGCCTTCTCGAGGAACGCCGCGTCGACCGCGCCGATGCCCTCGTCGAGGATGAGGATCTCGGGGTCGATGGAGGTCACGACGCCGAGCGCGAGCCGGACCCGCATGCCGGTGGAGTACGTGCGCAGCGGCATCGTCAGGTAGTCGCCGAGCTCGGTGAAGTCCGCGATCTCGTCGACGCGGCGCTCCATCTCCTTGCGGGTCATCCCGAGGAAGAGCCCGCGGATCAGGATGTTCTCCAGCCCGGAGATCTCGGGGTCCATCCCGACGGCGAGGTCGAAGACCGGGGCGACCCGGCCCTCGATCTTCGTGCGGCCCCGCGTGGGCTCGTAGATGCCGGCGAGCAGGCGGAGCAGCGTGGACTTGCCCGCGCCGTTGTGCCCGACGAGCCCGACGCGGTCGCCCTGGCGCAGGCTCAGGTCGATGTCGCGCAGCGCCTCGACGACGGGGACCTTCGCGTCGGTGATGCGCCCGCCCGCCCGGCCGAGGACGGACTTCTTCAGCGACCGGTTCTTGGCGTCGAAGATCGGGAAGTCGACGGAGGCGTTGCGGACGTCGATCGAGACCATTGGTCAGCTCACACCCAGTAGGCGACGCGGGAGCGGTAGTTGCGCAGCGCGACCAGGGCCAGGGTCCAGCCGACCACGGTGATCACGCCGACGACGGCCCAGTGCGTCCAGCTCTGGACCTGACCCACCAACGGCGCCCGGAAGATCTCGATGAAGTGGTAGAAGGGGTTGAGCTTCGCCAGCTCCTCGACGAGGGACTTCGTGCTGCCGGGCGCGCCGCCGGCGAGCAGGTCCGGGGTCCAGATGATCGGCGTCATCGTGAAGAACAGCTGCATGAAGCTGGAGACCACCGGCGGGATGTCGCGGAAGCGCGTGGCGACGATGCCGAACAGCAGCGTCACCCACAGGCCGTTGGCGACGATGACGACGAACGCGGGGATCGCGAGCAGCGCCGCCCAGCTCAGACCGGGGTGCAGGATGCCGGGCTGGCCGTTCCCGAGGTGCAGCACCATCCGGTACGGCTGGGAGATCTGCGGGAAGAAGATCGCCAGCACGATGATGTAGACGACGACGTTGTGGGCGAAGAACAGCACCTGGCGCCACACCGTGCGGAACACGTAGATCATCAGCGGCGCCGGCAGGAACCGGATGAGGCCCTCGTTGGCGATGAAGGTCTCGGTCCCCTCCAGCACGCAGGCGCTGATGAAGTACCAGATCATGAAGCCGACGGTCACGTACGGCATGAACGTGCCGATGGGCTGGCCGAACAGCTGCGAGTACAGCCCGCCGAGCGCCGCCGCGGTCACCGCCATGCTGATGGTGATCCACAGCGGGCCGATCGTGGAGCGCCGGTAGCGCTGCTTGATGTCCTGCCAGCCCAGGTGGCCCCAGAGCTCGCGCTGGGCGATCGCCTGGGCGATGTCGTCGAACGCCCGCCGCCACGAGCGCGGTGACGGGGTGTACAGGTCGGCCGCCGCGTCCCGGGGTGCCGACGGATCGTCGGCGCCACGCTGCGCGAGTGCTGGGACGGCCACGGCGGGTGAGCGTACTCGGGCGGTTCAGAGGTACTGGCCGGTCGTCCCCCCGCCCGTGCCCTCGCCGCCGCCGCGCCCGGAGCGCCCGCTCGACCCCGCGGGCAGACCCCGCCGCATCTGCTCGAGCTGCATCCGTGCCGCCATCTGCTGCGCGACCAGTGCCGTCTGGATGCCGTGGAAGAGGCCCTCCAACCAGCCCACGAGCTGCGCCTGGGCGATGCGCAGCTCGCCGTCGGAGGGCGTGCGGTCCGCGTCGAACGGGGCGGTGATGCGGGCCAGCTCGTCGCGCAGCTCGGGGGAGAGGGCCGCCTCGAGCTCGCGCAGCGACGCCGCGTGGATCTCCTTGAGCCGGCGGCGGCTCGCGTCGTCGAGCTCGGTGGCGCGGACCTCCTCGAGCAACTGCTTGATCATCGTGCCGATCCGCATGACCTTCGCCGGCTCCTCGACGGGCGCCGACGGGTCCTCCGCGACGGGCTCGCCCTCCTCGCGCGGGGACGGCTCGCCGCTCGGGACGCGGACGGTGCCGACGGGGGTGCCGTCGGGGCCGACGATCATGACCTGGTCCCCGGCCGGGGCCTCGGGGTGCTCGCTCATGGGGCCATCCTCGCGGATCCCGACCTGCTCCGTTCGGTGCAGATTCGGACCGCCCTCGGCTACGGCGTGAAGCCGACGTACCGTACCGGAGCATGACGGTGGACGTCGCTCGTGTGCGGGGCCAGGTCCCCGCGCTCGGTGACGGCTGGGTCCACCTCGACGCCCCCGCCGGGATGCAGGTCCCCGAGCCGGTCGCGACGGCCGTGTCCTCCGCGCTCCGCGCCCCGGTGTCGCCCCCGGGCGGGGTCTTCCCCGCCTCGCAGCGCGGCGGCGCGATCGTCGACGCCGCCCGGCGCGCGGTGGCCGACCTCGTCGGCGCGGAGCCCAAGGGCGTCGTCCTCGGGGCCTCGGCGCCCGCGCTGCTCGAGCGCCTGGCCGACGTGCTCTCCTCCGGGTGGGCGCTCGGCGACGAGGTCGTCGTGTCCCGCCTCGACGACCGCGCCAACGTCACGCCGTGGGCCCGGGCCGCCGGCCGGGTGGGCGGGGCGGTGCGCACCGCCGAGGTCGACATCGAGACCTGCGAACTGCCGAGCTGGCAGTACGACGACCTCCTCGGCCCCCGCACCCGCGTCGTCACCGTCACCGCGGCCTGCGGGCACCTGGGCACGCGCACCGAGATCGCGGCGATCGCCCGCAAGGTGCACGCGCTGCCCGCGCCGACGTCGGGCGTCGAGCCGCTCATGGTCGTCGACGCGACCGCCGCCGCGCCCTACCTGCCGCTGGACATGGAGACGATGGGCGCCGACGTCATGGTGCTCTCGGGCGCCGCGTGGGGCGGGACCGCCGTCGGCGCGATGGTGTTCCGCACCCCGGAGCTGCTCGACCGGCTGCCCGCCGTCTCCTTCGACGCCGCCGCGCGCGGCCCGGAGCGGCTCGAGGTCGGCGACGCGCCGTACGCGCTGCTCGCCGGGCTCGTCGCGTCCGTGGACCACCTCGCCGACCTCGACGACCGCGCGTCGGGCTCCCGCCGCGACCGGGTGCTGACGTCGATGTCCTCGCTGCGCAGCGCCCACGACGAGCTCACCGCCTACCTCGTCTCCGAGCTGCGCTTCCTCCCGGGCGTGACCGTGCTCGGCGAGCCGGCGCGCCGCATCCCGACCGTGGCCTTCCTGGTCGCCGGCCGGACCGCGCAGGAGGTCGCCGAGCGGGTCGCCGACCAGGGCGTGTGCGTGCTCATCGACCCGGGGGACCAGGGCGCGCTCGAGGTGATCGGCGGCGCGGAGATCGGCGGCGTGGTCAAGGTCGGGCTGGCCCACTACACGACGCGGTCGGACGTGGATGCGCTGGTTTGCGGCGTTGTTCGATCTGGTGCGCGGTGCGCAGACCGGCGGCCCACGCCGCCGCGGGGTGTTCTGGCGTTCCTGGTTGGTCACCGCGGTCGACGGTGCGGTGCTGTGCTGCCCGGACACCCCGGCCAACCTGACCGAGTTCGCCAAGCCTGGCGGCACCCGCGCCGCCACCGCCTATCCCGCGGTGCGGGTGCTGGCCTTGATCGCGTGTGGAACCCGCACCGTGATCGACGCGGTGTTCGGCGGTGACCGGGTCAGCGAGGTGGCCTACGGCGAGCAGCTCGCGGCCTCCGCCAGCGCAGGGATGATCGTGCTGGCCGACCGGAACTTCGACGCCTACCGCTGGATCAACGCGGTCACCGCCACCGGCGCGCAGGTTCTGGTCCGGGCCAAGAACACCCGCCGACCTCCGGTCTGCCGGGTCCTGCCCGATGGCAGCGTGCTCTCCCGCATCGGCGCCCTCGAGGTCCGGGTGATCACCGCCGCGGTCACGGTCAGCACCGCGGTCGGCTCCCGACGCGAGACCTACCGGCTGATCACCACGGTGCTCGACCCGGACATCCCCGCGGTCGAGATCGTCCGGCTCTACCACGAACGCTGGGAGATCGAGACCAGCTTCTTCGAGATCAAGGCGACCAGCCTGCGCGGGCGGGTCCTGCGCTCAAGGACCCCCACCGGCCTCGCCCAGGAGATCTACGCCCTGCTGATCACCTACCAGGCCGTGCGGATCGCGATCAGTGACAGCACCCTGCACCGGCCCGACCTCGATCCCGACCGGGCCAGCTTCACCGCCGCCCTGCAGGCCGCCCGCGACCAGGTCACCGCGGCCGCCGGCATCATCGCCGGCGCCGCGATCGACCTGATCGGGGTGATCGGGCGCCACGTCCTGCACACCACGCTGCCCGCCCGCCGGACCCGCAGCGGACCCCGAGTGGTCAAACGCGCCATCTCGAAATACGCCGCCAGCACCATCCACGGCCGAGCCCACGGACCCACCCGTGACATGAGGGCCCTGGGTGCGCTCCGCGCCCGTGAGCACTAACGGCGGCTATCGCCGCAGTTAGTGCTCACAGGCGCGCAGCGCACCTCTAGTCGCGCACCACGAGCAGCAGCTTCCCGACGACCCCGCCGTCGTCCATCATCCGGTGCGCCCGCAGGCCTCCTGGACCGGGATGCGCTCCTGGATGACCGGGCGGACCCGGCCCGACTCCACCAGCGGCCACAGGTCGGTCCGCACCGCGGCGACGATCGGCCCCTTGCCGTGCGGCCCGCCGACCTCCCGGGCCCGCAGGGACGTGGCGCCCACCGACAGCCGCCGCATCAGGAGCTTCGCGAGGTTGAGCTCGGCCTTCGCCCCGCCCATCAGCCCGATGATCGTGATGCGCCCGTCGGGGGCCAGCGCGTCGAGGTTGGTGTCGAGGGTCCGCGCGCCGATGTGGTCGAGGATCAGGTCCGCGCCCCGCCCGTCGGTCGCCGCCTTGACCTCCTCGACGAGGTCGCCGTGGTAGTCGATCGCGTGGTCGGCGCCGAGGTCACGGCAGGTCTGCAGCCGGTCCTCGTGACCCGCCGTCGCCAGCACCGTCGCGCCGAGCGCCTTCCCGACCTGGATCGCGTGCGTCCCGATCCCGCCGCTGCCCCCGTGCACCAGGAACGTCTGGCCGGAGCGCAGCCCGCCGAGGAGCACCACGTTCGACCACACCGTGCACGAGACCTCGGGCAGCGCGCCCGCGTCGGTGACGGAGACGCCCTCCGGGATCGGCAGCAGCTGCGCCGCGGGCACCACGACCTTCTCCGCGTAGCCCCCGCCGGCGAGCAGCGCGCACGCCTGGTCGCCGACCTCCCAGCCGCTGACGCCCGGTCCGACCTCGCTGACCCGTCCGGAGCACTCCAGGCCGGGGAGCTCCGAGGCGCCGGGCGGCGGCGGGTAGTTCCCCTGGCGCTGCATGACGTCGGCGCGGTTCACCCCGGCGGCCACGACGTCGAGGACGACCTCGCCGCTGCCGGGCTCGGGGTCGGGCTGCTCGGTCCACTCGAGGACCTCGGGGCCACCCGGCTCGCGGATGGAGATGCCGTACACGACGGCGGACGGTAGCGCTGCGGCTGCGGGAGCGCTGGTCGGCCGGGTCGGCTGGCCGCCGAGCAGTGGATTTGTGGATATCATGGGGAGCATGTCCGGGACGCAGGAGGAGCCGCGCTGGCTCGACGCCGAGGAGTGGCGGGCCTGGCGGAACTACATCGCCGGGCAGGCCCTGCTCCTCGGGCGCCTCGGCCGCGAGCTGCAGGACACGCACGGCCTCGCCTTCGCCGACTACGAGATCCTCGTCCGGCTCTCCGAGAAGGACGACCACCGGCAGCGGATGACGTCGCTGGCCGAGGAGGTCGTGGCCTCGAAGTCGCGCCTCTCGCACCAGGTCGCCCGGCTCGAGGCCGAGGGGCTCGTGCGCCGCGAGGTGTGCGACTCCGACGGCCGCGGCGTGTTCGCCGTCCTCACCGACGAGGGGTTCGCCCGCCTGGAGGCCGCGGCGCCGGACCACCTCCACGGGGTCCGGGAGCACTTCGTCGACCTGCTCGACGACGAGGAGCGCCGCGTGATCGGCGACGTCTTCGAGCGGATCGTCGGCAAGCTGCGCCCCTGACGGTGCGGC
Organism: uncultured Actinomycetota bacterium; assembly: GCA_963716955.1. GTDB lineage: Bacteria > Actinomycetota > Actinomycetes > Mycobacteriales > Pseudonocardiaceae > Actinomycetospora. Next base: position 293,298 of record CAVQUY010000003.1, read on the forward strand.
CGGGTCGCCGCCCCGGGTGGCGACGACGGCGGGGTCGGTTGCCTACCCTGGCGCGCGGAAGCGTGGCAGAGCGGCCGATTGCACCCGCCTTGAAAGCGGACGTACCGAGAGGTACCGGGGGTTCGAATCCCCCCGCTTCCGCGCCTCACCCGGTGCCGGACCGGAGCTGTCCGCCACTCCCGGCACACTGGCCCGATGGCTCGTGATGTCCAGTTCACCATCGACTGTGCGGATCCGGCCCGGCTGGCCGAGTTCTGGGCGGAGGCCCTCGGCTACCAGGTCCAGGGCCCGCCCGGGGGCTTCGCCACGTGGACACAGGCGCTCGAGGCCTTCGGCGTCCCGCCCGAGCGCCACAACGACGCCTCCGCCGTCGTCGACCCCGACGGCGCCGGACCGCGGGTGTTCTTCCAGCGCGTGCCCGAGGGCAAGCAGACGAAGAACCGCGTGCACCTCGACGTCCGCGCCGCCCCCGGCCTCGCCGGCGACGAGCGCATGACGGCCCTCGACGCCGAGGCCGAGCGGCTCGTCGTCCTCGGCGCCACGCGGCTCGCGCGCATCGAACCCGCGCCACCCCTGGAGTCCGGCCACATCGTCCTCGCCGATCCCGAGGGCAACGAGTTCTGCCTCGACTGACCGACACCGATTCCTTCTCGCGCCGGCCGTGGTCTACACGCGGGGGCGCGGCCACGCCGGCCTCTCTCCTGACCACCCGAGCGAGAGGCCGATCGTCGATGAGCATCCCCAGCACCATGCGCGCGCTGCAGCAGACGTCCCTCGACGGCCCGCAGGACATGCGCCTCGTCGCCGACGCGCCGGTCCCGCGCCCCGGCGTCGGCGAGGTCCTCGTCCGCGTCACCGCCGCCGGGGTCAACTTCGCCGACGTCTCGAAGGCCCGCGGCGCGTTCGGCGACGGACCGCGGCCGCCGTACGTCGCCGGCTTCGAGGCGGCGGGCGAGGTCGTCGCGGTGGGTGAGGCGGTGACCGATCCGCCGCTGGGCGCCCGCGTGGTCGGCGTCGGGGACGGCGCGTTCGCCGAGTACGTGGTGCTGCCCGCGGCCGCGGCGATGCCGGTGCCTCCCGGCTGGACGGAGCAGCAGGCACTGGGCCTCGTCGTCAACGCGCCGACCGCCCTGGCCGCCCTCCGGCCGCTCGGCGGGCTCGCACCGGGGCAGACCGTCCTCGTCCACGCCGCCGCGGGCGCCACCGGGCAGATCGCGGTGACCCTCGCCAAGCACTACGGGGCGACCGTCATCGCGACCGCGTCGCCGGGCAAGCACGAGGTGGTGCGCGGGCTGGGCGCCGACCACGTCCTGGACTCGCGCGGCGGCGACATCGCCGCCGACGTGCTGCGCCTGACCGACGGCGCCGGGGTCGACCTCGTGCTCGAGTCGGCGGGTGGCGCCACCCTCGCGGCGAGCCTGGGTGCGGCCAGGCGGGTCACCGGCCGGGTCGTCGTCACCGGCCTGGCGGGCGGCGAGGCCTCGATCACCAACCGGGCACTGGTGTACGAGCACCAGGTCCACGTGATCGGGTTCAACCTGGGCGTCCTGATCCGGGCCGCGCCGCGGATCTTCGGCGAGGTCATGGGCGAACTCTCGGCGCTCGTCGCCGCCGGGGTGGTGACCCCGGGCTCGCCCACCGTCCACGACCTGTCCGACGGCCCGAAGGTGCTCGCGGAACTGGAGGCCCGGGCCACCGTCGGCAAGCTGGCCCTGCTGCCCTGAGGACACTCCTCCCGTGACCGCCCGACCCGACGACGGGTTCAGCGCCGCGACCGAGCGGTTCCGCCGCGAGCTGGTGGCGCACTGCTACCGGATGGTCGGTTCGGCCCACGACGCCGAGGACCTGGTGCAGGAGACCTATCTGCGGGCCTGGCGGTCCTACGCCGGGTTCGAGGGACGGTCGTCGGTCCGGTCCTGGCTCTACGCGATCGCCACCAACGTCTGCCTGACGGCCGTCCGGCACCGACCGGTCCGGGTGCTGCCCTCGGGGCTCACCGGCCCCGACGACGGGCCCGGCCGCCCGCCGAGCCCCGCGGCGCCCGGCGAGGTCGCGTGGCTGGAGCCGCTCCCGGACGCCTGGATCGCCCCGCCCGCCGACGATCCGGCCGCCGTGGTGATCGCGCGCGAGTCGCTGCGGCTGGCGCTCGTCGCCAGCCTGCAGCACCTGCCCGCGCGCCAGCGCGCGATCCTCATCCTGCGCGACGTGCTGGCCTTCTCCGCCGCGGAGACCGCGGAGGTCCTCGACACCACCGTCGCGGCGGTCAAGAGCGGCCTCCAGCGCGCCCGGGCGCGGCTGGGGGAGTCCGGATCGACGACGGACCTGCTCGAACCCGGCGACCCACGGGCCCGCGCGCTGCTCGACGGGTACGTCGCCGCCTTCGAGGGCTCCGACGCCCGGCTGCTGGAGCAGGTGCTGCGGACCGACGCGACGTTGGAGGCGACACCGTTCCGCGACTGGCAGTCCGGCCGGACCGCCTGCATCCGGATGCTCGACGCGCACGTGCTGGGCACGCCGGGCGACTGGCGGATGGTCGCGACCACGGCCAACGGCCACCCGGCCGCGGCCGTCTACCACCGGGACGGCAGCGGCGACGCTGCGGGCGGACGGCGTCGTGGTGCTCGTCGCCACGGCCACCGGCATCGCCGGGGTCGTCAAGTTCCACGATCCGGCGCTGGTCGCGACCTTCGGCCTCCCGGACGTCCTCACCCCGACGGACGGACGGCGCCGAACTCCTGGGTGCCGATGACGCGCAGCAGGTCGAGCTTCTCGCGGGCGTCGGTGCCCTCGGTGGGGAAGTGCACCAGCAGCCGCAGGTCGGTCTCGGGGGCCAGCACCACGTCGCAGGTCACGTGCACCAGGCCGACCTCGGGGTGGTGGAACCGCTTGCGGTCGAAGCGGCGCTCGGCGACCTCGTGGCGCTCCCACAGCCCGGCGAACTCGGGGCTGGCGGCGAGCAGGTCGTCCACCAGCGACGTCACGTCGGGCTCCCCGGCCCGGCGGGCGTGGACCGACCGCAGGTCGCGGACGTGGGAGGCGGACAGCCGCGCGTGGTCCTCGGCCGGGCACCGCTCGCGCATCGCGGGATCGGTGAACCACCGCCAGACGCCGTTGTTCGCCCGGCCGCCCTCCGGCGCGAGCGGACCGTGCAGGAGCTCGGAGAGCCGGTTCTTCCAGAGGATCTCGCCGAGGTCGGTGCACACGTGAACCGGCACGTCGGTGAGGTGGTCGACGAGGCGCATCAGGCCCGGCGGGAGGTGGCGTCCGGCGCGGCGCGACGGCGGGGTCAGGCCGGCGAGGCGGAACAGGTGGTCGCGCTCGTCGAGCTCGTAGCGCAGGGCGCGGGCCAGCGCGGCGACGACGGCCTCCGACGGGTGCGGCCCGCGGCGCTGCTCGATCCGCGAGTAGTAGTCGGTCGACATGCCCGCGAGCGCCGCGACCTCCTCCCGGCGCAGTCCCGGGGCGCGGCGGCGCACGCCGTCGGGCAGGCCGACGTCGCCGGGGCGCAGCAGTTCCCGGCGGCGACGCAGGAAGTCGGCGAGCCCGGCACGGTCGATCACGGACACCAGCATCGGCGTCCGAAGCGCGTCCAGCCAGGGTCGGCCGGTCCCAGGATGACCCGGCCCTGCCGCGGGCGCCCGCGACCGCGCACGGTGGAGCCATGACCACCCACTTCGCCACCCGCCGTCTCGGCGCCACCGGTCCCGCCGTCTCCTCGCCCGCCCTCGGGTGCATGGGCCTGTCCGGCGTCTACGGCGCGGTCGACCCCGACGAGGGCGTCCGCGTCATCCACGCCTACCTCGACGCCGGCGGCACGCTGCTCGACACCGGCGACTTCTACGGCGCCGGGCACAACGAGATGCTCATCGCCCGCGCCCTCGCCGACCGGAGCCGCGACGACGTCGTGCTCTCGGTCAAGTTCGGCGCGCAGCTGCGCCCGGGCGGACCGCCCAGCGGCTTCGACGGCCGGCCGTCCTCGGTCCGCACGTTCCTCACCTACTCGCTGCAGCGCCTCGGCGTCGACCACGTCGACGTCTACCGCCCGGCCCGCCTCGACCCCGAGGTGCCGATCGAGGACACCGTCGGAGCGGTCGCCGAGCTCGTCGAGGAGGGCTGGGTCCGCCACGTCGGGCTCTCCGAGGTCGGCGCCGACACGATCCGCCGAGCTGCGGCGGTGGTGCCGATCTGCGACCTGCAGATCGAGTACTCGCTGCTCACCCGCGGGATCGAGGACGCGATCCTGCCGACCTGCCGCGAGCTCGGCGTCGGGATCACCGCCTACGGGGTGCTCGCCCGCGGGCTGATCGGCGGCAGCGGCACCCTCGACGGGGGACGCCGGTTCCACCCCCGCTTCCAGGACGGCAACCGCGAGCACAACGAGGCCCTCGTCGCCCGGCTGCAGGAGATGGCGGCCGCGAAGGGCTGCTCGGTCGCGCAGCTCGCGATCGCGTGGGTCGCCGCGCGGGGCGAGGACGTCGTCCCGGTCATCGGGGCCCGCCGTACCGACCAGGTCACGACGATGCTCGACGGCGTCACGCTCTCGTCCGACGAGGTCGCGCAGCTCGAGACGCTGATCCCCCGCGACGCCGTGGCCGGCGACCGGTACCCCGCGGCGGCGATGGCCGACCTGGACAGCGAGCGGTGAGGGCGCGGCTCGGCGCGGTCGCTCCGATCAGAATCCCGGCTTCGTGAGCGCGTCGCTGCGGATCTAGCGCGTGTCGCGCACGAGGATCGGATCTTGCTCCGTCGACGGGCCCGCGGCGGTCGGCGAGCACGGAGCGGGGTTGTCGCCACAAAGGCAGTAGGGCGCCCGCCGCCGGATCCGGGGCGTACTCGATCACGGACGCGCCCCGGTCCGGCCCAGCACCCCGGGGAGTTCGCCGACCGCGCCGCCCGCGAGAGCGAGGAAGTGCTGCGCGGCCTCGAGGTGGGCCTCGGCTCGGCGTACCGCGGCCGCGTCGAGGTCCTGATGGCGCGCGCAGGCTAGGGACCGTGCGCGGCGAGGAGGACGTCGACCGCGTGGTCGGCCGCGTCGTCGATCCCGGCCGGCGTGAGCACCGGCTCCCCGACCCGGAACATGCCCTCGTCGAGGGCCCGGCCCAGCAGGAGGAACGCGAAGTCCGCCGCGGCCCGCGCCGGGTCGGCCGTGCGCAGGAGGCCCTGCTCGGCGAGCCCGGCGAACAGGCCGCCGAGGGCCGCGAGCACCCGCGACGGGCCGCGCTCGTAGTAGGTGGCGGCGAGGTCGGGGAAGCGGGTGGCCTCGCTGATGACGAGCCGGCGCAGGGCCAGGACCTGCGGGTTCACCACCGTGGCGAGGTAGCGGCGGGCGAGGGCGCGCAGCGCGGCGTCGAGCCCGGCCGGGGTGTCGACGCCGCTCGTCGCCCCGCCCACCCCGTCCGCGAAGGCCTCGGCGGTCGCGGTCACCCCGAGCACGATCTCCCGGAACAGCCGCTCCTTGTCGCCGAACTGGTTGTAGACGGTCTGCTTCGACACCCCCGCGGCCGAGGCGACCTGCTCGGTGCTCGTCGCCTGATAGCCCTGGGCCAGGAAGAGCTCCGTCGCCGCCCGCGCGATCGCGGCCCGCTTGCCCTCGACGACCCGGCTCGGCCCACCGTCCGCAGCCCTCGCGCTGATGCGCACGAGCAGCCCGTCGTCGGGTCCCGCCGCCTGCGTCATCGTCCCGCCTCTCCTGATCTGGACCGGACGGTACCCGGCCAGTACGCTTCGGTCCATGACGGGTACTGACCGGTCCAATCTCCCTGGTACCGGCGGGTCCACCGCCGGAGCCCGGCCCACGGGCCCCTCCGGCAGCCCGCTCGTCGGGCGCGGGGACGCCGACCGCACCGCGGCGATCACCCGCTCCCTGCTCGGCTACGGACTGGTCGCGGGGCCCTTCTACGTCGTGGTGGGGCTCGCCCAGGCGCTCACCCGCGACGGGTTCGACCTCACGCGCCACGACCTGAGCCTGCTGGCCGACGGCCCGCTCGGGTGGATCCAGATCGCGGGCTTCGTGCTGACCGGGCTCATGGTGATCGCCGCCGCCGTCGGGATGGCCCGGGCCCTGCGGGTGCTCGGCGGGGGACCGGGGACGGTGTGGGGGCCGCGGCTCGTCGGGCTCTACGGGGTCGGGCTCGTCGGCGCCGGGGTGTTCGTGGCCGACCCGATGAACGGCTTCCCGCCCGGCACCCCCGACGGGCCGCCCGCCGCGGTCACCGTCGGCGGCATCGGACACCTCGTCCTCGCCGGCCTCGGCTTCCTCGGCCTCGTCGTCGGCGCCCTCGTCCTCGCCCGCCACTACGCGGCCGCCGACCGCTCCGGCCTGGCGTGGTTCTCCCGGATCACCGGCGTGCTCTTCCTCGTGGCGTTCCTGGGCCTCGCGAGCGGGTCCTCGAGTCCCGGGGTCGTCCTCGGCTTCTGGGTCGCCCTGCTCCTGGCCTGGACCTGGCTGGCCGTGGTCTCGCTGGACCTCTACCGCCGCACCCCGCTGCTCACGCCCGCGAGCTGAGCGCGCGACGGGCATGATGGCCGCCGTGACGAGCTCCGCGGGCCCGGTGGCCGACCTCGAGCGGGCGTTCGCGGCCGCCGCGACGCATCGTGGACGGCGTTCCTCCCGACCGGCGCGACGCCGCCTCGCCCTGCGCGGACTGGACGGTGACCGAGGTCGTCGAGCACGTCATCGCCGGCAACCTCCTCGTCGCGCGGGCGCTCGGCCCCGACCTCGCCGACGCGCCCGAGGTCGCCGAGTCGCTCGGCCCGCGGTTCCGGAGCTCGGCCGAGGCGCTCGTCGCCGCGCTCGCCCTGCCCGACGTCCTCGCGGGCACGGTCACGGTCCCGTTCGGCACCGTCCCCGTCCCGGTCGCCGTGCAGCTCCGGACGATCGAGGCGCTGGTGCACGGGTGGGACGTCGCCGTCGCCTCCGGTCAGGACCCCGCGGAGCTGCCCGACGACGTGGCCGAGGCCGGCATCGGGTTCTCCGAGTCGATGTTCGCCGGCACGGACCGCAGCCGGCTGCCGTTCGCCCCGGCGGTCGCCGTCGCGGAGTCCGCGCCGGCGATCGACCGGCTCGCCGCGCTGCTGGGCCGGGCGCGGTAGCCCGCCCCCGGGTCACCCCGGCTCGACGAGCCCGACGTGCCCGACCGAGGCCGGTCATCGCCCGGCGCCGCAGCAGGAGCAGGTAGCCGACGAGCATCACCGCGAGCACCAGCCCCATGAGCAGCACCGACACCCCGATGCCGACCACCCCGGCCAGCCCCGCGCACACCAGGACCCCGACGACGGCGAACCCGACCCAGCCGGGCGCGAGCGACCCGGGCGCCCAGGTGAGGCGGCGCAGCGCCGTCAGCACCAGGAGCACCAGGGCGATCGGCACGGCGACCGCGAACCCCGCCGCCGTCGCCGACACGTGCGACGTGTGCTCCTCGGCGTCGACCGCGACCTCGAGCCCGGCGCCGGTCGCGGCGACGCCGGCGAACACCACGTAGTGCCCGTAGCCCCACAGGAACGCCACCCGCTCGACGTCAGGCCCTCGTCGTCACCCGCCAGGAAGTAGATCCACCAGAGCCCGACGACGACGAGCAGGCCCCCGACGCCGAGCAGCAGCAGCGAGATCGAGAAGCCCCGCTCCGAGAGGGCCGGGCCGAAGGCGCCGGTGATCCCGAGGATCACCTCGCCGAGCACGATGAGCGTCAGCAGGCCGTAGCGCTCGGCGATGTGCTCGGCGTGCCAGGTCGTGGCGCCGGGCGAGGAGCGCACCGCCGTCGACGTGGCGCGACTCGGCGAGCGGCGGCAGGGAGACCTCGGCGGCGACCAGCACGGCGTACCCGAGGAACGCCCACGGCACGGGGACGAACACCAGGCCGATCCAGAGCAGCTGGATGACGGCGAGCCCGGCGGCGTAGGCCCGGGTGATCGGGGCGCGCAGCGGGTCGTCGTGCGCGGCGCGCAGCCACAGCGCGATCATGGCGACCCGCATGATCGTGTAGCCCAGCACCACGGTGCCGATGTCGAAGCGCTCGAACGCCGCGGGCACCCCGACCGCGAGCACGAGGACGCCGCCCATCTTGAGCACGGTCAGGACGCGGTACAGCGCGTCGTCGCAGTCGTACGCCGAGGCGAACCACGTGAAGTTGATCCACGCCCACCAGATCGCGAAGAACACCGCCACGTAGCTGAAGAGGCCCGCGAGCACGTGGGCGTCGCTGATCGCGTGGTGGAGCTCGGCCGCGGCGCTGGAGATCGCGACCACGAACGTCAGGTCGAACAGCAGCTCCAGCGGGGACGAGGCGCGGTGCTCCTCCTGCGGGTCGCGCGCCGTCATCGGGCGGTACCACTCGGTCCGCGGGCTGGTCATGCCGCGGAATCCTGCCTGACTCTCAGCGCGACGGGGCGCGCACGATGTCGTCGGGCCCGACCGGGTCGGGCACCGGCCGGTCGCCGCCCTCGAGGACCTGCCGGACGCGCTCCTCGAGGCGCTCGGAGATCGCCCGGTAGAACCGGCGCTGGGTGATCCGTCCGAACACCCCGAAGCCCAGCGCGATCACCGGGTTGCGGATCTCGGCGCGGGACGACACGCCGGTGATGACGAACTCCACCTTGCCCGTGGTCGTGTTCTTGACGACCTCGTACACCAGCCGGCCGCGCTCGAGGTGGTGCTCGAGGGTGCGGTAGCTCCAGCCCCACACCCGCTCGGACGTGCCGTCGGCGCGCTCCCGGGTCTCGTCGACCTCGGCGTCCACCCGCACCCCCATGGGGAAGCGGAGCACGACGAACCGGCCCTCGAGCAGCATGTTCCGCCCGACCAGCGGGTCCTTCGCGTGGAACAGCGCCGACATGATGTGGCGGTCGGCGAACTCGTAGTCGTGGACCAGCCCGCAGGCGATCTCGAACGGCCCGCCCGGCTCCGGGTCGCCCGGGTCCTCGACGGCGAGCGTGTGGCGCAGGCGGTCGTGGTGCCAGCCCTTGCCGCCGGTCGTCGAGGGGTCGTAGTTCAGCTCCCAGGTCGCGATCTCGTCGAGGTCGTCCGCCGGGTGGGACACGGGTGAGAACCGCCAGGTCCGCAATGCGCGCTCCCTCTGCTCGTGCGCCCGCGCGCCACGTGATCGCGCCGCATCGTGACAGGTGCCCCGTTCGCCCGCCGGGCGTGCATCGAATTCCGCCGACCGCCCCCGCCGGACTGCTCATCGCGGTCGTGGCCCGCTCTCAGCGCCCCCTCAGCACCTCTCCGTAGCTTTCGCGGCCGATGACCTCCGTCGAGGAGCGTCCGCGGTCGGTGCCCCCGGCGCCGCCGGCCCCGGACCCCGCCGCTCCCCCGCCTGCCTCCCCCGCTCAGTCGGGTCGCCCCTCGCCGTCGGGTGGACGCCGCCTGAGCTGGGACGTCATCCGTGTCCTCGCGGTGGCCAGCGTCGTCGTCCAGCACGCGACGTACACCGCGCAGGGCGTCATGCCGTGGCTGGCCGCGCCCCCGTTCACCTGGGGCGTCGAGGCGGGCGCGAACACGCTGATGGTCGTCTCGGCGTACTTCGTGTGTGTGACGCTCGCCAAGCGGCGGCCCGGGCGGTGGTGGTGGCAGCGCATCGCCCGGCTCCTGCCCGCCTACCTGGTCGCCGTCGTCGTCACCTACGCCGCGACGCTGGTGGCCGCGGAGTTCGGCTACTGGCGGCCGGGCCTGCGCGACCTCGTCGGCAACCTGCTGCTCGTCCAGAGCTTCGACCCGGCCGTCACGTACATGGACCACTCCTACTGGACCCTGCCGCTGCAGATCGGCGTCTTCACCCTCGCGGCGCTGGCCGTCGGGCTGCTCGGCCGCGACCTCTGGCGTCACCCCGCGGCGCTCCCGACGCTGGCCTGGGCGGGCGTCGTCGTCCCCGTCCTGCTCGCCGAGGGCGCGACGGGGTGGCTCGCGACGCTGTCGAACGGCTTCGTCATGTGGCGCTGGCAGCTGTTCGCGATCGGGCTCGCGATGTGGCTGGCGGGCCGGGGCCGCATCTCGCTGACCCACCTCGCCGCGCTGACCGCCGCGGGGGTGCTCGCCGAGGCGGTCATCACCCCCGACGTCGACTCCGCGATCGTGCTGGCGCTGGCCTGCCTGCTCGTCGCCGCCGCGACCCTCGGGCCCGGACTGGACGTTCCTGCGGGTGGGCCCGCTGCCGCGCGTGGTCGGGTGGCTCGCCGGCGTCTCCTACGGCGTGTACCTGATGAACCAGCAGATCGGCTACTTCGTCGCCTGGCTCGTCCAGGACTCCGCCGGGATCACCGGGTGGGGCAGGCTCGCCGTCGTCGCCCTGGTCGCGGTGCTCCTCGGCTGGCTGCTGACGCGGCTCGTCGAACGCCCGGCCGTCCGGGCGCTGACGCGTCGGGGTCAGCCCGGGAAGGACGAGGCCGCGTCGATGAGCAGGTCGTTCTCGTCGGGTGCCCCCGCCGAGATCCGCACCCCGTCCGGCGAGAACCCGCGCACGACGACCTTGTGATCGAGCGCGTGGTCGGTGAACGCCTGCGTGCGCCCGCCCAGCGGCAGCCACAGGAAGTTCGCCTGCGACTCGGGGACCTCGAAGCCCATCCCGCGCAGCGCCGTCGCCATCCGCGCGAGCTCGGCGACCGCCCCGCGGGCGTCGTCGAGCAGCTCGTCGAGGACGTCGAGGGCCGCCATCGCCGCCGCCTGCGCGGGCGAGGACACCGAGAACGGCACCGAGACGCTGCGCAGGGCGGCGGCGAGGTCGGCCGGCCCGACGGCGTAGCCGACGCGCAGGCCCGCGAGGCGGTGCGCCTTGGAGAACGTGCGGAGCACGACGACGTGGGGGTGCGCGTCGAGCAGCGTCAGACCGTCGGGGACCTCGGGGTCGGACACGAACTCGCGGTAGGCCTCGTCGAGCACGACGAGCACGTGGTCGGGGACGCGGGCGAGGAACGCCGTCAGCTCGGCGCGGCGTACCGCGGTGCCGGTGGGGTTGTTCGGGTTGCAGACGAACACGAGGCGGGTGCGGTCGGTGATCGCGGCCGCGAGGGCGTCGAGGTCGTGGACGTGCCCCGGGGTGAGCGGCACCGGCACCGCGACGGCGTGCCCGATGAGGGTGACGATGGGGTAGGCCTCGAAGGACCGCCAGGCGAACACCACCTCGTCGCCCGGGGCGCACACCGAGGACACCAGCTGCTGGCACAGCGCCACCGACCCGCAGCCCACCGCGATCCGCTCCGGGCCGACGCCGTGGAGGTCCGCGAGCCGGCGGGTGAGCGCGGTCACGGTGATGTCGGGGTAGCGGTTGCCCGCGGCCACCGCCTCGGCCACCGCCGCCTGCACGGCCGGGTGCGGGGGCCGCGCGACCTCGTTGCTCGCGAGCTTGACCGCGCCCGCGACGGTGCGCCCGGCGACGTACGCGGGCAGCGTGGACAGGTCCGGGCGCAGCGGTGTCGGTGCGGGCACGCCCCCACGGTAATCCGCAGCTCACGGTGTCCCGTCCCTCGCGGCCTGCTCCCACCCGCCGGAAGAAGACGTGGAAGGCTGGTGAGCATGACGACCCGCACGGAGACGATCCCCCTCGTCGACGACACCGAGCTCGCGGTGACCGTCGGCGAACCGGAGGGGGCGGCGCTGCGCGGCGGGATCGTCGTGCTGCACTCCTCGCACGGGGTCACCGAGCGCACCGAACGGATCGTCGAGGGCCTGGCGGGGGAGGGCTGGCTGACGGTCGCCCCGCACCTGTTCCACCGCGAGGGCGCCGCGCGGTTCGACGACGCGGCGTCGGTGTCCGAGGGCGCCACTCGCGTGTCCGGCGCCTCCGTCCTCGCCGACTCCGACGCCTCCTTCGGCTGGCTCGCCGACCACGGGGTGCCCTCGGACCGCATGGGCGTCCTGGGCTTCGATCTGGGAGCGACCGCCGCCCTCGTCGTCGCCTCGCAGCGCGCGCTCGGCGCCGCCGTCACGGTGGCCGCCGCGGGCGTGCAGGCCCCGCTGGCCGACGGGCTGCCGGCCCTGCTCGACATCATCGGCGAGCTCACCTGCCCCTGGCTGGGGCTCTACGGCGAGACCGGCGACCCGGTCGACCCCTCCGACGTCGACCGGCTCCGGGAGGCCGCGCACGCCTCCGGCGGCGTCGTCGACGTCGTGGTCTTCCCGGCCGCCGAGCACCGCTTCGACGCCGACGAGGTCGCGCCGGGGGCGCAGGACCCGCTCGAGGACCACGACGGCGAGGGCACCCGTTCCGAGGCCCGCAACCGCGTGCTCAACTGGTTCGACGCACACTTGCGCTGACGTCGCGGGCGCTGCATCGGAGCCGGAGGACCAGGGGTGTGACGACGACGCAGGAGCGTCCCGAGGGGGAGGTCCGGCAGGAACGACGTCGGCGCGCCCGGGTCGCGGGGATCATCGTGTGGTCGGCCCGCATCGTCGGGCTGCTGTCCATCATCTCGATCTTCGCGCCGGCCGCGCGGCGGCGGCTCGAGCCGATGGCCTGGTTCGGGCTGCCGGTGGAGGCGTCCCTCGTGGGCACCGTCATCCTCGCGACGGCCGGGGTCGGGCTGATCCTGCTGGCCACCGGGCTGCGGCGACGAAAACGGCGGGCGTGGCAGCTCGCGGTGCTGATGTGCGTGGTGATCGTCGCGTCGCACGCCCTCGGCCGGCACCCGATCCCGCCGCTCGTGGTGGCCCTCGTCCTGTTGATCGGCCTGCTCCTCACCCGGCGCGAGTTCGACGCGGTGCCCGACCCCGTCGGCCGGCTCCTCGCGCTGCGCCTGGTGCTGCAGCTGCTGGCCGCCGGCTTCGTGATCGTCACGGCGATGCTGGTCTTCGTGCGCCCGACGTTCCTGGTCGGCCGGCCCTCGATCGGGGAGAAGCTCGCCCAGGCCGTGCTGTCGCTGATCGGCGTCTCGGGCCCCGTCGACTTCCGGATCGACTGGTACGACGACCTGACCGCCGCCGTCGGGCTCAGCTTCGGCGTCGGCGCCCTCGTGCTCGGCGGGTACTTCCTGCTGCGCTCCGCCGAGCCCCGCCCGCAGCTCTCCGCCGAGGACGTCGCGGGCATCCGCGACCTGCTCGAGCGCCACGGCGCCGCGGACTCGCTGGGCTACTTCGCGCTGCGCCGCGACAAGTCGGTGGTGTTCTCGGAGTCGGGCAAGGCGGCGGTGGCCTACCGCGTGGTGGCGGGCGTGGCGCTGGCGTCCGGGGACCCGCTCGGCGACGTCGAGGCCTGGCCGGGCGCGATCGAGGAGTTCGTCGCGGTGTGCCGGCGCTACGGGTGGGTGTCCGCGGTGCTGGGCTGCTCGGAGACCGGCGCGCGGGTGTGGTCCCGGGAGGCGGGGCTGGACGCCCTCGAGCTCGGCGACGAGGCCGTCGTCGACGTCGCGACCTTCTCCCTGCAGGGCCGCGCGATGCGCAACGTCCGCCAGGCCGTGTCGCGGATCAAGCGCGCCGGCTACGAGACCACGGTCCGGCGGCTGCGCGACGTGCCCGACACCGAGCTGGCGACGCTGCGGGCGTGCGTGGCGCGGTGGCGCGGCGGGCCCGACGAGCGCGGGTTCTCCATGGCGCTCTCGCGCGCCGCCGACGCGGCCGCCGACCCGGACGCGGTCGTCGTGGTGGCCTGTCTCGAGGGGGCGCCGAAGGGCCTGCTGCAGTTCGTGCCGTGGGGGGCCGAGGGGCTCTCGCTCGACCTCATGATCCGCGACCCGGCGGTCGCCGAGAACGGACTCAACGAGCTCCTGATCACCGACCTGCTCGCGGCGTGCCGGGGGCTGGACGTCAGCCGGGTGTCGCTGAACTTCGCGGTGTTCCGCTCCGCGCTGGAGCGTGGCGAGCGCATCGGGGCCGGTCCCGTGGCGCGGCTCTGGGCCCGGCTGCTGCGGATCGCCTCGCGGTGGTGGCAGATCGAGACGCTCTACCGCTTCAACGCCCGGTTCGCCCCGGCGTGGGTGCCGCGGTTCCTGGTGTTCGACGCGGTGCGCGACCTGCCGCGGATCGCCGTGGCCGCCTTCGAGGCGGAGGGCTACGGCGGCAGGCCGCCCGCGCTGCTGCGGCTGCTGCGTCGGTAGGTGGCCTCCGGCCTCGTGAGCAGTAAATGCGTGCGATGACCGCAATATCTGCTCACGAGCGCGCAGCGCACCTACGGCCGAACGAGCACCTTGAGGGCCTCGCGGTCGTTCATCGCGCGGTAGCCCTCGGGGACCTCGTCGAGCCCGATCGTCCTGTCGAAGACCTTGCCGGGCTGCGACCTTGCCGGACAGCACGTCGGGCAGGAGGTCGTGCATGTTCGCCTGCGTCGGGGCGATGCCGCCCGGTGATCGTGATGTTCTTGACGAACTTCTGGCCGGCGTTGGGGATGTTGCCGCTCTGCGGGACCCCGACGATGCCGACGGCGCCACCCGGCCTCGTCACGTTGATCGCCGTGGTCACCGACTGGTCGAGCCCGACGGCCTCGATCGTGCAGTGCGCGCCGTCGGTGCCGAGGATGTCCTTGACCTTCTGCTCGCCCTCCTCGCCGCGCTCGGGCACGACGTGGGTGGCGCCGAACTCCTGGCCGAGGTCGGTGCGGTCCTCGTGGTGGCCCATGAGCACGATCCGCTCGGCCCCGAGCCGCCAGCTGGCGAGCACGCCGAGCAGGCCCACGGCGCCGTCGCCGACGACGACGACGTCCTTGCCCGGCCCGACGCCGGCCGTCGCCGCGGCGTGGTGCCCGGTGCCGAACACGTCGGAGAGCGTGAGCAGGCTCGGCATGAGCTCGGAGTCCTGCGGCACGTCCAGCGTCATGAGCACGTGGTCCGCGAACGGCACGCGGGCGGCCTCGCCCTGCGCCCCGTCGGTCTCGGCGCCCCACGCGCTGCCGTTGGGGCAGGCGCTGGTGAGGCCCGCGCGGCAGTACTCGCAGGTGCCGTCGGCGTAGAAGAACGGCGCGACGACGAGGTCGCCCTGCTTGACGCGGCTCACGTCCGAGCCGGTCTCCTCGACGACCCCGATGAACTCGTGGCCGATGCGGCCACCCTCGTCGGTGGCCTCGCGGTTCTTGTACGGCCAGAGGTCGCTCCCGCAGATGCAGGAGTGCGTGATGCGGACGACGGCGTCGGTCGGGTTCTCGACCTTCGGGTCGGGGACGTCCTCGACCCGGACGTCGCCGGCGCCGTAGATGAGAGTGGCCTTCACGGCTGGTGTCCTCCTCGCAGGGGTGTGCCCAGACGGCCTACCCGGGCCCGCGGAGGCGGATGCGCGCCGCCGGTCAGGTCACGACCGGGAATACGCGGCGCGTCGCGGGAGCCCCGGGGGCGGCCGCAGGTCCGTGGCGGCCGCCGTGTACTGTTTTCGACCGGTGGCCCCAGGGCCTCGGGAGGCTTCGCCTAGTCTGGTCTATGGCGCCGCACTGCTAATGCGGTTTGGGTTAACGCCCATCCCGGGTTCAAATCCCGGAGCCTCCGCGGCGGCGGTCCTCCGGGCACGCCGTCACAACTGAAGACCTGCGCCCGTAGCTCAACGGATAGAGCATCTGACTACGGATCAGAAGGTTAGGGGTTCGAATCCCTTCGGGCGCGCAGGAGTATCGCAGGTCAGAGGGGTCGTCGCGTTCCGGCGGCCCCTTCGCTGTGTTCGGGGCGACCGAGGCGGGGGCTCCGCTCACGACGTGGTCCCGCTGGACGACCGCCCGGCCCCGACGGCCTGGTCGAGCCGGGACGTCGTCGTGAGGTGGCGGTCCAGCGCGGTGCGCTCCAGGAGCCGGGACACCCGGCGGTTGCCGGCGACCACGCGCAGATCGATCCCGGTCCGGGTGCACTGCTCGGCGAGCTCGACGAGCACGGTCAGCCCGGTGGCCCCCAGGAACGTCACCGGGGAGAGGTCGCAGACCAGTCGGGGGACGAGCCGGTCCGCGGGACCGACCGAGCCGTCGGTGCGCGGTCCGGGCGGCGCCGACGTCAGGACCTGCGCCCCGCTGGTGAGCATGCGTCGCCAGGCGGGAGCGGTCAGCAGGTCGATCTCCCCGACCGCGCGGACCACGACCACCCCGGGCCCCGGGGCCGTCATCGACACCACCAGGGAGCCGTCCGCCAGCTCGGCGGGCTCCGGGCCGGGACACGGGCTCCGCCGTGACCGGCCCGGCGGGGAGCCCGTCGACGAGCACCGGTGGCACGACGCTGAACTCGACCAGGGCTGCATGACGGCCACCTTCGAGGCGTGCGTCCCGGCGGGAGTCCGCTGCGCAGCCCCGAGGCGGGGCGGAGGAGAGACGGCACATCGGCGGGACGCGGGGGCGGTGCACGAGATCCGCGGCTGCCTGCGTCAACCGACCGAGCGATCAGCGTGGCACAACCTGATGAGGCACGGCAAGACGCCGTCCGCCGCAACGTCGACCGATGTGTGGCGGAGGCCGGACCGTCGCGGCGGCCCGGTCAGCGGCTCAGTGCGCTCTCGGCGCCCCCGGCCGGCCGGCGGGGTCCGCCCACCGGTCGCTCGACGACGGACCGACGGCGCGGCTGCGGCAGGGGCTGTGCCGGTGTGGGGTCGCTCAGCGTCCACGTCCGACCGGTGCCCTCACCCTCGACGGCGCGCGCCATGATCACCGCGGCCATCTCGATCGGCCAGAGCACCCCGACCACGGTGGCGGCGGCCAGCTCGGCCGGGCGCCGGATCAGCCACGGCAGCACGTCGAGCGCCGCGGCGGCGCGTGATCTGTCGGACGAAGGCACGCGGAGATCCCCCCGGATCGAGGCCGTGGTCGGCCGTGCGGCACCGGGGTCCGGGGTGGCAGCGACGAGATGGCCAAGTTACCCCACGTCGCGGGCTCGCTCGGTGACACACAGGTGAACCTGCCGTCACCGACCCGCAGCGCTCCCACCGCCCGACGAGGGTCGGGGGTGCCGCCCCGCCGGGCCGGTGACTCTCGGTCGGGGAACGATCACGGGTGGACGTCACGGTCCCCATGCGCCAAGGTGGGTGACGTCGACCCGGACCCCGTCGGCCTGGCTCTCGAGTTCCACGAGGGCGGCGTCGAGCGGTGGGGTTGGCATGGCCGGGAAGAGTCCGCACGAGCAGCAGACGAGCCGCGACGTCCACCGCGCCGAGAGCCTGGTGTCCGACGTCCGGGGGCTGACCACCGACGAGAGCGCCCGGGCGCTGCGCCGTCGGGCCGCGCAGTCCGGCGTCTCCCTGCACGCCGCCGCGCTCGCGGTCCTCTCCGCCTCCCCGACCGACGAGTTGCTCCTCGGCCGGTCCGCGGACCGCTCGACGGGCCACGCCACCTGATCCGCCACCAGCGATGAGGACAGCCCGATGACGACCATTCCCACTTCCGCCGCCGGCACGCACTCGCCGCGGTCGATCGACCTCGCGCGCGTCTGCGTGGCCGCCCGTGCGGTCCTCGACGCGATGCCCGACCTCGTCGCCGAGGGACTCACGGAGTCCGGCGTCGAGCAGCTCACGCGGCACGCGCAGCCGCTGATCGATCTCCCGACCCTCCGGGGGCTGCCCCTCGCGACCATGCGCGGGCACGCCGAGGCGGTGCACGACGGGCTCGCCCGCCTCGGCGGCGACCGGTCCCTCACGCTCGCCGCCTGGTTCGACGACGGCCTCGGCACGGCCTGAGCGAGCTGCGCGGCACCCCGGGACGGACGGCCCGGTGCACGGATGACCGGCGGTGTAGCGTCGCCGCCACCCCCGGCCGGCCGAGCGCGGCCACCGGGAGTACGGAGACTCGACCAGGACCTTGTCGGGCGCGGCGCGCGATCCGTCGTGGATCGCCGCGCGGGACGACGGGACGGGGAGGTCGGGGCGATGGAGACCGAGGCCGGGCGCGGCACGCTGCCCCGGGTCCGCCCGACGGCCCGGCGGGCCGGCGGGCGACGTGGTTGACCACCTCGGCCTGAGCCGGGCGCTGAGCGCCGCCCTCGCCGAGGACACCGCGGACGCGGCCCTCGCGGTCTGCCGCGCCTGCGTGGCCTGGCTGCCGATGACCGGGGCCTCGATCACGGTGATGGACGGCGCCCAGGGCCAGGAGTCGGTGTGCGCCACCGGTCCCGGGGCGGCGCGGATCGACGAGCTGCAGTTCAGCCTGGGCGAGGGTCCCTGCGTCCAGGCGTTCGCGACGGGGCGGGCGGTCCTCGTGTCCGACATCGCCGCACCCGACGAGGGCCGGTGGCCGATGTTCGCCGCCGCGGCGGCCGAGACCGGTGCGCGGGGGATGTACGTGTTCCCGCTGCAGGCGGGGGCGAGCCGGCTCGGCGTGCTCGACTGCTACCGCGACGCGCCGGGCACGCTGGACGACCGGGAGCTGGCCGGTGCCCTGCTCGCCGCGGACGCCGCGATGTGGGCGCTGCTGGACCACCTCGACGGGAGCGCCGACCCGGACGGCCGGGGGCGGTCGAGCGGGTACGACGGCTCGGCGCTGGGCCGCGCCGAGGTGCACCAGGCGACCGGCATGCTCATGGCGCAGGCCGGGACGACCGCGCCCGTGGCGCTCGCGGCGCTGCGCGCGGCCGCGTTCACGGACGGCCGCGGCATCGCCGAGGTCGCGGCCGACGTCGTGACCCGCCGGCGGCGGCTCGACCCCGACGGGTCGTGGCGCACCGTCACCGACGACCCTGCGGGGAGCGGCCGACCGCCGCCGCGACCGACCGAGCACGGAGACGACGACGAGCGCGAGGGCCGGGAGGACCCATGAACACACCACCAGCTCGAGAAGCGGCGCTGGTCGAGGCCTTCGTCCGTCTCGCCGACACCCTGGTCGACGACTACGACGTGATCGAGCTCTTCCACGGGCTCTGCGCCGACTGCGTCGCGCTGCTCCGCGCCGACGCGGCCGGCCTGCTCCTGACCGACCAGCGCGAGAGCCTGCAGGTCGTCTCGGCCTCGTCCGAGCAGGCCCACCTCATCGAGCTCTTCCAGCTCCAGTCCCAGCAGGGTCCGTGCCTGGACTGCTTCCGCAGCAGTGAGGTCGTCCGGACGGACGACCTGAGCGCCGAGACCCGCTGGCCGTTGTTCAGCGCGCGCGCCCGCGAGTACGGGTTCGCCGCGGTGCACGCGCTGCCCATGCGGCTGCGGGGGCAGACCATCGGCGCGCTGAACCTGTTCCACCGCGAGCCGCTCGTCATGAGCGAGGCCGACCTCGGCGTGGGGCAGGCCCTCGCGGACGTCGCCACGATCGCGATCCTCTCGGACCGGAACACCCGCGAGCGGGAGCTCCTCACCGAGCAGCTGCAGGCCGCGCTGACCAGCCGGGTGGTCATCGAGCAGGCCAAGGGCATCCTGGCCGAGCGCGGCGGCATCGGTCTCGACGAGGCCTTCACCCGGCTGCGCGAGCACGCCCGGCGCACGAACCAGCGGCTCTCCGACCTGGCGCGCGGCGTCGTGACGGACTCGTACGACACCGCCGCGCTCCTGCGTCCGCCCGGCTAGTCCCCTGCCGGTGATCCACGCGCGGTCACTCGGTGACGATCGCGCCGACGAGGTCGGCCGGCGTGACGTCGAAGGCCGGGTTGAACACCGCGGTGCCCGGCAGCGTCGCCGCCACCCCGCCGAACCCGGTCACCTCGTCGGCGCCCCGTTCCTCGACGACGATGTCGGCGCCGGTCGGGGTGTGCGGGTCGATGGTCTCCTCGGGGGCGACGACGAGGAACGGCACGCCGGAGCGCGCCGCGGCGCAGGCGAGCATGTAGGTCCCGATCTTGTTCGCGACGTCGCCGTTCGCGGCGATCCGGTCGGCGCCGACGACGACGGCGTCCACCCGTCCCGTCGCGATGGCGGCGGGACCCGCCGAGTCGACGCAGAGCCGGTGTGGCGCCCCCGCCCGCGCCAGTTCCCAGACCGTCAGCCGGGCCCCCTGCAGCAGCGGGCGGGTCTCGCACGCGAGCACCTCGGCGAGGGCGCCCCGCTCGTGCAGCCGCAGCGCCGCGCCGAGCGCGCTCCCGCCCTCCCCGCAGGCCAGGTCGCCGGTGTTGCAGAGCGTCAGGAGGCGCAGCGGGCGCCCCGGGCACCGGTCCTCGAGCAGGTCGGCGGCCCGCGACGTCGCGGCCGCGTTCACCCGGGCGGCGTCCGCGGCCGTGGCGCGGGCCTCGGCGAGCACCGCGGCCGGGCCCTCGTCGAGGCGGGCCAGCGCCCGACGCGCGCCGAGGGCGAGGGGGACGGCGGTCGGGCGGGCGTGGGCGATCCGGTCGGTCGCCGCGTGCGCCGCCGCCGGGTCGCCGGCGTGGACGTGCGCCGCCAGCGCGGCGCCGAACGCCCCGGCGACGCCGAGGGCCGGCGCGCCGCGGACGGCGAGGGTGCGGATCGCGTCGACGACCGCGTCCACCGTCGTGAGCGCCAGGTACTCGGTCCGGTGCGGCAGGGCCCGCTGGTCGAGGAGCACCACCGCCGGACTCCCGTCCGTCCGGTCCGCGCCGTCCGACCAGTCCACGATCCGCACGGCCCCGATCCTGCCCGACGGGCCGCCGGTTCACCCCAGGGCGGCGTAGGCGGCGTCGACGGTCGCGACGTGCAGCGCGAAGTCGTCGGGCGAGCGGAACAGCCGCTGCGTCAGCGTGACCACGACGAGGTCGCGCACCGGGTCGACGTGCCAGCTCGTCCCCAGCCCGCCCGCCCAGCCGAAGGAGCCGGCCCGAGGGCCCCCGACGGTCACCGACACCCCGAAGCCCCAGCTCGTGTCCTCGTCGAGGAAGCCCCCGGCCGAGGCGCGCTGGGCGGGGGTGAGCTGGTCGGTGGTCATGGCGGCGGCGAACTCCGGGCGCCAGGACGTCGGCCCCGCCGGAGCACAGCATCCGGGAGAACGCGAGGAGGTCGTCGGCGCTCGAGACCAGGCCGGCCGCCCCGTCCGGGAACCGTGGCGGGGCGCTCCAGAGGCCGTCGGGCGTGTCCCACACCGCGCCGGCCTCGTAGGCGGTCGCGAGCCGGGCCGGGTCGCCGGTGAAGGCGGTGTCGGCCATGCCCAGCGGCGCGAGCACCCGGGAGCGCAGCAGGTCGGGCAGCGGCTCGCCGGCGGCGCGGGCGGCGAGGACGCCGAGCAGCTGCCCGGGGGTGTTGTAGAGCCAGCGCTCGCCGGGCTGCGCGAGGAGGGGGAGCCCGGCGAGCTCCGCGAGCCAGCGCGTCGGGGTCCGGCGGCACGTCCGGGCGCGGCGGCCCCATGGTGTTCAGCCGGCCGGCGCCCATCGCGGCGGCGATCGGCCACGGCGGGTCGGCGGTGAACAGCTCCATCGACTGGCCCCAGCCGCACGTGTAGGTCAGGACGTCCCGGACGGTGATCGGCGCGGCCGGCCGGCACGGTGTCGTCGAGGGCGGCGTCGGGGCGGCGCAGGACCCGCGGGTCGGCCAGCTCGGGCAGCAGCCGGTCCACCGGCTCGTCGAGGGTGAGCGCGCCGTCGGCGAGGAGGGTCCCGACGGCGGCGGCGACGATCGGCTTGGTGAGCGAGGCGATCCGGAAGAGCGAGTCCCGCGCGATCGGCGCACCGCCGGCCGCGAGCGTGCCCGCGGGCCTCGACGTGCACGTCGTCGCCGTGGGCCGCGAGCACCACGAGGCCGGGGAGGTCGTCGGCGAGCGCCCCGGCCGTGACCGGTCCCAGCCCGGCCGCGGCGGCCCGGGCGAACGTCCCGCGCGTCATGTGGCCGACCCTAGGTGCCTCCGGCTCGTGAGCACTGAATGCGGCCTGATGGCACCGATAGTGCGCACGAGCGCGCAGGCACCTAGAAGACGATCGTCGTGCTCCCGTCGCGCATGACGCGGTCCTCGCAGTGGGCGCGCACCGCGCGGGAGAGCACGGAGCGCTCGACGTCGGCGCCGAGCCGCGTGATGTCGGCCGTCGAGTGCCGGTGGTTCACCCGGATGACGTCCTGCTCGATGATCGGGCCCTCGTCGAGGTCCTCGGTGACGTAGTGGGCGGTGGCGCCGACGAGCTTGACCCCCCGCTCCTTGGCCCGCCGGTAGGGCACCGCCCCGACGAACGCGGGCAGGAACGAGTGGTGGATGTTGATCATCGGCGCGCCGACGGCCGCCAGCAGCTCGCCCGAGACGATCTGCATGTAGCGGGCGAGCACCACCAGGTCGACGCCGTGCAGCAGCTCCGCCTGCCGGGCCTCGGCCTCCCGCTTGGTCTCCGGCGTGACGGGTACGTGCACGAACGGGACGCCGAACTGCTCGACGGCGGGCGCCAGGTCGGGGTGGTTGGAGACGACGACCGCGACCGACACGTCCAGCTCGCCGCGCTGGGTGCGCCAGAGCAGGTCGAGCAGGCAGTGGTCGATCTTCGAGACCATGATCCCGATCCGCTTGGGGCTGCCGGCGTCGGTGAGGGTGAAGTCCATCCCGAAGCCCCGGGCGACGTCGGAGCCGAACGCGGCCCGCAGGCGGTCGAGGTCGCCGTGGGCCAGCGCGAACTCGGTGCGCTGGAAGTAGGTGCCCCCGCTGCGGGCCGTCGCGTGCTGGTCGAGCGAGAGGATGTTCGCCCCGGACGCGGACAGGAAGGACGCGACCGCCGCGACGATGCCCTGGCGGTCCGGGCAGCGCACGAGCAGCCGGCCGATGGGGTCGGCGGACGGGGAGCCGGTCACGCGCCGCAGGGTAGGCGACGACGACGGCCGGCGGGCGCGGCGCGCCTCAGGACCGGAGCGCGACCCGGTGGGTGGACATCCGCAGGGGCGTGAGCGCGTCGTTGCGGCGGCGCACGATCGCGGTGGCGAGGTCCGAGGCCCGGGCGTCCACGTCGGCGTCGTGCTCCCCGGCGAGCGTGGCGGCCGCCTCGGCGACCTGGAGGGCGATCCGCGCGAGCTCGTCGAGGAGGTCGGCCGACCAGTCGAAGCGGTCGACGTCGGTGGGGCAGGCGACGCGGCCGCGGCCGAGCTCGGCCAGCGCCTCGTGGGCGGTGCGGACGAGATCCCGCAGCGTCTCACCGTCGTCCACGTCACTCCTCGTCCCGTCGAGGCCATCGTGCGCCCCGACGGGGATGCCCGGAGGAGGGGCGTTCACACGTCGCGCAGGGGCCGGACGTCGACGGATCGGTGAACGGCGCACGACGCGCCTCCGGCGGAACGCCGGTGGTCACCCGTCGGGAGGAGCGGGACCCGCGACATCGTCGCGGAAAGTAGGAGCCCGGCCGGCGGGGGGACACCGACCGGGCTGGTGTCGACCACGGGGGGCATGATCGACCACTCGATGCTTCCGCTCCGTGGTGTGTGTCGTCAAGGAGAACTCGGACACCGCGCGCTGTGCGCTCGATCTCCCCGCCGCGACGCGTCCCGTGCGACGATGACCGGCGGAGGACCGACCGGGAAGAGGGGGAAGGTCGATGCGGATCCGGCTCCGGAACGGCCCCTGCCGCGGGGAGCACGACGTGCGGATCGCCGAGAGCGCGTCGCCGCCCGAGGAGTACCTGGTGCTCGTCGAGAAGGGCCCGCGCACGCCGACCGACGGGCTCAACGGCGGCTCGATCCCCGGGATCAACGTCTACGCGGTGCACCGCCTCGATCGCCGGGACCCGGACGGCACGCCCGTCTACGGGTTCGCCGGCGAACGTCTCCAGCGCGGGTACTGACGCCGCGCAGGTCCCGGCCGCGGACGGTCCCGCTGACCGCCCCCAGGCGCCCGCCCGTCGAGCACCCCGGGTGTTCACCCCGTCGGAGTACGTAGCGGCCCCGTCGCGGGGTACTTCCTGGCCCGCAACCCGGAGCCGATCCCGCAGGAGGCCGACATGGGACTGATCGACGCGAAGCTGGACAAGGACTACGAGGAGAAGCCGATCGGGGACCTGGCCGACGCGCCGGTCTCCGCGCTGCAGGGCGTGAGCGACGACGACGCCAAGCACCTCAAGGAGGCGTTCAACATCACGACGGTGCGCGACCTCGGGACGAACAAGTACTTCCTGTGGGCGCAGGCCATCGCCCGGCTCGCCGACTGACCCGGCAGCACGCACACGACGGGGGCCCGGCCGCACGGCCGGGCCCCCGTCGTGTGCGCAGGTGGTCGATCAGCCCTTGAAGGCGTCCTTGATCTTCTCGCCCGCCTGCTTGACGTTGCCCTTGACCTGGTCGCCCTTGCCCTCGGCCTTGAGCTCGTCGTCGTCCTGCACCTTGCCGGCCGTCTCCTTGGCCTTGCCCTTGAGCTCGTCGGCCTTGTTGTCGATCTTGTCTCCGGTAGCCATGTGCGCGGAGTACCCCGTGACGGGCGTCCGGCATCCTCAGGCCCGCACCAGCAGCACCCAGACCGGCCCCGCGGCGAACGTCAGCGGCGCCCCGCCCGGCCCGGTGTAGGTCGTGGGGTCGCCGGGCGCGGCGCGGGACCAGGTGCCGGACCACCTCCGGCCGTCGCGGTACACGTCGACCGGGCCCCGACCGACGGTGACCGCCGTCGGGGAGGGGGCGCCCGCGACGTCGTGGATGGCGGAGGTCCGCACCGGCACGCGCTGGACGACGACCGTCGCGGGCCCGTCCGCGGTGACGGCGGGCGCGCCCCCGAAGGCCACCGTGTACCGCCCGCCCGCGGCGTGCAGCGCGACCGCGGTGCTGCCCACGGTCTCGGTGACGTCGGGCGCGGGCACGCCGCCCGCGGGCGCCGCGCCGAAGCGGAACCCGACGTCGCGGGGTGCGGCGACCCCGCGCGCGGCGCGGAGCAGGGCCGCGGGGTCGCCGTAGAGGTTGTGCGGGGCCTCGCCGGGCCCGCGCCGGTAGGCCCCGGCCACCTGCTCGGGCGACACCGGCACGACGGGGCCCGACGCCACCAGGCGGTCGAGCTCCGGCGCGTTGCCGGAGAACGCCAGCGCGGGTCGCCCGTACGCGGCGAGCAGGTCGATGTCGGACTCGCGGAAGCTGCGCACCGGGCCGACCGACGGGCGGCAGGTGCGAGGCGAACACCGCGAGCAGCCGGGTGACCCCGCCCTCGACCGGCTCCACGTACACCACGTCGGCGTCCGCGACCCCCGTCCACGGCCGGCCCTGCGGCGAGTTGTCGACCTTCACCGCGAGGACGGCCGCGCCGGCGCCGCCCGCCTCGCCGGTCAGCGGCGAGACCGCGGCGACGCGCGCCGGGGTCGCCGCCGCGGCGGGCGCGGCCGGCAGGGCCGGCGTCCCGCCGCGGGTGACCCAGATGACGACGCCGATCACGACCGCGATCACCACCGCGATCACCACCGCGAGCGCCCGCGTCGCCTCCGTCGTGTCCCCGTCCCCCGCCACGGCGACATCATCGCGGCGTCCCCGGCGCACCTATGATCGGGGCCATGGCCCGCCGGCCCCTGCAGGACGCCCAGGATCCGCCCGAGGACGCGCGGAAGCGCGCCTCCGACGGCGAGCGCGAGGACGTCGCCGGGATGCTGGCCCGGG
Organism: uncultured Actinomycetota bacterium; assembly: GCA_963716955.1. Classification (GTDB taxonomy): domain Bacteria; phylum Actinomycetota; class Actinomycetes; order Mycobacteriales; family Pseudonocardiaceae; genus Actinomycetospora. The sequence continues at coordinate 318,562 of CAVQUY010000003.1, forward strand.
CCATGGTCGCCGGCCGGCTCACGCCGGGCGAGTACAGCGACCGCGTGGCCGTCGCCCAGGCCGCCCGCTACCGCGACCAGCTCGACGGCCTCCTCGCCGACCTCCCCGGCGCGGTGCTGCACTCCTCGCACGGCGCCGACGTCCTGGAGCTCGAGGCCGGCCTCGGCGGGTCGATCAGCCGCCGCGGGCTGTGGCGGGTCCCCCCGACGGTGCGGGTGCACAGCTGGGTGGGCGGGGTCCTGCTCGACCTCTCCGAGGCGGAGTGCGACACCGCTGTGGTGGCCGTCGAGCTCGCGACCGGCATGTGCTCGCCGACGATCGTCCTGCCCGAGGGCGGGACCGCCGACGTCGACGACCTGCGCGTCTCCGCGGGCGCGGTGCGCGACGAGACGGTGCACCGGCGCGAGCGCGGGCCGCTGCACGTGTCCGTCCGGGGTCGGCACGCGTTCGGCGACGTGGTCCTGCGCCACCCGGTGCGCGGTCGCTGGGAGCGGCTGCGGGCCCTGCCGCACGACGCGCCGCGCACCCTGGCCCGGCGCGTGGTGGCGCGTCGGGACGGCCGACCCGCGGGCTCCGAGGGCCTCCGGGGTGGGGGCGCGGGGCGGTAACGTCGCAGGGGTGCGTGCCGCCCACCGGGGGCGGTCCGGGCGGGGAGGACGGCGTGACCTTCGATCCCACCCTCGGCGTGCGGTTCCTGATCCCGCTCGTCGTCGGCGCCGTCGTCGCACTGCTCATGACGCCGCTGCACGCCGCCCTGGCGCGGCGGCGCCGCCAGGCCCTGCTGGTCGACCGGGTCGTCACCGGCCGCGTCGCCCGGCTGATCGGGCCCGAGCGGCGCCGCGCGATCCGCCACCTCCACCGGGAGGCCGGCCACCCGGTCACGGTGGTCGCCTGGCTCGCGGTGGCCTCGGGCACCGTCACGGTGCTCGCCGCCGTGGTGACCGAGAGCGCGGCACCGGACGGGTCCGCCCGCAGCGCGGCGCTGTCCCGGGTCTTCGCCCAGCTCGACGCGGCCGGGCTGCCCAGCCCGTCGAGCTCGACGGGGATCGCGGTCGTCTCGGTGGCCCTGGGCCTGGTGCTCGCGCTCGCCGTCGCGGCCCTGCACGTCGCGACGCTCGACCTCGAGCGGCGGCGCGCGATGCCGGTGACGCGGCCCTGGCCGTGGTCGCGGCGGCGGGTCACCTGGGTCGCCGCCGGCGCCGTCCTGCTCCTCCTGCTCATGATCGGGATCGAGGACGGCGGCCTGGTCGCGGGCCTCTTCCTGCTGGGCCACCAGCTCGCCGCCCGCGCGACCCGGCCGCGGATGTGCACCGCCGCGCCGGTGCTCCCCGAGGCGCTGCGCGCGGCCCGCCTGCCGGGGCCGAAGGAACGCCGGCTGATCCGGTCCCGCCGCGGGCCGGCCCCGGGTCTCCCGGGCGCCTCGGCGCCGCCGAACGGCGCGCGCCCGGCGTCGTCGGGCCCGCCCCGGGACGCCGCCCACCCGGCCCCCCGGCCCGGCGCCCCGCGCCCCGCGACGCCGTCGCCCGCCCCGGTGCCGCCGCGCGTCGCCACCCCGCACCCGCCCACCGCCGCCACGCGGCTCGTGGACATGGCGCCGGCCGAGCAGCCGCTCACCCCGCACGACCCGCGGACGGTGGGCGAGTACCAGCTCACCGGCCGGCTCGGGTCCGGCGGGATGGGCACGGTCTACCTCGGGCACCGCGCGGGGGTGACCGGCTCGGTGGCGATCAAGGTCCTCGCGCCCGCACCTGCTCGACGACGTCGACGCCCGCACCCGCTTCCTGCGCGAGGGCCAGACCCTGCAGAAGGTCACCGGCGACTACACCGCCCGCGTCCACGGCGTCGGGTTCGACGGGTCGATGCCCTACATCGTCATGGAGCGCCTCGACGGGCCGTCGCTGCACGCGCTGATCGCCGAGAACGGCGCGGTGCGCGACGCCGAGACGCTGACCCGCATCGCGATCGCGCTGGCCCGGGCGCTGGCCGCGCTGCACAACGACGGCATCACCCACCGCGACCTCAAGCCCGGGAACATCCTGCTGACCTCCGCGGGCCCGAAGGTCGTGGACTTCGGCATCGCCCGCGTCGTCGGCCAGACCCACCACACGCCGGCCGGGAACATGGTCGGCACGCCCGGCTACATGGCGCCCGAGCAGGTCACCGGGAACGGCGCGGGGCCGGCGACCGACGTCTGGGCCTGGGCCTGCTGCGTGGTGTTCGCGGCGCGCGGCGACCACCTCTTCGACGGCGAGAACGTCGTGGACATCGCCCGCCGCATCCTCGACGGCCCGCCGTCGGACGCGTTCTCCGGCGTCGCCCGGCTCTCCCCGCGCCTCGTGCCGGTGCTGCGCCGGGCGACCGCGCAGAACGCCGCCGACCGCCCCCGCGACGGCGCTGCGCTGCTGCGCCTGCTCGACCGCAGCGGGGCGACGGCGACGGTCGGCGCGTTCGCCTGGGACAAGCTGGTCGGGGCCCGCTGACCGGTTCCCGCGGCCCGGCCCGCTGCTACGGTTCGCCTCGCCGGAGGCCCTCGAGACGTCAGGAGTGTGCGTGGCCAGCTGGGACGACCTCGTGCTGTGGGTGCGGGTCCGCTACGAGGTGATGGCGCAGGACGCGGACGGCCTCACCTTCCGGCTGCCGACCACCGAGGGACGCGACCAGCTCGTGTACGTCCGTCACCGCGGGGAGCTCGACGGGCAGGACTGGATGCAGATCGAGTCGCCGATCGCGAAGCTCGACGACATCGACGCCCGTCGGCTGCTCGAGCTCACCGAGTCGACCGTGGTGGGCGGGGCGGCCGCCGTCTCGGGCACCGCCGTCTTCCGGCACGCCGCCCCGCTCTCCGACATGACGTTCGCCGAGTTCGAGGCCCCGTTCCGGCTCGTCACGTCCACCGCGGACGACCTCGAGCGCCAGCTCACCGGGGCCGACCGCTACTAGCGCCGCACGACACCGGAGGTCGAAGTGGACGTCGTCGAGTTCTCGCCGACCCCGGAGCAGTACGCGTGGACCTTCGGGGGCGCCGCGCCCGTCCGGGAGGTCGAGCCCGGCACCGTCCTGCGCCTGTGGTGCGACGACGCGTTCGCCGGGAAGATCCGCTCGGTCACGGACTTCGCGTCGGCGGCCCTCGACCCCCGCTTCCTCAACCCGCAGACGGGCCCGTTCGCCGTCGCCGGGGCGGAGCCCGGGGACACCCTGGTGCTGCACCTGGTCGACCTCACCCCGGCGCGCGACTGGGGCGCCTCGACGCTCGTGCCCTTCTTCGGCGGCCTCACCGGCACCGACCGCACGGCGCTGCTCCACGAGGCGCTGCCGGAGCAGACCTGGATCTACGAGCTCGACCGGGCGCGCGGCACCGTCACGTTCGTCGCGCGGCGCAGCGAGTTCTCCGTCGACCTGCCGGTCGCGCCCATGCTCGGCACCGTGGGCGTCGCCCCCGCCAACCGCGAGGTCCGCTCCTCGCTCACCCCCGACGCGTTCGGCGGGAACATGGACACCCCGGAGATGCGCGCGGGCGTGACCTGCTACCTGCCGGTGAACGAGCCGGGCGCGATCTTCTCGGTCGGCGACGGCCACTACCGCCAGGGCGAGGGCGAGTCCTGCGGGACGGCCGTCGAGGGCGCCATGGACGTCACGCTCATCGTCGACCTCGTGAAGGCCGGCGCGGCGCCGGCCCCGGCGTGGCCGCGGCTGGAGAGCGACGACGAGCTCGTCACGGTCGGCTCGTCGCGCCCGCTGGAGGACGCGTGGCGGATCGGGCAGAAGGAGATGATCTCCTGGCTCGGCACCCTGCACGGGCTCGACCGGCTCGACGCCTACCAGCTGCTCACCCAGATTCTCGCGCTCCCCGCTCGCCAACGTCGTCGACACCAACTACAGCGCCGTGACCAAGGTGTCGAAGGCGTTCCTGCCGCGTGTCGAGCCCTACGACGGACTGCACGCCGACCTGCGGGCGCGCGCCGCGCGCCTCTGAGCCCCAGGAGGGCCACATGGATCTCGGACTGGCCGGAGCCCGCGCACTCGTCACCGGCGGCAGCCGTGGCATCGGGCGGGCGATCGTGGAGGCCCTCGCCGAAGAGGGCGCCGCCGTCTCGTTCTGCGCGCGCTCCGCCGACGGCGTCGAGAGCGCCCTCGCCGAACTGCGCGCCGCGGGCCACACGGTGTACGGCACGCCCGTCGACGTCGCCGACGGGGACGCGCTGCGTGCGTGGGTGACGCACTGCGCCGAGGAGTTCGGCGGCCTCGACGTCGTCGTGGCCAACGTCTCGGCCCTCGCGATCCCCGGGTCCGAGGAGAACTGGGAGGCCTCGTTCCGCACCGACATGCTCGGCACGGTGCGGCTCGTGGAGGCGGCGCTGCCGTCCCTGGAGGCCTCCGACCGCGGCGCGATCGTCACCGTCTCCAGCGTCTCCGGGCGGGAGATCGACTTCGCCGCCGGGCCGTACGGGACGATGAAGGGCGCGATCGTGCACTACACGCAGGGTCTGGCCTACCAGCTCGCCGGCCGGGTCCGCGCCAACACCGTCTCGCCGGGCAACACGTACTTCTCCGGCGGGGTCTGGGAGTCGATCGAGCAGGGCGACCCCGACCTGTACGCGCACGCGCTCTCGCTCAACCCGACCGGGCCGGATGGCCCGGCCCGAGGAGATCGCCCGGGCCGTCGCCTTCCTCGCGAGCCCGGCCGCGTCGTTCGTCAGCGGGACCAACCTCGTCGTGGACGGGGCGCTGACGCGCGGGGTGCAGCTGTAGGGAGGCTGCCCGCGGGTTCGGGTCCACCATCGCGGCGCAGAGCACTGTGTCCTGCGTGCGCACCTGGTGGCGGCTCGACGTCGGCCGCACGGGCGAGCACGCCGCGGGCGATCACCTCCGAGCCGCTCCGGGCTGCTCAACGAGCCTGGACGGCAGCCTCGGGGCCGAACAGCAGGGTGACCACGGCCTGCGCGGCCGCGCCGACGACGTCGACGGCCACCACCACGCCCCGGGCCGTCCACTCCACGACGACCGCGACGCCGCGGCGGGCGGCGGACCCCGCCCGGGCCCAGGCCGAGGGTGCGTCGGTGACGAGCGCCGGGAGGTCGCGGCGCGCACGGACCAGCGCGGTCGACGTCGTCGGGGCGTGCCGGGGCGCCGCCGGGCGCCGTCGCGTCGGGCGTGCGCACGGCGGCCCGGCGACGCGGGAGGAGCGGGCCGACGTGCGGGTGGCGCGGTGCGGGGACGTCGGGGGAGAAGAGCGCCGGGCCCTCGCCGAACCGGGCGATGGCCGCCGCCTCCCCGGCCACGAGCCCGGACCGGTCGCGGGACGCGCCGGGCTCCGGGACCCCGCGCGACCTCGACGGGTCGGCGTCCCCGGGCGCCTCGTCCGGCTCGTCGGTCATGGCCACCCTCTCGGCGTCTCTCGTGGGGTCACGATGCGGTCTCCGACGTCAGGTCCGCCGGAGCCGTCGCCGACCGGCGGGTCCTCGGCGGGCGGGGATCAGTGTCACCCACGAGAGGGAGTCAGGCACGCCGTTCGCCGCATGTTTCCATCCGGTCACGGAGGGCGTCCCCCGACCCCTGTAGCCGCGTCCCGCTGCGGCCGTTGCTCTCTCACGGGATCGCCTGGCCACCGCGTGGCCCCGGCGGACCCGCCGGTCACCGCATCGGTCACCGTTCGTCGCCGAGTGGGTGCACGTCGCCACCGGCGTGACGGGAGCGGGGCGATGCAGTGACCGGAACGTGATCCAATCTGGCCGGTGACCGCGAGGGCGCCGGAGGACGCGGGAGGTGGAGCGGTGGCGGGTGCACATTCCCGGTCGTCGCGCCGCGAGCGCTCCCACGCGGTCGCCGACGTCGAGCCGCCCCGCCGCGACCCCGAGGGCTCGGACCCCGACCGCGACTACGGCGAGATCTTCCGCCCCCGCCCCGCCGACGACCCGGCTCCGCCGTCGCCCCCCGTCGGCCTCCCCACCGCCTTCTCCTCGTCGTCGTTCCGCGCGCAGACCCCGGCGCACGACGCCGGGTCCGGCCGGGTCGGCGCGGGCCGGGCGACCACGCTCGCGCCCCCGCCCCCGCCCCGACGGGTCCCCGACCCGGGACGGACGACACCGGGACGCCTCGGACCGGCTCCGGTCGCCCGGGCACGTTCCCGGTGGCGCCCCGGGCGCCGCACTCGCTCTCCGGCCCGCAGGCCCTGGCCGTTCCGCCGGCCGCACCGGCCCGCCCCGCGCCCCCGACGACCCGTCCGGGAGGGCCGGCCGGCCCCGGTCGGGCCACCGACGCCGGGCGGCGGTGCCCCGGTGGCCCCGCGCCGGCCGGGACCGGTCCCGCCGCCGGGAGCGGGCGGCCGCCCCGCCCCGCCCGCGCCGCCGCCGGGTCGTCCGGGCCCGGCCGGTCCCGCCCGGCCCGACCCGACCGGCGCGACCGGCCGGCGGGCGCCCCCGTGCGCCCCGGCGCGCCCGTGCCCACCGCGCCCCGGCGCCGCCCGGCGCGCCCGGCGCCCCGGCGCCCACCCCGCGGGCCCGGCGACCGGGTCCGGCCCGCGCCCGACCACGCCGGGCGCTCCCACGACCGCCGGCGCCCCGCGACCGCCGGCGCCCCCACGACCGGCGGAGCCCGCCGAAGCCGCCGGCTGCTCCGGCGCGACCGGCGGGCGGTGCTCCGGGCCGCCCGGCCCCGGGCGCCCCGACCGGGACGACGCCCGGCGCCCGTCCCGCCGTTCCCCCGGCCCGGACCCCCGACGGCACCGCGATCGGCCCCGCCGTCGAGGACGCCCCGGACCGCCCCGACGACGCGCGCCCCGACCGGGCCCGCGAGCACCGCCGCGGAGCCCACCGCCACCCGCGCAGCGACCACCACCACCGCCAGCGCGCGACCACCACCGCCGCGACCACCACCACCGGCCGCCCGACCGGCACGGGCCGGCGCACCACCGGCGTCCCGCAGTCGGCCCTGACGCGCGCGGAGCGTCGCGCCGCCGGGCGCGAGGGGCTCACCCGGGCCGCGGGCCACAGCAGGGCACGGCACGCGGACGGGCTCGCGGTCCACGGCCCGGTCGACCACGGCGGTCCGCCACCCGGCGCAGCGCGGACCGGGGCGCCGAGGCCCGTCCGGCGCCGCCGCGCGGGCGCGTCGCCGCGGCGGTCGCGGCCCTCGTCGTCGCCGTGGCGGCGAAGGTCCGCCACTGGCCCGGCGGCGAGCGCCTCGTGGCCGCCGGCCACTGGGTCGACGACCACGTGCAGACCTACCTCGACGGCAAGGACGTCGCGTCGCTCACGACGTCGGCGCGGCTGTGGCGCCGGCGGCGCCGGGCCGGCTACGCGCTGCTCGCCACGGCGATCGGCGCCCCGGTGCTGAGCCTCGCGCTCGGGTGGCTGTTCATCCCGGTGCCCAACGCGGACGCCGCGGTGGAGAGCCAGCTCAACACCGTCTCGTTCTCCGACGGCAGCGTGCTCGCGCGCGTCGCGCCCGGCGAGCAGGGCAACCGGCAGAAGGTCTCGATCGCCCAGATCCCGCTGCCGGTCCAGCACGCCGTGCTCTCGGCGGAGGACCGCACCTTCTACACCAACTCCGGGTTCGACCTCACCGGCATCATGCACGCGGCCCTCAAGCAGGTCACCGGCGGCGCGGGCGGCGGCTCGACGATCACCCAGCAGTACGTGAAGAACGCGATGGTCGGCGACGAGCACTCGTACTTCCGCAAGTTCCGCGAGCTGATCATCTCGGCGAAGATCACGCAGGAGTACTCGAAGGACCAGGTGCTCGAGGACTACCTCAACAGCATCTACCTCGGCCGCGGCGCCTACGGCATCCAGGCGGCGTCGCAGGCGTACTTCAACAAGTCCGTCGAGCAGCTCAGCCCGGCCGAGGGCGCGGTGATCGCGGGCCTCATCCAGGCGCCGTCGCAGTGGGACCCGGCGGTCAACCTCGACGGCTCGCAGCGCCGCTGGAACTACGTCATGGAGGGCATGGTCTCCTCCGGCTGGCTCTCCCCGGCCGACCGCGCCGCCGCGCGCTTCCCGACCGTGGCGCCGCCCCGCAAGACCGCCAGCGGCATCCCCGACGACGCCCGCGGCCACATCTACTCGGCGGTCAAGGACGAGCTGGGCACGCTCGGCATCGACGAGGACGCGCTGGTCACCGAGGGCCTGCAGATCCAGACGACGATCGACCCGAAGGCCCAGCAGGACGCGATCGACGCGGTCCACGCGCAGATGAAGGGCAAGCCCGCGAACCTGCGCACCGCCGCGGTGTCGGTCGACCCGCGCACCGGCGACGTCCTGTCCTACTTCGGCGGGGACAACGGCGCCGGCCTGGACTACGCGCAGGTGCAGAAGCAGGCCGGCTCGACGTTCAAGCCGTTCGTCATGCTCGCCGCCCTGGAGCACGACCCGCCGATCGGGATCAGCACGCAGTTCGACGGCCAGCAGGTCCCCGGCAAGACGGTGCGCAACGTCGAGGGCGCCGACTGCTCCAGCTGCTCGCTCAAGCAGGCCATGACGCTGTCGAACAACGTCGTGTTCACCGCGCTCGGCAACGAGGTCGGGCCGCAGGCCGTCGCGAACGCCGCCCACCAGGCCGGGATCGGGGCGAAGCTCGACAACCCCAACAGCGGCATCGCGCTGGGCAACGTCGAGGTGACGCCGCTCGAGATGGCCGGGGCCTACGCGACGTTCGCGAACGACGGCGTCTACCAGAAGCCCCACCTGGTCCAGAAGGTCACGACCGCCAGCGGTGAGGTCCTCTACGACCACGCGGCGCCGCAGGGCGAGCCGCGGATCGACGCGAAGGTGGCGCGCAACGTCACCGAGGCGATGAGCGACGTCCCGACCTACGACGGTGCCTCGCTGTCCGGCGGGCGGCCGGCGGTGGGCAAGACCGGCACCGTCCAGTCGCACGTCGAGAACCAGAACAACGACGCCTGGATGGTCGGGTACACGCCGTCGCTGGTCGCCTCGGTGTGGGTCGGCACCGACGACAACACCCCGATCCGGTACGCCGACGGGCGCCCCATCTACGGGCACGGCATCCCGAGCGACATCTGGCAGACGTTCATGGACGGCGCGACGCAGGGCACGCCCAAGCAGACGTTCGGCCAGTTCGTGCCGGTCGCGGGCACCGACCCGGGCGAGACCGCCACCGGCGAGGGCCAGCAGGCGTCCTCGACGACGGCCAGCCCGACGACGACGTCGAAGCCCTCCAAGTCCGGCGACACGCCCGCGAAGCCGACGGCCGGCGCCGTCCCGACGTCGGCGCCCGCCGTCCCCACCGCCGCCCCGCCCGCGGCGGCGACGCCCGCACCAGCGGCGCCGGCCCCGGCCGCGCAGCAGCCCGCGGCGCCGGCACAGGCACCGGCCGAGGCCCCCGCGGCGGAGCCGGCCGAGACCGGCTGAGGCGGCCCCGGGGTCGGCCGGTCTCAGCCGGCCGTCGTGAAGTCCGCGAAGTCGAACCCGGGCGAGACGACGCAGCTGACCAGCACCGCGCCGTCGTCGGGACCCCCGCCGGGCCCGGGCCGGGGCGCCGCCCGCTGCCAGTGGCCACCCGGCACGAGCAGGGCGGGCCGCTCGCCGTCGCCGGCCCCGGCGCCGAGGACGTGCTCGGTGCCCGGGTCGGCGGGGGCGTCACCGTCGCCGCCGAGCCACAGCGACAGCGCCGCGCCCCGGTGCCAGAACCACAGCTCGTCGGAGCGCACCCGGTGCCACACCGACTCCTCGCCGGCGCCCAGGACGTAGTGGATGGCGGTGGCCGTCGGGCGGGCCGCGCCGTACCCGGGCGGGTCGACCGTCACCGCCGAGGCCCAGATGCGCCGGTACCAGCCGCCCTCCGGGTGGGCCGCCAGGTCGAGCGCGGCGGCCAGCGCCGGGCGCGCGGACGCCGCGGCGCTCACGCGGTCATGTCCAGCGTGGCGACGACCTTCGTCGGGGTGATGCGCACGACGAGCTCGCCCGGGACCGCGTTGCGCTGCCCGAACTCGGCCGCCCGGTCCTCGCCCATGTAGCGGGCGCCGAGCTCGGTGGCGGTGCGCAGCAGCTCGTCGGGGTCCGACGTCAGCGTCACCGTGCCCTGGACCTGCACGAACGCGAACGGCGGCTCCTCGAGGTCGACGCAGAGCACCACCCGCGGGTCGCGGGCCAGGGCCCGTCCCTTGGCGGTCCCGGCGCCGGTGTTGAACACCAGCGTGGAGTCCTCGCCCTCGCCCTCGAGCAGGAACCAGATCGGGGCGACGAGGGGCCGGCCGTCGCGGGCGGTCCAGCCGAGCTTGCCGGTGCGGGTGCCGTGGGAGAGGAACGTCCGGACGTCGGGCTCGGAGAGGCTCGCCATGGGCGGCGAGCCTAGGGGGTCAGGACGCCGGGCCCAGTGCGGCCGAGAGCCGGCCCATCGCGGTGCGCACCGTGGTCAGCGCCCCGATGCAGCTGTTCGCGTCCAGCGGCACCGTCGGGCCGGTCCCCGGGCAGCCCCGGGCGACGAAGTCGTCGTGCGCGGCGGCGACGGCGGCGACCGCGCTGGTGACGGGCGCGTCGTTCGGCAGCGCGTTGCTCGCGGTGCGGGCCGTCGAGGCGCTCTCCTCGACCCAGCGCCCGCAGCGCGTCCACACCGCGCGGGGGTCCGGGGAGGCGTAGCAGGGGTCCGCCAGCGCCAGGGAGAGCTTGGCGCGCGCGGCGTCGGGGGAGCGCACCTCGGCGATCGGGCCCTGGGTGGCGGCGCCGTCGGAGGACTGGCCGGAGGGGATGTCCGCGGGGCTCGAGGAACAGCCGGCGAGCAGCAGCGCCGCGAGGAGGGCCACGACGAGGCCGCGCGCGGCCGTCACCGGTCCCCGCCGCACCCCGTGGCCGCTCCGCACGACCGCACGGTGCCACGGACGCGCACGGCGCGCCCGGCGGGTCGGGTCACCGGGACCGGTCGGGCGGCTCCGGGGCGCGACGGCGCAGGGCCGCGTACTCCTCGGGGGTGTCCGCGTCGCGCAGCGCGTCCAGCTCGGGGTCCGCGGCGCGCAGTCCGGGGTCGGCGAGCAGGTCGGCGGCCGTGGGCTCGCGGACGACGCTCGCCGCGAACAGGTCGCCGGGGCGGCGGGCGCCGGCGTCGAGCAGGGCGGCGGCCCGGTCGCCGAGGGCGGTCCGGTAGGCGGCGGCGAGCGGCTGGCGGTGGCCGTGGACGACGGGCAGCGCGACCTCGGCGTCGCCGAGGGCGGCGAGGACGGCCGCGACGTACGCGGGGTGGACCAGGGGCAGGTCCACGGAGCAGACGAACGCGACGGTGCTGCCCCGCGCCGCGGCGGCGCGCAGCCCGGTCGCGAGCCCCTGCAGCGGGCCGCGGCCGGGGACGTCGTCGGTCACGGGGACGACGCGGGCCGCGAGGGCGCCGTCCACCGTCCGGGGGGCGCCGGCCGCGCCGACGACCACCACGGGCCCGGTCACGGCGGCGGCCATCACCCCCACGACGTGCTCGAGCAGCGTGCCGTCGCCCCAGCTCAGCAGCGCCTTGTCCGAGCCCATGCGCCGGGAGCGCCCACCCGCGAGGACCACGGCCGCGGCGTCGGGCGGCGTCTCGTACGACACAGCGTCGATTGTCGCGCGCACATCGCGCCTACCCGGCGGGGACGGGGCCGGACCGGCCCCGGGCCGGCACGACCGGCGGAGGAGGACGAGGAACGTGACGATCACCAGGAACGGGACCCGCGAGACGTCGGGTCGCAGCACCGAGCCGGAGGACGCACGCCGCGGGTACATCGCCCCGACGCCCGGCGACGCCGCCGAGGCACGCGCCGACCGCGAGATGGCCGCGGCCGAGCGCGCCGTGGCCCAGGGGGCCGCGAGCGACGAGCAGGCGCGGTTGGTCGACGCGATCTCGGAGGCCCGCACGCACGAGGAGCGGCGCCGGCAGTGGCTGGCAGCGTCCGGCTCGTGAGCGGCCGGCGTCGGCGCCCCGGGTGATCAGGTCCGCGTCGAGCTCGGACGCGGATGCGGGGGGCCGGCGGCCGCCCACAGCGTACTGACGGCGAACTGCCCCGTCGGCTCGTCCTCGAGTTCTGCTCTGTCAGAGGGGATGTCCACTTCCCGTTGGAACAGCGAGCCGGACTGCCGGTGTCCGAGGTCGACGATCCGGACGTGCGTCCAGCCTCGCGTCGTGTAGTAGTGGCGCAGCCCCGGCGACGTCTTCCAGGTGTCGAGCCGCAGGACCGGGATGCCCTGGCTGGCGGCGTAGCGCCACGCCCAGTCAAGCAAAACGTTTCCCAGTTCCTGCCCCTTCAGGTCGACGTCGGTCGCCAGCTTCGAGAGGTACAGCGCGGGACGCCGACGCTCGCCGTCCGACCAGAAGTCGCGATCCGGGTCGGTGCCGACCGTGATCGTTCCGGCGACACGGCCGTCGGCGTCGTCGACGAGGACCCGGACGTGACCTCGACGGACGAGGTAAGCGAGCAGGTGGCGCCACTCCTTGACGCTGGCCCACTGATCGCTGAGCTTCGTCGTGCGCAACCACTCACGACGTCCTTCGAGGATGGCCATAACGGCGTCGATGTCGTGCTCGGTCGCCCGTCGGACGACGTACTCGCCGCTCACGCGTTGACCTCGTATTTGACGATCCACCGGTCGGACGGGAGCACGGACGCCAGGACTCGCATCGGCAGGCCTTTCCGGGTGGAGCTCACCCTGGTGTGCGCGATCACGGAGACGCCAGGAGCGATGCCGAGGAGCTCGACCTCCTGGTTGTGGGCCCGCCGGCACTCGATCTGGTCCTTGTGTCGACGCATCTCGAGGCCGAGGTCCTTGAGGACGTGGCGTGCGCCGGTCCCAATGTCCTCCGGTCTGGCAAGAGGGGAGCCCGCGACGAGGTCATACGGATAGAACGAGTCCGAGATGGCGTAGGGCGTGCCGTCGACCCGACGGAGGCGCCGGCGGGCGAGCACCGGGGTGCCGTCCTCGAGACCGAGTCCCGGAGGGACACCCGGATCGCCCGCAAGGACGGTCTCGGTCCTGATGGACTGGCTGGGTTCCCCGCCCTGGTCGCGAACCAGCGCAAAGAACGCGTCCTCCGGGCGCTTGTCCGCCTCGAAGTCGGTCATCGGCATGGCGAAGCGCCTCGGTCGGAGGACGAACGTCCCTTTCGACGGGATCGACCTCACGTACCCGTCGTTGTGCAGCAGCGCGAGCGCGTCCCGCACGACCTGCAGGGAGACGTCGCCGTACTGCTTCCTCAGCTCGTCACGCTTCGGGAGCTGATCGCCGTCCTGCAGCTCGCCGGTGTCGATCTTCTCGGCGTACTCCGCGGCGATGCGCTGGTAGGCGGGCGACGCGAAGTCGCGGGCCATGCCATCCACCTTTCATCGCTTGGACATGTCGAACATATCGAGGAGCTCTTGCCTGACCGCGATCGGGGTGCCACTCTCTGTTGGACGTCCTAGGACATGTCCAAGCTATTGGAGAGGCTCTACCTCGCCCGTAGGCGTGTCAAGGTCAACGACGACCGCGTCGCGCTCAGCTCTGCCTTCTCGTCCGTCCCCGGATGGCTCGCGCCCCGACGTCATGCGCAGGAAGACGGCGGGCTGGTCTCTGACCACCAGCCCGCCGTCACCGAGCCGTCCCTTGCAGGCCTGCCAGCCCATGAGGAGACCAGCCCGGATGAACAGTGTCTCAGTGCAGCGACGCCATCGTCACTCCCTGTGTGGGTGCGGTGACTCGTCCGTTCGCTTAGACGTGGGCGTGCGCCCCCCGGCCCCGTGCGCGCTCGGCGGTGGTCTCGGTGCGTGAACCCTTCGGGCGCTGGGCGCCCGCCCCTCTCTCTCCGAGCCCGAGCTGGCGCGACCTGCGCGAGTACCGGCTGGAGGAGACTGCCCTCAAGAACCAGATGCGCTGGATTGGAACGAGTTCTGCGCCGGGGTCGAGCTGACCCACCGCATCGTCCCGACCGGCTACGCCACCCGCGAGCCCCCGCGACTCGGGCACATCACCCTCGGCCCCCCGACCCAGTTCAACGTCGAGCTCCGTCCTGGGCAGGTGGTCGACGACCTCCTCGCCGTCGGTGACCGGCTGGCGGCGGCCTACCTCGTCGACGACGTCGACGTCTGGCCCCTCGCGGAGCGCTGGGTCAAGGTCGAACTGGTCGAGTACGGGATCGACGACGCGCGCGACGGGACGACGCCGATCGATCCTCCGCGGGAGCCCGCGCCGCCGCGTCGCAGCGAGGTCCGCACCTCGGGTCGGCACTGGCCCCGTCGAGCGCAGCGCGGGCCCACCGGCGGTCCGCAGGTCGGTCCGTGACGCGGGGCGTCGGAGCGCCTGGCCCAGCACCAGCGCGAGCGTCACCACCGAACCCGCCGTGGTCAGTACGACGACCGCGGTGCTCTCTCGGTGCCAGGTCCGGCACTGCGCGGTGAGGACGAAGACGGTGGCCGCGTCCGGAAGCGCGCATCACGACCAGCACCGCCGCCCACGGAGCGGGCACCGCGAACAGCCGGACGGCGCCCATCGCGAGGGCCGGCATCACGACAAGCTTCACCAGCGCGCACCCGACGATCCCGACGATCCGGGCGCGTGCGACGCGCAGCGCGGGCAGCGCCCCGCGCAGCAGGGTGCCGAGCGCGTGCAGGCCGCTGGGCGCGGCCATGTCCCCCAGCAGCCCGACGGCGCTCGAGACCGGGCCGGGCAGCGGGACCCGGAACGCGGCCATGAGCACCCCCGCCACGATCGCGACCACCACCGGGTTGCCGAGCACCCGGCGGGCGAGGGTGAGCACGAGAGTGCCGCGGGTCGGGTGACCGTCGCTGCGGTCCCCGTCGACGAGCGCTTCCACCTCGACCGCGACTCGAAGACCGGCCCGATCTCGGACCGTTGCCGTGGGCAACGACTTCTCC
>CAVQUY010000004.1:0-221170 GCA_963716955.1 uncultured Actinomycetota bacterium
CACGCTCGACGACGCGCAGTGGGCGATGCCCTCGCTCTGCGCCGGCTGGACCACGAAGGACGCCCTCGCCCACGTCGTCTCCACCGCGGAGATGACGCCCCCGCGGTTCGTCCTGGGGCTGGCCGGCAGCGGGTTCTCCTTCGGGCGCCTCATGGCCCGCAACGTCGCCGCCGTCGGCGCCGACCCCGTGCCCCGCCTCCTCGAGCGGCTCGCGGACCGGGTCGGCACCCGCAACGCGCCCCCCGGTCCCACCGGGTCGTGGCTGGTGGAGACCGTCGCGCACGGCGAGGACATCGCCTACCCGACCGCCACCCGGATCGCCCACTCCGAGGAGGCGCTCGTCGCCGCGGCGGACTCGGCCAAGGGCACCCAGCCGTTGCTCGGGGCGAAGAAGCGCGTCGCCGGGCTGCGGCTGGTCGCCGACGACGTCGACTGGAGCACCGGGGACGGCCCCGAGGTCCGGGGCCCCCTGCGCGTCCTGCTGCTGGCGATGGTCGGGCGCCCCGCCGTGCTCGACGACCTGGAGGGCGACGGGGTCGCCGAGCTCCGCGCCCGCTCCTGACGCGGCCCCGACCGCCCGGCGGGAGCACCGCCGAGCAGCAGCCGCCCGGGGGTCAGACGCCGGGCTCGTCGTACCCCGCTCCGGCGAAGCCCCCGCCGACGAGGGCGTCGGTCCACGCGTCGGCAGGCAGGTCGCGGTCGGCGAAGACCTCGGCGTCGTCGCCCGAGCGGTAGCCCAGCTCGGCGGCCGCGGTGAGCGACCAGCGCCGTCGGGTGTTGTCCGAGACGCCCCAGACGACGCGGAAGCCCGGCGCGCGGGCGGTGACCGCGGCGTCGACGAGGCGCGCGACGTCGCCGGGCGAGAGCCAGGTGGCCAGGGCGCGGGCGTCCGGCGGCTCCTCGAAGCACGAGCCGATCCGCAGGCAGACGACGTCGAGGCCGTAGCGGTCGTGGTAGAGGCTGCCCAGCGCCTCCCCGGTCACCTTGGCCACGCCGTAGAGGGTGTCCGGGCGGGCCGGGAGGTCGTCGGGCACCGCGTCCACGGCGGGGTGGAAGCCGACCGCGTGGTTGCTGCTCGCGAACACGACCCGCGGCACCCCGGCGCGGCGGGCGGCCTCGAAGACGGTGAACGTGCCGTGGATGTTGACGTCGAGGATCGCGCTCCACGCCGCCTCGCCGCTGATCCCGCCCAGGTGCACGACGGCGTCGGCGCCCCGGCAGGCCTCGGTGAGCGCGTCGAGGTCGGTGACCGACGCCGTCACCACCTCCTCCCGCTCCCCCGGGTCGTCGATCTCGGCGACGTCGAGCAGGCGCAGCGTGCGGTCGGCGCGGGCCAGGCGGGGGCGCAGCATGCCGCCGATCCGCCCGGCGGCGCCGGTGATGAGCAGGGTCTCGGCCACGCCCGACAGCGTGGCCCGGGCGGCGCCGGTTCGCGACGTCGGGCCGCCGGGTAGTCGCGCCGCACGGGCGCTCCCGGCGAGAGGCACACGGCGCAGGTCCGACGGGCTCCGGGCCTGCGCACGTGCCCCTGGTCGTCGTCGGGACGCGGGCCCGCCCCGGCGAGAGGCACACGGCGCAGGTCCGCGAGGCTCCGGGCCTGCGCCCAGTGCCCCTGATCACCGGGACGCGACCGCGGCAGGAGGTGGACATGGGCGGGCCGGAGCCGATGCTCGCGACCGTCGGCGACCCGCCCGAGGGCGCCGACTGGGCGGTGGAGTTCGCGTGGGACGGCGTGCGGGCGCTCGTCACGACCACCGCCGACACCGTGACGGTCACCGGCGAGGACGGCACCGACCTGACCGCCGCCTACCCGGAGCTCGCCGACCTGGCCGGGCGCGACCTGGTCCTCGACGGCGAGATCGTGGCGCTGGACGCGCACGGCCGGCCGGACGCGGGCCGCCTCGAGCGGCGCCGTGGCGTCGCGGCCCCGGACCGGCGCCTCGCCGACGCCGTCCCCGTCACCCTCTACGTGACCGACCTGCTGGTGATCGACGGCGAGGACCTCCGCGAGCGCCCGTGGGAGGAGCGCCGCGCGCGGCTCGACGCCCTCGACGTCGGGTCGTGGCCGCGCACGGCGGTCCCGCCCGCGTTCACCGACACCGCGCCCGCCCAGGTGCTCGAGGTGGCGCGCGGGTACGGGCTCACGGGCATCGTCGCCAAGCGCCGCACCTCGGCCTACGAACCCGGCCGCGCTCGCCGGACTGGGTGGCGACGACGGTGCGCCGACGCCCGCACCGCCGTCCGCTGCGGCCGACGACGAGGACAAGCTGGCCACCTACACCCGCATGCGCGACTTCGCGGCCACCCCCGAGCCGACCGGCGGTGAACCGACCGGCGGCGCGCCGATCTTCGTCGTCCAGCGCCACCGCGCCCGGCGGCTGCACTACGACTTCCGCCTCGAGATCGGCGGGGCGCTCGCCAGCTGGGCGGTGCCCCGCGGTCCGACGCTGGACCCGTCGGCGCGGCACATGGCCGTCCACACCGAGGACCACCCCATGGACTACGCCTTCTTCGAGGGCGTGATCCCGAAGGGCCAGTACGGCGGCGGCGACGTCATCGTCTGGGACCGCGGCGTCTGGACCCCGGCCCGCACCGACGACCCCGCGGCCGCCGTCGCCGCCGGCGAGCTGCACTTCGACCTCGAGGGCGAGAAGCTGGCCGGCCGGTTCGTCCTCGTCCGCCGCCGTCCCCGCGACGGCGAGGACTCCGGCAAGGAGCAGTGGGTCCTCGTGCACAAGCACGACGACCACGCCCGGGAGGGCTGGGACCCGGAGGACCACCCGCACTCGGTCCTGTCCGGGCGCACCAACGACGACGTCGCCGCCGCGCCCGCGGCGATGTGGCAGAGCGAGGCGCGGGCCGAGCACGCCGAGGTGCCGCTGGCCGGGGCCGATCCCGCCCAGCAGGCGGCGGCCACCGACGACGAGCTGGCCGCCCTCGACGCGCTGGGGACGGCCGGCACCTGGACCGTCGGCGGCCAGGACGTCGCGCTGACCAACCTCGACAAGGTGCTCTTCCCCGGCGCGGCCGGGCCGCCGGTGACCAAGCGCGACCTGATCCGCTTCCACGCCCGCGTCGCGCCCCACCTGCTGCCCTACCTGGCCGGGCGGCCGGTGAACCTCCACCGCTACCCCGACGGCGTCACCCGGCCCGGGTTCTGGCAGAAGGAGGTCCCCGGGCACGCCCCCGGGTGGCTGCGGCGCTGGCACAACCCGGACGCCGCGCCGGACGAGACCCAGCACTACTTCGTGCTCGACCGCACGGCGGCGCTGGTGTGGATGGCGAACTACGGGGCGATCGAGCTGCACCCGTGGACGTCCCGGCTGCCCGACGTGCACCAGCCGACCTGGGCGCTCATCGACATCGACCCCGGCCCGGCCGTGGGGTTCGACGACGTGCTGGTGCTCGCCCGGCTCTACCGCACCGCGCTCGAGCACCTGCAGGTGGCGGCCGCGCCCAAGGTCACCGGCAAGCGCGGCGTCCAGATCTGGGTGCCGATCGCCGACGGCTACACCTTCGACGACACCCGCGCCTGGGTGGAGAAGCTCTCCCGCGCGGTCGGGGCGACGACGCCGCAGCTCGTCTCGTGGGAGTGGAACACCGACCGGCGCCACGGGCTGGCCCGGCTCGACTACACCCAGAACGCGATCAACAAGACCCTCGTCGCGCCGTTCAGCCCGCGCCCGGCGGCCGACGCCCCGGTGTCGACGACGCTCGAGTGGGCCGAGCTCGACGACCCGGAGCTGCGCCCGGACCGCTGGACGATCCGGACGCTCCCCGAGCGGCTCGCGGCGGCCGGCGACCCGCTGCGTCCGCTGCTCGGGCGCGCCCAGACCCTCCCGGCGCTGTAGCGGACGGACCCGGCTCAGGCCCCTCAGGCTCCGGGCTCGGCTCCCCCTCGCCCGGTCAGGCCCCGGTCGGGCTCGGCGCCTCGTCTGCCCGCCCTCGACCTCGGCCGCCGCGCTCTCGACGCGGCTGAGCACGACGGTGCCCGCGGCGACGCCCGCCGCCCCGGCGAGCCCGCCGACGGGCCAGAGGTCGAGCGGGACGCGGTCCCCGAACACCGCGAAGCCCCACGCCCACGCGACGAGCGGGTTCGCGAGGGTGATCCCCGGCTGGGCCCACAGCAGGTCGCCGGCCTGCAGCGCCTGCTGGAGGAACACGAAGGAGACGGTGCCCCCGACGAGCACCCCGTAGGTCTGCCAGGTCGTGAGCACCGCGAGCAGCCCGTGGCCGTACGTCGGTCCGAGCCCGGCGAGCAGCGCGGCGTTGTACCCGTAGGTCACCCCGGCGGCGAGCCCGAACCAGAGCGCCCGCCGTCGTCCCCGCCCGCCCCGCCCGAGGACGGTGAGGACGGCGAGGACGACCAGCACGGCCCCCGTCCCGACCAGCCAGGCCACCGCCCGACGTCGCCGCCGGGTCGCCCCCGGCGGGGACCAGGCAGTACAGCAGCAGCGCCAGGCCGAGGGCCATCGCGCCGATCGCGCTCCAGGCCCGGCGGCCCATCGGGGTGTGCAGCAGCAGCGGCGCTGAGCACGAGCGTGAAGGGCAGCTCCGTGATCAGCGTCGGCTGCACCACCGCGATGGACGCCATGGTCAACGCCACGGCCTGCAGGACGAAGCCCGACCACGTGCCCGGCGATCCCCGCCGTCCACGCCGGGCGGCGCAGCAGGTCGAGCACCGCCCGGCGTCGCCCCCCGCCGGGCTCGTGGTGCCGCGAGGCCGATCGCTGCAGCACCGAGCCGAGGGCGTTGGCGGCCCCCGCGGCCACCGCCACCAGCACCCCGATCAGGAGCATCCCGTGCTCCCCGCCCTCGTCACGGGCCGATGATGCCCGATCGGGCCGCCTGCCGACCCGGCATCTCGCCGTGGGTCACGAGGACGTGCGTCCGGGACCGGGGCGCGGGAGGCTGTGCGGGTGCTCCGTCTCGGCTTCCCGGTGATCGGCGTGACCGACCTCGAACGCGCGACGGCCTTCTGGACCGCCGCGCTGTCCCTCACCTCGAGCGAGGAGTGGGCGACGCCGACCTGGCGCACGCTCGTCACCCCCGGCGGCGAGCGGGCGCTCGCGCTGATGAGCCAGTGGCTCCCCGGCCGAGTCCCGGCCGCGCGTGCACCTCGACCTGTTCGTCGACACGACCGCCGAGCAGGACGCCGAGGTCCGCCGCCTGCTCGACCTCGGGGCGACGGAGACCGACTGGGACAGCTATCCCCCGGAGCCGGACTTCGTCGTCCTCGCCGACCCCGACGGCAACCTCTTCTGCGTCGTCGACCTCAGCCGGGCCCCGTCGGGCGGGTGAGCGGGGCTTGACCTCCACCTCGGTCGAGGTCGCACGCTCGGCGGGCCAGGACCGGCCCGCCCCGTGGAGGACACCGTGACCACCCCGCCGAGCACGTTCGAGGACTCCTACCGCCGCGGCGAGCCGCCGTGGGTGATCGACCAGCCGCAGCCGGCCGTCGTCGACCTCGAGCGGGCCGGCGCCCTCGTCGGTCCCGTCCTCGACCTCGGCTGCGGGACCGGCGAGCACACCGTCCTGCTCGCCCGCCTCGGCTACCGCGTGCTCGGCGCCGACGCCGCGCCCGCCGCGGTCGAACGGGCCCGGGAGCGCGCCCGCGCCGCGGGGGTGGCGGCCGAGTTCACCGTCGCCGACGCGATGGACCCGTCGGCGCTCGGCCGGTTCGCCACCGTGCTCGACAGCGCCCTCTTCCACGTCTTCGGGGCCGACGACCGTGCCCGCTACGCCCGGGCGCTGACCGGCGTCGTCGAGCCCGGCGGGCGGGTGATCGTCCTCGCCCTCTCCACCCGCGGGCCCGGCTTCGGCCCGCAGATCGACGACGACGCCGTCCCCACGGCCTTCGCGGCGCCCGACTGGACCGTCGAGAGCCTGGCGGAGACGATCTACCGGGGCCGGGTCACCCACCCCGACCAGGCCACCGCGACCGGCGCGGCCGTCGGCGAGCTCGTGGACCTCCCGGCCGTCGTGGCCCGGGTCCGGCGCACCGGCCCGTAGCCCGGGGACGACGATCGGCTCCTCACCGCACCCCACACCGGAGGTCCCCGTGGACGGACGCCCGCCCTACCCCCCGTTCGACGCCGCCTCGGCCGCCGAGAAGGTCCAGGCCGCCGAGAACGGCTGGAACACCCGCGACCCCGAGAAGGTGGCCCTGGCCTACACCGAGGACTCGGTGTGGCGGAACCGGGACACCTTCGTCACCGGGCGGGCGGAGATCGTCGAGTTCCTGACGCAGAAGTGGGAGCGCGAGCGGGACTACGCGCTGCGCAAGTCGTTGTGGGCGTTCTCCGGGAACCGGATCGCGGTGCGCTTCCAGTACGAGTGCCGCGACGCCGACGGGCAGTGGTGGCGCTGCTACGGCAACGAGAACTGGGAGTTCGCGGAGAACGGGCTGATGGCCCGCCGCGAGGCCAGCATCAACGACCTGCGCATCGACGAGGCCGACCGGCGCATCGTCGGCGCCCGCCCCGAGGGCGACACCGGCGAGATCCCGCTCGCCTGATGGCGCCCGGTGGGGCGGTCACCGACGACCGCCCCGCCGCGATCAGTCCTGCGCCGGTCCGGAGTTGCCCCCCGACGCGGCCGTCTCCTGGTCGAGCATGCCGTCGCCCGACCGCCGTCCCCGCCCTCGCCGGCCCGGATCATGGTGGCCGCGGTGTCGAAGTAGAGGCGCACGCCCGTGAGGGTGTCCCCGTCGGCCGAGCCGTCGAGGTCGAGGACGGTCGCGCCGGCGTAGCGCACCGGGGAGCCGTTGTGGTGGCGACCGTGGCTGTTCCACTCGAGCAGGACGCGGTGGGGCGTCTCGGTGACGGTGGTGAACTCGGAGGCGATCTCGGCGAACGCCCGGCGGTACTTCGTCCAGAACTGCCGGGCGCCGTCGGGACCGGTCGCCTCGCCGTCGGAACCCACGCTCCACCACCGCGTGGAGTCCGTGCCGACGGCGACCATCTCGTCGAGGTCGCCGTCGGCCTCGAGGGTGCGCAGGGCGGTGACGAACCGCCGGGCGGTGGGCGACTCCAGCACGCTCTCCGCGAACGTGCCGGCCTCGAGAGCACCCTGGTTCGAACTCATCCGTGTCGATCCCTCCGGTCGTGGCCCCGGGCCCGTCCGGGTCCGCGGCGTCGAGCCGGGATCGGCGCGTGGCCGCCGGACCGAAACGTCGGCGGCGGCACGCGGGCTCAGCTCGCGGGCACCCCGGGCCACGTGGTCGACGCGCAGCTCCAGGCGCCCGTCGCGCACGCGGGTGGCGAACGTCGGTGCCGGGCGCGGTCGCCGGCCCGTGCATCACGCGGCCGTCGGTGAGCCGGAAGACGCTGCCGTGCCAGGGGCAGACCAGGCACTCGTCGCCGTCGATGTCGGTGAGGGATCCGTCCGACAGCGGCGCCGAGGCGTGCGGGCACCGCTCCCCCAGGGCCAGCACCTCGTCGCCGCGCCGGACGACGACGACCCCGACGTCGCCGAAGGTCCGGGACACCGGCGTCCCCTCGGGCAGGTCGGCGACCGGGCCGACGTCGGTCCAGTCCTCCGGCCCGATGTGCGGGTAGGCCTCGGCGTGGTTCGCCCCCAGCGACTGGTGGTAGCTCAGGTGACCGCCGAGCGCCGCCCCCGCGGACCCGACGGCCAGCGCCGCCCACCCCCACAGCGCGCCGCGGAAGCTCCGCCCGCGCGCCCGGGCCGCGAGGGACACCACGTAGCCGCTGATCATGGTGATGTTCGCGGCGGCGTGGACGATCCCGACGCGCTGCTGCTCCTCGTGCGCCTGCGAGTAGTCCGCCCACCCGGCCGCGGCCGTCGGTCCGGCGGCGAGCAGGCCCACGCCGATGAGCGCGGTGGCGGGGCGCCGGGTGCGCGGGAGGAGGTCGAGGATCCCGGCGGACAGGAAGCTGCCGAAGGACGCCTGCGCCAGGACCGGGTGCAGCGGATGGCCGATGGGGACGCCGTGCAGCACGTCGGCGACACGCTGGTCGGTGAGGACGCGGTTCACGAGGTCGCGGGCGGGTGCCGCGATCTTGTCGAGGGCCGGCCACGCCGCCAGCCGGTCGATGTCGTCGAAGGGGCGCACGGGGAGACCTCCGCGGTCGTGGTGGGGCGCGGTCGGGATCGGGCGCAGGGTAGATCGCCATTACCGCTGCCCGGGAAACCGATCGGGCGGGGTCGGCGCACGGGAAGTGGGTTCGCCGACCCGCCGCGGGGGCACTCGTCCGGTGCCCGTGGGGCCGACGCCGGTCGGCCGCCCCGGGCGGGTTGACCTCTCAGCCGGAGCACCTGCTCGCTCACCCGGGCCCGCCCACGGGCGTGGCCCGGCCCGCCGAGAGGAGCGCCGCCATGGCCGCGGTGACCCGACTCCCGTCCCCCACCATGAGCCACTGGCGCTGGCAGCAGCTCGCCGCGTGCCGGGGCATGGAGCTCGAGGCGTTCTTCCACCCGAGCGGCGAGCGCGGCCACCGGCGCCGTGCTCCGCGAGGACCGCGCGAAGCGGGTGTGCGCGGCGTGCCCGGTGATGGAGTCCTGCCGCCGGTGGGCGCGGGCCGTGCAGGAGCCGTTCGGGGTGTGGGGCGGCGAGTCCGAGGACGAGCGCCGCGCCGTGATCCGGGCGGGGCAGCGGGCCGAGCGCCTGGAGGCGTGCCGCGCCGGGTTCGTGATCCCGTGAGCTCGATGAGCCCACCGGACCCGTCGCTGTCCTTCGTCGGGACGGCCACGGTCCTGCTGCGGTGTGCCGGCATGCGGGTGCTGACCGACCCGAACTTCCTGCACCGCGGCCAGCGCGCCTACCTCGGGCACGGGCTGTCCTCGAAACGGCTCACCGAGCCCGCCTGGACCCCCGAGGAGCTCGCGCCGGTCGACGCCGTCGTCCTCTCCCACCTGCACGGCGACCACTGGGACCGCGAGACCCGCCGCCGGCTGCCGCGGAGCACCCCGATCGTCACGACGCGGCACGGGTCGAAGCGGCTGCAGACCCGCCACGGCTTCCCCCGCGCGATCGGGCTGGACACCTGGGAGTCGCACACCCTCGCCGGGCCGGACGGGGCGACGCTGCGGGTCACCGCGCTGCCCGGCCGGCACGCGCCCCGGCCGGTGGGCCGCCTGCTGCCCCCGGTCATGGGCAGCCTGCTGGAGTTCACCGCGGGCGACGGGACGGTGCTGCGCCGCATCTACCTCTCGGGCGACACCCTGGTGTTCGACGGCCTGGCCGCGATCCGGGAGCACATCGGCGAGGTCGACCGCGCGGTGCTGCACCTCGGCGGGACCACGCTGCCGGGCGGGCTGGTGGTGACGATGGACGGCCGGCAGGGCATGGAGGCGCTGCGGACGATCGCGCCCCGGCGGGCGACCCCGGTCCACTACGACGACTACACGGTCTTCCGGTCGCCGCTGTCCGACTTCGTCGCGGAGGCCGAGCGGCACGGCTGGGCCGACCGGCTCGACCTCGTCGCGCGGGGGGACACGATTCGCTCTGACGAGCCGCAGGCCTACAGCGCCGGCAGCACGTCCTTCCCGTACGCCGAGAAGAAGCCCTCCGTGTCCGGCCCGATCTGCTGGACGTACACCTCGTCGTAGCCGGCGTCGGCGTAGGAGCGCAGCTGGGCGACGTGCTCGTCGACGTCCGACCCGCAGGCGAACAGGCCCGGGACCGTGTCGCGGGAGAGCAGCTGCGCCGTGGCCTCGAAGTCCGCGGGCCGGGGCAGGGTCTGGGCGAGCTGGCCCGGGAACGCGTCGTTCGGCCACGTGCGGTGGGCGACGTCGATCATCTCCTCGCGGTCGGCGCCCCAGCAGACCTTGGTGCCGCCCTGGGTCGGGCCCTTCCCCCCGGCGCGGCGGAACGCCTCGATCAGGGAGGAGTCCGCGTCGACCCCGCAGTAGCCGTCCCCGATGCGCCCGGCCAGCTCGCAGGCCTGCTCGCCGAACCCCGACACGTAGATCGGGACCGGGTTCTCCGGGAGGGTGTAGATCCGGGCGTCCTCGCAGCGGTAGTACGTGCCCCGGTGGTTGACCGTCCCGCCCTGGTGCAGCCGGCGGATCAGCCCGATGGCCTCCTCGAGCATCTCCAGGCGCTGGCCGATCGGGGGCCAGTGGTCGCCCAGGACGTGGTCGTTGAGGGCCTCACCGGTGCCGACCCCGAACACGAACCTCCCGCCGAGCTGGACGGCGGCGGTCGCCGTCGCCTGGGCCAGGATCGCCGGGTGGATGCGGATGATCGGGGACGTCACCGCGGTCGTCACCGGCAGCGACGTCACCTGCGACAGCGCCCCGATCACGCCCCAGACGAAGGGGCTCTGGCCCTGGACGTCGTTCCACGGGTGGAAGTGGTCGGAGATCCAGAGCCGCTCGAACCCCGCGTCCTCGGCCCGCCGCGCCTGGTCGAGGAGCTCGTGCGGGCCGTACTGCTCGCACGAGAGGAAGTATCCGTAGGAGGTCATGGGCCGGGCTACCCGACGCGGTGGCCGGCCGGAACGGGGACCGGGCTCAGGTCGTCGACACGCCCGCCGGTTCGCCGGTGAGCTCCCGCTCGATCGCCTCGAGGCTGCGGCCCTTCGTCTCGGGCAGCAGCCGCTTCACGAACACGAAGGCGAGGAAGGTCGTCAGGGCGAAGAACAGGAAGTTCCACCCGGCGCCGAAGGCGTCGAGCAGCGACGGGAAGGCCAGCGCCACCGCCATGTTGAACAGCCAGTTGAACGTGACGCAGACGCTGACCGCGGCGGCGCGCACCCGGAGCGGGAAGAGCTCGGGCAGCAGGACCCACTGCACGGGCCCCCACGAGATCGAGAACGACGCGATGTAGACGATGATCCCGACGAGGGTGAGGCTCAGCAGCAGCGTGCCCTGCCCGAGGCCGACGAGGTTGGTGACGGTCAGGAGCACCATCGCGGCGCACATGCCCAGCGCGCCCGTAGAGCAGCAGCGGGCGGCGGCCGGCCCGGTCGATGAGGTACATGCCCGGCAGCGTCATCACCATGTTGACCGCGCCGATCCCGACGTTCGCGAGGATCGCGCCGGACGTCCCGAACCCGACGTTGTTGAGCAGCGTCGGCGCGTAGTAGATGATCGTGTTGATCCCGACGAAGTTCTGGAAGAAGACCAACAGCATCCCGACGACGAAGATCGGCCGCAGCCGCGGTCCGAGCAGGGAGCGCAGGCGCAGCCGCTCGGTCTGGCGGGCCTCCGCGGCCACCGACTCCTGGATCTCCGCCAGCTCCTCGTCGGCGGCGCACTCGCTGCCGCGCAGCCGGGCGAGCACGCTGCGCGCGTCGGCCTCGCCCCCGTGCTTGTGCGCGGCGAGCCACCGGGGGCTCTCGGGCTGGGTGTAGATGCCGATGGCCAGCACGACGGCGGGGATGACGCCGATGCCGATCATCCAGCGCCAGCCGTGGCTGGCGGAGAACACGAAGTCGATGACGTAGGCCAGGAAGATGCCCGTCGTCACCAGCAGCTGCATCAGCGAGGTGAGCCGCCCGCGGATCTCCTTGGGCGCCAGCTCGGAGAGGTACATCGGCACGACGACGGAGATGATCCCGACGCCGATGCCCATGACGAAGCGGAACGCGACCAGCATGAGCGCGCTGACCCCGAGCGCCGCGCCGAGCGTCCCGACGACGAACACCACGCCCCCGGCGAAGATCAGGCGTCGGCGGCCCAGGCTGTCCGCGAGACGCCCGGAGAGCCCGGCGCCGAGCATCGCGCCCACGAGCAGGCCGGAGACGACGAAGCCCTGCTGGAGCGGACTCAGCGGGATGTCGTCGGGGATGTAGAGCAGCGCCCCGGAGATCACCCCGGTGTCGAAGCCCCACAGGATCCCGCCGAGGGCCCCGAAGAACCAGATCGCCGCGGTGCCCTTCCCGCGCGTCCTGCCCTGCGTCTCCGACACCATGCGTGCTCCTTCGCCCCGGAGCGTCATCGTCTCCCCCCGGTGGGGTGACGGCAACGCGAGCCGCCGACCCGGGGCAAGCGCTTGCTACGCCGGGTCAGCGGGGCGTGGCGGCAGCAGGAAGGCCGAGAGCGCGGTGACCGACCGCAGACGCGTGGTGATGTGCGCGGTCCGGGCGGCCACGGCCGGGCGTACCGAGATCGCGACGAACGGCAGCCCGGTCAGCGCCCCGGCCACGGTCGCGGTGGCGACGAAGAACTCCTGGTAGTCCTCGGGGACCACGATGCGAACCGTCCCTCAGCGCGGGAGCTTGACCACCGTGACGAAGAAGTCGTCGATCTGGCGGATGACGTCGATGAAGCGCTCGAAGTCGACGGGCTTGGCGACGTAGGCGTTCGCGTGGAGGTTGTAGCTGCGCAGGATGTCCTCCTCGGCCTGCGAGGTCGTCAGCACGACGACGGGGATGCTGCGCAGCGTCTCGTCGGACTTGATCTCCTCCAGGACCTCCCGGCCGTCCTTCCGGGGCAGGTTGAGGTCCAGCAGGATCAGCCCGGGACGCGGGGCGCCCTCGTGCTTGCCCTCCCGGCGCAGGAACGCGATCGCCTCGACGCCGTCGGGCACGACGTGCAGCTGGTTGCGCAGCTTGTGGTGCTCGAAGGCCTCCCGGGTCATGAGGACGTCGCCCTCGTCGTCCTCGACGAGCAGGACGTCGATCTCGGCGGGGTCAGACATGGGCGTTCTCCTGGGGTTCGGGTGCCGTCGGCACCGCGGGGGTCTCGGGGTCGGCGACGGCGTCGTCCGGCCCGTCGGGGACGTCGGCGACGACGGGGAGCGCGACGACGAACGTGCTGCCGGGGCCGGGGGTGTCCTCGAGCCAGATCGACCCGCCGTGGTGCTCGACGATCTTCCGGCACATGGCCAGCCCGATCCCGGTGCCGGGGTAGGTCGAGCGGGCGTGGAGCCGCTGGAAGATCGTGAAGATCCGGTCCGCGTACTCGTGCTCGATCCCCAGCCCGTTGTCGGTGAACCGCAGCAGCCACCGGTCGCCGTCCCGGGTGGCGGCGACGTGGACGCGGGGCGGGTCCTCGCCGCGGAACTTCAGGGCGTTGCCGAGGAGGTTCTGGAACACGGTGGCGAGCAGCGCCGGCTCGGCGCGGACGTGCGGGAGCGGGTCGTGCGTGATCGCGCCCCCGCTCTCCTCCAGGGCGCCGCCGAGGTTCTCCGCGGCGCGGTCGAGGATCTCCCCGGCGTCGAGGACCTCGGCCCTGCCGTCCGTGCGGCCGACGCGCGAGAACGCGAGCAGGTCGTTGATCAGCACCTGCATGCGCTTCGCGCCGTCCACCGCGAACTCGATGTACTGGTCGGCCCGCTCGTCGAGCTCGCCCCCGTAGCGGCGCTGCAGGAGCTGGCAGAAGCTGGTGACCTTGCGCAGCGGCTCCTGCAGGTCGTGGGAGGCGACGTAGGCGAACTGCTCGAGGTCGGAGTTGGAGCGCTCCAGCTCCCGCCCCGTCTCCTCGAGCTCGACCCGCGCGGCCTCGATCGTCGCCATCTCGCTGACCAGGGCCCGGCGCATGGCCTCGACGTCGCGCGCCAGGGCGCTGATCTCCCGGGGTCCGCGGACGGTGACGTGGCGCGCCACGTCCCCCCGGGCGACCTCGCGGACCTCGGCCGCCAGGCGCTCGGTCGGGCGGACCACCACCCGCCGCAACCAGCGGAGCAGGGCCGCGAGCCCGACGGCGAGGAGCACGGCCACGAGGAGCCCGACCAGCCGCACGGTGTCCGCCGCGGCGTCGACGGCGGACCGGGCGGCGGCGCGCTCGGCGGAGAGCCGGCCGGTGAGCGTGTCGGACGCCGCGCGCACCCGGTCGAAGGCGACCTTGCCGGTCTGCGCGTCCGGGAGGGGTGCCCGCGCGGCGACGGCGGCCGTGACCGGGTCGGCGTACGACGCGTGCCACTGCGCGGTGGCCGCCCCGACCGCGTCCAGGTCCCGGCGGCTCTCGTCGGAGGCGAGCAGGCCGCGCAGCGCGGCGGTCTGCTGCGTCTCCTCGGCCCGGCCCTCCGCGAAGGGCTCGAGGAAGGCCGGCTGCCCCGCGAGGGCGTAGCCCCGGATGCCGGTCTCCTGGTCGAGCAGGCCGGCGTCGAGCCGGGACGCCGCGAGCGCCGCGGGGTCGAGCCGGTCGACCAGCGTGGTGCGGTGCCGGTCCAGGGTCGCCATCGCCACGCCGGCCGCCACGACCGCCAGCACGAGCACGACCAGCCCGACGGCGCCGCAGATGGCCAGCAGCCGGCGCAGGGACCGCCGGTCGGGCCGCTCGCCGTCGGCGGCCGGTCCGCCGGCCCGGGCTCCGTCCCGCTCACCGGCGCGAGACCAGGAGGACCGCGGCGACGTCGTCGGTGCGCTCCTCGGTCAGGCCGCGGACCCGGCCGAGCACCTCGTCCAGGAGCCGGTCCGGCTCGGCGTGCCACGGCGGGGACGTGCCCTCCGGGACGGGCGGGGTGGTCACGGCGCTCTCCTCGTGGTCTGCGGCGGGGCCGTCCGCGGCGATGCACTCCTCGAGCACGGTGAGCAGCCCCTCGGTGTCGAGCACCCCGTCGTCGGCCTCGCCCCGTCCCCCGACCCCGTGCGGGCGCCCCTCCACCAGTCCGTCGGTGTAGAGCAGGAGCGCCCACCGGGCGGGCAGCGCGACGTCGAGGACCGCCCAGTGGTCGTCGAGGACGATGCCGATCGGGCGGCCCAGCCGCGTCGTCGGCAGCGGGCGGGCGGCGTCGTCGGGCGGCACGAGGATCGGGGGCGGGTGCCCGGCCAGCCGCAGGCGCGCGCACCGCAGCTCCGGGTCGATCGTCAGGAGCGCGAGCGTCGCGAAGATCCCGGTGCGGTCGCGCTCGTGGACGAGCAGGCGGCTCAGCGTGGGCAGGAGCTGGTCGTCGTCGGCGCCGTTGAGGACCATCGCCCGCCACGCGATCCGCAGGTTCACCCCGAGCGCGGCCTCGTCCGGGCCGTGCCCGCAGACGTCGCCGATGACGACGTGCAGGGTGCCGTCGGCGCTCTCGATCGTGTCGTAGAAGTCGCCGCCCAGCAGGCCGCGCTCGCCGCCCGGCTGGTAGCGGACCGCGACGTGGATGTCCGGGTTGGTCAGCAACGGCGTCGGGAGGAGTCCGCGCTCGAGGCGGACGTTCTCGTCGGCCCGGAGCTGGGCGTCCCAGAGCTGCCGGCGGACCCGCTCCCCGCGGACGCGCTCGGCGGCGTAGCGCAGGGCCCGCGTGAGGGCGGCGCCGTCGACGGCGTCCTTGAGCAGGTAGTCCTGGGCGCCGGCGGCGACCGCCTGGATGCCCAGCGCCTCGTCGTGCCGGCCGGTGAGCACGACGACGGCGGGACCGTCGCCGGCGCGCAGCACCCGCGCCAGCGCGTCGAGGCCGTGCGCGTCGGGGAGGGCGAGGTCGAGCAGGACACAGTCCACCGCGCCGACCGCGTGCGCGCTGACCTCGGCGATGGTCCGCACGCGCTTCAGCGTGACGGTCAGCCCGCTGACCGCCTCGACGTCCGCGAAGTGCTCCGCGACGAGCAGGGCGTCCGCGTCGTCGTCCTCGACCAGGAGGACGGACATCGGCGCCGACGACTCGTCGATCATCCGGTCCACGGCACCTCCTCTGCCCGTCCGGCGGGGCGCCGTCCGGGTGAAGCGCTACCGCGCGGAACCTTAACGTGTGCTCCGGGGGCCACCGGCAGGCGGCGCGGAGCGGCGGCGCGGGGGCGACCTCGCGGACACAGGACCCGGCGCACCGTCCCAACCTGAGGCAGTCGGCCCATCGGCTATGGCGCAGGTCACAGGGGAGGTGAGATCGTCCCCCCGGCCCCGAGCGGTGGCCGGAACGGAGGGCCGTCGATGTCGAGCGCCGAGGTGGAGACCGCCCCCGGGTCGGCGTTGGCGCGCCGCGCGACGACGTGGCACCGGGACGCCCTGGCCGCCGTCGGGCGGTGGTCGTGGCTGTCGGACCTCAACGACCGGGTGACCGCGGCCGTCGACCCGGTCTACGACCGCCACCGGGACAACCTGCTGCTCGAGCTCATGCACGGCGGGCGCTGGGTGGGGCACTCGCTGCACCCCGCGCTGAGCGACCTGCCGATCGGGCTGTGGTCGAGCATCCTCGTGCTCGACCTCGCCGGCGAGGACGCCCCCGGCGCCCGCGGCCGCCTCGGCCCGGCCGCGACGCTGAGCGCCGCCGGGCTGCTGGCCTCCGGGGCCACGGCGGCCACCGGCGTCGCCGACTGGAACGTCAGCGACGGCGAGGACCGCCGGGTCGGCCTCTTCCACGGGCTGCTCAACGCCGCCGGGATGGTGCTGCAGGGCGCCTCGCTGGCCGCCCGCCTGTCGGGCCGGCGCGGCACCGCGGCCACCCTCGGCGCGGGCAGCCTCGGGGTCATGGCCGCGGCCGGCTTCGTCGGCGGCCACCTGGTGCAGGGCCGCGCGGTGATGGTCAACCGGGTCGCGACGACGACCGGCCCGTCCCGCTGGGTGCGGGCGATCGAGGACGCCGACCTGCCGGACGCCACCCCGGTCGGGCGCGAGGTCGAGGGGCGGGCGGTCCTGCTCTACCGGCGCGACGGCGAGGTGCACGCGCTCGACGACGTGTGCAGCCACGCGGGGGCGCTGCTCTCCCGCGGCGAGGTCGAGGGGTGCGCGATCGTCTGCCCGCTGCACCGCTCGGCGTTCGACCTGCGCGACGGCTCGATCGTCCGCGGGCCCGCCCACCACCCGCAGCCGGTCCTGCCCGCCCGTGTCCGCAACGGGTGGGTGGAGGTCCGGGGCAGCCAGCCACGAGGCCGGCGGAAGTCGACCTGAGAGGAGAGATCATGGCCTGGGAAGCGGTCGCCGACCTCGACCAGCTCGAGGAGGGCGACATGTTGCTCGTCGACCTCGGCGAGCCGATCTGCGTGGTCCGGCTGTACGAGGACGAGGCGGTGGCGGTGCACAACACGTGCACCCACCAGCAGCAGCCGCTGAACGAGGGCTACCTGCAGGAGGACGACAGCCTGATCTGCCCCGCGCACAACTCCCGCTTCGACCTGCACACCGGGGTGCCGACCGGGGTCCCGGCCGTCGACGCCATCCCGACGTACGCCTGCAAGATCGAGGACGGGGCGATCTGGGTGGACGTCGAGCAGCAGCTCAACGACGCCGCGATCCCGCACAAGCCCTACCACTGACGCGGCGGCTAGGGGTCGACCAGCGCGCCGGCCTCGCCGAAGACGAAGCCCTGCATGTCCCGGATGAAGTCGTGGGGGAAGCCGACGTCGAAGCCGGTGGCGGCGTCGAGGCGTGCCAGCGCGTCCGGGGGCAGCACGAGGTCGACCGCTCCGAGGTTGTCGGCGAGCTGGTCGAGCCGGCGGGCGCCCACCACGGGGTGGACGGCGCGGGAGCGGGCCGTCGTCCAGGCGAGGGCGACCTGCGACGGCGAGGCCCCGAGCCCGTCGGCGACCTCCTGGACGGCCTGCGCGACGGCGAGGTCGTGCTCGCTGACCGAGCCGGCCGGGATCCGCGTGCGGTCGGGCGGCCCGCCGGGACGGGTGAACGATCCGGAGAGCACTCCCCCGCCCAGCGGCGACCAGGCGGCCACGCTGCACCCGAGGGCCTCGGCGGCGGGCAGCAGGTCGCGCTCGGCGTCGCGGCTGAGCAGCCCGTAGCGGGCCTGCACGGCCACGAACGGCGTGCGGTCGCGGCACTCGGCGAGGGTGTTCGCGCGGGCGACGACCCACGCGGGGGTGTCGGAGACGCCCAGGTGCAGGACCTTGCCGGCGCGCACGGCGTCGTCGAGGGCGCTCATCGTCTCCTCGACGGGGGTGAGGTGGTCCCACAGGTGCACGTAGTAGAGGTCGATGTAGTCGGTGCGCAGCCGCCGCAGGCTCGTCTCCAGCGACAGCCGCAGGTTCTTGCGGTGGCTGCCGGCGGCGTTCGGGTCGTGCCCGTCGCGGGTGACGCCGTACTTGGTCGCCACGACGAACCGGTCGCGGCGCCCCGCGAGGACCTCGCCGACGATCTCCTCGCTGGCGCCGTCGCGGTAGTTGATCGCGGTGTCGATGACGTTCCCGCCGACGTCGGCGTAGGCGTCGACGATGCGCGCGGCCTCGGCGCGGTCGGCGCCGTGGGCGAAGTCGTCGGCGAAGGTCATGGCGCCGAGGAACAGTTCGGAGACCCGCAGTCCGCTGCGGCCGAGGAGTCGATAACGCACGCGCCCGAGCCTGCGCCGGCGCCGGTGGCCGGTCTTGGACGTTCGTGCCGGCCCCGGGGGCTCGCCCGGTGACCGAGGAGCAGGTCCGGATGTGGCGCCCGCCGGACGACGAGCGGCTCCTGCTCATGTCCGGCCGGACCGCGCGCTACGCGGTCGACCCGCGCGGCGAGTACGTCGTCGGGGTGGTCGCGGACGCCCCGATGCGCTCGCGGCGGGGGCGGGAGCACCGCCTCGTCGCGCCCGGCGCCCTGGTCGCCTGGGACCCGTCGCAGGCCCACGACGGCGCCGCGGTGGACGGCCGCCCGTGGCGGGCGCGGCTCGTGGTCGTCGAGACCGACCACCTCGCGGCGCTGGCCGGCGACGAGGACACCGGGCTGCCCGCCGGGCTCGCCTTCGCCGATCCCGTGATCACCGACGCCCGGCTGGCCGCCGGGTTCGTCCGGTGGCACGCGGCCCTCGAGGGCGCCTCGACCCGGCTCGAGCGCGACGAGCTCCTCGCGGCGTGGCTGACCCGGCTGCTCGCGCACTCCTCGGTGCGCCGCCCGGTCCCCCGGCCACGGCGGGAGCGCGACGACCGCGCGCTGCGCCTGGCCCGCGAGTACCTCGCCGAGCGCGCCGGTCAGAACGTCGGTCTCGAGGAGCTCGCCGCGGCCGCCGGGGTCGGGCGGTTCCGCCTCATCCGGCTCGTCCGCGACCGCACCGGCCTGGCGCCCCACGCCCTCCAGATCGGCCACCGCA
This sequence comes from uncultured Actinomycetota bacterium, assembly GCA_963716955.1. Lineage (GTDB taxonomy): Bacteria > Actinomycetota > Actinomycetes > Mycobacteriales > Pseudonocardiaceae > Actinomycetospora. The sequence goes on from CAVQUY010000004.1 coordinate 18,845, forward strand.
TCCGGGCCGCCCGCCGCCTGCTCGAGACCGGGCACACGGTCGCCGAGGCCGCCGCGGAGACCGGGTTCGCCGACCAGAGCCACCTGCACCGGCACTTCCACCGGAGCCTGGGCATCACGCCCGGCGAGTACCGCCGACGGTTCGGTCTCCGGTGAGACCGCGCGCAGGTGCAGTCATTCGGCCGATGCGGCGCCGCCACCGCGTCGCGTGGACTGTCACCTCGGCGGCGGCACCCGGGGACGCCGCCCCGGCAGGACGAGAGGACCTCGACATGACCGGACCGGACGACACGCCGGCGTCACCCGACTACGCACCCGCCGGCGGGGCGCACGAGGCGGCCGAGATCGCCGCGTTCCTCGCCGCCGAGGCCGTGGCGAACGACTACCACGCCGAGCGCCTCGCGGACGTCGTCGTGGACTGACCCGCTCAGTCCGGCGGCTCGGGCAGGGACCGCACGAGGTCGTCGATCCCCGCCCGGGGTCCGACGAGGAGCCGGTCGCTGCCGTCCAGCCGCATGAACCCGGCGGGCGGGGCCCAGTCGGCCGGCGGCGGCGCGGGCAGCTCGACCACGCACCGGAGCTCCTCCCCGTCCCCGTCGCCGGCCGTCCGAGCCCTCGACGAGGTCGTCGGGACGCAGGACGCCGAGCAGCCGCCGGCCGTCGGGGGCGAGGACCGGCAGGCCCGCGACGACGCCGCCGGACCCGGCGTGGTCGCCGAGGTCGTCCGCGGCGGCCCCCAGCGGCCGGTCCGCGTCGAGGACCGGGGCCCACCGCACCGGCCCGAGCCGGCGCGCGGCACCGTCGAGACCCGTGGTCGGGGGCGGGCCCGACACCGCGTCCCCCGCGGTACGCCGGGCCCAGCGCGGCAGGCCGGGCGGATGGAGCCGGATGCCGCGCCGGGTGAGCTTCAGCGTGTAGATCGTCTCGGTCGAGAGCCCGCGGGAGACCAGGGTCGCCAGCACCACCGCGATCATGAGCGGGACGACGAGGTCCCACTCGCCGGTGATCTCGGCGACGATCACGATCGCGGTGATCGGCGCCCGCGTCGCGCCCGCCAGCACCGCCGCCATCCCGACCAGCCCGTACGCCCCGGCCGGTCCCGCGCCGCCGACGAGGGAGAAGCCGTCGCCCAGCGCCGTCCCCGTCATGGCGCCGAGGAACAGCGACGGGGCGAAGATGCCGCCCGAGCCGCCGATCGCGAGGGTGAGGCTCGTCGCGACGAGCTTGCCGACCAGCAGCACGAGCAGGAACCCGAGCGCGTACCCGCCCGCCACGCCCTGGCGCAGCACCGGGTACCCGACGCCGTACATCTGCGGGAGCACGACCAGCAGCAGGCCGAGCAGGATCCCGCCGACGGCCGGCCGCAGCCACTCCGGGCCCCGCCAGACGCGGTCGGCGAGGTCCTCGGCGCCGTAGAGGACCGTCGTGAAGGCGACGCCGACGCCGCCGCCGACCAGCCCGACGACGCCGTAGAGCAGGTACTCCCAGGCCGACCCGACCCGGAAGGCCGGCAGCACCAGGAACGTGGCCGACCCGTCGGCGGTCCGGGCCACGGTGTTCGCGATCGCGGACGACGCCGTGACGACCAGGAACGACAGCGGCGAGAAGTCGACCAGGATGATCTCGAGGGCGAAGAACACCCCGGCGATCGGGGCGTTGAAGGTCGCCGAGATGCCGCCCGCCGCGCCGCAGGCCACGAGGAGGCGCAACCGGCTCCCCGGCACGCGCAGCCACCCGCCGAGCGACGACCCGATCGCGGAGCCGATCTGCACGATCGGCCCCTCCCGGCCGACCGACCCGCCGGTCCCGATGCACAGCGCCGAGGCCAGCGACTTCACCACCGCGACCCGCGGCCGGATGCGCCCGTCCTGCTGCGCGACCGCGAGCATCACCTCGGGCACGCCGTGCCCGCGCGCCTCCCGTGCCCAGCGGTAGACCAGCGGGCCGTAGAGCAGGCCGCCGACCACCGGGGCCGCCACGAGGAACCAGGTCCCGACGGCGGGCCACCAGTACCAGGGCGCGCCGGGCGTCGCCGCGTAGTCGTCCTGCCCGGTGACCAGCCGCGTCACCCCGGTGATCAGGAACCGGAACACGATCGCGCCCAGGCCCGCCCCCACGCCGACGACGACGACCGCGGCCGCGAGCCGTCCGCCGCCGGCCGGCCGGAACCACCGTCGGGGAACGGCTGCGGCGGGGGGTGCGGTCATGAGCGGCATCCTGACGCCGGGAGCACGAGCGCGCAGACTGTCGGTGTGGACTTGTCCGATCTGACCGCGCTCAGCGCGCGTGAGAGGGTCTCGTCGTCGTGGCCACCGCGCGCGCCGACGGCTCGATCCAGTCGTCGCTGGTGAACGCGGGCCCGCTCGCGCACCCCGTCTCCGGCGCCGAGGTCCTGGCCTTCGTCACCTACGGCCCCGCGAAGCTCGGCAACCTGCGCGCGCGGCCGTGGACGACGGTGACCGCCCGCTCGGGCTGGCAGTGGGCCACCGTCGAGGGGACCGTCGAGATCGCCGGGCCGGACGACCCGCTCCCGGGGGTGGACGACATCCCCCGCCTGCTGCGCGACATCTTCACCGCGGCGGGCGGCACGCACGACGACTGGGACGAGTTCGACGCCGCGATGGCCCGCGAGCGCCGCGCCGCCGTCCTCGTCACCCCGACGCGGGTCTACTCCAACGCGTCGCGCACGTAGCGGATCAGCAGCGTCCCGTCGTCGTCGACGAGCAGCGAGGCGACGGTGAAGCCGCGCGGCGCGTCGAGGGGGTCGGTGCTCGTCGCGACCCGGCCCGCCCGCCCGGCGACCGCCAGCGGCGCGATGGTCAGGCGCATCTCGTCGACGAGGTCCGCCGCCAGCAGGGTCCCGACGAGGCCGGGGCCGCCCTCGCAGTCGATCCGCCGGTACCCGTCGTCGGCGAGCCGGCGCACGGCCGCGGCCAGGTCGACGTGCTCGTCGCCGGCGACGAGCACCCGGGCGCCCGCCGCGCGCCACGCCTCCTGCTGCTCGGCGGGCGCGGCGGCGCACGTGACCACGATCGTCGGGACGGCGACGTCGACGATGCTCGTGGCGTCCGCGGGGAAGGACCCCGAGGTCACGACGGCGAGCGGGGGCGCCTCGGCGAGGCCGTGCCGGCGGCGGCGGTCGGCCGCCGTCGCGTCGGGACGCAGGCCCGGATAGGCCTCGGCGAGCGCGGTGCCGGAGCCGAGCAGGACGACGTCGGCGAGGTCGTGGCCGAGCGCGAACACGCGGCGGTCGGCGGGGGTCGAGAGGCCCCGGCTGCGCCCCTCGATCTCGATGCCGCCGTCGAGCGAGCTGACGAAGTTGACCGCGACCCACCGGCCCCGCTCGTCGTCGTCGGCCGGGTAGCGGTAGAGCGTCTCGAGCGCGTCGTCGTCGATCGGCCGGGCCGGGAGCGGCCAGACCTGGTGCATCAGTCGGTCCACCGCTGCGCGTTCGCCGGCGGGCGCTGCCCGAGGACGCTCGCGACCATCTCCACGGTCTGGCGGGTCTCCTCGACCTGGTGGGCGCGGACCATCGCGACGCCCTGCGCGGCGGCCAGCGCGGTCGCGGCGAGCGTGCCGACGAGGCGGCCCTCCAGCGGGACGTCGAGGGTCTCCCCCACCACGCCCTTGTTCGACATCGCCAGCAGCACCGGCCACCCCGTCGCGATCAGGCGCGGCATGCTCCGCAGCACCTCGAGGCTCTGGTGGGTGTTCTTCCCGAAGTCGATCGTCGGGTCGAGCAGGATGCCCTCGGGCGGCACCCCGGCCTCCACCGCCCGCTCGGCGAGCGTGGTGGTCGCCGCGACGACGTCGCCCATCACGTCGGTGTAGCGCGGCCGGACCGGGTCGGTGCGCGGGGTCAGCCCGCCGGTGTGGGCGCAGACGTACCCGGCGCCGTACCGCGCGGTGACGGGGAGGATCGCGTCGTCCCAGCCCGCCCAGCTGTCGTTGACCAGGTCGGCCCCGGCGGCCAGGAGCGCCTCCACGACCTCGGCGCGGTAGGTGTCGATCGACAGGGTGAGCTCCGGGAAGCGCTCCCGCGCCCACACCACGGTCGGCCGGACCCGGTCGATCTCCTCCGCGACGCTGACCAGCGGCCCGGGACTGGCCGGGACGCCGCCGAGGTCGACGACGTCCGCGCCGGCCGCGACGGCGTGCTCGATGGCCGCCTGCGCGGCCTCGGAGCGCCAGGTCGCGCCCTGGTCGTAGAACGAGTCCGGGGTGCGGTTGACGATGGCCATGATCAGCGCGCGGTCCCGCCGCAGCTGCCGACCGTGGATGACCATCTCCGTCCCCTGGGCGACCGGGGCGCTCACCGCGGGCTCGTCGGACGGGCACGGCGCATGGTGTCGGCCATGCCGCCTTGATACACGGCGGCCTCGCGCCCGGCCACGGGGAGGCGGGATCTCCCGATCGGGCGGCGGGGAGCGATGTCGCGCCGTCACTCGGACCCGAGCGGGAGTAGGTGCGCTTCGCGGGCGTCGAGGGACTCCCGCGGCTCCCACCACAGCCACCGGGGTCCACTCGGCGGGCTCCCCGCCGCGATCCGGTCCGAGTGGACCCTCAGGGCGGGCGGCGCGACCGGTGCGTGGTCCTCTCGGGGTGCTCCGGCACCTACGAGCGCATCACGACCTCGCCCGACGTCGTGCGGACCTCCAGCCCCGAGACCCGGTCGGTCGGGAGGTCGGTCGAGGCGGCGACGTGCACGTCCTGGCCGGGCGGGGGGCTCCAGCTCGCGATCTGCTCGAGGTGCCCGTCGGCGCTGCGCACCACCAGCACGTAGGTGGTCCGCGGGGTGTCCGGAGGCGGCGGGGGGTGCGGGGCGCCCTGGTAGACGCAGGTCAGGGAGACCTGGGTCCCCCACGGGCGCGCGGTGAGCCCGGCGAGGCCGGAGGACTCCGACCCCGCGACGGCGGGCAGCACGACCTCGCGGGCCGGCGCGGCGACCACCGTGTCCGGGGCGGCGGCGGGACCCCCGCCCGCCCAGTCCGCCACGCCCGCCCCCAGCCCGAGGGCGACGACGACGGCGGCCGCCGCCGCGAGCAGGGCGCCGCGCCGGCGCCGTCGGACCCGGCGCAGCGTCCCCGTGAGGATCTCGGCGGGCGGCTCCGGGTCGACGACGGGGGCCTCGGCCCGCGAGAGCAGGCCCGGCAGGCCGGCGACCGCCGTGAGCTCCGCGCGGCACGCCGCGCACCCGTCGAGGTGGGCCTCGAAGGCCTGCCGCTCGGGCGGGTCGAGGGCCCCGAGGACGTAGACGCCGACGTCGACGCGGTGCGGGCAGCTCACGACGCGACCCCCATCTCCTCCAGCGCCAGACGCAGCGCCCGCAGCCCGTAGTGCACCCGCGACTTCACCGTGCCCGCCGGCACGCCCAGCACCGCGGCCGCCTCGCTGACCGTACGGCCCCGGTAGTAGCACTCCACGATCACCGCGCGGTGCTCGGCCGAGAGCCGGTCGAGGGCCGCGGCGACGGTCCAGGCCTGCACGGCGGCCTCGGCGTGGTCGGTCACGGTGTGCGCGCCCGGGGCCGTGCCCGACTCCGCGCCCACCGGGTCGTCGGACAGCAGCTCCGGGCGCGCCGCGCGGGACCGCCACTCGTCGATCAGCACGTTCCGCAGGGTCCGCAGCAGCCAGGGACGGGGGTCGCCGCGGCTCGGGTCGAGCGCGGCGGGGTGGCGCCAGGCGCGCAGCAGGGTCTCCTGCACGGCGTCCTGGGCGCGCCCGGGGTCGGCGGTGGTCCGGAGCGCCACGGCCCAGAGGGCGGCCCCGTGCTGCTCGTGGAGCAGGCGGATCAGCTCCGCGTCCCGCGACTCCCGTCCCACCTCCACCTGCGTCAGCGTCGCACGGCGCGCGTGAACGACCAGGCCGTGAGCCAGACGATCCCCACGGTCAGCAGCATCGCCCCCGGCACGTGGACCTTGAGGTTCCCCTCGTCGCCGAAGTAGGCCTGGACGAAGCTGCACACGAACACCAGGACCGCCAGCACCGGCGGCCACCAGGGGCCCCGCTGCGCCCGCGCGTAGAGGATCGCCGCGAGCGCGAGCGCCCCGGTCACGACGTGCAGGACGATCGCGCCGGTCGCGTGCACGCCGATCGCGGGCCCGCCCCGCGGGAGGATCTGCCCCGCCGTGACGTACTGCACCACCAGGTTGAGCACGGAGAGCACTGCCGTCACCTGCACCGCGCGCAGCAGGCCGGCCGCGCCACCCGGCGTCCGGGACCCGCCCTCGATCGTGCCGGCCGTCTGGGTGCTGTGGGTCATCGCCACGTCCTTCGCTCGGGGTTCCTGTCCGGGTACACGGCGGGCAGGGCCGAACGGTTCACCGGCGGCCGCGGCCCTCGCCGAGCGGCGGCCGGCGCGGAGGATCGCCGGCGACGGGTGGCGGCGCGTGGGCGAGGAGGGCCGGACGTGACCGCACGGGTGACGAGCGATCTCCTGCTGGTGGGGAGCCTCCCCGCGCCCTCGGCCGAGGAGGCGTTCCGGGCCGGGGCGGGCCTCGTCGGGGACCTCGTCCCGGCCCTGCCCGACGGCGAGTCCGGCCCGCTCGGCATGTGGGTCGCGTTCGACCGCACGCGGTTGCTCGAGCCCCACCCGGACATCGAGGTGCTGGTCCCGAGCGGCTCGCCGACCGGGCGCGCGCGCCACGCCTACGAGACCGCCCGGCTGACGGTGCGCGACGGGGCGGAGCCGCTGCGGTTCGACGCCTGGCCGCGGGTGCCGCTGATGCTGGAGTCCTACGCGCTCTTCCGGCGGCTGCGCGACGAGGGCGTGATCGCGTCCGACGCCCGGTTCCAGGTCAACTTCCCCGGCCCGTCGAGCATCTTCACCGGGGCCTTCAAGGACCACTACGCCCGGGACTGGGACATCGTCGGGCCGGCGCTGGAGGACCTGACGCGGCGCTCGATCGACGAGGTGCTCGCGACGATCCCGGCGCACGACCTCGCGCTGCAGTTCGACTTCGCCTACGAGGTGCTCGACAACGAGCAGGTCCTCGGCTGGACCGAGGGCGGGCACGAGGGGGCGTGGGACCGCTTCGCCGGGCCGTGGTCACGCCTGGCCCCGCACGTCCCCGAGGACGTCCTGCTCGGCCTGCACCTCTGCTACGGCACCTTCCCGGAGTGGCCGATGTTCGAGGCCCGGGACATGGGCCTGCTGGTGCACATGGCCAACCACGCCGCCGCGCACTCCGGCCGCCCGCTGGACTGGCTGCACCTGGCCGGCCCGCGCTACCTGCGCAGCGAGGACCAGGCGTTCTTCGCCCCCCTCGCCGGCCTGCACGTGCCCCACACCCGCGTCTTCCTCGGGATCGTGCTCCCGCTCGACGGCGAGGACGGGCTGCGGCGCCGGCACCGGACGGCGTCGCGCTACCTCGAGGACTTCGGCGTCGCGATGTACTGCGGCTTCGGGCGCCAGCCCGGGCAGGACCCGGCGGAGACGCTGCGCGAGCACGCCGAGGTGGTCAGGAGCGTCCTGCGCTGAACGCGGCGACGATGCGCGCCTCGGCGTCGGCGAGGTAGTCGGCGACCTCGAGCGCGGCCTTCTCGAGCTCGCCGCGCTCGACGAGCGTCGCGACGGCGTCGTTGCGCTCCAGGTAGGGCTCGTGGAAGTCGCGGTGGGTGCCCATGCGGTGGAAGGTCAGCCGCATCTCGGCGAGGAGCAGGTCCATCTGCGCGTCGAGCCGGGTGCTGCCGGCGAGCCCGACGAGGGCGCGGTGGAAGTGCTGGTTGGCGTCGGCGACCCCGGTCCAGTCCGCCGCGGTCGCGGCCGCGCGCCCCTCCTCGACGGCCCGCCGCACCACGGCGACCGCCGCCTCGTCGTGCGCCCGTTCGCCGTAGCGCACGGCGGCGGGCTCGACGATCCGCCGGGAGCGGTAGACGTCGTGCACGTCGGCCACGCCCGGCGTCGTCACGAAGACCCCGCGGTGGGCCTCGCGGACGAGGATCCGTTCCGCGACGAGCTGGCTGAACGCCTCGCGCAGCGTGTTCCGCGAGACCCGCATCGCGTCGCAGAACGCCTGCTCCCCCAGCCGCGCGCCGGGCAGGAGGCGGCCCTCGACGACCTGCTCGCGCAGCGCGTCGGCGACCCGCTCGGCCGTGGACGAGGTCTGCGCGACGCGGGCCGTCGACAGCGCCTCGAGCGCCGCGCGGGCGGCCGGGTCCGGATCGGCGGCGGTCACGTCGCGGAGCCTACCGAAGCGTCCTCATGCCGGATCGTTGAACGATGGCCCGGTCGTGACGACGGGTTGGCCACGGCTGGGTCGCGGGCCGAGTCCGACCATGATCACGAGTTCGTGAGCGACACGCGCAAGGATCGCCGCGACGCGCTCACGAAGTCCGGATCTCCACCATCGGACGTCCTGACGGAGGCCGGCGTCCTGGTCTCCGGCCGACCTCCGATCGGGCCGGACGGGTGGCATCGTCGACCGAGGGCGGGCACGGTGATCGTCGTCATGCCGACCTCAGGGAGAGCGATCCGATGTACCTGACGCAGGGCCTGCATCGCGCCACCCGCGAGACCCCCGGCCTGGCCGCGACGATCTTCGGCGACCGCGTCCGCACGTGGGCGGAGTGCGCGGACCGGGTGGCCCGCTTCGCCGGCGCGCTCCAGCAGCTCGGGCTCGCCCCCGGCGGCCGGGTCGCGATGCTCGCGCATGAACTCCGACCGCTACCACGAGTACCTGCTCGCCGTGCCGTGGGCGGGCGGCGTCGTGACCCCGGTGAACACCCGCTGGAGCCCGGCCGAGATCGCGTTCTCGCTGGTCGACGCCGGCGGTCGGAGATCCTGGTCGTCGACGACGCGTTCGTCGGCCTGCGTCGCCGGGATCCGCGACGCGGCCCCCGTCGTGCGCCACGTCCTGCACGCGGGCGAGGACCCGACGCCGGAGGGCCTGCTCGCCGGTCGAGGGCCTGATCGGCGAGCACCCACCCGTGCGCCGACGCCGGCCGGGGCGGCGACGACCCGTACGGCATCTACTACACCGGCGGCACCACGGGCACGCCCGAAGGGCGTCGATGCTCAGCCACGCCAACCTGCATGACCTCCGCGCTCGGGCGCGCTGGCGACCGGGCTCGTTCGTCGTCCCGCGGACGGCCGCCTCCTGCACGCGGCGCCGATGTTCCACCTCGCCGACGGCGCCGCCTGGGTGGGCCGCAACGCCGTCGGGGGCACGCACGTGATCGTCCCGTCGTTCACGCCCGTCGGGGTCGCCCGCGCGATCGAGCGAGCACCGGGTCACCGACGTCCTGCTCGTCCCGACGATGATCCAGATGCTGGTCGACGACCCGCGACCGCGCGACGCTCGACCTCTCCAGCCTCCGGCGCCTGATCTACGGCGCCTCGGCCATCTCGCGAGGCCGTGCTGGCCCGGGCGGCGGCCGCGGCTGCCCGGACGCCCGCTTCACCCAGGCCTACGGGATGACCGAGCTGTCCCCGGTCGCGACGCTGCTGCGCCCCGAGCGACCACGACGATCCGAGCGCCTGCGCCGCTCGGCCGGCCGCGTCGGCGCCGCACGCCGAGGTGCGCATCGTCGACGAGGAGGACCGCGAGGTGCCGCGCGGGACGGTCGGCGAGATCGTCGCGCGCGGCGGGCACGTCATGGCTCGGCTACTGGAACCGGCCCGAGGAGACCGCGGCCGCGCGTGCGCGACGGCTGGATGCACACCGGCGACGGCGGCTACATGGACGACGAGGGCTACGTGTTCGTCGTCGACCGCATCAAGGACATGATCATCACCGGCGGCGAGAACGTGTACTCGGCCGAGGTCGAGAACGCGCTGGCCGCGCACCCGGCGGTGGCCGCGTGCGCGGTGATCGGGGTCCCCGACGACGAGTGGGGCGAGCGGGTGCACGCGGTGGTCGTGCTCGCGGCGGGGGCGTCGACGACGGCGCCCGCGCTGCGCTACCACGTCAAGGAGCGCATCGCGGGGTACAAGGCGCCGCGGACGGTGGAGTTCGTCGACGCGCTGCCGATCTCGGGCGCCGGGAAGATCCTCAAGCGTGAGCTCCGGGCCCGGCACCAGGAGTCGCTCGCGGTGTCGTGAGGGCGCCGGTGGTCAGACCTCCTCGAGGTCGAAGGCGTCGTCGCCGACCCAGACCCGCAGCCCCTCGCCGTCCTCGGTGATCGCGCCCTCCTCCTCCTCGGAGAGCTCGCGGGCGGCGCCCAGCGCGCGCTTCGAGTAGTGAGATCCGGCCGTCCCCGAGGTCCTTGGGCCGGTACTCGGAGGCGAGCACCGCCGTCCGGCTGCGGGTCGCGAGCAGTTCGGCGTTCTCGGCCCCGACCTCGGCGATCCACTCGTTCATGGCGAGATCACACCCCGCCGGGTCCGGACCGCCAAGATCCGGACCAGGCGTGCAACATGTGCGCCTGGCCCCGTCGCCGAGCGGGCCCCAGGAGGTCGTGGCGGTCCACTCGGTGGCTGGTCAGTCGACGGGAGCGGCCGAGTGGACCCCGAGGGCTGCGAGCCCAGCCGTGGGAGTCCACTCGACGACCGGGTCCGCCGACGGAAGCGGCCGAGTGGACCCCGAGGGCTGCCCTTACAACCGTGGGAGTCCACTCGGTGGCTGGGTCCGCCGACGCAGCTCAGGAGCGGTGGAACAGCCGCCGCAGACCGCCCTCGCGCTTCTGCGGTGACGGCTTCCCGTCGCCGCCGTCGGCGCCCCTGCGTCCCCGTCCCCGTTCCCGTCGGTGTCGCGCTGCGCGGGGATCGGGATCTCCTCGGTGTGCTGGTCGCCGTTGTCCTCGGCCGCGTGCCGGGGGCCCTGCTGCTGGGTCTGCTCGTCGTGCTGCCCCTGCGCAGCCCCCTGGTCCTGGTCCTCCTCCTGGCCCTGGTCGGACCGGTCCTGGTCCTGGTCCTGCTCGGGCCGCTGGTGGACCTCGGTGTCCTGGTCGGACGTGTCCTGGTCCTCGGAGCCGTCGGGCTCGTCGGAGCCCTCGGAGTCGGAGTCGCTGCCGGAGGCGCCGGTCTTGTCCTCGTCGGACTTGGTGTGCTCCCCGGCCTGCGGGAGCACCACCGTGCCCCCGGCGTACTCGTCGACCGGGACCCCGACCAGCGGCTCGTCGGACTCCGGCGGGTCCGGCGGCGCCCGGCGGGCCTCGGCGTCGGCGTTCGGGTCCCCGCTGCCGGCCTTGTCGCCCTCGCCCTCGCCCTCACCGGCCGGGGAGCCCTCGACCATCGACTCCGAGGAGGACTCCTGCATCGCCTGGTACCCGAACGGGTCGGCGTCCTCGGGCGGGTTGTCCCGGGTGATCTCGATCAGCTCGGTGCGGTCCTGGTCCTTGGAGATGCCATAACGCTGCATGTCCTCCTCGGTCAACGACTCCAGGATCGCGGTCTGCGCCTTCTCCGGCAGCGTGTGCAGAATCTGCATCACCCGGTCCTTGCGCCGCTGGGTGGCCTTGCGCTCCCCCAGCCCCTCGGTCGGCATCAACTGCGGGTCGATGAACGACTCCTCGGACTCCGCCGACCCGCCCTGCTTCTTCAGCTCCTCCATCTCGGCCTCCATCTGGGCCGAGTCCTTCTCCTCCGACATCCCGATCGGCCCCACCCGCCGGCCCTGCAGGAACTGCTGCACCACCGGCTCCTCACTGGTGAGCAGCACCTCGCGGGGGCCGAACATCACCAGGTTGCGGCGGAACAGCATCCCGATGTTGTCCGGCAGCGACCGCGCCGTCCCCAGGTGGTGGGTGACGATCAGGATCGTGGCGTCGAGCTGGGTGTTCAGGTCCACGATCAACTGGTTCAGATACGCCGTGCGCACCGGGTCCAGCCCGGAGTCCGGCTCGTCGACCAGGATGATCTCCGGGTCGAGCACCAGCGCCCGCGCCAGCCCGGCGCGCTTCTTCATCCCCCCGAGATCTCCCCGGGCAGCTTGTCCTCCGCCCCACCCAGCCCGACCAGGTCGAGCTTCTCCATGACGATGTCCTTGATCTCGGACTCGCCCTTCTTGGTGTGCTCACGCAGCGGGAACGCGATGTTGTCGAAGATGTTCATCGACCCGAACAGCGCACCGTCCTGGAACAGCACCCCGAACAACTTGCGGATCTCGTAGAGCTTGGACTCCGAGCACCGCACCAGGTCGGTGTCGTGGATGAAGATCGACCCCTTCTCGGGCTTGAGCAACCCGATGATCGACTTCAGCAGCACCGACTTCCCGGTCCCCGACGGGCCCAGCAGCACGCTGACCTCACCGGCCGGAAGGGTCAACGTCACGTCGGACCAGATGTTCGAACTCCCGAACGACTTCGAGAGATTCTTGATCCCGACCTCGACACCACCCATGCACGGCCTCCCGCATCGTCCCGCTGCCCGCCCGACGCCCACGCCGGGATCGCTGTTCCCGATCCCGGGCCGGTCGGACCACGCCGTTCAGCCGCCCAGCCAGGCCGCGGCGTCCACTCGCAGCGTCGTCTCCCGGGCGAGTCGGCGCAACGCCTCCTCCGTCTCCCGCATCCGCGCGGCCCCCACCTGCTGCTCCCGCTCGGCCCGCAGCTGCTCGAAGATCTCCTCCGAGAGCCGCAGCACCTCCCGGCCGGCCGGGGTCACGACGATGGCCTTGCGGCGCGCGTCGGCGGGGTCCGCGGTCCGCTCGACGTACCCCAGCGATGCGAGTCCGTCCACCGTCTTGCCGGCCGCCTGCTTCGACACCCCCAGGCGTCCGGCCAGCTCGCTCGCGGTCGCGCCGTCCCGGCCGATCGCCTGCAGCGCGAAGCCGTGGACCGGGCGCACGTGCGGGGTGCCCGCGCCGGGCCAGCTCGTCGTGCAGGTCGTCGACCAGCGACCGGAACGCCCCGAACAGCCGCAGCGCCATCTCGGCCCCGGACATCGTCGTGCTCACCCTTCCCATCGTAGACAACCAGGGTTACCGTTCCCGACAACCAGGTTGACGAACATCGGAGGACGCCATGCCCCTCGTCCGGAGCGGCGCGGCCCGCCGCGTCGAGACCCCCAACGCCGTCATGACCACGTACGCCTCGCCGAGCCAGGGCGGCAGCACCCAGGCGCTGTGGCGCGTCGAGATGGCGCCCGGCGCAGTCGGGCCCGTCCACGTCATGGACGGCGAGCAGATCTGGACGGTGCTCGACGGGGCGGCGGCGGTCACGCTCGACGACGAGCGGCTCGACGCCGCCGTCGGGGACACCGTGGTCCTCGACGCCGGGCGCACCCGCCGCATCGCGGCCGACCCCGAGCAGGGCCTCACCGCGATCGTCACCGGCCCGGGCGCCGACGTGGCCGGCGGGCCCGGGCGGGAGCCGACCGTCCCGCCGTGGATCGCCTGACGATCAGCGAGGCACGTGCCGCTCCGCCTCCGCGACCCGCTCGATGACCGTGAGCACGCTGTCGGGGTTCAGCGACATCGAGTCGATGCCCTGCTCGACGAGGAACTCGGCCAGGTCCGGGTGGTCGCTCGGCCCCTGCCCGCAGATGCCGACGTAGCGGCCCTTCGCGTGTGCCGTCTCGATGAGCATCGAGATCATCTTCTTGACGGCCGGGCTGCGCTCGTCGAACAGGTGGGCCAGCCGGTCGTCGTCGCGCCCGATCCCGAGCGTGAGCTGGGTGAGGTCGTTCGAGCCGATCGAGAAGCCGTCGAAGCGCTCGGCGAACTCGTCGGCCTGCAGCACGTTCGACGGGATCTCCGCCATGACGTAGACCTGCAGCTCGTCGCGCCCGCGCTCGAGGCCGTGCTTCTTCATCACCTCGAGCACCCGGTCGGCCTCCTCCGGCGTGCGGCAGAACGGGACCATGACGATCACGTTGGTGAACCCCATCTCCACCCGCACCCGCGAGAGGGCCCGGCACTCCAGCGCGAAGGCCTCCTCGTAGTCCTCGCTGTAGTAGCGCGAGGCCCCGCGCCAGCCCAGCATCGGGTTCTCCTCGTCGGGCTCGAACGCCGTCCCGCCGATCAGGCCCGCGTACTCGTTGGTCTTGAAGTCCGAGAGCCGGACGACGACGGGCTCGGGGTACTGCGACGCCGCGATCACCCCGATCCCCCGGGCCATCTGCTCGACGAAGTACTCGGCGTTGTCGTCGTAGCCCGCCGTGAGCTCCTCGATCTGCGCCCGGGCGTCGTCGTCGACCTGGTCGGGGTGCAGCAGCGCCATCGGGTGCGCCTTGATCACGTTGTTCACGAGGTACTCGACGCGGGCCAGCCCGATCCCGTGCGCGGGCAGGCGCCACCACTGCATCGCCGCCGCCGGGCTGCCGATGTTCATCATGACCCGGGTCCGGGTCTCCGGGACGTCGTCGAGGTCGAGGTCCTCCACCGAGTACTCGAGGATGCCCTCGTAGACGTATCCCTCGTCGCCCTCGACGCAGGAGATGGTCACCTCGCGGCCGTCCTCGAGCGTGTCCGTCGCGTCGCCGGTCCCGACGACGGCGGGCACGCCCAGCTCCCGCGACACGATGGCGGCGTGCGAGGTCCGCCCGCCGCGGTCGGTGACGATCGCCGCGGCCTTGCGCATGATCGGCACCCAGTCCGGGTCGGTCATCTCCGTGACGAGGACCCGGCCCTCCTCGAAGGTGTCGATGTCGTCGGCCGAGGCGATGCGCTGCACCGCTCCGGCGGCGATCGCCTGGCCGATGGCGAGACCGGAGACGACGACGTCGCCGGTCCCGTCGAGCCGGTAGGTCTGCAGCGTGCCCGCGCCCGCGTTGCCTTCCCGTCGCTCCGCTCGCCCGATTGGACTGCACCGTCTCCGGCCGCGCCTGCACCACGAACAGCTCGCCGCTGCGACCGTCGCGGGCCCACTCGATGTCCATCGGCCGGTCGTAGTGCTTCTCGATGGTCACGCCCCAGCGGGCGAGCGCGAGGACGTCGTCGTCGGAGAGGACGAAGCGGCCGCGCTGCTCGGTGGGGGTGTCGACGTTCTCCGTGGTGTCGCCGGCCGAGTCCGGCGACTCGGCGTACTGCAGCGTCTTCTCCTTCGCCCCGACCGTCTTGGCGATGATCGGGACGACGGACTCGTCGTCCAGGAACGGCTTGTAGACGGTGTACTGGTCGGGGGTCACCTCGCCGCCGACGACGTTCTCGCCCAGGCCCCACGCGGCGTTGATGACGATCGTGTCGGGGAAGCCGGTGTCGGAGTCGATGGTGAACATGACGCCGGCGCTGCCCGAGTCCGAGCGGACCATCTTCTGGACGCCGACCGAGAGCGCCAGGTCCAGGTGGTCGTAGCCCTGCTCGGTGCGGTAGCTGATCGCGCGGTCGGTGAACACCGAGGCGTAGCAGTCCTTGCAGGCGCGCAGCAGGGCGTCGGTGCCGGTGATGTTGAGGTAGGTGTCCTGCTGGCCGGCGAAGCTCGCGTCGGGCAGGTCCTCCGCGGTGGCGCTCGACCGGACGGCCACGTCGACGTCGGTGGTGTCGTAGCGGCGGGAGAGCTCCTCGTAGGCCTCGCGGATCGCGTCGGCGGTGTCCTGCGGGAACTCCGCCTTCGCGAACTCGTCGCGGATCGCGGCGCCGACGCGGGCGAGCTCGTCGCCGTTCGGGTCCAGGCCGTCGAGCAGCTCGCGGATGCGGTCGTCGAGGCCGTTGGCGGACAGGAAGGCGCGGTAGGCGTCGGAGGTCGTCGCGAACCCGCCGGGGACGCGCACGCCGGCCCGGTCGAGGTTCTGGATCATCTCGCCGAGCGAGGAGTTCTTGCCCCCGACGGCGTCGGTGTCCTCCGAGGACAGGGTCTCCAACCAGCGCACGTGGTCCATTCCGACCCCTCCGTCCCTGGGCCTCCCGGCCCGCTCCCGGCACCATTCATTCCCTCGGTCGATCGCGCCCAACCGCCGAACGGTCCAGGCGCGCGGCAGCATGGAGGGATGGACACGTCGCGCGACGCCGTGGCCCGCCGCTACGGGGAGCACCTCACCGACCGCGATCTGCTGGCGCTGACCGGGGACCGGCCCGACCAGGTCGACGCCCTGCGCCGGCGCCCGGAGCTCGTGCTCGACCTCCTCGACCGGCCCCCGGTCGCCGACGCGGTGCTCACCGCCGCGCACGACGAGGGCGAGCGGTTCCGCTACGTCTCGCCGTTCCTGCTGTTCGCGGCGGCCGTGCACCGGGCGGGCGGGGCGCTGGTCGGGCAGGCCGCGGTGGTGGACCGGACCGCCCCGCGCTCCCGCCTCCCGATCCTCGACGGCCCGGTGATCGCGGCCTTCGCCTCCGAGCCGGCCCACCGGCTCTTCCTCGCCGAGCTCCTCGCGTCCTATGCCCGCCTCGCCTCCGGCGTCGTGTGGCGCCGCGGGGAGCGCGGCTGGCAGCGGCGCCGCTGGGACGAGCTCGACCTGCCGCGCCTGGCCGAGCTGCTCGGCGACGTCGCTCCCGAGGCCCGCCCCGGGGTGTGGCGCCGGATCGGCGACGGCGCGCTCTTCCTCGCGGGCGTCTACCCCGAGTACGCCGAGCGGACCTACGGCGGGACGGGGACGGCCCGGCTCCAGCGGACGACGGGCCTGCGGCTGCGCGGCGAGGGACCGGTCGGCGAGCTCCTCGAGGACCTCGCCGGCCGCGCCTACCGGCAGACCGGCGGGGCCGTGCCGCCCGGGGTCGTCGAGTCGCCGCAGTCGGCGCGGCGGTTGCTCACGATCGTCGCCGACCGCTACCTGCACCGCGACGCCGTCGTCGGCCCGTCCTGAGGCTCTGTTCCGACCGAGGGGCACCTTCGCTCGGAAGAGGCGCGCGACGGCGCCCCTCGCTCACCCGGCACTCGCGCACCCGGTTCCGGCGAGAGGCGCCCCTCACCGGTCTAGTCGGCCGAAGGTGCCCCCCACTCGAAACGGACCGCTGGTGTTTGTGGGCGCCCGCTCACATACTGTGCGGACACCCCACCTCGGAGGCTCCCGTGACCACCCTCGTGCTCTCCCCCAGCGCCACCGGGCCGAGCCCGCTCGTCCCCCCGGTCCTGATGGCCGCAGGTCTCGGCTGGATCGGCGGGACCTTCGGGTGGACGGGGCCCGGGGCGGCCGGTCAGGTCGCGGTGACGGCCGTGCACCTCGTGCTGGTGGGCGTCGTCCTCGCCGCCGTCGCGGCCCTCGGGACGGCGCGGCACGGCGGCACCGGGCGCGTCACCCTCACCGTGCTCGCGTGCGGGATCAAGGTCGCGACGGTGCTCGCCGTTCTCTGGGCGGTGACGCACCCGACGGGGTTCGGCCCGCACGACGCGCTGCAGTGGGTCCCGATCGGGCTCGCGAACGCCGGCGGGGGGCTGTGGCTGAAGTCCGTGCTCGTCGACTCCCGGCGGTGACCGCACCCCGGCGGCTGTCCGGTGAGCAGCGCCGACCCCAGATCGTGGCGGCCGCGCGACGTCTCTTCGCGCAGCGCGGGTACGACGCCACGACGACGCGGGAGATCGCGGCGGAGGCCGGCGTCAGCGACGCCCTGATCTATCGGCACTTCCGCGGCAAGGAGGCGCTGTTGCGGGCGATCGTCGACGACGGCCTCGCCCGCTTCGCCCGGCTCGGGCCGACCGAGGCGGACGGGCCGGTGGCGGTCGAGGACCTGGTGCTCGGCCTCGGCGCCGCGTTCGTCGCGGCCTGTGAGGACCAGATCGACCTGGTGACCCTGCTGGTGAGCCAGCAGCACCTGCTGGGCGACGACACCCGCTTCGTCGCGTTCGTCGACGCGGCCGCGGCCGGTCTCGGGGCACGCCTCGTGCCCGAGGACCCGGGGCAGGGGTATCTGGCGGCCCGGGCGTACATGGGAAGCCTGGTCGCCTACGTCCTCCTCCAGCGGCGGCTGGGCCTCGACCGCATCCGCCGCGTCGAGGCGGACGCCTACGTCCGCATCGCGGCGGCCGGGCTGCTCGGCGCAGCCCGCGGGTCGGGTGTGCCCCAGGTCACCCCGACACCTGTCACGCCCGGCCCGATCCCCCGGTCTTCTCCCGCGACACGGTCGAGCGAGGAGGACGGGCCATGACGGCGACGCAGGTCAGTGGGACCACAGGCGCGCGACGCGGGCGGGAGCGGGCACGCGTGCGTCGTGCTCGGCGGGGGTTACGGCGGGCAACTCGCCGCGCAGTCGCTCGCCCGGCGCACCGACGCGGCGGTGACGCTGGTCAACGACGGCGACCGCTTCGTGCAGCGGGTGCGCCTGCACCAGCTCGCGACCGGGCAGCCGGTCGCCTCGCCCCGCTTCACCGACCTGCTGGCCGGCACCGGCGTCGAGTTCGTCGACGACCGCGTGCTCGGCCTCGACCCCGCCGCGCACCGGGTGGCCCTGCGCGACGGCGGGTCGCTGGACTACGACGTGCTCGTCCTCGCCCTCGGCAGCCACGCCGCGGTCCCCGAGCACGCCCACGACGTCTCCACCCCGACCGGCGCCGCCCGCCTCGCCGCGAGACTCGCCGACCATCCCCGCCGCCTCGCCGTCGTCGGCGCCGGGCTGACCGGGCTGGAGACGGCGACGGAGCTCGCCGAGAGCCGTCCCGCCGCCACGACGACGCTGCTCACCGCCGGCGCGGTCGACGACGACCTCTCGGCCCGGGGCGCCGCGCACGTCCACCGGGTCCTGGGCCGGCTCGGCGTCCGGCTCGTCGAGCACGCCGAGGTGACCGCCGTGCACCCCGACGGGCTCACGCTCGCCGACGGGACCGAGGAGGCCGCCGACGTCGTCGTCTGGACCGGCGGCCTCGTCGTCCCCGACCTCGCCGCCCGGGCCGGCCTCGCCGTCGACGCCCGCGGGCGGGTCCTGGTCGACGCGGGCCTGCGCTCGACGTCGCACCCGGACGTCGTCGCCCTGGGTGACGTCGCGGCCGCAGTGGCCTCGAGCGGCGACGTCGTGCGGATGGCGTGCGCGACCGCGATCCCCACGGGCCAGCACGCCGCGCGCACCGTCGCCGCGGTGCTGGCCGGGCGCGAGCCCCGGCCGTGGCGCTACCGCTACGCGATCCGGTGCGTCAGCCTGGGGCGTCGCGACGGGCTGGTCCAGGTGGTGCACGCCGACGACCGGCCGCGGGAGCTGGTGCTGACCGGACGGGCGGCCGCCCGGGTGAAGGAGGCGATCGTGGTGGGCACGCTGTGGGTGCAGACCCACCCCCGGATCCCGGCGAGCGCGTGACCCGCCCCCCGGAGGCCGACACCCCGACGGCGCGGTTCGAGGCGAACCGCGCCCGGCTGACCGGGCTCGCCTACCGGATGCTCGGCGAGGTCCACGAGGCCCAGGACGCCGTCCAGGACGCCTGGCTGCGGTGGTCGCGGCACGAGTCCGAGGTGCTCGACCCGGAGGGCTGGCTGACCCGGGTCGTCGTGAACCTGTGCCGGACGCGGCTCGCGGCGCTGCGCGACCGGCGCACGGACTACGTCGGGCCGTGGCTGCCCGAGCCGGTGCCGACCGGGCCGGGCGGGGTCGACCTCGGGCCATCGGAGACCGCGACGCAGCGCGAGACGCTCTCGCTCGGGATGCTCCGGCTGCTCGAGCTGCTCTCCCCCGCCGAGCGCGCCGTCGTCGTCCTGCACGAGGCGTTCGGGTACACGCACGCCGAGGTCTCGGACCTGCTGGACCTCCCGGAGGCGACGGTGCGCCAGCACCTGCACCGCGCCCGGGACCGGATCGGCGCCGGGCGGCGCCGCTTCGAGGTGGACGCCGAGCGGGCCGCCCGGCTGACCGCCCGGTTCCTCGGCCGCGGCGGGCGGCGACGACCTCGAAGCGCTCGAGCAGCTGCTCGCCGACGACGTCGAGGCGCTCTCCGACGGCGGCGGCGTCGCCCGGGCCGCGCGCAGGCCGGTCGCGGGCCGCGCGAAGGTGGCCCGGTTCGTCGTGGGCCAGGCCAAGGGCGCCACGGCCGCGACCATCGCGGTCGAGGAGGTCAACGCGGGGGTCGCGATCGTCGTCCGCGTCGGCGGGCAGGTCGTCGTCGTGATGGCGCCGGAGTTCGACGCGGAGACCGGCGAGCTGGTGCGGCTCTCCTCGGTGCTCAACCCGGCCAAGTTCGGCGCGATCGCCGGACCGGATCAGCCCCCGGCCCGGTAGGCGCTCACGACGGCGGCGGTGTCCTGCGCCCCGAGGCCCGCCCGGTCCGCGGCGGCGAGCCGGTCCGCGAGCATGGCCAGGAGCCCGGTGTGGGTGCCGGCGGAGTGGGCGGCGTCGAGGATCAGGTGGGTGTCCTTGAGCACGCCGTCGAGGGCGAACGACGGCTCGAAGTCGCCGGAGACCATGCCGCCGCCCTTGAGCTGGGCGTAGGAGCTGTCGAGCGCCTGCCCGGAGATGGCGTCGAGGAACAGCTGCGGGTCGAGCCCGAGGTCCCCGGCGAGCGCGACGGACTGGGCCACGCCGCCGACGACGGTCGCCAGCCACGCGTTGACCACGAGCTTGAGCCGGCTGCCGGCACCGACCTCGTCACCGGCCCAGATCGCCTTCTGGCCGATCGCGTCGAACACCGGCCGCACCCGCTCCTCGAGCCCGCGGTCCCCCGAGGGCAGCAGCACGAGCGACCCCTGCTCGGCCGGGTCCTTCGTCCCGACGACGGGGGTGTCGAGGAACGCGACGCCGGCCTCGCGCGCCTGTTCGGCGAGCCGGTCGATCCCGTCGATGCCGACGGTGGAGGTCTGCACCCACACCGTCTCCGGCCCGAACGACGGGAGCGCGTCGGCCATCGTGGCGGCGACCGCGTCGGCGTCGAAGAGCATCGTCAGGACCGCGTCGGCGTCCTTCACCGCGTCCGCCGCGGAGTCCACGACGACCGCGCCGTCGTCGGCGAGCGGCTCCGCCTTGTCGCGCGTGCGGTTCCACACCCGGACCCCGTGCCCGTCGCGCAGCAGACTGCGCGCCATCCCCGAGCCCATCAGCCCGGTCCCGAGCACCGCCACCGTCAGGGTCACCGCTGTCCTCCTCGTCGTCGATCCCGCCGTCTCGTCGCGAGGGCTACCCACCCGGCGGGTCCGTTCACCGGTCGGCCATCCGCCCCGGGCACCATCCGCGGCGTGCGCCGTCCCGTCCTGATCGCCGTCCTGCTCCTGGCCTACCGGCTGCGGACCGTCCTCGGCTGAGCCGGGTGCGCCGGCGTCGGCCACGCTGACGGGGTGATCGGAGCAGCGCGGCGTGCGGGCACGGCGGTCGCGCGCTACGTCGCCGCGGGTCCCTGGACCGTCGGCTACCTCGTGGTGCTGCTGGTGGTGCACGTGTGGATGGACGTGACCGACCCGTCGGCCTTCGTCGCCTGGGCCAGCACCAACCTCGTGAACCTCGGGACCCACCCGGTCGGTGCCCTTCTCGCCAGCGCCCTGATCGTCAACGGCTCCCTGCTCGACGCCGGCACCGTCATCACGCTGTGGCTCGGGATCGGGGGCGCGCTGTGGTCGGTGGAGGCCCGATCCGGGCCGCTGCGGGCCGCCGCCGTGTTCCTCGGCGGGCACGTGGGCGGGACGCTGCTGACGGTGCCGGTGATCCTCGCGGCGATCCGGGCGGGCCGGTACCCCGAGGAGATCCGGACCGCGGTCGACGTCGGGATCAGCTACGGCGCGCAGGCGGCGCTGGCCGCCGTCGTCGTGGCCCTCCCGAGGTGGGTCCGGGTGCCGTGGGTGGCGTTCGTGTACGGCTGGCCGCTGCTCGACGCCGAGTGGTCGGGCCTGCTGCCGGACTTCACCACGGTCGGGCACCTCGTGGCGGCGACGATCGGGTTCGTGCTGGCGGCCACGGTGCTGCGGACGGGCCGGGTCAGAAGGCGACGACCGACTTCGTGATCTGGCCGTGCGCGACGACCGGCGCGTCCGGTCCCCCGCACCGGGCGGTCACGGTGACGAACGCCAACGCCCGGGTCCGGCGCAGCAGCGTCGCGTCGACCCGGACGCGCTCCCCGGCGCGGGCTGCGCGCAGGTACTGCGTGGAGATCTGGTGGGTGACCGCGTGCTCCGCGACGGTCAGGGTCGGCAGCACCGCGAGGTAGCCCGCGAGCTCCATCGCGGCGGCGAGCGCCGAGGCGTGCGCCGTCGCGGCCGGGGTGACCGCGATCCCCGCGACCGGGAACGCGACGCCCGCGAGCGGATCCGCGGGGTCGCAGAGCTCGACGCCGAGGGCGTCCGGCAGCGCCACCGCGAGCGCCGCCTCGGCCCGGGCGAGCAGGTCGTCCCCGACGAGCAGTTCGGCCATGACGGCGAGCATGGCGGCTCCGGGTGAACGCCCGGTGCCGCCGCGACGCACGGTGCGGGGCGCCGGCGCCGCGTTCACCTGCCGGCCACCTGTCGCGGTGATGATCAGGGCGTGACCCCCGACGACCCCGCCGCGGCGCGCCCCGATCCGGCCGACCTGCTCTCCGGCACCCCGATCGACCAGCTCTCCGTGGACACCGACGGCGCCGAGGACGACGACCCCGTCCTCCTCGGCCCGGACGGCCGCCCGGTCGACACGTGGCGCGAGGGCTATCCGTACGACGAGCGCCTCTCGCGCACCGAGTACGAGCACCAGAAGCGGCTCCTGCAGATCGAGCTGCTCAAGCTGCAGGCGTGGGTCAAGGACACCGGCCAGAAGATCGTGCTGCTCTTCGAGGGCCGTGACGCCGCGGGCAAGGGCGGGACGATCAAGCGGTTCACCGAGCACCTCAACCCCCGGGGCACCCGCACCGTCGCCCTGGAGAAGCCGACCGACCGCGAGCGCACCCAGTGGTACTTCCAGCGCTACATCGTCCACCTGCCCGCGGCCGGCGAGATCGTCCTGTTCGACCGAAGCTGGTACAACCGCGCCGGCGTCGAACGGGTCATGGGCTACGCCGAGCCGCGGGAGTACATGGAGTTCATGCGCGAGACGCCGGACCTCGAGCGGATGCTCGTCCGCAGCGGCATCCACCTCGTGAAGTTCTGGTTCTCGGTGTCGCAGTCCGAGCAGCGCACCCGGTTCCTCATCCGCCAGGTCGACCCGGTGCGCCGCTGGAAGCTCTCCCCGAACGACCTCGCCTCGATCCAGCGCTGGAGCGACTACACCGCGGCCAAGGAGGCGATGTTCTTCTACACCGACACCGCCGACGCGCCGTGGACCGTCGTCAAGAGCAACGACAAGAAGCGTGCCCGGCTCGAGGCGATGCGCCACGTGCTCGCCCGGTTCGACTACCCGGAGAAGGACCTCGAGGTCGCCCACGAGGCGGACCCGGCCGTCGTCGGGCCGGCGTCGGAGCTGTTCGAGGCCGGCGAGCAGGGGCACACCGCCGCGCCGCCGTTGCGCATGTGACCGCCGGGGTCAGCGCGGGTGGGGCACGACCCGGTCGGCGGCCAGCCGGTCGAAGACCCGGGCGAACGCGTCGAGGGTCCGGACGTAGCCGGTGAACCCGGCCAGCCGCGAGCGGGTCATGTCGGTGAGGCACTCGATGTCGCGGCCGAGGTCGCTGTCGGTGTGCCAGAACGACGCGACCCGGTCGAGCCGGCTCTCCTGCAGCCCCTCACGCTCCGCGATCCGCGCCCAGACGTCCGCCAGGTCCGCGGTCTGCTCCTCCAGCGGGCGCGGCAACTCGTCGAACCCCTCGGGCTCGACGTGCAGCAGCTCGGCCAGCCGCGGCCACATCCAGCGCCAGCGGAAGACGTCGCCGTCGACGACGTTGAGGGCCTGGTCGTGCGCGGCCGGCGACCCCGCGGCCCAGATCATGTGGTCGGCGACCTGTCCGGCCTCGGACATGTCGGTCAGCCCGTCCCACTGCTGGCGCGAGCCGGGGAAGGTGAACCGCCGGCCGGTCTCCCGGCACAGCGCGGCGTACACGGCCAGCGACGAGGCGATGTTCATCGCGTTGCCGACCGCGTACCCGACGACCGTGTGCGCGCGGTGGACGCTCCAGGTGAACCGGTGGCGCTCCGCGGCGGCGAAGAGCTCGTCCTCCTGGGCGTAGTAGAAGTTCGGGGCGTCGAGGCGGGGTTCGGTCTCGACGAACGGCGTCTCTGGCATGGCGCCCTGCCCGTAGGCCTCGAACGGCCCGAGGTAGTGCTTCAGACCGGTCATCAGCGCGACGTGGGAGACGGTGCCCTCCGCGCAGGCGGCCTCCATGACGTCGCGCACCATGGCGCCGTTGACCCGGATGTTCTCCTCCTCGGTCTCCTGGCGCGCCCACGCGGTGAGGAACACCGACGAGGGTCGGGTCCCGGCGAGGGTCTCCCGCAGGGCCGCGGGGTCGGTCAGGTCGGCGTGCAGGGACTCGACCTCGCGCACCGGCGACGTGCCGCGGCGCGAGAGCCCGAGCAGGTGGCCGCCGCGGACGGCCAGGCGCTCGGCCAGCGCGTGGCCGGCGATGCCGGTGACCCCGACGACGAGGGGGCGGGACAGGGCGTGCACGGCGGCTCCTCACGGTGGCGGACGGACCGGGGTGCCCACGGACCCCCACCGCCGCACCACCCATGGCACCGTGACGTCCGCCCAGCAGGCTCGTGCGTGCGAAGGAGACCGATGGCGACGACCGTGGCCGACCAGCTGACCGAGGTCCTCCTCCAGGCGGGGGTGCGCCGGATCTACGGACTGGTCGGGGACAGCCTCAACCCGATCGTCGACGCGGTCCGGCGCTCCGGCGGGTCGGCGCAGGGCGGGATCGACTGGATCCACGTGCACAACGAGGAGGCCGGCGCGCTGGCCGCGTCGGCCGAGGCCCAGCTCACCGGGCGACTCGCGGTGTGCGCGGGCAGCTGCGGCCCGGGCAACACCCACCTCGTCAACGGGCTCTACGACGCGCACCGGTCGGGCGCCCCGGTGCTGGCCATCGCCTCACACATCCCGTCGACCCAGATCGGCACCGAGTACTTCCAGGAGACCCACCCCACGGCGGTGTTCGGCGAGTGCTCGTCGTGGGTCGAGCTGATCTCGGCGGCGGCGCAGATGCCGCGGCTGCAGCGGATCGCGATGCAGACGGCGCTGGCGGACGGCGGGGTCTCCGTGCTGGTCCTGCCCGGCGACGTCTCCGCCGAGCCCGCCGCCCACCCGACCGGCACCGGCGACCTCGTCGCCCCCTCGTCCGTCGTCGTCCCCGCCCGTGACCGTGTCGAGGCGCTCGCCGAGCACGTGGACCGCGCCGGCACCGTGACGCTGTTCGTCGGGGCCGGCGCCCGGGAGGCGCGGACGGAGGTGCTCCAGCTCGCGGAGAAGGTGAAGGCGCCGGTCGGGCACTCGCTCGGCGGCAAGGAGTGGATCCAGCACGACAACCCGTACGACGTCGGGATGAGCGGGCTGCTCGGCTACGGCGCCTGCTTCGAGGCCTCCCACGAGGCCGACCTGCTCGTGCTGCTCGGCACCGACTTCCCCTACGACGGGTTCCTGCCCCAGGCCCACACGGTGCAGGTCGACCGCGACGGCCGGCACCTCGGGCGGCGCACGGTCCTCGACCTCGGGGTGGAGGGCGACGTCGGCGAGACCCTGCGGATGCTGCTGCCGCTGATCACCGAGAAGACCGACCGGACGTTCCTCGACCGGATGCTGTCCCACCACGCCGACGCCCTCGAGCACGTGGTGGAGGCCTACACCGCGAAGGTCGAGCAGCACCGGCCGGTGCACCCGGAGTACGTCGCGGACGTGCTCGACGACGAGCTCGCCGACGACGCCGTGGTCACCGTCGACACCGGCATGTGCAACGTCTGGGCCGCGCGCTACATCAGCCCCACCGGGCGGCGCCGCATCCTCGGCTCGTTCCGTCACGGCACGATGGCCAACGCGCTCCCCCACGCCATCGGCGCGGCCACCGCGTTCCCGGGACGGCAGGTGGTGTCGATGTCCGGCGACGGCGGGCTCACCATGCTGCTGGGCGAGCTGCTCACCGCGGCGGAGCACGACCTGGACCTCACCGTCGTCGCCTTCAACAACGGCGCCCTCGGGATGATCCGGCTCGAGATGATGGTCGCGGGCTACCCGTCGTTCCAGACCGACCACGGGCCGGCCGACCTCGGCGGCATCGCCCGGGCCGCCGGGCTGCACGCGATCACCGTCGAGGACCCGGGCGACGTGCGGACCGCGCTGCGCGACGCCCTCGCCCACCGCGGCCCGTCACTGGTGGACGTGCGCACCGACCCCGATGCCCTGTCGATCCCGCCGCACATCACCGCCGAGCAGGTCCGCGGTTTCGCCCTCGCGGGCATGCGGACGGTGCTCTCCGGCGGCGTCGGGAAGATGGTCACCCTGGCCCGGGCGAACCTCCGCTCGGTCCCCCGCCATCCGTTGCGGTAGGTGGGCTACGCCCATGTGAGCACTTTCTGCGGTGATGACCGCCGAAAGTGCTCACCAGGCCGGAGGCCACCTAGCCGGCGTCGGCCAGCCACTTGTGCAGCTTGGGCTTCGTGTAGGCGGTGACGGCGGCGGCGAGCGCCTCGTCGGCCGCGGTGCGGCGGGCGCGGGCCTCGGCGTGCAGCACGCCGTAGGTGAAGCTCGGCTCCCCGGCGCGGTGGGCGAGGTCGGCCAGGTCGACCAGCCAGTGCGCCACCGCCTCGCTGCGGCGCCGCTCCTCGAGGGCGCCGGCGAGCGCGTCGGCGGCGTCGGCGAGCTTGCGCGCCTGCTTGCCCAGCGCGCCGCGGGTGACCTGCGCGGTCGTCGCCACGGTGTGCGCGGCCGTCGCGACCGGGCCGAGGTGCGGCTCGCTCGCCCGGTCCGACCCGGCCGCCTCGGCGACCGCCGCGTCGGCGGCCTCGCGGGCCGCGGCGTCGGCGTCGGCGAGGGCCCGGGCGAGGACGCGGGTGGCGTGCTTCGGCTTGCTCCCGCCGATCGGCGCGGTGAGCACGAGCTGGTCGGCGTGCGCGAGCAGGCTCGTCCACTCGGGCTGGGCGAGCATCGAGGTGACGGCGTCGCGGCGCTCGGCGGTCCGGGAGGCGACGACGATGCCGACGCGCGCCTCGACCGGCCCCTGGCGCAGCGTCGGGTCGAGGTCCTCCACGAGCTCCTCGAGCACGTCGATCGTGCCGTCGAGCGCCCGCGCCTCCTCGACGGTGGACCGCGCCCACGCCAGTTCGGCCCGCAGCGCCGGGAGCTCGCCACCCTCGATGAGCGACGCGAACCCCGTGACGACGGCGTCGAGGTCGGCCAGCGTCTCCGCGAGCCGCTCCACGTCCGGACCGTCGGAGGCGCCCGAGCCGAGGCCGGGCTCGTCGTCGGGGAGCTCGTCCGCCGCGGCGGGCACCGTCACCGACGAGCCGCCGTCCGCGCCGAAGTCGGCACCGCCGGTGCCCTCGCCGTCGTGGTCCGACGGGCTCGCCGCAGCGCCGTCGAGGGTCGGCGTCGGATCGGTGTCGGGCTCGACGGCGGCGTGCAGGGCGGCGACCCGCTCGCGGATCGCGGCGAGGACCAGGGTGGAGGCGGTGACTGTCTTCGGCACGTGTGCAGGTGTACCCCACCGGGCGGGCTCGATGATCAGAACGGCGAGCACCGATCCGGCGAACGTTCACCGCGCCGCCATCCCGTGACCACCGACGGCGGGCCGCACCCGGACCCGGCCGGCGACCGACCTGCGCGCAACCGCGTCACCGTGACGCGGTTGCGCCGCCGTGGTCGTCGGAGGCGGCCAGAATCGTCCCCATGCGCAGCGTGTTGATCACCGGAGGGTCCCGCGGGATCGGTGCCGCCACCGCGCGGCGGGCGGCCGCCGCCGGCTGGGCGGTGTGCCTGACCTACCGCAGCGACCAGGCGGCCGCGTCGGCCGTCGTCGCCGCCATCGAGCGCGACGGCGGGCGGGCCGCCGCGGTGCGGGCGGACGTCGCGGTGGAGGCGGACGTCGTGGCCGCGGTCGAGGCCGCGACGACGCTCGCCCCGCTGGGCGCGGTCGTCGCCAACGCCGCGATCGTCGGCGAGAAGACCCGGGTGGACCAGCTGAGCGTCGAGCGGGTCGAGCGGATGCTCGCCACCAACGTCACCGGCGCGATCGTCACCTGCCGCGAGGCCGTGCGCCGGCTCTCGACCGCGCACGGCGGCCGCGGCGGGGCGATCGTGCTCGTCTCCTCGGCCGCGGCCCGACTCGGCTCCCCCGGCGAGTACGTGGACTACGCCGCGTCCAAGGCCGCCGTCGACACGCTGGGCCTCGGCCTGGCCAAGGAGGTCGCGGACGAGGGCGTCCGGGTCGCCGTGGTGCGGCCCGGGGTCATCGACACCGAGCTGCACGCCTCGGGGGGCCAGCCGGACCGGGTCGCGCGCCTCGGCCCGGGCCTGCCGATGGGGCGCGCGGGCACGGCCGACGAGGTCGCGGCGGCGATCGTCTGGCTCGTCTCCGACGAGGCGTCCTACGTCACCGGCAGCCGTCCTCGACGTCGCGGGGGGCCGATAGGTGCGCTTCGCGCTCGTGAGCAGAAAGTGCGGCAATAGCGACGAGTAGTGCTCACGAGCGCGGAGCGCACCTAGCGGCAAGCGCTTGCGCGCCTACCCTGGGTCGATGAGCGCCGACGCCGCCGCCCAGCACGCCACGGCCCTGAGCCGCGCGACGCTCGGGGAGCTCGCGGTCCCGGTGCCGACCTACGACCGGGACGCGCTGCGCGTCGGGATCGTGCACATCGGCGTCGGCGGGTTCCACCGCGCGCACCAGGCGATGTACCTCGACCGCCTGTTCGCCGCGGGCCGCGACGGGGACTGGGCGCTGTGCGGGGTCGGCGTCCTGGACGCGGACCGCGCCATGGGCGAGGTCCTGCACCGCCAGGACGAGCTGTACACCCTCGTCGAGAAGCACGCGGACTCCTCGCGCGAACCGCGGGTGATCGGCTCGATCGTCGAGTACCTCGTGGCGCCCGACGACCCGGAGGCCGTGGTCACGCGCATGACCGACCCGGCGGTGCGCATCGTCAGCCTGACGGTCACCGAGGGCGGCTACCACGTCAACACGGCCACCGGGGAGTTCGACCCCTCCGAGGCCTCGATCGCCCACGACCTCTCCCGCGACGCCGACGCGCCCCCGACGCAGCGCGTTCGGCCACCTCGTCGAGGCGCTGCGCCGCCGCCGGGCGGCCGGGGACGGCGCCGTTCACCGTCATGAGCTGCGACAACATCGCCGGCAACGGGGACGTCGCGCACCGGATGATCACCGCGTTCGCGCGGCTGCGGGACGAGACGCTCGGGACCGACCTCGCCGACTGGATCGAGCGCGAGGTCCCGTTCCCCAACTCCATGGTCGACCGGATCACCCCGCGCACCACCGACGACGACCGCGCCGAGCTCGCGGAGCGCTTCGGGGTCGACGACGGCTGGCCGGTGGTCTGCGAGCCGTTCTGCCAGTGGGTGCTCGAGGACCGCTTCGCCTCCGGGCGGCCCGCGTTCGAGGAGGTCGGCGTGCAGGTCGTCGACGACGTCGAGCCGTACGAGCTGATGAAGCTGCGCCTGCTCAACGCCTCGCACCAGGCGCTGGCCTACCTCGGCTACCTCGCCGGGTTCCGCTACGCGCACGAGGTGGCCGCCGACGACGAGTTCGTGGCCTTCGTCCGCGGCTACATGGACGCCGAGGCGACCCCGACGCTGCTGCCGGTCCCGGGCGTGGACCTCGACGACTACAAGGCCACGCTGGTCGAGCGGTTCGCCAACCCCGAGATCCGCGACACGCTCGCCCGGCTGGCGGCGGAGTCCTCCGACCGGATCCCGCCGTGGCTGGTGCCGGTGATCCGGAAGAACCTGGAGGACGACGGCGAGATCGAGCGCTCGGCGCTGATCGTCGCGGCCTGGGCGCGCTACGCCGAGGGCGTCGACGAGGACGGCGAGCCGATCGAGGTCGTCGACACCGGCCGCGCCGAGGAGCGCACCGCCGCCGCCCGCCGCTACCCCGACGAGCCGCTCGCGTTCCTCGAGGACCGGTCGCTGTTCGGCGACCTGGTCGACGACGACCGCTTCACCGCCGCCTACCGCCGCCACCTCGACCGGCTGCACGACGACGGGGCCCGCGCGGCGCTGCAGGCGGTCCTCGCCGGTTCCTGACGGCGGGTCCCGCCGGTCCCTGAGCGAGCGGCACCTTCGCTGCTTCCGAGCGAGCGAACGGGCCGCTCGCCCGCTGGCGTGGGACACCCGTGCCCGTTGTGCGACGGGCCACGCCAGCTGCGCAAGCACTGCGCTTGCATCAGCTAGCACACGTGTTAGCGTGGGTGTCAGCCGCAACCGGAGGAGGCCACCCAGATGTCCGGGGTCGAGAGTGTCGACAAGGCGCTCGGACAGGCCGTCGAGGACATCGGTGGCTACATCCGCAAGCAGCGGGAGTCGGCGCAGGTGTCCCTGCGCCAGCTCGCCAAGGTCGCCGGGATCTCGAACCCGTACCTGAGCCAGATCGAGCGCGGGCTGCGCAAGCCGTCCGCGGAGATCCTCGGCCAGATCGCGACGGGACTGCGCATCTCCGCCGAGGCGCTCTACGTCCGCGCCGGGCTGCTCGAGGAGCGCCAGGGCTCAGCCGTCCTGGACTCCCTCGCGTGCGACCCGGAGCTGACCGAGCGCCAGAAGCAGGTGCTGCACGACATCTACGAGTCGTTCCGCCGCGAGAACCGGGCGCATCCCGAGACCCCGACCAGCGCCGTGCCGACCACGCCGTCGCCGGCGCCGACGGGCACCGACGCCGGTGCCACGGACGCGGCGGCCGCGCTGGCCGCCGCGACCGACCCCACACGTCTCGACACCGACCAGGAGTGATCACCATGGCCGTCACGTTCCCGACCAAGTTCGACGTCCGCGAGGCCCGCGACCAGGCCTCCAAGGCCGTCGCCGACGCCGTCGACCCGCTGCGCGCCCCCTCGCTGGCCCTGCTCGGCCTCGGCGACTACGCCGTCGCCGGCGCCCAGGAGGCCGTCGCCCGCGTGCAGGCCGGCGCCACCGAGGTCCAGGCCCGCGTCGAGGACCTCCCCTCGGAGATCGGGGAGCTGCGCTCCAAGCTGACCGCCGAGGACTTCCGCCGCCTCGCCGACGCCTACCTCGCCGCCGTGCGCAACCTCTACGAGGACCTGGTCAAGCGCGGCACCGGCGCCTACTCCAAGCTCAGGGCCCAGCCCCAGGTCAAGCAGGCCATCTCCACCGTCGACTCGGTCTCCACCGAGCTCGAGAGCCGCCTCGAGGACACCGTCGAGGAGTTCCGGGTCCGCGGCGAGAACATGCTCGCCGGGGTCACCCGCCAGACCCGCTCGGTCGGGGAGCGCACCGCGCGCTACACCCAGAAGGCCTCCGAGCAGGCCGCCGAGACGCTGACCGAGGCCGGCACCGAGGTCGCCGCCGAGATCAAGGAGGCCGGCGACGAGGTGGCCGCGCGAGACCCGCAGCGCCACCCGCAAGGCCGCCGCCAGGACCGCCCCCAAGAAGCAGGGCCCCAAGAACGCCCCCAAGTCCGCGGCCACCACCGCCGCCGACAAGCGCGCCAAGAGCTGACCCTCCCGGCCGCACCGACCACGGCCCCGTCCCCGCACCCCGGGGACGGGGCCGTCGTCGTCGGCGCCCCCTGCGGGTGTGGACACGCCACGGAGGGGGAATGGTGTCCGCGAGCAGTCTTGTTGATCGGTACAGTGACCGGGGCCTCGCGCTCACGAGGCCGGTGACTCCCCCACCGAACGTCATCCGAGAAGGAGAGCCGTGTCCGTCCGCGACGCCGGCAGCACCACCCGCCCGTCCTCGCGCAGCCTCGACCCCGAGCAGGCCCGCGACGCACTGATCGACCAGGAGACCGCCGAGCTGAACCAGCTGCTCGACCGGATCGACGGCCTGACCTACGAGGCCCGCCGCCGGCTCCGCCGTCTCGAGCACCACCGCCGGGGCGTCGCCCCCGAGTGGACCTCGCTGCACGGCTGAGGCGGCCCGCCTCAGGCCAGGCGCGCCCCGCTCGACGCGTCGAAGGCGTGCACCGCGTCGGCGTCCACCCGCAGGGCGATGGTCTCGCCGTAGCGCACCGAGGTCCGGCCGGGGCCGCGCACGACCAGCGTCGTCGACTCGTCCTCGGCCATGTGCGCGTAGAGGTAGGACTCGCTGCCGAGCTCCTCGACCACGTCCACCACGGCCTTGACCCCGCCGCCCGAGCCCTCGGAGTCGATCGACAGGTCCTCCGGGCGGACCCCGACGGTGACGGTGTCCGCCGAGCCCGCGGCGTCCCGCACCTCGCGCGTCAGCGGGATGTCGGTCCCGCCGAGGGTGACCCCGTCCCCGTCGCGGTGCAGGTCGAGCAGGTTCATCGCGGGCGAGCCGATGAAGCCCGCCACGAAGGCGTTGACCGGGCGGTCGTAGAGCTCCGAGGGCGTGGCGAACTGCTGGAGGTGCCCGTCGGCCAGCACGGCCACCCGGTCGCCCATGGTCATGGCCTCGACCTGGTCGTGGGTCACGTAGACGGTGGTGACGGCGAGGCGGTTCTGCAGCGAGGCGATCTGCGACCGGGTCTGGACGCGCATCTTGGCGTCCAGGTTCGACAGCGGCTCGTCCATGAGGAACACCCGCGGCTCGCGGACGATGGCCCGCCCCATCGCGACGCGCTGGCGCTGCCCGCCGGAGAGGGCCTTCGGCTTGCGGTCGAGGTAGTCGGTCAGCCCCAGCAGGGCGGCCGCCTCGTGGACCTTCGCCGCCCGCTCCGACTTGTCGAGCCCGCGCATCTTGAGCGGGAACGCCATGTTCTCGGCGACGGTCTTCGACGGGTAGAGCGCGTAGTTCTGGAAGACCATGGCGATGTCGCGGTCCTTCGACGACACGTCGACGACGTCGCGCCCGTCGATGCGCACGCTGCCCGCGTCGATCGGCTCCAGGCCCGGCGAGCATCCGCAGCGCCGTCGACTTCCCCGACCCGGACGGCCCGACGAGGACGACCAGCTCGCCGTCGGTGATCGTCAGGTCCAGCTTGTCGACGGCCGGCGTCGCGCCCGGCGTGTAGATGCGCGAGGCCTGGTCGAACTCGACTTCCGCCATCGTTGTCTCCCTACTTCACTGCGCCGAACGACAGGCCCTGCACCAGCTTGTTCTGGGCGAACCACCCCGCGAGGACCACCGGCAGCGCCGCGAGCGTCGCCGCCGCCGAGAGCCGCGCCCAGTACAGGCCCTCCGAGGTGATGAACCCGACGAGGAACACCGGCACCGTCCCGGCGTTGGCCGCGGTCAGGTTGACCGCGAAGAAGAACTCGTTCCACGCGAAGATCACGCAGATCAGCCCGGTGGCGAAGATGCCGGGCGAGATGATCGGCAGCACCACCTCGCGCAGCGTGCGCCCGAGCGAGGCGCCGTCGATCGAGGCCGCCTCGAGCAGCTCCCCGGGCACCTCGAGGAAGAACGACCGCATCATCCACACCGCGATCGGCAGGTTCATCGCGGTGTAGAGCACGATCAGCGTCCAGATGTTGTCCAGCGCGCCGATCTCGTTGACCACGACGTAGATCGGGACGATCGCCGCGACGACCGGCAGCATCTTCGTCGAGATGAAGAAGAACAGGACGTCCTGCGTCTTCTCCACCGGGCGCAACGAGACCGCGAACGCCGCCGGCGTCGCGAGGACGAGCACGAGGATCGTCGAGATCGCCGTCGCGCCGAGCGAGTTCGCGAGGTAGGGCCCGATGCCCGCGTCGAACACCGCCCGGAACTGCTCGAGCGTCGGCGTGAAGAACAGCGTGGGCGGGTCGGTGTACGCGGCGTTCTCCGACTTGAACGCCGTGAGGACCATCCACAGCACCGGGAAGAAGAAGCCGATCGCGACGATCCACGCCAGCGTCGTCAGCAGCACCGGGCCCACACCGCGGCGCCGCCGTCGGCCCTCGACGCGCTCCGGCGCGGCCGTCGTCGTCGGGGTGTCCTCGATCGTCGCGGCCATCAGCTCTCACTCCCGGCGGCACCGAAGGAACGGAACACCAGCCGCAGCGCGAACGTCGCGACGATGATCGTCGCGATCACCACGACGACGCCCATCGCGGCCGACTGCCCGATGTCGAAGCCGAGGAACGCGCGCTGGTAGATGTAGAAGGGCAGGTTCGCCGACGCCGTGCCGGGGCCGCCCTGGGTGATCATGTAGACGGCGTCGAAGGTGTTCACCAGGTAGATCGCGCCGAGCACGATCCCCAGCTCGAGGAACCGCCGCAGGTGCGGCAGCGTCAGCTCGCGGAAGATCGCCCACGCCCCGGCACCGTCGACGCGGGCCGCCTCGATCTGGTCCCCGGGCTGGGACTGCAGCCCGGCGAGCAGCAGCAGCATCATGAACGGCGTCCACTGCCAGACCAGCGCCGCCATCACCGAGGCCAGCGGGTAGTTCGACACCCAGTCGGTGTCCCCGGCCCCGAACGGCGAGAGCACGAAGTTGATCAGGCCGTAGGTCGGGTCGAGCAGCGTCGTCTTCCACAGCAGCGCGCCGGCGACCGGCGTGATGAGGAACGGCGTCACCAGCAGCGTCCGGACGACGCCGCGGCCGATGAAGTGCCGGTTGAGCAGCAGCGCGAGCAGCAGGCCGAGGACGACCGCGATGATCACCGAGCCGAGCGTCATGATGATCGTGTTGAGGGCGACGCCGCGGAACTGCGAGTCGGTGAACACGGCGACGTAGTTCTGGAACCCGACGAAGTGCTGCGACCCGGGCCGGACGAGGTTCCAGGACTGGACCGAGTAGTAGAGCGTCAGCAGGAACGGGATCTGCGTGACGACGATGGTGAACACCAGTGCCGGCAGCAGCGGCGCCCGCCGCACCCAGCCCTCGGCCCGCGCCGAGCGCGTCGTCGTGCCCCCGGCCGGCGCGGGCGGTGGCCCCGACGCGGCGGCCGGCCTCTCGATCGTGGCGGTCATTGGTAGCTCTCCCCCACCGTCGACGCGTACTCCTGGGACTGCTCGAGGGCCTCTTGCACGGTCTTCTGCCCGGCGATCGCGGCGGACAGCTGCTGGCTGACCCGGGTCCCGAGGTCCTGGAACTCGGGGATCCGCACGAACTGCACTCCCTGGTAGGGCACGGGCAGGACGGTCGGCTTCTGCGGGGTGGCGCGGGCGATGGCGTCGAGCACCGTCGGGCCGAACGCCGCCGCGGCCTGCTGGTACTGCGGGATCTGGTAGGTCGACAGGCGCGACCCCGGCGGCAGCGACGTCCAGCCGAGCTGGGTGCCGACCCGCTGCATGTACTGCTTCGAGGTCATCCAGCTCATGAACTTCCAGGCGGCGTCGGGGTGCTGCGAGGTCTTCGGGATCGCCAGCGACCACGAGTAGAGCCAGCCGGAGCTCGGCGTCACGACGACGGGGGCCGCGACGTAGCCGACCTTCCCGACGACCGTGGACTCGTCGGGGTTCTCGACGGTGCCCGCCGCGGACGTGGCGTCGTACCACATCGCCGCGTTGCCCTGGCCGAACTGCGTGGCGCACTCGGAGAAGCCGGACTGCGCGGCCCCGGGCTCGCCGTAGTTGCGCACCAGGTCGACGTAGAACTGCGCCGCCTGCTCGACCTGCGGGCTGGTGAGCTGCGCGTGCCACTGCGGGTCGTACCAGCGGCCGCCGAAGGTGTTCAGCACGGTGTCGAACGGCGCCAGCATCTCGCCCCAGCCCGGCTTGCCGCGCAGGCAGATGCCGGCCCGCCCCTGGGAGCGGTCGGTGAGCTTCGCCGCCATCTCGGCGACCTGCTGCCACGTCGGCTGCGGGGGCATCACGAGGCCGGCCTGCGCGAAGAGGTCCTTGCGGTACATCAGGAACGACGACTCGCCGTAGAACGGCACCGAGTACATGTGGCCCTGGTAGGACAGCGAGTCGCGGACCGTCGGGATGAAGTCGTTCGGGTCGTAGCCCGGGGTCGAGTCGACCAGCGGCTGCAGGTCGGTGAGCCAGCCGTTCTGCGCCCACTGCGGGGTCTCGTAGTTCGAGATCATCACGACGTCGAACTCGCCGCCGCCGGTCGCGACGCTCGCGGTGATCTTCGCCCGGGCCTCGTTCTCGGACAGCGAGACGAACCGCATCCGGATCCCGGGGTTCTCCGCCTCGAACTGCGGCGAGAGCTTGATCGCGTCCTTCATCTGCGAGTTGGACACGATCGCGACGGTCACCGTCTGCACCCCGGGGTCGCCGCCGAGTGCCCCGGCGCCCGAGCAGCCCGGCGACCGCGCCGAGCAGCGCGACGGCGAGCAGGGCCAGCAGAGCGAGCCGTCGCCTGCGCGGGCTCGGCGGGCTCGGTGGGCGCTCGGGGCCCCGCTGCCCCGTCCGGTGCGCTGCGTCGCACGCCGCCTCCCCGAGCCGCCGGTCGGTTACCGTGATGAGTGACGTGGTTCACGTTCTCCTCACATCGGGCGACGGTAGGGCCGCGCACCGTGCCCGCGCAAGCGCTTGACTGAACTCTGAGCACCGATCTCGACGAGGACGTCCCGGACGTGATCGAGCGGTCTTCCGGGCTCGGACGGTCGGCGCGGGGGCATCATTCGACACGGCGGTCGCGGGAACGACGGGTGCGGAGGTCAGCGGTGGTCACGATGGCCGATGTCGCTCGCCGGGCCGGGGTCTCCACCGCCACCGTCTCGCACGTCCTCAACAACACCCGCGCGGTCAGCGACGACACCCGCGCCGCCGTGCTCGCCGCCGTCGAGGAGACCGAGTACACCCCGAACACCGTGGCCCGCTCGCTCGCCACCTCCCGGACGACGACGCTCGGCCTCGTCCTCTCCGCGATCTCGAACCCCTACTTCGGCGACCTGCTCTCCGCCGCCGAGCGCGCCGCGGCCGCGGCCGGCTACACGCTGCTCCTCGTCGACCCGCACGAGGACCCCGACTACGAGCGCACCGTCGTCGCGCGGCTGCACCACCACCGCGTCGACGGCGTGGTCCTCGCGCCGTCCGCGCGGCCCGACGCGGCGCTCGAGTACCTCGCCCGCCAGGAGGTCCCGACGGTGCTGCTGGACCGGTTGATCCCGCGGGGGCTCGCGGCGCGCCTCGACCAGGTCGGCAGCGAGAACTGCGAGGCCACCGCGACCCTCACGACGCACCTGGTGCGGGCACGGCCACCGCCGGATCGCGCTCGTCGCCGGACTGGCCGGGCTCGCCACCACCGAGGAGCGGCGGGCGGGGTACGTCAGCGGCGCTCGAGGCGGCCGGCATCCCGCGCGACCCGGCCCTGGAGGTCTCCGGGGAGTCGGCCACCGAGCCCGCGCGCGCCGCGATGGCCGGGCTGCTGGCGCGGCCCGACCCGCCCACGGCCGTCGTCGTCGGGAACAACAGCATGACGATCGGCGTGATCGCCGCGCTGCGCGACGCCGGCGCCCGGGTGCCCGACGACGTCGCCGTGGTCGCGTTCGACGACTTCGCCTGGGCGGACCTGTTCGCCCCGCGCCTGACGGTGATGGCGCAGCCGTTCGCGCAGATCGCGACCGAGGCGGTCCGGCTGCTGCTGCGGCGCCGGGAACAGGCCGACGCGCCCGTCGAGGTGCTGCGCCTGCCGCCGTCGTTCGTGGTGCGGGAGTCCTGTGGGTGCCCTCCGGGCTCGTGAGCAGAGAGTGCGGCGATAGCCGCAATTAGTGCTCACAGGCGCGGAGCGCACATCATGGGCCGCATGCCCACCCACGTCGTCGGCGTCGACTCCTCCACCCAGGCGACCAAGGTCGTGGTCGTCGATCCCGCGGACGGCTCGGTGGTGCGCGAGGCCCGCCGCGCCCACCCCGAGGGCACCGAGGTCGACCCGCGGGCCTGGTGGACGGCGCTCTCGGAGGCGCTCGGCGAGGTCGGCACCGACGACGTCGGGGCGATCGCCGTCGCCGGCCAGCAGCACGGCATGGTGCTGTGCGACGCCGGGGGCGAGCCGGTCCGCGACGCGCTGCTCTGGAACGACACCCGCTCGGCCGACGCCGCGCACGACCTCGTCGACGAGCTCGGCGGGCCCGCAGGCCTGGGCGGACGCCGTGGGCACCGTCCCCGTCGCGAGCATCACCGCCACGCAAGCTGCGCTGGACCGCGCGCCACGAGCCCGACGTCGCCGAGGCCGCCCGGTCGGTGCTGCTCCCCCACGACTGGCTGACCCGCAAGCTGCGCGGCGACGGCGCCGAGGCGGTCACCGACCGCGGCGACGCGTCGGGCACCGGCTACTGGTCACCGCACGAGGAGCGCTACCGCCCCGACCTGCTCGAGCTCGCCTTCGGGCGCGCCCTCGACCTCCCGCGCGTGGCCGGCCCCGGCGAGGCGGTCGGCCGGGGCGCGGGCCCGGCGGAGGGCCTCGTCGTCGGCCCCGGCACCGGCGACAACATGGGCGCGGCCCTCGCGATCGGCGCCGCGCCGGGCGAGCTCATCGTCTCCATCGGCACCTCGGGCACCGTGTTCGCCTCCGCCGAGAAGCCCACCGCCGACCCGTCCGGGCTGGTCGCGGGGTTCGCCGACGCGCGGGGCCGGTACCTGCCGCTGGTGTGCACGCTGAACGCGGCCCGGGTGCTCGGGGTCGGCGCGACGCTGCTCGGGGTCGACCCGGACGGCTTCGACGAGCTCGCGCTGGCCGCCGGGCCGGGGGCGGGCGGACTGGTGCTCGTGCCCTACCTCGAGGGCGAGCGGACCCCGGACCGCCCGGACGCCACGGGCACCGTCGCCGGCCTCACCGGCGCGAACGGCACGCGGGAGAACCTCGCCCGGGCCGCCGTCGAGGGCATGCTCTGCGGTCTCGCCGCCGGGGTCGACGCGCTGGCCGACGTCGGCGTGCCCGGCGAGCGGGTGCTGCTCATCGGCGGCGGCAGCCGCTCCCGCGCGGTGTCGGCGATCGCGCCCGCGGTGTTCGGCCTGGGCGTCGAGGTCCTCGCCCCCGCGGAGTACGTCGCCCTCGGCGCGGCCCGCCAGGCCGCGTGGGCCCTGCACGGCGAGGAGCCCGCGTGGCGGATCGGGCGCGACGCGGTCGTCGAGGCCTCGGACGCCGACCGGGAGGCGGCCCGGGCGGTCCGCGCGGCGTACGCGGCCGCGGCGGGGTGAGGCGACGATGAGCGGGTGACCGACCCGCTCCCGCTCACCGAGGACGACCTCGCCGAGCCCGGCCTCATCGCCCCGGGCGCGATGCGCACGCGCGGGGCGGTCCCGCCCGACGTCGTGCTGTGCTTCTTCCCCGAGGTGGTGGCGGCGTTCGCCGGGCACGCCCGGGAGGCCGCCGTCCTGCACTCGGAGAACGGCCGCTCGCCGGTGCTGGCGCTGTCGCGCCCGGACGGGACCGAGGTCGGCGTCGTGCACCCGGGGGTCGGCGCGCCGATGGCCGTCGCCTCGCTCGAGGAGCTGATCGCGCTCGGCGGCCGGCGGTTCACCGCGGTCGGCGGGGCGGGGGTGCTGGTGCCGGAGCTCGTGCTCGGGCACGCCGTCGTCGTCGACTCCGCGCTGCGCGACGAGGGCACGTCCTTCCACTACCTGGCGCCCGGGCGCACCGTCGACGCCGACCCGGAGGGCGTCGCCGCCCTCGTCGACCGGCTGCACGCCGCGGACGTCGCCCACACCGTCGGGCGGACCTGGACCACGGACGCCGTCTACCGCGAGACCCGCGGGCGCACCGACCGCCGGCGCGACGAGGGCTGCCTGACCGTGGAGATGGAGGCCGCGGCGCTCATCGCGGTGGCCCGGTTCCGCGGGGTCGCGTTCTCCCAGGTGCTCTTCGCGGGGGACTCGCTCGCCGGGCGAGGAGTGGGACCACCGCCGCTGGACCACGGCCCGCGACGCGCGCCGGGCCCTGGTGGAGGTGGTGGCGGGGGTCAGTCCCCCGTGACGAGGGTGAGGCCCATCGAGGCGAGGACCGGGGCGAGCGGCTGGAAGTAGGTCGTGCCGCCGGCCGAGCAGTCCCCGGTCCCGCCCGAGAGCGTGCCCTGGGCCTGCGCGTCGGGGGTGACGAAGGGGCCGCCGGAGTCGCCGGGCTCGGCGCACACGGTGGTCTGGGTCAGGCCGGTGATCACGGTGCCGGTGCCGTAGTTGACCGTGACGTCCGTGGCCCGGACGGTGCCGCAGTGGTAGCCCGAGCTCGACCCGGACCGGCAGACCGCGCTGCCCGACGGGGCCGCGGTGGCGCCCGTGACGGTCGGGCCGCCCTGGATCCGCCCGCTGCCCCGCCACGTCGTGGTCGCGCTGACCCCGACGATCCCGTAGTCGTGGCCGGGGTACTCGGTGCGTACCGCGGTGCCGATGGCCGTGCGGCCGGGCCCGCTCCAGCTGCGGCCCTCGGCGGTGCAGTGCCCCGCGGTGAGCAGGTAGGTCGTGGCCCCGCTCCGCGCGGTGAAGCCGTCGGAGCAGCGGGTGCCGGTCGTGGTGATCGCCGTGCCGCCGACGAGCGGGGCGGGTGTGGCGGCGGGCGTAGGTGTGGCGGTCGCGGCGGTCGGCGCGGGCGCGTCGGGCGCGTCGAGGAGCCGGATCGGGGCCGACATCGGCTGCAGGCGGACCGCGGCCGGGTCCTCGTCGGCGGCGAACGCGCTGGCGGCGCGGGTGGCCGGGCCGACGACCGCGACGACGGTCTGGTGGGTCTGCGGATCGACCCACCAGGCGCTGACGTTCTCCGGGACCTCGGCGCTGCGCGCGTCGAGGCGCTCCTTGGCCGCCCGCCCGGCGCGCGGCTCGACGGGCATCGAGCGCATCGTCGACCCGGGGGTGCCGGGCGCCGCGGGCGTCGGGGCCGGCGGGGTGTCGGCCAGGGCCGGGACCCCGAGGACGACGACCGCGGCGAGGGTCGCGAGCGCCGTGGCGAGCACGCGGGCCCGGCGACGCGGAGGACGGCAGCAGCGCACGCATGGGCTCCGTGGGTCACAAGCACCAACTGGTTAGCCCGTGAAGCGTAGGAGTTGCAGGCTCCTCCCCGGCCGGTGACGACCCGGACGTGTGAGGCTCCGGCCGCGCTCCGCGTGATCGACGTCCGGGCGGCGGAGTGATCGCTCAGCGAGCACTCCGCCGCCCAGGTCGTGATCACGCGTGGCCGGTCGGCTCACCCGGTCTTGGCGGGCCCGGAGTCGCGCAGGCCCGTCACCGTGGAGCCCGACGCGCCCTTCGTGGCGACGAGACCCACGCGGTCGTTCACCGCGACCGCCGAAGGCTGGCTCGCGGCCTTCTGCTTGCGGACCTTCGCGTTCGGCGCGAAGGCGTAGGTGGCGGTGAAGCCGTCCGTGCTGCGGACCGTCACCGACGTCGGGGAGGCAGCCGTGACGACGCCGCGCTGGACGTCGACGGTGCGGTCGCCGCCCTTGCCGTGCAGGACGACCTCGCCGTGCTCGGCCCGCGACGCGAGGGCGCGGTGCTTCGCGTGCGGCTTCGCCGCGGGCGACGGCGCCGACGACGAGGGCGGGGACGGCGTCGGGGTGCTGGTGTCCGCGAGCGCGACGGCCGTCCCGCCGCCGGCGAGGGCGACGACGACGGCCGCGACGAGCGCGGGACGGGCCCACGGGATGCGCATGGTGTGCTCCTTCTCCTGTGCTGGGGACGTCGCTTTCGCCGACGACGCCGGCGCAGCGGGATCGGTTTCGCTCGATCCGCCCGACACGACGGACACTAGGAACGGGAACTGAGAACCGGGTGAATGTGCCGGGCAACGCCGCGGCGGGTTCAGCGAATCGTCAGGAACGCCGGGAAATAGTTCCCGCGACGCCACCGGAGATCCCTCGACGGGCTCGGCTATCGTGTCGTCGTGTCAGATCGCTGGGACCCGCGTCCGCGTGGGCGTGGGTCGTCGCGGTCCGCCGCGCCGCCGCGCCCGGCGTCGCCCCCGCCGTCGGGGCCGGACCGCTCCGGGCGAGGACCGTCCCGCTGGTCGACCGGATCGTGGTCGTCCGGGTCGCGACGCGGCGGCTCCGGCAGCTCCTCGCGCAGCCCACGACCTCGGCAGACCGGCACGTTCGCGGTCGGTCCGGGCTACCCGTGGCCGGTGGTCGCGATCGGCGCGGTCGTCCTCACCGGGCTGCTCGCGTGGCTGCTGCTGCACCGGGCCGGACTGCTCGGGCTGATGTTCCCGGTCGGCTACCTCGTGGTGTGCATGCTCGCCGTCGCGATGGTCCGGGCCGAGGCCGCGGTGGTCCCCGCCCTGGCTCCCCCGGTCATCGCGTTCCTCGGACTGGTGATCGCCGCGATCATCGCCGGGGACGCGGCGAGCAGCACACTGTTCCTGCTCGGCGTCCTCGCCCCGCTCGCGGAATTGTTCTGGTGGATGGTCGTGGCGACCGCCGCGTGTCTCGTCGTCGGATTCCTGCGATTCCGTCAGGTCCGTCCCGGGACGTCACCGCTCGGGGCGCTGCGCGGCGCGGGGTCCGCCTGATGCCGGGCCCGACGCGGGGCGAGGAGCCGCCCGGGGGCTTCCGGATGCCCCGCCGCGGCGACACCCGCCGGGACTCCGGCACGCCGCGTCCGCCGGCCGAGGGTCCGCCACGCCCCGCCGCCCCGAACGTCGGGCCCCGCCCCGCGCCGGCCCCCGGCGGGCGCCCGGCCCCCGGACCGGCGGCCCCGGCACCGGCACCGGGGCAGCCCCGCCCGGCCGCTCCTCCGCCGGGCGGCGGCCGACCCGGCCCGCCGCCCCGCTCCCCGGCGGGCGCCCCGCCCGGTCCCGGCCGCCCGGCCGGCGGACGCCCGTCGCCGACCCCCACCCGCGTCGCGCCGTCGCTCGAGCCCGACGAGGCGCCCGGCCGCGGCCCCGAGCAGGGCGGCCCGGGCGGCGGCGCCCGGGACCTCCTCGGGCGCGTCCGGACGGTGGCGACGACCCGGGTCCTGGTCCTGGTGCTCGCGGCGGCCTCGGTGCTGCTGCTGCTCGTCAGCGGCGGGGTCGTGCTCGCCGCCCGCTCGATCGACTCCGGGCTGAGCCGGGTCGACGTCATCGGGACCTCGTTCGGCTCGATCCTGGGCACCGACCAGAACATCCTGCTCGTCGGCCTCGACTCGCGGACCGACAGCTTCGGCAACCCGCTGCCCAAGGACCAGCTCGCCGCCCTGCACGCGGGCGGCAGCGACGCGGGCGGGGACTCGACCGACACGATCAT
Source organism: uncultured Actinomycetota bacterium (assembly GCA_963716955.1). Lineage (GTDB taxonomy): Bacteria > Actinomycetota > Actinomycetes > Mycobacteriales > Pseudonocardiaceae > Actinomycetospora. The sequence continues at coordinate 61,571 of CAVQUY010000004.1, forward strand.
CGTCCTGCACATCCCCGGTGGGGGCGGACCCGCGACGGGCTTCTCCATCCCCCGTGACTCCTACGTGGACCTGCCCGACGGCTTCGGCAAGCACAAGATCAACTCGGCCTACGCGTACGGCTCGAACGCGGCCCGCCCGGAGCTGTCCAAGGACGGCGTGTCCGGCAACGACCTCGCCGTGCAGGCCGGCGCGGCGGGCGCGAAGACGACGATCGGCGCCGTCGAGTCGCTCACGGGCCTGACGATCACCCACTACGCCGCGGTGAACCTCGCCGGGTTCGCCGACATCAGCGCGGCCATCGGCGGGGTGCCGGTGTGCCTGAACTCGAAGGTCGACGACTCGTTCTCCGGGGCGAAGTTCGCGGCCGGCCAGCAGACGGTGTCCGGCCCCCAGGCGCTCGCGTTCGTCCGCCAGCGCCACGGCCTGCCCGGCGGCGACCTCGACCGCGCCCGCCGTCAGCAGGTCTTCCTCTCGAGCATGGCCCACACCGTGCTCTCGTCGGACACCCTCACCGACTCCACCAAGCGGAACGCGCTCGTCGCCGCGGTGGACAAGGCGCATCACCGTGGACAACTCGCTCGACGTCCTGTCGCTCGCCACGCAGCTGCAGGGCGTCAGCTCCGGCTCGATCGGCTTCCACACGATCCCGATCGTCGACGCGAGCTACGACACGGGTGACGACGGCGAGGCGGTGCAGGTCGACCCGTCCGCGGTGCCAGAAGTACATCTCCGACACCGTCTCCGGCTCCTCGAGCACGAGCGCCTCGTCGTCGAGACCCGGGACGTCGGGCTCGTCGTCGGGGTCGTCGACCACCGCCGCCGCTCCGGCGCCGGCGGCGAAGCCGAAGCCCGCCGTGCCGGCCTCCGACGCCGGCACGGCCGCCCCGACGGTGCCCTGCGTCAACTGAGGGCGGTCACCCCAGCACGTTGACGGCCCGCGCGACGACGAGGGCGACCGTCGCGAGCGACACCGCGGACTGCACGAGCATCGTCAGCTTCGCCCAGCGCGAGAGCGGCATCGTGTCGGTGGGGCTGAACGCGGTGGAGTTGGTGAACGACACGTACACGTAGTCGACGAACGTCGGCTCCCAGTCCCGGTCCAGGTCCGGGGTCTGCATCTGCGGGAAGAGGAAGTCGGGGACCTGGCGGTCGCGCGCGCGCCCGCGCCGAGGGCCCGCCGCGGTCGAACTGCCAGTACCAGAGCGCGAACCCGATGACGTTGGTCGCCCAGATCGCGGCGCCGGTGGCGAGCAGGGCCGCGGCGTCGTCGGCACCCGCGCCGCCAGCGAGGTGGCCGATCAGGCGGACGACCGCGCCCCAGGTTCGCGACGCTGATCGAGCGCGGTCAGCGCGAGGCTCGTCGTGCGCCGCCACGGCCGCTCGCGCTCGAAGCGCCCGGGGTTGGCGACGACGAGCACCGCCAGCACCACGAGCTCGAGCGCCGGCAGCAGCCAGCGCGACCCGAGGACCACCGTGTCGGGCAGGGTCACCTGCAGCGCGACGGCGACGACGATCGCGAGCGCGACCGGCCAGCGGGGTTCGCCCGCGGTCGGGCGGCGCCAGGCGGGCGCGGGGAGCGCGGGGTGCGCGTCGGAGGTCACGGGCCGGATTGTCACCGATCGGCCAGGGCCACCTCCTCCAGGGCGCGCCCGGTGCTGAGCGGGCCGAGGAATCCGACGTCGAGGCAGAGCACCACGACGAGCACGGCGGACCCGCCGAACACCGCGACCGGTCCGGCGGTGGCCAGCAGCGGCACGGCGATGAAGGGCAGGACCGCCGACGTGGCCCGCGAGAGCGAGTACGCGGTGCCGCTGGCCGTCGAGCGGATGGCCGTCGGGAAGATCTCGGCCTGGTAGATGTGGAAGGAGTTGGAGAAGACGTTGCTCGACGTCGTCAGCAGGAAGCCGGCGAGGACGATGAGCCACGGCGCGGCCGCCGCGGCGAACACGATGCCGAACCCCGCGATGAGCAGGGCGGACACGATGATCAGGTACTTCCGTTCGAAGCGCTCCACGAGGGGTACCGAGAGCAGCGAGCCGATCGGGTAGCCGGCGAAGCTGAGCGCGGCGTAGCCCAGCGAGTCGGTGATCGTGAAGCCCTTGGCGACCAGCACCGTCGGGGCCAGCGTCCCGAAGCCGTAGTAGGCGACCGTCTGCAGGATCTGGAAGATGAAGAGCATGACCGTCCGGCGGCGGTAGACGCCGGTGAAGGCGATCTTCAGCACCTCCGACGTCGTCCGTGCCCGGGGTTCGGCGGCGCGCAGGGCCGCCGGCACCCGCTCGGGGATGACGTCCGCGGCCTCCGGCGCGCCCGCCCGGGCGGCGATGTCGCGCACCACCTGCTCCGCCTCGTCGCGCCGTCCGCGGGACTCCAGCCAGCGCGGCGACTCGGGCAGCACGCGCCGCATCCACAGGACGAACAGGGCCCCCAGCGCCCCGAACACCAGCAGCCAGCGCCAGCCGTCGATGCCCGCGATCTCCCGGGCCGCGACCAGCTTCCCGCCGAGCAGGGCGGCCACCGGCACCCCGAGGAAGCCCACGGTGTACGCCCAGGCGATGTAGCGGCCCCGGACCCGTCCCGGCAGGAACTCGGCCAGGTAGGTGTCGACCAGCACCAGCTCGCAGCCCAGCCCGATGCCGGCGAAGAACCGCAGGACGAGGAAGACCTCGATGTTCGGCGAGAACGCGCAGAGCAGGCTGAACAGCGAGTACGTCAGCAGGTTGAGCAGGAACACCCGGCGGCGGCCGATCCGGTCGGCGACCACCGACAGCACGGTCGCGCCGACGAACATCCCCAGGAACCCGCTCCCGACGACGGCGGCCTTCCCGATCGACCCGAGCGCGAACTCCTTGGTCAGGATCGGGGCCAGTACGCCGCCGAGGAACACCTCGTAGAGGTCGAAGAACGACCCGATCCCGACGAGGACGACGATCTGCCGGTGCCACCGGGAGATCGGCAGGCTCTCGAGGACCACGCTCGCGCCACCGGTCGTGGATGCGCCCGCATCGGTCGCCATGCTCCGGCCTCCCGCGTCGTCCGACTCCGATGTCGTGAGCACGAGAAACTACCCCGGCGTGTGGTCCCGTCAGCCCGGCGATCTCCGGGGGTCGGGTCGTGCCGCGGTGGCGGGGTTCGTCGACGGGCACACCACGCAGGCCCGCCCGCCCGCTGGGCTGCCCCACGTACCCCTGATACACCGCCGGCGAGCGGCGGCCCGGCGTCAGAGCTCGAACTCGGGGCGCCGGTCCTCCGGCACGAGGTCCACGTAGCCGGGGTGCTTGGCGATCCAGCCCCTGACGAACGGGCAGAACGGCAGCACCGCGAGACCTCGCGCGCGGGCGTCGTCGAGGGCGGCGCGGGCGAGGCGGCCGGCGAGCCCCTGGCCGGCGTGGGCGTCGTCGACGACGGTGTGCGTGAACGAGATCGTCGGGCCCCCGGCGCGCCGGTGGTACTCGGCGAAGCCCGCCGTCTCCCCGTCGACGCGGATCTCGTAGCGGTGCCGGGCGTCGACGTCGACCACGTCCGGGTCGCCCGTGCGACGCTCCTCCCCGATCGCGCTGTCGGCCATCGTGTCCTCCTCGACCTGTGCCGCCCTGCCGTCACCCATCATGCTCGGCGTGGGCTCCGACGTCCGGCTCTACGCCGATCCCGTGTGTCCGTTCGCGTACCTCGCGCTGCGCTGGCTCGACGAGGCCGCACGGCTGCGCCCGCTCGCCGTCTGACGTTCGACTGATCACCCCGGGCCCCGCCACGCACCGGCACCCGGGATGCTGCGTCGACCATGACCACGGCCCGGGACGAGCACGCGGCGCGCACGGTCCGGGCCCGGTCGTTCGGGCGCCTCGCCGCCGACTACGACCGCATCCGGCCCGGCTACCCCGCCGCCGCGATCGGTGCGTTGCCGCCGGGCCCGGTGGTCGACGTCGGGGCGGGCACCGGGAAGCTCACGACGGCGCTGGTCGCGGCCGGGCACCCCGTCGTCGCCGTCGAGCCCGACCCGGACATGCGTGCGGTGCTCGCCGCCCGCGACCTGCCCGGCGTCGACGTCCGCGACGGCCGGGGCGAGGAGCTCCCCGTCGCCGACGGGACGGCGGGTGGCGTCGTCTACGGGCAGGCCTGGCACTGGGTCGAGCCGGCGGCCGCGGCGGCCGAGGCCCACCGGGTGCTGGTGCCCGGCGGCACGCTCGCGCTGCTGTGGAACCTCCCCGACCTGTCGGTGGACTGGGTCGCCGACCTCAACCGGATCTCCGGCCAGCCCGAGACGACCGCGGACGGCACCCCCGCCCGACGTGTCCGGCTTCCCCGCGCCCGCCGCGTCGAGACCCGCTGGGCCCAGGAGCTCTCCCCCGCCGAGCTCGTGCTCCTGTTCTCCACCTTCAGCCGGGTGAGCACCCGGGACGCCCGACGAGCGACGGGCGCGTGCTCGACGCCCTGCGTGACCACCTCGCCCGGCATCCCGCGACGGCGGGCCGGGCGACGATCGCCTACCCCTACCGGTGCCTGACGGTGCGCTACCGGCGGACGTGACCACGCCGGTCAGGGCCCCGCCCGCTGACCGGGGGTGACCCGGTTCCGAGACGGGACCTACGGCGGCCACCAGCGCAGGCAGGCTCATCGGCACCGCCGCGACCGTGTCCGATGGACACGGTGTCGGGTCCTGCGATGCCTCGCCCGCCCTAGGCCGGCTGCAGGCGCCAGTCGCCCGCGGACTCGTCCCACGCCATGCGGACGACCCCGCGGGCGCGGGCGGCCTTGGCGAAGCTGAGGAACGACGCGAAGCCGTAGGTCTTCTCGGAGAACCCGGGGCGGCGCTTGCGGACCTGGTCCTTGAGCCCGGAGAGCGGGACGCCGGCTCCCGTGGCCCCGAGGTCGCCGACCACCTGGGCCAGGACCCCGAACGCGTCCTCCTCGGCGGGCTCGTTCTCCGGGAACGAGACCTCCGGGTCGCCGGCCGCGGAGCCCGTGGAGAGCTCGACGATCCGCTGGTCGCGCAGGTGGCGCAGCAGCTCCCCGAACCCCCGGAACCCGTGCTCGGCCTCGTCGAACGTCGGGTCCTGCCGCAGGATCGCCCGCTTGAGCCGGGAGGCGAGGACGGGGCCGTCGCCCTGGCGCGCCAGGCCCGAGAGCGTCCGCGTCACCAGCCGGCCCACCGCCTCGTCGGCGTCGTCGGGAGCGACCTCGGCCGGCGTGTCCGCGGCCGGGCGCGGGGGCGTCGGGCGCCACCACGGTCTCGGGCGCCGGGACCGTGGCCTCGACGAGCCGGTCGTAGTAGAGGAACTCGTCGCAGGCGGGCGGGAGGAGGCGGGACGTCGAGGAGGCGACCCCGAGGCCGATCACCCGCTTGTCGAGCTCGCGGAGCTTGTGCACCAGCGGGGTGAAGTCGGAGTCGCCGGTGCCGATCGCGAAGGTGGTGACGAACGGCCGCTCGTAGGCGATCTCGATCGCGTCCACCGCCATCTTGATGTCCGCGGCGTTCTTGCGGGAACCGCCGAGGCGCTGCGGGATGTCGATGAGCTCGACCTGCGCCCGCGCCAGCAGCCGGCGGTCCTCGTCGAACGACGACCAGTCGGCGTAGGCGCGCCGGGCGACCACCCGGCCCCGGACCGCGAGCGCGTCCGCCACCGGCGTGAAGTCGAAGGGGCTCACGCCGAGGCCCTCCCGGGCCCCGATCGCGAGGTTCTCGTAGTCGAGCAGCAGCGCGATGCGTTCGTCGCGCTCGTCGGGGTTGCCGGCCATGGCGGCCAGCCTGTCAGGCCCGGCGATCAGGGGATGATCTGCACCTGGTCGTAGACCTGGAGGTAGTCGAAGAACTTCTCCGAGTCGTCGTGCGAGAGGTGCACGCAGCCGGCGGAGTCGCGCTGGAGGCTGCCCTCGTGGAAGGCGTCGCCCGGGCGCGAAGAACACGGAGTTGTTCATCGGCGCGTTGTCGTACTCGCCGCTCTTGTGGTTCTTGTCCTTCCACATCACCGAGAAGGTGCCGGTGGGGGTCGGGTAGCCCTTGCCGCCGGTGGTCACGGGCACGGGACCGTCGATGACGTGGCCCTTGCCGTCGGTGAGCCACGCCTTCTTCTGCGAGATGTCGACGCAGGCCTTGGCCGTGATCGCGCAGGGGGTGGCGCTCTTGGTGGCCGGAGCCGGGGCGGCGGCCGGAGCCGGCGCGGCCGGTGCGCCGCCAGCGCGGGGACGGCGAGCTGGAGCAGACCGGCGCCCACGACGGCGGCGGAGCCCACGCCGAGTCGCAGGCCACGTCCCTCGATCCGGGGACGGGCGCTCGCGTGGTGACGACCCATGGAGTGGCCCTCTCGTGTCGGTGGTGCGCGGTGTTCGCATCTCTCAACGCTCACGGAACGGATTCGTTTCGGTGACGCAGCGAGCAGTGTGCACACCGTGATCGACGGGCCGTGGACCAGGGCCACCCCGCTGAGCAGGCGATCCGTCCGGAAAACGCGTCAGGGCGACGAGACGGGCGAAGCCGACGAAGGCGACGGACCGGGACGACACGCCCGACACGCCGCGCGCTGCCCGGGGCGATTCCGGAGGATCTCGGCCAGGTCACGATCCGGTCACGATGTTCCGTCACCCGATCGAGTGGCGGTCGCGCTCAGGAGACGACGCGGACGTCCACCCCACGGCGGGCCGCGCCCTCGCGTGCGGCGGCGAGCACCTCGGCCTGCGGGTCCGGGAGCTCGGTGCCCGGCGACACGTGCAGCTCGACGTCGAGCCCGGCGTGCTCCGCGCGGTCGATCGCGGCCTGCAGACGCTCCGCGAGGACCGCCGCGTCGGGGAGCGCGCCCCGGCCGTCGACCGGCAGCCCGACCCGACGGGTGGGGGGCAGGTCCAGCATCGTCACGACTCGTCCGTTACCCGTTCGTGGCCCGCCGTACGCGCGAACGGCCCAGTCCGTCACCGGACGCCCGGCGGCGGGACCCGATCGGGACCAGACTCGCGGGCATGGCCGGCGTCGACGCGGGACCCACGCGCAGCGAGGTGATCGCGGAGCTGACCGCCCCCGGCGGCCCCGCCGAGCTGGGCGAGGCCGTGGTGCGCGGGGTACCGCTGCGCGTCCACGTCACCTCCCCGCAGGTCCTGCGCGACGTCCACGACGGGACCGCGGCGCACGGCGACCGGCCCTACACGGTGTACGACGGCGAGCGGGTCACCTACGCCGAGCACCGGGCGCGGGTGGCCGCCCTCGCCCGCCGCTTCGCCGAGATGGGCCTGCGCCGGGGCGACCGCGTGGCGATCTGCCTGCGGAACTACCCGGAGTGGGCGCCGCTGTGCTGGGCGGCGTGGGTCTCGGGGCTCGTCGTCGTGCCGCTCAACGCCTGGTGGCAGTCGGCGGAGCTCGCGCACGCGGTGACCGACGCCGGGCCGCGGCTGGTGGTCGCCGACGGCGAGCGGGCGGCCGTGCTGCGCGCGGTGACCCCCGACGACGTCCCGGTCGCCGTGGTGCGCGGCGAGGACCCCGGGTGCGTGCCCTTCGCGGAGCTCCTGGGCGAGGTGACCGACGACCGGCTCCCCGACGTCGCGCTCGACCCCGAGGACGACGCGTTCATCCTCTACACCTCGGGCACCACCGGCCGGCCCAAGGGCGCCGTCGGGACCCACCGCAACCTCTGCACCGACGTCCACAACCGCCGGCTGACGGTCGCGCTCGGCGCCCGGCTGTCCGGGATCGCGCCCCCGGCCGCGCCCGGGGTGCTGCTGGCCTTCCCGATGTTCCACGTCGCCGGGCTCTGCGGGATGGTCAGCGCGACGGCCGGCGGGTCGACCATCGCGACGCTCTACCGGTGGGACGCCACCGAGGCCCTGCGCGCTCATCGCCGCCGAGCGCCTGACCTCCCTCGCCGGGGTCCCGACGGTGGCCCGGGACCTGGTGCGCACCGCCGCCGAGACCCCGGGCGCCGACCTGTCCTCGCTGGTCGGCATCGGGATGGGCGGCGCCCCGATCCCGCCGGAGCTGGTGCGCCGCGTCGCCCCCGTCGGGGCCCCCTCGAACGGCTACGGGCTCACCGAGACCACGGCGGGCATCGCGTTCAACGCCGGCGCGGACTACCTCGCCGCCCCCGACGCCGTCGGGCGGCCGGTGCCGAGCGCCGACGTCCGCGTCGTCGACCCGGCCACGGGCGCCGACCTGGGCGAGGGCGCCGTCGGCGAGCTGTGGTTCCGCGGGCCCAACGTCGTGCGCGGGTACTGGAACGCCCCGGAGGCGACCGCGGCGGCGTTCGTCGACGGCTGGTTCCGCACCGGCGACCTCGGCCGCGTCGACGACGGGGTGGTCCGGGTCGTCGACCGGCTCAAGGACGTCGTCATCCGCGGCGGCGAGAACGTCTACTGCGCCGCGGTGGAGGCCGAGCTGCTCGAGGTCGAGGGCGTGCTCGACGTGGCGGTGGTCGGCGTGCCGCACCCCACGCTCGGGGAGGAGGTGGCGGCGGTGGTGGTCCACGCCCCCGGGCGTCGTGCCCGACGAGGCGGCGCTGCACGCCCGGGTCGCGAGCCGCATCGCCGCGTTCGCCGCCCCGACCCGGATCGCGACCACCACCGAGCCGCTGCCCCGCAACGCCGTCGGGAAGGTCGTCAAGCGCGAGCTGCGGGAGTCGCTGACGACGCCGCGAGGGGAACCCCCGGCCGGATAGCGCGGCCGGATCGCTCCCCTCGCGGGCGACGGACTCCTCACCGGCCGTGGAAGGTCGGCTTCTGCTTGGCGAGGAAGGCCTCGACGGCGTCGCGGTGGTCCTGCGTGGCGCCGAGGCGGACCTGCGCGTGCGCCTCGTGATCGAGGACGGTGGCCAGCGGCGACACGGTGCCGAGCGCCACCGCACGCTTGATCTCGGCGTAGGCGAGCGTCGGCCCGGCGGCCAGCCGGCGGGCCAGCGCGAGCGCGGCGGTCTCGGTGGCCTCGGCGTCGGCGGCGACCTCGCGGACGATGCCCCAGTCGTGCGCCTGCTCGGCGGTGAAGGTGTCCCCCAGCATGAGCAGGTCGGTGGCGCGCGAGGCGCCCACGCAGTGCGCGAGGGTCGCCGAGAGCCCGGAGTCGCCGCCGAAGCCGATGCCCGAGAACGCCGTCGCGAACTTGGTGCCCGCCGCGGCGACCCGCAGGTCGCAGGCCAGGACGAAGCCGAGGCCGGCGCCGACGGTGGTCCCGGTGATCGACGCGACGACCGGCTTCGCCATCCCGGCGAGCGAGGTCGCGATCGGGTTGTAGTGCTCGGTGACGGTCGACAGCGAGCCGCCCGGGCTGCCCTCGCTGCGCAGCGACTCGGCGTGCTCGCGCAGGTCCTGGCCGACGCAGAACGCCGGGCCGTTGGCGGCGAGGACGACCGCGCGGACCGAGGTGTCCTCGGCGACCTCCGCGAGCGCGTCGCGCAGCGCGACCTTGAGCTCGAGGGTCAGCGCGTTGCGCGAGTCCGGCCGGTTGAGGCGCACGGTGGTGACGGCCTCGACGTCGTCACGCTCGACGAGGACGGGCGGGTCGTTCGGGGCAGCGCTGTCCATGACCGTGATCGTGGCACGGCCCCGGGCCGCTCCGCCGGGCCTCAGGCGTTCGCGGTCTGCGGGGCGTGCAGCGGCTCGGGCATCGGGAAGAGGCCGAGCAGCCGCTCGACGGCCGCGCGGTCCCCGGAGAGGGTGAGCATCCCGTCGGAGATCGCGGAGTCCAGCGGGTGGCCCGCGTAGAGCACCGCCGCCCACGCCTCCGGCGCCTGCGCGGTCACGGTCGCGGCCGGCGTCGGGGCCTCGCCGCGCTCCATGGTGAACCCGCCGTCGTGGATGCGGGCCACGAACGGCTGGTCGGCCAGCACGAACTGCACGACGTCGTCCACGCCCTGCGCCTGCTCGCGACGAGAACATCGTGCGCATCGAGAGGACCAGCGAGTCGACCCCGATGTGCTCGGCCTCCGGGAGCGAGCGCGCCGCCCACCGGCCGAGGGTCTGCAGCACCGGCTCGAGCTCGCGGCCCCACTCGGTGAGCTCGTAGACCGCGGACGCGGCGGGCGGGGGCAGCCGGCGGCGCCGGAGCACGCCGGCGTCCTCGAGCTCACGCAGCCGCTGGGACAGCACGTTGGGGCTCGCGTGGGGCAGCCCGGTCCGCAGGTCGGTGAACCGCTTCGGCCCGAGGAGGAGCTCCCGCACCACGAGCAGCGCCCACCGCTCGCCCACCAGGTCGAGGGCGTGGGCCGCCGCGCAGCCGTCGAAGTAGTCGCGCCGTGGAGCCATGGGCGGGACGGTACCCCGGATCGACCGAGGAGTCACTTTCTAGGACCGTGCGTCGCCTCATCAGGACGGCCCCGCCGTCGTGTCCCGAGCGAAGGGCACCTCTCGGTCGGCTAGAGGGGCGAGGGGCGCCCCTCGCCGGAACGCCGAGCCGGACCCGCGCACGAGCGAGGGGCACGATCGCTCGGCTAGGTCGAGCGATGGTGCCCCTCGGTCAGAAGCGGCGCCGGCTCAGGTGCCCGGGCGCGATGAAGAACTCGAGCGCGATCCCGTCGGGGTCGGCGAACGAGATGCCCGAGCCGTAGTGCGCCTTCTTGATCCCGCCGTGGGTGATGCCGAGCTCGTCGAGCCGGCTGCCCCACTGCTCCAGCGACGCCGAGTCGGGCAGCGTGAACGAGATGTGGTCCAGCCCGGTGCGCCGCGCGTCGAAGGCGTCCCCGGCCTCGCGGCCCATGTGCGTGTGCAGGCCGAAGAGCATCCCGCCGTCGAGGGCGAAGACGGTGTGGTGGAACTCGCCACCCTCCTCGTCCTCGTCGAGCACCGGGTCGGTGCCGAAGAGCCGGGAGTACCACTGCGTCGAGCGCTGCAGGTCGGACACGGTGATCGCGACGTGCTGCAGACCGGGGAAGGTCATCGGGCGGCTCCTCTGCCGGACGGCGTGCGCGGGCTAGCGGTCCTGCCAGACCGGGGCACGCTTGGCCAGGAAGGCGGACATGCCCTCCTGGGCGTCACAGGTCATGGCGTTGGTCGCCATGACCTCGCTCATCTCGCCGTAGGCGTCGTCCTCGGAGAGCTCGATCTGCCGGTAGAACGCCTCCTTGCCGATGCGCAGCGTCACGCTGCTCGCGTCGGCGACCTTCTCGGCGAGGGCCCGGACCGCGGCGTCGAGCTCGTCGGCGGGCACCGCGGCGTTGATCAGGCCCCACTCGGCGGCCGTCGCGGCATCGATCGTCTGGCCGGTGAGCAGCAGCTGCATGGCGCGCTTGCGGCCGATCGCCCGGCTCACGGCCACCATCGGCGTCGAGCAGAACAGGCCGATCTTGACCCCGGGCGTGCCGAAGACCGCGTGGTCGGCGGCGATCGCGAGGTCGCAGGTGGCCACGAGCTGGCACCCGGCGGCGATGGCCATGCCCTGCACGGCGGCGATCACCGGCTGGGGGACCTCGTGGACGGCCCGCATCATCTCGGTGCAGACCGCGAACACCTCGCGCTCCTCGGCGAGGGTGCGGTCGACCATCTCGGAGAGGTCGTGCCCCGCCGAGAACGCGGGCCCCTCCGCGGCGATGACGACGACGCGCACGCCCTCGCGCGCCGCGACGTCGCGCAGGCCCGCGGTGACGGCGCGCATCGTCGCGACCGAGAGGGGGTTGCGACGCCGGGCCGCGGTCAGCACGACCCGGCCGACGACGCCGTCGACCTCCGTCCGCACCGCGTCCGCGGCGGCGTGCTCGGTGCCGGGCTGGGTCGTGACCGGGGTCGCCATGCCCCCTGGTCTAGCAGCCCCGCGTCCGTGACGACAGGGCGCGGGCGTGCCCGACGATCACCGCGCCCCGTCCGACGGGAGGATCCCCTCCGGTCGCAGGGGCACCCGTCGGTCAGCCCGTGGCCGAGCCGCCGGCGGACTGCTCGTCGCGCGACGAGCGCCATCCACCGGTCCCGACGGTCCTCGTGGACCCGCAGCTGGTCGACCTCCGCCATGCGGCGACGCTGCTCGGGCGTCGCCGAGCCCGACGCGATCGCCCGGGACGGCCTCGGCCATCGCCGCGTCGGCCTCGCGCGCGGCGCGGGTGCTCGCGCGGAACGGCAGCGAGCGCTCGGGCGCGTCCTGCGCGTCCGGGTCGGCGTCCTCCGACGCGTGCTCCCGGTAGGGGTTGTCGGCGGGCAGGCCCGCGCTCAGCCGCCCGTAGCCGCCGAGGAACAGCAGCACGAGGCCCGCGACGATCGAGAAGACGACGTTGGGCCAGCGGAAGGCGAGGAAGTTGTACGGCGTGGTCATCACGGCGAGGTTGGCGAAGGCCGAGACGATGAACAGCGCCCCGACCACGATCATCACCGTCGAGGAGAACCGCCCCCCGCGCGCCGCCGAGAGCACGAGGACCAGGGCGGTGACCACGGAGATCGTCGAGAGCAGCCCGTTCGACGACAGGCCGAGCACCGGCGCGCCGCGGGTGTCGAAGAAGCCGAGCCCGCCGACGAAGCCGAGGATCCCGAACGCGGCGATCACGACCGCGACGACGACCGCGCCGACGCGGTGGACGACGACGACCTTGTGGGTCGGGGCGACGGTGGATTCGTGCTGGCCCTGCGGCGCGCTCATGGGTCCACCTCGGGGATCACGGCCTCCGCGTCCGCGGTGGACGGCGACCCTCGGGCATCCCCCGTCCCGGCGATGTCAACCCTCCCGGCGGACGGGGTGCTCCACCTCGTGGCCGGCCCGTACCTAGAGACCCGAGACCAGCCCGCCGTCGCAGCGGGTGGCGGTGCCGGTGACGTAGGAGGCCGCCGCGCTGCACAGGAACGCGGCCACGGCGCCGAACTCGGCCGCGGTGCCGTACCGCCCGGCCGGGATGGCCGCCGCGGCCCGCGCCTCGACGTCGGCGGTGGAGATGCCCTCGCGCTCCGCCGCGTGCCCGTCGACCTCCGCGGTGCGGGCCGTCGCGATCCGGCCGGGGAGCAGCAGGTTCACGGTGACGCCGTCCCCGGCCACCTCGCCGGCGAGGGTCTTGAGGTAGCCGCCGAGCGCGGCCCGCCCGACGTTGGACAGCGCGAGCCCCGGGATCGGCGCGACCACGCCCGGTGGAGCCGACCCCGAGGATCCGGCCCCAGCCCCGCTCCCGCATCGACGGCAGGACGAGGGAGACCAGCCGCTGCTGGGCGAGCAGGAGCGGGACCAGCGCGGCGCTGATCGCGTCGGTGTCCAGGGTCGCGGCGGAGCTCGGGGGCGGGCCGCCGCTGTTGAGCACGAGGACGTCGACCGGGCCGAACGCGTCCCGGGCCCGGGCGACGAGCGTGTCCGGGCCGTCGGGCGCGGTGAGGTCGCACCCGACGCCGACGGCCTCGGGCAGGTCGGCGGCGATCTCGACGGCCCGCTCACCGCGCCGGCCGCTCACGACCACGCGGGCCCCTTCCGCGGCGAGCGCCCGGGCGGTGGCCTCACCGAGGCCGGAGGTGGAGGCGCAGACGACGGCGGTGCGTCCCGCGAGGCCGAGATCCATGGCGTGCATCCTGCCCCGCCGCGGCGTCAGCGCCGTCCCGACCCCGCGTCCTGGGACCGGTCGGCGTGCCCGCGGGGCGCCGGCGCACCCGGCCCCTCGGTGCCGCCGTCCACCGCCCGCTCCACCACCGCCGTGAGCAGCTCGTCCTGCGCGAGCAGGTGCTGGCGCAGGTGGCGGCACTGCTGGAGGACGACCGCGGTGTGGTTGGACGTCTCCACGACGCGGCGGTCGGAGACCTCCCCGAGCACGTCCTGACCGACCATGATCACGAACATGAAGACCAGCTGCGCGAGGCTCGAGCAGAACAGCAGGAACGGGAACGGGTAGGGGTCGGGGATCACGCCGAGCAGCGCGAGCGCCATCCAGCCGACGATGATCGCCGTGGCCACGACGACGGCGGCCCGGCTCCCGAGCCGCTGCACCAGCCAGGCGGCGATGCGCCGGTTGGGGGTGGAGATCGCCGGCTCCACGGCCGGCGGCGGGCTGATCATGATCGGCGCGGTGTCGCACGGGTCGAGCTCGCGTCCCCGCGGAGGCGCCGCGGTTGAGCAGCCGCGCGCGGTCGTCGATCAGCGCCTGCAGCCGGTGGCACTCGCCGAGGATGGCCTGGGCGTCGTCGTAGGTCTGCTGGGCGCGCCGCTCGCTCGACTCGGAGAGGGTCCGCTGGCCCACCAGGATCACGAAGATCAGCAGCAGCTGCACGACGTTGCCGACGAAGAGCAGGACCGGGTAGGGGTACGGGTCGAAGCCCAGCACGGCGCGGGCGCCGAGCACCATCCAGATCGCCGAGAGGGCCACCGTGAGGTAGACGGTGGTCATCGAGCCGAGGCGGCGCGTCATCCACGCCGCGAGCCGGTCCCCCGTCGTCGTCACCCGGGGCTCCGTCACCTCCGCCACCACCCTCGCCACGGACCGCTCCCCCGCTCCTGCGTCGGATCGCCGCCCACCGCCCGGGCCCGACCCACCCGCGCGCTGCTGTCTCGATCAAGAGACCGTCGTGAGAACGGACGCGGACCCAGGGTCGCAGGTTCCCCCACTGCTCCGAACGAGACCCCACCCGTCACATCCCTCGACAGGCATATACCCGACTCGGCATACTCGCGGCCGTGACGACTCCCTGGACCGCGCTCGCCGACCCGACCCGGCGCGCGATCCTCGACGTGCTCCGCGAGCGCCCGCACGCCGTCGGCGAGGTCGTCACCCGCCTCGAGCTGGCCCAGCCGTCCGCGTCGAAGCACCTGGGCGTCCTGCGCCGGGCGGGCCTCGTCCGCGTGACCGTCGACGCCCAGCGGCGGGTCTACGCGGTCGACCCCCGCCCGCTCGGCGAGCTCGAGGCCTGGCTCGCGCCCTACCGCCGACGCTGGGGCGACGCCCTCGACGCGCTCGGCGACCACCTCGACCGACACCCCGACCACGCCCCCGAGGAGCCCCGATGACCACCGGCACCTACCTCGAGATCGACGGCAGGCCCGCCCTGCGGTTCGTCCGCGACTACCCGCACCCGCCGCGGCGCGTGTGGGAGGCCGTCACCGACCCGACGGAGCTCGTCGCCTGGTTCCCCGCCCGCGTCGCGTTCCCCGACCTCGGGGAGCCGGCCGAGGGCGGCGTCGTCCGCTACTCCTTCGACGCGGACGGCGACGGGGGCACCGGCCGCGTCGTCACCCACGAGCCGCCGCACCGCCTCACGCTGACGTGGGCGGACGACGAGCTGCGCCTGGTCGTCGAGCCGCTCGACGACGGCGGGAGCCGCCTCACGTTCACCGCGCTGCTGGGCGGGCGCGACACCGCGGCGCGCACGGCGGCCGGGTGGGAGGTCTGCCTCGAGGCCCTCGACGCGGCGCTGGCGGGCGCCCCGACGACCCCGCCCGGCGGCCCGACCCCGGCCTGGCGACGCCACTACGAGGCCTACGTCGCCGCCGGCGTGCCCGCCGGGGCGCCGGTGCCCTCCGGGAGCGCGCCGGATCCCGCCGGGTGAGCCCGCGCCGCGTCGGCGACGGCCGTGTCACGAATCGTGCATGAGCGGTGCGGCGCGCCACGCCGACGTCGCGACCGGGGCACGATGGAGGGGAACCGCGCGGGACGCGAGACGTCCGACGGTGGAAGGCCCGGGACGGACGTCCGGGGCGATCGACGAGGACTCGGGGGTGTGGGTCGATGGCACTCGGGCGGACTCTGCTCGGGGTGATGGTGGCGTTCGCGGTGGCACTGGCCGCGGTCACGGTGTGGGGCACGGTCGAGCGCGCGGGCGGGTCCGGTCCCGGATCCGCGTCGGCGGCCGCGGCCGAGGCCCCACCCGCGCCGCCGGTGCAGGTCACGACGACCCCCGCGAACGGCGCCACCGGCGTCGCCCCCGCCCAACCCGCCGCCGTGCACGTCGCGAACGGCCGGCTCACCGACATCGCGCTGATCGGGCCGGACGGCAAGGCGGTCGCCGGCCGTCCGACGCCGGACGGGTGGGCCAGCACGGTCACCTTCGCCTACGGCGCCACGTACACGTGGAAGGGCGTCGTCACCGACGGGAACGGCGGGGCGCAGCCGGTGTCGGGCTCGTTCACCACCGTCACGCCCGCGCAGAAGGTCGACGCGAACCTCAACATCGACGACGGCCAGTCCGTCGGGATCGCCGCCCCGATCATCGTGCAGTTCGACGGTCCGGTCGCGGACAAGGCCGCCGCCCAGCGGGCGCTGTCGGTGCAGACCTCGGTCCCGACGCCGGGCGCGTGGGGCTGGCTGCCGGACACCGAGCAGGGCGCGCGGGCGCACTGGCGTCCGCAGGGCTACTGGCAGCCCGGCACGCAGGTGACGGTGGCCGCGAACCTGCAGGGCGTCGACCTCGGCGGCGGCACGTGGGGCGGCGGGAACGTCACCTCGCACTTCACCATCGGCCGGGCCCAGATCGTCAAGGCCGACGTCAACTCGTTCCACATGGTCGTCGTGGACGGCGCCGGGAAGACGCTCATGGACGTGCCGGCCAGCTACGGGCTGGGCTCGGACCCGAACCGCAACACCACCAACGGCGTCCACGTCGTGATGAGCAAGCAGCAGACGGTGCTCATGTCCAACCCCGCCTACGGCTACAACAACGTGCCGGAGCACTGGGCGGTCCGGATCTCGAACAACGGCGAGTTCATCCACGCCAACCCGCTCTCCGAGGGAGCGCAGGGCAACGAGAACATCACCCACGGCTGCGTGAACCTCTCCACCCAGGACGCGGAGAACTACTTCAACACCGCGCTCTTCGGCGACCCCGTCGAGGTCACGGGCAGCCCGGTCCCGATGCCCCGCACCGACATCTACGACTGGTCGCTCACCTGGCCGGAGTGGCAGCAGCTGTCGGCGCTGCCCACCACCTGACCGGCACCGGTCACCGGGGGGACTTCACCGACGCCAACCACCGTCCGCCGCGGGCGTCGGGCACCGCCTGCTGCCCCGTGGCGAGGCGTTGCCGGAGCTCGGCGAGTTCGGCGAGCCCGGACTGCAGCTCGGCGAGCCGCGCGCGGGCGGCGCCGTCGTCGGTCGAGGCGGTGCGCACCGCCTCGGCCGCCTCCCGCAGCCGCTCGTCGTTGATCAGCGTGAAGTGGTCGCGCAGCGTCCGGTGGACGGCCCGGAGCTGGGTTCGCTGGTCGTCGCCGATGCGGAAGTTGGCGGCGTCGAGCAGCTTCGCCGCGGACACGCGGGCCTCGGCCCGCCGCCGCTCGGTGGAGTTCCTGCGGTCCTCGAAGAAGGTGAACACGCCGAGCAGCACCCCGGCGGCGACGGAGTAGACGCTGATGAGGCTCTGCCCGGCGAGACTGGTCAGCACGCCGACCATCAGGATGCCGCCGTACGACCCGCGCACGCTGTTGACGATCCGCGACAGCAGGCTCCCGCCGCCCTCGGGTGGCGGCATGGCGACGAGCCGGCGCAGCGCGTCCTGGGGGTCCGGCACCCGGATCCGCGGCAGGGCGACGCCGGCCGTCGAGCCGTCCGGAGCACCGGTCAGCTCGGCGGCCACCCTCGTCGCCAGCGCGTCGGCCCTGCCCCGGAACACCTGGTAGTCGGCCGTGACGGCCTCGCGGATCTCCCCGTGCACCGAGGCGTCGAACGCGGGCCAGTCGCCGAACGGGTCGCCCTGGGCGATCTGCTCGTCGGCGGACTCGAGGACCTCGCGCAGCCGCTCGCGGAGGTCGAAGTCGACCTGGGCGCCCAACTCGGTCACGCCGTCGGCCATCGCGATCTGCCAGCCCGTCGACAGCCGCTGCCGGCGGTCCAGCTCGGCCACCGCCGCGTCGTGCCGCCGGTCGGGCGTCCCGGCCTCGCCGTGCAGCCTGGTCAGCTCGTCGGACCACGCCGGCAGGAGTGCCTCGACGACGCCGCGGAGCTCGATCAGCGCGGCGTCGCGCAGCCGGTCGTCGAGCCCGCTGTCGACCTGGTCGCGGAGGAACTCGACCAGCTGCGGCACGCCGGACGCGACCAGTGAGGACTCGTCGGTGCGCGCGCGGGCGCTCTCGCACATCGCGACCGACACCGGCAGCAGCGGGATGGACGGGGAGTCCAGTCCGGCGCCCTGGAGCCGGTGGCGGGCGGCGGCCTGGGCCGCGGCCAGGTCGGGGCAGGTCTCGTAGTTCGCCAGGACCCCGATGATCTGCGGGTACTGCGCCCGGAGCCGGGCGAGGGCGTCCAGCTCCGGGCGCCCGTAGTCGCGGCGGACGTCCGTGACGAACAGGACGACGTCACCGACCCCGGGCGGAGCCGGACGACCGACCGCGGAGGTGCCGGGGGCGTCCCCGAAGGACGCCCCCGGCAACAACCGCGACGACACCCCGTGCAGCGATCGGGCCAAGGCGCTGCCCGACCCGGCTCCCGCACTGAGGGCGACGCGCAGCGGGCGCCCGGCCAGCCAGGACCGGACGACCCCCAGCCGCTCCGCCAGGTCGGGCCGGCCCGCCTGGCCCACCAGGCGGTCGGCCTGCTCCAGCAGACGGCTGAGGTCAGCGCTGCCACTCACCGTGGCGCGCGTCGACACGGACAGGGTGGGTCCCCTCCCGTTCCGATGTGCCGGTGACCGCGGGCGGTCAGTGCCCGGGCACGGTGTGGTCGGTCGTCGTGTGGTGGTGGGTCGGGTCGGGCGCCGAGGTCGCGCCCGCCGCGGCCGGGTCCTGGGCGGTCAGCCCGCTCGAGAGGCCGTGCGCGTCCGGCGCCGGTCGGGCTCGTCCCGCCGACGGCGCCGGGGTGCACCGTGCTCGGCGCCGTGGAGTGCGTCGTCGGGACCTGCGTCGCCCCGGGGGCCGCGGCGGCCCCCGGCGTGGTGCCGGCGCCCGCGGTCGAGCCGGCGCCCGGGTTCACGTCGTGGGAGCCCGGGCCGGGCGACGTGCCGGGGGTGCTCGTCCCGGCGCCCGTCGTCCCCGCGCCGGCGGAACCGGGGGTGCTCGACTGGGTCCCGAAGTCCGCCTGCGGGGCCCCGGAGCTCCCCCCGTGGGCGGCCGCGGTGCCGCTCTGTCCGGCGGTCTGCGGGTAGCTGGGCGTGTTCACCGCCGCGGCCTGCGCGACGCCGTGGGCGAGCGGCTGCGACGCGACCGGCCCCGGCGACTTCGGGTCGAAGGGGGTCGCGCTCGCCGGGGTGGCCGCGGCGCCGCCGGCCGCACCGGCCTGGGCGAGCGGGCCCCGTTCGGCCGCGGGCGCTGCCTGCCCCGACCCGAAGGAGCTGCCACCGACCGCCGCGCCGGGCGACGTCCCGGGCGTCAGCGCGCCGCCGGGCTGCTGACCGAACGGCTGGCCGTGCTCACCGGGGCGGCCGGGCTCGTGCTGGCCGGGGTGGTGCTGGCCAGGGTGGTGCTGGCCCGGGTGCGTGCTGGCCGGGCGCACGGTGCTGCTCCGCCACGGACCGCTCCGGCCCGTGGTGCTCGGGCCCGTGGTGCTCGGGCCCGTGGTGCTCGGGCCCGTGGTGCTGCGGGCCTGTGGTGCTCGTCGCGGTGCTCCCAGCCGCGGAGCTGGGGCCGGCCGTCGTGGTGCTCGTCGCGGTGGTCCCAGCCGCGGTGGTCGCGGTGCTCCCCGTCGCGGCGCTCCCCGTCGCGGTGGTCCCCGTCGTGGCGCTCCCAGCCGTGCTGGCCGGGACGCTCGTCGCGGTGCTCCCAGCCGCGGTCATCGCGGTGGTCCCAGTCCCGGTGGTCCCCGTCCCGGTGGTCCCAGCCGCGCTGGTCCCCGTCCCGGTGGTCCCAGCCGCGGTGGTCCCCGTCCCGGTGGTCGCGGTCCGCGGTGGCTCCCAGCCGCGCTGGTCGCGGTGATCGTCGCGCTGCTCCCAGCCGCGCTGCTCCCACCCACGGTGCTCGTCGCGGTGCTCCCAGCCCCGGTGGTCGCGGTGCTCGTCGCGCTGCTCCCACCCACGGTGCTCGTGGTGGCGCTCCCAGCCACGCCAGTCGTGGTCGTGCCGGTAGTGCTCGCGCACCCAGTGCCGGAAGGCGTCGTGGTCCCAGTGGTGCGGCTCGTGCCAGCCCTGCGGCGGGTGCCAGCCCGACGGCGGGTGCCAGCCGCGCGGCACGACCCATCCGGTGCCCTCGACCCAGACCGGGCCGGCGTAGTCCGGGCCCGGGACGTGCCCGTGCTCGGGGTGCGCCGGTGACGGCGAACGGCCGTGATCGTCGTGGGGACGGGACTCGGTGGCGAGCCGTCCGAAATCTTCTGTCACTGCGGGGCCTCCTGACCACGGGGACGCGTGTCGCCGGGCGACGATCGGCTCGACGCCGACGTCCGAGAATGCGGACGATAGACCAGCGAGCGAATCGTCGACGCCACTACCCCGGCACCGCAGTGATCTGACCGTGATTTGCCTACTGCCGATGTCCGTCCCCACGGGAATTCACATGGTCTGCTCATCCGATCCCCCTTGACGTGCAGGGGCCGGACGAACGGCGAGGGGTCCGGGAAACGGATTCCGCGGACCAACCACGGCTGATCGCCTCCAACCGGCCCCGTCCGGGTCGAAACGCCGCCAGACCAGGCGCTCCGGTCCTCCGGGGCGGCGAAGGAACGGGACTCCGACCGCCGCCGATCGAGGCGGAGGACGCGCGGGCGATCAGCGCCGGAGACGGCTGGCGACGACCGTGACGGCGTCGCCGTGAATCCCGCCTCGCGCCCTCGTCTCCTGATCGACGGGACCCGAAACAATTCTTCATTCGTCCGAGGCCGGACATTCGCGGAAAACAGCCGCGCGTTCGTCGACCTGCCGGATCGGTGGACCGGAAGCCGGTGGGTCGGACGTGCGACGGCTCGACCACCGACGGAGTGGCTCAGGGCCGCTCTGCCGCCTCCGCCGGACAGGCGCACCATGGACGCCGTGGCTGGGGTTGTCGAATGATGGGGCCGATGGGTCCGACGCCGGGACCGGCCTGGGTGGACGTGTTCACCACGTGGGAGCCCGCGTGGGGCGTGGACGCCGTCCTGGCCGTCCTCGGCGCGCTCTACCTGACGGGGGCGCTGCGCCACGGCGCGCTGGCCGGTGCGGCGCACCGCGTCGTTCCTGGCCGCGCTCGCGGCCGCCGTCCTCACCTGGAACTCCGGGATCGCGGTGTTCGGGCACGGCGCGTTCGCGGTGCACATGGTCATGCACCTGATGCTGATCATGGTGATCCCGGCGCTCTGGGTGGCCGGGCACCCGCTGGAGCTGCTGCGCCACCACCTGCGCGGGGGCGCGGCCCGGGCCTTCGACGCCGCCGTCGGGAGCCGAGTCGCGCGGGCCGTCACCTTCCCCGCGACGGTGCTCGTGCTCTACAGCCGCGGTCATCGTGCTGACCCACCTCACCGGGTTCATGCAGGCGATGGCCGGCTCGATGGCGCTGCACCACGGCGAGCAGGTGCTCTACCTCGTCACCGGGCTGCTGTTCTTCCACACCGCGGTCGGCGTCGACGTCCTCCCCCACCGCCCGGCGTACTTCGCGCGGTTCGTGCTCATGCTCATCGCGATGGGCGTGGACACCCTCACCGGCGTCGTGCTCATGCTCGCCCCGGCGACGATGTTCCCGGCCTACGACGTCGAGGGCGTGCACCTCGGCGGCGCGATCATGTGGGTCGGCGGCGACGGCCTGATGATGCTGATCATGGTCCTGCTCGGCCGGCTGTGGGTCTCGGACCCGAGCGGGCGCGTGGACTTCGGCCCGTGGCTGGAGTCGGCGCGGCGCTCGGCGATCTCCGAGCAGACCGGCGACGCGGGCGGCGACGGCGCCGGGGACCTCGACGACGACGACGACGCCCTGGCCGCCTACAACCGGATGCTCGCGCGCCTCGACCGCGGCGAGTAGGGAGCCGTCCGACCCTGGTACCGTTGCCCCGAACGAGTGAGGCGTGGATCACGGGAGTCGGGATGGACGAGACGGCGGAGTGGCCGGCGCAGCTGCCGGTACCGGGTCGAGGAGCGCACCGCTCGGTGGAGCACGGGGCGTGCGTCATGGAGTACGCCGCCCTGCTCAGCGGCAGAGAGCACACGGACCACCCGGCGGCGGTGCACCCGCTCCTGGCCGCGCTGTGCCGCCGGCTCAACGACGCCGTCGGGGACGACGTCCGGGCGGAGACTCGTGCGGCTGGCGCCGGCACTGATCGGGACGCGCACCGGCGCGGCCGGGGGACGGCGGGGCCGGCGTCCGGAGCCATCGTCGAGGTGCTCCGGCGCGCACCTGGCGCGCCGCGGGTCCTCCGCGGTCGCACCGGTGCCCCCGACGGGCGGACCTCCCGGCGGACGGTACGGACGACCCGCCTCGATCCGGGTGCGGGCGGCGGCACCGCCGTCCTCGACCGCCCCGTCGGACGTCGGCGATCGACGGGCTGTCGGTGGCCGGCCTGGATGCTCGGGCCCTCGTCACCGCGACCGTTCATGCAGGCCGGGTCCCTGTGCTCCGACCGGGCGATGGTCGAGCTGCTCGAGGAGATGGTGCACGAGGTCCGCGCGGCCCAGGGCCTGCCGCCCGTGGCGACCAGCGGACCCGCCCGGACGGCCGCGCCGGGCGTGATCGACGGGATCGGCGGCGCGGGAGCAGACTGACCGGGTGGAGGGGTTCGAGCTCGGCACCGACGGTCCGTCGCTGATCCTCGCGGCGGTGGACGGGTCGACGACCTCGCTGCGCGCCGGCGCGTACGCGGTCGGGCTGGCCCGGCGCCAGCGCTCCGAGCTCGTCGTCATCACCGTGACCACGACGCCCGCCCTGTCGTCGCTGTCCGCCGACGCCGTGACCGTGCTGGCCGAGTCCGCCCACGAGCTCGCCGCCGACCTGCACGAGCAGGCCAAGGAGTACCTGCGGCTCCTCGAGATGGAGGCCCGCCTCGTCACGGTGCACGGCGACCCGTACCTCGAGATCGTGCGGCTGGCCGACGACCTGCGCGCCGACGCCGTCGTCGTCGGCGCCTCGATGAAGGCCGGGCACCGCTTCGTCGGCTCGCTCGCCGGCCGGCTGATCAAGGCCGGGAAGTGGCCGGTGACGGTGGTGCCGTAGCGCGCTCACCAGGTCAGCGGCAGGCTGCGCATCCCGTAGATGAACGTGCCCTCGCGGAAGTCGGCCCGCGCGGGGTCGGTCGTGGTGGCCAGCGTCGGGAACCGGCGCAGCAGGGCCGGGAACGCGATGGCCATCTCCATGCGGGCCAGCGGGGCGCCCAGGCAGTGGTGGACGCCGTGGCCGAACGCGACGTGCGGGGCGGCGGCGCGGCCGACGTCGAGCCGGTCGGGGTCCTCGACGAGCGCGCGGTCGCGGTCCGCGGCGGCCAGCGCCACGAGCACCAGGTCCCCCGCCGCGATCGCCTGGCCGGCGACCTCGGTGTCGGCGACCGCGACCCGCGGCACGCTCGCGTGCACGATCGAGAGGTAGCGCATGAGCTCCTCGACGGCGGGCGCCACGGCGTCGGGGTCCTCGCGGACCATCGCCGCCTGCTCGGGGTGTCCGAGCAGCGCGAGCGTGCCGAGGGCGAGCATGTTCGCCGTGGTCTCGTGGCCCGCGATCAGCAGCAGGGTGGCGATCCCGATCAGCTCGTCGCGCGTGAGGTCCTCGCCGTGCTCGCGCACGAGCATCCCGAGCATGTCGTCGGCGGGGTCGGCGAACGCGCGGTCGACGAGCTCGCCCATGTAGGTCCGCGACTCGGCCGAGACCCGGGCCCGCTCCTCGAGCGGGAGGGTGAGGTCGATCTGCTTCGAGGCGCGCGTCTGGAAGTCCTCGCGGTCGGCGTACGGGACGCCGAGCAGCTCGCAGATCACCAGGCTCGGGACGGGCAGGGCGAAGTCGGCGACGAGGTCCGTGGGCGGGCCCGCCTGCGCCATCGCGTCGAGCCGCTCCTCGACGATCTCGGAGATCCGCGGCTCGAGGCGCCGGATGCGCTTGACGGTGAACTCGCCGGTGAGCAGGCGGCGCAGCCGCGTGTGCTCGGGCGGGTCGGTCATCAGCAGGTTCCCCGCCCGCATCGCGTCGGGGTCGGTGCCGGCAACGCGCATGACGGGGAGGCGGTCGTTGGAGAACCGGGTCGCGTCCCCCAGCACCTCGCGGGCGTCCGCGTAGCGGGTCACCAGCCAGGCGGGGTGGCCGAG
The DNA here is from genome assembly GCA_963716955.1 of uncultured Actinomycetota bacterium. Classification (GTDB taxonomy): domain Bacteria; phylum Actinomycetota; class Actinomycetes; order Mycobacteriales; family Pseudonocardiaceae; genus Actinomycetospora. Next base: position 85,536 of record CAVQUY010000004.1, read on the forward strand.
GCTGTCGGTGACCCGCTCGAGCCCGGGCTCGTCACGCAGGGCGTTGATCCCCGCGGGTGGGTCGAAGCGGTCCCGCTGGACGTGCAGCGGCAGGTCCCTGGCGTCGAGGGAAGCGGACACGGGGTGACTCCTCAGGCTGGCGACACCTCTCGACGGTACACGTGAAGCGGAAGTGATCTCCCGTTTCGAGTCCTCCGCGCGACCATGATCGACATCGTGCGGAGAAGGTGGGCGAGGACCGAACGGTCCGACACACGAGAATCGATCATGGAGCCGCGGCCCGGCGATCTACGGCGTCGGGGCGCTCCCGACGTCGGCGTGCGGGCGGCCGTCGACGTCGAGCACCGGGTAGACGCGTGAGCGCGAAGAGGGCGCTGCTGCGGCAGGCCCCGGTGTCGAGGTCGAAGCGGTGCCCGTGCCGGGGGCAGCGGAGCACCCCGCCCCGGACCTGCCCCTCGACCAGCGGGCCCGCGAGGTGCGGGCAGGCCGCGTCGCAGACCCGCAGCGCGCCCTCGCCGACGTCGAAGACCGCGAAGGCGCGCCCGTCGTCCGCGGTCACCGTCCAGGCGGAGCGTCCGGCCGGGTCGCCGAGGTCGACGAGCACGACGTCACCGTCGGCCCGAGGCCCGCAGCTCGGCGAGCGACTCCCCGCCGACGAACCAGTGCTCCGGCTCGCACTCGGTGACCACGACGCGGACGTTCCCGGCCGGGGCGCCCACCGCGTCGACCACGGCGGCGGTGACCTTCTCCCCGAGCGCGGCGAGCTGCTCGGCGGTGCGCCCGCGGGCGAGGGTGATCTGGACCAGGGGCATGAGGGCCCTCCTTCAGTTCGAGACAGCCATCTCCACCGTGCCGAGCCGGTCGATCGACACGGTCACCACGTCCCCGGCCACCAGCGGGGTCGCGGCGGTCAGGCCGCCGGAGAGCACGACCTCCCCGGCCCGCAGGCCCTCCCCGGACGCCGCGAGCCGGCGCACCAGCCACGCGACCGCGGCCGCCGGGTGGCCCAGCGACGCGGCCCCGGACGCCGTCGCGACCACCTCGCCGTTCTTCTCCAGCACCACACCGACCAGCCGGACGTCGATCCCGGCCGGCGGCACCGGGGTCCCGACGACGTAGCGCGCCGCCGAGGTGTTGTCCGCGACGACGTCGGCCATGGTGAACCGGTAGTCGCGGAACCGGGAGTCGAGGACCTCGATCCCGACGGCGAGGCCCGCGGTCGCCGAGAGCACGTCCACGGCCGTGCAGTGCGCCCCGGAGAGGTCGCGGCCGAGCACGAACACGATCTCCGGCTCCGCGCGCGGCTGGATCAGGCGCGGACACCGACAGCGGCTCGCCCAGGTCCAGCGCGGCGGACGCCGGGAGGAAGCCGCAGATCGGCGCGGCCACCCCGACCTGGGCCTGCTTGGCGCGCGAGGTCACCCCGAGCTTCCAGCCGGCGAGCGGACCCGCCTGGTCGCGCAGGACCCGCTGCACGGCGTAGCCGGTCTCGAGGTCGAGCTCCGGGACCTCGTCGGTCAGCGGCTCGATCGCCGTCCGCTCGGCGACCGCCTTCGACAGTCGCGCCGCCAGCTCGTGCACGTCCGTCACGCCGCCACCTCGCCCTCGGGACCCGCCGTCACGCGGATCGACACCGGCCCCAGCCGGTCGAACTCCGCCCGGTACACCTCGCCCGCGGCCAGCGGCACCGCCGCGTGCAGCGCCCCCGTCATCACGAGGTGCCCCGGCTCCAGCGCCACCCCGTGCTCGCCCAGCACGTTCGCCAGCCACGCGACCACCGCCAGCGGGTCGCCCAGCGCCGCGGCGCCCGCGCCGGTGTCGACCAGCTCGCCGTTGCGGGTGAGCGTCATCCCGATCAGGCGGGTGTCCAGGCCCGCGAGCGGCACCACGCGCGAGGACACCGCCACCGCACCGTTGGAGGCGAGGTCGGCGACGGTGTCGGCGAGGCGGATCCGCCAGTCCGCGATGCGGGAGTCGACGATCTCCATCGACGCCGCCACCCCGGCGACCGCCCGGGCCGCGTCCGTCGGGCCGACGCCCGGGCCGAGCAGCCGCTCGCCCATGACGAACACGATCTCCGCCTCGACCCGGGGGGCGATGAAGCGGTCGAGCGGCACGGCGTCGCCGTCGCGGTAGACCGTCGAGGCGAGCACCGGCCCGTGGTCGGGCGAGTCGACGCCGATCACCTGCTGCATCGCCCGCGACGTGAGCCCGACCTTGCGGCCGACGACGCGGTCCCCGTCCGCGAGCAGGAGGTCCAGCAGCTCGCGCTGGACCGCGTAGCCCTCGGCCATCCCCATCGTCGGGTCGGCGTCGGTGAACGGCGCGATCGGGACGCGGGTGCGCCGCGCCTCGTGGAGCGCGCGGGCCTTGCCCGGGGCGTCGAGCCCGGCGGGGTCGGACACGGTCATGCGGCCTCCTGGCCGGTCGGGAGGGAGCCGGCTCAGGACGCCGACCGGGCCAGCCCGACGCCGGCCGCGAGCGCGGCCAGGCAGCTGGTCGCCACGAACAGGTTGGGGTCCAGGCCGAGGACCTTCGGGACGTCGAACTCCTCGTCGACCAGGGCCGTGCCCGGGAAGGCGGCGGCGCCGTACATGCCCAGCCAGGGCGTGGACGAGATCGCCGCGGCCGCGAGGAGGTTGCGGTCCGGGTCGCCGCGGGAGGAGGTGACGAGCCGGAGCCCGAGCCCGCCCAGCAGGACGCTCATGACGATGTACTGGGCGTCGTGGAACTTGGCGTGCCCCGGCCAGCGCGGGTTGCGCAGGTGCTGCCGCGCGGTCGTCGGGACGAGGGCGTCGGCGGCCAGGGCACCACCGGCCGTCATCGCGCTGACCAGCCCGACCAGCGTCCGGCCCGCGAGCTCCCGCTTCGTCATGATCTCCTCCCTAGACCTGCACCGGCACCGTCGGGACCGCCGTGCCGATGAGGCAGTCCCGCGTCACGAGGTCGAGCTGCTCGGCCTCGGAGAGCGACTCCGCCCCCTCGGGGCGCATCGGCACGACGAGGTAGCGCGCCTCGGCGCTGGCGTCCCACACCCGGACCTCGGTGGTGTTCGGCAGGACGAGCCCGAACTCGCGCAGCACCCCGCGCGGGTCCCGGACCACCCGCGACCGGTAGGCCTCGCTCTTGTACCAGGCCGGCGGCGGGCCCAGCCACGCCAGCGGGTAGCAGGAGCACAGCGTGCAGACGACGACGTGGTGCACGTCGGGCGTGTTCGCCACCGCGTGCAGCCGGATGTCGGAGCTGTACCCGCCCCCGGCGTGACCCAGCTCCGCCGCGGCCGCCCCGGCGTCGGCCAGCAGCCGCTCGCGGTACTCCGGCGAGTTCCAGGCGCGCACCACCATCTCCGCGCCGTTCCGGGCGGTGACCCGGTCGCCGTACGCCTCGATCCGCGCGTCGACCTCGTCCCGGGTGATCACCCCGCGGGCCTCGGCCAGGTCGAGCAGGCGGTTCACCCGCGCCTGCAGCTCGCCGTTGCGGTGGTGGCCGGTCACGGCTCCTCCAGGTAGCTCACGAAGAGGTCGACGTGCACCCGGTCGCCGGTGTGCGCGTCCGCGCCCCACAGTTCCGGCCCGGCGAACGCGACGGTCACGATGTCCTCCCGGTGCGCCGCGGCGCCGACGACCGCGGACTCGTCGGGGAACCGGCCGTCGCCGACGTGCCGGACGACCTCCCCGACGCGGCCCCGCACGTACCGCGGCGCGCGGTTGTGGCCGGGTGGGTTCATCGTCCGGACCCGCACCCGGTCGCCGACCCCGAAGCTCACGGCTGCTCCCCCACCAGGTGCTCGAGCGCGGTCAGCCAGCGCTCGTAGTAGGGCATCGCGTAGTACTCGGCCGGCGGGATCCGCTCCATCGTCGCCCGGAACTCGTCGAGCGTGTACGCGCCGGCCGCGACGAACGCCTGGTTCAGCACGAACGTCTGCGCCTCCCACACCGACCCGAAGGTGGGCCCGCCCCCCTCGGGGAGCTCGCCGAACCCGTGCATCCCGCCGACGTCGTTCGCGTAGGCCATCGTCGGAGTCTCGCAGCCCGTCGGGTGGACCTCCAGGGCTGCGATCGGGACCGAGACGGTCCACTCGGACTGACTGATCGGTCAGCCAGCCTTGCGATCACGGCAAGACCGGCCGTAGCGTCCCCGGCCGTGACCGACGAGATCGCCGAGCGGGTGCGCCGCGCCATCGGGCGGACCGGGGCGACCCGGCGCGAGTTCGCCGCCGCGATCGGGCTCGACGAGACGAAGCTGTCGAAGTCCCTCGCCGGCCGGCGCCGCTTCACCACCGACGAGCTGGCCGCGATCAGCCGGCGGGCCGACGTCCCGCTCGCCGAGCTCGTCCACGGCGATCGCCCCGCGGTCACCGCCACGCCCGCGCCGTCGATCACCCCGGCCCGGACCGACGACCCCGACGGTGCCCGCAAGCGGATCCTCGACGCGGCCTGGACGCTCATCGCCCGGCAGCGGCTACCACCAGGTCCGGGTCGCCGACGTCGCCGCGGCCGCGGGCACCAGCAGCGCCGCCGTGCACTACCACTTCCCCGGCAAGGACGCCCTGCTCGGCGAGGCGCTGCGCCACAACGTCGAGCTCGCGTTCGACCGGCAGTCCGCCGCGCTGGCCGACCTCGCCGACCCGTACGCCCGGCTCCTGCGCCTCCTCGAGCTGCAGATGCCCGAGGGGCCGGTGCTCGAGCCGGAGTGGTCGATCTGGATGCAGGTCTGGGTCGAGGCCGTCCTCGACACCGCCCCCGACGAGCAGCACCGGCGCGCGCTCTACCGCGAGGCCCAGGACCGCTGGTTCCGCACCGTCCTGATGACCCTGACCGACGGCGTGGCCGCCGGGGTCTTCCGCCCGGGTGACCAGGAGCTGCGGGCCCGGCAGCTGACCGCCCTCGTGGACGGCCTCGGCGTCGGGGTCATGACGCGGGCCGCCACCCCCGCCGAGATGCGCGCCGCCCTGCACGACTTCGTCGACCACACGATCCGCCGAGGAGACACCCCATGACCCGGGCCAGGACGCGCGACGTCGTCATCACCTGCGCGCTGACCGGCGCCGCCGACTCCGTCGGCAAGAGCCCGCACGTGCCGGTCACCCCGCGGCAGATCGCCGACGACGCCGTCGCCGCGGCACGCGCCGGGGCCGCCGTCGTCCACGTGCACGTCCGGCACCCCGAGACCGGACGCGGGTCGCGCGACGTCGCCCTCTACCGCGAGGCGGTCCGCCTCATCCGGGACAGCGGCGTCGACGTCGTCCTCAACCTCACCGCGGGCATGGGCGGCGACCTCGTGATCGACCAGGAGGACCCGCTCAAGCCGGTCGACGGGACCGACCTGGTCAACGCCCTGGACCGGCTGCCGCACGTGGAGGAGCTGCTCCCGGACATCGCGACGCTGGACTGCGGGTCGTACAACTTCGGCGACGGCTCCGCGCTCTACGTCTCCACCCCCGACATGCTGCGCACCGGCGCGAAGCGGTTCCAGGAGCTCGGGGTGACGCCCGAGCTGGAGATCTTCGACACCGGCCAGCTCTGGTTCGCCACCGAGCTGATCGCCGAGGGCCTCATCGACGCCCCCGGCCTGGTGCAGCTGTGCATGGGCGTCCCCTACGGCGCCCCGGCCGACCCGGGCCTGCTGGCCGCGATGGTCAACCTGCTCCCCGACGGCGTCGCAGTTCACCTCCTTCGCCCTCGGGCGCGACCAGCTGCCGTGGGTCGCGCAGTCGGTGCTGCTCGGCGGGCACGCGCGGGTGGGGCTCGAGGACAACCTGTACCTCGCGCGCGGGGTGAAGGCGACCAACGCCGCGCTCGTCGAGCGGGCCGTGGACATCGTCGAGGGCCTGGGGTCGACCGTCGCCACGCCCGACCGGGCCCGGGAGATCTTCGGGCTGCCGCCGGTGATCGCCTGCATCGGCGCCGGCGTCATCGGCGGCGGGTGGACGGCGTTCTTCCTCGCCCACGGCCACGACGTCGTCGCGTGGGACCCGGCGCCCGACGCCGAGGCCCGGCTGCGTCGCACGGTCGAGGCGGCGCGACCGGCGCTGAACGCACTCGGCCTCCCCGACGAGGGCTGGGGCGGGCTCCGGGTGGCGGCCTCGCTGCCCGACGCGGTCCGCGACGCCGCCTTCGTCCAGGAGTCCGCCCCCGAGGACCTCGCCCTCAAGCGGTCGCTGCTCGCCGACCTCGCCGCGGCGACGGGTGACGACGTGGTCGTCGCGAGCTCCACCTCCGGCTTCCCCATGACCGAGATGGCGACCGAGGCGGCGGACCCGTCCCGGCTGGTCGTCGGGCACCCGTTCAACCCGCCGTACCTGATCCCGCTGGTCGAGGTCGTCGGCGGCGAGGCGACCGATCCCGGCGTCGTGGCGGCGGCCGCGGCGTTCTACCGCGGGCTCGGCAAGTCGGTGATCACGATGGACCGGGAGGTGCCCGGGTTCGTGGCCAACCGGCTGCAGGAGGCGCTCTGGCGCGAGGCCCTGCACATGGTCGCGAACGGCGACGCCACGGTCGACCAGATCGACGCCGCCGTCACCGACGGGCCGGGCCTGCGCTGGCCGGTGCACGGCCCGTGCCTGACGTTCCACCTCGCGGGCGGCGAGGGCGGGATGGCGCACATGCTCGACCACTTCGGCCCGTCGTTGCTCGCCCCGTGGACCCGGCTGGCGGCGCCGGAGCTGACTGCCCGAACTGCGCGACGCGGTGGTCGCGGGCACCGTGGCCGAGGCGGGTGACCGGGACTTCGCGACGCTGGTCGCCGAGCGGGACCGGGCCGTGATCGCCATCCGTCGGGCCGTCGAGGCCGCCCGGCATCTCTGAGGAGGTCGCGGGAAGATCAGGGAGTCGCTGCGCTCCCCGGGAAGATCCGTTCGCCGAGCACAGACTCCCTCGCCGTGACGCCGGCGACCGGGTGTGCGCCGTGGGTCGCGCCGGCCCCGGTCGTCGGGAAGGGTCACCGCGGTGACCTGGAGCCGGAAGAACCTCGAGGGCGCGCCGACTTCCTGCACCTGCTCGCCCGGACCCGGCCGCCCCGCGAGGGCGAGGGCCGCTCCGACGGGCTCGAGCTCTTCCTCGTCGAGAAGGACCGGGGCTCGTTCCCGGAGCACGTCTCCGGCACCCCGATCGACAAGATCGGCTACTACGGGCTCACGACGTGGGAGCTGCGCTTCGACGGCCTGCGGGTCCCGGCCGACGCGCTGCAGGACACCGGGCAGGCCGGAGGGCCAGGGGTTCAAGGACAGCCTGCGCTGGCTCGGACCGGCGCGGGTGCAGACGGCGGCACGGGCGGTCGGGCTCGCGCGGGGCGCGCTGGAGGACGCCGTCGCCTACTGCCGGCAGCGGGTGCAGTTCGGGCACCCGATCGGCGACCAGCAGGTGATCCGGCACGCGATCGCGGAGATGTCGGCGCAGGTCGAGGCGGCGCGGCAGCTGTGGATGCACGCGGCGTGGCTCGTCGACGCCGGCGAGCCCGCGGACGTCGCGACCTCGCAGGCCAAGCTGGTCGCCTCGGAGACCGCCGAGCAGGTGACGGGCCAGGCACTGCAGATCTTCGGCGGCAACGGCTACACGACGGAGTACTCGGTGGAGCGCTACTGGCGCGACGCCCGGCTGACCACGATCTTCGAGGGCACGTCGGAGATCCAGCGCAAGATCGTGTCGGACGCGCTCGTCGGGCACTGACGGCACACTGACACCGATGCGCCCGCCGACCTCGCTCCCGCCCCGCCTCGGGCTCGACCCGGCGCGGATGCGGCTGCCGGTGTCGGATCACTGGGCGACGATCCGGGACCACGTCGTCACCCGCGTCCCGCTCGCCGCCGCCGAGGTGGACGCGATGTTCGCGGCCGGCCGCTTCCACGACGCCGACGGCCCGCTGCCCGCGGACGCGCCCTACGTCAGCGGCGGCTCGGTCTGGTTCCACCGCGACCTGCCCGACGAGGCCCCGGTGCCGTTCGGCATCGAGGTGGTGCACCGCGACGACGACGTGCTGGTGGCCGACAAGCCGCACTTCCTCGCGACGATCCCGCGCGGGCGCCACGTCCGGGAGACCGCCCTGGTCCGGCTGCGCGACGAGCACGGCCTGCCCGACCTCTCCCCCGCCCACCGGCTCGACCGCGTGACGGCGGGGCTGGTGCTGTTCGTGGTGCGGCGTGAGGCCCGCGGGAGCTACCAGAACCTGTTCCGGGACCGCCGGGTCGAGAAGACCTACACCGCGGTCACCCGGTACGACGCCGGACTCCCCACGACGACGACGGTCCGCTCGCGCATCACGAAGGAGCGCGGGGTGGTCACCGCGGCGGAGGTCCCCGGGGAGCCGAACGCCGAGACCCGCGTCGAGCTGCTCGAGCACCGCGACGACGCCCGCCTCGGCCCGATCGCCCGCTACCGCCTCACCCCGCTGACCGGGCGGACGCACCAGCTGCGCCTGCACCTGGCCTCGCTCGGCGTCCCGATCCTCGGCGACCCGTTCTACCCGGAGCTGCGCGACGTGCCCCTCGACGACTTCCGCACCCCGCTGCAGCTGCTCGCCACCACCCTGGCCTGGCCGGACCCGCGCACCGGCGAGCGCCGCGAGGTCCACACCCGCCGCACCCTCGCGGCGTGGGACGACCCGGCGGCCTGGCTGGCGCAGCCGTGACCGACCGGCCGACCGCGAACCCCCTGATCATCAGCGCCGTCCTCGAGGCGGCCGCCCAGGACGACCTCGACGCCGCCCGCCGCCGGTTCTTCCCCGCCGCGCGGCTGCAGGTCGGGGCGCACCTGACCCTCTTCCACGCGCTGCCCGGCGACCGCGAGGGCGAGGTCGCCGCCGCACTCGGGCGCCTCACGGCCGGCCGCGCGCGACCCGGGATCACCGTCGGGGAGCCGTTCGGCCTGGGTCGCGGCGTGGCGTACCGGATGCCCTCGCCCGGTGCTGGAGGAGGTCCGGGCCGCGATCGCCGACGAGTTCCGCGCCGTCCTCACCGCGCAGGACGCCCGCCCCTGGCGCCCGCACGTGACCATCCAGAACAAGGTCGAGCCCGACGAGGCCCGCCGGACCCTCGCGAGCGTGCGGGCCGGCCACGTGCCGTACGACACCCTCGTCGAGGCGCTCGCCCTGTGGCACTACCGTGGCGGGCCGTGGGAGGCGGCGGGCGAGTTCCGGTTCGGGGCCGACGGCACCGAGCGACCGCGCCGGTCGCGCGCGTAGACGCAGCGAGGGTGCCGTCCGCTCGGCGGGCCGGGACGCGACGCGGCCGGGTCCACCCGTGAGAGCCGAGGGCGCCGGCGCGGTCCCGGTGGTGGCCGCGCCGATGGCGGGTGGCCCGTCGACCCCGGAGCTCGTCGCCGCGGTCGCCGAGGCCGGCGGCTACGGCTACCTCGCGGCCGGTTACCTGACGGCCGAGAAGCTCGCCGCGCAGCTCGCCGAACTGCGCGGGCGCACGACGAAGCCGTTCGGCGTGAACCTCTTCCTGCCGCCGACGAGCCCGCGGTCGGACCGTGAGCAGCGGCGCCGCGATGCCGCCGTCGAGGCCTACGGGCGGCGGCTGGCGCCGGAGGCCGCGGCCGTCGGCGCGGAACTCGGCGACCCCCATCCGGCCATCGACCCGGACGCGGGCGCGGCGCTCGACGCCAAGATCGCCGTGCTGGCCGCGGACCCGCCGCACGCGATCAGCGTGACGTTCGCGCTGCCCGACCCGGACCGCTTCGCCGCCCTGCGGGCCACCGGGGCCGCGCTCGTCGCCACCGTGACCAGCGTCGAGGAGGCCCGGGCCGCCGCCGACGCCGGGTTCGACGGGCTGTGCGTGCAGGGCAGCGAGGCGGGCGGGCACCGGGGCACCCACGACGCGGCGGCCGACCCGAACGACACGGACACCGTCGACCTGCTCGCCGCGATCGGGCCGGCGACGACGCTGCCGCTGGTCGCCGCGGGCGGCATCGCCGACGCCGCGACGGCCCGGCGCGCGCTCGGGGCGGGCGCGGTGGCCGTCCAGGTCGGGACGGCCCTGCTGCGCTGCCCGGAGGCCGGCACCTCGGCCACCCACCGCGGGGCGCTCGCCGACCCGTCGTTCTCCGGCACCGTCATCACCCGCGCCTACACCGGGCGGCCGGCGCGGGCGCTGACCACGCGGTTCGCCGTCGAGCACGGCGCCGCCGCGCCGTCGGCCTATCCCGAGGTGCACCACCTGACCCGGCCGATGCGCGCCGCGGCAGCGGCCGCGGGCGACACCGACCGCGTCCACCTCTGGGCCGGCGTGCACTTCCGCCGGGCCACGGCCGCGGCGGCCGCGGACGTGGTGCGCGCCCTGCTCTAGATCTGGCTGAACTCCGCCACGGTCGCTGACGCACCGTGGCACGGGCCGGCTCGCCCGCCCCTCTCGCCAGGGGCGGGCGGGACGACGCCCACGCGGCTAGAAGTACGTCTTGCGGCCGCCCACACCACGACCGACGGCACCGAGGATGGTCAGGATCAGGCCGATGACGGCCAGGATCGCGCCGATGGTGTAGAGGATCGAGATACCGGTCACGTATCCGATGATGATGAGGATGACGCCGAGGACGATCATGAAACTCCCTCGTTTCTCTCCGACCGGTCGGTCGGACCTGCTTGATACCCGAGCGTGACCTCGTGAACACCCAGGCGCCCCGCGGGATCACCGAAACGGGTGATGATCACGACTCCCCGTCGCGGCCGGAGACAGAATCGACCGGGTTGACTCCGGCAGACTCGTGGACCACCCACGAGACGACCACGGCCTGGGCCGCCGACGGTCCCGCGGACGACGCCGGGGTCCGCGTCGAGGTCCACGACGTCACCGCGCCCGAGGGCGACCGGTTCGACTACCCGATCGTCCACCTGCCGCGGGTGGCGATCGCGCTCGTCGTGCGCGACGGGGAGTCGGGCGAGGAGGTGCTCATGCTCCGGACCTACCGCTATCCGGTGAACCGGTACGGATGGGAGCTGCCCGGCGGCGGCGTCGACGACGGCGAGGAGCCCCGGGTGGCCGCCGCCCGTGAGGCCGCGGAGGAGACCGGCTGGCGGCCGCGGGGACCGGGCCGGCCGCTCATCGACTTCGAGCCCCTTCCCGGCGGCGTGTCGACGACCGTGCACGTCCACCTCTGGCGCGACGCCGAGCGCAGCGACGAGCCGCTCGACCGCCACGAGCCGGGCCGGGCCCGCTGGGTGCCGGTGTCCGACGTCGTCCGGCTCGCCGCGGCGGGCGAGCTGCTCGGGGCGGGGACGCTCGTCGGGCTGCTGCAGTACGTGGCGGAGCGCACGGAGTTCCCCGAATAGTCGGACGTCCTACTATATTGGAGGACGGCGTCATCCCGGCGCCTCCGCGAGCAGCGAGGGACGATCCACGCCATGGCCGAGTCATCGAGCGAGCTCCACGTGCCGAGCAACCCGATCCGCGTGGTCACCGCGGCCAGCCTCTTCGACGGCCACGACGCGGCGATCAACATCATGCGGCGGATCCTCCAGCGCCAGGGCGCCGAGGTGATCCACCTCGGGCACGACCGCTCGGTGGACGACGTGGTCTCGGCCGCCGTCGAGGAGGACGCGCACGCCGTCGCGATCAGCTCCTACCAGGGCGGGCACGTCGAGTACTTCACGTACCTGGTGGACCTGCTGCGCGAGCGCGGCGCCGGGCACGTGCGGGTGTACGGCGGGGGCGGCGGCGTCATCGTCCAGCGCGAGATCGACCAGCTCCACGCCCACGGGGTGTCGCGCATCTTCTCCCCGCAGGACGGCCAGACCCTCGGGCTGCCCGGGATGATCAACACGATCATCCGCGAGTGCGACGAGGACCTCGCGGCGCAGGCGCCCCCGTCCTGGGAGGGGCTGTTCACCGGTGAGCGCGCGGTGGTCGCGCGGGCGGTGACGATGGCCGAGTCCGGGACGCTGCCCGCCGAGGTCCGCGAGCGCGTCGACGCCGCGAACGCCGAGCGCCACGTCCCGGTGCTCGGCATCACCGGCACCGGCGGCTCCGGGAAGTCCAGCCTCACCGACGAGCTCGTCCGGCGCGCGCGCATGGACCGCGAGGACAAGCTCGGGGTCGCCGTGCTCGCGGTCGACCCGACCCGCCGTCGGGGTGGCGGCGCCCTGCTCGGCGACCGCATCCGGATGAACGCCCTCGGGGGCCCGATCACCTTCCGCTCGATGGCCAACCGCGGGTCCGGCACCGCGCTGCCCGAGCGCCTCGCCGACGTCCTCGCCGTCCTGCGGGCCTCGGGGGCCGACCTCGTGATCGTCGAGACCCCGGGGATCGGGCAGGGCGACGCGGGCATCGTCGACGTCGCCGACGTCTCGCTCTACGTCATGACGCCGGAGTTCGGCGCCGCCTCGCAGCTCGAGAAGATCGACATGCTCGACTTCGCCGACGTCGTGGCGATCAACAAGTTCGAGCGCCGCGGCGGCGACGACGCCCGCCGCGACGTCGCCCGCCAGCTGCTGCGCAACCGCGAGGCCTTCGGGTCCTCGTGGGAGGACATGCCCGTCTTCGGGACCAGCGCGGCGACCTTCCACGACGAGGGCGTGACCGCGCTCTACGGGAAGCTGATCGCGCTGCTCGGCGAGCACGGCCTCGCGGCGGGCGAGGGCCGCCTCGCGATCCCCGACACGGCGGTCTCGACGTTCCGGGGCTCGGCCATCCCCGCCGAGCGCGAGCGCTACCTGGCCGACATCGCCGCCGCCGTGCGCGACTACCACGACGAGACCGAGTCGATGGTCGTCGCGGCCCGCCGCCGGGCGGCGCTGCGCCAGGCCCGCGAGGCCCTCGGCGACCGGGACGCCGGCGAGCTGCCCGCGGTCCTCGACGAGGCCGAGCGCGCGCTGCCCCGCGAGGCCGCGGAGCTCCTGGACGGCTGGGAGCAGACCAAGGAGGACTACGCGGGCGACGAGCTCGTGGTGCACGTCCGCGACAAGGAACTGCGCACGGTCCTCACGCGCGAGACGCTCTCCGGCTCGAAGGTCAACCGGGTGGCGCTCCCGCGCTACGGCGCCGACGAGGAGGTGCTGCGGTTCCTGCGCAGCGAGAACCTCCCGGGGCACTTCCCGTTCACCGCCGGGGTGTTCGCGTTCAAGCGCGAGGGCGAGGACCCGGCCCGCATGTTCGCCGGCGAGGGCGACGCGTTCCGCACCAACCGCCGCTTCCGGTACCTCTCGGAGGACTCGCCGGCCAAGCGGCTCTCCACGGCGTTCGACTCGGTCACCCTCTACGGCCGCGACCCCGCCACTCCCCCGGACGTCTACGGCAAGGTCGGCACCTCGGGCGTCTCGATCGCGACGCTCGACGACATGAAGGTGCTCTACTCCGGGTTCGACCTGACCTCCCCGACGACCTCGGTGTCGATGACGATCAACGGCCCGGCGCCGACGATGCTGGCCTACTTCCTCAACACCGCGATCGACCAGGTCGTCGACACGTTCGTCGAGACCGAGGGCCGGGACCCGTCGTCGTCGGAGCGCGAGGAGCTCGTCGCGCACGCCGTCGCGAACGTCCGCGGCACGGTGCAGGCCGACATCCTCAAGGAGGACCAGGGCCAGAACACCTGCATCTTCTCGACCGAGTTCTCGCTGCGGATGATGGCCGACATCCAGGAGTGGTTCATCGCGCACAAGGTGCGCAACTTCTACTCCGTCTCGATCTCCGGCTACCACATCGCCGAGGCCGGGGCGAACCCCATCTCGCAGCTCGCGTTCACCCTCGCCAACGGGTTCACCTACGTCGAGTCCTACCTCGCCCGCGGGATGGCCATCGACGACTTCGCCCCGAACCTGTCGTTCTTCTTCTCCAACGGGATGGACGCCGAGTACTCGGTGATCGGCCGAGTCGCGCGCCGGATCTGGGCGGTCGCGATGCGCGAGCGCTACGGCGCGAACGAGCGCTCGCAGAAGCTCAAGTACCACGTGCAGACCTCGGGCCGGTCCCTGCACGCGCAGGAGATGCAGTTCAACGACATCCGCACGACGCTGCAGGCGCTCTGCGCGCTCTACGACAACGCCAACTCGCTGCACACCAACGCCTACGACGAGGCCGTCACCACGCCGTCGCAGGCCTCGGTGCGCCGGGCCCTGGCGATCCAGCTGATCATCAACCGGGAGTGGGGCCTCTCGCTCAACGAGAACCCGCTGCAGGGGTCCTTCGTGATCGAGGAGCTCACCGACCTCGTCGAGGAGGCCGTGCTCGCCGAGTTCGACCGCATCGCCGAGCGCGGCGGCGTGCTGGGCGCCATGGAGACCGGCTACCAGCGCGGCAAGATCCAGGACGAGTCGATGCTCTACGAGGGCCGCAAGCACGACGGCTCGCTGCCGATCGTCGGCGTCAACACCTTCCTGCCGCCCGCCGGCGCCGAGGACCCGGAGTCGCAGAAGGAGATCGAGCTCTCCCGCGCGACCGAGGAGGAGAAGTCCTCCCAGCTCGCCCGCCTCGACGACTTCCAGGCCCGGCACTCCTCGGAGTCGGCCGAGGCGATCCGGCGCCTGCAGGACGCCGCGACCGCCGGGGAGAACGTGTTCGCCGAGCTGATGAGCGCCGCCCGGGTGTGCTCGCTCGGCCAGCTCACCGAGGCGTTCTTCGAGGTGGGCGGGCAGTACCGGCGGTCCATGTAGGTGCCTTCGGCTCGTGAGCAGAAAGTGCGGTGATGACCGCATTTTCTGCTCACGAGCGCGGAGCGCACCTGATCACCCCTGGCTCAGGGGGTCGTCGATCGCGGACAGCCAGGACCCGTCGGCCTGCTTGCGCAGCAGCACGGTCGAACGGCCCTCCATCGCGATCGGGCCGTCCGGTCCGGTGCCGGTCATCGTCCAGTTCGAGTAGACGACCGCGTCGGTGTCCCGCTCGAGGATCGCGGCGGTGCGCAGATCGATCCGGGGGGACATCGCGAAGAAGCCCTCCAGGAAGCCACGGATCGCGTCCTGCCCGACGAGCGGCTTGCCGCCGGGCTCGACGAGCATCGCGTCGGTCTCGTAGAGGCTCAGCAGCCCCTCGAGGTCGGCGGCGTTGAAGCGGGCGGTCCACGTCTCGTCGAACTGGGCCGGGCTCATGACCATGGGGATCACCTCTCGTCGGTGTCGTCGGAGGACCCAGTGTGACGGCGCGTGATGTGATCGCCGTCACCATCAGCCCGTCGGACGACACACTCCGCACGGACGGCCGGTCCGCTCCGCGGCGACGTCCGCGATGCGCGGCGGCGACCGGGCCGTCGGCGGTCACCCCGGCGGAGCAGCCCGGCGGTCACGCGGCCGGCACTGCCCCCAGCTTCGATCCCGACCAGCCCTCGCCCTGCCGGGTCGGCGGGGAACTGCGCGACCGCGACGCCCGACCTGAGCGGGGGTAGTTTCCCGCGCGGCGGGTGCCGGGAGATCACCGAGGACACGGGAGCGCACATGGCGGGGCGGGTCGCGGGCAAGGTCGCCCTGGTCACCGGGGCGGCGCGCGGTCAGGGGCGGGCCGACGCCGTGCGGCTGGCGCAGGAGGGCGCCGACGTCGTCGTGGTCGACGTCTGCGGCCCGCTCCCGGGCGTCGACTACGCGTCGGCCACGCCCGACGAGCTCGAGGAGACCGTCCGGTTCGTCGAGGCCACCGGCCGGCGCGCGATCCCGGGACAGGTCGACGTGCGCGACCTCGACGCGATGCGTGCGGTCGTCGACGGGGCCGTGGCCGAGCTGGGCCGCCTGGACGTCGTCGTCGCCAACGCCGGCATCTGCATCCCGCGCTCCTGGCACCGGGTGACCCCGGAGATCTTCCGGGACACCCTGGACGTCAACGTCACCGGGGTCTGGAACACGATCATGGTCGGCGCCCCGCACCTGGTGACCGCGGGCGGCGGCTCGGTGATCGTCATCAGCTCCGCGGCGGGCCTGAAGGTCCAGCCGTTCATGGTCCCGTACACGACGAGCAAGTGGGCGGTGCGCGGCATGGCGAAGGCGTTCGCCGCGGAGCTCGCCCAGCACTCGATCCGCGTGAACAGCGTGCACCCGACCGGCGTGGCGACCGGGATGGGCAGCGGGGCGATCCAGGAGGCGATCGGCCAGGCCATGGCGGAGAACCCGCGGCCGGGCGCCATGTTCACGAACATGCTGCCGGTCGCGATCACCGCGCCCGAGGACGTCGCCGACACCGTCCTCTTCCTCGCCTCCGACGAGTCGCGGTACGTCACCGCGCACGAGATCGCGCCGGACGCGGGCGTCACCGAGTACTGACCCGGATGCGCCACGGCCGCGGCGTGAACGGAGTGTGCGATTCGTCCCGAGTCGGGTAGTGCCCGCGCGTCCGATCGTCGATCGGCGGCGCACCGGAACGGGCGAGGGAGGACGACGTGCACCACACCGTCGAGATGGTCCTGCCGTCGGAGGCCACCGACGAGACGCTGGCGGCACTCGAGAAGATCGAGGGCGTGCTCGCGCTGTCGGTGGAACGCGACTCGGGCATCAAGCCGCCCGGCGACGTCGTCACCGTGCACGCCCTCAACCGGTCGATCGACGACGTCCTCGCCGCCGCCTCGCACGCCCAGGAGTACGGCCCCGATCGCCGTCGCGACCGGCGGGACCTCGAGCATCGTCGCCACCGGGGCGCAGGGGGCGATCGACGACGACGCCGACGAGACCCCCTGGGAGGAGTTCGAGCGCTCGCTGCGCCACCACGGCCGGCTCTCGGTGAACTTCCTCGTGCTCATGGTCCTGGGCGGCGCGATCGCCGTCGCGGGTCTGCTCTCCCCGCCGGTGCCCCAGGCGCTCGCCCTCGCCGCCTGCGCGGTGCTCGCGCCCGCCTTCGAGCCGGTGGCGATGCTCGGCGTGGCCCTCGTCCGGCGCAGCGGCTACGCGATCCGGCGGGCCGTCGTCTCGATCGTGGTCGGCTACCTGCTCCTGGCGGCGGGCGGCGGGCTCGCGTTCGTCGTGCTGCGCGCCCTGGGGATGGCCTCCCCGAAGACCCTCGCGAGCAGCGAGGGCATGCACCTGATCATCGACCCCACCTCCGCGGACTGGCTCGTCGCCGCGGCCGGCGCCACTCGCCGGGCTGGTGATCGTGACCTCGTTCCGCGAGGCGGTGCTCGCGGGCGCCCTCATCGCCCTGGCCCTCGTCCCGGCGGCGGGGGTGCTCGGGATGGGCGTGGTGTCCTGGGACCTCGGGCTCGTGCTCGAGGGGCTGCAGCGGCTCGGCGGCGACATGGCGCTCGTGGTGGTGCTCGGCGGGCTCGTCGTCCTCGCCAAGGACCAGTGGTTCCACCGCGGGCGCCGCCCGCTCGCGTGAGACCGGGCTACAGCCGCGTCAGCTCGGCGTCGAGGGCGGCGGTGAACCGGTCGACGCCCTCCTCGCCGCCGAGCAGCCCGAGGTCCGCGTCGACCCCGAGCCGGACCCGGCCCGCGTAGGAGAGCACCGAGACCCCGAGCCCGAGGTTGCCCGAGCACGGCACCCAGAACATCAGGTCGCGCACCCGGACGTCGCCGAGCGTCAGCTCCTCGAGCGGGCCGGGGACGTTGGAGATGATCAGGGACGCGGCCCGCGCGTAGCGCCCCACCAGGTTCTGCGTGTGCGCCGGCGTCCCGATCCCGGCGGCCGCGATCCCGGAGAAGCTGGCCAGCGCCTGGTTGGTGCGCTTGATCGTCGCCATGGCGTGGTGCATGCGCTCGACGCGGCGCGCGGGGTCGGGCTCGTCGGTGGGCATCGGGGGCAGGACGAGGCCGAACTCGTTGCCGAGCTCGGCGGAGATCGGCCGGTCGAGCGGGCGCAGGTTCGTGGGCATCACCGCGCGCAGGCGGGGCACGTCGGCGTCGCCGAGGTAGGTCCGCAGCGCACCGGCGATCGCGGCGCAGACGACGTCGTTGACGCTGCCGCCCGCGGCCTTGCCCGCCGCCTTCACCGCGTCCAGGGACACGTCCGAGGTCCAGCGGGCCGCCTTGGCCACCCCGGGCCTGCCCTGCAGCGGCGACGGCTTCTCCCGCGGCGGCCGAGCCAGGAGCTTCGCCGAGGACGTCACGGCCCGGCCGGTCGCGACGAGCTCCGAGGCGCCCTCGGGGGTCCCGGAGCGCTTGACCGTCGCCCACAGCGACGAGGCCCGGTCGCGGACCTCCCGGCGCATCAGCCGCAGGTCGTGCACCGCCCGCGACTCCCGCGGCGGCGCGGCGTACGCGGCGGGCGTCCGCGGGTCCGGCACCGCGTCGGCGAGGGCGTGGAAGAGGTGGCTGAGCGCGACGCCGTCGGCGAGCCCGTGGTGGATGGCCACGTGCACGGCCGAGCCCCCCGCGTACCCGGTGACCAGCTCGATCCGCCACCACGGCCGGTCGGTGGGCAGCGGGTTCGACATCAGCTCACCGAGGCGGCGCGCCAACGTCGCGTCGTCGCCCGGCGCGTCCAGGGCCATCGTCGTGACGTGCGCGGTGAGGTCGGGCGGGGCGTCCACCCAGCGGGCGAGGCCGACGGAGCCGGTCGGCCAGGTCGGGCGCTGGCGGAAGCCGGGGTAGACGTCGACCCACCGCTCCTGCACCCGCGCGCGCAGCGCGTCGAGATCCACCGGGCCGTCACAGAAGAGGACCCCGTGGACGACCATCCGGTTGGTCTCCTGCTCGAGCTGCATCCACGCGGTGTCGATGCCCGACGCCCAGCGGTCCATCCGTGCCCCCTCGAAAGTGTGAGGGACGCACGGTACCGGGTGATGTCGGCGACCCCTGCACGGAGGGCCGCGGGCCCTGGCACCATCGGGTCATGGCCGAGCCGACGACCCGCGAGACCGTCCGCGACGACCTGGGGAACACCGTGCCGGTGCCGGCCCGCGTGCGGCGCGTCGTGAGCCTCGTCCCCTCGCTGACCGAGGCGATCGGGGTGACCGAGCCGTCCCTGCTCGTCGGGGTCACCGACTGGTGCACGCACCCGCTCGGTCTCGACGACGAGGGGGCCGCTCCCCCGGCGCGCGTGCGCGGCACGAAGAACCCGGACGTCGACGCGATCGTCGCCCTCGCGCCGGACCTCGTCGTCGCGAACGAGGAGGAGAACCGCCCGGCCGACCTCCAGGCGCTGCGGGACGCCGGGCTGGCCGTCTACGTCACCGACATCCGGACCGTGGACGGGGCGTTCGCCAGCCTCGACGGGATGCTCGCCGCCTGCGGGCTCGAGCGCCCGGCGTGGCTCGAGGGCGCGGAGAAGGCGTGGGCCGACCTGCCCCGGGTCGCCGACGCCGACCGGCGGACCGCGATCGTGCCCATCTGGCGCCGGCCGTGGATGGCGATCGGGCGCGACACCTTCACCGGCGCGCTCCTCGACCGCCTCGGCGTCGACAACGCCCTCGCCGACGGCGGCCCCACCTCGGAGCGCTACCCGCGCATCGACCTCGCGGACCTCCCGCCGCACGACCTGGTCGTCCTGCCCGACGAGCCCTACGCCTTCACCGCCGACGACGGGCCGGAGGCGTTCGACGCCCCGTGCGCGCTGGTCAGCGGCCGCCTGCTCACCTGGTACGGCCCGAGCCTGCTCGAGGCGGCGACGGCGCTGCGCCCGTGTGACGGATTTCGCGTCCTGACGACCACAAGCGTTCACATGTCAGTGGTGAGCAGGCCGCCCTCCACCGGCAGCGTCACGCCGGTGACGTAGGACCCGGCGTCGGAGCACAGGAAGACCAGCGCCGCGGCGAGCTCCTCGGGGTCCCCGATGCGCCCGGAGAGGATCCGCGGCAGCTGGGAGTCCAGGTAGCCCTCCTGGTAGCTGTCGGTCATCTCCGAGGTGAAGAAGCCCGGCGCGAGCGCGTTGACCCGGATGCCCTTGCGTCGGGTCCACTGCTGCGCGAGGTCACGGGTGAGCCCGATGAGGCCGGCCTTCGACGCGGAGTACGCCGCCTGCGGCAGGCCCGCCGTCGTGAGACCGAGCACCGAGGAGATGTTGACGATGGCGCTGCCCGGCGCCATGACCTTCGCCGCCGCCTGCGCCATCCAGTAGCAGCCGTTGAGGTTGATGTCGATCACCTCGCGGAACTGCTCCGGCGTCTCGCGGGTCGCGGGCACCGCGGTGCCGATCCCGGCGTTGTTGACCAGCACGTCCACGTGGTCGAACTCGGTCATCGCCGCGTCGATCGAGGGTCTGGCAGTCCTGCGGCTCGGCGACGTCGGTGCGCACGGCCACCGCCCGGCGGCCCAGCTCTCGACGGCCGCCCGGGTCTCGTCGAGCTTCTCGATCCGCCGGGCCCCGAGCACGACGTCGGCGCCCGCCTCGGCCAGCGTGCGCGCGAAGACGGCGCCGAGCCCGGAGGAGGCGCCGGTGACGACCGCCACGCGGTCGTCGAGTCGGAAGCGATCGAGGATGCCCACGCCCGGCACCGTAGGCTCGCCCGTGGCCACCGGCGGTGGCCCGGGGAACCGCTCACGGGCGCTGGAGCGCGCCTGCGTCGCCTCCAGCTCGGCCGGCATCCCGGCGTCGTCGTCTCGTCCTCGCGCGGCTCCGGGTCCAGGGCGCCCGGCTCGGGCTCCGGCTCCGGTTCGGGCCAGACCCGGCCGCCGAGGCGACCGAGGCGGGTCTCCTCCGGGTCGGCGAAGATGTGCAGGCCGAAGCGGTCGGAGAGCTCGCGGAAGACGTTGATCCCGCGCACCGAGTTGCCGTGCAGGTCGAGTCCGGGCGAGAACACCCCCAGGCCGACCTGGTTCGGGATGCTCGCCATGATCCCGCCGGAGACCCCGCTCTTGGCCGGGATGCCGACGTCGTTGGCCCACTGGCCCGCCGCGTCGTACATGCCGCAGGTGAACATCACGCCGATGACGTCCCGGACGTAGGTCCGCGCCATCGCCCGCTCCCCCGTCCGCGGGTTGGCGCCGCCGTGGGCGAGGGTCGCGCCCATCTCGGAGAGCTCGGCCGTCGTCACCAGCACCGAGCACACGGAGAGGTAGGTCCGCAGGATGTCCTCGACCTCGCCGACGAGCATGCCGAGCGAGCGCATGTAGTAGCTGATGCCGAGGTTGCGGTCGGCGTCCTCGAGCTGGGCCTCGAGCAGCTCCTCGTCGACCTCGAGCTCGTGGTTGCCGGCGTAGATCCGCAGGCGCTCCAGGATCCGGCCGACCTTCTCGTCGACGTCCGCGCCCCCGACGATGTCCGCGGCGACCAGGGCGCCGGCGTTCACCATCGGGTTGTGGGGGCGGCGGTGGATCTCGTCGAAGGCGAGCGAGTTGAACGGGTCGCCGGAGGGCTCCACGCCGACCCGGCTGAGCGTCGCCTCCCGCCCGTTGTCCTCCAGCGCCAGCGCGTAGGTGAACACCTTGGAGATCGACTGGAGCGGGAAGCGGTGGTCGCAGTCGCCGACGGCCCACTGGGTGCCGTCGACGTGCGTGCCGGCCAGCGCGAACAGGTCGCGCTGGGCGATCGCCTCGGGCGGGTGGTAGGTGACGACGTCGGCCGTGCCCATCCGCGCCTGACGTTCCAGCAGCTGCTCGAGCTGCTCGCGGGCACGGCGTCGCTCCTGCTCGGTGAGGGTCTCGTCCCAGGCCACGCGCGCATGATGGACCACGGCGGCCCCGCCGAGCACCCCCGGTGTGTCCCGGCGCGCGTCCGGGGAACTCCGGGCGCGTGGACCACGGCATCATGATGTTCCCGACGGACTACTCGATCGACCCGGCGACCCTCGCCCAGGAGGTGGAGAGCCGCGGGTTCGACTCGCTGTGGTTCCCCGAGCACTCCCACATCCCGACCGCGCGGACCTCGCCGTACCCCGGCGGCGGCGACCTGCCCCGGATGTACGTGCACACCTACGACCCCTTCGTCGGCCTCATGGCCGCGGCCGCCGCGACGACGACGCTCAAGGTCGGCACCGGCATCTGCCTGGTCATCCAGCGCGACACGATCCACACCGCCAAGGAGGTCGCGAGCCTCGACCGGCTCTCCGGCGGCCGGTTCCTGTTCGGGGTCGGCGCGGGGTGGAACCGCGAGGAGATGGCCGACCACGGGACCGACCCGAAGACCCGCATGCGGCTGCTGGCCGAGCAGATCAAGGCCATGAAGGCGCTGTGGACGAGGAGGAGGCGGAGTTCCACGGCGAGTTCGTCGACTTCGACCGCTCCTGGGCGTGGCCCAAGCCGCTGACCGAGCCGCACCCGCCGGTGCTGGTCGGCGGCATGGGGCCCGGCGTCGAGGACCGCATCCTCGACTTCGGCGACGAGTGGATGCCCCAGCGTGTCGGCCCGGACAACCTCGACGAGTTCGCGGAGCGCGCCGAGAAGCTCCAGCAGCGGGCCGCCGAGGCCGGGCGCGGCCGGATCCCCATGTCGCTCTTCGGCGCCGAGACCTCGGCCGAGGCGATCGAGGGGTACCACCGCGTCGGGATGGACCGGGTGATCTACGGGGTCAGCTCGGGCGACCGGGACACCGTGCTCAAGGAGCTGGACGAGCTGGCGCCGCTGGTCGGGAGCTGAGTCGGTGCCGACCCTGGGGCCGGACGACGCGGCGGCGCGGTTCGCCGCGGCGCGCGTCGCCCGGCTCGCCACGGTCTCCGGCGACGGGGTGCCGCACCTCGTGCCGGTGGTGTTCGCCGTGGCCGGCGAGCGGGTGCTCATCGCGGTCGACGGCAAGCCCAAGCGGAGCCGGGCGCTGCGGCGGCTGGCGAACATCGCCGAGGACCCGGCGGTGTGCCTGCTCGTCGACGAGTACGACGAGGACTGGTCGGCGCTGTGGTGGGTCCGCGCCGACGGGCACGCCGTGGTGCGCGACGACGACGAGGCGCTGGCCGAGGCCCGCGCGGCGCTCGGGGCGCGGTACCCGCAGCACGTCGCCGACCCGCCGGCGGGCCCCGTGATCGAGGTGACCGTCGGGCGCTGGTCGGGGTGGACGGCGTCGTGACGGCCGGCCACCGTTCTGCGCGAGGGGACCCTTCGGTCGGATAGAGCGGCGAGGGGCGCCCCTGGCCGGAACGACCGGCCGGGCTCGGAGATGAGCAAAGGGCACCCTCGGTCGACTAGATCGACCGAGGGTGCCCTTCGCGCGGGACGGGGGTGGGCTCAGGCCGGGACCAGCTCCCGCGCGCCGGCCTCCTCGTGACGCCGCACCCGGCGGGCGTGCACCTGCAGCCCCCCGCTGACGACGAGCACCGCGAGCCCCGCGACGGCGAGCACCGCCCCGACCAGCGACGGCGCGAGCAGGCCGAACCCGGCCGCGATCACCATGCCGCCGAGCCAGGCCCCGAGGGAGTTGGCCACGTTCGACGCGGACTGGATCGCGGCCGAGGCCATCGTCGGGGCCTCCCCCACGATGTCCATGATCCGGGTCTGGATGGCCGGGCCCAGGGCCAGCGAGAACATCCCCGCCCCGAACAGCGAGGCCACCGCCAGCCACGGCGTCCCGACGGTCAGCGGGAACGTCGCGAGCACCACCGCGAGCGCCACCAGGCAGCCGCACAGGGTCTTCAGCGGGCGCCCGGTCGGACAGCCGCCCGCCGAGCACGGAGCCCGCCGTCATGCCGAGCCCGACGACGGCGAGCAGCAGCGTCACGACCGCCGGCGAGAAGCCGCCGACCTCGGTGAGCATCGGGGTCACGTAGCTGTAGCAGGCGAACATCGCGCCGAAGCCGAACACGACGGCGCCCAGGGAGAGCAGCACCTGCGGGTTCCGCATGGCCCCCAGCTCGCCCCGCAGGGCGGCCCGGCCGCCCTGCGGCGGCGCGGCCTCGGGGACGAACGCCCACACGGCGGCGACGGCGAGCAGCCCGATGACGCCGATGAGCGCGAAGGTCGCGCGCCAGCCGGCCGCCTGGCCGAGCAGGGTGCCGAGCGGGACGCCGGCGACGTTGGCCAGGGTCAGCCCGAGGAAGACCCGCGAGACGGCGCGCGCCCGGTGGGCGCGGTCGACCATCGAGGCCCCGGCCACGGACGCGGCGCCGAAGAACGCCCCGTGCGGGAGCCCGGTCAGGAACCGGATGGCCATGAGCGAGCCCATGTCGGGGGCGAGCGCGGAGAGCAGGTTGCCGAGCGCGAACGTGCCCATCAGCGCGATGAGCACGGTGCGCCGGGGGAAGGTCACGCTCGCGCCGGCGAGCAGCGGGGCGCCGACGACGACGCCGAGGGCGTAGGCCGAGATGAGGTGGCCCGCCTCGGGCTCGGTGACGCCGAGGCCGGCCGCGACCTGCGGCAGCAGCCCCATGATCACGAACTCGGTGGTGCCGATGCCGAACGTGCCGACGGCGAGGGCGAACAGCGACAGGCCCACGGGGAGACGTGTGCGGTCACCACCGGGCCGGACGGAGTCGGCAAGGTGGGAGGGGAGCACGGCGAGGTCCTTTCAGGATCGATCCAGCGACTGCGATCCATGCTTCGACGCCTCCCGCCATAAGTCGAAGAACCCCAGCTGATGGACTCCATAAGGTCAGCTGATCCATCCTGGTCACGTGCCGACCCTCCGCCAGTTCGAGGCCTACCTCACGGTCGTCGATGAGGGCTCGTTCACACGCGCCGCGCAGCAGCTCGGGGTCTCCCAGCCCGGGCTGTCGCAGCAGGTGGCGGCCCTGGAGCGGGAGCTGGGGGCGTCGCTGTTCGCGCGCCTGCCCCGCTCGGTGAGCCTGACCCCCACCGGGCGGGCGCTGCTGCCGCACGCGCGGGCCTGCGTCGACGCGGCCGCGCGCGCCACCACGGCCGCGCGCTCGGTGGCCGGGACCGCGGCGGGCGAACTGCGGATCGCGGCGGTCTACTCGGTCGGGCTCGGCCTGCTCCCGGGCGTGCTCACCCGGTGGCGCGCCGACCACCCCGACGTCGGGGTGCGCCTGCTCGAGCACCGCACCGCGGAGACCCTGACCGCCGCGATGCAGGCCGGGCAGGCCGACGTCGGGATCGGCCCGACGCCCGCCGGGTGGCGGGGCCGGGTCCGCGTCCTGGGCACCGAGGAGCTCGTCGTGCTGCTGCCCGCCGAGGGCCCGCCCGACGTCCGCGGCGGCGAGATCGCCCTCTCCCGGCTCGCCGACGTGGCGTGGGTGCAGTACGCCGCGAGCCACGAGCTGTCGGCCGAGCTGGACGCCGCGGCGCAGGCGGCCGGGCTTCCGGCCGCGGGTGGCGGTGCGCACCGAGCAGACCGCGGTGGCCCCGCAGCTGGTCGCCGCCGGGATCGGGCCGGCGCTCGTGCCCGCCGGGATCGTCCCCTCGTCGTTCACCGGGCGGATCGCCCGCCCGGTGCCGCGCGCGGAGCGGGAGCTCGCGGCGACGACGGGCGCCGAGCCCGACGTCCTCACCTCACGCTTCGTCGCGCTCCTGGCCCGCGACGCGGTCCTCATGCCCCCGCACGTCGCCGAGCGCCTGTCCTGAGCTCGGTCTCCGACCGGCGCGTCCCGTGGAGCCGCTCGGCGGTCGTCGCCGGGATGCCCTCGGGGACCTCGAGGGGCGGCAGCTCCCCCACGGCCCGGGTGAGCAGCAGGTCCGCCAGCGCCGGGTTCCGGGCGAGGACGGGTCCGTGCAGGTAGGTCCCGACGACGTTGCCCCGCCCGCGGTCGGAGACCGCGCCCTCGAGCCGGTCGCCGGTGCCGTTGCCCGCGCCGACCGGGCCGCGGGCCGGGTCGCGCAGGCGCGCCAGCGGCGCGGCGTCCGGGCCGAGCTCGGTGATCCCGCCGTGGTTCTCGAAGCCCTCCAGCGGGGCGTCGAGCCCGGGGAGCAGCGGCTCCGCGACCACGTCGCCGATGCGGCGCGGCCCGCCGCCGGGCCGGGTCTCGACGTCGAGGGCGCCCAGCCCCGCGACCCGGGTGCCGTCCGCGACGGTGAACGCGGTGCCGAGGATCTGCAGGCCCGCGCAGACGGCGAGGGTCGGGGCGCCGCGGTCGAGGGCGCGGCGCAGGCCGATGGAGTCGCGCAGCCGCTCGCAGGCCAGGACCTGGGCGGCGTCCTCACCCCCGCCGAGCACGTAGACGTCTCCGCCGGAGGGCACCGCGTCGGTCCAGCCGACGGTGAGCACGTGCCCGGGGATTCCGCGCCAGCGCAGCCGGGTGGCGAGGACGGCGGCGTTGCCCGCGTCGCCGTAGGTGCCCAGCACCTGCGGGAGCAGCAGGACGACGGTGACCGGTTCGCTCACGTCAGGGCCCGCGCGGCGTCGTGGAAGGCGGTGTAGTTCCCGATCAGGTCGACCTCGCCGAGGGTGTCGCGGGTGGCGGCGACCGCGTCGTCGGCGAGCCGGTGGCCCACCCCCGCGTACGCCAGGCGTATCGAGAGGTCCGCCGCCCGCTCCCCCGCGGCGACCACCGGGTGGCGGGTGAGCCGCTCGAACTCCACGTCCCACAGCCACGACACGTCGCGGCCGTCGGCCTCGCGGGAGTTCACGGCGACGACGACGGGGCGCGGCGGCCCCTCGTCGAGCAGGTCGAGCACCTGGGCCCACCCCGCCGGGTTCTTGGCGAGCAGCAGGCGGGTGCTGCCGCCGGGCCGGGTGACGGTGCGGTAGCGGCCGCCGACCTGGTCGAGGCCGCGCAGCCGGGCGGCCGCGACGGCGGGGGCGACGCCGAGCTCCGCGCCGACGGCCAGCGCGAACACGGCGTTGAGGCGGTTGGCGTGGCCGGGCAGCGCCAGGTCGAGCGGGGTCGTCGAGCCGTCGGGGGCCGTCACCGTCGCCGGGTCGGTGTCCTCGACCAGCGTCCAGTCGCCGTCGGGGCGGGCGAGCCCGCAGTTCGAGCAGGCCCACTGCACGCCGGCGCGGGTCACGGCGCCGTCGCAGCGCGGGCACACCCCGGCGTCGCCGGTCCAGCGGGTCGGTGAGGAGACCCACAGCGTCGACGCGGCGCGCAGGCCGGCGCCGGCGCAGAGGACGTCGTCGGCGAAGGCGACCACGCGTGCCGCCGGGGTGCGCCGCGACGGCCGTCCCGACGCGGCGGGCGACCGTGCGCACCTCGCCGACGCGGTCGAGCTGGTCGCGGCTGAAGTTGAGCAGGACGATCACGGCCGGGTCGGTCGCGGCGGCCACCTCGCCCAGGTAGGACTCGTCCACCTCCATGACGGCCACCGGAGGCGCCGCCGGAGGTGCGCGCCGAGGCGCGAGGAACGGGCGTCGAGCAGGGCGGTCGTGATGCCGTCGGGCATGTTGGCGCCGAGGTGGTTGGTGGCGACGCCGTGGCCCGCGCCGCCCAGGACGCGGGCGATCATCGAGGTGGTGGTGGTCTTGCCGTTGGTGCCGGTGACCAGCACGACGGTGCGCCCGGCCGCGAGCCGGGCGAGCATCCGGCGGTCGAGCACCGTCGCCACCCGGCCGCCGATCACCGAGCCGTGCCGGCCCGCGCGGCGCGCCGTGGCGGCCACCGCCCGGGCGGTGCCGGCGGCGATCCGCGCACGCAGCGGCAGCCCCGCTGCCCCCTCCGAGGTCACGATCGTCATGCTGCGCCGATGTGGGTTAACGGTCGGCAAGACGGCGCGCGACCGTACGGTTCGTCCGTGGCGCTGCTGTGGGTCGTCGAGGACGACGAGACCATCCGGGGGG
The DNA here is from genome assembly GCA_963716955.1 of uncultured Actinomycetota bacterium. Lineage (GTDB taxonomy): Bacteria > Actinomycetota > Actinomycetes > Mycobacteriales > Pseudonocardiaceae > Actinomycetospora. The sequence goes on from CAVQUY010000004.1 coordinate 112,909, forward strand.
TGCTCGCCTCCCGCCTCGAGGCGGAGGGGCACCGGGTCCGCGCGTTCGCCGACGGGGGCTCCGCGCTCGACCGCTCGCTGCCCGGCCCCGACCTGGTCCTGCTCGACCTCGGCCTGCCCGATCTCGAGGGCGCCGAGGTGTGCCGGCGGCTGCGCGGCGCGCACCTGGAGGCGGTGATCGTCGTGCTGACCGCCCGGGCCGACGAGATGGACGTCGTCGTGGCCCTCGAGGCGGGCGCGGACGACTACCTGATCAAGCCGGTGCGCTACACCGAGCTGACCGCGCGGATCCGTGCGCACCTGCGCCGGGCGGGCGCCCCGGTGCCCGAGGGTGCCGCCCGCGGCGGGCGGGTCGTCCTGGACGACCTGACCGTCGACCTCGCCGCGCGCACCGTCGTCCGCGACGGGGCGGAGGTCCCGCTGCGGGCCAAGGAGTTCGACCTGCTGGCCCGGCTCGCGGCCGAGGCCGGGACCGTCGTCACCCGCGAGACGCTCATGAGCGACGTGTGGGACGAGCACTGGTCGGGCTCGACGAAGACCCTCGACGTCCACATCGCCGCGCTGCGCCGCAAGCTCGGGGCCCGGCCCGCGATCGCCACCGTCCGCGGGCACGGGTACCGGCTCGAGCGACCGGGGGTGTGAGGGGTGCAGGCGCGGATCATCCGCTTCGCCATGGTGGTCTCGCTGGTGGCCATCACGGTCTTCGGCCTGCCGCTGGCCGCCGGCGCGGCCCGCTACTACGTCGTCGACGAGCAGAGCGACCTCGAGGGCGACACGCAGGCGGCCGCCGACGGCATCGCCCCCGTCCTGGCCGCGGGCGACATCCCGGGCGGTGTCTCCCCCGTCTCCGCGGACAGCCCCGCGGCCGTCTACGGCCTCGACGGGCGCCGGATCACCGGCGACGGCCCGCCCCGGCTCGCCCCCGCGCTCGGTGGCGCGCTGCGGGGGCGCGTGGTCCGCGCCACCGACGCGGGCGAGTTCGTCGTCGCGGTCCCGGTCTTCGACGGCGACCGGCGCGTGGGCGTCCTGCGGGCCTCCCGCCAGGAGTCGGACGCGGTGAAGCGGGTCGGGGTCACGTGGGCGGTGATGCTCGTGCTCGGGATCGCCGCGGTGGTCGGCTCCCGCCTGGTGGCCCGGCGCCTGGCGGTGCGGCTCTCCGCGCCCCTGGAGGTGCTCGCGAAGGACGCCGCCCGGCTCGGCGAGGGCGACTTCACCGTCTCCGAGCCCGCCCCGGACGGCCGCCGGGCCCCGGTCCCCGAGATCGCCGCGGTCCACCGCTCGCTCGCGGTCACCGCGACCCGGCTCGACGCGCTGCTCACCCGCGAGCGCGCGTTCTCGGCCGAGGCCTCCCACCAGCTGCGCACCCCGCTCGCCGGGCTGCGGCTGCGGCTGGAGGAGGCCGCGAGCCTGCCGCCGGGCTCGCCACCGGCCGCCGAGGCGCTCGACGGGGCGCTGGAGGCGGCGGACCGGCTCGACCGCACCGTCGGGGAGCTCCTGCGCCTGGCGCGCGAGCCGGCGGGGGCGCGGCGCGAGGTGCTCACCGTGGACGAGCTGGTCGACGGCGTGGTCGCCGAGGCCCGCGCCGACGGCGTGCCGGAGGGCCGCTCGATCGCGGCCCGCGCGGAGGACGGCGACCTGCACGCCCGCGCCTCCGCGGCCGCCGTGCGCCAGAATCCTCGCGGTGCTCGTCGAGAACGCGCTGGTCCACGGCACGGGCCAGGTGACCGTCACCGCCCGCGACGCGGCCCCGGCCGTCGCCGTCGACGTCGCCGACGAGGGCACCCTCGCGCTCGACGAGGCGGCGCTGTTCACGGGCCGCACCGGGGACCGCGAGGGGCACGGCATCGGGCTCGCGCTGGCCCGCCGGCTCGCCGAGGCCCAGGGCGGGCGGCTGCGGCTGCGCTCCGCGACGCCGACGACCGTGACGCTGCTGCTGCCCGCGGCCGAGGCCGACGCCGAGACCGAGGCCGACCCGTGAGACGCCGCGCCGTCCCGAGCGAAGGGGCCCCGCGCTCGGACGGACGGGCCGGTGGCGTCCGTCGCCACGAGCGCCGGCGGGCGTGGGACGGCCCGCGCCGGGGAAGGCGGGGCCCATGGACCTCGGACTGACCGGTGCCCGCGCGATCGTCACCGGCGCCTCGCGCGGGATCGGACTGGCGTGCGCGCAGTCGCTGGCGGCCGAAGGGGCGTCGGTGGCGCTCGTCGCGCGGTCGGCGGACGCCCTGGAGACCGCCGCCGCGTCGGTGGCCGGCACCACCCTCGCCGTCGTCGCGGACACCACCGACGACGCGGCCGTCCGAGCGATGGTCGCGCGGGTCGTCGACGAGTGGGGCGGGGTGGACGTGCTGGTCAACGCCGCCGCGCGCCCGGCGGGCGGCGCCCCGATCCCCGTCGCTGACCGAGCTCACCGACGACGCCGTGACCACCGAGTTCGACGTCAAGGTGATGGGCTACCTGCGCTGCGCCCGGGCCGTCGCCCCGGCGATGATCGCGCAGGGCGCCGGCCGGATCGTGAACATCAGCGGGCTCAACGCGCGCCGGACCGGGTCGATCGCCGGGACGATCCGCAACGTGGCGGTGGCGGCGCTGACCGCGAACCTCGCCGACGAGCTGGGCCCGCACGGCATCACCGCGACCTGCGTGCACCCCGGGATGACCGTCACCGAGCGGATCCCGGCGATGCTCGCCGACCAGGCCGCCGCGCGGGGCGTGTCCGAGGACGAGGTGCGCCGGGGCCTGGAGTCGACGACGAGCCTGCGGCGGCTGATCACGGCGGCCGAGGTGGCCGACGTCGTGACGTTCCTGGCGTCCCCGCGCTCGGTCGCGGTCACCGGCGACTCGATCGGCGCCGGCGGCGGGGAGCCGGGCGTCGTGCACTACTGAGGGCGCTCGTCCGACCCCGGACATGCCGGGACGGCGCCTCCCCGCATCGGGGTGACGCCGTCCCGGGCTCGGAGGAACGTTCGGATTCGGGACCCGCTCCGGTTCCCGGCCCACCACTCGTGGGGTTGCGCTCTCGTGGGCGTGCCGTCCCGTGCTCGAGGACTACGGGCGGCCGTGCTCCGACGAGCGGCTCGGGCCGATCCGGTGCGGGATGTTCCCTGCGATCAATGGATCACCTGCCTGTCCGTCGGGGCATACGGCACGCCGTTGTGGTGGCGATCCACGGGCTCTCGGTGGGGGTCAAACCGTGTGATCAGGACCACATCGACCCTGCCGACGGTACTCCGCCGCGAGGCTCCGTCAAGGGTTACCGGACGGTGAACGCGACGCGTCGGGCGTGTCGTCGTCACAGCGTGTCGGCGACCCAGGAGGCGTAGGTCCGGGCCGGGTGACCGGTCCGGTCGGCGACCTCGGTGGTGACCGGCGCCGGCCCGTCGAGGGTGTGCTCCCAGTAGCGGAAGAGCGAGTCCACCACCCCTTCCGGCATGCGTGCGAGCATCCGTTCCCGGGCCGTCGCCGGGTCCAGCTCGCGCACCTCGATCGGCCGGCCCAGGTGGTCGGCGATCACCCCGACCTGCTCGGCGAAGGTCAGCGACCCGGGCCCGGTCAGGTGCGGGGACTCGTCGGTCGGGGCGCCGAGCAGGGCGGCCACGGCGACGTCGGCGATGTCGCGCTCGTCGATGGGCGCGGCGGACGCGCGGGGGTAGGGCAGCTCGACGACGCCGGCCCGGAGGCCCGCCGACCACTGGTGGGCGTTGCGGGCGAACGCGCCGGGACGCAGGGCCGTCGTCGGGAGTCCGGCGCCGCGCAGCGCGGTCTCGGCGTCGGCGTGGTGGGCGGCGAGGCCGCCGGGGACGGGCTCGGGCTCGAAGAGCACCGACTCCGAGGAGAGCAGCACGGCGTGCTCGACGCCCGCCGCGGCCGCGGCGGACGCGAACGCCTCGAGCTCGCCGGTGACGTAGCAGAAGACGGCGCGGACGCCGTCGAGCGCCGGGCCGAACGACGACGGGTCGTCCAGGTCGAGCCGGACCGTCGCCACGTCGTCGGGGACGTCGAGCTTCTCCGGGTCGCGGCCCGCGGCGCGGACGGGGACACCGGCCGCCCGGAGGCCGGCGACGACGCCGGAGCCGACGGCGCCCCGGGCGCCGGTGACGAGGACAGAGGTGTCCTTCGGCACGTGGTGAGTCATGATCCGTGCTATCACACGGCACAACTGCTCACCGGGGCGGAGCCCACGCGGAACCAGCTCCGGATCTGCGGCAGGGCCGCGACGGCGGTCCCGACGTGGTCGACGTCGCCCATGTCCTCGATCGTCGCGTCTCCGCCGTGCGCGACGATCTGGGCGCGGCAGTCGGTCGGTGTTGGCGAAGACGACGTCACGGTCCGCGCGGCCGGCGTAGAGCCGCGTCGGGACGCGGGGCGCCCAGCGGCACACGTCGTTGGCGGCCAGCGCCGCGGCCAGCGGGCCACCCGGGTGCGCGATCGCCGCGAGGGCGGCGGGCTGGAAGAGCTGCTGCGGCGCGGGCAGCGTCGCGGCGATCCGGGTGAACTCGTGGGTGCCGTCGAACAGCGCGTCGATCGTGCCCGCGTACGGCGCCCGGAACACCTGACCGGGGTCGGGGTACAGGTGGTACACCCGGTTCCACGCGATCGAGCAGGTCGGCGAGGTAGGCCGAGGCCCGGTGCGGGATCGACGAGCCGGGGGTCGGTCATCGCGGGCAGTTCCGCGCCGCCCAGGTCGTAGGGCCCGGCCATCGGCGCGAGGGCGCGGAGCCGCCACGGACCGTCCGCCTCCTGCAGCGCCTGCCCGGTGGCCATCGCCGCGGCGCCGCCCTGGGAGTGCCCCGTGAGCAGCACGTCGTGGGACAGGCGCGCGCCCACCCCGGCGGCGGCCGCCTCGGCGGCGGGCAGCAGGTCGAGCGTGGCCGAGGCCTCCGACGCGGCCACCATGAACGGGTGCGGGCCGGGCGAGGCGCCGAGACCGACGTAGTCGGGGGCGACGACGGCGGACCCGTCGGTGGCGAAGAACGGCGGCGCCAGCAGGCCGTCGCCGGTCGGGTGGGACGAGGGCACGTCCGGCGTCGCCGAGACGGTCGAGTGCTCGTACACGACGAGCGGGAGCTCGCCCGGCACGGCGTCGGGCAGGGCGAGCAGACCGCTGGCGACGGTCGGGGTCTGCTCCGGCGAGACCGTGCAGTAGAGCACCCGGTACTCGTCGACGCCGTGGGGTGCCGCGCCGGGCAGGTGGGCCGAGGTGAGGGCCTCGGTCACCTGGGCCGGGCTCAGCCGCACCATCGGCGTGGTGGACAGCAACCGGCCCCGGTCGGCCCCCGTGCAGGGGTCGGCCGCGGTGGCGGACGTCGCGCGGCGGGCGTGGCGGCGGTGGACGTGGTGGCGGTCGGGGCGCAGCCCGTGCGCGGCCAGGCACCGCCACGAGGGCCGTCGCGGCCACGAGCCCGGCAGCGGACGTCGGCGGGAGTCTCTGCGGATCATGGTGCGCCACGCTGCTCGGCGGCGCCCGCCCCGCGACCAGCCGGCGAGCCTCCGGGAGGGGGTGGGGCCGGCCCCCGGTCCGACGTGGGGGTCGGCCGGGTTGGTCGGGGCCCGGTCGACGGGCGAGGCTGGGTGCCGTGACCGGGACGACAGCGACCACCACCATCGCGGGCGATGCCACCGCCGGCCCGCGGACCTCGAGGCCCCGGTGGCTGCGGGAGACGGGCTACCTGCTGGCGGGGCTGCCGCTGGGCATCGCGGCGTTCGCCGTGGCCGTCGCCGGGTTCGGCCTCGGCGTGGGCACGCTGGTCGTCTGGGTCGGGCTCCCGGTCCTGGTCGCGACCCTGCGGGCGTGCCGGGGCCTGGCCGTCGTCGAGCGGCGGGCCACCGAGGCGGCGACCGGGCACGAGCTGCCGCCGCACCACTACCGGGTGCGTCCCCGCGTCGGGGACTCACCACCGGTCTGGTCGCCCAGCTGGCCGACCCCCAGTCGTGGCGGGACCTCCTGCACGCCCTCGTCGGGTTCCCGGTCCGGCTCGCCGCCGCGGTGATCGCCCTCGAGCTGGGGCCTCGGCGGGCTGGGCGGGCTCCTCTCCGTCACGTGGCAGTGGGCGCTGCCGCGCGGCGGCGACCACCGGGGGCTGCTCGACCTCGTGACCGGCATCGATTCCCCGGCCGGCGAGATCGGCACGAACACGGCGCTCGGCGCCCTCCTGCTCCTGACGCTCCCGCTGGTGATGCGGGCCCTGGTCGCGCTCCGGGCCGGCCTCGCCCGCGGCCTGCTGACGAACCGGACCGCGGCCCTCCGAGCCCGGACGACCGAGCTCGCGACCGCCCGCCGCGCGGCCGTGGACGCCGAGGCCCAGACCCTGCGCCGGGTCGAGCGCGACCTGCACGACGGTCCCCAGCAACGGCTCGTCCGCCTGGACATGGACCTCGAGACCCTCGGCCGGCGGCTCGACGACGACCCGGAGGCGGCACGGCTCGTACTGGCCGAGGCCCTGGCCCGGAACCGGGAGGCGCTGGCGGAGCTCCGCGCGCTCTCCCGCGGCATCGCGCCGCCGATCCTGGCCGACCGGGGCCTGGCCGAGGCCGATCACGGCGGCCGCCGCGCGGTGCCCGGTCCCGGTGACCCTCGACGTCGCCCTGCCCGACGGCCCGCGACCCGCCGCCGCCGTCGAGAACACCGCCTACTTCGTGGTCACCGAGGCCCTCGACCAACGTCGCCAAGCACGCGGGCGCTTCCCGGGCGAGCGTGGTCGTGGACGTCGCCGGCGACCGGGTGACCGTCGCAGGTCGGCGACGACGGCCGGGGCGGCGCGCACCTCGGGAAGGGCCACGGGCTGGCCGGACTCGCCGACCGCCTCGCCGCCGTCGAGGGCAGACTGGACGTGACCAGCCCCGAGGGCGGGCCGACCGTCCTCACCGCGGACATCCCGCTGGCCGGGGTCGGGCGGCCCGGAGGGGAGACGGCGCGCTGATGCGGGTGGTCCTGGCCGAGGACTCGCTGCTGCTCCGCGAGGGCCTCGCCCGGCTGTTCGACGAGCTCGGGGTCACCGTGGTGGCCGCCGTCGGGGACGGACCGGCCCTCACCGACGCCGTCGAGACCCACCGACCCGACGTGGCCGTGGTCGACGTGCGGATGCCTCCGACGTACACCGACGAGGGCCTGCGCGCGGCCATCGACATCCGTCGGCGCCTCCCCGGCACGGGGATCCTCGTGCTCTCGCAGTACGTCGAGACGTCCTACGCGACGGAACTGCTGGTCCACGGCGGCGGCGTCGGGTACCTGCTCAAGGACCGGGTCAGCCGCCTGGCCGATCTCTCCGACGCGCTCGACCGGATCGTCCGCGGCGGCACCGTCCTCGACCCCGACGTCGTCGCCACGTTGTTCGTCCACCGTGACCGCCGGGATCCGCTCGCCACCCTCACGCCGCGCGAGCGCGAGGTGCTCGCCCTCGTCGCCGAGGGGCGCACCAACGCCGCGGTCGCCCGCGCGCTGACCCTGAGCCAGGGCAGCGTCGAGAAGCACATCTCGTCGATCTTCGCCAAGCTCGGCCTGAGCAACCCGTCCGACGACGACCACCGCCGCGTCCTCGCCGTCCTGACGTGGCTGGGGGCGGTCACGCGGGCGTAGCCCACCGCACGGGCGGGCCGTGGCCGGGGAAGAGCCGGTCGGCGTCGAGGGAGCGGAGCACCGCGAGCGAGGCCTCCGCGGCCGCCGGGTCGTGGTGGAACATCTCCTCGAGCAGCTGGGGCCCGGTCAGCCCGCTCGTCGGGTGGGCGGTGACCAGGGCGTCGCCGGAGGCCACCACGCCGTCGTCGGGGAAGTGCCACGCGACGTGCCCGCTGGTGTGGCCCGGCGTCGGGACCGCGATCGGGCCGCCGGGCAGGTCGAGGCGCTCCCCGGTGTCGACCCCGGCCACCCGCGGGAACGCGACGTTGCGCAGGCCGCCCGAGCGGACCACCCCGACCGCCCAGCGGGCCACGCGCGGACGCCACAGCCGCGCCGCGATCGCCGCCGGGCCGACCTGCTCGAGGAACTCGCGGCGCAGGTGCGCGGCCTCCCCCTGCGAGGTCAGCACCGGGACGCCCGCCGGGAGCGCGGCCAGGCCGCCGACGTGGTCGACGTGCGCGTGGGTGATCAGCACCGCCACGACGTCGTCGACGGTGCGCCCGGCCGCGGCGATCGAGGCGACGAGGGCCTCGGTGTCGGCGGGGAAGCCGGTGTCGACGAGCAGCACGTCGGTGCCCTCGACGAGGACGGTCCAGGCCGCGTAGCCGGTCCCCCGGCGCGAGCCGTGATGGCGCAGCACGGGCCGATCCTCGCAGGTCTCAGCGGCCGCGGCGTGGCGGTCCAGGCCCGCTCCCGGACGAACGCGAGCACCGCGGGGCGGGCGATCTGGCCGCCCGGCGAGCCGTAGGGGTGGTCGAAGACGTGGTCGGCGTAGGGGACCTGGAGCAGCCGGCCGGGGACGCCGGCGGCGCGCAGGGCGGCGTCGTGGGCGCGGACGAGGTCGGCGCGGATGAAGTTGTCGGCGGCCCCGACGACGAGCATGGTCGGCGGCAGCGAGGCGTCGACGAGGTCGGTGGGCGACGCGGCCCGGGTCAGCGCGGGCAGGGTGCGCGCGGGGCCGCCGAGCACCGCGTCCTGCAGGCCGGGGGCCACGAGGCGCAGGTCGACGACGGGGTAGAACGCGACGGTCGCGGCGGGCGGCGGTGTCGGGGCGCGGCCCGGCAGGGTCGCGCCGGGGACGCCGGAGAGGGCCGCCGTCGTCGTGAGCGCGAGCGTGGCGCCGGCGGACTGCCCGGCCAGCGTCACCGCCGTCGGGTCGAGGCCGTACTCCCGTCCTGCTCCGCGCACCCAGGCGAGCGCGGCGGCGACGTCGTCGCGCTGGGACTCGCCGAGGGTGGCGCCGGGGAGGGGCTCGTCCTCGGGCAGGCGGTACTGCACCGAGACGACGGCGAGGCCGTGCTCGGCGAACCAGCGGTTGCTGCGCGCCCGGTCGGCGCGGGTCCCCCGCACCCAGCTGCCGCCGTGGACCCACACCATCGTCGGGTGCGGCCCGGGACCGGGCGGCAGCGTGACGTCGAGCTCGAGGCCCGGGCGGTAGGTCACGACGGCGTCGGGGGTCGCGCCGGACTGGTCGAGCGCGGTGAGGGCCGACCACCAGTCGATCCGCACGCCCTCGGCCCGGGCGGTCGCTCGCAGGGCGGCGAGCACGAGGAGGCGAGCCGACGAGGGCGACCCCGCCGACGACGGTGAGCGGGATGCCGAGCCGTCGGGACGCCGAGGGCGACGAGCCCGAGCCCGACGACGGCCTCGAGCAGCGCCGCCGGGACGACGTGCACCGGGTACTGCCCGGACAGGAACGACCCGAAGAAGCCGACGACGGGGATGCGGGGCGCGAAGGTGCCGACGACGACCACGAGCAGGACCAGGGCGCCCGCGACGCCGACCGTGCCGAGCGCGATCCGGGCCAGGGTCACGACGCGATCATGCCGCCGGCGCGCTCGGGCCGCGTCCGGAGTCGGCCGCGCGCCGAGGGGACCCCAGGGCTGCGCCGGGAGCCACGCCTGCCCCACGTGCAGCCTGATCATCCTCGCCGAGCTGGACTCCCAGCGCTGCGCCCGGAGCCGTGGGAGCCCACTCGGGCTCGCGAGCCGCGCGGCCCTCAGCGCCCCACGTGCCCCTGACGCCGCCGCGAGCTCCCGAGCAGCCGGGCTCCCGGGGACCCGGAACCCGCGCGTGCCTCCCGGCGTCCCCACGTGCCTGACCACTCGGGGTCGGCACGCACTCACGCGCGGGGCGGCGGCCAGGTCGTAGACGGTGTCGGCGCCCACGCGGGTCGGGGTGTAGTGCGCCTGCACCCACGACTGGATCGGAGCGAGCGCCGCGCCACGCCCACCGAAGCCGCCGAAGCCGAACCCGCCGCTGGCCGCGTCGCCGTCGGGGTGACGTAGTAGCGCACGAGGTGGGCGGCGACGTCGGCCTGGAACTGGGGCAGCGTCGGGGTCGGGTCGGACCCGGAGAACCCGCCGAGGCCCATCACCGAGGTGTCGCTGGCCAGCTCGAGCCCGGCCGCGGCCATCGTCGTCGGGGTCGCGGCCGCCCACCGGGTGCCCGCGCCGCGCAGCAGCGCGCTGACCTGCGGGTCGGCGGCGCCGAACCCCCGCCGAACCCGCCGGCGAAGCCGCCCGGACCGCCCCGGCCCGCCGGCGCCGCGCGCCCCGTCTGCCCCGCCCGCGTCGTGCGCCCGGCCGCGGCGAACCGCGACGCCCGCGCGTCGCGCACCGTCGGCCCGGCGCTCGCCTCGGTGCCGGCGTGCGGGGTGACGACCGTGTCGACCGCGTACGCGCTCGCGCCGCCGAGGGTCGCCACCAGCCCGAGGACCAGGGTCGCGACGACGCCGGCGCGGCGGGCGAGCACCGTCGGGACCACGATCAGCAGCGCGGCGAGCACCCCCGCGACCAGCACCGTCGTCGGCAGCCACGGCAGGAAGCCCGGGCTGCGCCCGAGCAGCACCGCCGACCACACCGCCGTGCCGAGCACCCCGACGGCGGCCGTGATCCGGGCCCCCGCCTCCGCGCGTCGCCGCCACGCCTCGCGGGCGCCGATCGCGACGAGCGCGGCGATCGGCGGGGCCATGACGACCGTGTAGTACGAGTGGACGGTCCCCTCCATGAAGGAGAACACCGCGGCGCTGACGACGAGCCAGCCGCCCCACAGCAGCGCCGCGGCCCGCAGCCGGTCGGCGGCCGGTGCCCGCCGGCTCACCCAGAGCAGCGCGACCAGCGCCAGCAGGGCCGCGGGCAGGAGCCAGGCGATCTGACCGCCGAACTCCGCGGAGAACATCCGTCCGAGCCCGGACTGCCCGCCGAACCCGCCGAACCCGGCGGCGCCGCCGGGCGGGCCACCCCGGCCCGGTCCGCCCGCTCCCGCCGGGCCCGCCGCCGGAGCGGCCGACGAGGCGCGAGAGCCCGTTGTAGCCGACCGCGAGCTGCAGCAGCGAGTTGTCGGTGGAGCCGCCGATCCAGGGCCGCGAGGACGCCGGCCACACCGCGACCAGCGCGAGGAACCACCCCGCGCCCACGACGATCCCGCCCAGCCCGCCGAGCAGCTGCCCGATCCGGCGCCGCCACGGCACCGCCGACGCCACCAGGTACACCAGCGCGAACGCGGGGACGACGAGCAGCGCCACCCCCATCTTCGCGAGGAAACCGAGCCCGATGAGCAGCCCGCACGCGACGAGCCACCCCGTCCCGGCCCGCCGCGGTGCCGCGTCGACCGCCCGCACGAGCGCGTAGGCCGCCGCGACCAGCAGGAGGGTCAGCATCGGGTCCGGGTCGTCGAACCGGAACATGATCACCGCGACCGGGGTGAGCGCCAGCACGACGCCCGCGACGAGGGCCGCGCCCGGGCCGGACCAGCGGCGGACCGTCAGCACCAGCAGCGCCACCGTGGCGATCCCGAGCACCGCCTGCGGGACGAGCATCGACCAGGGCGAGAACCCGAACAGGTTCGCCCAGAGCCCCATCCACCAGTTGTCGGCCGGGGGCTTGTCGACGGTGATGAACCCGGGCGCGTCGACCGCGGCGAAGAGCCAGGCCACCGGGTTGCGCGTCGAGGCCTGCACCGCGGCGGCGTAGAAGGCGTTCGCGTCGCCGTTCGCCCCGACGTCCCAGAGGTCGACGAGCGGCGGCGAGCGCGAGGACGGCGGCGAAGCCCGGGCGGAACCAGCGGGCGGTCGCGCGGGGCTCCGGCGCGGACTCCGGGCCGGCGGGCGGCGCGGTGATGACGGAGGTGGTCACGGTGGCGACGATCAGCCGGGTTCCTCACCGCGCGCTGGGCGTTCCCTGTGCCGCGGCTGTGCGGACGGCGAGCGGTGTGGGAGTGCCGTGTGAGGTCCCGCGGCGAGCGGTCGCGGTCAGCCGAACGCCGCGGCGAGCGGCTCCGGGGACCGCAGCAGCCGCCGGATCACGGCGGCGAGGACGAGCACCGCGGCCACCCCGGCGGCGACCGCCACGGCGACGCCGGGACCGGCCACGACGACGCCGCCGAGCGCCCACAGCACGGCGGCCGCGTAGGCGACGGGCGCCGGCCCGACCCGGGCCACGGCGGCGGCGATCACCCCGGTGACGACCAGCATCACGACGGCGAGGGTGACCGCGACGGCGCCGTCCCCCGGCAGCCCCGCCCAGCGGCCCGTCGCGGCCGTGCCGACCACCGTCGCGACGCTGACCCAGCCGGCGTAGAGCGCGAGCGGCCCGTGCAGGGTCCAGCGGTCGGCGGTCGTCGCGGGCACCCCGTCGCGCGGGGCCAGCCGGGCCAGCACGACGGCCAGGCAGACCAGCAGCGCGACGATGGCCACCTCCGCCCAGCCGACGAGCCGCGCGGAGAACAACGCGATCCACCCGGCGTTGGCGCACGCGGCCGCGACCAGCCACCAGCCGGTGGCGCGGTGCTCGGGGCGGGCCCACTGCGAGGGCAGCGCCTGGCGCACGGCGAGCACGAGCACGCCGAGGTAGATCGGGCCCCAGATGACGAAGGCGCCGGGCGCCGGGACGATCGGGGTGGCGTACGCGGCGGAGACCACGCCGATCGGCTCGCCGAGCGCGCCGGAGCCCCCGATCGAGCCGACGACGAGCTGCGCGACCGCGGTGAGCAGGACCGCCGCCGCCCGCAGCCGGTCGGGGCCGGTCGCGACCGAGGCCGGGGAGCCGGTCGCCGTCTGCGTCACCACGCGGACGTGCCCCACCACGTACCGGGCGAAACCGGCGCGGGTGGGACACTCGGTACCGCCGAGTGCAGGACGACCCGGGGGCGCGAGTGACCGGACTGATGCGGCCGGGTGGCCCGGTCGCCGGCCGTCGGTGGCTGCTCCCCGTCGCCCTCGCCGTCGTGGTGGTGCTGGTGCTCGTCGGGATCGTCGTCCTGATCGTGAACGGGGTGTCCGGGGTGACCGCGAGCCCGCAGTGCACCGTGACCGCGCCCCCGGGCTCCCCCGGCCTGCGCCCGACGTGGAGCGGCTCGCCCGAGCAGATGGACAACGCGGCCACGATCGCCGGGGTCGGGCGCAAGCTCGGCGCCCCGGACCGCGCGGTGACGATCGCGCTCGCCACCGCGATCCAGGAGTCCGGGCTCGTGAACCTCGCCGGCGGCGACCGGGACTCCGTCGGGCTCTTCCAGCAGCGCCCCAGCCAGGGATGGGGCACCGAGGCGCAGCTGACCGACACCGTCACCTCGACGACGAAGTTCTACGACGCCCTGCTCGCGACGCCGGGGTGGGCGTCGATGGACGTCACCGAGGCCGCGCAGCGGGTCCAGCGCAGCGGCTACCCGGAGGCCTACGCCGACCACGAGCCCGAGGCGCGGACCCTCGCCCTGGTCTTCCTCGGCCAGGCCCCCGGCGGCCTGACCTGCACCGACCTCGACGTCTCGGCGCCCCCGCAGGAGACCGTCGTGCGCCTGGCGACCGCCGAGCTCGGCAGCGCCCGGCTCTCCGGGCGCCAGTCCCCCGAGACCGGCTGGGCGATCGCCTCGTGGCTGGTGGCCCACGCCACCCGCCTCGCCCTGGACGAGGTCACCTACGACGGGCGGACCTGGACGGCGGCGTCGGGCGCGTGGACGCCGACCGGGCCGGCCGACGCGACGCTCGCGCTGCACCGCGTCGGGACGCCCTGAGCCGGCGCTACGGGAGCATCCAGCCCAGGACCGGGGTGGACTGCAGGAACACGAGCAGGCACATGCCGGCGAGGAAGATCACGCTCCACAGGAGCACCCGGCGGAAGATCTCTCCCTCGCGTCCGGCCATCCCGACCGCCGCGGCGGCGATCGCGAGGTTCTGCGGCGAGATCATCTTGCCGAGGACGCCTCCGGAGGAGTTCGCGGCGGCGAGCAGGACCGGGTCGAGGCCGGACTTCTGGGCCGCCGCGACCTGCAGCGCGCCGAACAGCGAGTTCGACGACGTGTCCGATCCCGTGACCGCGGTGCCCAGCCAGCCCAGCACCGGGGAGAGCAGGGCGAAGAACCCGCCGGTCGCGGCGAGCCACTGCCCGATGGTGATGGTCTGGCCCGAGAGGTTCATGACGTAGGCCAGCGCCAGGACGAGCATCACCGTGGCGATGGCGGAGCGCAGTTCGCTCAGGGTCTGGCCGTAGGCGCGCAGCGCGTCCCCGGGACGGACCGCCAGGACCAGGGCCGTCAGCACCCCGGCGATCAGCAGGATCGTCCCCGCCGCCGCGAGCCAGTTGAAGGTGAACGTCGTCGACGAGGCCTGCGCCCCCGACGGCGAGCGCACGTCGAGCCCCGGCCAGCGGAACTTCTGCGGTGACCGAGTTGAGCGCCTTCGTGATCGGCGGGATCTGCTGCACGGAGAACAGCACGATGATGATCACGTAGGGCATGTAGGCGAGCAGGACGTCGCGTCGCGAGTCGCGGGTGTGGTCGTCGTGCCCGACGTCGGGGTGGCCGCCGGGTCCGTCGGGACCGGCGTCACCCGTCGTCGTGCCCACGCCGCCACCCGCCGTCGGGTCGTCCCCGCCGCCGGCGGGCACGGCGACCGGGGTCGCGCTCGTCGCGCCGGTGCGGGCGCGCACCAGCAGCACCACGGCCCCGGCGGAGAGGAGGGCGGCGATGATGTCGGTCAGCGGCACGGAGAGGTAGTTGGACACCGCGAACTGGGCGAGCGCGAACGTCAGGCCGCCGGTCAGCGCCACGGGCCAGGTGTCCCGGAGCCCCCGGGCCCCGTCGACCAGTGCCACCAGCACGAACGGCACGAACACGGCGAGCACCGGCGTCTGGCGCCCGACCACCGCCCCCAGCGCGTCCTGGGGGAGGTTGGTGACCTGGGCCAGCGTCGTGATCGGGACCGCGATCGCACCGAAGGCGACCGGGGCGGTGTTCGCGACCAGCGCGACGACCGCGGCCTTGAGCGGCTTGAAGCCCACCCCGATGAGCATGATCGTGCAGATCGCCACCGGGGCGCCGAAGCCGGCGAGGGCCTCGAGCAGCGCCCCGAACGAGAAGGCGATGATCACCGCCTGGACCCGCTGGTCCGAGGACACCGAGCCGAACGACCGCCGGAGCACGTCGAAGTGCCCGGTCCGCACCGTCATGCGGTAGATCCACAGGGCGTTGATGACGATCCAGAGGATCGGGAAGAACCCGAAGGCCGCGCCCTCCGTCCCGGAGAGGGCGGCCTGACCGACCGGCATCCCGTAGACGACCACCGCGACGACGAGCGCGACGACGAGGGCGATCAGCGAGGCGAGCCAGGCGCGGACGCGCAGACCCCCGAGCAGGACGAACAGGACGAGCAGCGGCAGCGCCGCGACGAGTGAGCTCCAGGCCAGCGACCCCAGGACCGGGGCGTACTGCTGGACGTATCCCGTCTGCACCATCGGGACCTCCGTGTGTCCTCGCGTGCGCGTCGTGTACCCACTTGTGACCCGCGTCGCATCCTGACGGACCTCCGACGTGACGTCGAGCGGAGGCTCGACCGGACGGAATTCGCCCTCGTGGGTGAGGCATCGGTCCCGGCCGAGGCGCAGTGTCGTTTCGGCGACGACCACTGGTGCGGACCTCTGCGGTGGGCCATCCTGTCCGGCCGTGACCACCACCCCCGGTTCCCCGGACGACCCCGCGGCGGCGGACCCCGCCGACGGCGCCGTCGCCACCTCACCCGACGCCCCCGGCGAGGACTTCTCCGCCGACCGCCGCTTCTTCGGCCACCCGCTCGCGCTGGCCAACCTGTTCTCGGTCGAGCTGTGGGAGCGCTTCAGCTTCTACGGCATGCAGGCCGTGATGACGCTGTACCTCTACTACACGACGCAGGGCGGCCTCGGCCTCGACAAGGGCGAGGCGACCAGCATCATCGGCGCCTACGGCGGGACGGTGTACCTCGCGTGCGTCGCGGGCGCCTGGGTCGCGGACCGGGTGCTCGGCGCCGAGCGGACGCTGTTCTACTCGGCGTGCGTCGTCATGCTCGGCCACATCGCGCTCGCCGTGCTGCCCGGCCTCGGCGGCGTCGCGGTCGGCCTCGTGCTCGTCGCGCTGGGGTCCGGCGGGGTGAAGACGTCGGCGACCTCCGTGGTCGGCTCGCTCTACCGCCGTGACGACCCCCGCGCCGACGCCGGGTTCTCGATCTTCTACATGGGCGTCAACATCGGCGCCCTCGTCGGTCCGCTGCTCACCGGGGCGACGCGGGCCGGGCTCGAGTCGTTCCACCTCGCCTTCGGCCTCGCCGCGGTGGGGATGGCGCTCGGGCTCGGCATCTACGTGACCGGCCGCAAGAACCTGCCGGCCTCCGCGTCGGCGGTGCCCAACCCCCTGACCCCGCGTGCGTGGGTGCGGCCGGTCGTGGGCGTGCTGGCCGCGGCGGTCGTCATCGTGCTGCTCTTCGTGCTCGGCGTGCTGACCGCGGACAACCTCTCGACCGCCGTGGCCATCGTCGTCGCCGTGATCGCGATCATCCTGTTCACCCTCCTGCTCACGAGCGCCCGGGTGACGGCGGAGGAGCGCAGCCGCGTGCGCTCGTTCATCCCGTTGTGGCTGGGCAGCGTGGTCTTCTGGTCGCTCTTCCAGCAACAGTTCTCGGTCGTCGAGATCTACGCCGACGAGCGCCTGGACCGCGTGATCGGCGGCTGGGAGATGCCCACCGAGTTCGTCAACTCGCTGGAACCGTTCTTCGTCATCGTGCTCGCACCGCTGTTCGCGCTGATGTGGACGAAGCTCGGGGACCGGGCGCCGTCGACACCGGTGAAGTTCGCGCTCGGCGCGGGCGGCATGGGGATCGCGTTCCTGCTCTTCCTGCCCTGGGCCGGCGGGACCGGGAACACCACCCCGGTGCTCGCGATCGTGCTGATCCTGGTGGTGTTCGCGCTGGCGGAGCTCAATCTCTCCCCGGTGGGGCTGTCGCTGTCGACCCGCATCGGCCCGCGCCTCTTCCGCTCGCAGACCGTGGCGCTGTTCTACCTGTCGATCTCGCTCGGCACGGCGCTCGCCGGGACACTGGCGGGGTTCTACGACCCCTCGGTGGAGGGCACCTACTTCGCCACGCTCGGCGTCGTGGCGCTGGTGCTCGGCGGGATCCTGTTCGCCCTCTCGCCGTGGATCCGCCGGGCGATGCGCGGGGTCCGCTAGCGCCGGGGCCGGCCCCGGCGAGGACGGCGGCGACGAGCATCTTCCGTCCGTTCCTCATGTCCGGGACGGTAGGTCGCGCCGCGCGGGCCGTGGTGCGGAACGGGAGAAGTGCCGGGTCAGAGGCTGGGCGCCGCGAAGGTGTCGCAGCGGGCGGCGTCGCCGGCGGTGAAGCCGGTGGTCAACCACTTCGTGCGTTGCGCCGAGGTGCCGTGGGTGAACGAGTCGGGGTTGACCGTCCCCCCGCCGAGCTTGCCCTGGATGTAGTCGTCGCCGATGCGCTGGGCGGCGTCCACGGCGCTCGCGAGGTCGGCCTGGGTGACGTCGGTGATCAGCGCGGGCTTCCCGCCCGCGGGCTGCGACGCGTGGTTCATCCAGACCCCGGCGTAGCAGTCGGCCTGCAGCTCGAGGCGCACCGAGTCCGACGACGCCCCCTGCCGCGAGCGGACCTTCGCCTCGGTGCCCAGCAGGTCCTGCACGTGGTGGCCGTACTCGTGGGCGAGCACGTAGGCGTTGACCAGCGGACCGCCCTCGGCGCCGAACTGGCTCTTGAGCTGGTCGTAGAAGCTCAGGTCGATGTACACGAGCTTGTCGCCCGGGCAGTAGAACGGGCCGGCGCTGGCGTCGGCGCTGCCGCAGCGGGTGGTGATCGAGCCGGTGAAGAACACGGTGTCGACGTTCTGGTAGCGCGGCGCCGCGCCCCGCACCGTCCGGGCCACCTGCTGGTAGCCCCCGCCCGCCCAGTACGCCTGGACCGAGTTGATGTCGGCGACGATCGCGCAGTCCAGCTTGGTGTTCGCGTCCGCGCCGGTGCGGCACTCGCTCGCGAGGTCGGAGGTCCCGGCGCGCCCCGGCCCGCCCGGGTCGCCGAACCCGCCGGCCACGGACCGGTTCTGCGCCGACGTCCCGCCCAGGTACTGGACCGCGACGAACCCGACGATCGCCACGACGATGACGACCCAGCTCGCCCTGCCGCTGCGTCCCCGGAACAGGAAGCCGATCAGGAGCGGCAGCAGCCCGCCGCCGAGCCCGCCCCCGCCGAACCCGCCGCCGCCGCCGAAGCCGCCGCCGAAGCCCGCCGAGCCGCCCTCACCCCGGTCGTCGGTGACCTCGGAGGTGTCGAGCTGGGCGTCGTCGTCGTAGCGCATCGGCTGCCCTTCGGGTCAGGGGACGGGTCGCCGACGATCCTGACGCAGTCGGGGCGGTGACGGGCGCGTCGGGCCCCGTCGGTCGAGGCTCGAGCACGATCTCCACTTCGTGAGCGGGTCGCGCGGATCGTTGCGCGTGTCGCTCACGAAGTCGTGATCATGGTGCCGGGGCGAGCCGCGGACGGGGACGTCGAGGCCGGGGGGATCGCCGAGGTCGGGGCGGCCGGAGGCCTCGTCGTCGTCGCCGCGGCGACGGCCGCGGGCGATGCCGCCGCGGCCGGGGACACCGCCACGGCCGGGGACGCCGTCGGGGCCGTCGTCGGGGACGCCGTCGGGGACGTCGTCGCCGGCGTCGTCGTGGCCGAGGCGCTTCGGCGGCACGGGCACCGGAGGCGCCGAGAGCGACGGCGACCGCGCGGGCAACGACTGCGGCAGCACCGACGCCGGGACCGCCGCGCCGGGCGGCAGCACCGAGAGCCGGGTCCGCATGAGCTCGACGCGGTAGGTCGTGAACTGCGACATCGTGAACCACAGGTCGGGCCCGTCGTTCCAGCGCGGCGTCAGGTAGGGCGCGTAGGCCTTCGGGAAGTCCTTCGTCGTGGTGACCACCTGCGCCGGGCCCCACGGGCCGGTCGGGGCGGGCGCGGTGCGCAGGACGATCTCGCCGGTGTCGTCGACCAGGTACATCATGATCCAGCGCTGGTAGTACGACGACCAGCGCACGGACAGCTCGCCGACCGGCCCCTTGACCACCGGCACGGCGCTCGCCTCCCCCGCCGCCCACGTGGTGCCGTTCCAGTAGCGGTAGGCCGCGGCGTCGGTGAGCTGCGCGGCGGGGACCTTCGCCAGCGACAGGTCGCCGTAGCGGCCGCCGGGGATGCCGTAGACGTAGACGGTGTCGCCGGGCGCCGAGCCGGCGGGGACGGGCGCCTTCGGGTCGTCCGGGCCGCCGGGGCGGACGTAGGCGACCTGGCCGAACTTGGAGTTCGCGGGCCAGTGGGCGGTCGGCTGGTCCTTCCACGTGACGCCGCCGTCGCCGGAGCTCGCGATGCCGGAGCCGGTGAGGCGCCAGTGCCCGGCCTGGTCGAACGACTGCACCGACATGTACTGCAGGTTCATCGTGGCGTTCTTCGGGCCGGTGGCGATCCCGTAGGTCGGGATGACCGTCTCCTGGACGCCCCGGATCTTCTTCGACGGGATCAGTTCCTTGGCGTGCCCGGGCCGGTCGGTGATCATCCCGCGGAAGGGCAGGCCGGCGGCCGGTGAGGCGGGCGGGTCGATCGAGGCGATGACGTTGGAACGCCAGTCGGTGTGGCGCACCGAGTAGAAGTCCTTCGCGGGCGGGCCGCCGAAGGTGTCGCCGAAGGCCATCGCCATCCGGCCGCCGACCATGAACATGTGCCCGAGGTCGGTGCCCTCGACCCCGTAGCGTCGGCCCGTGTCGTTCATCGACCCGGTGCCGATGAGGTCGGCGACCTTCGCGGTGGCCGACCGCGCGACGGCGAGCGGCGTCGTCGCCGTCGGGACCGCCGGCGGCGTCGGGGCCCCGGGAGCGGCCGGGCCCGGGGCCGCCAGCGCGGCCTGGCCGACCGTGAAGACGACGACCGCGACCGCCGCGACGACCAGCGCGGCGACGCGGCGACGGCGGCGCCCGTCCGGACGAGTTCGTTCCCCCATGGGGGCGCACGCTAGGAACGGACCCGACGAGCGCGGGGCCGCGCCACGCCCCGTCACCCACAGGTGTCCCACACGCCACCCGGGCATTCCCCGAGCCCGTCCGGCATGATCACGCGGCGTCGGCCCCGCCCCTCTCCCGACCCCCGGAGCACTCGTCCGTGAACCCCGCCCCCTCCCCCGCCGACGGCCCGGTCGACACCGCGACGCTGGCCGCCCTCGTGCGTCCCGGCGCCCGGCTCGCGCTCGCCGACGGCTGCGGGACCCCGCGCGCCGCGTTCGGGGCCCTCTCGGCCCTCGCCCGGGAGCGGGGTGACCTGCGGCTGCTCCTCGGCTGGATGCCCGCGGTCCCGGACGGGCTCGACCTCGGCGCGTTCGCCGACGCCCGCACCGTCATGCCCGGCTGGGGCCTGCGCCCGGCCGTCACCGAGGGTCACGTGCGCGCGGTGCCGGTCCGGCTCTCGGCGACGCCGGCCCTGGTGACGCGCGTGCTGCGTCCCGACCTCCTGCTCGTGGGGGCGGCGCCCGGTCCCCAGGGACTGCTGCTCGGCAGCGAGGTGTCGTGGGTGCGCGCGGTCGTCGACGCGGGCGTGCCGATCGCGGTCGTCGTCGACGAGGCGCTCCCCCGCGCCGCGGCCGGGCCGCCCCTGCCCGAGGACCGCACCCACGTCGTCGGGCACGTCCGCCTCGGGCCGGACGAGGTCGCCGGCGCCGCCGACCCGACCGCGGAGCACCGCGCGATCGGGCGGCACGTCGCGGACCTCCTCCCCGACGGTGCCCGCCTGCAGTGGGCACCCGGCCAGCTCGGCCAGGCCGTCGTCGCCGCCGTCCTCGCGCGCGGCCGCCCGGTCCACGTCGACTCCGGGCTGCTCGGCGACGGCGTCGTGGACCTCGACGAGGCCGGGCTGCTCGCGTCCGACCCCGTCGCCACCTACCTCGTCGGGACCCGGCGGCTCTACGCGTGGGCCGACGAGCGCGGCCGGGCCGGGCGCCCGGTGCTGCACGGCGTCGAGCACACCCACGACCCGGTGCGCCTGGCCTCCGAGCCGCCGCTCGTGGCGGTGAACACCGCGGTCGAGGTCGACCTCGACGGCCAGGTGAACGTCGAGGGGACCGCCCGCGCCCTCGTCGGGGGCATCGGCGGGCACCCGGACTACGCGGCGGCGGCCACCCGCTCCCGGCGGGGCCTCTCGGTGATCGCCCTGGCCAGCACGCACCGCGGGACGCCGACCCTCGTCGAGCGGCTCTCGCGGCCCGTGACCACGGCGAGCCACGACGTCGACGTCGTCGTCACCGAGCACGGCGTCGCCGACCTGCGCGGGCTGGACCGGGGTGAGCGGCGCCGCGCCCTCGCGGAGGTCTGGCAGCTCCCGACGTGACGTGAAGTCGCGATGACATCGAGATGGCTCGCGAGGACAGCGCCGGTGGACGCCGGGTAGCGTCGGGCGCTCGCCGACCTCCGGAGGACCGCCATGGCCGACCGCGCGCTCACCGTCGTCCCGAGCGCGACGGCCGCCGAGATCGCCCGCACCGACACCGCGCCCCCGCTCCCGCCGGAGCTGCACGGGACCCCGGAGTCGGCGCCGGACCTGCTCGCCGCCCTCGACCGCGGGGATGACGCGGCGGTGTGGGCCTGGATCGAGGCGCACACCCCGGAGTCGGAGAGCCTGCTGCTCTATGGCCTCTTCCTCGGTGCGGGCGTGCTGGGCCTGCTGGAGTGGCCCGCCGTCGTGCTGTCCTGCCTGGGCCAGCTCGTCGTGGACCGGCGCTTCGGCGGCGTCGAGAACCTCGCCGCCCAGCTGCGGGCCCGCGTGGACGCGCTGGCCGGCACCTCCGGCTAGGAGCGCACGAGCCGCGCGATCGCGGCCGACGCCTCGGCGACCTTCTCCTTGGCCTGCTCGTCGCCGGCCTTCGCGGCGTCCACCACGCAGGAGCCCATGTGCTCCTCGAGCAGCGAGAGCGCGAGGGTCTGCAGCGCGCCCGTGACCGCCGAGACCTGCGTGAGCACGTCGATGCAGTACTTGTCGTCCTCGATCATCCGCGCGATCCCGCGCACCTGACCCTCGACGCGCTTGAGGCGCCGCAGGTGCGCCTCCTTGTGCGGGGTGTAGCCGTGCGCCGGCGCGGGGGCCTCGTCCGGTGTCTCGCTCACGGTGCGATAATACCCGGGCGGGGTATCGAGGTGGTCGTTGACTCAAGTACCCCCTGGGGGTATTGCTGGAGCCGTCGACGGGAGGGGACGCACGATGACGACGGCCGCGGCACCCACCGGGGAGCGCGCCACCACCGAGCTGGCCATCTCCGGGATGACCTGCGCGTCGTGCGCCGTGCGGATCGAGAAGAAGCTCAACCGGCTCGACGGCGTCGTCGCGACGGTCAACTACGCGACGGCGAACGCCCGCGTCACCCACCCCGGCTCCATGGCCGTCGAGGAGCTCGTCGACACCGTCGAGCACCTCGGGTACGGCGCGACCCTCCCGTCGCCGGAGGAGCCGGACGACGACGAGGCCGGCGCGCTGCGCACGCGGCTGCTGGTCGGCGTGGTGCTGAGCGTGCCGGTGGTGGCGCTCGCGATGGTGCCGGCGTGGCAGTTCCCGGCCTGGCAGTGGCTGTCGCTGGTCCTCACGGTCGTCGTCGTGGCGTGGTGCGGGGCGCGGTTCCACCGGGCGGCGGCGCTGAACCTGCGCCACGGCACGGCGACCATGGACACGCTGATCTCGCTCGGCACGCTGGCCGCCCTCGCCTGGTCGGTGTGGGCGCTGGTGTTCGGCGACGCCGGCATGATCGGGATGCGGCACGCGTTCACGCTCGCGCCGACGGATGGGGACGCGATCTACCTGGAGACCGCGGCGGCGGTGACGACGTTCGTCCTCGCGGGCCGCTGGGCCGAGGCCCGGGCGAAGCGTCGCGCCGGGGCCGCGCTGCGCGCGCTGCTCGACCTCGGCGCGAAGGACGTCGCCGTCCTGCACGACGGCACCGAGCACCGGGTCCCCGTCGAGCGACTCGTCGTCGGCGACGTCTTCGTCGTGCGGCCCGGCGAGCGGGTGGCGACCGACGGCGTCGTCGTCGGACGGGGTCGGGGCGGTGGACGCGAGCACGGTGACCGGCGAGTCGGTGCCGGTGGAGGTCTCGCCGGGCGACGAGGTCGTGGGCGCGACCGTGGCCGTCGGATCCCGCCTCGTGGTGCGCGCGACCCGCGTCGGGGCGGACACGCAGCTCGCGCGGATCGCGCAGCGGGTGGCGCAGGCGCAGAACGGCAAGGCGGCGGTCCAGCGCCTCGCCGACCGGGTGTCGGCGGTGTTCGTCCCGGTGGTCGTCGTGATCGCGGTCGGGACGTTCGCCGGATGGGTCGTGGCCGGCGGCGGGCTCACGGCCGCGTTCACGGCCGCCGTCGCGGTCCTCGTGATCGCCTGCCCCTGCGCGCTGGGCCTGGCGACGCCGACCGCGCTCATGGTGGGCACCGGGCGCGGTGCGCAGCTGGGGATCCTGCTGCGCGGGCCCGAGGTGCTGGAGTCCACGCGCCGGGTCGACACGGTGGTCCTGGACAAGACCGGCACGCTGACGACCGGAGCCATGCGGCTCGTCGACCCCGAGCGCGTCGACCCCGTCGCGCTGCGCCGGGCGGGCGCGGTCGAGGACGGCTCGGGACACCCGATCGCCCGCGCGATCGCCGAGGCCGCGCGCTCGGCAGGCCCCCTGCCCGCGGTGACCGGGGCGCGGAACGTCGACGGGCTCGGGGTGACCGGCACGGTGCACGACGGGGACGCCCACGACGTCGTCGTCGGGCGGCCGCGCCTGCTCGCGGAGCACGGCATGGCGCTCCCGGCGGCACTCGCCGCTCGGGTGGCGGCGGCCCGGGCGGACGGCGCGACCGCGGTCGTCGTCGGGTGGGACGGCGCGGCGCGCGAGGTCCTCGCGGTGAGCGACACGCTGCGGGGCTCTGCACCCGGCGCCGTCGCTGCGCTGCAGGCGCTCGGGGTGCGCCCCGTGCTGCTCACCGGCGACCACGAGACCGCGGCCCGGGCGATGGCGGCGCGGGCCGGCATCGACGACGTCCGCGCGGGCGTGCTGCCCGAGGAGAAGGCGGACGCGATCGCCGCGCTGCAGGCGCAGGGGCACGTGGTGGCGATGGTCGGCGACGGCGTGAACGACGCGGCCGCGCTCGCCCAGGCCGACCTCGGGCTCGCGATGGGCGCCGGCACCGACGCCGCGATCGAGGCGGGCGACGTGACCCTGGTCCGCGACGACCTCGGCGCCGTCCCGGACGCGCTGCGCCTCGCGCGCCGCACCCTCGCGACGATCCGCGGCAACCTGTTCTGGGCGTTCGCCTACAACGTGGCCGTCCTCCCGCTGGCGGCCGCCGGCCTGCTCAACCCCATGATCGCGGGCGCGGCGATGGCGTTCTCCAGCGTCTTCGTGGTGGCCAACAGCCTGCGGCTGCGCCGGTTCGCCCCGCGGGCCGCGGCGTGAGCGGCCCGGTCGGCCTCGCGGTCGTCGCCGGGGCAGCGCTGGTCGGGGTCGGGCTGGTCGTCGTGCTGTCGTGGCTGGTACGCGTCGTCGGGCGGCCGTTGCGGGCGGCGCCGCACGCGGGCGGCCTTCCCCCGGTCGAGCACGCGGTCTCGCGGTTCCACGTGCGGTGGTCCACCATCGCGCTGGTCTTCCTCGCCTTCGACATGGAAATGATCGTCATGTACCCCTGGACGCTGGTGCTCGCGCGCAGCGGACCGGGGGCCGCGGTGGAGATGTTCGCGTTCCTCGGCGTGCTGCTCGTCGGGGTGCTCTACGCGTGGCGGGAGGGAGCGTTCCGGTGGTCGTGAGCCTCGCCCGCCCGCTCCTGCGCCTGACCGCCCGCCGTCCGCACGTGCTCGTCATCGCCCCCGCCCCGGTGACCGACGGGCTGCTCGCGGTGCGCCTGGCCGCCGAGGTCGAGCTGGCGCGCCGCGGCTGGCCGGCCGCGGACTCCCCCGCCGACGCGGACGTGCTGCTGGTCGCGGGCGCGGTGGGGCCGCGGATGGCGGCGGTGGTGCGCGCGGTGTGGGCGACGGTGCCGGCGCCGCGGGTGCTGGTGGACGTGGAGACGGCCGGGGAGCTCCCCGAGGCCCTCGACGCGGCGGTGGCGTGGCTGGCGCGGGACGGGGCCGACGCCGGGGCGGGTGCCGGTGCCGGTGCAAGCGCAGCGTCGACGCTTGCAATCAGTGGCAGGAAATCCACTTCCTCGACCGGGCCCGACCCCGTGATGGCCGACCTCGCCGACGACGACCGCGACGGCCTCGCCCTCGACGCCCTGCACGTCGCCCTCGGGCCGGTCCTCCCCCACTGGCCGCCCGGGCTCGTCGTGCACGCCACCCTCGCCGGCGACCTCGTGACCGACGCCCGCGCCGAGGTCCTCGACGTGCCCGGACCCCGCGAGCCCACCGGCCCGCGGCGCACCCCGCGGGGCCCCGACCACCTGCGCCTCGACGCCCTCGTCCGCGTCCTCGGCCTCGCCGGCGCCGACCGGGCCGCCGCCCGCGCCCGGGCACTGCGCGACGGCGATCCCGCCCCCGGAGAGCTGCCGACCTTCGGCCGCCGGCTCGCCCGTTCCCGCACCCTCGCCTGGACCCTGCGGGGCATCCCGCTCACGGCGACCGACCACGTCCCGGTCCCGGAGACCACCGTCGAGGCCCGCGTCCGGGCGCTCGCCGCCGGCCTCGGCGGCAGCCTCGCCCCGCCGATCCGGCCCGCCCCGCACCGGGCCGCCGCCGCGCTCGTCGGGCTCGAGCTCGGGGCCGCGCGGCTCGCCCTGGCCGCCATGGACCCCGACACCGGGCTCGGCGCCGACCCCGTCGACGCCTTCCGACCCGCCCCGGCCGGGCACCACGAGCACGAGCACCATGGCTGACCCCACGACCCTGCTCCCGCTGCTGCTGCTCGCCCCCGCCCTCGTCGCCGCGGCGGGGCTCGCGGCCGCGGCCGGCGCCGTGACCGCCGGCGGCCGGCCGAGCACCCCCGCCGTCGAGACCCTCCGGCTGCTCACCAAGCAGCGCCGCCGCACCCCGGCCGACGACCCGCTCCTGGCCCGGATCGGTCTCACGGTGCTGCCGGTCGCCGCCGTCCTCGCCCTCGCCGTCGTGCCGCTCGGCCTGCCCGGGACGAACGCACCGGTCGACCTCGACGTCGGGATCGTGTGGTTCAACGCGATGGAGGTGCTGGCCTGGTTCGCGGTGTGGACCGCGGGCTGGGGGCCGAACGCGGTGACGGCGTTGGCCGGCGGCTACCGCGTGCTGCCGCTCGGGCTGGCCTACGAGCTGCCGCACATGCTCGCGATCACCACCCCGGCGATCGCCGCGGGCTCGCTCGACCCGGCGACGGTGGCCGACGCCCAGCACGGCCTCTGGTACGCCGTGTGGATGCCGGTGGCGTTCCTGCTCTACCTGCTCTCCACCGCGGCGATGGCGTTCTGGGGCCCGTTCGCCGCGCCGCTGGGCCGGGACCTCGCGGGCGGCGCGGCCGCCGAGCACGCCGGGCTCGACCGGCTGCTGCTGCGCGCCGGGCGCTGGATGCTGCTGGTCGCGGCGGCCGCGATGGCGGTCCCGCTCTTCCTCGGCGGGGGCGCGCCGCCCCCCATCACCGGGCCGGACCCGTTCGGCGGGCCGCCGTGGCTGTGGGTCGGGATCAAGCTGCTCGTCGTCCTCGCCCTGCTGCTCGGCCTGCGCCGGCTGATGCCCGTGCTGCGGATGGAGCGGTTCGCGACGCTCGCCTGGACGGTGCTGATCCCGCTCGCGGTGGCGCAGGCGCTGGTCGTGACGGTGGTGGTGCTGCTGTGACGCTGCTGGTGCTCGCCGGCGCCCTCGGCCTCGTCGCCGTCGTCACCGGGCTCGGGGTCTTCGTCGCCGACTCGATGGCCCGCGCGACGTTCCTGCTGCTCGCCTCGTTCGTCGCCGTCGCGGTGGTGCTGGTCGCGTTCGGGCTGATCTACCTCGGGATCGTCGTCGTGCTCATGCTGACCATCGAGATGATGATCATGGTGGTCTTCATGGTCATGCTGATGATGAACCCGGCGGGCCTCGAGCCGATGACGATGGTCCACAACCGCTGGGGCTCCCGGGTGATCGCGCTCGCGGTGTTCGGGGTCCTGACGGCGGGTGCGCTGCTGGTGCCGTGGCCGGTGGCGCCCGGCGTCCCGACGGCGGGTGCCGGCCCGGACCCGACGAGGGCCCTCGGCGAGGCGCTCATGGGCCCGCAGATGCTCACCATGACGGTGCTCGGGCTGGCGCTGCTCGCGACGATCGTCGGGACGGTGGCGCTCTCGGTGAGCCGCGGGGGCCGGCGATGACCGAGACGACCCTGCGGGTGGTGCTCGTCGTCGGCGCGGCCCTCGTCGCGACCGGGGTCTACGGCGTGCTCTCCCAGCAGTCGATCGTGATGATCATGATGGGGCTCGAGCTCGTCGTGAACGGCCTGGTCCTCGCAACCGGGGGAATCTGGTGGGCGGCGGGCCGTCCGGGCAACGCGTCGGTGCTCGTGGTCGTCCTGGTGACCGTGATGGCCGCAGAGATGGCGACGGGGTTCGCGGTGGCGCTCGCGCTGTACCGGGCGCGCCGCGTCGACCTCACCGACGACGCCGCGGAGCTCGCCCGGTGAGCGGTGCCGCATGACCCTCCTGCTCGCGCTCCTGCTCGCCGTGCCCGTGACCGCCGGGTTCGTGCTGCTCACGGGGTTCCCCCGCGCCGCCGGTGCCCGTGTCGTCGCCGCCGGGATGGTGGCCGCGGTGGTCACCGCCGTGCTCGCCGTCGAGCTCGCGAGCCTCGTGGCCCGCGCGCCGGTCACCCCGACCGTCACCGCGCCGCTGCTCGGCGACGTCGCCTTCCGCTACACCGTGGACGGCCTGGCCGCCGCGCTCGTCGTGACCGTCGCGGTCATCGGCGCCCTGGTGCTGCTCGCGGCCGCGGGGGAACCGCGGCTGCGGGAGGGCCGCTTCGTCGGCTCGGTCCTGATCTTCCTCGGGGCGATGCTCGCGACGGTGACCGCCGCGACCCTGCCCGCTCTCCTCGCGCCCTGGGAGGTGATGGGCGCCGCGAGCTGGGTGCTCATCGCCTTCGACCGCCGCGACCGCGCCGTCGGCCCCGCCGCGACCCGCGCGTTCCTGACGACGCGGGTGTGCGACGTCGGGCTCTACGTCGCGACGGGGGCCGCGCTGGCCGCCGGCGTCCCCGGGCTCGCGCTCTCCGGGACCGCCGCCGCGCCGGAGGGCTGGCGCTCGCTGATCGCGGCGGGCCTCGTGGTGGCGGCGCTCGGCAAGTCCGCCCAGCTGCCGTTCTCGACGTGGCTCTCGGGCGCGATGGTCGGGCCGAGCCCGGTCTCCGCGCTGCTGCACTCGGCGACGATGGTCGCGGCCGGCGCGGTCCTGCTGGTCCGCATCGCTCCCCTGCTGGCCGCCACGGGCTGGGCGGCCACGCTGGTGGCCTGGGTCGGAGCGCTCACCGCGGTCGTGCTCGGCGTCATCGCGGCGACCCAGCGCGACCTCAAGCAGCTGCTGGCCGCCTCGACGTGCGCGCAGGTCGGGCTCATGGTGCTCGGCGCCGGGGTCGGGGCGACGGCGGGCGCGGCGGGGCTGCTCGTGGCGCACGCGGCGGTCAAGGCCCTGCTCTTCCTCGCGGCCGGCGGCTGGCTCGCGGTGCTGCGCACCCGCTCGCTGCCGGTGCTGCGCGGGGCGGCGCGGCGCCACCCGGTGGTCGGGGTGACGTTCACGGTGGGCGCCGCCGCGCTGGCCGGGCTGCCGCCGCTGTCGATCTGGTGGCCGAAGGACGCGGTCCTCGCGGGCGTGCCGCTCGGCGACGGCCTGCTGACGGTCGCCGGGCTCCTGGCCACGGCCCTGTCCGCCGTCTACGCGACCCGCGCGGCCTGGTTCGTCTGGCGGCCCACCCCCTCGCCCTCGATCCGCCGCGGCGCCGAGCGGCGGCGCCGCGTCCCGGTCGTCCTCGGCGTGGCGCTCGTCGCGCTCGCCGTGCCCGCCGCCGCCCTCGGGGGCATCGCGGTGGTGGTCGGGCTCGTCCCCCGCGCGGATGCGGGTCAGCTGGTGACGACCGGCGTCGTGGCGGTGTTCGCGGCGGTCGCGACATGGGCGCTGCACACCCGCCCGATCCGGCTGCGCTCCGCCGTGCTCCCCCGCCTCGCCGCGGCCGCGCGGGGCTGGCTGGGCCTCGAGGCGGCGACCCGCGTCGTCGTCGTCCGCCCGGTGCTCGCCCTGGCGGGCCTGCTCGACCGCGCCGACGGCGCCCTCGCCACGGTCCTGCCCCGCGCGGTGGCGACGGTGCCGCGGGTCGCCCGGGTCGTGGAGGCGCGGGGTGAGCGCCCGCTCGCGGCCGCGGTGACCGGGCTCGGCGTCGGGATCCGCCGGCTCGGGGACCTCGCCCGCCGCCCGCAGACCGGGCAGCAGCACCAGTACTACGCGCAGGGCATGGTCGCCGTCGGGACCCTCGCCGCCCTCGTCGCGGTGCTCGTGGTCACGGGGGTGCGCTGATGCTCACCGCGCTGTGGCTCGCCCCGCTGGTCGTCGCCGCCGTGGTGGCCGCCGTGCCGGCCGCCCGGCGGGAGGTGGTCCTGGGCGCGTGGGTCGTGCTCGCCCTCGCCGAGGTCGTCGGGTCGGTGCTGGTCTGGACCGCGGTGCCGCGCGGCGGTGGCTTCGCCGACGAGGTCGCGGTGCCGTGGATCCCGGCCTTCGGCGTCGGCTACCACCTCGGTGCCGACGGCTTCTCCGCCCCGCTCGTGGCCATGACGACCGTGGTGTTCCTCGCCGTGGCGCTCTACTCGCTGCGCCGCCCCGAGGACGAGGACCCGACCCGGACCCGGGCGTTCGTGCTGCTCTTCCTCGCGCTCGAGGCCGTCTGCGTCGGGGTGTTCCTCGCGCTGGACCTGGTGCTCTTCTTCGTGTTCTTCGACCTGTCGATCGTGCTGATGTACTTCGTGATCGCCGGGTGGGGCTCCGGGTCGCGGGAGCGGTCGGCGCTGCAGTTCTTCCTCTACACGTTCCTCGGCTCGCTGGTGATGCTGCTCGGCTTCCTCGTGCTCGCGGTGGGCGCGCGCGACGCCGGCGGGATCACCTTCGACATCCCGACCCTCGCCGCGGAGAACCCGCTCGCCGGCCGGGGCGCGACCGGGGTCCTCGCGCTCGTCGCGATCGGGGTCGGGCTCGCGATCAAGACGCCGGTGTGGCCGCTGCACACGTGGCTGCCCCCGGCGCACACCGACGCCCCCGCGGCCGGGTCGGCGGTGCTCGCGGCGGTGCTGCTGAAGATGGGCACCTACGGGTTCGTCCGCATCGCGATGCCGCTGCTGCCCGGGCCGTGGCGCTCGGCGGCGCTCGTCGTCGTGGTGCTCGGGGTGGTGTCGGTGCTCTGGGGCGCGCTGGTGGCGCTGGCCCAGCGCGACCTGAAGCGGATGGTCGCCTACACCTCGGTCACGCACCTCGGCTACGTCGTGCTCGCCGTCGGCGCCGCCGGGGTCGTCGCCGCCGGACCGGAGGCCCGCACCCTCGCCGTCACGGGCGCGACCGTGCAGATGGTCAGCCACGGGCTCGATCACCGCGGCCCTGTTCCTGCTCGCGGGGGTGCTGCGCGACCGTGGTCGCACCTCCGAGATCGCCGCCTGGTCCGGGCTCGCGGGACCGATGCCGCGCTTCTCGTGGACGTTCGCGCTCGCCGCCTTCGCCTCGCTCGGGCTCCCGGGCCTGTCCGGGTTCGTCGGGGAGTTCTCGCTGCTCGCCGGGTCGCTGCCCGCCTACCCGGTCGCCACGGTGCTCGCGGCGCTCGGGCTCGCGATCACCGCGGCGCTGTTCCTGCGGGCGCTGCAGTCGATGCTCCTCGGCGACCGCCACCTCCCGCCCGTCGCCGAGCGGACCCCCGTCCGGCGGGCCCGGCTGGGCCGGGCGCCGTCGAGTCCCGACCTGCGGGTCGCCGAGACGGCCGCGGTGGGGCTGCTGCTCGCGTGCTCGCTGGTGATCGGCGTGGCGCCGGCCCTGCTGACGTCGACGATCGGCCCGGCCGCCGCGCAGGTGGTGTCCCTGGTGGGCCGATGACCGCCGACGCGCTCACCCTGCTGCCCGAGATCGTCCTCGCGCTCGGGGCGGTCCTGGGCCTGCTCGCCGGCTCGTTCCTGCCCCCCGGCCGGGAGGCCCCGGTCCGCGGGATCGGCATCGCGGCCTGCGTGGGCGTCGTCGTCGCGACCGTCGTGGTGCACGGCGGCCCGACGGCGTTCGGCGGCACCTACACCGTCGACGTGGCCACCACGACCGTCCGGGTGCTCGTGGCGGGGGCGGTGGCGGTGACGCTGGTGCTGGCGGGGGACCCGGACGTCAGGAAAGTCTCTCTGCAGACGCCGGACGTCCGGAGATCGTCGTCGATCACCGGCCGGGTCGACACCGCCTTCGCCGTGCTCGTCCAGCTCTCCGGGGTCGGCGCGATGGTGCTCGGCGGCGCGTCGGACCTCCTGCTGCTCGCCGCCGCCGTCCTGCTCGCCGGTCTCCCCCTCGCCGCGCTCGCCGGCCTGCGCCGCGACGGCCGCGCGACCGAGGCCGCCCTCAAGTACTTCCTGTCCTCGGCGCTGTTCGGGCTGGTCCTGCTCACCGGCGTGACGGTGCTGCTGGGCCTGACCGGGGCCACCGCCTACGCCGCGCTGGGCGGGCTCACGACGCCGGGCCCGGCCGCCGTCGCCGCGGCCGTCGCGCTGCTGCTCGTCCTCGCGGGCCTGCTCATGATGATCGGCGGGGTCCCGGCCCACTTCTGGGTCCCCGACGCCGTCGACGGCACCACCCCGGTCACCGGGGCCGTCCTCACGACGACGGCGAAGCTCGGCGGCCTCGTCGCGGCCTGGCGGCTGCTCGTCGCCGTCCCGAGCGGCGCGATCCCGTGGCCGCTGCTGGTCGCGGTGCTCGCGGTGGCCTCGATGACGCTGGGCAACCTCGCCGCTTTCGCCCAGACCTCGCTCCGCCGGCTGCTCGCGTACTCCACCGTCAGCCAGGTCGGCTACCTGCTCGTCCCGGTGGCCGTCGCCGCCCGCACCCCGCTCGCCCTGCCCGCGCTGCTGGCCTACCTGGCCGCGTACGCGGTGACGAACCTGGCCGTGTTCGCGGTGCTGGCCGCCCGGCCCCGCGCCCTCGAGGTCGCCGACCAGCGCGGGCTGGCCGAACGCCACCCGGTGCTCGCGGTGGCCCTCGCCGTCGGGCTGCTCGGGCTCGTCGGCACCCCGCCGACGGTCGTGTTCGCGGGCAAGTTCGCCGGCTTCACCGCGGCCGTCGACGGCGGGATGACCTGGCTCGCCGTCGTCGCCGTCCTCAACTCGATCGCGAGCCTGTTCTACTACCTGCGCTGGATCGCGCCGGTGTTCTCCGCGGGCGACCCGGTGCTGCGCGACCCCGTCGCCCCCCGCGCCCGCGCCGTCGCCGTCGGGCTCGCCGTGGTCTCGGTGGCCGGCGGGATCCTGGTCGCGTTCGTGGGGTGATCGCGGCAGCAAATCACTCACGCGCTCCGTGCCGCACTTTCCCGTGTCATAGCACGGAAAGTCTCCAGCCAAGCGCACCTAGGCCTGGTCGCCCAGCTCCCAGCCCACCGGGTCGGCCAGCCGCAACGCCTCGGTCGGCCCCCAGGAGCCGGGCGCGTAGGGGTACAGCGGCGTCGACCCGTCCATCGCCGCGCCGGCCGCGTGCCAGACCTCCTCGAGCCCGTCGGGCCGGGTGAACAGCGTCCGGTCGCCCAGCAGGATGTCGTGGATGAGCCGCACGTACGGCGGCAACGGGTCCCCGCCGTCCACGTCGTGCAGCGAGATCTCGGTGCACTGGGTCTTCAGCGCGGACTGGCGCCCGGGATCTCGATGTTCATCGAGATCGCGAGCGCGCCGTCGCCGGCGAGGTCGAAGCGCAGCACGTTGCCCCGGACCGGGATCGCGGCGTCGCCCTCGGTCTCCTCGACGCCTGGTACGGGCCGCCCACCGGGTCCCGCATGACGAGGCTGACCTTCTGGTCGCTCTCGGCCATCATCTTGCCGGTGCGCATGAGGAACGGGACGTCGCGCCAGCGGTCGGTGTCGACCCACATCCGCGCGGCGACGAACGTCTCGGTGTTCGAGTCGTCGGCGACGTGGTCGATGTCGCGGTAGCCCTCGAACTGGCCCCGGACGACGTCGTCGCCGGTCAGCGGCCGGAACGCCTTGACGGCGTTCGCGCGGGCCTGCGCGATCTCGTCGGCCGACAGGCTCGCCGGCGGCTCCATCGCGATCTCCGCGGCCACCTGGAACAGATGGGTGACCAGCATGTCGAGCACCGCGCCGGTGGCGTCGTAGAACTCGGCGCGGTCGGCGACGTCGAGGACCTCCGGCACGTCGATCTGCACCGCGGCGACGTGGTGGCGGTCCCAGGAGGACCAGAAGAGCCCGTTCGCGAACCGCAGCGCCCGCAGCTGCTGCGAGGCCTCCTTGCCGAGGAAGTGGTCGATCCGGTAGATCGCGCCCTCGTCGAAGACGCGGTGCACGGCCTCGTCGAGGGTCCGGAACGCCTCGAGCGACGTGCCGAACGGCTTCTCGTAGACCACCCGGGAGCGCTCCGCGAGGTCGTGGGCGCCGAGGGCGTTGGTGATCGGCTCGAAGGCGGTGGGCGGCACGCCGAGGTAGTGCACCCGCTGCACCTTCCCGCGGTCCCCGCCGCCGAGCTCGTCCTCGGCCTCCGCGACCTTGTCCACCAACTGCCCCGGGTCGTCCACGGAGAAGCCGTCGCCGGCGAAGCGCAGCCGCGACGCGAACTCCTCCCACGGCCCGTCCTCCGGCTTCGGGCCGAACTCGGCCGAGGACGCCGTGGACGTGGTCGCGGAACTCGTCGTCCGACAACCGCCGGCGCCCGCTGCCGATCAGCAGCCACGACTCCGGCAGCAGCCGCTCCTGTGCCAACCGGTAGAAGGCGGGCAGGACGAGCCGGGCCGCGAGGTCGCCGCTCGCCCCGAAGAGCACGAAGACGGTCGGCGGGATGACGGGCGTTGCGGGGTCGCTCACGCGGGCCAGCTTGCCCTGTCCGGCGGGCGATGACACGTGGGTGCCCCCCGTGGGCCGCGCCGCCGGCGGATCGCGCTGCATCGGGGCATGATCGAGTTCCGTGGACGGAGATGCCCCAGAAGTGGGGCAGTTCCCTCCACGGACGTCGATCAGGTGCCTGCCAGGCGTTCCAGCACGGCCAGCGCCTCGTCGCGGCGCTCCCACGGGACGAACAGGTGGTCGTGGTGGAACCCGCTGACCGGGTTCGCGCTGATCCCCGCGCCGGCCAAGGCCCGGGTCACCGCCGCGAGGAAGCCCACGGCGGTCAGCGACGACCGCACCTCCAGGGTGATCCACGCGCACGGGTACTCCGCGGTGAGACCGGCGGCCGCCGGGTCCGGCACCACGACGGTGGTGCCCTCGTCCTCGGCGACGGTCACCACCGCCCCCGGCACCGCCACCCCGTCGGGAACCGTCGCGAACACGTACCGCCCCGGCCGCAGCCGCGGCGTCATCCCCGCGAGCAGCGCCGCCAGGTCCGTCCCGCCGCTGCTCACGACCGCGGCGACTGCTGCGGGCCGCTGACCCCGCAGTGCACGCACTCCGCCACGTTGACCTCGCCGGCGGGTCGTGCCCGCAGCGGACGCAGGAGCAGCCCGGAGAGCGCCGCCCCACCGAGCAGCAGGCACGCGGCGATGACGACGGCGCGGTGGTACCCGGCGGAGAACGCCACCGCGTTCGTGTAGTCGGCCCCCGCGATCCCGGCGGCGGCCGGGATGACGGCCACGGCCAGGAGCCCGGCCGCCCGCGCGACCGCGTTGTTGACCCCGGACGCGACGCCGGCGTGGCGGTCGTCGGCGGCGTCGAGGACCGTCGCCGTCAGCGGCGCGACCGTCGCCGCGAGGCCCAGGCCGAAGAGCACGACAGCGGGCAGCACGTCGGTGAGGTAGGACGCCCCGACGTCCACCCGCAGCAGCAGGAGCATCCCCCCGGCGGCGGCCACGAGGCCGACCGTCATGGGGATCCGCGGCCCGATCCGCGTCGCCAGGCGGCCGGCGCGCGCGGAGAGCAGCAGCATGATCGCGGTGATCGGCAGCGTGGCGGTCCCGGCGGCGAGGGGCGAGAACCCGGCGACCACCTGGAGCTGGAGCACGAGGAGCACGAACAGGACACCGAGCGCCGCGTAGACCAGGAGCGTCACGACGTTGAGCGCGGTGAAGCGGGGGTTGGCGAACAGGTCGGGCGGGACGAGCGGGGACCGCGAGCGGCGCTCGACGAACGCGAACGTCACGAGGGCGACGACCCCCGCCACCCCGCTCCCGACGACCGCGGACGACGCCCCCGCCGAGCCCGCCTCGGTCAGCGACCAGGTCAGCAGCCCGAGGCCCAGCAGCGCGAGCGCCGTGCCGGGCAGGTCGAGGTGCGGCACCGCCTGCGGGTCGCGCGACTCCGGCACGTGGCGCAGCGCGGCCACGAGCACGACGGCGGCGACGGGCAGGTTGACCAGGAACACCGCCCGCCAGTTCCACTCGACGAGCCAGCCGCCGACGAACGGCCCGACCGCGCCGGCGACCCCCGCGAGCCCCGACCACGCCCCGATCGCCGCGGCGCGGTCGGCGCCGTGGAACGAGGCCGAGATGAGGGCGAGCGACCCCGGGGTCAGCAGCGCCCCGCCGATCCCCTGCAGCGCCCGCGCCGCGATCAGCACCTCGATCGAGGGCGCGAACCCGCACAGCGCCGACGCGAGCGCGAACCACGCGACACCGACGAGGAAGATCCGGCGCCGGCCGAGGCGGTCCCCCAGCGAGCCGCCGAGCAGGATGAAGCCGGCCAGGGTCAGCGTGTAGGCGTTGATCGTCCACTGCAGGCCCGCGAAGGACGTCCCGAAGTCGGAGCCGATCCGCTCGAGCGCGACGTTGACGACCGTCGAGTCGAGCATCGCGAGCCCCGACCCGAGCACCGTCGTCGCGAGGACCCACCGGGCCGCCGGCGTCCCCAACCGCAGGCCCGCGGCGTCCGGGGTCTCCTCGCTGCTCACGGCGCACAGCATGACGCCCACCGCACCCCTGCGCGCTACGGTTCGGCGCATCGCCACGTTCACCTCGACCGCACCGTCACCGCTGCAGCCGATCGGCGAGCTCACCGCCGCCCAGACGCAGGTCGCACTCGTCGTCGTCGCCGGTCTCGTCGCGCTGTCGGTGGTGGCCGGCAACGCCACCTGGCGCATCGCCCGCAGCGTCGTCACCATCGCGCACGAGGGCGGGCACGCGCTCGTCGCGATCGCGTCGGGCCGGACGCTCACCCGCATCCTGCTGCACTCCGACACCTCCGGGGTGACGGTCTCGAAGGGGCGCCGCGACGGGCCGGGGATGGCCGCGACGGCGTTCGCCGGCTACGCCACCCCGCCGCTGCTGGGTCTCGGGGCGGCCGCGCTGGTGGCCGGCGGCGCGGTCCCGACGATGCTGGGGCTGGCGATCATGGTCCTGCTCGGCACGCTCGTCCTCATCCGCAACGTCTACGGCGTCGCGTCGGTGGTGGTGACCGGCGGCGTCGTCGTGGTCGTCATCGCCTACGGGTCCCCGACGGTGCAGTACGGGTTCGCCTGCTTCGTGACCTGGTTCCTCATCGTCGGGGGCCTGAAGACGGTGCTCGAGGTGCAGCAGAAGCGGGCGGGACGCCGGGCCGCCGACTCCGATCCCGACCAGCTCGAGCGGCTCACCGGCGTGCCGGCGGGCATCTTCGTCGCGATGTTCGCGCTGATCGGCGTGCTCGCGCTGATCTTCGCCGGGAACCTGCTGCTGTCCTGGCCCCCGTTGCCCTGAGGCGGCTCAGCCGTTCAGGACGCAGTCGCCGCACGTCCCGCCGCCGGGCACGCGGTAGAACAGGCAGCAGGTCCGCCGCGCGAACCCGATCCCGGTGGGGTGCGCAGGCTCCGCGACGACCTCCCCGAGCCCGGCCAGCGGCGGGTGGCCGAGGATCCCGACGGCGAGGGCGAGGGCTCCCGACGACGAGTCCGGGCGCTGCACCAGCAGCATCCGCAGGGCGCCGCCGAGCGACGACGCGACGTTGCCCCAGGTCACCTGCGCCGAGACCGACGCCTGCGCGCCGAGCGCGTCGAGCAGGGGACGCAGGGTGGCGTCGAGCTCGCGCGCGGCCGCGGGGGCGAGGTCCGGGTCCTCGTCGGCCTCCGGGCGCTCGATCCACAACGGCATCGGACCGCCCGACCAGGGCCGCCACTGCAGGCGGTCGTGCAGGCGCGGGACGACGCCGTGCAGGGTGCCCGCGCCGAGCACCAGCGCGGTGACGCGCGCCGAGACCGAGAGCGAGAGCAGCGACGCCGCGATGCGCCGGGGCACCCCGCCGAGCTGCTCGCGCGACCTGGTCGACGCGCTGGTCGAGGACGGCTCCCGTGAACGACGCCGAAGGGCCGCCAGGAGGGGTCGGCCCCCTCGGCGGGGCCGGTCGCGAGACCGAAGAAGCCGCCGAGCGTCCGCGACGTCGTCCATCTCCCGGGTGAGGTCCGCGGGCATGGCTCCATGGTCCCGGACGCGGGACGGAGGCAGCGCGCTCACCCGTTCGGCCCTCTCCGAAGGGTCCGGAGCGGCCCGTGGGCGTGTGATCGGCGGCGTGCAGTCGGCGTGTTGCGCGTGATTCGTTAGGTTCGGGGCATGCTCGACTCGGGTCTGCGCTTCGCCTTCGCCTTCCTGCCGGCAGGCGTCGCGATCGTCGTCGGCCTCGTGCTGGCCGTCCAGCGTCGCCGCGTGCTGCCCGCGGTGGCCACTCCGGCCATCGCGGGCCTCGCGCTGCAGCTGGTGGCGGCGCTGCTCAGCGCCTCCACGGTCGTGGTGCTGCCGGCGCTCCTGCGTGGCGGTTCGAGCACGGGCACCGTGCTCACCGCCTCCAGCCTCATCGGCGTCCTGACGGCGCTGATCACCGTGCTCGGGTGGGTGCTGCTGCTCATCGCGCTCTTCCGGCGGCTGCCCGCGTCGGCGCCGGCGGCCGGGGTCGTGGCGGCGGCCGGGAGTTCGCCGGCGCCCGCGACGACGCCGTCGTCCGGGATCTCGTGGCAGCGGGGGCCGGCCCGCGGTCCGGCCGAGCAGCCCCCGGCGGACGACGCCCCGACCGGTCGCCACGCCCTGCTCGACGAGCACGGCCAGCAGGTCGTCGCCCAGCCCGGCGTGCGGCTGTCCCCGCGGACGGCCGCGCTGACCGGGAGCGGCGCCGCGTTCGGCGCCGGTGCTGGTGCCGGCGTCGCGTCGGGGGGCGACGACGACCTGCTCGACGCGGACGACGAGGCGATGCTCGCGGGCCGCCAGGAGGAACTGCCGACCGAGGCGGTGCCGATCGTCGGCCACCGACCGTCGGACGGTCCGGGCGGCACGCCGGAGACCGCGGCGGCGACCGAGGCCGAGGCCGCTCCGGACGCGGGGCCGGCCGGGGTCGACGAGGCCGCCGTCGGGGGGACGCCCACGCACGCGACCGCCGGCGAGGAGACCGAGGCCGACGCACCGGTCCCGGGCTCCGCGGCGGCGTCCGGCGGACTTCCCCGGCCGTGGCCCGGGGCGGCCGGGATCGCGGGTGCCGGGATCGCGGGTGCCGGGATCGCGGGTGCCGGGATATTCGGTGCGGCGCGCGGCACTGCTGCGGGTCCGGCGGAGCAGGAGCACAGCGCCACGCCGGGAGACACCCCGGAGACGCCTGCGGCGACCGACGCCCCGCGCGGCGACGCGGAGACCGAGACCATCCACACGCACGGGGCCGGGGTCCCGGCGCCGGCGGAGGGCACGGACCCGGGCACCGCAGACGAGGACGACGACGCAGCCGTCAGCGCAACGCCCCTCGCGGCGGACCCGCCTGCGGACCCCAGCGCGGTGAGCGTGGACGAGGGCGCCGTCGGCGGGGTCCCGGCCGACGCGACGGCCGGCCACGGCGCGCGCGGCGACCACAGCGATCACGAGGCCGACGATGCGCGCCCCGACGCCGGGCACGACGAACTCGGACACGACGAGGCGGCCCACGACGAGACCGATGACGCCGTCGACCGCCCGGACAGCGACCGTCCCGAGGCCGACCGCCCGGGCACCGCGGATCACGGCCGCGATCACCTCGGCGCCGGCCACGCCGCGGCGAGCACCTCGGAGAGCGGCACGCCGGGACCGGGCGGCGGCGCGGACCGCAGCCGAGCCGACGACGCGGGGTCCCTGTTCAGCCCCGCATCCGCCGGAGCCGTCTCCCCGTCCGACGTCGACGTCCCGTCCGACACCGACGTCCCGTCCGACACCGACGCCCCGTCCGACACCGGCGCCCCGTCCGACGCCACGCCGCGTCCGACGCCGACGCCCCGTCCGACGCCGACGCCCCGTCCGACAC
The DNA here is from genome assembly GCA_963716955.1 of uncultured Actinomycetota bacterium. Taxonomy (GTDB): domain Bacteria; phylum Actinomycetota; class Actinomycetes; order Mycobacteriales; family Pseudonocardiaceae; genus Actinomycetospora. Next base: position 152,171 of record CAVQUY010000004.1, read on the forward strand.
CGAAACGTCGGCCGGGGCCTCCTCCGCGCCGGACGCCACCGGACCGGGAGCCGTCCCCCCGACGCGAGCCACTCCCCCGGCCGGAGCCGTCCCACCGGCCGGGACCACATCACCGACCGGAACCGTCTCCCCGGCCGGAACCGTCTCCCCGGCCGGAGCCGTCCCGCCGGCCGGGGTCACGCCGCCCGCCGGGGTGACGCCGCCGGCCGGTCCCGTCCCCCCGGTTCCCGCCGCGGCCCGGACGGGCTCATCGCTGTTCGGCCGGTTCCCGCGCGCGCGCCTCGGGCGGCGAGGCCCCCGAGGGCTCGTCGGACGGCGGCGACCTCTTCCGCCCCACGGCGCCCGCCGCTCCCGCCACTCCGCCGGAGGAGGCGGTCGGCGGCACCCCGACCGGCGCTTCCCCGTCGGCCCCGGCGGACCCCGAACCGGCGCCCGAGCCCGCCGAGGAGGAGCGACCCGGGCTGGTCGAACCGCGCGAAGGCGCAGGTCGCGGGCTGGTTCGAGCCGGTGACGAGCAGCCAGGACGGCGGCTTCGGCCGCTCCGGGTCGTGGCGTGACGAGCCGCCGTCGAACGGTCACCACCAGGGAGGCTGAGCGCCGCCCTCGCCGGCGAGCACCTGTGCGACCGCGCGGGCGCTCCCGACGGCCGTCAGCAGGGTGCCCGGTCCGTCGAGCGTCGCGCGTGCCCAGACGACGTCGCCGTCGTCCCGGGCCTCCTCCACGCCCGTCGCGGGCTCGCCGACCACCAGCACGGAGCCCACGGACCGCGCGCCACCCATCCCGCCGATCCCGGTGAGCGCGGCAGTCGGCACCGTCGATCAGCGTCGTCGTGGCCAGCACCGGCGCGGCGTCGACCGTGGCCCGCGTCGTCGACGCGCACCGCCCACCGGCCTGTCCGCTGCGTCCGAGCACGAACCGCTCGACCACCCGGGCCCGCGCCCCCGCAGCGAGGTCGAGGCACACGGAGGGCTCCCACACCGCGCCGTCACAGACGACGGTCGGCTCGGGACGCCAGTCGAGCGCCGCGTCCTCGGCGAGCACGGCCTCCACGTCGAACGAGGCGACCGTCCCGGCGTCCCGGCCCGGCTGGACGACTGTCGCCGCGGCGCTGTGCACCGCCAATCGCTCCCCCGGCCCGAGCTCGATCCGCAGCCGCAGCCGGTCCCCGCCCAGCGGCCCGCCGCCGACCGCGACCACGTGCACCCGCCGCCGCCCGGTCCGGCGGAGCACGACCGGCGCCGCCGAGGCCCAGGTCAGGCGGCCGTCCACCAGCCGCAGCCGGGCCGCCGCCTCGACCGCCGACGCCCCCGGCACGGGGAGGTCGGCTGCCGCGGTCACGCCCTCACCGGCACCTGGGCCCGCACCCAGTCGACCACCTCCGCGATCGGCGCGGTCCGCACCGAGGTCAGCGCGGTCGGCTTCCCGTCCCGCACCCGGGCCGCGTCGGCGGCCATCCGCGTGGTGTCGGCGCCGACCAGCGGGCCGAGGTCCACCTTGTTGATCACGAGGAGGTCCGCGCCTGCGACGCCCGGGCCGCCCTTGCGGGGCACGTCGTCGCCGCCTGCGGTGTCGATGACGAAGATCTGTCTGTCGACGAGGCCGTAGCTGAAGGTGGCCGTGAGGTTGTCGCCACCGGACTCGACGAGCACGAGGTCGGGGTCGAAGCGCTCGACGAGGTCCTCGACGGCGTCGAGGTTCGCGGTGATGTCGTCGCGGATCGCGGTGTGGGGGCAGCAGCCGGTGCGCACGGCGACGATCCGGTCGGCGTCGAGGACGGCCTCGCGGCGCAGGAAGTCGGCGTCCTCGGTGGTGTAGATGTCGTTGGTGACGACGGCGACCGAGAGCTCGTCGCGCAGCACCCGGCACAGCGCCGCGACCAGGGCGGTCTTCCCGCAGCCCACGGGCCCGCCGATCCCGATCCGCACGGCGCGTCCGGTGCGCGGCGGGTGGTCGTGCGCCCCGCCGCCGAGGTCCTGGTCGTCGAGTCTATGAAGCAAAGAGGGCTCCTTCGGAACGGGAGTGCACGACGGCGAGCACCTCGGGCAGCGGCGTCGTCGCGGTGGGCAGCAGGTCGGGCTCGTCGCGTGCGGCGGCCCGGGTGCCGGCGTCGGCGGCCCGGTCGACCACCTCGGCGTGCTCCTCGAGGGCCCGGGCGTGCACGCCCGCGAGCGCCAGCGGGTCGAGCCCGAGCAGCCGGACCCCCGCCGAGCACACCTGGCCGACGAGGTGGTGCACGGCCAGCGCGGCCGCGTCGTGCGTCGATCCCCCGGCCGCGGCCGTGGCGACCCCGAGCACGATCGCCTGGTGCGGTCGGGCCCCGAGCCCGTCGACGACCGCGTGGGGCCAGGCCGCGCGCACGGTGCGCAGCATCGCCCGGCCCTGCGCCCGCGACACCTCCCGGAGCGCGGCGACCGGGGTGCGGGCGGACAGCGCGGCATCCCAGCGCGCCCAGTCCGGACTCGCCGAGGGGACCCTGAGTCGGTAGATCGACCGAAGTGCCCCTCGCTGCGGGACCAGCGGCGGCCGGCGTCGAGAGGGCGCCCCTCGGCTAGAGCGGCCGAGGGGCCCCTCGCTCAGAACCAGGGCCGACCAGCACGCACGCCGCCGCCGCGGCCGCCGCAGTGACCAGCCCCGCCGTCGGGACCCGGCCGGCGAGCCAGGCCGCGACGTCGTCCGGGGCCCGCACGAGGCCGCGCCGGACCGCCGCCTCGAGGCCGCCGGAGTGGGCGTGACCCCCGGTGGGGAGGCGGGAGTCGGCGAGCAGCCAGAGCGCGGGAGCGGGCGGCACCGACTCACCCTAGTTGCGCGCCGAGCGCCCGATGTGACCGCGACGTTTCGTCGCCCGCCCGGGTCAGAGGCGGCCCGTGAACGTCGCGGGGTTGAGCACGAACCCTGGCCGCACGTCGACCTGCAGGTCACCCGACGGCGTGGGCGAGCCGAACGCCAAGGAGTACGTCGTGCTCTTGCCCGGCTGGACCGAGGTGTTCGGCGGGCCGAGGATCTTCTTGGCTGAATCGAAGATCGACTGGGCTTCCTGCCCGTCCACCGAGGCGCTGACGGACGTGGTCGGGGGCTGGTAGACCTCGTTGGTGCCGTTCTTGATGGTGATCTTCACCTGGAACGCCTTCGCGCCGGGGTCTCCGGCCGCGGACTGGGACGGCGTGAACGCGCTCGGCGCGGCCACCGTCACCTCGAGCCCGTTGGGATAGCGGATCGGCGTACCGAACGGCGCGGTGTTCGACGCTGCGCCCTGATCGGTCGACCCGCTCCGGGGCCGGAGCGGAGGCGGATGGTGTCCCCACGACGGGTTGGGTGTCGCTGACGGCCTTCGCGAAGGAGGCCGCATAGATGATGCAGATCAGCAGACCGAGCAGCGAGACGACGATGCCGGCGATCGCCATTCCGCGGCCGCCGCGTCGCCCGGCCAGGACCAGCCCGACGGCCGCGAGGATCAGCCCGATGATCACCAGGGGCCAGGCGATGATCCCGACGATCGGGATGAACGAGAGCACCAGCCCGATCAGGCCGACGACGAAACCTGCCGTCGCGAAGCCATTGCTCCGGGCGCGGGCACCGGGCTCGGGGTGGGGGTCGGGGCGGATGGTGGTGCGGCGGGCATCCCGGCCGGGGGCGGGTAGCCCTGCTGGCCGTAGCCCGACTGCTGGCCATACCCCTGCTGGCCATACCCCTGCTGGCCATAGCCCTGCTGGCCATGGCCTTGCTGGCCGTAGCCCTGCTGGCCGTAGCCCTGCTGGCCGTAGCCCTGCTGGCCGTAGCCCTGCTGGCCGTAGCCCTGCTGGCCATAGCCCTGCTGGCCATAGCCCTGCTGGCCATAGCCCTGCTGCTGCCATAGCCCTGCTGGCCGTAGCCCTGCTGCCGTAGCCCGGCTGCTGGCCGTACCCCGGCTGCTGGCCGTACCACGGCTGCTGGCCGTACCCGGCTGCTGGCCGTACCCCTGCTGGCCATGGCCCTGCTCGCCGTCGGAATGCCCTGAGTGCCGGCCCGACCGCGCTGGAGCCGGGACCTCCTGGTCCCGCGACGCGTCCGCGCCGTCGTCCTGATCCGCCATGGCCGACCCCCCAGCCGAGATCCAATGGTCCGGGCAGGCTACGGGCACACACTGCGAACGGCGGGGTGGCGACTCGTCCGGGTCGTCAGCGGAACAGGGCGGGCTCGCCGCGCACGACGGCCGCCCCCTCCAGCTCGAGGAGCGCGCGCTTGCGGTCGGTGCCCCCGCCGTAGCCGGTCAGCGACCCGTTCGCCCCGACGACGCGGTGGCACGGCACGACGATGCTGACCGGGTTCTTCCCGTTCGCCAGCCCCACGGCGCGCACCGCGGTCGGCGCCCCGATCGCCACCGCCAGCTCGCCGTAGCTGCACGTCTCGCCGTAGCGGGATCTCGCGCAGCGCCGCCCAGACCCGCGCCTGGAACTCCGTCCCGCGCAGCACGACCTCGACCGAGAACTCCCGCAGCGACCCGTCGAAGTAGGCCAGGAGCTCCTCCCGGGCGGCCGGCGCGGCGTCGGCCACCCGCTCCCCCAGCCGCTCGGGACCGGGCCCGTGCCGGTGCTCGGTCATGTAGAGCCCGGACAGCACCCCGTCGTCGGCGCGCAGCGTCAGCGGACCGAGCGGGCTCTCGTGCACCGAGTGCGTCGTCGTCACGCCGGCACCATCGCAGAACCCCCCGACAATCTCGCCATCCAGTGGACCCCCACGGTCACCCAGACAACCGCCGCACGCCCACTCGACGGACGACCCGATCCACTCCGCGCACCGGGTGGACCCCCACGGTCACCCCGACGACCGCCCACGCCCACTCGACGAGCCACCTCAGAACAGGAAGTAGCGCTGCGCCATCGGCAGCTCGCGGACCGGGTCGGGGTCGACCACCGAGCCGTCGATGCGCACCGTGAACGTCTCGGGGTCGACCGTGATCTCCGGCGTCGCGTCGTTGCCCGGCATGTCCGCCTTCGAGATCCCCCGCGGCGAGCGGACGGGCACGAACCGCCGCCGGGCGTCCACGCGGCCGGCGAGCCCGCCGTCGAGCGCGGCCTGGGTCGCGAAGTACACCGACGTCGCCGACGGTCCGTGCCCGAGGGCGCCGAACATCGGGCGGGAGAGCTCGGGCTGCGGGGTCGGGATGGAGGCGTTCGCGTCGCCCATGCGGCCCCAGGCGATCACGCCGCCCTTGACCACGACGTGCGGCCGGACCCCGAAGAACGCCGGGTCCCACAGCACCAGGTCGGCGAGCTTGCCGACCTCGACCGAGCCCACCTCGCCGTCGAGACCGTGGGCGATCGCCGGGCAGATCGTGTACTTGGCGACGTAGCGGCGGGCGCGCTCGTTGTCGTCGCCGGACGCCTGCACCCCGGAGAGCCCGGTGACCCGCCGCTTGGCGGCGTGCGCGGTCTGCCAGGTGCGGAGCACGACCTCGCCGACGCGGCCCATCGCCTGCGAGTCCGAGCCGATCATCGAGATGGCGCCGAGGTCGTGCAGCAGGTCCTCCGCGGCGATCGTCGACGCCCGGATGCGTGACTCCGCGAACGCCAGGTCCTCGGGGATGTGCGGCGAGAGGTGGTGGCAGACCATGAGCATGTCGAGGTGCTCGTCGACGGTGTTCACGGTGTGCGGCCGCGTCGGGTTGGTCGACGACGGGAGCACGTGCGGCTGCCCGGCGACCGTGATGATGTCCGGCGCGTGCCCGCCGCCGGCCCCCTCGGTGTGGTACGCGTGGATCGACCGGCCCGCGATCGCGTCGAGGGTCGAGTCCACGTACCCGGCCTCGTTGAGGGTGTCGGTGTGCAGCGCGACCTGCACCCCGGTCTCGTCGGCCACGCGCAGGGCCGCGTCGATCGCGGCCGGCGTCGCGCCCCAGTCCTCGTGGACCTTGAAGCCCGGACGCGCCCGCGGCCACCTGCTCGCGCAGGGCCTCCTCGCCGACGGTGTTGCCCTTGCCCAGCAGCGAGAAGTTCAGCGGGGTCGCGTCCAGCGCCTCGAACATCCGCGCCAGCCACCACGCGCCCGGGGTCACCGTGGTCGCCTTGGTGCCCTCGGCCGGCCCGGTGCCGCCGGCGATCATCGTCGTGACCCCCGACCCGATCGCCTCGGGCAGCTGCTGCGGGCTGATCAGGTGGACGTGGCAGTCGACCCCGCCCGCGGTGAGGATCAGCCCGTTCCCGGAGAGGATCTCCGTCGACGGGCCGATGACCAGGTCCGGCGAGACGCCGTGCATGGTGTCCGGGTTGCCGGCCTTGCCGAGCCCGACGATGCGTCCGTCCCGCACGCCGACGTCGGCCTTGACCACGCCCCAGTGGTCGAGGACGAGCGCTCCGGTGATGACGAGGTCCGCGGCGCCCTCGGCGCGGGTGGCGCGCGACTGGCCCATCGACTCGCGGATCACCTTGCCGCCGCCGAACACCACCTCGTCGCCGCCCTGCGGGCCTCGGGTGCGGTCCTCCTCGACCCGGATCGTCAGGTCGGTGTCGGCCAGCCGGAGCCGGTCGCCCGTCGTCGGGCCGAAGAGCTCGGCGTAGGCCTCGCGGCCGACCGACCAGCCGCTGCCCGGGGACCCGCCCGCCCGGCCCGCCGGGTCGTCGACGTCGAGCCGCAGGCCCGGCACCGTGCCGGAGCCGCCGAGCGCGACGAGGGCGACGTCCTTCTCGACGCCGGGCTCGAAGCGCACCGACGTGCCCGCGTGGATCGCGAGCCGCATGCCGGTGGCGGCCTCGCGGTCGAACGCCAGGGCGGGGTTCGTCGCGGAGAAGTGCACGTGCGAGCCGACCTGGATCGGCCGGTCGCCCGTGTTCGTGACGGTCAGGGTGAGGACGGCGGCGCCCTCCCCGGTGATGACGTCGCCGTCACCGGGGAGGAACGCGCCCGGCCCGTAGCCCGTGTCTCCCCCGCTCATGTCCTTCCCCCGTCGCTGCGCTCGCCCCTCATTGGATCGGCTCGTGCACGGTGACGAGCTTCGTGCCGTCCGGGAAGGTGGCCTCGACGGCGACGGTCGGCAGCATCTCGGGCACGCCCTCCATGACGTCGTCGCGGGTCAGGACGTGCTGGCCGCCGTCCATCAGGTCGGCGACGCTGCGCCCGTCCCGGGCTCCCTCGAGGATCCAGGAGCTGAGCAGCGCGACCGCCTCGGGATGGTTGAGCCGCAGACCACGCCCGCGACGCTCCCGCGCCAGATTCGCGGCCACGTGCAGCAGCAACTTCTCCTGTTCGTGCGGCGAGAGCAGCACCTCGTCGGACTCCTTCGTGCTTCTGGCTGGTGACGGGCGCCGACCGCAGGGCGTCAGGACGACGTCGACGGCGCCGGGAGGACGTGGGCTCCCCGTGCGGTCGGTCGACAGGCACAGCGAGCAGACGTGGCCGGCGCCGGAGCCGGAGGCCGTCATGTCGGGGCGCTCGAAGTCCTGCCCGCAGGACCCGCAGTGCAGCGTCTCCCCCGACGGGTTGCCGAGCTCGTCGTACATCGGCGCGTCGATCCCGTCGTCGGGACGGCGGAGGTAGTACCGGCCCTTCGTCGCGAGCGCGATGATCGGCGGGAAGACGAAGGCGAGCACGATCGCGACCAGCGGCGAGTACGACGCGAGGGTCTCGCCGAGGGCCCCGAAGAAGGCGAGGATCGACACGCCCGCCGCGATGATCATCGAGCCGAACCCGACCGGGTTGACGGCGTAGAGCATGCCGCGACGGAATTCCGGCTGCTTCGGGGAGATCCCGAGGACGTACTTGTTGATGGTGATGTCGGAGGCGACGACGACCACCCACGCCATGCCGCAGTTCGCGTAGAACCCGAGGATCGTGTTGAGGAAGTCGAACATGTTCGCCTCCATCAGCACCAACGCGATCGCGAGGTTGACCCCGAGGAAGACCAGCCGGCCCGGGTAGTGCTTCGCGACCCGGGTGAAGGAGTTCGTCCAGGCCAGCGACCCGGAGTAGGCGTTCGTGACGTTGATCTTGATCTGGCTGATGACGACGAGGATCACCGCGAGGGTCAGCGCCAGCCAGGCCGGCATGATGTTCGTGTAGGTGACCAGGAACTGCTGCACCGGCTCGTTCGCGAAGCCGGCGCCGCCCGCGACGTTCGCGATGAGGTAGACGGCCAGGAAGAGGCCGATCACCTGCTTGGCCGCGCCGAAGATCACCCAGCCCGGGCCGGCGAGGACCATCGCGGTCCACCAGCGCCGCGAGTTCTCCGGCGTGCGCGGGGGCATGAACCGCAGGTAGTCGATCTGCTCGGCGATCTGGGCGATGAGCGAGAGGCAGACGCCCGCGGCGAGCATGACCGACCCGAGGCTCGGCGAGCCCTGCCCCTTCTCGCCCTGGTAGGCGAAGAACGTCGACACCGAGTCGGGGTGGCTGATGAGCAGGTAGACGAACGGCAGGACCATGAGGACGAGCCAGATCGGCGTCGTCCAGAGCTGCAGTTTGGAGAGCAGGCTCATCCCGTAGACGACCAGCGGGAAGATGATGATCGTCGAGACCGCGTAGCCGATCCAGAGCGGGACGCCGAGCCCGAGCTGGAGGCCCTGGGCCATGATCGAGCCCTCGAGGGCGAAGAAGATGAACGTGAACGTCGCGAAGATGACGTTCGTGACGACCGACCCGTAGTAGCCGAAGCCGCTGCCGCGGGTGATGAGGTCGAGGTCGAGGTTGTAGCGCGCCGCGTAGAAGGCGAGCGGGAAACCCGACAGGAAGATGACGACCGCGAAGACCAGGATTCCCCAGAGCGCGTTCACCGTGCCGTAGGAGATGCCGATGTTCGCGCCGATCGCGAAGTCGGCGAGGTAGGCGATGCCGCCGAGCGCCGAGATCGCCACCACCCCCGTCGGCCATTTCCGGTAGCTGCGCGGCGCGAACCGGAGGGTGTAGTCCTCGAGGGTCTCCTTGGCCTTGCCGGCCGATTCGCTCGGGGGCGCCGACTGCCCCTCGGCGGGCTCCACGTCCTGTGACACGTTGGTGTTCCCCTCACGCCCTGACCCGGGACCATCGCCCCGATCGGGGCAACCACCTCGGCATCCTGCGTGAGCGGCGGGTGAGGCCGTTTGCGGTCATGTCACCGCTCTGTTAACGCCTTCGACCAGGGAAGCGACGGGGCCGCCGGATCCGGCGCGCCGGGCTCGTCGTGACGTGGCTGGTGCGGGCGGTGCCGCCGTCGATGCCGCCCGGCGGGCGTGGCGCCGCGACCCGGTGCTGGCCCCGCTCGTGGGCTCGAGCGCGCTGCTGGCCCTGCTCGCCGTGCTCATGCTCGCCGCGCCGCTGCCGAACGGCGTCCAGGTGCCGCCGCTGGTGCTGCTGGGCCTCGTCGTGGGGGTGACGGCGAACCTGCTCACCCGCTCGCGCACGGCGCGCTACCGACGCGAGCGCCGCCAGGAGCGGGCACGGCTGTGGCGGCCCCCGGCGCGGGACCGCGCCGGCGGCGCCTGAGCGCGCAGGTCAGGCCCGGTCCGCCGGGACGACGCGGGGCGGCGCGCAGTGGACCTCGTGGTCGGCGTGCTCGGCGGTCTCGATCTGCAGCGTCGTGTGTCCCAGCCCGAAGCGGTCGCGCAGGGCATGGGCCGCGCGGTCGAGCACGCTCCCGTCGACGGCGCGGCCCTCGCAGTGCGGCGTCGCGTCGTCGTCGACGACGAGGTGCGCCGAGGCCGCGGGCACCCGGTCGGAGATGACCCAGACGTGCAGGTCGTGCACCTCGCGCACGCCCGGCACCTCGGTGAGCGCGGCCCGGACCTCCTCCAGGTCGACCCCGGGCGGCACGCCCTCGAGCAGGACGTGGGCGGTGGCGCGCAGCAGCGCGACCGTGCGCGGAACGAGGATGAGCACGATGACCAGGGAGGCGACGACGTCGGCGTAGGGCCAGCCGGTGAGCAGGACGACCCCGGCGGCCGCCATCACGGCGAGCGAGCCGAGGGCGTCGCCGAGGACGTGCAGCACCGCGCCGCGGACGTTGAGGTTCTCGCGGTCGCCGCCGGCGAGCACGGCGAGCGAGACGAGGTTGCCGACCAGCCCGACCGCACCGAACCCCAGCAGCGCCACGCCCGGGACCTGCGGCGGGGTCGCGGCGAAGAGTCGCTCGACCGCCTCGAGGGCGACCCAGGCGGTGACGGCCAACAGGGCGAGCGCGTTCACCGCGGCGGCGAGCACCTCGGAACGCCCGAGCCCGAACGTCCGCCGGGCGCTCGGGGGGCGCCGGCCGAGCCGGGCGGCGACCACGGCCGCGAGCAGCGCCGCGACGTCGGTGAGCTGGTGGCCGAGGTCGGCGAGCAGGGCGAGCGAGCCGGTGACCCAGGCCCCCACGGCCCCGGTGACCAGGACGAGGGCGGTGACGACGAGGGCGACGGTGAGGCGCCGTCCGTCGGCGTCGGCCCCGTGGGCGTGAGCCGGTGTGGCCGCCGTGCCCGTGACCGTGGTCGTGCCCCATGGCGGCGACGATACATGCACGCATGCGCATGTCGACCCCCGGCGCGCGGTCGCCGGGATCACAGCGCCGAGGGTGATCCGGCCGCCCTCCCCCGCGGTGCCGGCCTCGAGCAGACCAACGCGGTCCCTCTGTCGGAGTAAAGGACGCGTCACCCGTTCGAGTCTTCGTCGTTACCTCGCCGTGGCCGGACAGCAGTTCGCCACCCGTCGGGGAAGGGCGAGAAACGCATGGCCAAGCACAGGGTGACGCTGGGGCGTCGGGGGGTGGCGGCCCTCGTGGCGGCCGGCGCGCTGGTGATCGGCGGGGCGACCGCGACGATGGTCGGCACCGGCAACGCCGACGTCCTCGACGCGCTGACGTCCGGGACCACGACGACGACGGTGCTGCCCGACCTGTCGCCGTTCGTGAAGGACGACGTCCGCGGCGCGGGCAAGGCCGAGGTGTCCGACGAGTACGGCGCCCCGACCGGGGGCGGCAAGGCGGCGCTGCGCCTCTCGACGCCGACCGGCGACGACAAGGTCTCCTACTACTCCACCGAGGACGCCGGGACGCCGTTGGCCGACTGGATCCCGACCGCCGCGTACTCCGCCTACCAGGGTGCCGCCGACAATCCCATCCAGTTCCCGAGCCTGCAGCTCATCGTGGACTACAACGGGGACGCGGCCGGTGGGTACTCGGCGCTCACCTACGAGCCGGTCTACAACACCGGCGACAGCACCGCGCCCGGCGAGTGGCACCGGTACCTGGCCGGCGCCGGCAAGTGGTGCTCGACCCAGGTGATCCCGGGCGTCATCGACGCCGACCACACGAAGTGCTCGAACGACGGCGCGAAGCTGCTCACGGACTACGTCACCGGATCGCCGGGCATCGTCGTCAACGCCGTCGAGATCAACCAGGGGTCCGGCAACCCGGGTCTCGAGTCGGCCGTCGACCTGATCTCCACGCCGAGCACGAACCTACGACTTCGAGCTGACGAAGCCCGTGATCATCCCGCCGATCACCGACCCGACCGGTACCCCGACGACCCACCCGACCGCCCCCGGCGGGCACGGCGGCGGCCCGTGGGGCGACGGCTCCGGTGACCACCCCGGTGGCGGCTGGGGCGACGGGACGGCACGGCAACGGCCAGCACGGCGGCCACTGCGGCTGCTGACCTCCGTCACGACCGACCGTCCGGTCCCCGTCCCGCCCGGGACGGGGACCGGCGTCGTCTCAGGCCCCGGCGGGGGTCGGGAGCACGAGCGTCGGGCCGAAGGCGAGCGTCGCGGTCCGGTCGTGCGTGGCGATCAGCCGGTACGCCTCGCCGTCGAGGGCGAATCGGGATGCCGACCTCGGCGTACTCGGCGAGCTTGGCGACCCGATCGGTCCGGCGGGTGCCCGGCGAGAGGATCTCGATGGCGGCGAGGACCTCGTCGGGACGGAGCCGTGGGCGGCCGTCGAGTGCGGTCCGCGACGCGACCAGAAGGTCCGGCGCGCGGACCGTGGCCGGTCCGCTCGCGTCGACGACGACTTCCGTGTCGGTCAGCACGACGTGGTCGGCGGAGACCTGGGTGCGGAGTTGCCCGCCGAGCTCGAGGACCACGTCCTGGTGCCTCGGGAGCGGACCTGGCGCGACGACCACCACCCCCTCCACCAGCTCGCACCGCGCTGCGGAGTCCTCGGGCATCGCGTCCCACTCCGCCAGATCGAGCAGGTGGTCGGGCGCCACGGCGGACCAGGCGGGAGTCACAGCGGTCACGGTCATCTCACCCCCTTCGACGGCCGCCATCGTCGCACGGTTCCCTCGGTGGGAATCCGGTCGAACCGGGCGGCGGGAGCCCCTACCGTCAGGTCGGTGCCGGTCACCTTCCGCCCCGTCACCGCCGACGACTTCCCGCTCGTCGGGCGATGGCTGGCGCAGCCGCACGTCGCGCGCTGGTGGGCCCACGAGACGAGCCCCGAGGCCGTGGAGCGCGACTTCGGCCCCACCCTGCGCGGCGAGGAGCCCGCCGAGGACCTGATCGCCCTCCTCGACGGCCGTCCGCTCGGGCTGTGCCAGCGCTCGTTCTGGCACGCCTATCCCGAGGAGGTCGCCGAGTTCGCGCCGTTCGTGGTCGTGCCCCCGGACGCGATGACGATCGACTACCTCGTCGGGTCGCCCGACGACGTCGGCCGGGGGCTCGGCAGCGCCCTCGTCCGGGCGCTCGCGGAGGACACCCTGGCCGCCCACCCGGCGTGCGGCCAGCTGCTCGTCCCGGTCGTCGCGGGCAACGTGGCGTCCCAGCGGGTGCTGGAGAAGGCCGGCTTCGTGTTCGTCACGGTCGCGCGGGCCGCGCCCGACAACCCCGTCGACCCGCCGGAGCACCGGGTCTACCGGCGGCTGCGGTCGTAGGGTGCCGCCCGTGTCCGGTGAACCCGCCCCGTCCAACCCCTGGCTCGCCGTCACCGGCGGCACCGCGGGCCCGGACTACGCCGCCCGCTTCGCCACGCTCGCCGCCGAGGGCGCCGACCTGCACGGCGAGGCTCGCCGCGTCGACGCGCTGCTCACGGGCCTCGACCGCGCGGCGGGCGACGTGCTCGACGCGGGCTGCGGGACCGGACGCGTCGCGGTGCACCTCGCGGAGCTGGGCCACCGCGTCGTCGGCGCCGACCTCGACGCCTCGATGCTCGCCGAGGCCCGCACGGCGCGACCGGACCTCGACTGGCGACTGGTCGACCTCGCCCGCCTCGACCTCGGGCTCCGGTTCGACCTCGTCGTCGCCGCCGGCAACCTCTGGCCGCTGCTGACCCCCGGCACCCACGCCCGCGTGATCGCCCGCCTGGCCGCCCACCTGCGCCCCGGCGGGCTGCTGGTGCTGGGCTTCGGACTGGACGCCGAGCACGTGCCGTTCACGCTGCCCGACGGCGTCGCGTTCCCCGACCTCGTCGCCTACGACACCGCGTGCGTCGGTGCCGGACTCACCCTGCGCACCCGCACCGCGGACTGGGACGGGGTCGAGCCCTACGACGGCGGCGGGTACGCGGTGAGCGTCCACGCCCTCGGGGGCTGACGCGCCCGCGGGCGCCGCGGCCGCCAGGGCGTGTCTGACGGAGGCTCGTGACGACGGTCTCGATGTGCGTGCTGGTGACGGGACCGACAGGGTCCCCCGAGGCGCACCGGCGCGAGCGCGGCGCAGGCTCATCGCACCGCCGCGACCGTGTCCGATGGACACGGTCGTGGCGAGCCACTGGCGGGGGCGGTCGCGGGGCTGGTGGACCCGCGCCGGGCCGAGCCGGCAGACACGCCTCAGGGCGCCGGGCGCGACGTGGTCGTGCTGGGCACGGCCACCGAGGCCGCCGGCGGCGGGACCGTGGCGGCGCCGGAGTGGCCCGTGAGCGCCGCCGCCGTGGCGACGCCACCGCCCGCGAGCACGACGGCGGCCACCCCGCACAGCACCGCCACCTTGATCCGGCGGCGGCGCGTCTCGGCCGCCCCGGCCGACGAGGCCCCCAGCGACGGCGGGGCGCTCCCGGCCGCCGAGCCCTCCCCGCGCCCGGGTGCACCGCGGTCTCCGGCGTTCGGCGGCGGCCCACCGGGAGTCGGCCCACCGGGAGTCGGCCCGCCGGGCGGCGCCGGGCGGCGGGGCGCCGACGGCTGCGGGGTGAGGGGCACGCTCCCCGGGGGAGGACGCATCCCCCGGGGGGGACCCGCCGGTGGGCCGGCCACCGGCAGCCGCCCGGAGGACCCCGACGCCCGCAGCGGCGACGCCGCGTTCGGCCGCGCCACCACGGTGGCGCCGTTGCCCTGGGCGGCCGGCTCGGCGGCCGGTGTCCTCGGCCGCTGTGCCGGCGGCCGCGCCTCGGCCGGAGGAGGCGTCGCCGGACCGCTCGGGCCGGGCGCTCCCCGTCGCCGGTCCGCCGGCCGACCGGCGGGCGGTAGGCCCGGCATCCCGCGCGCGGGCGTACCGGGCGCGCCCGGCCTGGGTCCCGCACCCCGCCGGCGTCCGGCGAGCAGCGCCGCCCCCAGGGCCACCGCGTGCTTGGGGTGGGTGTCGACCGCCGTCGGGCGGCCGAGCTCGGCGGACAGCATCTGCGAGACGAGCGGGATGCGGGAGGACCCGCCCACGAGCAGGACGTTGCTCAGGTCGTCCGGGGCGACGTGCGCGGCGTCGAGCGCCCGGCGCAGCGCCGACACGGTCGCCTCGATCGGGGCCCGGATCATCTCCTCGAACTCGCCGCGGGTCAGGCGGACCTCGGTCGACAGGTCGGGGAGCAGGACGGGCACCGAGGTCTCGGTGTCGCCCGAGAGCGCCTCCTTGGCGAGCACGCAGTCCTGGCGCACCCGGACCAGGCTCGACGCCGCCCGGGGATCGTCGAGGTCGAGCGCGGACAGCGCGCCGTCGAGGCTGCGGTCGACATGGGCGAACACGGCCTCGTCGAAGTCGATGCCGCCGAGACCCTCGATGCCCTCCGGCGGGCCGAGGAAGGCGAACCCGTCGTCGAGCTGGCGCAGCACGGTGGCGTCGAAGGTCCCGCCGCCGAGGTCGTAGACGGCGACGGTGGAGCCCTTCGGGACCCGCGCGGTCGACGCGTAGTGCGCGGCGGCGGCCTCGGGCTCGGTGACCATGGAGACGGCCGAGAGGTCGGCCAGCCGGGGCACCGAGTCGAAGAGCTCGCGCTTGTACGGGCCCCAGTTCGCGGGGTGGGTCAGGACGATGCTGTCCGGCCGGCGGCCCTCGCGCGCGGAGGCCGCGTCCACGGCGGCCCGCAGCAGCCGCGACAGGATCGAGGCGACGGAGTGCGGTTCGCCGCCGAGGATGAGCGGGGTCGGGTCGCCGAGCCGGCGCTTCACCTCGCGCGCCACCCGGGCGGGCTGGGCCGCCGCCCGGCGGTGCGCGGCGTCGCCGATCAGCGAGCTGCCGTCCTCGCGGATCATGACGACCGAGGGGATCGCCGCCGAGCGGTCGCCCAGGGTCACCATCTCGGGTTGGTCCCCGCGGGAGACGGCCGCGGCGGTGAACGTCGTCCCCAGGTCGACGCCGAGTCCGAAGGTCATCGTGTGCTCCAGCTACCCGTGGTGCGCGAGGGTGTGGTCGGTGGCGTCGTGGGTCGGGGAGTGGTCCTCCGCCGGCACCATCCTGCTGCCCCTGCGCCTCGTGTCCCTCGGTGGCGTCGTGGGACGACTCGGTGGCGTGCGCGGCCGGCTGGTGGGCCGCCGCGGCGGAGGGCTCGTGCGCGGCGGCCTGCTGTCCGGGGTCGGCCGGTTCGTCCTGGGCGGTGTGCCCGCCCTCCGGGGTCGTGGCCGCCCCGGGGGCCGCCGGACCGTGACCGAAGGGCGTCTGCGGGGCCGCGCTGCCGGCAGCCCCGAAGGGCGTCGTGCCCGGGGTGTGGCCCGGGTCCGGCGGCGGCGTGACCGGCCCGTTGTGCGCCAGGGGCCCGGTGGCTCCGGCGGGACCCGTGGCGTCGGGACCGGTCGCGGGGCCGCGGACGAGCGGGCCGTCGTCCAGGCCGTTCGGCGTCGGGGCGTGCCCGGGGTCGGTCGTGCCCGTGGTCGGGGCCGAGCCCGCGTCGTGGGTCGTGGCCGCGAGGTCCACGGGCCGGGCGACGAGCGTCGGGTCGATCGGGCTCCCGTCGGGGGACAGCGGTGACGGCTCCGGCGTGGCCCGCCGTCGCCAGCCCGGTGGCGGCGGCCCCGCCGGCCGCGACACCGCCCGCCGCGACCGTGGGCATGCCCGCCGCCGTCCCGGTGGCCGCCGCGGCGCCGCCGCCCGCCTCCGTCCCGGCCGGGCCCGGCGCCGCGCCGGTGGGGACACTGCGCTGGTCGAGGTCCTGGGTCTGCCGCGACCCGCTCCCCACCTGCACCTGGGTCCCCGGGCCGCCGCCGCGGTCGTCGGCGTGCTGGCCCTGGTGGGAGCCCCGGCCCCCGACCTGGGTCTGCGACGTGCCCGACCCCCCGCGGCCGTCGGCGTTCTGCTCCTGGTGCGAGCCCTTCCCGCCGGTCTGGGTGCGTGCTGCCCCCGCCACCCCGGTCGTCGTCGTTCTGGGTCTGGTGCGAGCCCTTCCCGCCCGTCTGGGTCTGGGTGCTGCCCTGGCCACCGCGCCCGTCGTGGTTCTGGGTCTGGTGGGAGCCCTTCCCGCCGGCCTGCGTCTGGGAACTGTGCCCGCCGCCGCGGGTGTCGGCGTTCTGGGTCTGGTCGACGCCGTCCCCGCCGGTCCTGGCCCTGGGTGACGTCGCCGCCGTCGCGACCGTCGGCGTCCTGGGTCTGCGACCCGCGCCCCTCGGTGTGCTCGATCTGGGTGACCGTGCCCTGGCCGCCGCCCCGGTCGTCGACGCCCTCGTACTGGTCGGAGGTCAGCTGGCCGTGGTCGTTCCCGTGGTGCCCGTGGCCGCCGTCCTCGACCGACTCCTCCTGGGTGACCCCCGCGTCGAAGTGCCCGTCGGCATCGGGGACCACGTCGACGGTGGTGTGCGCGTCGACCGCGACGGAGTAGCTGCCGTCGGGCTTGTGGTGGACGACGACGTCCTCGTGCTGGTGGACCACGAGGTCGGCGTGCTCGTCGGGGCTCACCGTGTAGACGTCGTGCCCGTCGTAGCTGTACTCGTGACCGCCGTACTGCACGACGACGACGAGGTGGCTGTCGACGACGAAGTTGCCGCTGGCGTCCTCGCGGACCACCACCGTCTCGTACTGCTGGACGAGGATGCCCCCGTCGTCATGCCCGCCCTGGTGGCCGGGCTCCGACGAGCCGCGGCCGCCGTCCCGGTGACCGGCCACCCGAGCCACCGCCGCCGTGCCAGGTGCTCGCGGTCGTCGCGACCACGGAGCCGTCGGCGCCCGTGCCCGACGGAGCCGGTGACGTGGTCGGGGGTGAGGCCGACGCCGCTGACGTGCTGGTCGACCGACACGTGGCCGCCGCCGGGCCCGGTCGTGGTCGTGCTCGTGCCGGCGTCGTGCCCGGTGGTGCCGCCGCCCGGCTCACTCCCGGGCGCGCCCGGTCCCGCCTCGCCGCCCTGGTGCGGGCCGAGCGGGGTCTCGAACGCGGCGGGCTCCGCGGCCGCCGTCCCCTCCGACAGGCCGTACACCAGGCCGCCCGCGTAGGCGGCGGCACCCGCGGCGCCCGCGAACCGGAGCTGGGGTGCGCGGGCCTGCCGACGCGTCGGCGGCTGCGAGCCGCCGTCGGTCGCCGCCTCGACGGCGCGGACGGCCTCCACGGCACGCACGGCGCGGTCGACGGCGCCGTTCCCCTGCGGTTCGCTCACCCCTCCACCCTGCGAGCCGGGGACCGCGGTGTCATGAGTAGCGCCCTACTCCCCCTCGGCCGGGCGTCGCGGCTGAGTACTCGACCTGACGGGTGGCCAGGATGCCCTCGCAGGTCCGGACGAGGACGCGCGCCGCCTCGGCGCGCTCACGGGTCGCGGCGGGGCTCTCCGCGCGCCGCTGCCAGCGCAGGTGCTGCTCGGCCGCCGCCCGCCGCACCGCCTGCGGGTCGGCCCCCGGGTCCAGGCCCAGCCGGGTCGCCGCGTCCATGCCCTCGCCGCCCAGCAGCCGCTCGGCGTCGTGCAGCTCGGACTCGGGGAGCAGCACCCGCCGGCTCCGCAGGTCGTCGATCAGCGCCATCTCGGCGAACTCGTGGGCGCCCGACTGCACGCGCTCGAGCTCGTGCGCCAGCCCGCGGGCCGCCGGGATCGGGTGACGCCGCAGCACGGCGTCGAGAGCGGACAGCGCCGACCGCGCCTTGAGGACGTCGGCGCGGGCACCGAACTGCGTGGTGAGCAGGTGCCGGAGCTCGGCCATGCCGCTGACGGCGGTGAGCTCGCGGGCGAGGTCGCCCGCACCACCGACGCCGCCGTCGCGCACGAGGCGGACCGCGGTCCGCACGCCGAACAGCCCGTAGCGCCGCAGGAGCGCGGCGCGCTCCGCCGCCGGCACGCCGCCGTCGGTCTCGGCCGTCTCGAAGCGGCCCGCGGTGAGCAGCAGGCGGTCGGTGTCCGGGGAGGCGGCGAGCGTGACGACCGCTCGGTACTCGGCCTCCCGCAGCGACGCCGCCGAGGACGCCAGCAGGCCCGCGACCGGGACGACCGTCTGGCACAGCGCCCGCACCCGGGGGTCCAGCCGGTAGCGGTCGGCGATCCGGGCGGCCGTGGTCAGGGCGTCGGGACGCGCGTGCCCGATCTCGTCGCAGCGGGAGAGGACGGCGATGGTGTTGACGGTGCGGCGGTCGGGCGCGCCGTCGCGGAAGGCCTCGAGGAAGCGGACGTCGTCCCCGTGGGCGTGGCGCATGAGGTAGACGACGGCGTCGGCCGCGGTCACCTCGCCGTCGTCGGGGGCCAGGATGTGCTCGCTGCGCGCGGAGACCTCGGTGTTCACCGACCCGATGCCCGGGGTGTCGATCAGCGTGGTGTGCCGGAGCATGGGCGAGGGCCACGTGACCACGAGCCGGTCCACCTGCTCGGCGGGCAGCGCCCCCAGCTCGATCTCGAGCGAGCCGTGCCGCTGCCGGAACGGGAGCTGGCGGGGCGGCCCGAAGCGCGGGTGCACGTCGACGCGGTACGCCACGCCGTCGACGTACCAGGTGACCAGACGCGTGCACTCCCCCGCGTCGGTCGCGGCCAGTTCCTGGCCCACGAGCGCATTGAGCAGCGTCGACTTGCCCGCCTTGACCCGCCCGGCGATGGCGACGCGCAGCGGTTCCCGCATCCGGGCGGTCACGGCCCGCAGCGCCGGCTCGGCGGGCCCGCCGGCGTACACCCGCGTCGCCTGCCCGAGGAGACGGCCGACCGCCGGCACGATGCCGGTGGGCGCCGGGCTCACCGCGACCCGGTCCCGGCCACGGCGGGCCGGCCACCGGCGTGGCTGAGGACCTCGCGGGCCCGCTGGCGGACCATCGCGAAGGACTCCAGGTCGGACGTCAGGCGCGCCAGCTCGTCGGCCTCGGCCGCGTCGTTGGTGACCGCCTTCTGGGCCGCGGTGAGCGCTTCCTTCGAGGAGCGCTGCAGCTCCTCCGCCCGCCGCGTGTACCCGTCGCGCATCTCCCGCTGGATGCGCCGCAGGACGTCGCGCGAGTCCTTGCCGAGCTGCAGGTTGAACTCGTCGACGAACCGGCGCACCGCCGTCTTGGCCTGGGAGCGGCGCTGGGCCAGCTGGCGCTTGCGCTCCTCGCCCATCCCCGACTTGCCCATCAGCAGACCCAGCCCCACCCCGAGCGGCCCGGGGAGCGCGATGGCCGCCATATGCGTGAGCAGGGTGAACATCATGAAACCGCCGTAGGCCTTCTGGAACGCCGCCATGCCTCCGGCGGTCCGCTTCGGCGCCGCGCTGAAGGACGAGTCGATCTCGATCTCCTCGATCACCTCCACCGGGGCGGCCACGCCGGACGGGGGAAGGGCCTGGTGCGCCGCGAGGTCGAATTGCTCCGCGACCCGCTCGGCCAGTTCCCGCGCCCGACGGGCGACCTGACCGTAGTTCTCGAGGGCCTCCCCGGCGAGACGCTGGCGCATCCACTGTTCGAAGGCCGGCCAGTCCTTTGCGGGGTCGCCCTCGTCGATCGCCTTCTCCGCGTCGTGCAGGACGTCCCGCGAGCGCGCACGCAGGTCGAAGTCGATGTCCGAGGTGATGTCCGCGAAGCCGTCGAAGAGCACCTGCTGCCATCGCGACGACCGCTCGCGCAGCGAGTCGGCGCGCTCCTGGGCGCGGGTCAGCTCGGCGACGAGGGCCGCGGACCGCTGCGGCGTCGTCAGTGCCGCGGCCCGCGACCGCAGCGCCGGCTCGAGCTGGCCGACCGCCGAGAGCACGTGGTTCCCCACGGAGCGGAGCGCGACCCGCTCGGCGTCCCGGACGACGTCCTGCAGCCGCTGGACCAGCGGCGGGTAGCCGGACTCGACGTTGAGCTCCTGGTCGCCGGCACTCGCGGCGACGTCGCGGAGCTCGGAGGACACCGGGAGGATCTCGACGTCCAGGCCGGCCCGCGAGAGGTGGACGGCGTCGATGTCGCGGATGCGCTTCCACTCCGGGTACAGATCGATCTTGGTGAGGACGATGACGATGGTGGGGCACAGCTCCCTCACCGTCCGCAGGAACCGGATCTCCGCCGCGGTCAGCTCCTGCGAGGCGTCGGTGACGAACACGACGGCGTGCGCCTGCGGCAGCGAGGCGACGGTGACGGCGTTGTGGACCGACCCGAGCCCGCCCACCCCGGGGGTGTCCACCAGGGTCAGTCCTGAGGCCAGCAGCGGGCGGTCGAGCCCGACGGTCACCGACCGCAGCCGCCGCTGGTTGCCCGGGTTCCCGCGCTCGGTGACGTACGCCGCGATCTCGTTCACGGGGACGTCCTCGGTCCACGGGGACGCATCGGCCCCCGCAGCCGACTCGAAGCTCGCCACCGCCCGCACCGTCTGCGAGTAGCCGACCTTGGTCGGGACCGCGGTGGCGATGTCGTCGTCCACCGGGCACACCGGGGCGGTGAGGAGGCCGTTGATGAGAGAACTCTTGCCCTGCTTGAACTCGCCGACGACGTACACCGTCACCGACGTGTCGGACAACAGGTGCCGGGCACCGGTCAACCGTTCGACGAGATCCTCCCGCTCGTAGGCGGTGGCTCCCTTGACCGCGAGGTCGAGGGTCTCTGCTGCGAACTGGCTGCCGGTGCCCGACACCTGGTGTCCCTTCCTTCAGTCGTGCTGGTCGATCAGCGCCGGCTCAGCCGCCGTGGTGACCGTGGTCCACCGCCGCCGCGTGGTCGTGCCCGCCGCCGTCGTGACCACCCTGGTCGCCGTGGGCCGCCTCGTGCTCGTGGAACACCGGCTCCTCGTGGTGCGCCTCGACCGGGTGCGCCTGCTCGTGCGCACCGTTGTGCTGGTCGGTGACCCGGTTGTCGACGTTGAGCTGGTGCTCCCCACCGCCGTCGTGGTGACCGCCCTGCTGTTCCTGCTGCTGGGGACGCGCACCCTCGAAGTGACCCTGGCCGCCGCCCTGGTGCTGCGGAGCCGCCCGGAAGACGTCGCCGCCGGAGATGTTGTCACCGCCGCCCGCGCCGTGACCCTGGTGCTGGTCGACGATGCGGTTGTCCACCCCGCCACGGCCGCCGCCGAAGACGTCGCCCCCGGAGATGTTGTCACCGCCGCCCCCGCCGTGACCCTGGTGCTGGTCGACGATCCGGTTGTCCACCGCGCCCGTTGCGCGCCGAAGACGTCGCCGCCGGAGATGTTGTCCCCGCCGCCGCCGTGACCCTGGTGCTGGTCGACGATGCGGTTAGTCCACCCCGCCACGGCCCTCGCCGAAGACGTCGCCCCCGGAGAGGTTGTCCCCGCCGCCCCCGCCGTGACCCTGGTGCTGGTCGACGATGCGGTTGTCCACCCCGCCACGTCCGCCACCCAGGACGTCGCCGCCCGAGATGTTGTCGCCCCCGCCGAAGCCGCCGCCCTGGTGCTGGTCGACGATCCGGTTGTCGACGGCGCCGGCGCTGGCGGCGATCACGTCGCCGCCGGAGATGTTGTCCCCGGCGCCGCCGCGAAGGCCGCGCCCTGGTGCTGGTCGACGACGCGGTTGTCCACGGCGCCTCGACCGCGGCCGCCTCCGAAGACGTCACCGCCCGAGATGTTGTCGCCCCCGCCGACCGAACCCACCCTGGTGCTGGTCGACGATGCGGTTGTCCACCCCGCCGAGCGCCGCCACCGAGGACGTCGCCGCCGGAGATGTTGCCGCCCCCGCCGAACCCGCCGCCCTGGTGCTGGTCGACGATCCGGTTGTCCACGTACGCGGCCCGCCGCCGCCGAAGACGTCGCCGCCCTGAGATGTTGTCCCCGCCGCCGAACCCGCCGCCCTGGTGCTGGTCGACGATCCGGTTGTCCACCGGCCCGCCGCCACCGAAGACGTCGCCGCCCGAGATGTTGTCGCCGCCGCCGAACCCGCCGCCGTGGTGCTGGTCGACGATCCGGCCGTCGACGTTGACGCCGCGGCCACCCTCACCGGCGAACACGTCCCCGGCCTGGTTGATGTCGCTCGCCACCGCCGAAGCCACCGCCCTGGTGCTGGTCGACGATGCGGTTGTCCACCCCACCGGCGCCGCCCCCGAGGACGTCGCCGCCGGAGATGTTGTCCCCGCCGCCGAACCCGCCGCCCTGGTGCTGGTCGACGATCCGGTTGTCCACCGGCCCGCCGCCACCGAAGACGTCGCCGCCCGAGATGTTGTCGCCGCCGCCGAACCCGCCGCCCTGGTGCTGGTCGACGATGCGGTTGTCCACCCCACCGGCGCCGCCCCCGAGGACGTCGCCGCCGGAGATGTTGTCGCCACGGCCGCCGAAGCCACCCTGGTGCTGGTCCACGATCCGGTTGTCCACCCCACCGGCGCCGCCACCCAGGACGTCGCCGCCGGAGATGTTGTCGCCGCCGCCGAACCCGCCGCCCTGGTGCTGGTCCACGATCCGGTTGTCCACCCCGCCGGCGCCGTCACCGAGGACGTCGCCGCCCGAGATGTTGTCGCCCCCGCCGAAGCCGCCCTCGTGCTGGTCGACGATCCGGTTGTCCACCGGCCCGCCACCACCCAGGACGTCCCCGCCGCTGATGTTGTCCCCACCCGCACCACTGCCCTGGTGCTGGTCCACGATCCGGTTGTCCACCCCGGTCGGCTCGGTCATGATCTCTCCTTCGTCGCGGTTGTCGAGGTTGCCGGGGTCGGCACCCTGTCCCGTCTCACTTCGCCTGGTCGTGCGTCCGTCTGAGTCGCACGTGTCCTGCCGGACCTGCGACGGCGCCGCTGTCCGAGGCGATGTCGTTGTCCGAGGAGAAGTCTCGGCGGACCTGGGCCCCGGGTCCTGAGTAGCCGACTACTCGGCTTCTCCGCGAAGCACGACGAGCATTACTCGGAGAGGTCCCGGGTCCCCCCGGTCACGACGGACGCGAGATCACGACGCCCGCTCAGCCCGAGCTTGCTGTAGACGACGTGCAGCACGTTGTCGACGGTGCGCACCGAGACCACGAGGTGCTCCGCGATCGCACGGCTGGTCATGCCCGACGCGGCGAGCGCGGCGATCTCGTGCTCGCGCCGCGTCAGGTCCGAGGCGGAATCGAGGTCCGCGATCGCGGGAGTGCGGGCTCCCTCGCACTCCCCGAGCCATTGCCGGGCGCGCAGGGCGCTCGCGTTTCCCGCGCCCCGTCCGCCGCGGGCCCGGTGCAGCGTGCTCGCCTGGGCGGCGGCCTCCGCGGCGAAGAGGTGCGCGCCCAGTCCGGCGAACCGCTCGGCCACACCGTCCAGCGCGGGAGCATCGGCGGCGGCGTGGGCCCGGGCGTGGTCGACGAAGAGCCCGGACAGCGCGCCGTCCGCCTCGGCGGCCGCCGACTCGAGACGTTCGGCGACGGGCACCGTCGTCCCGAGGCGCACGGCCGTGTGCAGCGCCACGAGGTGGGCCGGCAGCAGGCCGTCGCGCTCGGCGTGGTCGGCGGCCGCGAGGCAGCTCCGCTCGGCCTCGGCGAAGCGACCGTTCGCGACCGCGGACCACACCGGGGCGAGACCGGCCCAGGGTGCGTAGGCGTTGCCGCCCTCGACTCAGCACCCGTTGCAGCTGGCGCGAGGCGTTCGGGACCGGCTCGAGGTCGCCCGTCGCCACGGCGGACTGGATGATCTCGCACCACAGCACCGCGAGCAGGGGGATCTCGTCCGGACGCGTGCCGGCCGTCGCGTCGCGCAGCCAGCGCAGGGCGGTGCGCATCGTGCCGCGCAGACCCGCCGTCACACCGAGCCAGCCGGCGTAGAGCGCCTTCGCGGTGGCGTGCCCGTCCGCGACCGCGCGCCGGTACCCGTCCTGGGCGAGGCGCTCGGCCTCGTCGAGCCGGCCACTGAGGACGTGGGCCTCGCAGCGGCCGGTGTCCAGCTGCAGGTGCGCCCAGTCGGCCGTGAGCACGAGCGGGGACGGGGAGGCCTCGACGGCCTCGTCGGTGTGGGCGGCCACGCGGACGGTCACGTCGTACCGGCCGGCGCGCCGCAGGGCGGCGGTCGCGACGGCGAGCGCCTGGAGCCGGGTGGCGTCGACGGTGCCGTCGGGGAGGATCACGTTCTCGGCGAGCTCCAGCGCCTGCTTCGCGCCGTCGTACGGGGAGGAGAGCGCCGCCTCGAGCGTCGCGAGCTCCGGCGTGCTGGACGCGAGGTCCGGTCCGAGGTCGCGCAGCACAGTGGTCGCCCGGGCCGGCCGGCCGAGCCCCCAGTAGAGGTTCGTGACGCGCGTGACGGCCAGCTGCGTACGGCGTTCGGCCGTGTCCTCCCGGAACCACAGCCCGGCGAAGAGCTCCTCGGCCTCGGCCGCGCGCCCCAGACCGATCAGCACCTGGCCGAGCACCACCGAGGCCGCGTACCCCCCGCCCTGCTCGACCGCGGCCCGGGCCAACCGCTCGGCGGCGCCGTAGTCGACCTTCATCGTGCTCTCGGCGGCCACCCGCAACATCTCGGCGTCGGTGGGCAGCCCGGCGGCGAGGCGCCACGTCACCGCGCGGAGCCGGTCCCCGGACCGACGGACACCGGCGGCCTCGAGGGCCTCGGCCAGCTGGCGGTAGATGGTCTTCTCCCGACGGGGCGAGGTGCGCTGGCGCAGCACCTCGCCGTAGAGCGGGTGGGCCAGCCGGAGCTCGACCCGCCGGTCGAGGCGCTCGGAGACGATCAGCCCCTTGCGCTCCACGGCGGACAGGGCGTCGGCGTCCACGATCCGCTCGGGGGTGTCGACGCCGAGCGGCTCCCCGAAGGCCAGCAGCTCGAGGACCGCCTGTTCGTCGGCGTCGAGAGAGCCCATGCGGGCGTCGATGAGCTCGGTCAGCCGCGGCGAGGGCACGAGCGGCCCGTTCCACCGCCAGACGTCGTCGTCGACCTCGAGGGCTCCGCTGGTGAGCCCGCCCTCGACCAGCTCGCGCAGGAACAGCATGTTGCCCAGGCTGAGCTCCCAGAGGTGGTGGAGCGTGGCCCCGTCGACCTGGCCGCCGAGCACCTGGCGCACGAGGTCGTCGGACTGCCCCCGCGCGAGTCCGTGGATGTCGATGCGCTCGGCGAGACCTTCCTTCCAGAGCGCGAAGATCGGGTCGGGGACCGTCACCCCGGTCCGCGCGGTCACCACCACGATCGCCGCGCCCGTGACGGCGAGCTGGTGGATCAGGGCGGCCGAGGTCGCGTCGAGCAGGTGGCCGTCGTCGACCGCGAGCAGGAGACGCCGGCCGCCGGCCTGCTCGACGAGGTGGCGCGCGGCGTGCGGCAGGAGGTGCCCGGCATGGGAGCCCGGGCCGTCCCACGTGGCGAGGAGCTGGCCCATCGCGCCGAGCGGGATTCCCGAGGCGGAGCGGGTCGCCATGACCCACCGCACCGCCGCGCCCGCGGTCGCCGCCCGGTCGGCGACGGCGCGGGCGAGCCTGGTCTTGCCGACGCCGGGCGGCCCGACCAGGACGACGCCCGTCAGGTGCCCGTCGTCCAGTGCCTTGCGGACCGCTGCCAGTTCCCGTTCGCGACCCACGAACGGCCAGTGCCGGGCCATCCTGCTCCCCTCAGGTGGCGTGGCCGGGTGCGCGACACGTCCGGCCCACGGTGCCGAGCCGGACGACCGGTCCGAACGACTGGGCAGCTCACGGTGGCCCACCGGGGAGGCGGCGGTCGACAGTAGTCGACTACGCAATATTGCTCATGGCCGTGCGACAATAATGCTGTCGAGAAGCCTTTTGTCACATCGAGTACGAAATGTCCGGGTTCCGGGTCCAGCGCCGGGCCGAGTAGTCCCGGCGGCCGAACCGAGTAGCGATTACTCAGGTGGTGCGCGCCGGACGTCCGAACAATGGGCGGCCGGCGTCGGCGACCCCCGGGAGGGACCATGCTCCGCGCACCCACCATCACGCTCGGCGTCGTCGTGCTCCTCGCGCTGGTGCTGCTCGGCGTGGACATGGCCCTCCAGCGCCCGGCCGCGACGCCTGCGCCCGCTCCGGCGGCCGCGTCGGCACCCTCGCCGGCCCCCGCCGCACCGGCCACGGCCCCGGCCCCGGCCCCGGCCCCGGCGGCGTTCCCGAGCACGGCCCGCTACGTCGGGGACGTGACCTCCGAGGGGGCCAGCATCCCGATCGCCGTCACCGTGGACGGCGGCAAGGCCAAGGCCTACGTCTGCGACGGGCACCACGTGGAGGCCTGGTTGCAGGGCACGGCCGCCACGGGCGCCGTCGACGGCTCCGGGCGGCAGGGCAACCACATGACCGGCCACCTCGACGGCGCCCAGCTCAGCGGCACCGTCCACCTCGCCGGCCGTCCCGACGCGCCCTTCACCGCCTCCCCCGCGGCCGACCGCAAGGCCGGCATCTACCGGGCCGCCGGCTCGGGCCGCACGACCGGCTGGATCGTCCGGGGGGACGG
The DNA here is from genome assembly GCA_963716955.1 of uncultured Actinomycetota bacterium. GTDB lineage: Bacteria > Actinomycetota > Actinomycetes > Mycobacteriales > Pseudonocardiaceae > Actinomycetospora. The sequence continues at coordinate 178,914 of CAVQUY010000004.1, forward strand.
CGGCCAGGTCGGTCTGAGCCGCGACGCGAACGGCGTGGAGACGCCGCCGGCGCCGCTGCCGCTCGACGGCCCGCTGCCGGCGGGCGTCGCACTCGTCGACGGGACGACCGACGTCGTCCCCGCATCGTGATCGAGGACCGGGAGCCACGATGAGCAGCACCGACCACCCGCCGGCGCAGCGGCACGACGAGCCCGACACCGGACCCGTCGGCCCCTTCCCCGCGGAGGCGCTCGCGGGCGGCGCTCCCCCGGCCCTCGGCGGCCCCGCCACCGGCCCGTCCGCGGCCCGCGCGCTCGCCGTCCCGGTTCTGGCGGGCGTGGCGGCCGTGGTGGTGCTCGGGGTCTACGGACGGCTGCACGAGCCGGGCACCATCGCCGTCGACATCGCCGGGTTCTCGGGGCCGGCCTACGTCAAGGCGTGGCTGACCACGCTGGCGGCGCTGCTCGCCGTCGTGCAGCTGGTGTCCGCCCTGAACATGTACGGCCGCATCGGGCGCGCGTCCCCGTCGTGGGTGTCCACCGTGCACCGGTGGTCGGGCCGGGCGGCGGTGCTGGTGACGGTGCCGGTCGTCGTCCACTGCCTCTACGTCTTCGGGTTCGAGTACGACAGCACCCGCGTGCTCGTGCACTCCGTGGCCGGGTGCCTGTTCTACGGCGCCTTCGTCACCAAGATGCTCAGCCTGACCCGACGCGGGCTCCCGGGCTGGACCCTGCCCGTCGTCGGCGGCGTCGTCTTCGGCGCCCTCGTCGTGCTGTGGCTGACCGCGGCGCTCTGGCTCTTCGGCGCGCGGGGCCTTCACCTCTGACGCCACCTGCGCGGCCGTCCGGGCCTGGCGGCGGATGACACGCGTAGGCGAGCCAGCCCGAGCAGGACGACGACCACGACGGCGAGCGGGGCCGAGTACTGCAGGACCGCGCTGCTGCCGTCGGGGTCGTACACCGCCTGGCGGGGCCAGCCGATGTTCACGAGCAGGAACACCCCGAAGACGACGGCGACGAGTTGACCGGCAGTCCCCAGCGACCCAGGGAGAAGTAGGCCGGGTCCGGCCTCGTGCCGCGCCGAGCGCCGCAGCCGGTGCCAGAGCCGCGGCACCGTCACGAACAGGTACGCCAGGTAGACGATGACCACGGAGATCGACGTGACCGAGGTGAACACCGAGGTCTGCCCCAGGTTGATGAGCAGCACGCGCGATCGAGAGCACCCCGACGACGACGCCCGACCAGATCGGGGTCTTCGTGCGCGGCGAGACGTGGGCGAGCACGCGGGAGAACGGCAGCCGGCCGTCGCGCGCCATCGAGAACATCACCCGGGTCGCCGACGCCGCGATCGCGAGCGCCGCCGAGAAGATCGACGACCGCGACGACGCCGAGCACGATCCGCCCGAGCACGTCGCCGAGCTGGGAGGTGACCACCCAGGCGATCCCGGTGCTGGAGAGCTCCGGCGCCGCGAGGTCGGGGGCGGCGACGAGGGCGGCGAGGATGAAGCAGCAACCCGCCGACGCCCGAGAGGCAGCATGCACCGGATGATCGCCTTCGGGGCCGTCCGACGGGGGTCGCCGGTCTCCTCGGAGAGCTCGGCCGCCGAGTCGAAGCCGTACATCACGTAGGCGGCCATGAGCATCGAGGCGAGGAACGGCCAGACGTAGGAGCCGTCGCCCTGCGATGCCGTTGGTCTCGAACACCACCTCGGGGCCGCGTTGGGCGTGGGTGAAGAGCAGCACGACGACGACCAGAGACGCCGACGATCTCGATCGTCACCCCGATCCGGGTCACCGCGCCATGCGCGTCACCCCGAACGAGGAGATGACGATGCACAGCGCGATGCAGATCGAGCCGAGGACGATGGCGTTGAGCGCACCGGTCGGCGACGTCGGGTCCGGGTCGCCGCCGACGAGCTGGAACCCGCTCCAGACCTCGGGCAGCACGGCCTGCAGCGCGATCGCGATGGCGGCCACCGAGACGATGTAGCCGATCTGCATGAACCAGCCGGCCATCCAGCCGACCGGGTCGTTGGAGACGCGCCGCGACCACTGGTAGATCGCGCCGGCGATCGGATAGAGTCGCGGCGAGCTCGGCGAAGACGAGGCACACGCAGAACTGCCCGACGAACACGATCGGCCAGGTCCAGATGTAGGCCGGGCCGCCGAAGCCGTAGCCGATGATGAAGAGCTGGAAGACCGTCGTCAGGATCGAGACGAACGAGAAGCCGGACGCGAACGAGGCGAACGGGCCCAGGCCGCGGTGCAGCTGCTGGGCGTAGCCCAGGCCGGTGAGGTCTCGCACGAGTCGCGTTCTCCGAGTGCGGTCATGAGTTCCTCCGTGGGCAGGTGCCCGGACCGCGACCAGGCACCCGAGGGCGTCGACGATCACCCGGGTCGCCATGAGCGAGGTGATCTCGGCGTTGTCGTAGGGCGGGGAGCACTCGACGACCTCGATGCCGGCGAGCGGGCGTGCGTCGCAGACGAGCTGGATGAACTTGAGGACCTCGCGCGGCAGGAACCCGCCGGGCTCGGGCCAGCCGGTGCCGGGGACGAACGCGGCGTCGAGGCAGTCGATGTCGAAGGACAGCCACACCGCGTCGGCGCCGTCCCAGGCGACCTCGAGGGCCCGCTCGGCGGCCGCCTCGATCCCCATCTCGACGCAGTCGGTGACGGTCAGGATCGTCGTGCTCGCGCTCGCGCCCGACGGCGACGCCCGGGCCGCGGGCGCCTGCCAGCCGCCGATCCCGATCTGGACGAGGTTCTCCGGCGGGCACGTTGGGCAGGTCCGTGGCGTGGAACCACGGCGTGGTGTGCATCCGCTCGTCGAGGTCGGTCTCCTGGGTGTCGACGTGGCGGTCGAAGTGGATGATCCCGAGCTTGCCGTCGAGGTTCTCGGCGACGCCGCGGCTGGTCGGGTAGCCGATGGAGTGGTCGCCGCCGAGGACCACGGGGAAGGCGCCGGACGCGTAGACGTGGCTGACGGCCTTCGTGATCTGGTCGAAGGTCTTCTCGATGTTGGCCGGGATGGTGAAGATGTCGCCGAGGTCGCACATCGTGATCGACTCGCGCAGGTCGACGCCGAGCTCGAAGCGAGTAGGTGCCGTAGAGCAGCGAGATGTCGCGGATGCCCTTCGGGCCGAACCGCGTGCCCGGCCGGTAGGTGGTGCCGCCGTCGAACGGGGCGCCGAGGATCGGCCACGTCGTACTCGCCGCAGCGGCGGACGTCCTCGACGTAGGGCGCCTTCAGGAACGTCGTGGATGCCGGCGAAGTGCGGGAGCTCGCCGCGGGAGAAGGTCGGGATGGTGCGGTCGACGATCGAGTCGGCGCCCGGGCAGGCCCAGCTCGAGGCCGCGGGCGATCTCGGCGTCGTGGGCCGTCGTCGGAGGGTGCGCTCGATCTCGACGGCGCGGGCGGCCTCCGGGCCGTGGCGGGGGGCGCGGGGCGGGCCGGCGTGGGGGGCGGGGTGGTCGGGACGGAACCGCACTGGTGATCTCCCGGGGACGGATCCGACTGGTCGTCTCCCGGGCTTTTGTCCCGCCGTGGAACGCGGTGAGGGCCGCGTCTGCCCCTCTCGGTCGCTGCCGGTTCGGCTCCGCCGTGTGCGTGCGTTTCCGTGTCAGAGCACGGGAACGCACGCACGAGGCGGAGCCGAAGCGCGGAACCCTAGGGGCGCCCCACGGCGTCGTGGGTCGCGGACGAGTGGACGACGCCCATGTGACCGTCGTTCGACGGCCGCGTGACGACCGGGTTCCGCGGGCTGGCCGCGACCTCGCCCGGCGCGGTGTCGGGGACGAACAGCTGCCAGTCCCCGCTGACCATCGTCGGCTGGTCGACCACGCGGGCGCCGTCGGCGTAGTAGGTCGCGCCGAGCACCATCCGCGGCCGCGTCGTGCCGTTGGCACCCGCCGTGTGCAGGCACAGCGTCGAGTGGAAGCTGACGTCCCCGAGCGCGAACGGCTCCTCGTGGACCGCCACCCCGGCGCCCCGCAGCGTCTCGGCCACGCGGCGGTCGTAGGACGTGCCGACCTTGTCGAACGGCAGGTCCTCGACCAGCCGCCAGGTGTCCATGCCCCGCGCGAACGACAGCGGGCCCATCGCCGCGGGCACCGGCTGCAGCGGCATCCACGTGGAGACGACGTCGTGGGAGGCCAGCGGGAAGTGGTGGGCGTCGCGGTGCCAGGGCGTGCGGCCCGCGCCGGGCTCCTTGCACAGGGCGCTGTCGTGGTAGAGCCGCAGGGTCTCGACGCCGAGCAGCGCCGCGGCGATCCCCGCGACGCGCGGCGAGAGCACCGCGGCCCGCACCAGGGGGTCCTCGAGCCACAGCATCTCGCGGGCGCGCAGGCCCGAGTCGGCGCCGGCGGCGCCGAGCAGGTCGGCGAGGCGGCGGCGCAGGACCTCGGCCGCGCCCGGGGACACGACCCGGGGCAGGACGACGAAGCCGTCCGCCGCGAAGGCGTCCACGGCGCCGGGCGGGAGCTCGTACGGGACCTCGAGCTCGGCGGCGACGGCGTCGTCGTCCGGGAGCGGGCCGGGGTCGGGCGGCGGGACCTCGAGCAGCGTCGGCGTGGCCCCGTTCTCGGCGAGGGACATGTACCAGTCCCACCACTGGCCGTTGTCGCCGTCCCAGGCCGGGGCGACGTCGTCGAGCTCGCCGGCGGCCGTGGCCGCGCTGAGGTGGCGGTTCACGCGGGCACCTCCCACGTGATCAGGTCGACGACCTGGGTGAACCGGTAGCCGTCGCCGTCGACGCAGCCCGCGAGGTAGGCCCCGACGGCGCCCTCGTCCTCCATCCGGTCGAGGGGCACCGAGTCGTCGAAGACGCAGCGCTGGAGGAAGCCCTCCACCACGGCGCGGTCGGTGTGCGCGACGTCGTAGCGCAGCGTCGTCACGGTGGGCGTGACCCCGGCCGCCGCGAGGGCGGTCCGCACCTGCCCCGCGCTGGTGAAGGGCACGGAGTCGGGGGCGAACGTGGTGCGGAACGCGGCGGCGAAGCGCAGGTAGTGCGACGCGGAGGTGGCGTGGACGATCGCGCCGAAGCCGCCGGGGCGCAGCGCGGCGACCATGCGGGCGATCCCGGCGCCGATCTCGTCGGGCGGCACGGCGTAGAGCGCGTGCGTGGCCCAGGCGACGTCGAAGCCGCCGACCCCGGTGGGCAGGTCCTGGATGCGGACCTCGTGCTCGGCGCGCACCGTGAACGGCGCCTCGAGCACCGAGCGCGCCTCGGCGAGCGAGAAGGGTGAGGGGTCGAGCAGGTCGATCTCGACCCGCACGCCCCCGACGGCGTCGGCGAGACCGCGGCGGGTCAGCTCGGCCGGGAACTTGCCGCTGCCGCACGCGACGTCGAGGACCCGGACACGGCCCTCGACGGCGTGCCCGCGCAGGTCGGCCGCCCAGTCGCGGGCCGCCACCATGCGCCGGTAGTCCTCGATCGCGAGCGCGTAGAAGGCCTCCATCCCGGCCCGGCCGTCCTCCGCCCAGTGGGCGAGACTGCGCTGCTCGGTCGTGACCGGTTCGGACATCGTCCGTGGACCTCCGTGTCCGGCCGTGACGGCCGGGTGCTGCGGGAGCACCGGGGTCCGGGGCGCTCGACCCGCCGGACGGCCGCGGTGTGGACCGCCCCGGACGGGACCACCTCCGACACAACCACGCCCCGCCGCACCCGGCAGCGCGAGCGGCGGGCGGCCCGCCCCCGGTCAGGCCGCGCCGGCCGCGCCGCCCGGCGCGGTCGCCCCGCAGGCGGCGGACGACCGGCTCGAGCAGCGGGTCAGCGAGCAGGATGAAGAACACCCAGGAGCCGATCGACGGGACCGCCAGCGCCACCACGAGCGCGATCAGCGAACGTCGTCGTGGAGGCCAGCGAGCCCGGTGACGAAGGCGCTCGGGCACCCCGTCGTCGGTCCCGTCCGCGCACCGCGGTGCGCCGCATCACGATCGTCATCGTGGTGAGGGAGGCGCTGCACACGAGGAGCACGGCGAGGTAGAAGGGCGCGACGAAGCCGCGGCTGTTGAACGACGCGATCATCTCGGTCGGGAACGGCAGCACCGCGATCGTGAGCACCCACAGCAGGTTGAGCTGGCACCAGCGACGCGGGTCAGGCGGTGCTCGTAGCCGAAGAGCCGGTGGTGCACCGACCAGAACCGGGCGATCACCGCGAAGCTGAGCAGGAAGCTGCCGATCGGCGCGAGGTTGTCCGTGACCACCGCGACGGCGGGCTCCCCGGAGTGGGCGGCCTCGGGGACGATGTCGACCAGCGGCAGGACCAGCAGCGTCAGCGCGATCGCGACCGCCGCGTCGGTGAACGCGATCATCCGGTCGGACGGGGGCAGGCGCGTCTCCCTGCTGCGCGCCGCGTCACCGGACGCCCGCGACGTGGCCGGTCTCGTTGACCGAGCGGACCCGCACCCGGCCCGTCCGGGACACCAGCACGCGGGAGAGCCCGACGTGGTCGAGGGGGAAGGTCAGCGGGCGCGCGAGCCCCAGCTCCCCGGCCAGGAAGGTGTTGATCACCCCGGCGTGGCAGACGACGAGCACCGAGTCCCGGCCGGCGTCCCGGTGGCGTTCCGTGATCCGCCCGAACGCGCCCTTCACCCGCGCGGTGAAGGCCTCCTCGTCGACGAACTCCGGGAACCAGCCCTCGGTGATCCGCCGCCAGTCGGGGTCGTCGGAGCCCAGGCGCGCGTGGACCGGCTGGTAGTCGGGGCGCCCGACGTCGAACTCGGCGAGGTCGGGGTCGACGACGGGGTCGAGCCCGAGCGCCCGGGCCGCGGGAGCGGCGGTCTCCTGCGCGCGGCGCATCCCGGAGACGACGACCTCGACGATCTGCTCGCCGCCGGCGGCGACCCACGCCCCGAGCGCGGCGGCGTGCTCGTGGCCCTGCGGGGACAGCGACGGGTCGGCGCCGCCCGCCTGGTCGCTGACCGCGAGCGGCTCGCCGTGGCGGACGAGGAGGAGCTGCATCGGCGCGCGGCGCTCAGCTCGCCGGGACCGAGGCGCCGTGCCCGGCGGCCGTCAGCCCCTCGCGCAGGCGCCGGGCGGCGTCGTCCATCTCCGCCGGGTCGGGGTCGGTGGCGGCCTGCGAGAAGTCGAACGCCTCGAGCCCCCACGCCGGGTGGACGTGGACGTGCAGGTGGGGCACCTCGAAGCCCGCGATCATGAGCGCGACCCGCGGCGGCTGCCACACGTCGCGGACCACGGTGCCGATCGTGCGCGCCACCGACATCGCGTGCTCGAAGAGCCCGGTTGGCGCGTCGATCCACTGGTCAATCTCCTCGCGGGGCACGACGAGCGTGTGGCCGGGACCGAGCGGGTTGATCGAGAGGAAACCCACCACCTGGTCGTCGGACCACACGAAGCGCCCCGGGATCTCGCCGTTGATGATCTTGGTGAACACCGTCGCCACGCGGGCAGCCTAACGATCCGACGTTGTCGGTGGTGGCCGGTAGCGTTGCCCACGTCGGCGCGGAGGTCGCGGACGACGACACGAATGGAGAGTCGATGCAGCCCTGGCCGGGCACCGCCTACCCCCTCGGCGCCACGTACGACGGCGCGGGGACGAACTTCGCGCTGTTCAGCGAGGTGGCGTCCGCGGTCACCCTCTGCCTGTTCGATCCCGACGGCGCCGAGCACCGCGTGCCGCTCCCCGAGCGCGACGGGTTCGTCTGGCACGGCTACCTGCCCGGGGTGGTCCCCGGGCAGCGCTACGGCTACCGCGTCGAGGGTCCGCTCGATCCCGAGCAGGGGCAGCGCTGCAACCCCCACAAGCTGCTGATCGACCCCTACGCCAAGGCCGTCGACGGGACGCTCGGCACCACCTACGCGTGGGACGAGTCGCTGTTCGGCTACCACTTCGACGACGCCGACGAGGTCAACCACGACGACTCGGCGCAGCACGTGCCGAAGGCCGTCGTCGTCAACCCGTACTTCGACTGGCACGACGACCGGCCGCCGCGCACGCCGTACCACGAGACGGTGGTCTACGAGGCGCACGTCAAGGGCCTGACCTACCTGCACCCCGAGATCCCCGAGGAGATGCGCGGCACGTACTCGGCCGTCGCGCACCCGGCGACGGTGTCGCACCTGCAGCGCCTCGGGATCACCGCGATCGAGCTCATGCCGGTGCACCAGTTCGTGCACGACGACGCGCTGATCCAGCGCGGTCTGCGCAACTACTGGGGCTACAACACGATCGCCTTCTTCGCGCCGCACTTCGGCTACGCGACCGCCGGGTTCGCCGGGTCCCCGCAGCCGGGCGCGCAGGTGCAGGAGTTCAAGGCGATGGTGCGCGACCTGCACGCCGCCGGCATCGAGGTGATCCTCGACGTCGTCTACAACCACACCGCCGAGGGCAACCACCAGGGCCCGACGCTGTCCATGCGCGGCATCGACAACGCCGCCTACTACCGGCTCGTCGAGGACGACCCGAAGTACTACATGGACTACACCGGCACCGGGAACTCGCTCAACGTCCGCCAGCCCCACACGCTGCAGCTGATCATGGACTCGCTGCGCTACTGGGTCACCGAGATGCACGTCGACGGCTTCCGCTTCGACCTCGCCTCGACGCTGGCCCGCGAGTTCTACGACGTGGACCGGCTGTCCACCTTCTTCGACCTCGTCCAGCAGGACCCGGTGATCTCGCAGGTCAAGCTGATCGCCGAGCCCTGGGACGTCGGCCCCGGCGGGTACCAGGTCGGCAACTTCCCGCCCGGGTGGACCGAGTGGAACGGCAAGTACCGCGACACGGTCCGCGACTTCTGGCGCGGGACACCGGGCACCATGGGCGAGTTCGCCGCGCGGCTGACCGGGTCGTCGGACCTCTACCAGGACGACGGCCGCCGGCCCTACGCCTCGGTCAACTTCGTCACCGCGCACGACGGGTTCACCCTGCGCCGACCTGGTCTCCTACAACGAGAAGCACAACGAGGCCAACGGCGAGGGCGGCCAGGACGGCGCGGACGACAACAACTCCTGGAACTGCGGCGTCGAGGGGCCGACCGACGACGACGCGGTGCGCACGCTGCGGCAGCGCCAGCGGCGGAACTTCCTCGCGACGCTCTTCCTCTCCCAGGGCGTGCCGATGCTGCTGCACGGCGACGAGATGGGGCGCACGCAGTACGGCAACAACAACGGCTACTGCCAGGACTCCGAGATCTCCTGGATGGAGTGGGCCCCGGAGAAGGCCGACGTCGAGCTGATGACCTACACCGGCGAGGTGTCGGCGCTGCGGGCGGCGCACCCGGTGTTCCGGCGGCGGCGCTTCTTCAACGGCCGCGAGATCCGGCCGGCCGCGCCGACCCAGGCCGACGACGACTACCAGCGCGACATCGCCTGGTTCACCGCCTCGGGCGAGGAGATGGGCGACGAGGACTGGGAGGGCGGCTCGGCCGCCGTGCTCACGGTGTTCCTCAACGGGGAGGGCATCCTCGAGTCCGACCAGCGCGGGGAGCGCGTCGTCGACGACTCGTTCCTGCTGATCTTCAACGCCCACCACGAGGACGCCGAGGTGACGCTGCCCGGCGCGGGCCTGCCCGAGCGGTGGGGCACGGTGCTCGACACCGTCACCGGCTCCGTCGTCGTCGGGACCGCCCGGACCTCGGCGACCACGACGGTCGACGAGCTCCCCGACGACCTCGCGACCCTCGGCGGGGGCGACACGCTCACCGTCGCGGCGCGGTCGATGCTGCTGCTGCAGCGCACGGACGCGGGGGCGTGAGCGGACCGCAGGGGGAGTCCCGGCCGATCCCGCTGCGGGTCCGGCGCATCCTGCAGGGCGGGTTCATCGCCTCGTCGGTGGACCGGGTCGTCTACGGCTGGCGGCAGCGCGGCCGACCCGGCCACGTGAACCCGGGGGGCCTCACCGGCGAGGTGCTCGCCTACCTCTGGGCCGACGACCCCGACGAGGCGATGGTGTTCCTGGCGTCCTACCTCGCCGAGCTCAACCTGCACCACCCCGCCGCGGGGACCTTCGGGAAGGTCGGTCTCGACGAGCTGCTCGACGGCCTGGGCCTGTGCATGCCGCCGGGCTTCGAGGCCCTCGATGCGCTCGTCGCGGAGGCCCAGCAGGACGTCCCGGGCGGCCCACTACGGCTCCCCGATCTGACCCGGGGCGCGTGGCACTGTGCGGAACGACGGGCAAGAACGTCTCCGGACGGGCGCGCTGACCAGGAGGACGACGGCTCCGGCTTGTAACCTGACCCGGTGATCCCGCCGTCGACGTACCGGCTCCAGCTCGCCCCCGACCAGGACCTCGCGGCGGCCACCGACCTCGTCGGGTACCTCTCCGACCTCGGGGTCGGTGCGCTCTACTGCTCGCCGCTGCTCCAGCCCTCCCCGGGCTCGACCCACGGCTACGACGTGGTCGACCCGACGCACGCGAACGACGAGATCGGCGGCGAGCCGGCGCGGGTGGCGCTGGTCGCGGCGCTGCGCGAGGCGGGGATGCGGTGCCTGCTCGACCTCGTGCCCAACCACATGGGCGTGGCGGTGCCGGCGGTGAACCCGTCGTGGTGGTCGCTGCTGCGCGAGGGCCCCGGCGTCGCCCTACGCCTCCTGGTACGACGTCGACCTCTCGGTGCCGATCCTCATCCCGGTGCTCGGCGCCCCGGAGGACGTCTCGGCGCTCGAGCTCTCCGACGACCGCACCGAGCTGCGCTACTACGAGCACCGCTACCCGGTGGCGCCCGGCACCGCGGACTCCGGCACGCCCGAGGAGGTCCACGAGCGCCAGCACTACCGCCTCGTGCACTGGCGGCGCGGCAACGCCGAGCTCACCTACCGGCGGTTCTTCGACGTCTCCGACCTCGCCGCCGTGCGGGTGGACGACCCGGAGGTCTTCGAGGCCACCCACGCCGAGGTGCTGCGCTGGATCGCCGCCGACCCCGACGTGATGAGCGGGCTGCGCATCGACCACCCCGACGGGCTGACCGCCCCCGGCGCCTACCTGCAGCGGCTGCGGGCCCGGCTCGGCGAGACCGGGCTGGGCGAGGACGCGTGGCTGCTCGTCGAGAAGATCACGTCGCTGCGCTCGGACGGGACGACGGAGGCGCTCCCGACGTCGTGGCCCGCCGACGGCACCACCGGCTACGACGCGCTGCGCGAGGTGTGCGGGCTGTTCGTCGACCCGCGCGGGGAGTCGCTCATCGAGCAGGTCGCGACCGAGCACACCGGGGCCCGCGAGCGGATCTCGCTCGCCGAGCACGTGGCCAAGCGGCTGGTCACCGACGAGATCCTGGTGGCCGAGGTGCGGCGGATCGCGGCGCTCGTCCCGCCCGGGGACGAGGACGCGGCAGCGTCGTGCAGGACGCCGTGGCCGAGCTGCTGGCCGCCTATCCGGTGTACCGCTCGTACCTGCCCGAGGGGCGGGCGGACCTCGACCGGGCGGTCGACACCGCCTGCACGGCCCGTCCGGACCTCGCGGACGTCGTCCGGCGGATCCGGGCGGGGATGCTGGCCGACCCGGACGGGCCCCTGACGCTCCGGGTCGAGCAGACCAGCGGGATGGTCACCGCCAAGGGCGTCGAGGACACCACCTTCTACCGGTGGAACCGCTTCGTCGCGCTCAACGAGGTCGGCGGCGCCCCCGACCGGTTCGGGGTGACCCCGACCGAGTTCCACGCGGCGAACGCGCACCGGGACGCGGCGACCCCGGCGGCGATGACGACGCTGTCCACCCACGACACCAAGCGCTCCGAGGACGTCCGGGCCCGCCTCGCGGTGCTCTCGGAGCTCACCGCGGAGTGGGGCGCCTTCCTGCGCAAGCTCTCCGCGCGGCACCCGCTGCCGAAGCCCGGCCTGACGTCGCCGTCGCTGGAGCTGCTGGCCTGGCAGTCGCTGGTCGGCGCCTGGCCGATCACCGCGGAGCGGATGCGCGACTACCTGACGAAGGCCTCGAAGGAGGCCAAGCTCGTCACCGCCCACGTCGACGCGGTCCCGGAGGTCGACGAGGCCATCGCCGCGTGGCCCGAGGCGGTGCTCGGCTCGGAGGAGACGGTCGCCGACGTCGAGGCCTTCGTGCGGCTCGTCGACCGCTTCGGCCGCTCGAACGCGCTCGGCCAGAAGCTCCTGCAGCTCGCCGGGCCCGGCGTCCCCGACGTCTACCAGGGCACCGAGCTGATCGAGTACTCGCTGGTCGACCCCGACAACCGGCGCCCGGTCGACTTCGCCCGCCGTCGGGAGCTCCTCGCGCGCCTCGACGGCGGCTGGATGCCCGGCCCGGTCGAGGCGAGCGACGACCCCGACTCCGACGACGTCCGCGGCGCCAAGCTGCTCGTGACGGCGGCCGCCCTGCGGCTGCGGCGCTTCCGCCCGGAGCTGTTCTACGGCTACGCCCCGGTGCCCGCCGCCGGCCCGGCCGCCGAGCACGCCGTGGCGTTCGCCCGCGGCGGTCCGGCCGGCCGCGAGAAGCTGGTGGCGGTGGCGACGCGGCTGCCCGCGGGCCTCGAGGCCGACGGCGGCTGGCGCGACACCGTCCTCCCGCTCCCCGGCGGCGCCGAGGACTGGACGGACATGGTCACCGGGATGCCCGTGTCGGGGTCGGCGCCGCGGCTCGCGGAACTGCTCGCCCGCTACCCGGTGGCGTTGCTGGTCCGCCCGGCGCCTGAGCCCGCGCTCCGCCCGCCCATGATCACGAGCACACTGCGCACCCGCTGGCCCCGTCCCGCATGCCGCGTGTGCCCCTCGTGGGCGTGCCGGCGAGCCCCGAGGCGCCGCCCGCCGAGCCTCAGCGCCGGTCGGACCGCGGGGCCAGGGGGACGACCCGCCGTCGGCGCGCCGGCGCGACCGCGGCCGGGAGGACCTCGGTCTCCGCCTCCACCCCGGCCCGGCCACGCACCGGTGGCAACAGCTCGGTCGGTGCCTCGGCCCCGCCGACGGACCCCACGACCGGCAGCTCCCCCGTCACCGCCCGGATCGCCTCCGCGGACACGTGGCCGCGGTCGGCGAGCGGGACCCCCACCCGGCGGCGGTCGCGGCGCCGGTACACGAGCGCGACGACGATCGCGACCATCGAGAGCAGCGGGACGGCGAGCGTCCACCACGTGGTGCCGCGGAAGGACGCGTTGAGCACCGCGTGCACCACCGCGACCGGCCAGCACAGGTAGGACGTCCAGTGCACCCAGAACCACAGCCGCCGCGACAGCCGTGACCGCAGCATCGAGGTGACGACGATCGCGAGCACGAGGTCGGTCGCGACGGTGCCGAACGCCGCGGCGACCGGGTTGAACAGCGCGATGCCGGGGACGAACACGTCGACCACCCGCAGGTGCACGTAGTCGGTGACGATCACCGTGACCACGTGCAGCGCGATGAAGACGACGCTGATCAGCGAGAGGTTGCGGTGCAGGGCGACCAGCACGAACCGCGGCAGCCCCAGCTCCGCGTTCTTGACCACCGAGGTGTTGTGCAGGACCCCCAGGACGATGACGAGGCTCAGCAGGAGCAGCGCCATCGCCCCGAGGGCACGCGAGACGAACCAGAGCTGGAGCACGGCGTCAGCGCGAGTACTGGTACTCGACCGGGGTGACGCGCGGGACGTCGGGCGCCGAGGCCGACGCGGAGATCCCCGCGAGCAGCCCGACGGTCAGCGCCGCCGCGACCGCGGTGATCCAGGCGGTGGTCTCGACGACGAGGCGCTTGTTCGTCTCGTGCTGCGCCCGCTTCTGGCGGGCCCGCGTCGACGGGGCCCGCGTCCCGTCCGCCACCACGCCACCTCCCCGCCGTCCCGGTCCGGACCAGGATGACGGATGAAGGTGGTGTGACGTGGCCAGGGGCCGACTACCCGAGCAGCGTCCGGTCCGCCGGGCGACAGCCGGTCCGAGGCGGTCTTCTTCTGGTGCCAGTAGGGGTAGAGCAGCGGCGGCGCGGAGACCTCGTCGAGCCGCGCGACCTCGTCGTCGGTGAGCGCCAGCTCGGCGGCCGCGAGGTTGTCGGTCAGCTGGTCGGCGTTGCGGGCGCCGACGACCAGCGACGTCACGCCGGGCTTGGCCAGGAGCCACGCCAGCGACACCTGCGCCGCCGACACCCCGTGGGCCTCGCCGATCTGGACGGCGGCCTCGACGATGTCGTAGAGCTTCTCCTGGTCGCGCACCGGCGGCTCGTCCCACTCGGTGAGGTGCCGCGAGGTCTCCGGGGCGTCCTGCCCGCGGCGGAACTTGCCCGAGAGCAGGCCCCCGGCCAGCGGCGACCACACCAGCACCCCGAGGCCCTGGTCGATCGTCGCCGGGATCAGCTCGTACTCGGCCTCGCGGGCCTGCAGCGTGTAGTGGATCTGCTGGGAGACGAAGCGCTGGGTCTCGGTGAGCGCCGAGACCCCGAGCGCCTTCATCAGGTGCCACGCCGAGTAGTTCGAGCAGCCGATGTAGCGGATCTTGCCCTTGCGCACCAGGGTGTCCAGCGCCTCGAGGGTCTCCTCGAGCGGGGTGACGCCGTCCCAGGCGTGCACCTGGTAGAGGTCGATGTGGTCGACGCCGAGCCGGCGCAGCGAGTCCTCGCAGCCGCGCACGATGTGCTCGCGGGACAGGCCCGCGTCGTTCGGGCCGTCGCCCATGGGCATGCGGACCTTCGTCGCGAGCAGCACGTCGTCGCGGCGGCCCTTCACGGCCTCGCCGACGATCTGCTCCGAGGTGCCCTGGGAGTAGACGTCGGCGGTGTCGATCAGGTTGACCCCGCGCTCCAGGCAGACGTCGATGAGCCGGCGCGCCTCGTCGATGTCGGTGTTCCCGACGTTCGCGAAGCCCCCCTCGCCGCCGAAGGTCATCGTCCCCATGGTCATCGTCGAGATCTTCAGTCCCGACCGGCCGAGCTGGCGGTACTCCATGCCGGCCGGGTGCCCGCTGGGCGACGTCCCCGAACGGGGCTCAGGAGCGGCCGGCGACGGGGCTCGGCGTCGTGAACCCGCTCAGGGCCAGCACCCGGGCGGCGGGCCCGGTCTCGGGCAGCACGAGCTCCGCGCCGTGCTCGACGGCGTCGAGCAGCAGCCCGACCCCGGCGCTGGCCAGGTGCCCGACGCCGGTGACGTCGAGCGTCCACGGCCCGCCCGGCACGGCCCGCAGCAGCCCGCGCCGCGCCGTCTCGGCCCCCACGAGGTCGAGGTCGCCCGACAGGTGCACGACCGGACCGTCCGGGCCGTCGTCGGTGCGGACGTCGACCGGGCGCTCGGTGGACTCCGTCGGAGCGGCCCGACCCCGCCGCGCCGGCCTCGGGCCGCCCGCCGCGATCGTGAAGGTCACCGCGGTGCCGCCCGGTCCGCCGTCGACGACGACGTCGGTGGCCAGCGCCCGGATGAGCACCAGTCCCCGCCCGCGGTGGCCGGGGTCGGCGGGGGCGTCGCGCCAGGCGCCGTGGTCGCGCACCCACACGTCGACCCCGCCGTCCGCGCGGACACGCAGCCGCACCGCGACCTCGGACCCGGCTCGGGCGGCGTCGCCGCCGTAGGCGTGCTCGACGGCGTTGGTGGCGGCCTCGCCGAGGGCGAGCTGCAGGTCGTCGAGGACGTCCTCGTCCAGTCCCGCCTCGCCGGCCCACGCCGCGACGGCCCGGCGCAGCGGGCCGAGCCGGTCCGGGTCGGCGGCCAGGCGGATCTCGAGCGGGGCCGGGCCGAGCCGCACGACGACGACCGCGACGTCGTCGATCGCCCCGGCGGGGGCGAGCCCGCCGAGCAGCGCGGACGCCATCGCCTCGGGGGCCCGGTCCTCGCACGCCGCGGCCACCTCGACCAGCCGGTCGAGGCCCTCGTCGAGGGACTCGCCGCGGCGCTCGACCAGGCCGTCGGTGTAGAGCACGAGCGAGGTGCCCGTCGCGATCGTCGTGGTGCCCTCGGTGCGGGGCCGCGGCCGGGTGTGGGCGAGGCCCAGCAGCTGCCCGTGCCCGGCGGGATCGGTGAGCAGGTGGGGCCGGCCGCCGTCGGCGGGCGCGAGCAGCACGGGCAGGTGACCGGCGCGGGCCCAGCAGACCTCGCCCGTGACCGTGTCCACCAGCACGCACACCGCCGTCGACGCCCGCGCCCCGGGGACGCGCGCGACGAGCCCGTCGAGCAGGTCGAGCGCGGGGCCCGGCCCGTGCCCGGCGAGCAGGTAGCCCGACAGCGCCGTCCGCAGCTGCCCCATGACGGCGGCCGCGGCGGTGCCCTGCCCGACGACGTCCCCGACGACGACGGCGACGTGGGTGTCGTCGACCTCGACGACGTCGTACCAGTCGCCGCCGGCCGAGGTGCCGACCGCGCCGGGCTGGTAGCGCACCGCGATCGGCAGGCGCGGGACCTCCGGGAGCCCCTGGGGCAGCAGCGACCGCTGCAGGGTCTGCGCGATCTGGTGCTCCGCGCGGTAGAGCCGGGCGCGGTCCAGCGCCACGCCGCACGGCTCGGCCAGGGCCTGCAGCGTCGTGCGCTCGCCGTCGTCGAGCCGCCCGCGGCCGGCGAAGCCGACGGTGAGCACCCCGACGACGCGGCCCGCGGCGATCAGCGGCAGCGAGACCGCCTTCGTCAGGCCCCGCGCCCGCAGCATCGCCACGAGCGTCGGGTCCTGGGCGTCGGGCGCCTCGCCGGGCTCGGGCTCGTGGACCCAGACGGCGCGCTCGTCGCGGACCGCGCGCGTGACGATGGTGTCGACCCCGACCGGCAGGACGTCGCCGGTGGAGCGCGGGTCCCGCTCGGCGGGCCGGCGGGTGAGCACGGTGAGCCGCCGGGTGGCGTCGTCGTACTCGAACACCCCGCACTGCAGCTCGGGCCCCAGCAGCTGCTCGACGTGGGTCGCGACGATCTGCGCCACGTCGAGCGGGGTCGCCGCCGCGGAGAACGCCGCCGTCGCGCGGTGCACGAGGACGAGGCGGTCCGCGGCGATGCGCTCCTCGGTGCGCAGCAGGGCGTTCTCCAGGGCGGGCAGGACCCGGGTGACGACCTCGTCGGCCAGGGTGCGGTCGTCGGCGGACCAGGGTTCCGACGACGGGTCGCGCTCCAGTTCGAGCACGGCGACGGCCGGCCCCGGACGACCAGGGGGCGCCGCATGCGGTGGGGACCGTCCTCCGGGCGGTCGCCGGGCCGGGGGTCGACGGTGCCGACGCGGTCGCCGAGCCGGGCGTCGTGCAGCACCCGGACGAGCGCGGCCAGCCGGTCCGGGACGGTCTCGGCGCCCTCCATCGCCTCGCCGATCCCGGCGAGCATCGTCGCGCGGTCGGCGTCCCGGAGGCGGGCGTGCACGTCGACGCAGCTGCCGATCCAGCCGGTGGCGGGCTCGGCGCCCTCGGCCGCGGTCCCGGCCACGGCGGGCACCGGGACGGCCTGCTCGACGACGCGGTGGTAGGTGCCGTCGGCGTGGCGCAGCCGGTAGTCGACCTCCCAGCCCCGGACCGCGGCCCGCCCCTGCGCGGCGACGGCGCGGTAGGCGGCCCGGTCGTCGGGGTGCACGCCGTCGAGCCACCCGTGCCCGAGCTCCTCGGACGGGTCGAGCCCGGTGAACCGCGACCACCCCGCGTTGAGGAACAGCCGCGCGCCGTCGGGCCCGGCCACCCAGATCATCACCGGCGCGAGGTCGGCGACCGCGCTGAACCGGGCCTCCGCCTCGCGGCGGGCGCGCCCGAGCTGCAGGTGGGCGGCGACGCGCGCCTGCAGCTCCGCCGCGGAGAACGGCTTGGCCAGGTAGTCGTCGGCCTGGGCGGCCAGGCCCTCGACGGCGGCCTCCTCCCCGGCGCGCGCGGAGAGCAGCAGGACCGGGACGCGGGCGGTGCGGGGGTCGGCCCGCAGCGCGGCGAGGAGCTCCAGGCCGGTGCGCCGCGGCATCACGACGTCCGCGACGACCATGTCCGGCGGGTCGGCCAGGGCGGCGGTCAGCGCCGCCTCGCCGTCGGCGAACGCGGTCACCGTGCACCGCGGTGCGAGGAGCCGGCTGACGTAGGCGCGCATGTCGGCGTTGTCGTCGGCGACGAGCACCCGGCCGACCGCCTCGCCGTCGGGCGCCGTGTCGAAGGTGCCGGCGCTCGCGGGCGCGCCCTCGGTGTCCGCGGGGTCGTCGGGGATCCAGCGCGAGGCCTCGTCCATGACCGCCCGCGCCCGCCCGCCGACCTCGGCGTGCGTCGCGGACACCTCGGCGCCGGGCGGCGCGGCCGGGATCGCGACGGTGAACGTGGTGCCGACGTCGGGCTCGCTGGCCACGTCGACCTCGCCGCCGTGCCGGGTCGCGATCTCGTGGACCAGGGCGAGCCCGATCCCGCTGCCCTCGGCCGAGCGGGCCCAGCCGCCCTCGACGCGGTGGAACCGGTCGAAGAGCCGGGGCTGCTCGGCCGCCGGGATCCCGACGCCGGTGTCGGTCACCGTGAGCACGGCCCGCGTCCCGTCCCGGCGGAGGCGGACCTCGACGCGGCCGGTGCGGGTGTACTTGAGGGCGTTGGTCGTCAGGTTGAGGACGATCCGCTCCCAGCCGTCGCGGTCCACCGCCGCCGGGACGCCGTCCGCGGGGACGTCGACGACGTACTCGAGGCCCGCCCGCTCCATCGCGGTGGCCACCATGCCGGCGACCTCGGCCGTGACCCGCGCGAGGTCGACCACCTCGCGGTGGCGGTCCACCTCGCCCGCCTGCAGCCGGGAGACCTCCAGCAGGTCGTCGACGACCCGCTTCAACCGCCGGGTGTTCCGGGCGACGACCTGCAGCTCCGCGCGCCAGCGGACCGGGTCGGGGGTGTCGTCGGCGAGCAGGTCGTCGACCGGGCCGGCCACGAGCGTCAGGGGCGTGCGCAGTTCGTGGCTGGCGTCGGCGAAGAAGCGCCGCCGCGCCCGGTCGAGGTCGGCCAGGGCCTCCGCGCGCTGCCGGTCGGCCTCCGCGGCCCGCGCGTCGAGCACGCCCGAGGTGACCTGCCCGGCGACGAGCTCGACGAAGTCGCGGTAGCGCTCGTCGTAGGCCAGGTGGCACGACAGCCCGACGACCAGCACCCCGATCGGGCCGCCGCCCTCGCCGGAGGTGGTCGCCGGGGTGAGCGGGACCACGGCGACGCGGTCGCAGTCCGCGGGCGCGGCGGGCACGGCGTCCGCGGGCGAGGGGCAGCACCGTGCCCCGGGTCGGGGATCCCGGCGGCGGGCCAGGTGTCCGCGGGCACGCCGAGCTCGACGGTCGGGGCCGCGGCGGCCCCGTCGGGTTCCACCCCGACCGCGGTGACGAGGCGCGCCGTCCGCGGTCCCGCCGCCGGGTCGAGCAGGTACAGCAGGCCGAAGGGCAGGTCCCGGCGCGCGCCGCCGAGCACCTCGCGCGACGCGGCGGTGACCTCCCCGATCGACCGCGCGGCGGTCATGGCGCTCGCGAGGTCACGCAGGAAGGCCATCCGGCGCTCGGCGAGCACCCGCTCCGTGGTCTCGGCGACGACGCACAACAGCCCCTCGATGCGGCCCTCCTCGCCGGAGAGCGGGCTGTACGAGAACGTGTGGTAGGTCTCCTCGGGCCACCCGTAGCGCTCGAGGTAGAGCAGCAGGTCCTCGTCCCAGGTGGACTCGCCGTCCTCGAGGACCGTGCGGACCTGCGGGCGCCAGGGTGTCGCGGATCTCGGCCCACACCTCGTCGAAGGACCGGCCCAGCGCCCACGGGTGCTTGCGGCGCAGCGTGGCGTGCCCGGTAGGCGTCGTTGTAGAACATCGTGAGCTCGGGGCCCCACGCCATCCACATGGCGAAGCGCGAGGTGAGCACGACGCGCACCACGTCCCGCAGCGCCGAGGGCCATCCCGAGGGCGGGCCGAGCGGGGTCGCGGCCCAGTCGACGGCCGCCATGTCCCGGGCGACACCCGGCCGGCCCGCGAACAGCGGGTCCGTGCTCTCCGGGATCGGCGCGGCACCGGTCTGCGGCATCGGCTTCCGTTCGTCTCGTTCCTGCTCTGGGCGCGTCGAAGACGGTACCCGGCGCCGTGCGTTCGCGACGGCGGGTCACCGCCGGGATGATCCGCCCCATGACGACGGCGGAACCGGGTGGCGTGGGCAGGGACGGGCGTTTCGCGGTGTGGGCGCCCGAGGCGCGGGCCGTGACGGTGGTCGTCGACGGGACCGAGCACCCGATGGCCCGCGACGAGTCGCCGGGCCAGGCCGACCGGGGCTGGTGGTACGCGCACGTCGAGGGCACCGGGCACGGCAGCGCGTACGCGTACTCCCTCGACGGCGCGGACCCGCTGCCCGACCCCCGCTCGCGGTGGCAGCCCGACGGGGTCCACGCCGCCTCGCGGGTGTGGGACCCGGCGTCGTCGCCGCTGGCGGACCGGGCATGGACCGGCCGGGCGCTGCCGGGCGCGGTGATCTACGAGATGCACGTCGGGACGTTCACCCCGGGCGGCACGTTCGACGACGCGCTCGAGCGGCTCGACCACCTCGTCGAGCTCGGCATCACCCACGTCGAGGTGCTGCCGGTCAACGCCTTCGACGGGTCGCGCGGCTGGGGCTACGACGGCGTGCTGTGGTTCGCGGTCACCGAGAACTACGGCGGCCCCGACGGCTTCCGCCGGTTCGTCGCGGGCTGCCACGAGCGCGGGCTCGCCGTCGTCCTCGACGCCGTCTACAACCACCTCGGGCCCTCCGGGGCCTACCTCGACCGCTTCGGGCCCTACTTCAGCGGCGCCAACGACTGGGGGTCCGCGCTCAACCTCGACGGCCCCGGCTCGGACACCGTCCGCGCGTACATCCTCGAGAACGTCGCGATGTGGTTCACCGACTTCGGGGTGGACGCGCTGCGCCTCGACGCCGTGCACGCGCTGCGCGACACCCGCGCGACCCACCTGCTCGAGGAGATGGCGACGACCGCCGACGGGCTCGCCTCGACGCTGGGCCGGCCGTGCGTGCTCATCGCCGAGTCCGACCTCAACGACCCCCGGCTGGTCACCCCGCGCGAGGCCGGCGGCCTCGGCCTCGACGCCCAGTGGTGCGACGACATCCACCACGCCCTGCACTCGACGCTGACCGGCGAGACCCAGGGCTACTACGTCGACTTCGGCGAGCTGGAGACCCTCGCCCGCGTGCTGCGCGAGGCCTACGTCCACGCCGGGACGTGGTCGACCTTCCGCGGCCGCAGCCACGGCCGGCCGGTGGACCTCGCCCGCACCCCGGGCCACCGGTTCCTCGCCTACCTGCAGGACCACGACCAGGTCGGCAACCGCGCCGCCGGCGACCGGCTCTCGGCGTCGCTGTCGCCGGGCCTGCTCGCCTGCGGCGCGGCGCTGGTGTTCTGCTCGCCGTTCACGCCGATGGTGTTCATGGGCGAGGAGTGGGGCGCGTCCACGCCCTGGGCGTTCTTCGTGGGGTTCGACGACCCGGGGCTCGCCGGAGGCGGTGCGCACCGGGCGCCGCGCCGAGTTCGCCGAGCACGGCTGGGGCGCCGCCGACGTGCCCGACCCCACCGACGTCGCGACCTTCGAGCGCTCCAAGCTCGACTGGTCCGAGCCCGAGGAGGGCCGGCACGCCTGGCTCCTCGAGGTCTACCGCTCGCTCATCGCGCTGCGCCGCACCGAGCCCGAGCTCGCCGACCCGCGGCTCGACCGGGTGCGCTGCGACGCCGATCCCGGAAACCGGACGCTGGTCCTGCACCGGGGTAGCCTCCGCCTCGTGGTGAACCTGGCGGCCGACGAGCGCACCGTCGCCGTCGACGGCGCCCACGAGTGCCTCGCCGCGCCGGTCGGCGCCGGGGTGTCGGAGGGCGCGGTGACGCTGGCGCCCGAGTCGTTCGCGCTGGTCCGGGTCGGGTGAGACCGGTGCCGGCGTGGTCCTCGCCCGGCGCGAGGGGCGCCCTCGGGCCGTGGAGCGCCGATCCTCCCCTCGTGCGGGCCGGCCGCGGCCGCCTCCTGGTCCCCGTCGGGATCGGCATCGTCGCGGCGCTGGTCGCCGCGTTGTTCCTCGTCGGCCGGGCCACCGCCGGGACGGTCGCCACCTCCCCCCGCGGTGGTCGCCGTCCCGATCGGCGCGGGACCGGCCGGGCACCCGGTCGTCGTCCTGGGCGCCTCGATCTCCGCCGGCACCGGCAGCAGCCCCGAGCAGGCGTGGCCCGAGGTCGTCGGCCGCTGCCTGGGACGGCGCGTCGTGGTGGGCGCGGTGCCGGGCGCCGGCTACGTCGCGACGGGACGCGGCGCGCGGGGACCCGTCGCCCGGCTCCTCCGCGACGCCGACCTGACCCGCCTCGACCCGTCGCTGGTGGTGCTGCAGGCCGGTCACAACGACATCGGCACCCCCGGCCCGCAGCTCCGGGACGCCGTGACGACGGCCGTCGAGACCGCCCGCCGGGAGGCGCCCCGGGCTCCCCTCGCCCTGCTCACCGTGGTTGCGCACGCCGGCGCCCCGACGGCCGCGGCCCGCGCGACCGACGCCACCATCGTCGACGCCGCCCGCCGCGCCGACCCCCGCGTCGTCGTCCTCGACCCGCTCGCGGAGGGCTGGTCGTTCCCGCGGGTCGCGGACGGGCTGCACCCCACCGCGGCGGGTCAGCGTCTGCTCGCCGGGCACGTGCTCGAGGACCTGGCCCGGGCCGGCGTCGTGGGCCCCGACACGTGCGCGGACGGGGCGCCCGCGCCGTCCTGAGCCGGCGCTGCCCCCCTGCCCAGGTTCCTCCCAGGCGCGGGGAGCACCCTGGCCGGTCGATGTCGACCGTCCAGTCCCCGGAGCGCCCGGCCGTCGGGCCGGCCCCGGCCTCCGACCGTCGCCACCTCCACGAGGTCGACCTCTTCCGGCTGCTGACCTTCGCCTCGGTCATCGCGGTGCACGTGCTCTCCGCGGCGACGCCGGTCGACGACGTCCGGTCGAACGGCGGGCAGCTGCTCCTGCACTTCACCCGCGAGGCGTTCTTCACCCTCACCGGCTTCGTGCTGACGTTCCAGGCGCTGCGCCGCCCGCAGCGCCCGCTCCGCGTTCTGGCGCAAGCGGATCCCGCTGGTCCTCCTGCCCTACCTCACGTGGACGGTCGTCTACGCGCTGCTCGCGGTGGCGGTGCGCCCGCCGGGCACGCCGGCCCCGACGGTGGCGCAGTCGCTCGTCACGATGGGGATCGACGCCGTCGAGGGCACCGCCTGGTACCACCTGTACTTCCTGCTCGTGACCCTGCAGCTCTACCTCGTGTTCCCGGCGCTCGTGGCGGGGCTGCGCCGGCTCCCGGCCGCCGGCCACGTCGTCGTGCTGGTCGCGGCGCTGGTGGTCCAGGTCGTGGTCAGCGACCTGCTCGCCGCGCCGCCCGCGAACGGGTTCGGGGCGTTCCTGGCCGCGCACGGGTACGCGCTGCTGCCGGCCTACCTGCTCTAGCCCGTGGTGGGCGCGGTCGCGGCGCTGCACCTCGACCAGGTGCAGTCGGTGGTGCTGCGGTGCCGGTGGGCGATCGCGGGCCTCGTCGTCGTCGCGGTCGTCGCGGCGGAGGCGCTCTATCTCGTGGAGGTCCACCGCGGGACGGCGCCCGCGGTCGCGGCGGCGGTGTTCCGGCCGACGACGATCGCCTGGTTCCTCGTGGCCGTGCTCGGGCTGTACACGCTGAGCCTGGTGGTGACGGCGGGCTGGCGGCCGGGCGGGCCGGCGCGGCGGGCGCTGGCCTACGCCTCGGACCGGTCCTTCGGGATCTTCCTGGCGCACCCGCTGGTGCTCGCCGGCCTGCTGTGGGTCGCCGGTGCGCGGGTCGCGGTGCTCGGCTCGGGCGTGGGGCTCGCGGCGCTGTACCTGGGGACCGTCGTGGCCTCGGTCGTGCTGGCCGACGTGCTGCGGCGGCTCCCGGTGAGTTGGGCGCTCACGGGCCGTCGGTGGCGCAGCTAGTCCGGCGGGCCGTCGATCAGCTCGTCCAGCGTGACGAACAGCGGCTCGCCCCGCTCGGCCGCCTGCGCACTGGCGCGTCGGGCCGAGGCGGCGATGCGCGCGAGCTCCTCGACGGCGACGACCCGGGTCTGGACGACCTCGCCGTCGTCGTTCGTCAGCGTCACGGCCACCAGGCCGGCCTCGGGCTCCTCGGAGAACGACAGCCCCATGGCCGAGACCCTAGCGACGCGACGCCGACGATGTGGCTTTCCGCCGGAACGGTCAGGCGAGCGCCGCCGACATCCGCTCCAGCGCCTCGGCCAGCACCGGGCGCGCCATCGCCAGGTTCAGCCGCATCCCGCCCGGCCCCGCGCACGCGGCCCCGTCGGTCATGACCACCCCGGCCTCGCGGCGGAAGAACGCCGACGGCGGCTCGTCCAGGCCGAGCGCGGTCGCGTCGAGCCACGCCAGGTAGGTCCCCTCGGGCACGGTCACCTCGACCCCCGGCAACGGCGTCCCCCGCAGCAGCGCGCGGTTGCCGTCGAGGTAGGCGAGCACGTCGTCGAGCCACTCCCGGCCGGCCGCGTACGCGGCCGTGGACGCCAGCACGCCCGGCGTCGCGGTGCCGTGCTCGGCCAGGTACCCGACCTCGGACCACCGCGCGGCGTCGGCCTCGTTCGAGAGGATCAGCTGGCCGCACTTGAGCCCCGGCAGGTTCCAGGCCTTCGACGCCGAGGTCGCCGTCACCGTGTGCGCCGCCGCGGCCTCCGACGACGCGGCGTAGGGCCGGTGCACCCGGCCGTCGAAGGTCAGCGGCGCGTGGATCTCGTCGGCGAAGACCCGGGCGCCGTGGCGCTCGACGACCGCCGTGACCCCGGCGAGCTCCTCCGCCGTGAGCACCCGCCCGGTGGGGTTGTGCGGGTTCACCAGCACCAGCAGCTTCGAGCCCGACGACGCGAAGGCCGCGTCGAGCGCGTCGAGGTCCAGGGCCCAGCGGCCGGCCTCGTGGGCCATCGGCACCCGCACCAGCTCACGGCCGAGCATCCCGGGCACCGTCAGGAACGGCATGTACGCCGGGGTCGGCAGCAGGACGGGCTGCCCGGCGGGGTGAAGTGCTCGACGACGGCCGTGAGCGCGGTGAGCACGTCGGGCAGCGGCCGGATGCGGGCCGGGTCGAGCGCCCAGCCGAAGCGGTCGGCCCAGAACGCCGCGCACGCCGTCGCCATGTCGGCCACCCAGGAGTCGGGCAGGTAGCCGAACCGGTTGGCGTCGGCGCAGGCCCGGACCGCGTCGGCGACCGGGGGCGCCGTCGGGAAGTCCATCTCGGCGACGAACGCGCCGATCAGGCCGCGGCCGTGGGCGTCGGTGCCGGGGGTGGACCACTTCCAGCTGCCGCCGGCCCGCATCGCGTCGGCGGTCAGCGCGTCGTACGGGTGCGCCATGGCGTCATGATCGCCCATCCGCGGGGCTCCGGCGCGGACGAGCGGCCCCTCGCTCACAGAGAAGCAGCGAAAGTGCCGTTCGCTCCGGGAGGCCAGGGCTCAGCGCGCGTCCTCGCCCAGCTTGTGGACGCGGATGAGGTTGGTCTTGCCGACGACGCCGGGCGGCGAGCCGGCGACGACGACCACCAGCTCGCCCGGCGCGAACCGGCCGATCTCCAGGATCGACTCGTCGACGCGGCGGATCATCGCGTCGGTGGTCTCCTCCCACGGCACGAGGAAGGTCTCCACGCCCCACGACAGCGCCAGCTGCGACCGGATCTCGGCGACCGGGGTGAACGCGAGCACCGGCAGCCGGGTGTGCAGCCGCGCCAGGCGCCGCACGGTGTCGCCGGTGCGCGTGAACGCCACGAGGGCGCGGGCGTTGAGCCGCTCCCCGATGTCGCGGGCGGCCGTGGTCACGACGCCGCGCTGGGTCCGCGGCACGTGCTGGATCGCGGGCACCGACGCCGGCCCGGCCTCGACCGCCGAGACGATGCGGGCCATCGTCTGCACCGTCTCGATCGGGTAGTCGCCGACCGAGGTCTCCCCCGAGAGCATCACCGCGTCGGCGCCGTCGAGCACGGCGTTCGCGACGTCGGAGGCCTCCGCCCGGGTCGGCCGGTAGTTGTGGATCATCGACTCGAGCATCTGCGTCGCGACGATCACCGGCTTGGCGTTCTCCCGGGCGATCTGCACCGCCCGCTTCTGCACCAGCGGGACGTCCTCGAGCGCCAGCTCCACGCCGAGGTCACCGCGGGCCACCATGATCGCGTCGAACGCCAGCACGATGGCCTCGAGCGCGTCGACCGCCTCGGGCTTCTCGAGCTTCGCGATGACGGGCAGGCGCGCGTCGTACTCGTCCATGATCTTGTGGACGAGCTCGGCGTCGGCCGGCGAGCGCACGAACGACAGCGCGATCATGTCGACCCGCAGGCCGAGGGCGAAGCGCAGGTCCGCCTCGTCCTTCTCGCTCATCGCCGGGACGGAGACGACGGTGCCGGGCAGCGAGATGCCCTTGTGGTCCGAGACCCGCCCGCCCTCGACGACGCGGCACACCACGTCGCGCCCCTCGACGGCGGTGATCTCGACCGAGACGTTGCCGTCGTCGATGAGCAGCGACTCGCCCGGCCGGACGTCGTCGGCGAGGCCGGGGTAGGTCGTCGAGACCCGGTCGTGGGTGCCCTCGACGTCGTCGGTGGTGATCCGCACGGTCTCGCCGGTGGCCCACATCTGCGGTCCGTCCGCGAAGCTCCCGAGCCGGATCTTGGGGCCCTGCAGGTCGGCGAGGATGCCGACGGCGCGGCCCTCGGCGTCCGCGGCCGCGCGCACCCGCTGGTAGATCTCCTGGTGCTGGCTGTACTCGCCGTGGGAGAAGTTGAGCCGGGCGACGTCCATCCCGGCACGGACGAGGGCGCGGATCCGCTCCGGGGAGGACGTCGACGGGCCCAGGGTGCAGACGATCTTGGCGCGACGGCTCACGCCCTCATCGTACGGCGGACTGCACCGATCCAGGAGAGCCGGGACACGGCCTCTGGGCATTCCCCGTTCCCCGACGGGGCGACGGCCGCGCCGACCGACCGGCCCGCGGACCGCGCCCCGACTACGGTGGCCGGCGTGGCGGCGTCGTACGGGGAGGACGGGGGCCGCATGCGTGTCGACGACGATCCGCGCCCGGCGACGCCCGGGGCGGCCGACGAGGCGAGGCCAGCCACCGCGCCGGGACGACAACGGCGGCGAGGCCACCAACGGCGCCGACACGACCAACGGCGTCCACGACGCGGACTTCCCGGAACCCGGCACCGCCGCCCGGGACGGCGGTCGCCCCGCCACGGGCCCGGAGCCCGGGCCCGACGGCGGCCCCGCCCCCTGGCGGGTGCCCCACGGGCTCGACGTGGCCGCGGGACTGGCCTGGCGCGTGCTGCTGCTCGCCGCGGCCGCCTACGTCGTCATCTACCTCGCGGGGACGTTCGCCGTGGTCCTCGTCCCGGTGGTGCTGGCGCTCATCGTCGCCTCCCTGCTGGCCCCCGAGGCCCACCTGATGAGCACCAAGGTCCGCTGGCTGCCGCACGCGGTGGCGACGGCGATCGTCGTCGTCGGCGGCCTGGCGGTGGTGGGCGGCGTGTTCACCGGCGTCGTCTTCGCGTTCATCTCCGGGCTCCCGGAGCTCACGAGCCAGCTGGGCAGCAGCCTCGCCGAGATCCAGAACTGGGTGCGCACCGGCCCGCTCGGGCTGAACAACCAGCAGTTCGCCGCGATCGGCGACCAGGTCCTCAACGGCATCCGGGCGAGCCAGTCGAGCATCGCGTCCAGCGCGCTCGGCGCGGTCAGCACCGTCGGCGAGCTGGTCACCGAGGGTCTGCTCGCGCTGTTCACGCTGATCTTCCTCATCCACGACGGCGGGACGATCTGGCGGTTCCTGCTCCAGGGCGTCCCCCGACGGGTCCGCGGCCGCGCCGACCTCGCCGGGCGCCGGGCGTTCGCCTCGCTCGTCGGCTACACCCGCGCGATCGTCGTCGTGGCGTTCATCGACGCGGTGACCGCGGGTCTCGGGCTGTGGCTGATCGGGGTGCCGCTGGCCGTGCCGCTCGCGGCGCTGATCTTCTTCGGGGCGTTCGTCCCGACGGTGGGCGCGGTCGTGTCCGGCGCGGTCGCCGCCCTCGTCGGGCTGGTCACCGGCGGCGTCACCGACATGCTGCTGGTCGTCGTGCTGCTGCTCGCGGTGCAGAACCTCGAGGGCTACATCCTGCAGCCGCTGTTCCTCGGGAAGTCGATCAAGCTCCACCCGCTCGCGGTGGTCCTGCCGATCGCGTGCGGTCTCATCGTCGCCGGCATCCCCGGGGCGCTGCTCGCCGTGCCGCTGGTGACGGTCCTCGACGCCGGGATCCGGTCGCTGACCCGGCCCGCCGACGCCGCGGTCGACCCGGCGACGGTCAACCCGCTCGATCCGCGCTCGGCGCGGCCCGACCGCGCGGCCCCCGAGGTGAACGTGGTCCCGGAGGCCGACGAGTAGCCGCGCGCCGCGCGTGTGCTCGCCGCGGAGGTGCGAGAAGGTGTGCGCCTGCGTCCGCACCCCTCCAGGAGTCCCCATGCTCGCGATCGTCGCCGCCGTCCTCTTCGGGCTCGCGCTCGTGTTCCAGCTCGCCGGCTTCGCGTTCGGGCCGCTCACCGCCGAGCTGCTCCAGACCGCCGGCCTGCTGTTCGTCGCGCTGTACCTCGCCGGGATCGGCTCGCGCACCTACGTGCGGGCGCACACCCGTCGGCGATAGGTGCGCTTCGCGCTCGTGAGCACTTGCCCGTGTCATAGGGCGGAAAAGTCTGCTCACGAGCGCGGAGCGCACCTACGACGCCGACGTCACCCGGTACACGTCGTAGACGCCCTCGACGTTGCGGACCACGCGCAGCACGTGCCCGAGGTGCTTCGGGTCGCCCATCTCGAAGCTGAACCGGCTCACGGCGACGCGGTCGCGGACGTCGTCACCGACGCCGAGAGGATGTTGACCTTCTCGTCGGCGAGCGCCTTGGTGATGTCGGAGAGCAGGCGGTGCCGGTCGAGGGCCTCCGCCTGGATCGACACGAGGAAGACCGCGGTCGACGACGACGCCCAGGCCACGTCGACGAGGCGCTCGGGCTCCGCGCGGAGGTCGTCGGCGTTGGTGCAGTCGGTGCGGTGCACGGAGACGCCGCCGCCACGGGTGACGAAGCCGAGGATCTCGTCGCCCGGCACCGGGGTGCAGCACCGCGCGAGCTTGATCCACAGGTCGCTCGAGTCACCGTCGGAGCCGCCCTCCATCCCGGTGACGACGACCCCGACGTCGCCGGTGCCCCGGCGCCGCTGGACCGTCGACGGCGTCGCGCGGTCGGCGAGCTCGTCCTCGTTCTGCTCCACCCCGCCGAGCAGGGCGACGAGGCGCTGCACGACGTGGCGGGCCGAGACGTGGTGCTCCCCCACCGCCGCGTAGAGCGCCGAGACGTCGGAGTAGTGCAGCTCGCGGGCGAGCGCCCCCATCGAGTCGGCCGACACGAGGCGCTGCAGCGGCAGCCCGGTGCGCCGCGCCTCGCGGGTGATGGCCTCCTTGCCGCCCTCGATCGCCTCCTCGCGGCGCTCCTTGGCGAACCACTGCTTGATCTTCTGCTTCGCCCGCGGCGAACCGACGAAGCCGAGCCAGTCCCGCGACGGGCCGGCGCCCTCGGCCTTCGAGGTGAAGATCTCGACGACCTCGCCGTTCTCGAGCTGGCGCTCCAGCGCGACGAGCCGGCCGTTGACGCGCGACCCGATGCACTTGTTGCCGACCTCGGTGTGCACCGCGTACGCGAAGTCCACCGGCGTCGAGCCGCTGGGCAGGGTGATCACGTCGCCCTTGGGCGTGAACACGAAGATCTCGCGGGTCGCGAGGTCGTAGCGCAGCGACTCGAGGAACTCCCCCGGGTCGGCCGCCTCCCGCTGCCAGTCGAGGAGCTGGCGCATCCAGGCCATCTCGTCGAGCTCGAGGCCGGCGCTGCCGTGCGACCCCTTGGTCTCCTTGTACCGCCAGTGCGCGGCGATGCCGTACTCGGCGGTGCGGTGCATCTCGTGGGTGCGGATCTGCACCTCGAGGGGCTGCCCGTCGGGCCCGATCACCGTGGTGTGCAGCGACTGGTAGACCCCGAACCGCGGCTGCGCGATGTAGTCCTTGAACCGCCCCGGCATGGGCTGCCACAGCGCGTGGACCATGCCCATCGCGGCGTAGCAGTCGCGCACGTCCTCGACGAGGATGCGCACGCCCACCAGGTCGTGGATGTCGTCGAAGTCCTTCCCCTTGACGATCATCTTCTGGTAGATCGAGTAGTAGTGCTTCGGGCGGCCGAGCACCTCGGCCTTCACCCGCGCGGCCTCCAGCTGGCCGGACACCTCGTCGATCACGGTGCGCAGGTAGGTGTCGCGGCTCGGCGCGCGGTCGGCGACCAGCCGGACGATCTCGTCGTAGCGCTTCGGGTGCAGGATCGCGAACGCGAGGTCCTCGAGCTCCCACTTGACCGTCGACATCCCCAGCCGGTGGGCCAGCGGCGCGAGCACCTCGAGGGTCTCGCGGGCCTTCTTGGCCTGCTTCTCCGGCTTGAGGAAGCGCATCGTGCGCATGTTGTGCAGCCGGTCGGAGAGCTTGATGACGAGCACGCGCGGGTCGCGCGCCATCGCCACGACCATCTTGCGGATCGTCTCCGCCTCGGCGGCCGCCCCGAGCTGGACCTTGTCGAGCTTGGTGACGCCGTCGACGAGGTGCGCGACCTCCGCGCCGTAGTCGGCGGAGAGCTTGTCCAGCGAGTAGGCGGTGTCCTCCACGGTGTCGTGCAGCAGCGCCGCGACCAGCGTGGTGGTGTCCATGCCCAGCTCGGCGAGGATGGTGGCGACGGCGAGCGGGTGCGTGATGTAGGGGTCGCCCGACTTGCGCATCTGGCCCTCGTGGAAGGCCTCCGCGGTGTCGTAGGCGCGTTGCAGGGCCGCGAGGTCGGCGCTCGGGTGCAGCTCCCGGTGGACGGTGGCCAGCGGCTCGAGGACCGGCTTGACCGGGCCGCTGCGCTGCGCGGTGATCCGCCGCGCGATCCGGGCCCGGACCCGCCGCGTGGCCGAGCGCGGCCGCGTCGTCGTGGCCTCGCCGGTCGTGGCGCCGCCGGTCGTGGCGGAGGCGCTGGGCTCCAGCCGCTGCGCCTCGCGCGGTTCGCTGGACCCGACCGTCGGGGCCGCGTCGGCGCCGTCGTCCGGCCCCGACCCGTCCACGCCGCCGGCCGGGTCGACGGCCGCGGCGCGCTCGACCGTGCCGGTCGTCGGCCACACGTCCTGGCTCACTGGCGAGCACCTCCCGCTGGTCCGGGCCGCCGGACGGCCCGTCGCGGGACCCGGAACGGACCGGGTCCGACGTCCAGCCTAGGTCACCGAGCGTGTCGACGACGGCGCCGAGGTCCCGTGAGGGGGACGAGAGGTCCCCGCCCGTCGCCCGCCCGTGTCGATCACCCGACGGGCCGGGGCGCCCGTCGTCGAACGGTCGTTCAGACGACGACGACGGCCGCCTGGCGGGCGGGTGCCGCCCGCCCGGCCGGCGCCAGGACGACGTGGTGCTCCGCGCCCGCGGCGGCCCGCCCGGCGTGCGGGGCCCGGCCGGCGGCGGCGACCACGACGAGCCACGGTCCGGGGCCGCTCCCCGCCGCCACCGAGAAGCGCCCGCCCGCGGCCGCGTCCGTCCGGACCCGGCCGAGCTGGCGGCCGTGCGGGTCGACCAGGGTGACGACGGCGTCGAGGCCGGCGCCCGCCGGGTCGGTCACCCGGCCGCGGACGACGGTGGCCGTCGCCGGCGCGTCCGTCGGGACCGGTGTCGGAGTGCGTCCGGAGCCGGCCGCGGCGTCGGGCGTCGCACCGGGTCCGGCCGTGGGATCGACGTCGTGCAGCGCGAGCAGCGCCCCGTGCAGCGCGGCCAGCTCAGCCAGCAGCGTCTCCGGGGCGTCGTCCACCCCCGCCGGCCGGTCGACGTGCTCGCCGGGACCGCGGCCCTCGGCGAGGGCGTCGACGAGCCCGCGGACCGCCGTCATCGCGCCCTGCACCGTCTCGTGGCGGTCCGCGGCGCCGGCGACCGTCCCGTCCCCGCCGTCGAGGCCGTCCTCGACGGCGTGGATCAGCGCCCGCACCCGCGCCGCGCACCGCACCCAGGCCGACAGCCGCCCGGTCACCGACGCGCGCCGCGCCGCCGACCCCGGGGCGACCCGCAGCGAGAGCGGCAGGCCGATCAGGGCGAGCTGGTGGACCGCGGCGTCGAGCGAGCGGACCCGGGCGTGCAGGTCGACCGGTCCGCCGTCGGCCCCCGGGCGGCCCGGGCCGTCGTGCAGCACGGCGGCGACGTCGAGGGTGGCCGCGCGGAG
The DNA here is from genome assembly GCA_963716955.1 of uncultured Actinomycetota bacterium. Lineage (GTDB taxonomy): Bacteria > Actinomycetota > Actinomycetes > Mycobacteriales > Pseudonocardiaceae > Actinomycetospora. Next base: position 210,975 of record CAVQUY010000004.1, read on the forward strand.
CTCCTCGGCGAGCTGCGTGCGGGCCGCCTGCTCCGCCCGGGCGGCGGAGGCGGGCAGGAACGACACGGCCACCACGCCGCCGATGACCGCCCCGAGCGCGGTCTCGCCCACCCGCAGCGCGAGCAGCCCGTCGCTGTAGGTGCCGAGCAGCTCGTAGAGCTCGGCGATGAGGATGGTGATCGCGAACGCCAGGCAGGTGTAGGAGACCCGGAACAGGTAGAAGCCGACGAAGATCGTCACGAGGATGACGACGAGCGACGTCGTGGTCGAGTGGCCCAGCGAGGGCACCAGGACCAGGGCGACGACGACGCCGACGACCGTCCCCGCGGTGCGCTGCAGGGCCTTGCGCACCGTCTCGGCGGCGGTCGCCGTGCCGGTGAAGGCGAGGAAGCAGGCCAGCACCGCCCAGTACCAGCGCTGCCCGGAGAGGGCGTCGCCGAGCGCGATCGACAGCCCGCCCGCCAGCGCGATCTGCAGCGCCTGGCGGGTGGTGAGCAGCAGCTTCGTCCCGCCCTCGGGAGCGACCATCGGCCCCACGGTCACCGCGCTGCCGGGCAGGAACCCGGCGAACAGCTCGGCGGCCGGGGTGAACGGTGCGGGCGCGGCCGGCCGGTCGTCACGGTCGTCCGCGTCGCCGTCGGGCCCGCGCCGGTCGTCGGCGAGCAGCTGCTCGAGGCGGCGCAGCGCGTCCTCCACCGCGTCGGCCTGCCCGGACCCGACGTCGTCGGGCGCGGTGTCGAGCAGGCGGGCCAGCGCGGCCTCGACGCGCAGCACGGCGGCGCGCACCCCGGGGGCGTGCGCCGGGTCCGCCACCGAGTGCGGGACGGCGAGCTGCCCGTCGATCAGGACCGCGACCTCGTCGACGCGCAGCAGCGCGCGGTCCGCGGTGCCGACCCGCCCGGTCCAGCGCTGCCACGGCGAGCGGGCCGCGGGGTCGCGGTGCTCGGCCGAGGCGATCCGCACCCGGGCCGCGAACGCCGCGACCATGCGTCCCATCCGGCGCGCGGGACGCTGCGGTGCGACGACCAGCCCGATCACCAGCAGCAGGACGGTCGTGCTCGCCACCGCCAGGAGGACCATCGGGAGCTGCGCGAAGCCGAGCTGGAGGAACAGGGCCATGAAGTAGCCCATCCACACGACCATGCCGCAGGCGAACGCGCGGGGGCCGAAGCGCCGGACCCACACCACGACGAACATGACCACGACGAAGAGGGCGAGCGAGAGGACGCGGTGGCGGTCCACGAGCGTGCTCAGCGTGATCCCGGCGAGCATCGCCACCGGCAGGCAGAGCTGGGTGATCGCCCGGCCGGCGGTCGTCGGGTCGGCCGCGGTGAAGGTCGTCATCATCGTCAGCACGGCGCCCAGGACGAGCACGACGATCGCGGCGGTGCCCTGCAGGCCGAGCGCGCCCGCCAGCAGGGCGGCCGCCCCGAGGGCGACGGCGAGCGAGACCGCCGCCCGCGTCGCGAGCGCGAGCCGGACGTTCCCGGGGTCGGAGGCGAGGAGGCGGTCGCGCCAGGCCACGCGTCCCACCGCGGCCGAGGCCGGACCCGGCTCGGTCCTCCCGGTGGGTGGGGCGGCCTCGGCGACCCGATCGGTGGGATCCGTGCCCGGACGACGTCCGGTCGACGTGATCGTCATCGGCCTCCCTCTCACTCGCCGCCCGCAACGTTAGCTGTGCGAACCATCCGCCGTCCGGCGGAGGTCGGCCCGGAGACCGAGATGTGGGACATCCCCCAGACGGGGTTACCCGCGCAGGGAGATCCGACGACCGGTTCTGCGGCGGGGACGACGCCATGGCCACGGCGCGGGGGTCCGGGCTATCGTCACGGACGCGCTGTGGTCCGGGTCACACTCGACCCGGCGGCGTTCGCGCTCGTGAGGAGGGCTGGGCATGGCCGACACCGTGTACCGCGTCACCGAGGTCATCGGGACCAGCAGCGAGTCGTGGGAGGCGGCCGCGCGCAACGCCGTGGAGACCGCGGCGAAGTCGGTGCGCGACATCCGCATCGCCGAGCTCCTGCGCTCCGACCTGGTCATCGAGAACGGGCAGGTGACCGGCTTCCGCGTCCGCCTCGCGATCTCCTTCAAGTTCGAGTCGGGCGACTAGCCGCGAGGGCGGCTAGCGCTGCAGGACGGCGAGGAGCGGCCGCTCCGCGAGGCGGGCGCGGCCCCCGAGCGCGGGCAGCTCGAGGACGACCGCGAGGGAGGCGACGACGGCGCCGCACTCCTCGACGAGCTCGCAGGCGGCCGCCGCCGTCCCGCCGGTGGCGAGGACGTCGTCGACCAGCAGGGCCCGTGCCCCCGGGGCGAGGACCCCGGCCGGGAGCTCGAGGGTCGCCGACCCGTACTCGAGGTCGTAGGACCGCGAGGCCGCGACGGCGGGCAGCTTGCCCTGCTTGCGGACCGGGACGAGGCCGAGCCCGAGCGCCTGGGCCACGGCGGCCCCGAGCAGGAAGCCGCGTGCCTCGATCCCGACGACCACGTCGACGGGGCGCTCGGCCACCGGGGCGCTCAGCAGCCGGGTGGTCGCGGCCAGACCCCGGGCGTCGGCGAGCACCGTCGTGAGGTCCCAGAAGCGGATGCCCGGCTGCGGGAAGTCGGGGACCTCGCGCAGCAGCGCGGCGACCAGCTCGCGGTCGGTGTCGGGGGTGGGGTCCGGGTCGAGGGCCGCGCTCACCGGCGGCGCTTCCCGCTCGGCCGGCCCGACTTGCCGGCCGGCCGCGCGCCGGGCCGTGGCGCGCTGCCCGGTGCGACCCGGCCGCTCACTCCGGCCGGCGTCGCGGCCGGCGCGGGGTGCGGCCGCGCCCGCGGCGGCGACGACGGCGTCGGTGTCGAGGACGTCGGTCGGCTCGCCGGTCGTGACCTCCCCGGCGCCCCGGGTGCCGCCGCGCGTAGGGGCGCCCTCGCGCTGCGCGGTCTTGGCCCGCCGGGCCGCCACGCGCTGCGCCTGCTGGGCCCAGACCCGGTCCCGCATCGCGAGGTCGACGACGATCGGGGTCGCCAGCAGCACCGACGAGGCCGCCCCGATGAGGACCCCGACGAGCTGGACCAGGGCGAGGTCGCCGAGCACGCCGACGCCGAGCAGGATCACGCCGACGACGAAGAGCCCGATCAGCGGGAGCGCGGCGATCAGCGAGGTGTTCAGCGAGCGCATCAGCGTCTGGTTGACCGCGAGGTTCGCGGCCTCGGCGTAGGTGCGCCGGGTGAGCCCCTGGAGGCCGCGGACGTTCTCGCGGACCTTGTCGAACACGACCACGGTGTCGTAGAGCGAGAACCCGAGGATCGTCAGCAGGCCGATCACGGTGGCCGGGGAGACCTCGAAGCCGACGAGCGAGTAGACACCCGCGGTCACGACGATGTCGTTGATCAGCGCGATGATCGCCGCGAGGGCCATCCGGCGCTCGAAGTAGATCGCCAGGTAGGCCGTGACCAGCACGAGGAACACGGCCAGCGCGATGAGCGCCTGCCGGGTGATCTCCCCGCCCCAGCTCGCGCTGACGGCGCTGTCGCTGACCGCGTCGCGGTCGGGCCGGCCGTCGGTGCCGAGGGGCTGGAACTGGTCGAACAGCGCCTGGTCGAGCGCGACCTGCTCGCCCTGGGTGAGGCGGTCGGACTTGATGAGGATGGTCGCCGAGTCGCCGGTGCCCGCGGTCTGCACCGACTCCGCCGGGTGCCCGACGGCACGGTCGAAGGTCTGCTCGACCTGGCTGGTCTGGGCCACGCCGTTCGCCCCGCGCGCCGGGAACTGGACCGAGGTCCCGCCCTCGAAGTCGATCGAGAAGTTGAAGCCGCGCAGGACGATCGAGAGCAGGCACACCAGGACGATCGCGGCGAACACCGCGTACCAGGTCCGCGACCGGCCGACGACGTCCAGCCCGCCGTTGCCCTCGTAGAGCCGGTCCAGGCGGCTGCGCCGCGGGGCCCGGCGGGTGGGACCGGACCCGGCGGCGCCGTCGGCGTCCTCGTCGGCGTCGGCCTCGTCGTCGGACTCGTCGAGGGCGAGGTCGTCGTCGAGGTCCTCGGGCTCGTGGGCGGCGTCGGCGTCGCGCCGGCCGCCGGCACGGTGGGTGGGGCGGGTCATCGGGCACCTCCGCGGCCGGAGCCGCTGCGCTGCGTCCGCCCGCTCGGCGCGGTGGGACGACGGGTCTGGCCGGGGCGGGCGCCGGGGCGGGGCGCACCGCCCGCTCCCCGCCGCGTCCGCCGACGCCGGGCCGGGTGGTCTGCGAGGCGACCTTGCCGAGCCCGGACCAGGCGGGGCTGGCGAACAGGCGCGAGTGCGACGCCATCGACAGCAGCGGATGCGTCACGAGGAACACCACGACGAGGTCGAGGATCGTCGACATCCCGAGCGTGAACGCGAAGCCGCGGACCTGGCCGACGGCGAGGACGTAGAGCACGACGGCGGCGAGGAAGCTCACCGCGTCGCCGGAGAGGATCGTGCGCCGCGCCCGCGTCCATCCCCGCGGCACGGCGGAGCGGAAGCTGCGGCCCTCGCGCATCTCGTCCTTGATGCGTTCGAAGAAGATGACGAACGAGTCGGCGGTGATGCCGATGGCCACGATGAACCCGGCGACGCCCGAGAGGTCGAGGGTGAACCCGATGCTCCGCCCGAGCAGGACGAGCACCGCGTAGACGACCAGCCCGGAGAGCACCAGCGACAGGATCGTCAGCACGCCCAGCGCGCGGTAGTAGAAGAGCGAGTAGACGAACACCAGCACCAGGCCGATGAGGCCCGCGATCAGGCCGGCCTCGAGCGACGCGAGCCCGAGGGTCGCCGAGATCGTCTGGGCGTCCGAGGTGTCGAAGGACAGCGGCAGCGAGCCGTACTTGAGGACGTTCGCGAGGTCCGTCGCGGACTGCTGGTTGAAGTTGCCGCTGATCTGGGAGGTCCCGCCGGGCTGGGCGGCCTCGATCGTCGGGGCGGAGACCACCTGCGAGTCCAGCGTGAACGCCACGCCCTTGCCGATGTTCGCCGTCGTGTACTGCGCCCAGATGCCGGCGCCGGCCGACTTGAACGTCACGTTGATGACGTAGCCCGCGCCCTGCTGGTTCGGCGCCGCGACCGCGTCCGCCACCTCGGTGCCGGAGAGGATCGAGGGCCCGAGCACGTACTTGGCCGCGCCGTTGCGGTCGCAGGCCACGAGCGGCTTCGTCGGGTCGTCGTAGCCGCGCAGCGGGTCCTCGACGGCGCAGTTCAGCGACTGCAGGGCCTGGGCCTGCACGGCAGGGTCGTCGCTCTGGCGGGTCTGCTTCGCCGCCGCGATCGCGGCGGCCAGCCGCGGGTCCTGCGAGGTGCCGCCGCCGGCCGGGGCGCCCCCGCCGGGCGGCGGGGCGGGCGGCGTCGGCGCCTGGACCGGCAGCCGCACGCTCTGGCCCGCGGGCGCCCGGCCCGGGGTCCCGCCGCCGCTGCCACCGCCGGGGGCCGGCTGGGTCTGTCCGCCCTGCGTCTGGCCCGGTTGCGCCGGCGTGGGTGTCGGGGTGGCCGCCAGCGGGCCCTCGACGACCGGGCGGAAGTACAGCCGCGCGGTCTGCCCGAGGCTGCGGGCCTGGTCACCGGCCGAGCCCGGCACCGTGATGACGAGGTTGTTGCCGTTCTGCACGACCTCGGCGCCCGAGACGCCGAGCCCGTTGACGCGCTGCTCGATGATCTGCCGCGCCAGGTTGAGCTGGTCCGGCGTCGGCGCCGCCCCGGTCTCGGTGCGCGCGGTCAGCGTGACCTGCGTGCCGCCCTGCAGGTCGATGCCGAGCTTCGGGGTCGGCGACCTGTCCCCGGTGAGGAAGACCAGCCCGTAGAGGACCACGACGATCGCCGCGAAGACGGCGAGGTAGCGGCCCGGCCGGAACCGGACGATGGGTGGGGCCACGCTGCGAACTCCAGGGTCGTGCGACGGTCGTGTCCTCGGACGCAGCAGGGTAGGACGCCCCGGCCCGGGCCGTCGCACCCGGCCCGTCCCGGTCCGCGTCGCGCCGTGCGGTAGGAGGACGGGCCGGCCGCGGCGGCGTCAGGCCGTCGCTCCCCGCGCCGGGGTCAGGGCCGCGGGTCCCCGGGGTTGCTCGACCCGGCCGAGACGCCGTTGCCGTTCGGCGTCGCCGTCGGGTCCGAGAAGGCCGGCTCCGCGGCCGCGCCGTCCGACCCCGCCGCCGGGGCGGCCGTGCCGTGCGTGGCGGTGCCGTGGGCGGTCGTGGTGCTCGACGGTCGTGGTGCTCGGCGTCGTGCCCGCGGTGTGACTGGGCGACACGTGATCGACCGGGGCGTCGGCGATCGCGGGGTGCGGCGCGTCGGCGTCGGTGTGCGCCTCCCCGAGGTGCTCGACGTCGCCCACCAGCAGGTCGGTGTCGCCCGCCAGCTTCTCGCGGACCGCGGCGCGCAGCCAGGTGGTGATCACGTCGGGGGCGATCTCCAGGTCGATGGTCTTCTCGTCGTCGGTGTCGACCACGGTGCCGCTGATGCCGGAGGTCATGACGACGACGTCGCCGACCGAGATCGCGTTCTGCAGGCTCTCCTGCGCCTGGGCCTGCTTCTTACGCTGCCGGTTGGAGAAGAAGATCATGCCGATCATGAAGACGATCAGCAGGGGAAAGAGGAGGTCCATCTCGCTCCGTTCGGATCCGTGCGCCGGTTCCGACCGACCGCTCTACCCGCGATCCGTCGTACGTACTCACCACAGAGTCTGCCAGCTCATCCGAACAACGTCGGCGGCCCCTGCTCGTCGATTTCCTCCGGATCGTCCGGTTCCGGGGGTGTCTCGCCGAGATGTCGCCACGCCGCGGGGGTCGCGACGCGGCCGCGCGGGGTCCGCGCGAGCATCCCCGCCCGCACCAGATAGGGCTCGCAGACCTCCTCCACGGTGCCCGGCTCCTCCCCCACGGCGACCGCCAGGGTCGACACCCCGACCGGCCCGCCCCCGAAGGACCGCACCAGGGCGCTCAGCACGGCGCGGTCGAGCCGGTCGAGGCCCAGCTCGTCCACGTCGTAGACCGCGAGCGCAGCCCGCGCCACCTCGCGGGTCACGCGGCCGTCGGCACGCACCTCGGCGTAGTCCCGCACCCGGCGCAGCAGCCGGTTGGCGATGCGCGGCGTGCCCCGTGACCGGAAGGCGATCTCCCGCCCGCCGTCGGGCTGCAGGTCCACCTCGAGGATCTGCGCGCTGCGCGCCACGACGAGCTCGAGGTCCTCGGGCTCGTAGAACTCCATGTGGCCGGTGAAGCCGAACCGGTCGCGCAGCGGCCCGGTGAGCGACCCGGCGCGCGTGGTGGCCCCGACCAGCGTGAACGGCGCGACGTCGAGCGGGATCGACGTGGCGCCCGGCCCCTTGCCGACGACGATGTCGACCCGGAAGTCCTCCATGGCGAGGTAGAGCATCTCCTCGGCGGGCCGTGCCATGCGGTGGATCTCGTCGATGAACATCACGTCGCCCTCGACGAGGTTCGACAGCATCGCCGCGAGGTCCCCCGCCCGCTCCAGCGCCGGCCCGCTGGTGATGCGCACGGCACTGCCGAGCTCGTGCCCGATGATCATCGCGAGGCTCGTCTTGCCCAGCCCCGGCGGGCCCGAGAGCAGCACGTGGTCCGGTGGGCGCCCGCGGCGCAGCGCGCCCTGGAGCACGAGGTCGAGCTGCTCGCGCACCCGGGGCTGGCCGATGAACTCGGTGAGGCGCGCGGGCCGCAGCCGGTTCTCGAGGTCGGACTCGCCCACCTCCTGCGTGGCCGCGAGCGCCCGCTCGAGGTCGGCCGAGAGCTCGTCCCCGCTCACCGGCTCGGCCCCAGCCGGTGCAGCGCGGCGCGCAGCACCGCCGACGATCCCGCACCCTCCCCCAGGTCACCCACGGTCTCGTCCACCGCCTTCTCCGCCGGCCTGGGCGCGAAGCCCAGCCCGACGAGTGCCTCGACGACCTGGTCGCGCAGGGTGCCGCTGGCCACGACGGACGACGTGACGGCGTCGGCGGCGTCCACGGCGTCGGTCCCCCCGACGTCCGGCGGCGCGACCTTGTCCCGCAGCTCGACGACGAGGCGCTCGGCGCCCTTGCGCCCGATGCCCGGCACGCTCATCAGCGTGGTGAGGTTGCCGTCGGCCAGGGCCCGGCTCAGCGCCGCCGGGTCGAGCACCGCGAGCGTGGCCAGGGCGAGGCGAGGACCGACGCCGGTGACGGTCTGGAGCAGCCCGAACAGTTCGCGCTCGGCGGCGTCGGCGAAGCCGAAGAGGGTCAGCGAGTCCTCCCGGACCACGAGCGCGGTCTCCAACCGGGCGCTCTGACCGCGCCGGAGCCCGGCGAGCGTGTTCGGCGTCGCCTGCACCGCCATGCCGACCCCGCCGACCTCCACCACCGCGTGGTCCAGCCCGACGGAGAGGACCTCCCCGCGCACGGACGAGATCACGGATCCACCTCCCTGCTGCCGGCGCACCCGGCGAACACCTGTTCGAGCGGGACGCTACCGCGAGGGGCCGACAGCGTGGTCGCCGCCACGCGCGGCGTACCCCGGTCGCGTCAGCGCCGCGTCGCGCGGGCGCCCGTCGCCGCGGCCTTCCGCGCGGCGGCGAGGCGGGCGGCGTGGGTGCGGGCCACCACGGCGGCGCGGGCCTCGGCCTCCGCCAGCCGGGCGAGCATGGGCGCGCGCCAGCAGTGGCACACCGCGAGGGCGAGGGCGTCGGCCGCGTCCGCCGGACGGGGTGCGGTCTCCAGCGCGAGCACACGGCGCACCATCGCGGTCACCTGGGCCTTGTCGGCACGCCCCGAGCCGGTCACGGCCGCCTTGACCTCGGAGGGCGTGTGGAAGGCGACCGGCAGACCCGCCCGGCCCGCGACCAGGGCCACCACGCCGCCGGCCTGGGCGGTCCCGATGACCGACCGCACGTTGTGCTGGCTGAACACCCGCTCGACGGCCACGACGTCCGGCCGGTACTCGGCGATCCACCGCTCGACGGCGTCCGCGACGGCAGCCAGCCGGGCGGCCACCTCGTCGTCGTGCGGGGTGCGGACGACGTCGACGGCGACGGCGCGGACCGTGCGCCCGCCCGCGCCCTCGACCACCCCGAGACCGCAGCGCGTCAGCCCCGGGTCCACTCCCAGCACCCGCATGGCGGGCACGCTACCGACCGGGGCGCCCGCCCCCGCCCGGCGACGCGCCCGGCGCCACCGGACCGGGGACCCGGCGTCAGCGCAGCGCCCAGGCGGGTACGTCCCGCGCCCGTTCGGTGCGCGCGCCGGTGGGCCCGGGGTCGGCGTGGCGGAACGTCACGCTGATGCGCGGCCCGGCGCCCGGCTCCTTGGGCACGGTGTGCTGCCACTCGTGCTGGCAGCGCCCGCCCATCACGAGCAGGTCGCCCCCGCACACCGTCAGCCAGCGGGTGTCGCCGCCCGCGAGCGCCCGGAGCCCGAAGCGGCGGGGCGCGCCGAGCGAGACGATCGCGACGACGGGCCGCGGGTGCACGAAGCGCACGCGGTCGCCGTGCCAGGCCACCGAGTCCGCCCCGTCGCGGTAGAAGTTCGCCGAGACGCGGTCGAACGGCTCGCGGTAGCGCTCGACGAGGGCCGCCGCCAGGTGCTCGCTCGGGGACGGCGCGTCGGCGAGCGCCCAGCCGCACGTCAGCCGCGGCTCGACGATCTCCTGGGTGAACATCCGCCGGCGCCGTTGGTTCCACGCCACCTCGCCCACGAGCTCGTCGAACCACACGTCGGCCCCGGGCATCCATCCCGGGACCACGTCGACCCACGATCGCTCGTCGAGCCGCGAGCGGTGCGCCCCCGTCCAGGAGACGTCGGCCGGACCGGTCGGCACCGCACCGCCGGAGCCGTCGGGCACCGCGTCGAAGAGAGAAGGAGTGAACACCGCCGTCATGGGCTAGAGTCGAACACATGTTCGAACAGCGCGCAAGGACCGGGGTCGGGGCTCCCGGTGTGGGTGCCCGCCGCGGCCGCGCGGGTACGGGGTCCAGCATGAGTGCGAGGCACGCCGTCGTCCACGGCACGGTCCAGGGAGTGTTCTACCGGGCGAGCGCGGAGCAGGAGGCACACCGGCTCGGCGTCGCGGGGTGGGTGCGCAACCGGCAGGACGGCTCCGTCGAGCTCGTCGTCGAGGGGGACGACGCGGCGGTCGAGCAGATGCTGGAGTGGGCGGGCCGCGGCCCGAGCCCGGGCGGAGGTGACCGGCGTCGACGTCGTGGAGTGCGCTGAGGAGGGCCTGGCCGGCTTCGA
>CAVQUY010000005.1:0-309287 GCA_963716955.1 uncultured Actinomycetota bacterium
TGCCGGGTCGGCCAGGGGTCTGGGCCGACTGCTGCGTCGTGGTGGTCTCGGTCAACGAGGTCCTCATTCCTGCTCGGGCCCGGGTGTGCTCGTCCTCCATGGTCCCACGGCACCCGAGGAGCACCGGCCACGTGGGGCATTGGTAATCTGGCGGCAACTGCGCCGTGCGGGCTGGACGCCTGTGTCTGCTCCCGGGCGCGTCCGCACGCAGAACATCCGCACCATCGATCAGAGGTTCGAAGGCCCCGTGGCGAACATCAAGCAGCAGGTCAAGCGCAACCGCAAGAACGAGGAGGCTCGTCAGCGGAACAAGGCGGTCAAGTCGCGCATCAAGACCGCGATCCGTCGGTACCGCGAGACCCTCGAGTCCGGCAACTCCTCGGCCGCCGACGAGCGCCGCCGCGAGGCCGGGCGCCTGCTCGACAAGGCCGTGAGCAAGGGCGTCATCCACAAGAACCAGGCGGCGAACAAGAAGTCGCGCATGGCCCACCGGGGCGCGCGCTTCACCGTCGACGCCAAGGGCGGCAAGACACCCGCCTGATCCGGTCCGCTCAGCTGTTGAGCGAAGGGCACCTTCAGTCGGACAATCGGCCGAGGGTGCCCTTCGCTCGTCTCGGGATCGTGGTCGGTCGGTCCCGCCGAGGGGCACTGTTGCTCACGTCCTGATCTGGCCGCCCCGGATGCCTCGAAGGGCCCCTGACCACGGAGCTCCGGATGCCTGAGTGCCCCTGATCGGAGCAGGCGGCGGCGGAGCCGCCGCCCCTGAGGGGCACACCACCACGTCTCGGGCCGCCCGGATGCCTGAAAGTGCCCGTTGATCATGGAGCGGGCGGACGCCGGAGCAGCCGCGACCCGAGGGCACGCGCCGGGACCTCGCGCTCGAGGTCCTCCTGATCAGCGCCGACGGGCGTGCCCGGCGAGGGCCGCCAGCTCCACCGTCGCCCGCTCCAGGGCGTATGCCGGGTCGGCCGCGGCGCCCTTGACGTCGGCGTTGACGTCGGCGACCAGCGACATCGCCCGCGTGAGCCCCGGGCCGTCCCACCCGCGGGCCTGCCCCTGGGCCTTCTTGACCTTCCACGGCGGCATCTTGAGCTCCGAGGCCATCCGGTACGGGTCGCCCCGGCCGGCCGCCGAGACCCGCGCGATGGTCCGCACCGCGTCGGCGAGCGCGTCGGCCACGAGCACGTGGGCCACGCCGGTGTCGAGCGCCCAGCGCAGCGCCTCGAGCGCGCCCGCGCGGTCCCCCGTCACCGCGCGCTCGGCCACCGCGAACCCGGTGACGTCGGCCCGCCCGCGGTGGAACCGCCGCACGGCCTCGGTGTCGATCTGGCCCCCGGAGTCGCTGACCAGCTGCGACGCCGCCGCCGCGAGCTCGCGCAGGTCCGACCCGACGGCGTCGAGCAGCCCGCCCAGCGCGTCGCCGGTGATGGTGCCGCCGGCCTGCCGGACCTCGGCGCGCACGAAGTCGGCCCGCTGGTCGTACTTCTGGAGCTTGGGGGCCTCGCTGACCGCGGCGCCCGCCTTCTTCAGCCCGTCGACCAGCGCCTTGCCCTTGGCCCCGCCGGCGTGCACGGCGACGAGCGCGACGCCGTCGGTGGGCGCCTTCGCGTAGTCGACGAGCACGGTGGTGACCTCGGTGTTCGCGTCCTGCGCGGCCTCGAGCACCACGACCCGGGCCTCGGCGAACAGCGACGGGCTCACCAGCTCCGCGAGCACCCCCGCGGTGATCTCGGAGGCCCGCAGGGTGCGGACCTCGACGTCCGGGTCCCGACGGCGGGCGGCGGCGACCGCACCGGCGACGGCCCGCTCGACCAGCAGCGCCTCGTCGCCGAGGACGAGCCGCACGGGGGCGTCGTCCACCTCGGCGGAGGTTCCCTGGGCGGGACGGGCTCTCGGCGGCACGCCGACATCCTCCCAGGACCCCCCGACACCGTGGTGTGGGCAACGTCCCCGCGCGGTGGCCCGGCGTGCGCACCGTGCCGTAACGTTCCGGATGCGCCCGACCGGATCGACGATCCGGACCCGGGCGGACAACCGAATACGGCTCATCCAGAGGGGTAGAGGGAACGGCCCGACGACACCCCGGCAACCGGCGGCACCCGCATGCGCGGGGAGCAAGACCGGTGCCAATTCCGACCCGCCGGGTGGCGGGGAAGATGAGGAGAAACCTTTCATGACCGTGACCGCCTCCGGTCCGAGCACCACCTCCGGGACCGCCGGCCCGTCCCTCGATCTCGGCCCCGCCGCCGCCCTGGCCTGCCGGGCGTGCGGCCACCGCCTCGCCCTCGCCGCGGAGTTCGCGTGTCCGCAGTGCTTCGGCCCGCTCGAGGTCGCCTACGACTTCGGCCGCGTCACCCGCGAGCAGATCGAGCGCGGCCCGAAGTCGATCTGGCGCTACAAGGACCTGCTGCCGGTGCCGAGCGACCGTCGAGTCGTACCCGAACACCGAGCCCGGCTTCACCCGGCTCGTGCGAGGCCGACCGCCTCGGCGCCGAGCTCGGCATCCGCAACCTCTGGGTCAAGGACGACACCGGCAACCCGACGCACTCCTTCAAGGACCGCGTCGTCGCCGTCGCCCTGGCCGCCGCCCGCGAGCTGGGCTTCACCGTGCTCGCCTGCCCGTCGACCGGGAACCTCGCGAACGCCACCGCCGCGGCCGCCGCCCGCGCCGGGCTGGGACTCGGTCGTGCTCATCCCCGCCTCGCTCGAGCGGGCGAAGATCCTGATGACGGCGGTGTACGAGACCTCGCTGCTCGCCGTCGACGGCACCTACGACGACGTCAACCGCCTCGCCACCGAGCTCGCCTTCGAGCAGGAGGACTGGGCGTTCGTCAACGTCAACGTCCGGCCGTACTACGCCGAGGGCTCGAAGTCGCTGGGCTACGAGATCGCCGAGCAGCTGGGCTGGCGCATCCCGGCGCAGACGGTGATCCCGGTGGCGTCCGGCTCGCAGCTGACCAAGATCGACAAGGCCTACGGGGAGCTCGTCTCGCTCGGCCTCGTCGACGGTGGGGACTGGCGCGTCTTCGGCGCCCAGGCCAAGGGGTGCTCGCCGGTCTCGACGGCGTTCGCCGAGGGCACCGACGTCGTCCGGCCGCAGAAGCCGGACACCATCGCCCGGTCCCTCGCGATCGGCAACCCCGCCGACGGCCCCTACGTGCTCGACACCGTCCGCCGCTGCGGCGGCGCGGTCACCGACGTGACCGACGACGAGGTCCGCGACGGCATGCGGCTGCTCGCCCGCACCGAGGGGATCTTCGCCGAGACGGCGGGCGGGGTCACCGTCGCGAACGCGCGGAAGCTCGTCGAGGAGGGCCGGCTCGACCCCGACGCCGACACCGTCCTGCTGATCACCGGCGACGGGCTCAAGACGCTCGACGCGATCGAGGGCCAGGTCGGCCCGACGGCGCACGTCCCCGCCACCTCGAAGGCGGTGCGCGAGGCGCTGGGGCTGTAGGCAGCCCCCTCACCGCTTCTTCGGATCCGGGCGGGGGTCACCGCGGGCGACGACCGCCGTGCCCCCGCCCGGCGCCGGGACGACCGCGAGGTCGCCGCTCTGGTCGGTGCGGCGCACGAGCGCCCCGGTGCCGGCGAGGAGGCCCATCATCGCCGGGTTGGGGTGCCCGTAGCTGTTGCCCTGCCCGACGCTGACCAGCGCGAGCCGCGCGTGCGCCGCCGTCACGAACGCCGGCAGCGACGACCGCGAGCCGTGGTGGGGCACCTTGAGCACGTCCGCCCCCAGGTCGACCCCGGAGGCGAGCAGCGCCTCCTGCGACTCGGCCTCGGCGTCGCCGGGCAGCAGGATCCGCCCGAGCGGCGTGGTGGCGCGCAGGACGAGCGAGGTGTCGTTGACCTCGGTGCCGTCGTCGGGGTCGACGTGCGGGCGCGGACGGAGCGGGCCGAGGACGTCGAGCGCGAGGCCCGGCCAGCGCAGCGTCGCGCCGGGGTCGAGCCCGACGACGGGGGTGCCCGCGGCCCGCGCCCACCCGGTGACCTCCCCGAGGGCGCCGACCGGCTCGTGGACCGGCCCGAGCGCCAGGGCCCCCGCCGACCGGCCGCGCAGCGCCCCGGCGAGCCCGTCGACGTGGTCGGCGTGCAGGTGCGAGAGCACGACGAGCGCGAGCGAGCGCACCCCGAGCCGTGCGAGGCACCCGTCGACGGCGCTGCCGTCCGGGCCGGCGTCGAGGAGCACCGCACGCCCGGGCTCCCCGGTGGCGAGGACGAGCGCGTCGCCCTGCCCGACGTCGCACATGACGAACACCCAGTCCGGCGGCGGCCAGCCGACCGGCACGACCCGCGTCGGGACGAGCACGAGCAGCAGGCCCACGACGACGGCGAGCGCGAGCAGCCGGACCCGGCGCCACCGCAGGGCCACGAGGCCGAGCAGCACGAGGCCGGCCAGCAGCAGCCCGCCGGTGACCCCGCCCGGCCACGCCAGCGTCGCGCCCGGCACCGCGGCGCACCGCCGCGCCACCCACACCAGCCACGACACCTCCGGCCCGGCCAGCCACACCGCGGCGTGCGCGCCCGCGGTCCACCACGGCGCGAGCACCGCGGCCAGCACGCCGAGCACGGTCGCCGGGGCGACGACGGGCGCGGCGAGGAGGTTCGCGAGCACCGCGACGAGGCTGACCTGCCCGGAGAGCCCGGCGACCACCGGCGCGGTGACCACGTGCGCGGCGAGGGGCACCGCCAGCGCCTCCGCGACCCCCGGCGGCACCCGACGTCGCCGCAGCGCCGTGACGATCACCGGCGCGAGCAGCACCAGCGCCCCCGTCGCGAGCACCGACAGCGCGAAGCCGGCGTCCACCGCGAGCGCCGGGTCGACCAGGAGCAGCACGATCACCGCGACGGCGAGGGCGGGCACCACCGAGCGGGTCCGGCCGAGGGCGAGCGCGAGGATCGCGACCGCGCCCATGGCCCCCGCGCGCAGGACGCTCGGCGAGGGGCGGGCGAGGACCACGAACCCGACGAGCGCCAGCAGCGCCAGCACCGCCGCCGTCCGCGGGCCCAGCCGCGCCAGCCGCGCGAGGAGCAGGACCGCGCCGAGGACGAACGCCACGTTCGACCCGCTGACGGCGAGCAGGTGCGTGAGGCCCGCCGTGCGGAAGTCGTCGGCGAGGTCGGCCGCGATCCCGGAGGTGTCGCCGACGACGAGCCCCGGCAGCAGCGCGGCGGGTTCCTCGCCGAGCACGGCGCGGGCGGCGTCGCGCAGGCCGGCCCGCAGGTCGCCCGCGGCGAGCTGGACGCCGGGCGGTGGGCCGACGTCGCGCGGCGGGCCGCGGGTGCGCAGGACCGCGACGGTGAGGTCGCCGCGGGTCGGGCGGCCCGAGGGTGCCGCTGGCGGTGGCCCGCTGGCCCGGGAGCAGGCCCGCCCAGCCCGGCGGCGGGGGCGAGCAGCACCACGCGGCCGTCACCGCGCCAGCGCGCGCCGGCGGCCTGCGCGGCGGCGAGCTCGGCTCGCACGACCACCCGGGCGTCCCCGGCGAGCCCGGTGCTGCGCAGCGGGGTCGGGTCGTCGGTGAGGACCACCTCGAGGGTGGCGGCGGACCCGGCGTCGGCCGCGGCGCGCAGCGGGTGCCCGGCGACCTGGTGGGCGGCGGCGCTCGCGACCCCGCCGACCGCGACGGCGCAGATCCCCGTGGCGAGCAGCCCGGCCGCCCAGCGCGGGGCGGCCGCGCCCTCCTGCCGGGCCGCGAGCAGCCGCCGTCCCCCGAGGACCGCGACCCCGACGGCGAGGACGGTGAGCAGCACGCCCGGCCCCCAGCCCAGGGCGAGCGGCACGAGGGCCGCCGCCCACGCCGCCAGGGCCGGCGGGACGAGCCGGGCGTCGAGGGCCGGGCGCGGCTCGTCGTCGGCGTCCGTGCCGGCTCCCGGTGATCACACCCGCACCAGGTCCCGCAGCGTGCCGAACCGGGCGTCGCCGATCCCGGGGATCTCGCGCAGCTGCTCCACCGCGGTGAACCGGCCGTTCTGGGTGCGCCAGTCCAGGATCTTCTTCGCCATGACCGGCCCGACCCCCGGCAGCCCGTCGAGCTGCTCGAGGGTCGCGGCGTTGAGGTCGAGCTTCCCGCCCGGCGCGGGGGCGGCCCGGCGCCGCCGGCCGGCGGCCGACGGAGCCGACGGGCGGGCGCGGCGGCCGCCCCCGCGACGCCGACGAGGATCTGCTGGCCGTCGACCACCCGGGCGGCGAGGTTGAGCGGCGTCAGGTCGACGTGCGGGAGCGCCCCGCCCGCCGCGTCCACCGCCTCCCCGACGCGGGCGCCCTCCCGCATGGTCACGAGGCCGGGGCGCCGGACCTTCCCGGCGACGTTGACCACCACCGGTCCCCCGGGCGCGGGCACCGCGCCCGGGACCGCGGCCACCGACGGCAGCCCGCTCCCCCGCGCGGGGGCGGCCGCCGACACCACCGGGAGCGGGGGCACCGGCTCGGCCACCGGCCGCCCCGCCCACACCCCGACCGCCGCCGCGACGGCGGCCAGCGCGGCGACCACGGCGAGCCCGATCGCGCCCCACCCGCCCGGGTCCCAGCGCGCCGTCAGCCACGACGCCGGCAGCCACCGCCCGAGCCCCCGCGGCTCGTCCCAGGCGCTCCGCGACGGCGGCGAGGGTCGCCCGGGGAGCGGCGCCGCCCCGTCGTCGTCGTCGACCCCGGCGGACCGGTGCCCTCCTCCCCCACCCGCAGCCGCGCCCCCGGCGTCCCCTCGGGCGCCGTCGGCCACCCGCGCGGGGCCCCGGCGCGGGCGGGGGGCGGTCGGGCGGGGCGGCGAGGGTCTGCAGCCGCAGGCGGGCGTCGTCGGGGACCACGGGCGCGACGCTAGGGACGCGCGGGCGTCTCCTCCCAGCTCTCGGTCGGCGCCTGGGGACCACCCGGGGGCCCGGTGCCGCTGGGGACGGCCACCTGCTCCGTCCGGACCGGAGCGCACCGGCCGGACGGCCCACCCAGTGCCGCCACCACGGCCTCCGCCACCGCCTCGCCCACCGCCCGGTGCGCGGGCCACCCCCAGTGGATGCCGTCGGCGTTCCCGCGCCCGGTGAGCACGTGCTCCCGCACCAGGCCGGCCGAGTCCACCGTCGCCACGCCGTGCTCCCCCGCCCACGCCCGCAGCGCCTCGACGTGCCCGGAGCGGCGGCGGTGCACCCCGCCGTAGAACGCCGAGCGGTGCACCGACGGCAGCAGCAGGACGACCGGTGCGGCGGGCCGCAGCGCGGTCACCGCCACGCGGCACCGCTCGAGGCAGCGCACCGTCTCCGCCGCGGGCAGCGCCGTGGGCCACCCGCCGGTCCAGCGCGCGCCCGCCGTCGCCGCGGCCGCGTGCCCGGCCCGGTACCCCTCCCGCACCCGGGCGCGCAGCCCGGCCGGGCGCAGGACCGGGATCAGCTCGCGCACGGCCGTGGGTAGCGGCGAGGGCAGCGAGTCCATGCCGCCGACGCCGAGGACGAGCACGTCGGTGTGCCTCACCGAGGCCCACACCCGCGGGTCGGTGCGCACGGCGCTCCACGCGTGGCGGGCGGTCCAGCCGAGCCCGGCGTGGAGGTCGGCGGTGCCACCCAGCGCCGCGGCGGCGACGTGCGGCCACAGGCGCTGCTCGTCGACGGGGTGGGCGGTACGGGGGCCGTGGAAGCTCAGCGAGTCACCGAGCACGAGCAGGTGCGGGCCGGAACCGGTGCCCTCCGGCGTCACGCCCCGGCGCCCCACTGCGCCAGCCGCCACCGGTCGATGCGGAACTCCAGGATCGACCACCGGCAGTTGCCCAGCGGCCCGAGCGAGGGCCACTGCTCCCACCGGCCAGCCGAGGAACGCGCAGGTCACCGCCATGATCGTGCCGCCGTGCGCCACCAGGACCGCGGTGTCCCCCACCGCCCCGGGCTCCGGCGCGCCGGCCACCTCCTGCAGCACCGGCAGCGCCCGCTCCGCGGCGTCGACGCGCGACTCCCCGCCCGGCGGCGCGAACTCGGGTCGAGCGCGCCACCGGTCGAGCTGCCCCGGGCCAGCCCGCCTCGACGTCGGTGTCGACGAGTCCCTGCCACTCCCCCACGTCGGTCTCGCGCAGCCGGGGCTCCTTGCGGGGCTCCAGCCCGGTGGCCTCGCCGACCGCGAGCGCGGTCTGCAGGGCGCGGGTGAGGTCGGAGGAGATCAGCAGCGACCGGGTCGAAGGGGGCGACGACGGGGGCCACCTCGGCCGCCTGCGCCTGCCCGGCGTCGTCGAGCGGCGGGTCGAGGCGGCCCTGCATGCGGCGCTCGGCGTTCCACGCGGTGCGCCCGTGGCGGAGCAGCACGACGCGCGTGATCACGCCGGGATCGCTCATCGCCCGGGGATCAGTCGCCGGCGGCGACGGGGCCGGTGACCTCGGCCGGGAGCTCGATGCGCGGGCAGTCCTTCCACAGCCGCTCCAGGCCGTAGAAGTCGCGCTCGTCGGTGTGCAGGACGTGCACCACGACGTCGCCGAAGTCCAGGAGCACCCACCGGGCCTCCTGGCGGCCCTCGCGGCGCACCGCCTTGACCTCCTCGCCGCGCAGCTTCTCCTCGACGTTGTCGACGACGGCCTGCACCTGGCGCTCGTTGGGCGCCGAGGCGATGACGAAGCAGTCGGTGAGGGCGAGCCGCTCGGAGACGTCGATCGCGACCACGTCCTGGGCGAGCTTGTCGGCGGCGGCCAGGGCCGCGACCTCGGCCAGGCGCCGCGCACTGTCGGTGGCGGCCATCGTCGTCGACTCTACCCGGACGCGACGGAGCGGTTTCGCCCCCGGGACGGGTGTCCATACTCGACGCATGGGAGACGCAGCGGTGCGGAGCGCGACCCGTCGGGGCTACGAGTTCGGCGACGGGCTCGCCCAGGGACCCGACCTCCTCGCGGCCGCCGAGACCGCGGTGGCCGCGGCGACGGCGCCGCTGCACGGGCACCGTCCGGACCTGCTCGCCGTCTTCGTCACCCACCCCGATCCCGACGTGGCCGCGAGCGCGGGCCAGCGCGCGATGGAGATCGCGGGGGCGACGACGGCGTTCGGGTGCCGGGCCTCGGGCGTCATCGGCGACGGGCGCGGCGTGGAGGACACGCCCGCCGTCGCGGTCTGGGCGGCGACGCTGCCGGGCGTGCGGGTCACGCCGTACCGGCTGCAGGCCGCCCGGCACGAGGGCGGCATCTCGGTGGGCGGGATGCCGGTGCCCGCCGACGACGACGCGGTGGCGGTGCTGCTCGCGGACCCGTTCACCTTCCCCGCGCAGGGCTTCGTCGAGCAGTCCGACGACGCGCTGGGCGGGCTGCCGCTGATCGGGGGCCTCGCGACGGCGCCGACCGGGTCGAGCGCGCTCGGGCCGGGACGCCCGGCGCCCGGCGGCGCGCGGCTGTTCCTCGACGGCGAGGTGCACTCCCGCGGCGCGGTCGGGGTGCTGCTCGGCGGGAACGTCGCGGTGCGGACGCTGGTCAGCCAGGGGTGCCGCCCGATCGGCCCGACGATGACGGTGACCGCCGCCGGCGGCAACGAGCTCCACGCCCTCGCGGGGATGCCGGCCTACCGCAAGCTCGAGGAGATCCTGCGCGACCTCGGCGAGGCCGACCGGGAGCTCGCGCTGCAGGGCCTGCACCTCGGCGTCGCGATCGACGAGTACGCCGACGCGCACGGCCGCGGGGACTTCCTCATCCGCGGGGTCGTCGGCGCGGACGAGAGCACCGGGACGGTGACCGTCGGGGACGTCGTCGAGGTCGGGCGCACCGTGCGCTTCCACGTGCGCGACGCGACGACGGCCGGCGAGGACCTCGACGCGCTGATGGCGGCCTCGGAGGAGGAGGGCCCGGCGGGCGGCGCGCTGCTGTTCTCCTGCACCGGGCGCGGGCGGGTGATGTTCGGCGAGCCGGACTCGGTGCACGGCGGCGCGAGCCACGACGTCCGCGCGATCCGCCGGGGCCTCGCGCCCCGCGTGGCGGGGTTCTTCGCCGACGGCGAGATCGGCCCGGTCGCCTCGAAGAACAACCTGCACGGGTTCACGGCGTCGGTGCTGGCGTTCGGGGAGTAGGTGCGCTTCGCGCTCGTGAGCACTAATGCGGCTATGACACGGAAAGTGCTCACGAGCGCGGAGCGCACCTCAGCCCGTCGA
The DNA here is from genome assembly GCA_963716955.1 of uncultured Actinomycetota bacterium. Taxonomy (GTDB): domain Bacteria; phylum Actinomycetota; class Actinomycetes; order Mycobacteriales; family Pseudonocardiaceae; genus Actinomycetospora. Next base: position 10,098 of record CAVQUY010000005.1, read on the forward strand.
TCAGGACCTGGATCGCCCGGCGTCGCACGCCCGGCTCGACCGGCAGGAAGGCCTGGGCCTGCGCGACCCCGCGCACCAGGAAGTAGATCTCCTCGACGCCGACGTCGCGCCGGATCCGTCCGGTCGCCTGGGCGCGCTCCAGCACCTCCCCGACGACCGCGCCGACCCGCTCCGGACGCGGCCCGCGCCGCCTCGCCGAAGCCGCCCTCGGCGAGCAGGTGCCCCGCCATCGCGAGCTTCGTCGGCGCGTGCTCGGCCATCTCCGCGACGAGCCCGTCCAGCGCCGCCACCGCGTCGTCCCCGGCCCCGGCCGCCCGCGCACCGTCGGCGAGCTCGTCGAGGTGCGCGGCGAGCGCGTGCTCGACGAGGTCGCGCTTGGTCGGGAAGTGCCGGAAGACGGTGCCCGCCCCGACCCCGGCCCGCCGCGCGACCGTCTCGGTGGAGGCCTCGACGCCGTGCTCGGCGAACACCTCCTGCGCCGCCGACAGGACCCGGCGGCGGTTGGCGACGGCGTCCGCGCGCACGACACCTCCTGGAAACGGAGTGGCGACTCCGGTAGCGTCGGGAAGCGGAGTCGGTACTCCGGTCATCCTCCACGAATCGAGGCCCTGATGGTTCCGCACGCCCCGTCGTCGTCGCCCGAGGCCGTCGTCCGTGCCGTGATGGAGGGCGTGAGCCGCCTCGTGCTCGGCGACGAGTCGCAGATCGAACGGCTGGTCGCCCTCTACGCGGAGCCGACCCACGTCGTGCACCCGATGAACCCCGCGATCCCGCCGCTGCGCACCCGGGACGACCTGCGCGCGCACTTCGCCGCCGCGTCGTCCCACGTCGGCCGACCCGACGCGTTCGGGCCGGCCGACGTCGTCGTCCACCGCACGGCCGACCCCGAGGTCGTCGTCGCCGACTTCCACTACGAGCTCACCCGCGGGACGACGACGTCGACGTGCCGTGCGTGTTCGTCGTCCGCGTGCGTGACGGGCTCATCGTGGACTCCCGCGACCACGCAGGTGCGCCTTCGGCTCGTGAGCAGTTTCCCGTGTCATGGCACGGACAAGTGCTCACGAGCGCTGAGCGCAGCTCACCCCTGCTGCGGGTAGATCGTCTCCCCTCGCGCGAGCATCGCGACGTACTGCTCGATGCGCCGCACCCGCGTCTCCGGCCGCTTCAGCTGCCCGAGCCGGTGCAGGATCGCGTAGCGGTTCTGGCTGGTGAGCCGCCCGAACATCGCCGTCGCGTCGGGTGAGGCGGCCAGTGCGGCCGCGAGGTCGTCGGGGACCACCGCCGTCGCGGGCCCCGCGTACGCCGCCTCCCAGCGCCCGTCCGCCTTCGCCCGCTCCACCTCCGCGTCCCGGCGGGCTGCATCCGGCCCTCCTCGACGAGCCGGGCCACGTACCCGACGTTGCGCGTCGACCACGGGCTGCGCGCGCGCCGCGGGGTGAAGCGCTGGAACACCGTGAGCTCGTCGCGGCGGCGCGTCTGCCCGTCGATCCAGCCGTGGCAGAGCGCCTCGTCGAGGGCCTGGGCGTAGGTGAGCGTGGTCGGCGGGTCGGGGTGGGTCAGCGCCGCCTTCTTCGCCAGGACCAGCCACACGCCCGTCGGGTCCTCGTGGTGGGCACGCAGCCACTCCCGCCAGGCCGCCTCGTCGGGGACGAGGAGCTCGTTGCTCCGCCAATGGCACCTCCGGACATGCGTGCGTTCCCGTGCCAGGACACGGAACGCACGCACGGGAGCGTCAGCTCAAATGTCCAACCGTGACGGGCCCACGCCGTCGCGGTAGAGGCCGCGCTTGGCGATGTACTGCACGACGCCGTCCGGCACCAGGTACCAGACCGGTTCCCCCTTCGCGACGCGCATCCGGCAGTCCGTCGAGGAGATCGCCATGGCGGGGACCTCGAGGAGGCTCACCGCGCCCTGCGGGAGGTGGGCCCCGTCGAGGGTGAACCCGGGCCGGGTGACGCCGACGAAGTGCGCGACCTCGAACATCTCGCTCGCCCGGTGCCACGACAGGATCTGCTCGAGGGCGTCGGCACCGGTGATGAAGTACAGCGCGTCGCCGGGGAAGATCGCGGCGAGGTCGTGCAGCGTGTCGACGGTGTAGGTGGGGCCCTCGCGGTCGACGTCGACGCGGCTCACCGTGAACCGCGGGTTCGACGCCGTCGCGACCACCGTCATCAGGTAGCGGTCCTCGGCCGGCGCGACGTCGGTCTTCGACTTCTGCCACGGCTGGCCGGTGGGGACGAACACCACCTCGTCGAGGGAGAAGCGCATCGCGGCCTCGCTGGCCGCGACGAGGTGCCCGTGGTGGATCGGGTCGAACGTCCCGCCCATCACGCCGATGCGTCTGCTCATCCCCCGCCCTCCCCAGCCCGTCCCGTCGCTGCCGCTCGCCCGGCTCAGACCGGCAGCAGTCCGCCGACGACGCCGGCCAGCTGGGCCGCCGTCCGGCACTCGTGCATCGGCATGACGCGGCCGTACTCGCGGGCCGCCGAGTCCCCGGTCCCCCACTGGCGTTCCGGCTCCGGGTTGAGCCAGTGCGCGTGCCGGGCCCGCGCGACGATCCCCGCGAGGACGCCGAGCGCCGGGTCCTGGTGGTTGGTGCGGGCGTCGCCGAGGACGAGCAGCGAGCTGCGGTCGGTGACCGCGTCCGGCCAGCGCTCGGCGAAGCGGTCGAAGGCCCGGCCGTAGTCGGAGTGCCCGCTCCACGCGAGGAGGCCCGGGCGGGAGTGGACCTCGGTGAGGACCTGCGCGAGGTCGGCGCCCGGGGTGAACAGGTCGGTGACCTCGACGCACCCGTCGACGAAGCAGAAGATCCGGATGCGGGAGAACTGCTCGCGCAGCGCCTGGACCAGCATCATCGTGAAGTGGCTGAACCCGGCCACCGAGCCGGACACGTCGCAGAGCAGCACCAGCTCCGGGCGCCCCGGCCGCGGGCGGCGGTGCACGAGGTTCACGGGGACGCCGCCGGTGGACATCGAGCGGCGCAGGGTGCGGCGCATGTCGATCGGGCCGCGGTGGGCCCGACGACGGCGGGCGGCGAGCCGCGTCGCGAGGTGGCGGCCCAGCGGCGCGACCCGGCGGCGCAGGTCGGCGAGGGTGTCCGCGCTGGCGGACAGGAAGTCGGTCTGCTCGGCCTGGCGTCGCACCCCGGTGCGCGCGGCCGCCTCCCGCCCGCGGATCTCCGAGCCGCGCCGGGCCGTCTCGGCCTGCACCAGGCGCCGGAACTCGGCGATCCGGGCCCGGGTCTCGCGGCGCGCGACCTCCTCGGCGAACGGGGTGTCGGCCGCGTCGTCGGCGGCCTCCCGCCGCCCGCGCAGGTCGGCGAGGACCCGTGCGAGCAGCGTCTCGGGCCGCACGCTGTTGAGGGCCTGGTACGACGAGAACCCCGACGGCGTCCCACCCGTCCCGTCCTGGCCCGCGCCGGTGCCGCCGGACCCGGTGCCGCTGCCCTTCCCGACGCCGAGCGCGCCGAGCCCGTCGACGACGGCCCGGGCCAGCTCGGAGAGCGCCGCGGTGTCCCCGTCGGCGAGCAGCTGGGCGAGGAGCTCGCGCAGCGCGTCGATGTCGACCGCGCCGTCCTCGGTGTAGGGCAGCGCCACCTCGCCGAGCGCCGCGCCCTGGCCCAGCGGGAACCAGAGGTCGAACAGCGCGTCGAAGGTCTGGCGCTGCCCGGAGCGGCGCAGCAGCGCGGCGGCCAGCCCCTCGCGCAGGTGCTCGCGGCGCAGCAGGTCGAGCTCGGCCATCACCGCCGCCGCGTCGACCGTCTCGCCCGGGCCGACGTCGACGTGGTGGGTGCGCAGGGCCTGCACGAAGTCGACGAGGTGGGCGGGGAGACCTCCTCGCCGGGCGGGCGCGGGGGAAGGGGTGCGGGTGTCGCTCATCAGTTCAGGCGCAGCTCGGAGGAGGCCTTGACCAGGTCGGAGCGGTGCTTGAGGACGACGCCGAGGCTCTTCCGCACCGCGTCGTCGTCGAGGGTGTCGAGGCCGAGCGCGACCAGCGTGCGCGCCCAGTCGATCGTCTCCGACACCGACGGCGCCTTGCGCAGCTCGAGCCCGCGCAGCACCCCGATGATCCGGACGAGCTGCTCGGCCAGCGCCTCGGGCAGCTGCGGGACCCGCGCCGCGACGATCCGGCGCTCGAGCTCGGCGTCGGGGAAGTCCAGGTGCAGGAACAGGCAGCGCCGCTTGAGGGCCTCGGAGAGCTCGCGGGTGGCGTTGGAGGTCAGCAGCGTGAACGGCCGCTGGGTGGCGGTGATGGTGCCGAGCTCGGGGACGGTCACCTGGAAGTCGCCGAGCACCTCCAGCAGCAGGCCCTCGACCTCGACGTCGGCCTTGTCGGTCTCGTCGACGAGCAGCACCGTCGGCTCGTCGCGGCGGATCGCGGTGAGCAGCGGGCGGGTGAGCAGGAACTCCTCGGAGAAGACGTCGTCGCGGGCGTCGTCCCAGGCCTGGCCGCTGGCTCGCCTGGATGCGCAGGAGCTGCTTGGCGTGGTTCCACTCGTAGAGCGCGCGGGCCTCGTCGATGCCCTCGTAGCACTGCAGCCGCACGAGCCCGGCCCCGGTGGACTCGGCCACCGCGCGGGCCAGCTCGGTCTTCCCGACGCCGGCCGGGCCCTCGACGAGCAGCGGCTTGCCGAGGCGGTCGGCGAGGAACACGGTCGTGGCGACGCCGGTGGAGGCCAGGTAGCCGACGTCGGCGAGCCGGGTCACGACGTCGTCGACGGAGTCGAAGAACGTCGCCCGGCCGGTCGGATCGGTACCCACGGAACCGCATCCTGCCTGCTGATCCCCCGCTTGTCCCGCGTGGTGACGAGCCCGTCCCCGCACCGACCGCGCGAAGCCCCGCGCAACGGCGCACCATCGGGAGGATGACGACCACCGAGGCAGCGCCGAAGGTCCAGGACCATCCGGAGCGGAAGGTCCGGATCCCCGTCCCGGGACTCGGCGCCGTCGAGCTGACGGGCCCGGAGCTGGTCTACGTGGGCGGCATCGCGGCGATGGGCGTGTTCGGCCTCATCGACTGGCCCATCGCGCTCGTGATCGGCGCCGGCCACCTGCTCGCCGCGGACCGCGGCAGCCGCGACGCCCAGGCGCTCGGCGAGGCCATCGAGGACGCCGGGTAGCTCCCGCGGCGGGCTCTGGCACGCTGGCGCCGATGACGGCGCAGCGCACGGACGTCGGCACCCTCGACGCCCCGCCGACGCCGAGCACGCCGGCCGCTCCGGGACCCCGGGCGCTCCGCCCGGTCCCGCGCCTGCTGCTCGCCGTCGTGATCACCCTCGTGGTCACCGCCGGGCTCGTCGCGCGGCTCGGGCTCGTGGGCGAGCACGCGATCGGCGCGGCCGACAACGCCGACGGCGCCCGGCTGTTCTGCGTGGTCGGGCTCGTCCCGGACGGCGACGGACGGCGTCGCGTCCGGCCACGGCGTCGTCGTGACCGAGTTCCGCACCGGCGGCCCGGGCTGCCGCGTCCCCGCCCCCGTCACCTCCGCCCGGGTCGTGCTGGAGGCGACGGCCGCGCTCGCCGCCCGGCTGGACCGTTCCCCGCCCGCCCCGGACGGCACCACGCGCTTCAGCCTCGAGTGGCTCGCCGGCGTCTACGCGGTCCTGTTCGGCCTGGGGGCGGGGGTCGCGACGTGGGCCGTCGCCGGGGCGAGCGCGCGGCGCCGGACCGCCCGGGTGCTGCTCGTCGTCGTGCCCCCGCTCGCCCCGCTGCTGGCCGTCCCCTGGTGGGCCCGGTTCCTGGTGTCCGCCTACGGCGAACCGGCCGGGCTCCTCGGTGCCGCGTGGCTGGCGTGGGGGCTGCTGGCGGTCGCCCTGACCCCGGCGCGGGATCGGGCCGCCCGCGCGACGGCGCTCGGGCTGGTCGTCCTGGGCGGGCTCGTCGCGGTCACCGCCAAGCCGGCGTTCCTGCCCGTCGGGCTCGCGGCCGTCGTCGCGTGCGTGTTCGTGACCGTCGGCGTCCGCCGGTGGTGGCGGCGCGTGCCGGGCCTCGTCGCGGCCGTCGTCGCGGTGGCCCTGGCGCTGTCCCCGGTGCTCGCCGGGATCCGCTACCAGGACGAGCTCTACGAGGTCCCGAACACCCACGACCTGGTCTTCACCGCGATCCTGCCCGAGTCCGGGCCGGCGGCCGCTCGCGGCGCTCGGGCTGCCCCCGGAGGCGTTCCGGGCGTCGGGCGAGCACTACTACCTGCACGGCGGCCGGGACGTCGCGGGCTGGGACGAGACCCCCGGTCCCCGCACGACGGCGATCCGCGCGGCGGCGCGGCGCTGGGTCGCGGAGCACCCGGCGCTCGCGGCCGCGATGGTGCGCCGCGGCCTCGACGCGACCCTGCGCCCCCAGGTGCGCTACCTGGCGTCCACGACGGCGGGCCCCGTCACCGTCAGCGGCTCGCGCCCGGTGCCCCCGGCCCCCGAGGGCGACCAGCACATGGGGGTCACCTTCGCCTGGCTCGACGGGCTGCCCGGGCGGGGGCTGCCCCCGGTGGTGGTCGTCGTCGCCCTGCTCGCGGCGGCGTCGACGGTGCTGCTGCCCCGGGTCACCCGGCGGCTCGGGGACGTGCGGGGGCTGCTGCGCGCCGCCGGGGTGCTGGCCGCGGCCGCCGTCGGGACGGTGCTGCTGGCGACGCTCGGCGACGGCTACGTCGAGCTGGCCAAGCACGTGTGGTTGGCCTCGTACCTGCTGCTCGTCACGGGGACGGTGCTGGTCGCGGCCCTGGCCGCGGTGCTCGTCCGGTACGGGACCTCGGGAGAGCGTGTCCCGGTGTGACGCGGTCAGGCGGAGGCGCCGGATCTGACCGGCCATCCGTGCGAGACATCGCTCGTCGGTCGCCGAAGCGGTGTCGAAGACCGCCGGCGGGATCTGCCCGGCCCGCCCCACGCTGTCGGAGCCCCTGTGCTTTCGTGGGGCCATGACCGTCGCGACCGACCTGCGTGCCGACGCCGAGGCGACCCTGCAGCGCCTGGCGGGGCCGGACGCCACCCTGCGCGAGGACCAGTGGCGGGCGATCGAGGCGCTCGTGGCCCACGGGCGGCGGGCGCTCGTCGTCCAGCGCACGGGGTGGGGCAAGTCGGCGGTCTACTTCGTCGCCACCGCGCTGCTGCGCGCCCGCGGGAAGGGCCCGACGGTGATCGTCAGCCCGCTGCTCGCGCTGATGCGCAACCAGATCGAGGCGGCCGGGCGCGCCGGGATCCACGCCGTGACGGTGAACTCGGCGAACACCGACGGCTGGCAGGAGGTCTACGCGCAGGTCCGGGCGGGCGAGGTCGACGTGCTGCTCGTGAGCCCGGAGCGCCTGAACAACCCCGAGTTCCGCGACCAGGTGCTCCCCGAGCTCTCCCGCACCGCCGGACTGCTCGTGGTCGACGAGGCGCACTGCATCTCCGACTGGGGGCACGACTTCCGGCCCGACTACCGGCGGCTGCGCACCCTGATCTCCGAGCTCCCCGACGGCGTGCCGGTGCTGGCCACCACGGCGACCGCGAACGACCGCGTGACCACCGACGTGGCCGACCAGCTCGGGGTCAGCGTGACCGCCGGCGAGGCGCTGGTGCTGCGCGGCGAGCTCGACCGGGAGTCGCTGCACCTGGGCGTGCTGTCGCTGCCCGAGGGGGCGGACCGGTTCGCCTGGCTCGCGCAGCACCTCGACGACCTGCCGGGCTCGGGCATCGTCTACACGCTCACCGTGTCGACCGCGGAGGAGCTCGCCGCGTTCCTGCGCGAGCGCGGGCACGCCGTCGCGGCCTACACCGGCAAGACCGACCCGGCCGAGCGCGAGCGCATCGAGGACGACCTGCTGGCCAACCGCGTCAAGGCGCTGGTCGCCACGAGCGCGCTCGGGCATGGGGTTCGACAAGCCCGACCTCGGGTTCGTCGTGCACCTCGGGGCGCCGCAGTCGCCGGTCGCCTACTACCAGCAGATCGGCCGTGCGGGCCGCGGCGTCGAGCGCGCCGAGGTGCTGCTGCTGCCCGGCCCGGAGGACCGCGACATCTGGGCCTACTTCGCCTCGCTCGCGTTCCCGGCCGAGCCGCAGGTCCGGGTCGCGCTGTCGGTGCTCGGCGACGCCGGGCGCCCGCTGTCCACGGCCGCGCTCGAGCCGCGCGTCGAGCTCTCGCGCGGGCGCCTCGAGATGATGCTCAAGGTGCTCGACACCGACGGCGCCGTGAAGCGCGTCAAGGGCGGGTGGGAGGCCACCGGGCGCGTCCTGGGAGTACGACGGGGCCCGCTACACCGGGCTGGCGAAGGCGCGGCGGGCCGAGCAGCAGGCGATGCTCGACTACATCGCCACCGACGGCTGCCGCATGGAGTTCCTGCGCCGCCAGCTCGACGACCCCGGCGCCACCCCGTGCGGGCGCTGCGACAACTGCACCGGCCGCCGCCAGGACCCGACGATCGGCGAGGACGTGCGGGTCGCAGGCCCAGGAGGTGCTCGACCGGCCCGGGGTCCCGCTCGCGCCGCGCAAGCAGTGGCCGTCCGGGATGGACGCCCTCGACGTGCCGCTCAAGGGCAAGATCAAGCCCGAGGAGGCCGCCGAGGAGGGCCGGGCGATCGGCCGGCTGACCGACGTCGGCTGGGGACCGCGCCTGCGCCCGCTGCTGCGCGCCGACGACCTCGCGCCCGACGCGGTCGTCGACGCGGCCGTGGAGGTCCTCAAGGCCTGGGACTGGGTGGAGCGGCCGTCCGGGGTGGTGTGGCTGCCCAGCCGGACGCGCCCGGCCCTCGTGGAGAGCTTCGCGCAGCGCATCGCCTCGATCGGCCGGCTGCCGCTGCTCGGGGCGCTCGCCGACGACGCGCCGCCGCGCTACGTCGACCCCGAGGACGACGCGGAGCCCGAGCAGCCGAACTCGGCCCAGCGGCTCGCCGAGGTCTACCGCCGGCTGTCCGTGCCGTCCTCGGTGAGCCCCACCGGGCCGGTGCTGCTCGTCGACGACGTGACCGACTCCGGCTGGACCCTCACGGTCGCCGCGATGCTGCTGCGCCGCGCCGGGGCGACCGCCGTCCTGCCGCTGACGATCACGACGACCGGCTGAGGCCCTCCGCCCACGCCCGCAGGGTCCACTCGGCGACCGCGCCGCTGGTGACGAACGGGTCGCCGGCGACGAACTCCTCCGCGGCCTCCCGGGTCGTGAAGACCGCCATCGCGCTGCCGTCGAAGGGCTCGGTGAGCGGGCCGGCCATCAGGACGAGCCCGCGCTCCCGGAACTCGTGCAGCCGGGCCACGTGCGCGGGCCCGTGCTCGAGGGCGAGCGGGAGGAAGTCGGGGACGCCGCGGTACGTCGTCACCCAGCACGTCGGCGCCGGTGGTTCCATGCCGGTCATCGTCCCGCCGAGCGGTGCGCGGGTGGAAGTCGGCGGGTCGGCGGCGCGGCTGGATTCCGGTGAGGGGCGCCCCTCGCCGGTAGAGCCGACCGAAGGGGCCCCTCGCTCGGAACGGCCTGCCGCGCTGGACGCGGACCCGGCGGCCGACCAGAGTGGCCGAGGACCCCCTGCCCGGAAGGACCCTGGTGGACACCCGCGCCAACACCGTCGACGGCGTCGTGCGCCGCAGCGCGCACCGCACGCCCGACCGCACCGCCCTGGTCTTCGCCGACCGGTCCTGGACCTACCGCGAGCTCGACGACGCGGTCAGCCGGGCCGCCGGGTGGCTGCGCGGGCTCGGGCTCGCGCAGGGCGACCGGGTCGCCGCCTACGGCCGGAACTCCGACGCCTACCTGCTGAGCTTCCTGGGCGCGGCCCGCCTCGGCGCGGTCCACGTCCCGATCAACTACGCGCTCACCGGCGAGGAGCTCGCGTACCTGGTCGAGCAGTCCGGCAGCCGGGTGCTGATCGTCGACCCGAAGCTCGCGGTCCACGTCGACGCCCTCGCGAGCCGGCCCGGCCAGGTCGTCCCGATGCGCGACGCGCCGGGGAGCCTCCTCGAGGCCGCCCGCACCGGCGACGTCCCCGACCTCGACGACATCACCGTGGCCGACTCCGACCTGGTGCAGCTGCTCTACACCAGCGGCACCACGTCGAAGCCCAAGGGCGCGATGATGACCCACCGCGGGCTGGTCCACGAGTACGTCTCGGGCATCCACGCGCTCGGGATGAGCGAGGACGACGAGCCGCTGCACGCGATGCCGCTCTACCACTCGGCCGGGATGCAGCTGTTCATGCTCCCCTACCTCGCCGTGGGCGCGACGAACCACCTGATGGAGGCCCCCGACGTCCCGGAGATCCTCCGGCGGATCGAGGCCGACCGGATCGGGGCGCTGTTCCTCGCCCCGACGGTGTGGGTGCCCGCGGTCAACCACGCCGACTTCGCCACCCGCGACCTGTCGAGCCTGCGCAAGGCGTTCTACGGCGCGTCGATCATGCCGGGCCCGATCCTCGCGCGGCTGCGCGAGCAGCTGCCCGCGCTCGGGGTCTACAACTGCTTCGGCCAGTCCGAGATCGGCCCGCTCGCGACCGTGCTGGCACCCGAGGAGCACGACGAGCGCCCCGACTCCTGCGGGCGCCCGGTGCTCTTCGTCGAGCTGCGGGTCATCGACGACCACGGGGACGACGTCGAGCCGGGCGGGTCCGGCGAGGTCGTCTACCGCTCCCCGCAGCTCTGCGAGGGCTACTGGGACAAGCCCGAGGAGACCGCCGAGGCGTTCCGCGACGGCTGGTTCCACTCCGGGGACCTGGTGCGCATCGACGAGCAGGGCTTCATCACCGTGGTCGACCGGATCAAGGACGTCATCAACACCGGCGGCATCCTCGTGGCCTCCCGCGAGGTGGAGGACGCGCTCTACACGCACCCGGCGGTCGCCGAGGTCGCCGTCATCGGGACCCCCGACGACCACTGGATCGAGGCGGTGACCGCGTTCGTCGTGCTGCGCGAGGGCCGGGACGCCGGCGGGTTCGACCCCGGCGAGCTGATCGCCCACGCCAGGGAGCGGCTCGCGAAGTTCAAGGTCCCCAAGGCCGTCCACCTGATCGACGAGCTGCCCCGCAACCAGTCGGGCAAGCTCCTCAAGCGCGTGCTGCGCGAGAAGGTCTGAGCCCGCCGTGACCGCCACGCCCACCGCACCGTCGCCCGCGCACTGGTTCACCCGCGGCGGCTGGTGGTTCGTGGTCCACGTCGCCAGCGTCGGCATCCTCGCGGCGGTCCCCTTCACCCACGCCGCGCTGCGGTCGCGCCGGATCGGCCACGGGCTCGCCGCGGCGGCGGTGCTCCTGACGACCGTGCTGGCGTTCCTGCTCATCGGGACCGCGCCGCACGCGCCCGGACGGCTCGGCGGTCGGGCCCGCCTCCGACCTCGGCGGCCTCCTGATGGTCCTGGTCCTGCTCGTCGGCGCCGTCGGCCTCGTCGTCGTCCGCGCGCAGGTCTACGAGCCGCGGCCGCCGACGCGGGCGCTGCAGCCCGCCCACGCGCGGGCCCTCGCCGCCCGCGTCCGGCGCGACGAGGCCCGCCGCCTCGCCGCGTCCGACCCGCTGCTGGCCCGGGACCTCCGGATCGGGCGGCCCGACCTGTCCCGCGGGTACGACGACGGCGGGCTCGTCGACCTCAACTCGGCGCCCACGCGGGTCGTCGCCTCGGTGTGCGGGATCCACCCGGTGCAGGCGGAGCGGATCGTCGCGGCCCGCCGGGCGGCCGGGCGCTTCGCGGCGGTCGACGACGTCTTCGCCTGGGCCGACCTCCCCGTCGGGCTCTGGGACCAGGTGCGCGACCGCGCCGTCGTCTACTGAGCCGCCGTCACACACGGATCCCACGAGATACCAGGGACCGGGGGACCCGGTGCGCGTGTCCACGAACGGGCGACGTAGCGTTCCTGGATCGATCCGCTGACCTCGCTCCCCCGTCCGCGGCGCGGCGACGCGCGACGGGACCGTGTCTTCCCCGCGGTGGCAGGCCTCCCCGGAGCACTGACGAACGCCGCCACCGACCTGCGGGCGCTCGCGATCCCGCGACGCGTCGCGGTCCCCCTCGCCGCGGGCGGGCTCGCGGCCACCGTGACCGTCCTGGGTCTCGCGCTGCGCATCGGGCTGCTCCGGCTGCCGCTGCTCGGCGGTGCGCCTGCTCGGCGTCGGCGACAACGGCGACGCCTACCGCCTCTTCTGCACCTCGGGCCTCTCCCCCGACACGCCGGGCGGCTTCTCGCTGTGGCGCGGCGTCGTCGTCACCGCGTTCACCACCGGCTTCACGCCCTGCACCGCCGCACCCTCGTCGTCGGCGACGCTGCTCGGGCTCGTCGTCCCCGACGGCCCCGGCCTGTGGTCGCTCACCAGCTACGCCTGGCTGCTCGCGGGCCTCGCGGCCCTCGGCGTCGGCCTCGGCGCGGCGGTGCTCGCGTCCGTGCGGCCGGCCCGGGCGGCGCTCGTGGCGATCCCGCTGCTGCCGCTGCTCGCGGTCTCGTGGTGGACGCGCTTCCTCGTCTCGCTCTACGCGGAGCCGGCGGCGCTGGTGGCGACGGTGTGGGTGCTGACCGGCCTGCTCGTCGTCGCCGGGACCCGGCCCACCGACCGCGTCGCCCGGGTGGTCGCGCTCGGCCTGCTCGCCCTCGGTGGCCTGGTGGCGGCCACCGCCAAGCCCGGGTTCGTCCCCGTCGGCGGGATCGCGGCGCTGTGCTGCGCGCTGGTCGTCGTGCGGACGTCGGGCCCACGGCGACCGCTGCGGCTGCTCGCCCGCCTCGCCGGGCCCCTCGTGGCGCTCGCCCTCGTGGCGGTCGCGGCCACGCCGGTGGCGCAGGCCCTCGAGGGCCAGGAGCGCAGCTACGCCGCCGTGAACACCCACAACCTGATCTTCACCGCGCTCATGCCCGAGATCGGCCCGGACACCGTGGCCGCGGCCGTCGGGCTGCCGCCGGGGGCCGCGCTGCACTCCGGCGAGGGCTTCTACGTCATGGGCGGCATGGACGTCCCGGGCTGGGCGACCGCCGTCGGTGACCGGCCCGAGGAGGCCGGCTCCGCGGCGCGCACGCTGCTGGCGGAGCACCCGGCGGCGCTCGCGACGATGGTCGACCACGGCCTCACCGCGACGATGCGCCCGCAGCTGACCTACCTGCCCTCGGCGCCGCGCGGCACCGCGCCCGAGCACTTCGAGGGGCGGACCGTGTACCCGGAGGCGGGCCCGGAGACGGTGCTGCTGGACGGGTGGCTCGCGAACATCGGCTTCGGGTGGCTGCCGCTGGCGACCGTGCTCGCGGCCCTCGTCGCGGGGGCGGCGACGCTGCTGCCGCGGGTCCGGCGGGCCGACCCGCTGACCGTCGGCCTGGTGCGGGTCGGCGCCGCGTCCGCGCTGCTCGGGCTCGGGGTGGTGACGCTGGCCGTGCTCGGCGACGGCTACTACGAGCTGTCCAAGCACGTGTGGCTGGGGTCGTACCTCATCCTGGTCAGCGGCCTGACCGGCGCCGCCGCCGTCGTCGTCGGGACGACCGCGCGGTTCCGCCGCCGGTCGCCCTAGCGGGCGTGTGCCCTATCGGCGTGAGGCGTCAGCCCAACCCGACGGCCGTCGACGCCGGCACCACCACGAACTGGCGCAGGCACAGGTCGGTGAACACGACCGGGCCGCGCGGGCCGGGCACGTGGTCGACGTTGATGCCGGTCTCGGGGACGCGCCGCAGCTTGAAGCCGTCGAGCAGGCGGGTCGTGGCGTTCCAGAACGCGCCGGTGCCCGCGTAGGTGTCGAGGAAGACGCGGGCGGCCGCCTCGTCGGCGGTCACCACGGTCGCCGCGAGGCCCGAGGTCTCCCGGTTGGCGATCGCCGCCGCGTCGGCCGGCCCGTCCGCCGGGGCCACCGTCACCGTCGCCTCGTGCCCGTCGTCGAGGGCCCACTCGTGCCCGAGGGCGTGCTCGTGGGGCGGCAGCGAGGCCCGGATGCCCGCGTCGCGCAGCTGCTCGACGAGGCGCGGGGTGACGGTGTCCCAGTGCGGGCGGTCGACGAGCAGCAGGTTCAGCCGGTTGCACACCCCGAGCCGGTCCACCGAGGTGCCCACGAGCTGGGCCGTGAGGGACGGGTCGGCCGCGCGGTCGACGTAGAGCACGCCGCCGCCGTCCGCGTGCGCGAGCGTCCGCACCCCGTGCTGCGCGGCCTCGAGCCCCAGCGCGCGGGTGGTCTCCCCCGAGCCGCGCAGGATCACCAGGCCGATCAGCCCGGGCCGGCGCACCAGCTCGACGGCGCACTCCCGGCGCGCGTCGCCCACCAGCGTCACCGCGTCCGGGGGCAGGCCGGCGCCCTCGAGCGCCGGGGACACGACGTCGGCCATCAGCGCGGACGCCGAGGCGAGCGCGGCGCCGCCGGTGCGCAGGACCCCCGCGTTCCGGGACTTGACCAGCTGGGAGGCGACGTCGACGACGACGTTGGGCCGCGCCTCGAAGTTCGCCCCGATGACGCCGACCGGGCGCCGCCGCTCGACCAGGCGCAGCCCGTCGGGGCGCTCCTCGAGCACGGTGTCGCGCGGCGGCGAGGGGACCTCGGCGAGCTCGCGCAGCGACTCGGCCATCGTCGCGAGCCGGTCCTCCCCGAGGCGCAGCCGGTCGACCAGCGCGCTCGTCGTCCCGGCGTCGACCGCGGCGGCGACGTCGACCTCGTTCGCGGCCGCGAGGGTCGGCGCCTTGGCCAGCAGCAGGTCCGCCATCCCGCGCAGCGCCGCCGCGATCCGCCCGTCCGTCGCGGCCGCCATCGCCGGGGCCGCGGCCGCCGCCCGCTCGCCGCAGTCGGTCACGATCTCGGCGGGGCTCGTCCGGGTCGGCGTGCTGGTCATCGGTCCAGTATGCCGAGCGGGTTCCCGACGGCGGGTGGGCCCGGTCGGTGCGCGCCCGTCCATGATCACGGGCACGCCAGGCACGCCCGATGCGCCGCAGAACCTGCCCCGTGTGCTGATGATCAACGGGGAGCTGCGCGGCCCGCGGTCGGCCCCATGATCACGGGCACGTCAGGCAGCCCGACGGGCCCCAGAACCTGCCCCGGTGCTGATGATCAACGGGAGCCGGCGGGAACCCCACCGACGACGGGCACACCACGCAGAGCTCGTCCGCGCCGAGCAGGCGTCACGTGCTCCTGATCAACGCCCCGTGGGCCGGATCCGTCGCCGCCGACGGACGCGACCGCACCGGGACGAGGTCGTCGGCGTGCACGACCTCCCGGCGGTGCTCGGGCGCGAGGTCGCGGGTCTTGCGGCCGACCAGCTCCGGCATCTCCTCGGCGTCGAACGCGACCACGCCGCGCGCCACCGTGTCGCCGTGCGGTCCGACCAGCTCGACGACGTCGCCGGCCTCGAAGTCGCCGTCGGAGCCCGTGATGCCCGCGGCGAGCAGCGAGCGCCGCTTCGTGGCCGGGCCCGACGTCACCGCCCGCACCGCGCCGTCGTCGAGGTGCAGCCGCCCGCGGGAGCCGGCCATGTGGCTCAGCCAGAAGCGGCGCGCCGAGAGCCGCGGGCCGGTCGGGGCGAAGACGGTCCCGACCCCGACGCCCGTCGTGGCCAGCGCCGCCGGCGCGGCCGACGCCGCCGCCACGAGCACCGGCACCCCGGCGCCCGAGGCGAGGTCGGCCGCGGCCAGCTTCGAGGCCATCCCGCCGGTGCCGACGCTGCCCGTGCCGGGCCGCGCGACGCGCACCTGCTCGAGGTCGGCGACGCCGTGGACCTCGTCGAGCATCGCGGCGCCGGGCGCGCGCGGGTCGTCGTCGTAGACGCCGTCGACGTCGGAGAGCAGCACGAGCGCGTCGGCGCCGACGATGTGGGCGACGAGGGCCGCGAGCCGGTCGTTGTCGCCGAAGCGGATCTCGTCGGTCGCCGTCGTGTCGTTCTCGTTGACCACGGGGACGACGCCGAAGCCGAGCAGCCGCTCGAAGGTGCGCTGCGCGTTGCGGTACGGGGCGCGCCGCACGACGTCGTGGCTGGTCAGCAGCACCTGGCCGACGACGCGCTCGTGGCGGGCGAACGCGTCGGCGTAGGCGCGCGTGAGGTGGAGCTGCCCCACCGACGCGGCCGCCTGCTGGGTCGCGAGGTCCCGGGGCCGGCGCGGCAGGCGCAGCGGCGCGAGCCCGGCCGCGATGGCGCCCGAGGACACCAGCACCACCTGGGTCCCGGTCGCCACCCGGCCCGCGACGGCGTCGACCAGCGCGTCCAGCCGCCCGACGTCGAGGCCCCCGGAGACGCTGGACAGCGACGACGACCCGATCTTGACCACGAGCCGCCGCGCGCCCGCGACCGTCTCCCGGGCGACGGTCATCCGTCGTCCCGGGCGGCCTCGTCCGCGGCGGCGTCGACGGTCTCGAGGTCGCCGTAGGGGTCCCCGCCGTCGACCCAGCTGGGGATCCCGAGCTCGGCGTCGTCGCGGTGCCGGCGCCGCTCCTGCTTGGCGGCCTTGCGGATCGCCGCGCTCGAGCGCTCGGCGTACCCGGCGTGGTCGAGGCGCGGGTCGGTGCCCCGGTTGCCGGTCTGCGGGCCGCCGCCGAGCGCCGCGACGCCGGCCGGGGTGGAGGGCTCCCAGTCGAAGGTGTGGACGCCGATGGTGACCATGTCCCCGGGCTGCGCGCCCGCCTCCGCGAGGGCCTCCTCGACGCCGAGGCGCGCGAGCCGGTCCGCGAGGTAGCC
The DNA here is from genome assembly GCA_963716955.1 of uncultured Actinomycetota bacterium. GTDB lineage: Bacteria > Actinomycetota > Actinomycetes > Mycobacteriales > Pseudonocardiaceae > Actinomycetospora. The sequence goes on from CAVQUY010000005.1 coordinate 26,656, forward strand.
GACGGCCTCGTCGTTGGCGAAGTCGGTCTGGCGGACCCAGCGCTCGGGCTTCTCGCCCCGGACCCGCCACGCCGGTCCGTCCGCCGGGTCGAGGTCGTCGCCGGTGTCGGCCTCGACGGAGAAGCCGGAGTCGTCGACGGCGGTCGGGCGCAGCACGACCCGCGGCGGCACGGTGTGGATGACGCTCGCGCGGGCCTCCTCGACGGCGCTCGCCATGAGGAAGGTCAGCTCCCGCAGGCCGGTGTGGGCGGCCGTGGAGATCTCCACGACGGGCCAGCCGAAGGCCTCGACGTCGGGGCGCACCAGCTCGGCGAGCTCGGCGGCGTCGGGCACGTCGACCTTGTTCAGGGCGACGATCCGCGGCCGGGTGCTCAGGTCGGTGCCGAGCCCCGGGGTGTAGGAGGCGAGCTCGTGCTCGAGCGCGCGGATGTCCGAGACCGGGTCGCGCTCGGTCTCGAACGTGGCGCAGTCGACGACGTGCACGAGCACCGAGCAGCGCTCGATGTGGCGCAGGAAGTCCAGGCCGAGGCCCTTCCCCCCGGAGGCGCCGGGGATGAGGCCGGGGACGTCGGCGACGGTGAAGGTCGACTCGCCGGCGCTGACCACCCCGAGGTGCGGGGTGAGCGTCGTGAACGGGTAGTCGGCGATCTTCGGCTTCGCGGCCGACAGCGCGCTGACCAGCGAGGACTTGCCGGCGCTGGGGAACCCGAGCAGCCCGACGTCGGCCATCGAGCGCAGCTCGAGCACGAGCTCGGCCGCGTCGCCCGGCTCGCCGAGCAGCGCGAAGCCGGGCGCCTTGCGGGCCGGGCTCGCGAGCGCGGCGTTGCCCAGCCCCCCGCGCCCGCCGCGGGCCGCGACGAAGCGCGCGCCGGGGCCGGTGAGGTCACCGAGCACCTCACCGGCCTCGTCGAGCACGACGGTGCCGTCCGGCACGGCGAGCTCCACGTCCTCGGCGTTCGCGCCGTTGCGGAAGGAGCCCTGCCCGGGACGGCCGTTCGCGGCGACGGCGTGCGGACGGTGGTGGAAGTCCAGGAGCGTGTGCACGCCCGGGTCGACGACGAGGACGACGTCGCCCCCGCGTCCCCCGTTGCCGCCGTCGGGGCCGCCGAGCGGGACGAACTTCTCGCGGCGCACCGAGCTGCAGCCGTGCCCGCCGGCGCCGGCGGTCACGTGCAGCGTCACGCGGTCGACGAACCGCGCCATGGCCGTTCCTCTCTCGACAGACGACGAGGGGCGGGCCCCATCGGGCCCGCCCCTCGCCGGTGGTGCTGGAGTGCTGGATCGAGGGTCAGGCCTCGACCGGCACGATGTTGACGTTCTTGCGCCCGGCCTTGTGGCCGAACTGGACGGCGCCCGCGACCAGCGCGAACAGCGTGTCGTCCCCGCCGCGGCCGACGCCGACGCCGGGGTGGAACTTGGTGCCGCGCTGGCGGACGAGGATCTCGCCGGCCTTCACGACCTGGCCGCCGTAGCGCTTGACCCCGAGGAACTGCGCGTTCGAGTCGCGACCGTTGCGGGAGCTGGACGCACCCTTCTTGTGAGCCATGGTGTGTCGCTCCTCTACTTCGAGATGCCGGTGATCTCGACCTGGCTGTAGCGCTGACGGTGGCCGATCGCGCCGCTTGTAGCCGGTCTTGTTCTTGTACTTCAGGATCTTGATCTTCGGGCCCTTGGCCTCACCGAGGACGTTCCCGGTGATCGAGACCTTCGCGAGGTCGTCCACGGAGGAGAGGACGGTCGAGCCGTCGACGACGAGGATCGGCTGGAGGTCGACCGAGTCGCCGTCCAGGAGCTCCACGTCGACGACGTCGCCGACCGCGACCTTGTACTGCTTGCCGCCGGTCTTCACGATCGCGTACATCTCGGACGCAGGCTCCTGTCGTGCTGGACGTCTGTCTGGTTCCCGGGAGGGCTCGCATCCCGACCGGGCGGGCGCCTCACCGCACGCGGAGGTCACGGACCTCCGCGCTGCTGGAGACCACGATACCCGCCGGGTCCGGCGGACCGGGGACCGGGGGCTCGCGGACGGTGAGAGCTCAGTGGCCCCCGACGGCGACCGGCGGCCCGGCGGGCCGGGAGGCGGCCCGGCGGCGACGGCGTCCGCCCGCGGCGGGCCCGTCGTCGGCGGCAGGCGCCTCCGGCTGGTCGGGCTCCTCGCTCACCGGGGTCGGGGCGGGGGCGGACGCGTCCGGCTCCGGGGTCCCGACGGCGGGTCCGGTCGCCGCGGGTGCGACGGCGGGCGTCTCCGGCTGGTCGGCGTCGGCCGCCACCACGGGGGTCGCCGGCGCCTCCGGCTGCTCGGGCTCCTCGCCGGCCGGCGTCCCGGTGCTCTCCCGCGCCTGCTCGACCTCGAGCTCGACCTCCGGCTCCTCGGCGACCGGCGTCACCGGCTCGTCGGGGGTCCGGCTCTCCTCGGGGGCACCGGCCTCGTCGGCGACCTCCGGCGTCCCGGTGCTCTCCTGCGCCTGCTCCACCTCGAGCCCGACCTCGGGCTCCTCGGCGTCCTCGACCCCGGCACCGCGGCGCTGGGCGAGCTCGGCGGGGGTGGGGACGTGGCCGTCGAGCCCGTTCGGGGACGCCGCGCCCGCGGTGACCGAGGAGGCCACCGTCGTCGGCGACCCGCCCTCGGACGAGGCGCCGCGCCGACCCCGGCCGCGGCGGCGTCCGGAGCCCGAGACCGTTCTGCCCGGACCCGTTGCTCTCCGGCGTGTGGTCCGCGGTCGCGGTGGCCGGCGCCGGAGTCGGGGACGAGCCGGACGACGACGAGCCCGAGGAGGACCCCGACGACCCGTTCTGCCCCGACCGCCCGTGCTCGTGCCCGCCGGTCACGGGGTCGGTGTGCACGATCACGCCGCGGCCCTTGCAGTGCTCGCAGGGCGTGGAGAACTCGTCGAGCAGGCCCTGCCCGACGCGCTTGCGGGTCATCTGCACGAGGCCGAGCGAGGTGACCTCGGCGACCTGGTGGCGGGTGCGGTCCCGGCCGAGGCACTCGGTGAGCCGGCGCAGCACGAGGTCGCGGTTGGACTCCAGGACCATGTCGATGAAGTCGATGACGATCATGCCGCCGATGTCGCGCAGCCGGAGCTGGCGCACGACCTCCTCGGCCGCCTCGAGGTTGTTGCGGGTGACCGTCTCCTCGAGGTTGCCCCCGGAGCCGGTGAACTTGCCGGTGTTGACGTCGACGACCGTCATGGCCTCGGTGCGGTCGATCACCAGCGTGCCGCCGGAGGGCAGCCAGACCTTGCGGTCGAGCGCCTTCACCAGCTGCTCGTCGATCCGGTACGCACTGAACACGTCCTCGGGGCCGGTGTGGCGGGACAGCCGCGGCACCAGCTCCGGCGCGACGTGGGAGATGTAGCCCTCGAGGGTCTCCCAGGCCTGCTCACCGGAGATCACCAGCGAGGAGAAGTCCTCGTTGAACATGTCGCGCACGACCCGGATGAGCAGGTCGGGCTCCTCGTGCACCAGCGTCGGCGCCTTGGACGAGCCCTTGCCGGACCCCTTGCCCTTGCCGCCACCGCCACCGCCCTCGGCCGCCTCGCGCCCGGTGCGCTCGATGACCTCCCACTGCGCGGCCAGCCGGCGCACGTCCTGCTCGAGCTCGGCCTCCTCGATGCCCTCGGCGGCCGTGCGGATGATGACGCCGGCCTCCGACGGCACGATCCGCTTGAGGATGTCCTTGAGGCGCTTGCGCTCCGGCTCGGGGAGCTTCCGGCTGATGCCGGTCGCCCCGCCGCCGGGCACGTAGACCAGGAAGCGGCCGGGCAGGCTGATCTGGGTGGTCAGGCGTGCACCCTTGTGGCCCACCGGGTCCTTGGTGACCTGGACGAGCACGCTGTCGCCGGAGGAGAGCGCCTGCTCGATCTTGCGCTGCTTGCCCTCCAGGCCCGACGCGTCCCAGTTGACCTCGCCGGCGTAGAGCACCGCGTTGCGGCCCCGGCCGATGTCGACGAAGGCCGCCTCCATCGAGGGCAGCACGTTCTGCACGCGGCCGAGGTAGACGTTGCCGACCATGGAGTTCTGGCCGCTGCCGGCGACGAAGTGCTCGACGAGCACCCCGTCCTCGAGCACGCCGATCTGGTTCCGGTCGGCCTGCTGGCGCACGACCATCGTCCGCTCGACAGCCTCGCGGCGGGCCAGGAACTCCGACTCGGAGAGGATCGCGGGCCGGCGACGGCCCTGCTCGCGCCCGTCGCGGCGGCGCTGGCGCTTGGCCTCGAGGCGCGTGGAGCCCTTGACGCCCTTGACCTCGTCGTCGCTCGAGCGCTTCCGGGCCTCGGCCTCGGTCTTCTCCCGGACGTGGGTGACCGTGTTGGGCGGGTCGTCGGGCGTCGACGACCCGTCGCCGGAGTCCTCGGAGCTCCGGCGGCGCCGACGCCGGCGTCGGCGCGACGACCCGGACGAGGCCGCGTCGTCCGAGGAGTCCGCGTCGGAGTCCTCGTCGGTCGCGTCGTCGCCCTCGTCGTCGTCGGACTGGTCGTCCGCGGAGGAGCCGTCGGCGGACTCCTCGTCGGCGCTCTCGGCCGAGTCCTCGCCGGACTCGTCGTCGGGACCACCCCGGCCACGGCCGCGGCCCCGGCGTCCGCGACGACGGCGCTTGCGCCCGCCGTCGTCGTCGTCGGCGTCGCCGCCCTGCGCATCGGTGCCGCTGTCGGACTCGTCCGGCTCCTCGGCCTCCGAGGTGTCCTGGGCCGCCGCGGGGACCGGGGCCTCCGGGGTCGCCGGCTCGGCCGTCTCGTCCGGGGTCACGACCCCGCTCGAGCGGCTGCTCCGGCGACGACGGCGGCCGGTGCCCTCGGCCTCGGCCTCGGCCTCGGGCGTCACCACGTCCGGGGCGAGGAAGAGCGCGGCGGGGGCGGCCGGGGCGCCGCCGATCGCGCCGGTGACCAGGGCGGACCCGTCGCCGGCCGGCTCGGCGTCACCGGTCGACACCGGGTGCGGGGTCGGCGACCACCGGGTCGGCCGGCGCCGCGGCGCTCGTCGTGGGGGTCTCGGTGGCGGCCCCGGCCGGGAAGAGCTCGTCGACGACCTGCGACACCGTGGCACGGTCGACCGTGGACTGGGCGCTGCGGGCCGCGACGTCGAGCCGCGCGAGCACGGCCAGCACCTCGCGGCTCGACGACCCGACCAGACGGGCGAGCGCGTGCACCCGCAGCTTGTCGGGCAGCGCCGCCAGCGCCGCGTCGTCGGGACGACCCGTCGGTGAAGAGGCGGGGAGCGGGGCCTCGTTCTCGGTCATGCAACTCCTTCGGCCCCCGGGCGCGACCCTGGAGGTCGCGGCCACACGAGGGCATCGCGTGGTCTCGCCGAGCGGTCTCCGGCTTCGGGTGCCGACGACCGCCGAAACTCAGCGCTCGGTGTCCTCCGGCGGCGACCCGGTCGGGCCCCGCGCCGGTCTCAGACCGAGCGGTCCTCGTCGGCGTGCCACCCGGGGACGGATTCGCGACCGGTCGTCGCGCGGTCCGCCTCGAGCGGGTCGAGCAACTCTCCGCTCGCGCCGAGCCGGCCCTGCGCCGTCCGCGTCGCGGTGACGGGGACGGGCGGCTCCAGCCCGGCGACGGTGCGCAGCGCGCTCACCACGTCGTCGGGTCGTACAGCCGGCGTGGTGTGCCGTACGACCACCGACAGTGTCCCACACACCGACGCGCCCGCACGGGCACGGCGGTCGGTGACCTCTCCCGTGGCGCGCCGAACGGCGTCATCGGGCCGTCGCGAGCCGTCTCCCGGCGCGTCATCTGCGGATCGTGCATCGTTCGGGTGACGTCCGTCGAGCGGCTCCGTGACGTCGAGCCGCACCAACGCCGCGCGGACGTCGAGGGTCCGCATCCCGTTCTTGGTCATCCGCTCGACCTCGACGACGGGGGTCGCCTCGAGGACGGCGATCGCCTCCGCCAGGAGGTGCGGCTCCACCCCGGGCATCGCGATGCGCCAGACGGACCCGTCGATGCGGTCCGCCAGCGCGCCGGGCCCGGCGCGCACCACCTCGAGCACCGAGAGCCCCTCGGGCAGCACCGCGTCGACCTCGCGGGCCATCGCGGCCGGGTCGAGGTCCTCGGTCAGCCCGATCTCGACGAACTCCGCCTCGCTCGCCGCCCCGGTCGGCGCGGCCCCGATCCAGGAGAGCCGGGGGTGGGGGCTGAACCCGTGCGACAGCGACACCGGCACCCCGGCCCGGCGCAGCGCCCACTCCATCGCCCGCGCCACGTCCCGGTGCGAGCTGAACCGGGCCCGGCCCCGCTTCGCGAAGCGCATGCGGACCTTCGCCACGGTCGGCGCCGAGGGGTGCGCGGCCGTGCCGTTCCGGCTCACGCGTCGGGCCCCTCGGTCGGCGACGACGCCAGGGCCGGGTTGCGCACCGGCGTCGACGTCCGGCTCTCGACCGGGGTGAGCGGGAGCATCCGGCCCGCCGCGACCATCTCGCCGACGGACGGCCCCATCTGGATCTCGGTGCCCATCTGGGGGCAGACGCCGCAGTCGAAGCACGGCGTCCAGCGGCAGTCGTCCTGCTCCCGCGAGTCGAGCGCGTCCTGCCAGTCGTCCCAGAGCCAGCCGCGGTCGAGCCCGGAGTCGAGGTGGTCCCAGGGCAGGACCTCGTCGCCGTCGCGCTCGCGGGTCGTGAACCAGGCGAGGTCCACGCCCAGCGGCGCGAGCTCGCGGGCCGCGGCGGCCTCCCACCGCTCGAACGAGAAGTACTCGCTCCAGCCGTCGAAGTGGCCGCCGTCGCGCCAGACCGCCTCGATGACGGCACCGACGCGCCGGTCGCCGCGCGAGAGCAGTCCCTCGATCAGCGACGGCTGTCCGTCGTGGTAGCGCAGCCCGATGTTGCGGCCGAGCGAGCGATCCGAGTTGATGGCCTCACGCAGCTTCCGCAGCCGGTTGTCGACGACCTCGGGCGCGGCCTGCGCGGCCCACTGGAACGGCGTGTGCGGCTTGGGGACGAACGCGCCGATCGACACCGTGGTCCGCACGTCACCCCGGCCGGCCGCACGACGCCCGGCGCGGATGACCTCGTGGGCCATCGTCGCGATCTGCAGCACGTCCTCGTCGGTCTCGGTCGGCAGACCGCACATGAAGTACAGCTTCACCTGCCGCCACCCGTGCTCGTAGGCGGTCGAGACGGTGCTGATGAGCTCCTCCTCGGAGACCATCTTGTTGATCACGCGCCGCAGCCGCTCGGAGCCGCCCTCGGGGGCGAACGTCAGGCCCGAGCGTCGCCCGGAGCGGGTGAGCTCCTCGGCGAGGTCGACGTTGAAGGCGTCCACCCGGGTGGAGGGCAGGGAGAGCCCGGTGCCGGTGCCCTCGTACCGGTCGGCGAGGCCCTTCGCGATCTCGCCGATCTCGGAGTGGTCGGCCGAGCTCAGCGAGAGCAGCCCGACCTCGGAGTAGCCCGAGGCGGCCAGCCCCTGCTCGACCATCTCGCTGACGCCCCGCTTCGAGCGCTCGCGCACCGGGCGGGTGATCATCCCGGCCTGGCAGAAGCGGCAGCCGCGCGTGCAGCCGCGGAAGATCTCGACGCTCATCCGCTCGTGGACGGTCTCCGCCAGCGGCACCAGCGGCGCCTTCGGGTAGGGCCAGTCGTCGAGGTCGGACGTCGTGCGCTTGTGGACGCGGGCCGGGGCGGCGTCCGTCGTCGGGCGCACCTCGGTGATCGCGCCGTCCTCGCCGTACGCGACCTCGTAGAGCGCCGGCACGTAGATCCCGGGCACCCCGGCGAGCCGCTCGAGCGTCGCGCGGCGGTCCAGGCCCTCGGCCTTCGCCGCGGCCACGACCTCGGTGATCTCGCCGACGACCTGCTCGCCGTCCCCGAGCGCCACGAGGTCGACGAACCGCGCGATCGGCTCCGGGTTGAACGCCGCGTGCCCGCCGGCGAGCACCAGCGGGTGCTCGCCCGTGCGCTCGGCCGCGTGCAGCGGGACACCCGCGAGGTCGAGGATCTCGAGCAGGTTGGTGTAGCCGAGCTCGGTGGCGAACGAGACGCCGAGGACGTCGAACGCGCTCACCGGACGGTGGCCGTCCACGGTGAACTGCGGGACCCCGTGCTCGCGCATCAGCGCGGCGAGGTCCGGCCAGACGGCGTAGGTGCGCTCGGCGAGGGCGTCGGGACGCTCGTTGAGGACCTCGTAGAGGATCATGAGGCCCTGGTTGGGCAGGCCCACCTCGTAGGCGTCCGGGTAGCAGAGCGCCCAGTGGACCCGGGCGTCGTCCCACGGCGTCACCGTCGCGTTGCGTTCGCCCCCCACGTACTGCACGGGCTTGCGGACCCGGGGCAGCAGCGGCTCGAGGCGGTCCCAGACCGACTCGGGCGCGCCACCGCGGGTCACGGCGTCGACGGACATGCCGCCCAGGGTAGAGGTCAGCCGAACCAGAGCTTGATCTCGCGCTCGGCGGACTCCTGCGAGTCCGAGCCGTGCACGATGTTCGACCCGGTCTCCAGCGCGAGGTCCCCGCGCAGCGACCCCGGGGCGGCCTTCTCGACGGGGTCGGTGCCGCCCGCGATCTGCCGGAACGCCGCGATCGCCCGCGGGCCCTCGACGACCATGGCGACCACGTGGCCGGAGGTGATGAACTCGATCAGCTCGCCGAAGAAGGGGCGCTCGGCGTGCTCGGCGTAGTGCTGCTCGGCCAGCGAGCGCTCCACGGTCTTGAGCTCCAGCGACGCCAGGCGCAGACCCTTGGCCTCGATGCGCGAGATCACCTCGCCCACCAGGCCGCGCTGCACGCCGTCGGGCTTCACCAGCACCAGGGTGCGCTCGTCGGACACGGCACTCCTCACTCCTCGACTCCACGGTTCAGGCGGGGAGGAGCCTACTGAGACCGCCGTCGCACTCCCCGTCCGGGCCCGGGGGGCGCGGCAGCCGCCAGGGCGGTCGCCCCCGCGGACGGACTCCGCGGATCCACCCACCGTCGTGTCACCCGGGGCGACGTCGACGTCCCACAACGCGGCCGCCGCGAGGCCCGCCACGACCGCCCCCGGGTAGGCCAGCACGGCACCTGCCGCGCGGAGCGCCGCCGTGACGGTGGACCCCTCGCCCACGGACACCCCGGGGAACAGGGATCGGAACGAGCCGTCGGTGAGCTGGTGGCGCGCGAGCGCACCGCTGGCGATGGCGTCGTCGTGCCGGAACGGCCGGTGCAGGTCCACGCGGATTCGACGGCGTCGGCGGGCAGCCGGTTCCCGACGGGCTACCGGACCTCGGGACGCTAGGCAATTGATCATGGATTGCGCGACGACGCGGGCGTCGCAGAAATCATGATCGACTGCCTAGCGTGGCCGGGGAGGGAGAACGCCCGCCCGGTGGGGCGAGGCGCGGGACCGCCGGGAGAGGCCGCACCCGGCCGGCCCGCGTCAGTCGGTGGGCCAGGAGGCCTGGCGCCGGATCACCTCGCGGCGCATCCAGAGCATGAGGCCCCAGACGAGGCAGAAGACCAGCCCCAGCACGCCGAGCGACGTCGAGAGCACGAACCCGAGCAGCATGAGCACCTGCAGGCCGACGGCGAAGGCGAGGCCCCAGGGACGCGAGATGACGACGCAGCCGACGATCATCCCGACGGTCAGCACGAGGACCAGGGCCAGCTTGGGCGGCGTGATCCCGCCCTCCACCTTGGCCATCACCGGCAGCACCAGCGGCACGGCGATGACCTCGAGGACGAGGCAGGCGCTGGCCGGCCCGCGGAAGGCGCGGCGGGCGTCGGGGGGCCGCGCGACGCCCTGCTGCTCGCTCACGACGGCTCCCGTCCCAGCAGCGTGCGGGCCTCCCCCGCGGCCACGACCGACCCGATGACGAGCACCCCGCCGCCGGCGACCGGCTCGTCGTCGTCGGAGGTCTCCTCGGCCATCGTGATCGCGGTCTCGAGGGCCGCGTCCATCCGGGTCTCGACGACGACCCGCCCCGCTCCGAACCGCCCGACGGCGAGGCCGCCGAGCTCGTCGGGGTCGAAGGCGCGGGGCGAGGACATCCCCGTCACCACGATCTCGTCGAGGACCGGCTCGAGCGCGGCGAGGATGCCGTCGGCGTCCTTGTCGCCCATGATCGCGACGACCCCGATCAGCTTCCGGAACGAGAACTCGGCCCGGACCGCGGCGGCGGCCGCGGCGGCGCCGTGCGGGTTGTGGGCCGCGTCGACGACGACGGTGGGCGCCGAGCGCAGCCGTTCGAGCCGGCCGGGCACGCGGACCGCGGCGAAGGCGTCGCGGACGGCCTCGATGTCGAGGCGCCGGGACTCGCCGGCCCCGAAGAACGCCTCGACCGCGGCGAGGGCGAGGGCGGCGTTCCCGGCCTGGTGCTCGCCGAAGAGGGGCAGGTAGATGTCGTCGTACTCGCCCGCGAGGCCCTGCAGGCGCAGCTGCTGGCCGCCGACGGCGACCGAGCGCTCCAGCACCCCGAACTCGATGCCGGCGCGCGCGACCTCGGCGCCCACCTCGACGGCGCGCTCGAGCAGCACCTGCGCCACCTCGGGGGTCTGCTGGGCGAGCAGCGCCACCGAGCCGGGCTTGATGATCCCGGCCTTCTCCCGGGCGATCCCGGTGATGTCCGAACCGAGGTAGGCCATGTGGTCCAGGCCGATCGGCGTGATCGCGGCGACCGCGGCGTCGGCGACGTTCGTGGCGTCCCAGGAGCCGCCGAGCCCGGTCTCGAGGACCGCGACGTCGACCGGGGCGTCGGCGAAGGCGGCGAACGCCATCGCGGTGAGCACCTCGAACTTGGAGCAGTGGATGCCGTCGACGGCGTCGCGGGCCTTGTCGACCACCCCGACGTAGGGCGCGATCTCCCGCCAGGTGTCGACGTAGCGGCGCGCGGAGATCGAGTGGCCGTCGATCGCGATGCGCTCGGTGACCCGCTGCAGGTGCGGGCTGGTGTAGCGCCCGGTGCGCGGGCCGATCCGGGTGAGCAGGGCGTCGATCATGCGGGTGACCGAGGACTTGCCGTTGGTCCCGGCGACGTGCACGACGGGGTAGGAGCGCTGGGGCTCGCCGAGCACGTCGCACAGGGCGCGGATCCGGTCGAGCGAGGGCTCGATCCGGGTCTCGGGCCACCGCCGGTCGAGGTCGGCCTCGACCTCGCGCAGGACGGCGAGGTCCTCCGGGGAGTCGTGCTCGGCCGCCGGCACCGCGTCGGGGTCGGGCCCGGTGCGCACCAGGGCGTCGCTCATCGCCGCGCCGCCCGGCGTCGTGTCACCGCCCGCCGCCGCCAGGAGCTGGGCGATCTCGTCGGGGTCGGTGTCGCCGGCGGCGTCGGACTCCGGGGAGGAGGACATGCCGTCGGGGATGGCCCAGGGCTCGTACCGCATCACCGTCGATCCTACGACTCGTCCGGTTCCTCACCCCGCGCGAGCGCGGCGAGGTGGGCCGCCCAGCGTGCGGCGAGTTCGGGCTCGGGCGGTCCGGCACCGGCGGCGCGCCCGACGGCGAGGCCGAGCAGGTACGCGGTGAGGGGCGCGGCGGGCCGGGCCACGCCGTGCGCGACGTCGCGGGTGAGGTCGAGCACGAGGGGCTGGGCGACCCCGGGGTCCACGAGGTCACCGAGCTCGCCGATGCCCAGCTCGGTGACGACCTCGGCCCACCACTCCTCGAGGGTGCTCATCGCGGGAGATGCTGTCACCTCCGGCGGGAACGGGCCGCTCGGTGCGACGATGGTCGGCATCGCCAGGGGTAGGAGCCGACAGTGGGACGAGTGACGGTGCGGCGCCCGGTGGTGCGGGTGCGCGAGCAGGGTGTGAGCCGGCGCCCGGACGCGCTGGCCGCGGAGGAGCCGCTGGAGCTGCGGGTGGACGGCCGCGCGCTCGCGGTGACGATGCGGACGCCGGGGCACGACGTCGAGCTCGCCCACGGCTTCCTGCTGACCGAGGGCGTGATCACCTCGGCCGACGACATCGTGACCGCGCGCTACTGCGACTCGGTCGACGACACCGGCCGCAACACCTACAACGTCCTCGACCTCGCACTGGCGCCCGGCGTCGCCCCGCCGGACGACTCGGTCGAGCGCCGCTTCTACACGACGTCCTCGTGCGGGGTCTGCGGCAAGGCCTCGCTCGACGCCGTCCGCACCCGCACCGTGTTCTCCCCCGAGAAGGACCCGGTGGAGATCCCGGCCGAGGTGCTCTTCGGGCTGCCCGACGCCCTGCGCGCCGCCCAGAAGGTCTTCGACTCGACCGGCGGGCTGCACGGCGCCGGCCTGTTCGCCGCGGACGGGACCCTGCTGGCGGTGCGGGAGGACGTCGGGCGGCACAACGCCGTCGACAAGGTCATCGGCCACGCCCTGCTCTCCGGGGGCGTCCCGGCCGTCGGTACGGTGCTCATGGTCTCGGGGCGGGCGTCGTTCGAGCTGACCCAGAAGGCCGTCATGGCCGGGGTCCCCGCCCTGGCCGCGGTGTCGGCGCCGTCGTCGCTCGCCGTCGAGATGGCGGACGACGCGGGCATGACGCTGGTCGGCTTCCTGCGCGGGCGCTCGATGAACATCTACGCGGGCGCCTCCCGGGTCACCGGCATCGACGGCGATGGTCGATGAGGACGCCCGCGCCCGACGACGGGCCGGGAGCGGCCGTGGGGGGAGCGCGGTGCCGGGGCCGATGCGCCGCCTGACCCGCCGGCAGTTCTTCGCCGGGGGTGCCGCCGCGGTCGGCGTCGCGGCCCTGGCGGCCGGGAGCGCATCCCTCGCCGGCTCCGTGGAGACCCCCGCGCCGGTCCGGCTGCGGGTACCCGCCCCGGTCCGGGCGCCCCGGTCGACGCAGGCCGACACCACCGTCGAGTGGGTGACCTCGGCCGCCCGGAGCCGCGCGGTGCGCCTCGTCGTCACCTCCCCGCCCGGCCGGGACCGCGCGACGCTCCCGGTCTGCGTCGGCCTGCACGGCCTCGGGGCCAACGCCCTGTGGTGGGGCGACCCCGGCATGCGCCACGCCCTCGGCGCCGCCTGGACCGGCGGCGTCCCGCCCTTCGTGGTGGCGGCCCTCGACGGCGGCGACAGCTACTGGCACGACGTCCGCCCCGGCGACGACCCGATGCGCATGCTGCTCGACGAGCTCCCGGGGTGGATGAGCCAGCGTGGGCTCGCGAGCGAGAGCGGGGGCGTCCCGGTGCTCGCCGCGGGGGTCTCGATGGGCGGCGCGGGCGCGCTCATGTACGCGCGGGAGCGGGTGCACCGGGCCGCTCCGGTGCGCGCGGTGGCCGCGATGTCCCCGGGCCTGTTCCTCGACCCGCGGGTGGCCGCGAAGCGGCCGTTCGCCGGGACCGCCGACTGGATCGCCAACGACCCGCTGCGCTTCTACCCCGAGCTCGCGAGCACCCCGACCGGCATCTGGTGCGGGGACCGGGACGCGTTCGCCGACCCGGTGCGCCGCTACATCGCGCTCGCGCACCCGCAGTTCTCGAGCATCAGCCCCGGCCGCCACGACGGCACCTACATCGGGTCGATCCTGCCCCAGGTCGCGGCGTTCCTCGGGGCGCACGTGGCGCCGCCCGCGCTGCCGTTCGCCCAGCCCGGGCGGCAGGCGCTCCCGCACCTCTGAGGGGTGCGGCCCTCACCGCCGCACAGGCGGGGATCAGGCGGACTTGTCGCGACGCTCCCGACGGGCCGGCTGGCGCGGCACGATCGTCGGGTTCACGTTGTTCTTCACCGTCTGCTCGGTGACGACCACCTTCGCGACGTCGTCGCGGCTCGGGATGTCGTACATGACGGGGTTCAGGACCTCCTCCATGATCGCCCGCAGACCACGCGCGCCGGTCCCGCGCAGGATGGCCTGGTCGGCGATGGCCCCGAGGGCGTCCGGCTCGAACTCGAGCTCGACCCCGTCCATCTCGAAGAGCTTCTGGTACTGCTTCACCAGCGCGTTGCGCGGCTCGGTGAGGATCTGGACGAGGCTCGGCTTGTCGAGGTGCGACACCGAGGCCATCACCGGGACGCGGCCGATGAACTCGGGGATCAGGCCGAACTTGATGAGGTCCTCGGGCATGGTGTCGCCGAAGGACTCGGCGGACTCCATCTCGGCCTTGGAGCGGATGTCGGCGCCGAAGCCGAGACCCCCGCGACCCACCCGCTCCGCGATGATCTTCTCGAGGCCCGCGAACGCGCCCGCCACGATGAACAGCACGTTCGTCGTGTCGATCTGGATGAACTCCTGGTGGGGGTGCTTGCGCCCGCCCTGCGGCGGCACCGAGGCGGTGGTGCCCTCGAGGATCTTCAGCAGGGCCTGCTGGACGCCCTCGCCGGAGACGTCGCGCGTGATCGACGGGTTCTCCGACTTCCGCGCGATCTTGTCGACCTCGTCGATGTAGATGATGCCGGTCTCGGCCCGCTTGACGTCGTAGTCCGCGGCCTGGATCAGCTTCAGCAGGATGTTCTCGACGTCCTCGCCGACGTAGCCGGCCTCGGTCAGCGCCGTCGCGTCCGCGATCGCGAACGGGACGTTGAGCAGCTTCGCGAGGGTCTGCGCGAGGTAGGTCTTGCCGCAGCCGGTGGGGCCGAGCATGAGGATGTTCGACTTCGCCAGCTCGACGACGTCGTCCCCGCGGGAGTTCTCGCGGTTCTTCTCGCCCGCCTGCACCCGCTTGTAGTGGTTGTAGACGGCGACCGACAGCGTCTTCTTGGTGTCGTCCTGGCCGATGACGTACTGGTCGAGGAACTCGTGGATCTCGGTCGGCTTCGGCAGCTCGTCGAGCTTGACCTCACCGGCCTCGGCGAGCTCCTCCTCGATGATCTCGTTGCAGAGGTCGATGCACTCGTCGCAGATGTACACGCCCGGTCCGGCGATGAGCTTCTTGACCTGCTTCTGGCTCTTCCCGCAGAAAGAGCACTTCAGCAGGTCCCCGCCGTCACCGATGCGTGCCATCGCAGCAGACCTCGTGTCCCGTCCGGCGCACCCGGACGGTGCGCGCTGTCGTGATTGACCGTACCCGTCGACCCCGTCAGCACGGGAGTTCCTTCGAGCGCGGTGATCCTGCTGGTCGAGTGCCCGACCCGGGCGGCGACGCGCCGCCCCGGCCGGGCGACGCGGTGGGCGGTCGTCGTGCACCGCCCACCGCGGCGGGCCACCGCTCAGCGGTTGGCCGACAGCTTCCGGCTCGCCACGACGTCGTCGATGAGGCCGTACTCCTTGGCCTCGTCCGCCGTGAGGATCTTGTCGCGCTCGATGTCCTGGCGCACCTGCTCCGGCGTGCGGCTGGAGTGGTTCGCGAGCGTGGTCTCGAGCAGCCGGCGCATGCGGGTGATCTCGTTGGCCTGGATCTCCAGGTCGGAGGCCTGCCCGTAGAAGCCCTCGGTGGCCGGCTGGTGGATCATCACCCGCGCGTTCGGCACGGCCAGGCGCTTGCCCGGCGCGCCGGCGGCGAGCACGACCGCCGCGGCCGACGCGGCCTGCCCGAGGCAGACCGTCGCGATGTCGGGCCGGACGTACTGCATGGTGTCGTAGATCGCCATGAGCGCGGTGAACGAGCCGCCGGGCGAGTTGATGTACATGGTGATGTCGCGGTCCGGGTCGTTGGACTCCAGGAACAGCAGCTGCGCCATGACGTCGTTCGCCGACGCGTCGTCGATCTGCACCCCGAGGAAGATGATGCGTTCCTCGAAGAGCTTGTTGTAGGGGTTGGACTCCTTGACGCCGTAGCTCGTCCGCTCGACGAACGACGGCAGGATGTACCGCGCCTCGGGACTGGCCCCGGCGCGGCCACCGGGCTGGTAGAGCTCACTCATCGCGGTCTCCTCAGGCACTCGTGCCGTTGCCGTTGCCGTTCGCCCGCGAGTCGCTCGATCGGGTGACGACGTGGTCGATGAAGCCGTACTCGAGCGCCTCGTACGGGTCGAACCACCGGTCGCGATCGGAGTCCTCGGTGATCTGATCGAACGTCTGCCCGGTGTGCTCCGAGATCAGCTCCGCGAGCTGCCGCTTGAGCTTGCGCAGCGACTCCGCGCGGATGGTGATGTCGGTTTCGGTGCCGCCGAGCCCGCCCGAGGGCTGGTGCATCATGATCTGCGCGTGCGGCAGGGCGAGGCGCTTGCCCCGCGCCCCCGCCGACAGCAGGAACTGGCCCATCGACGCGGCGAGGCCCATGGCCACCGTCGACACGTCGGGCTCGATCCACTGCATCGTGTCGTAGATGGCCATGCCGGCCGAGACCGAGCCGCCGGGCGAGTTGATGTACAGCGTGATGTCGCTGGTGGAGTCCTCCGCCGAGAGCAGCAGGAGCTGCGCGGAGATCTGGTTCGCGATCGTGTCGTTGACCTCCTGGCCGAGAACGATGATCCGTTCCCGCAGGAGGCGCTCGTAGACCGAGTCGTTGAGCGTCATCGACCCGCCGGCGGAACGCATGACCGCCCCGGACGGGTCCGAGAGGTGCTGGCTCACCTGTCCCTGCTTTCCTCGTGTGGGGTTGCTGACGTGGGTGTCGGACGCCGGGCCGCCGCGGACCCGGGTCCCGCGGTGCCGGCGTCGGCTGCCACCGACACTAACGACGACGGAGCGCCGGAATGCCCCGCGACGGCCCGTGTTCGCTCACGGCTCACCGATCCCGGGACGGACCCGGCGTGATCAGCCCTGCGGGGTGGACGAGGCGCCCGCGGTGGCCTCCTCGTCGGCCACGACGACCGCGTCCTCGTCGGCCCCGTCGTCACCGGACGCGACGGTCGCGGTCTCGTCGGCGACCTCGGCCGCGGTCTCCCCGTCCTCCGGGGTCGCCGGGCCGAACAGCTCGGACAGGTCGACGGGCTCGCCGTCCGGGCCGGTGATGGTGGCGGCCTGGACGACCGTGGCGAGCGCCTTGCCCCGCCGGACGTCCGCGAAGATCGCGCCGAGCTGGTTGGCCTGCTGCGCCTGCTGGATGTACTCCTCGGGGCTGATCCCGAAGCGCTGCGCCTGCATGAAGATGCGCTCCATCAGCTCCTGCTGGTCGACCTGGACCTCGCTCTTCTCGGCGATCTCGTCCAGGAGCAGCTGGGTCTTCACCGCCTGCTCGGCGTTGGTGCGCAGCTCGGTGTCGAACTCCTCGCGGGTCTGGCCCTGGGACTCGACGTACTGCGTGAGCCGGTCCTCGTCGTGGTCGAACTCGTGCACGGCCTCGTGGGCGCGCACCTCGACCTCCTGCGCGACGACGGACTCGGGCACCGGGATGTCGGCCGCCTCGAGCAGCGCCTCGAGCACCTTGTCGCGGGCCTGGCCGGCCTGCTCCATCTTCTTGACCCGGCCGTGCCGCTCGCGCAGGTCGGCCTTCAGCTCGTCGAGGGTGTCGAACTCGCTGGCGAGCTGGGCGAACTCGTCGTCGGCCTCGGGGAGCTGGCGCTCCTTGACCGTCTGGACGGTGACGGTCACCTCGGCCTGCTCGCCGGCGTGGTCGCCCGCGACGAGCGTGGTGGTGAACTGCTTGGTCTCCCCCGCCGACATGCCCTCGAGGGCCTCGTCGAGCCCCTCGATGAGCTGGCCGGAGCCGACCTGGTGGCTCATCCCGGTGGTCTGCGCCTCCTCGACGGCCTCGCCGTCCACCGTCGCCGACAGGTCGATGACGACGAAGTCGTCCTTCGCCGCGGGACGCTGCACCCCGGTGAGCGTGCCGAAGCGCGCCTGCAGCCCGGTGAGCTGGTCCTCGACGTCGGCGTCGGTCACCTCGGCGTCGTCCACCGACACCGAGATCGACGAGTAGTCGGGCAGCGTGATCTCGGGCCGGATGTCGACCTCGGCGGTGAAGGCGATCTTGTCGCCGTCGTCGATCGAGGTGACCTCGATGTCCGGCTGGCCGAGCGGCGTCACCTGCGCCTCGCCGACCGCCTCGCCGTACTTCTGCGGGACCGCGGTGTTGACGACCTCCTCGAGGACGACGCCGCGACCGAGACGCTGGTCGAGGATGCGCGCGGGCGCCTTGCCCGGGCGGAACCCGGGGATGCGGACCTGCTGGGCGATCTTCTTGTACGCCTGGTCGAAGGTCGGCTTGAGCTCGTCGAACGGCACCTCGATCGCGAGACGGACGCGCGTCGGCGACAGGTGCTCGACGGTGGACTTCACAGCTCGTTCTCCTCCGGGGCGGGAATGCCATCGCGGCCCGGGGGCGGAGCCGACGGGGACGACCCCCGGATCCCTCGGGGGACCTCGGCGGAGTCTTCAGGAACGTCGGTGCGCCCGCCCGGGCGTCGGCGCGAGTCTAGACGTGCGGACCGACACCGTGCGGTGGCGGCCCTGACCAGCGCGGACCTCCCGCGCGGCGCGCCTAGGGTGGTCGCGTGGTGACCGACGCGCTCCCCCGGCTCGGGCTGGGCCTCGCCGCGCTCGGGCGTCCCTCCTACATCAACCTCGGCCGCGACGGCGTGCACCGCTCCCCCGACGAGCTCCGCGCCCTCGCGCACGCGACCCTCGACGCGGCGTGGGAGGCGGGGGTCCGCCGGTTCGACGCCGCGCGCTCCTACGGGCGGGCCGAGGAGTTCCTCGGCTCCTGGCTCGCCGCGCACCCCGGGCGGCGCGCCGCCCTGACCGTCTCGAGCAAGTGGGGCTACCGCTACACCGCGGACTGGGATCCCGACGCCGAGGTGCACGAGGTCAAGGAGCACACGCTCGCGCACTTCCGCGGCCAGTGGGCGGAGTCGCTCGACGCCCTCGGCGGGCCGCCCGACCTCTACCAGGTGCACTCGCTGACCACCGACTCGCCGCTGTTCACCGACCGGGGCCTGCTCGAGGCGCTCGCGGCCACGGGCGCCGAGCACGGCGTGCGGCTGGGCTTCTCGACGTCGGGCCCCGAGCAGGGCGAGGCGGTGCGCCGCGGGCTCGCGCTCGAGGTCGGCGGCGCGCGCCTGTTCACCGCCGTGCAGTCGACGTGGAACCTGCTCGAGCCCTCGGCCGGCGAGGCGCTGCGCGCGGCCCACGACGACGGGGTGCTCGTGCTGGTGAAGGAGGGCGTCGCCAACGGCCGGCTCGTCGTGGAGCCGCCCGCGCCGCTCGCCGCGGTCGCCGCGCGCCACGGCGTCGGGCCCGACGCCGTCGCCCTGGCCGGGATCCTCGCGCAGCCGTGGGCCGACGTCGTCCTCTCCGGCGCCGCCGGGCCCGAGCAGCTGCGGTCCAACCTCGCCGCGGCCGGGGTCGCGCTCGACCGACGACGAGCAGGCCGCGCTCGCCGGGCTCGCGGAGGCCCCGTCGGACTACTGGACCCACCGCGGCGGGCTCGCCTGGGTGTAGCGGCGACGGCCGCCCCGCGGAGCAGGGGTAGCGCGCCGCGCGCCCGGGCACACTGCGGGTCAGCCCGTGATCACCGAGGGGAGCCGTGCCCACCGTGCCTGGCACGAACGACTTCACCAACGCCTACCGCCACGGCTTCGTGCGCGTCGCGGCGGCCACGCTGACGACCTCGCTCGCCGACCCGCCGGCGAACGCCGAGTCGCTGCTGACGGTCGCCCGCGCAGTGCCACGACGACGGCGTGGGCGTGGTCGTCTTCCCCGAGCTGACGCTCTCGGGCTACTCGATCGAGGACCTGCTGCTGCAGGACACGCTGCTCGAGTCCGTCGAGACCGCGCTCGCGGACGTGGTGACGGCCTCGGCGGACCTGCTCCCGGTGCTCGTCGTCGGCGCCCCGCTGCGCCACCGGCACCGGATGTACAACTGCGCGGTCGTCGTGCACCGCGGGCAGGTCCTCGGCGTCGCGCCGAAGTCGTACCTGCCCGACCTACCGCGAGTTCTACGAGCGCCGGCAGGCCGCCGCGGGCGACGACCAGAGCGGCACGATCCGCCTCCTCGGCGCCGACGTGCCCTTCGGCCCGGACCTGCTCTTCGCCGCGCAGGACGTCCCGGGGCTCGTGCTGCACGCCGAGATCTGCGAGGACATGTTCGTGCCGGTGCCGCCGAGCGCCGAGGCGGCCCTGGCCGGGGCGACGGTGCTCGCGAACCTCTCGGGCAGCCCGATCACGGTCGGCCGCGCGGACGACCGCCAGCTGCTGGCCCGCTCCGCCTCGGCGCGCTGCACCGCCGCCTACGTCTACGCCGCGGCCGGCGAGGGCGAGTCGACCACCGACCTGTCGTGGGACGGGCAGACGAGCATCCACGAGAACGGCCGGCTGCTCGCCGACACCGAGCGCTTCCCGGCGGGCGAGCAGCACAGCGTCGCGGACGTGGACCTCGACCTGCTGCGCGCCGAGCGCCTGCGGATGGGCACGTTCGACGACAACCGCCGCCACCACGAGGACCGGCTCGACCGGTGGCGCACGGTGGCCTTCACCCTCGACCCGCCGTCGGGCGACCTCGGCCTGCGCCGCGAGGTCGAGCGCTTCCCGTTCGTGCCCGCGGACCCGGAGCGCCTGGAGCAGGACTGCTACGAGGCCTACTCGATCCAGGTCTCCGGGCTCGAGCAGCGGATGCGGGCGCTGCAGCAGCCGAAGATCGTCATCGGGGTGTCCGGCGGCCTGGACTCCACCCACGCGCTGATCGTCGCCGCCCGGGCGCTCGACCGCGCCGGCCGCCCGCGCAGCGACATCCTCGCGTTCACGCTGCCCGGCTTCGCGACCGGCGAGCACACGAAGGGCAACGCCCAGCGGCTCTGCGAGGCGCTCGGGACGAGCTTCACCGAGATCGACATCACCGAGAGCGCGCGGCTGATGCTGCGCAACCTCGACCACCCGTTCTCCCACGGCGAGCCGGAGTACGACGTCACCTTCGAGAACGTGCAGGCCGGCCTGCGCACCGACTACCTCTTCCGCGCCGCGAACCAGCGCGGCGGCATCGTCCTCGGCACCGGCGACCTCTCCGAGATCGCGCTCGGGTGGTCGACCTACGGCGTCGGCGACCAGATGTCGCACTACAACGTCAACGGCGGCGTGCCGAAGACGCTCGTCCAGCACCTGATCCGCTGGGTGATCTCCTCGGAGCAGTTCGACGACGCCGTCGCCGAGGTCCTGCAGTCGGTGCTCGACACCGAGATCACCCCGGAGCTCGTCCCCGCCACCGAGGACGCCCCGGTGCAGTCCAGCGAGCAGAAGATCGGGCCGTACAACCTGCAGGACTTCAGCCTGTTCCAGGTGCTGCGACACGGATCGCGGCCGTCGAAGATCGCCTTCCTCGCCTGGCACGCCTGGCACGACGCCGAGCAGGGCCCGTGGCCGCCGAACTTCCCGGAGGAGGACCGGGTCGCCTACCAGCTGCCCGAGATCCGGCAGTGGCTCGAGGTGTTCGTGCAGCGCTTCTTCCAGTTCGCCCAGTTCAAGCGCTCGGCGATCCCGAACGGGCCGAAGGTCTCCGCGGGCGGCTCGCTCTCCCCGCGCGGCGACTGGCGGGCCCCGTCGGACTCGTCGGCCCGCATCTGGCTCGACGAGATCGCCCGCGAGGTCCCGGAGGAGTGGCCGGCGTAGTCGGACGCCGGCCCTCCCGCGGGCGGACTACTGCTGCTGGCGCTGGGCGAGGCCCTTGAGGCACCAGTCGCCCTTCGACTCCCCGAGCACGAGCTCGGAGGGCAGCGTCTGGGTCTGGCCCTGGACGCTCAGCGTCACGTCGACCGGGGTGCGGGCCTCGGTGTCGATGAGCGTCGTGGTCGGGCCGGCCGGCGCGACCTTGGTGATGTACTGCAGCACCTGCCCGGAGAGCTGGGTGACCGACCGTCCGTCGGCGCCCTTGCACGAGAGGCGGTCGAGGGTGGGACCGTCCTTGGCGCCCAGCGCGGCGATGATCTGGTTCGCGGTGTCGTCCGGCTTGCCCGGGCCGAGCAGGTAGCCGGGCCAGACGAGCGCCCCGAGCAGCAGCGCGACGATCGCGCCGATCAGGAGGCCGCCGATCGTGCCGAACGCGAACCCCTTGCGGAGCTCCTTGCGGTAGGCCTTGTCCTCGGCGTCGGCCCACTCCTCGTCGCCGTCGGCCGCCGGGGTGCCGTCGGCCGCCGGGGTGCCGTCGCCGGCCGGGGCGGCCGCGGACCCGTGGCCGGGCAGCGTGGCCGCGGGCACGGTCTCCGTCGTGGCGTCGGCGTCGGCGTGGCCGGTCGTAACGCCGTGGTGGTCGGTCTCGGCGTCCGCCGTCGCGTCGTGGGCCGTCGCGTCGCGCTCCGGCGTCGTGGATCGGCGTGCCGTGGTGGTCCGTCGCGTCGTCCGACGCGGTCACCGCACCCGGCGTCGTCGTCCCGGCACCCGACGTCGTCGTCCCGGCGCCCGACGTCGTCGTGTCGGTCCTCGTGGCCGTCGTGGGTCTCGTGGCCGTTGGTCCCGCGCGGACCCGGTGACGTCGCCCGCCCCCGTCGTCCCGGTGGACGCCGGCCCGTCGACGGGGTGGTCCTCGCCCCCGACGTCCGCCTGCGCGGCGCTCCTGGGTCCCTCGCTCATCGCGGGTCCTGCTCCTTCCGGGCACGCTCGTCGTGCCGGTCCATCGGGTCAACGGCCTCCACCGTGCCTCATCGGCCCGGCCGCCGGACCAGCGGGGACCCGTCGACGGAGCTCGCGCGTCGTCCGGCCCCGACCGGTCCGGGGACGTGGCAGGGTGCCCGCGTGAGCGCTCCTGATCAGAAGGACGTCCTGCACCGGTACCTGCGCCAGGGGCGCGAGGTCCTGCGCTGGAAGCTCGAGGGCCTCGGCGAGTACGACGTGCGCCGTCCCGTGACCCCCACCGGCACCAACCTGCTCGGGCTGGTCAAGCACCTCGCGATCATCGACTCGGAGTACTTCGGCGCGGTCTTCGGGCGGCCGTTCGACGAGACCGCCGGGTGGTTCGAGAGCCACCCCGAGCCGGACGCGGACATGTGGGCGACCGCCGAGGAGTCCCGCGAGGACGTGCTCGGGCTCTACGCCCGGGCCGCCGAGCACTCGGACGCCACGATCGCCGAGCTCGACCTCGATTCCCCCGGCCGGGTGCCGCACTGGCCCGCCGACCGGGCCGAGGTGACGTTGGGGCACGTGCTGGTCCACGTCGCCACGGAGACCCACCGGCACGCGGGCCACGCCGACATCTGCCGCGAGCTCGTCGACGGGACGGTCGGGCTGCGCCCGGACAACCCGAACCTGGCCGGGAACGAGGCGGCCCGGCGCCTGGGACACCGGGCGCGCCTGGAGCGCGAGGCGCGCCGGGCGGCCGCGCTGGAGTAGGGCTGCGCGACCCCGGTCACACCGGGGAGCACGCGCTGAGCCAGCGGTCGGTACGACGACGCCCGACCGGTCCAGGGCCCCTCCGACGGCTCGGGATTCGGTCGTGCGCGACTCCGTTTCGCCCGATCCCACCGGTAGGGTCGCGCAGGTCCGAGCGGCGGGGAGGGGACCGTGACCGAAGCACGTATCGGCGTCGAGACCGAGTCCCGCGCCGCGGCGGTCCGCGCCACTCGGCTGCTGGAGACCGGACCGGAAGCGGCCTTCGACCGCCTCTGCTCGCTCGCCGCCACGATCCTCGACGCGCCGATGGCCTACATGACGGTCGTCGACGAGGTCCGCTCCTTCCTCAAGGGCGCCCCCGACCACGATCTGGCCCGGGGACCGGAGGGCACGTTCGAGGTGCCGGCCCGCGAGGCGGCGTGCCAGGTCGTGGTGGACAGCGGCGAGGAGGTCGTGGTCGGCGACACCGCCGCCGACCCCCGGCTGCGCGACGTCGTCCAGATCAAGGCGTTCGGCGCCCGCTCGTGGATCGGCGTGCCCATCCTCGACCCGGACGGCTACGTGCTGGGCAACATGTGCGCGATGGACGGCCGGGTCCGGGAGTGGACCACCGAGCGACCTCGAGTCGCTGCGCACCCTGGCGGCCGCCGCGAACGACGCGATCGCCCTGCGCCTGGCCGCGCGGGACCTGCAGAACTACGCCGACCACTCCGCCGAGCTCGCCGAGACGCTCCAGCAGTCGCTGCTGCCCATGCACCCGCCCCACGTGCCCGGCACGACGATCGCGACCCGCTTCTCCCCCGGCGGCACCGGCGTCGACGTCCTCGGCGACTTCTACGACGTGGTGCCCCTCCAGGACGGCTTCGGCGTCGTGATCGGCGACGTCTGCGGCAAGGGCCCGGCGGCCGCGCGCACCACGGCGATGGCCCGCTCCGCGGTGCGCACGGCGGCGCACTCGGAGAGCGACCCGGCCGTCGTGCTCGACACCGTCAACGAGGTCCTGCTGTCCTGGTTCGGCGCCGGGCGCAGCTTCGTCACCGCCATCTACGCGACCTTCACCCGGCACGGGGCCGGGTGGACCGTCGCGATCGCCGGCGCGGGACACCCGCCGGCCTTCGTGCGCCGCGCCGACGGCCGCGTCGAGCAGCGACCCGGCGGCGGCCGCGTCCTGGGCCTGACCGCGGAGCACCCGACCGCGATCGACGTCGTCGAGCTGGACCCGTGCGACGCCCTCGTCCTCTACACCGACGGCATCACCGAGGCCCGCGACGCGGGCGGGACCCAGTTCGACGAGCCCGGCGTCGCCCGGGCCCTCGGCGCCGGCGGTGACGCGCTGCCCGAGGCCGACGAGATCGCCGACGGCCTGGTGGCCGCGGCCCAGCGCCACGCCGAGGGCTCCAACGCCGACGACGTGGCGGTCGTCGTCGTGCGCGTCGACCCGGACCGCCGGATCGTCAGGCCCGGCGCCGCACCGCGGCCGTGATCGTGCCCGGTCGCGGCACCACGCGCCCGGTGGTCGCGGCGTACTCGGCGTAGCCCGGCAGGTCGCGGCGCAGCAACGCGTCCTCGGCGTCCATGCGGTGCTGGTAGGCCGTGCCGACGGCCGTCAGGGCGAGCGCCGGGGCCAGGGCGTTGCGGGCGGTGAGGGCCGCACCCGCCCAGAGCAGGAGCACGCCCAGGTAGCCGGGGTGGCGCACGACGCGGTACGGCCCGTCGCGGATCACCGGCTGCCCGTCGACGACCCGGAGCGTGCGCGCGTAGTGCCCCCGCAGGGTGCGCATGGCCCACACGCGCAGGCCGATGCCGCCCACCTCGACGGCCAGCCCGAGCGGCGCGCACCACCGCGGGAGCGTCACCGACGTGGCCAGCGCCGGGCTCGCGACGATCGCGCCGGCGGAGAAGAAGTACGCGCGCGGGAGCTCCGTGGTGCCCGCCTGGTCCTCCGGGGCGCCGGCGCGGTCGGCGATGACCTCCGGCCGGAACGACTCCATCACCCGGATCCCGGCGAAGGCCCCGGCCACGCCGATCGTGGCCCAGGCCGTGTCGCGCACCGCTCGGTCGACGATTCCCACGACGGCCATCCTCGCGCGTGCGAGGCTCCCGCGGTGCGCCACGCCCTCGACGCCGACCCGGGAGTCGCGAAGATCGATCCGGACGACCGGACGAGATCACGGACCTCGACCGCTCGACGAGGTGCACTCACGAGTCAGCCCGTGGTCCGACGTGAGCTGGCGCTGGCGCGCCGGCCCTCGCGCCGCCACGAGACCAACGTGGTCCACGTCCCCGCTCGACGACCACGTGGACGCCCGGTCCAAGGGCATCGGCATCAACGCCGACGGTTCCTGCGGCAGCGTCACCTACGAGGACACGGTCGTCCGCACCGACGCCGGATGGCGCATCGCCCGCCGCACGGTGATGCCCCGTCGCCGGCCGTTGGGCCGGTGAGGGCGGACTTCTGCCGGTCGTGCTCGGTCGGGGTGGCGGGATTCGAACCCACGGCCCCTCGCTCCCAAAGCGAGTGCGCTACCAAGCTGCGCTACACCCCGTTGCGGGTGAGTGTAGGCGTCCGCACGCGCAGCCCCGCCGGACGTCGAGGGCACGGGGTGTCGACGGGTGTGCGGACGGCGTCGTCCGCACCCGGCCCCCTCGTCCCTAGTCGAGACCCCGCACGATGTGGTCCTCGTCGGTGTCGATCGTCATGTCGCGCTCCGTGTCCATCTGTGGTTCCCCCTTCCGCTGGTGCTGTCGCCGAGACCATCGTCGACGATCCGAGGGGCCCTACCGTGAAGTACCAGGTGAGGGTCACAGATCGGGTTCAGCGGGAACTCCCGACGACCGGCGATCCAGGATGTGTACCGGCTCACGACGCCGGGGTCGAGGACTGGACCGTGACAGAGCGTCTACTGAACGATCAAGTAGGGCCTCGGCCTACCCCGGAGGAGTGACCGAGAGGCGGCGACGACCCCTGCCGTGAGCCGGCGTGACGGAGCATCGGATACGGTGGTCACGGCTCGTCCCGGGCCACGCGGGCGTAGCTCAATGGTAGAGCCCCAGTCTTCCAAACTGGCTACGCGGGTTCGATTCCCGTCGCCCGCTCCACGGTTCCGTGACGGTCCTCCGGGATCGGGGGACCCGTCGCGGTATGTCGACCAGCAAGATCGTGCAGTTCGTCGCCCTCGTGCTCAGCGCCCTCAGCTCGGGGGTGTTCTTCGGGACCAGGACCGGCCTCGGCCCGAGCACCAGACGCTTCACGCCCGGCACCTACGTCGAGCTGCAGCAGGCCACGGTGCGCAACCTGCGTCCGGTCATGGGCCCGCTCCTCCCGGCGGCGGTGCTGGCCAACGCCGCCCTGCTGGCCGTGCGACCCCGGGCAGGTCATCGCCCGGAGTTCGCGCTGACCCTGACCGGGTTGGCGTTGCAGCTCACCTCGCTCGGACTCACTGCGGTCGTCGAGCTCCCGATCAACGCCCAGGTACTCGAGTGGTCGGCAGCGAGCCCGCCCGCGGGGTGGGAGGCGACGCGCGACCGTTGGGCCGTCGTCCACACCCTCCGGACCGTCACCTCGGTCGCGGGATTCGCGTCCGTGACGGCGTCGACACTGCTCGACGGCGCCCCCGCCGTCTGACGCACACGCGGATGCCAGGGGCGCTCTCCCCCGGCGTCAGCCTCCCAGCACCTCGTCGAGACGCTCGTAGCCCTCGATGATGCCCTCGTTCATCCCGCTCGCGAGCGCCCCGTCGCGGGCCTCGAAGGAGTCGGTGAGCGAGAAGCCCTCCAGCCGCGTGCGGCCGTCGGGGAGCTCGACGAGCGTCACCGTCTCGATGGCGACGCCGTCCGGGAAGCCCTCGTAGGTGAAGGTCTGCACGATCCGCTCGTTCTCCCGCAGCTCGTGGAACGACCCGAAGAAGTGGTGCTCCGTGCCGTCCTCGCCGGCGTGGGTGTAGCGGTAGCCGCCTCCGGTCTCGGCATCCCAGCGCTGCACGGTCATCGTCAACCGGCGCGGGCCGAGCCAGCGGACGACCAGCTCGGGGTCGACGTGGGCGCGGTAGACGGCCGCGGGCGGCGCGTCGAACTCGCGGGTGATGCGGATCGCGGGGACGGTCGGGTCGGCCGCGATGGTGGTCTCGAGCGTGGTGTTCACGGGTCACTCCTGGAGTCGGTCCGGGGCATGTCGGCGAGGACGGCGTCGAGGCGCTGGTAGCGGAGCTCGGCGCGGCGGCGGTGCTGGTCGATCCAGCCGGTGAGCAGGTCGAACACGTCGACCTCCAGGTGCGCCCAGCGCTGCTGGCCGTCCCGGCGGCGGCTGATCAGACCCGCCGCCTCGAGCACGCCGAGATGCTTCGAGACGGCCTGGAGGCTCACGTCGTAGGGCGCCGCGAGCTCCGTCACGGTGGCGTCGTCCGCGGTGAGGCGGGCGACGATGTCGCGCCGGATCGGGTCGGCGAGCGCGGCGAAGGCCCGCGAGAGCGAGTCGTCCACCGCCGGCCACCACCCTCGTACTCAACGTTCCGGTTGAGTACGAATGTAGGACCGACCGCGAGCAGCAGTCAACCATGGATCGGTCGACCGGTCCCTCAGCGCTCGGTCGGCCCCGGGCCCGCCCCGGCGTCCTCCCCGGTGACGGCGGGCGTCGGGTCGGCGGCGCTCGGTCCGGTGCCGGTCGGCCCGGCGCCCCGGCCGGGCGCGAGCCGGCGCAGCAGGTGGTAACCGACCACGACGACGACGGTGCCCAGCGCGATCCCGCCGAACTCGCCGCCGGAGAACCGGAAGACCACGTCGCCGACCCCGATGACGATCCCCGCGGCGAGCGGGACGAGGACCTCCGGCCGCGAGAAGTCGACGCGGTTCTCCACCCAGATCCGGGCCCCGAGCAGCCCGATCATCCCGTAGAGCACCACGGTGATCCCGCCCAGCACCCCACCCGGCGTCGCCGCCACGACCGCCCCGAACTTCGGGCAGAAGCCGATGAGCACCGCGACGAGGGCCGCCACCCAGTAGGCCGCGGTGGAGTACACCCGGGTCGCCGCCATGACGCCGATGTTCTCGGCGTAGGTCGTCGTCGGGGAGCCGCCGACCGCGCCGGCGACGGCGGTGGCGAGGCCGTCGGCCGCGAGGGCCCGGCCCAGGTAGGGGTCGAGGTCCTCGGCCGTCATCGACGCGACCGCCTTCACGTGGCCGGTGTTCTCGGCGATCAGCGCGATGACGACCGGCACGACGAGGGCGATCGCCGCGCCGCTGAACGCGGGCAGGTGCAGTCCGGGGACGGCGGGCGAGCCGAACGGCAGGCCGATCCACGGGGCCTGGGCGACCGAGGAGAGGTCGAGCCGCAGGTGGGTGGAGACCACCCCGGAGGCGTTCGGCGCCGTGATCGGTCCGAGCGTCCCGTCGAGCACCGCGGAGAGCACGTAGCCCACGACCAGCCCGACGAGCACCGCGAGCCGCCCGAACATCCCCCGGCCGGCCACCGCGACGACCATGACCACGACCATCGTCACGAGCGCGACGCCCTGGTCCTGGGGCCAGTAGGTGCCGGCCACCACGGGTGCGAGGTTGAGCCCGATCAGCAGCACGACCGCCCCGGTGACGGCGGGCGGAAGGATCGCCGAGATGACGCGGGCGCCGCCGAGGTGCACCGCGAGGCCGACGAGGGCGAGCACGACGCCGGTCACCGCGATCGCGCCGGTGACCTGCGCGCTCGTCCCGCCGCCGGCGCGCACGGCGGTGACGGCGCCGACGAACGAGGCGCTGGTCCCGAGGTAGCTCGGCACCCGCCCGCGGGTCATCAGCAGGAAGAGCATCGTCGCGAGGCCGGAGAGCAGGATCGCGAGGTTCGGGTCGAGCCCCATGAGCACGGGGAAGACGAACGTCGCCCCGAACATCGCGAGCACGTGCTGCATGCCCAGCCCGACCGTCCGGCCCCAGCTCATCCGCTCCTCGGGGCGCACCACCTCCCCGGGGCCGGGCGCGCGGCCGTCACCGCGGATCGTCCATCGGAGGGGGTTCGGGCGGGACGGGGACTCCGTACCGGTCACTCAGTTCTCCGCGGGGTCGGTCGGGCGGGTCGGCGACCCGGAGGGCTCGGGCGGGGCGGCGGTCCAGGCGACCCCCAGGCGCTCGGCGACCTCGCAGTGCGGCGGCGGGTCGAGCGGGGGCAGCGTGCCGCGGTGCCCCTCGCCGGCGAGGGCGTCCAGCACGAGGGCGAGGTAGCGGTCCCAGCGGTCGACGCGCATGTCCTCGCCGAACGGTGCGGCGGTGGCCACGACCATGACGGCCGCGGCGGGCAGGTCCCGGGTCTCGACGTCGGGTCGCAGCACGCCGGCCGCGCGGGCCCGCGCGACGAGGTCCGACAGCGGGCCGATGAACCGGAGCGCCAGCTCGGTGGTGAACACCCCGGAGTCCTTGGCCGCGCGCAGGATGCCGCGGCGGTGCAGCAGGGCCCGCGCGATCTCCTCGATCACGCGGACCACCGCGGCCCACGGGTCGACCTCGGTGGCGGCGCGGGCGAGCAGCGGCTCGACGGCCTCCTCGAAGTACTCGGCGAACACCGCGGCGACGAGCTCGTCGCGCCCCGCGAAACGGCGGTAGAGGGTCGAGGGACCGACGCCGGCGCGGCGCGCGACCTCCTCGAGCGACACGTCGGGACCGACCTGCTCGAACGCCTCACGCGCCGCGGCGACGATCGCACGGTGGTTGCGCAGCGCGTCGGCACGCAACGGACGCGACGAGAGGCCCGGCCCGGTCACGGCGTGACGCTAGCAGCGTCGGGGCGCCGACCGGGGATTCCTCACGCAGACCTCACTCGTCGGAAGCGGTACAGCTGCGCGCGCTACGTCTCCTCCTCGATGGTCGAGCTCCGCTACGTCTCCTGGATCGCGAGGGCCCCCGACGGGCACGACCCGACGGCGTTGCGGGCGGCGTCCGCGTCGGGACCCTCGGGGTTCTCCTGCAGGACGACGACGATCGCGTCGTCGTCCTGGTCGAAGACGTTCTCGGCGGCGAGCACGCAGTTCCCGGCGCCGATGCAGATGTCGCGGTCAGCCTGGATCTTCATGGGGGTTCCTCTCCTGGGAGCCGGAGGTGGTGGAGCTCAGCTCGACGGACGTGATCTCACCAGGTGACGGGGAGGCTCCGCAGGCCGTACACGACGCTGGCCGAGCGGAATTCGACGTCGTCGAACGGGATCGCCGGGGCCAGCGTCGGGAAGCGGCGCAGCAGCGCGGGGAAGGCGGTGGCCATCTCCATGCGCGCCAGCGGCGCCCCGAGGCAGTGGTGCACGCCGTGCCCGAAGGCGACGTGGTGGCCGGCGGCGCGCCCGACGTCGAGCCGGTCCGGGTCCTCGACGAGCGCGCGGTCGCGGTCCGCGGCGGGCAGCGAGACGACGAGGACGTCGCCCGCCGCCACCGCCTGCCCCGCGACCTCGGTGTCCGCCGTCGCGACGCGCGGCACTCCGGTGTGCACCACCGAGAGGAACCGCATCAGCTCCTCGACGGCGGGCGCGGCGGCCGCGGGATCGTCGCGCACCAGCGCCGCCTGCTCGGGGTGGCGCAGCAGGGCGAGCGTCCCGATCGCGAGCATGTTCGCCGTCGTCTCGTGGCCCGCGATCAGCAGCAGGGAGGCGACGCCGACGAGCTCGTCGTGGGTGAGGTCCGCACCGTGCTCGCGCACGAGCATGCCGAGCATGTCCTCGCCGGGCGCGGCGAAGGCGCGGTCGACCAGCTCGCTCATGTAGGCCCGGCCCTCCAGGGCGACCTTCATCCGCTCCTCCATCGGGCGGGTCAGGTCGAGCTGGCGCGCGGCGCGGCGGTGGAACTCGGCGCGGTCCTCGTAGGGCACGCCGAGCAGCTCGCAGATGACGAGGCTGGGCACCGGGAGCGCGAAGTCGGGCACCAGGTCGGCGGGCGGGCCCGCCTGCGCCATCGCGTCGAGGTGCTCGTCGACGATCTCCGCGATGCGCGGCTCGAGGCGGCGGATGCGCTTCACGGTGAACTCGCCGGTCAGCAGGCGCCGCAGCCGGGTGTGCTCGGGCGGGTCGAGCATCAACAGGTTCCCGGCGCGCTGCCCGCCGGGGTCGGCCCCCGGCACGGGGATCACCGGCAGCCCGGCGCTGGAGAACCGGGCCGCGTCGCCGAGGACCTCGCGGGCGTCCTCGTAGCGGGTGACGAGCCAGGCGGGGCGCCCGATCGGGGTGGCGACGCGGCCGAGGCCCGGCTGCTCGCGCACCGCGGCGATCTCGGCCGGCGGGTCGAACCGTTCGCGGCGCATGTGCAGGGGCAGCACCGGTGCGGTGGGGCTGGCCATCGGGGAGGACTCCTCGTCGTTCGAGCGGGCCCCCTCGACGCTAGCACCGGAAACGGGAGCGGGCTGCCGGATGACGGGTCGCTCAGGAGGCCCGCGCGCACTCCTGGGCGGTCTCGACGAAGTGCGCGACCGCCGGCGAGCGGTCCGTGCGCCGCCACGCCACCTGCAGCGCGACCTGCGGCACGTCGCCCTCGAGGGGCAGGAACACGACGCCGGGCGGACGCAGGTTGGCGTAGTAGGAGGGCTGGAAGGACACCCCCAGTCCGGCCGCGACCAGCCCGAGCTGGGTCTCGATGTCGGCGCCCTCGGCGACGATGCGCGGGCTGAAGCCGTGCTCGAGGCAGTACCCGACGATGGTGTCGAAGAACGCGCGTCCGAGGGGCCGGGGCCAGAGCACGAACGGCTCCTCGGCGAGGTCCTCCGGGACGATCGAGGCCCCCTGCGCGAGGGGGTGGTCGGACGGCACGGCGACGAGCAGCGGCTCGGCGACGAGGTGCTCGACGGCCACGGCCTCCGTCGCGGCCGCGGCGCGCACCAGCCCGACGTCGAGCCGGCCGTCGGCGAGGGCGACGAGCTGGGCGGAGGTGTCCTGCTGCGCGACCTCGAGCTGCAGGTCCGGGAAGCGTGCGCGCATCGAGCGCAGGATGCGCGGGGTGATCGAGGCGAGGGCGGTGCCGACCGAGCCGACGGTGAGCAGGCCGACGGCCCCGTTCGCGGCCTGCGTCACCAGCGTCTGCGCCCGCTCCGCCTCGTAGAGCACCCGGGGCGCGGCGTCGAGCAGCACCCGCCCGGCCGGGGTGAGCTCGGTGGCGCGGCTGGAGCGGTCGAACAGCGCCACCCCGAGCGTGCGCTCCAGGGCGCGGATCTGCTGCGACAGCGCGGGCTGGCTGACGTGGAGCCGGCGTGCGGCGCGGCTGAAGTGCAGCTCGGCGGCCACGGCGAGGAACGTCCGCAGCTGCCGCAGCTCCAGATCCATGCCGCGATCGTGCCCTCTCGGACCGGGAGTGGCCCGGCGACGCGCGAGCAGCACCGGACCGTGACCGACGACGGCGTCCGCCGGTGGCGCCCGCGGAGCGATAAGGCCCGGCTTCTCACACCAGTCACTCCCCGCATCGCGGATCCGCACCACGGCGCCCCGCCCCCGATCAAGGTGGACGGCACCGGAAGACCATCCCCGACCAGGGAGCACGTCGGCTCACATGAATCGCGAACACCGCTACGTCGTCGTCGGGTGTGGCGGCCTCGGTTCCGCCGCCCTCTACTGGCTCGCCCGCGCCGCGGGGAGCAGGAGCGGCGCGGTGCTCGGCCTCGAGGCCCACCACCTCGGCCACGACCGCGGCGCGAGCCAGGACCACAGCCGGATCATCCGCTACGCCCAGCACCAGGACGCCTACGCCGACCTCGCGCCCGCCGCCTACGACACCTGGCACGACGTCGAGCGCGTCTCGGGTCAGCGGCTGGTCACCGAGACCGGCGGGCTGGTGATCGAGGACGTCGAGGCGCGTTCCGGGGCCGACACCGGGACGCGGAACATGGACGGCTACCGCGCCGTCGCCGCGCGCCACGGGGTGCCGATCGAGGAGATGGACGCGAAGGCCGTCACAGCTCGCTGGCCGCAGTTCCGCCTGGCCGGCACCGAGCAGGCGATCTATCAGGAGCGATCCGGGATCGTCGACGCCCGCCGCGCCAACGCGACCCACATCGCCCTCGCCCGCGGGCACGGCGCGCACGTCGAGCAGAACACCCCGGTGCGGGCGCTGCACCCGGCGCGGGACCACGTCGAGGTCGTCACCGACGACGAGGTCTACCGGGCCGAGCACGTCGTCGTCACCGCCGACGCCCGCACCAACGAGGTCCTCGAAGGCGTCGGGCGCGAGCTCCCCCTGACCGTCCTGCAGGAGCAGGTCACCTACTACGCCACCCCGAACCTGCTCGACTTCTCCCCCGAGAACTTCCCCGTCTTCATGTGGCACGGCGCGGAGAACTTCTACGGCTTCCCCGTCTACGGCGAGGTCGCGACGAAGCTCGGCCAGCACATGGGCGGGCACGAGGTCACCGCCGACTCGCGGACCTTCGAGGCCGATCCGCTGCGCCGCAAGCGCCAGGAGGAGTTCCTCGCCGACCACGTGCCCGGCTTCGGCGGTCCCGAGCTCTACACCAAGACCTGCCTCTACACGATCCCGCCGGACCAGCACTTCGTCATCGACACCGTGCCCGAGGCGCCGAACGTGCACGTCGCGGTCGGCGCGGGGCACGCGTACAAGTTCGCGTCGCTGATCGGGCGGATCCTCGCCGAGCTCGCGACGGCCGGCCGGTCGCGGCACCCGATCGCGACGTTCACCCTCGACCGGCCCGCCCTGCTCGACCCGCACTTCGGCCGCGAATTCCATGTCTGACGGCTCCATGTCCGATTCGGGTCCCAGTCCGACGGCTCCGTGTCCGAGCTCCGCTGGACCCTCCCCCAGGCCGCCTACACCGACCCGGCCGTCTTCGCCGACGACGTCGAGCACGTCTTCGCCCGGCAGTGGACCTTCGCGGGCCACTCCTGCGAGCTCGGCCCCGGCGACTGGTTCCGCGTCACCCTCGGGCGCGACCAGGTCATCGTCGTGCGCGACCACGACGGCACCCTGCACGCCCACCACGACGTGTGCGCCCACCGCGGCTCGCGGGTCACGACGGCCGAGCGCGGCACCGCCAAGGCGTTCGTCTGCCCGTACCACCAGTGGGTCTACGGCCTCGACGGCTGCCTGCGCTCGGCGCGGCTGATGGGCGACCGCTTCAGCACCGAGGGCGTGCGTCTCGCCCCCGTCGCGGTGCGCGAGACCGCCGGCCTGGTGTTCGTCTGCCCCGCCGCGTCGTCGCCCGGGGAGGCGCCGGCCTTCGACGGGTTCGCCGACGCCGCCGCCCGCCACCTCGCGCCCCACGGGCTGGAGCACGCGATGGTCGTTGCACGGGATCGCTACCGGGTCGCGGCGAACTGGAAGACGCTCGTGGAGAACAACCGCGAGTGCTACCACTGCCGCGGCAGCCACCCCGAGTTCTCGCTGTCGAACTTCGAGGACGGCACCCACGGCGACGTCCGCCCGAACCCCCGCTACGACGCGGCGTTGGCCCAGGCCCGCGCCCGCTGGGCGACGCGTGGACTCCCGACCGACGAGGTCAGCTTCCCGGGCGGGTCCTGGTACCGGTTCACGCGGCTCCCGCTGCGCGCGGGCTTCACGACGGAGACCCTCGACGGCCGCCTGGTCGCGCGGGTCATGGGGACGTTGCCCGACGAGGACGTCGGGAGCCTGCGGGTCGTCGGGCTGCCGAACCTGTGGGCGCACGCCAACGCCGACTACGCGATGACGACGCGGCTCACCCCGGTCGACGCGGGGACCACCGACGTCGAGGTCTGCTTCCTCGTCCACGCCGACGCCCACCTCGACGACGCCGACGTCGAGGCCCTCACCGCGGTGTGGCGGGCGACCTCGGAGCAGGACTGGGCGCTCTGCGAGGCGGCCTACGCCGGCGTGGCCTCCCGCGGATACCGGCCCGGGCCGCTCTCGCCGGTGGTCGAGGCGTCGGTGGCGTCGTTCCTCGACTGGTATGCCGCCACCTGGGTGCCTTCGCGCTCGTGAGCAGAAACTGTCGGGATAGCCGCACTTGGTGCGCACGAGGCCGGAGGCCACCTAGAACAGCAGCTCGAACGTCACGCGCGGGTGGTCCGGGATCGCCGACCATCCGCGCGACGACGTCCTGCGCCTGCTCGGCCACCGGGCGCTCGTCGAGCGCGGCGAGGTAGAGCCGGTGGTGGGTCAGCGAGGCGACGGCCGCGTCGACGAACCCGGTGACGTCGACGGCGTGCCGCGCCGCGGGCGAGTGCCCGACGACGACGTGGCGCACCTCGTGCGGCTCGAGTCCCTCGCCGTCGAGCTCGGGGTGGACCCAGCGGTTCCCGGCGTCGCCGACGGCGTCGATCGTCGCGCGCCCGACCGCGCGGTGGTCGGCCGAGTTCCAGCCGACCACCGTCCCGTCCGGGCCGGGCCAGCCCTCGGCGTGGTTCAGCGCGACCACGAGGTCCGGGCGCACCCCGCGGATCACCCGGGCGATGTCGCGGCGCAGGGCCACGCCCTCGACGACGACCCCGTCGCGGTGGTCGAGGAACCGCACGTCGTCGACGCCGACCTCCGCGGCGCTCGCACGCTCCTCCGCCTCGCGGGCGGGCCCGGCCTCGTCGGGCGACATCGTCGCGATCCCCGCCTCGCCGCGCGTGACCAGCAGGTACGTCACCCGTTTCCCGGCGGCCGTCCAGGCGGCGACGGCCGCGGAGACGCCGTACTCGAGGTCGTCGGGGTGGGCGGCGACGGCGAGGACGGTCGTCCAGTCGTCGGGCAGCGGCTCGGGCTCCATGGCCGCGCACCCTGCACCCTCGACCGCGGTCCAGGTCCAGCCCGGTCACGATGCGTCGACGATCGGTCACGGCAGCGTGAAGGCGGCGGTCCGAGTGGGTAGTGATCGGTGACCCCCGAGCCGACCCCGTGACGAGGTGACCGCATGACGGACACGAGTGCTGCCGCCACCGAAGCGGGTGGGAGCGAGGACCGGCGCCCGGACGCCGGCCTGCACAAGGCCCTCGGCTTCTGGTCGCTGCTCGCGGCCGGGCTGGGCAGCGTCATCGGCTCGGGGTGGCTCTTCTCCTCGATGTACGCCGCGCAGGACGCCGGGCCCGCCGCGATGCTGGCGTGGGTCATCGCCGGGGCGCTGATGCTGCTCGTGGCGATGGTCTTCGCCGAGCTGGGGATGGCCAAGCCGGAGTCCGGCGGCCTGGTCCGCTACCCGATGTACTCCCACGGCGGGCTCACCGCGGGCATCGTCGGCTGGGCGATGTGGATCAGCTACGTCGGCAACCCGCCCACCGAGGCCGCCGGCGTCGTGCAGTACGCGGCCTCCTACCTGCCCGGGGTGTACGACGGGAAGTCGCTCACCGGGCTCGGCATCCTCATCGCGGTCGTGCTCATGGCCGTGTTCGTGGCCCTGAACTGGTTCGGCGTGCTGCTGTTCGCCCGCTCCAACACGATCGTCACCGCGATCAAGGTCCTGATCCCGACGACGACCGTGGTGCTGCTGATCGCCTCCGGGTTCGACACCTCGAACGTCACCGACCACGGCGGCTACGCGCCCTACGGCTGGTCCGCCGCGCTCTCGACGATCGCGACGGCCGGGATGGTGTTCGCCTACACCGGGTTCCGCAACGTCATCGAGCTCTCCGGCGAGGCGAAGAACCCCCGCCACACCGTCCCCCGGGCGCTCATCACCACGATCCTCGTGACCATCGTGATCTACCTCGCCCTGCAGCTGGCGTTCCTCGGCGCCGTGCCCGCCGGGCTGCTCGGCGGCGGGTGGCACGGCGTCAACTTCGACTCCCCGTTCGCGAACCTCGCGATGCTCCTCGGCCTGTCGTGGCTGTCCTGGACGCTCATCGCCGACTCGATGCTCTCGCCGTCGGGGTCGGGCATCGTCTACACCGCCTCGAACTCCCGCAACGTGTTCGGGCTGGCCAAGAACGGCTTCTTCCCGGGGTCCCTGACGACGCTCAACGCGCGCGGCGTCCCCGCCCGGGCGCTGGTGCTGAACTTCGTCGTCGGGCTGGCCTACCTGCTGCCGCTGCCCAGCTGGCACTCGATCATCTCGGTCACCGGCTCGATCGCGGCGTTCACCTTCCAGATCGGGGCGGTGTCGCTGATCGCCTTCCGCGCGTCGGGCCTCACCCGCCGCGACACCCGGCTGCGGGGCATGACGGTGATCGCGCCCGTCGCGTTCGTCGTCTCCTCGCTGGTGGTGTTCTGGACGTCCTGGTCGAAGCTCCAGGTCGCCATGGCGATCATCGCCCTCGGCATCGTCTGGTACGCCGTGGTGTGGGTGCGCTCGAGCCGGGCGGTCTCCGAGCTGGCCGGGGGGACGTGGCTCGTCGTGTACCTGGTGGGACTGACGTTCCTCTCCGCGATCGGCAGCTTCGGCGGCGCGCACCTGCTCGCCGCCCCCTGGGACTCCGTGGTCGTCGCGGCGTTCTCGCTGGGGACCTACCTCTGGGGCTGCCGCAGCGGGACCGCGTACATGACGGCGCGGCCCGAGATGGTGGCGCGGCTGCGCCGGGACGCCGACCAGGACCGCGGCGACGCCCCCGAGGAGGCGCTCGCCTGACGCTCAGCCGTCGAGCCGGCGGACCAGCGTCGTCGGGGCGACCTGGCGGTAGGCGTCGGCGGCGATGCCGGCCAGCTCGGTCTCGTCGAGGGCGTCCGCGCCGGTCAGGTCGAGGCGCAGGCCGAGCCAGCCGCGGTGCCCGACGTAGGGCGGCACGAAGAACCGGGCCGGCTCGGCGGCGACGAGCTCGGCGGTGACGCCGGGCGGCGCGGCGGCCCAGATCGCGGTGTGCGGGTCGCCGTGGTGGTGGTCGGCGAACGTCACGAACGTCTTCTTCCCGCGCACGAACCAGGCGGGCGCGCCGTGGCTCGGGCGCTCGACGACCTCGGGGAGCGCCAGGCACGCGCGCCGCACGGCGGCGAGCAGGCGTTCGACGTCGGGCACCTCGGGATCCGACCACGGCGTGGTCGCGGAGCAGAAGGACCGGCGGGCCCGCGCATGATCACGAATTCGTGAGCGACACGCACACGATTCCGCGCGACTCGCTCACGGCGTCAGGATCCTGGAGCGAGCGGGCCCTGCTATCGCCGGCCGCGCGCCGCGGCGTGACGGGCCGAGCGGGGCTCCTGGTGG
This sequence comes from uncultured Actinomycetota bacterium, assembly GCA_963716955.1. Taxonomy (GTDB): domain Bacteria; phylum Actinomycetota; class Actinomycetes; order Mycobacteriales; family Pseudonocardiaceae; genus Actinomycetospora. Next base: position 64,726 of record CAVQUY010000005.1, read on the forward strand.
GCGCCCCGGTCGGACTCCTCGACCCGCGCGTGGCGACCGGCGTCGCCCGGGCCCCGGGTGGCGCGGCCGGCCGACGAGGGTGCGGCCTGGCCGGCCTCCGAGCTGCCGAACGTCAGCGCACTCGCGGGGCGGGCCGGCCGCGTCCGCGGGCCGGGCGCCACGGGCAGCGAGGGCGGCGTCGACGGGGCGCTCGCTCCGCGGGTCCCGGTCGGGTCGGCGGTGGTCGGGGTCGGCGGTTGTCCGGTCGCCGGCCGGGCGCAGAGCGGCGACCTCGGCGGTGCGCGAGCGCCGGTCCGCCCGCTCCGGCGCCTGCCGCTGGCTCGGGGACGGTGTCCCGGTGCGGCTCGGGCGCGACGGTCTCGTCACCACGACGCTTCCGGGACCGGCGGTGCGACGCCCGGGCCGGCGTGGCCCCGGTCGACGGCGTCGGGGTGTGCGCCGGGCGGGGACGGGAGGTGCGGGTGTGCGACGTCGGGGGCCTCGTCCGGGGTCTCGCGGGGCCGCGGCACCGACGCGGGCGTGGCCTCCACGGGCCGCACCCGGCCGTCCCGCAGCGGTGAGCGTCCGGCGGCCATGCGCTCCGACTCCTCCTCGAGCGCCCGGGCCGCGAACTCCGCCGAGAGGACGGCCCGCACCGCGTGCCGGTTGCGGCGCCGGGACCCGACCCGGCTCCCGCGGCAGGCGCGTCGTCGGCTCGCCGGGGTCGGCCACGGCCTCCGCCGCGAGGTCACGACCGGCGGGAGCCCCACCCTCGGCCGGTGACGGCGCCGCGAGCCGGGCCGCCAGCGCCAGCCCGGAGCCCGTCGCGGTCACCGGGGCGGGGACGACCGCGGGGATCGCCGGGTGCACGGTGGTCGGGACGGCATCGGTCAGGTCGGCGGTCGGCGCCCCGCTGTCCGCCTCCCGGGCGGCCCCGGCGCCGGCCTGCGTCGTCGGCCGGAGCGGTCGGAGCTGGTCGAGGTGGACGGCGCGTCGCCCGCGGCGGACCGCTTCGGATCCGTCCGCCGCCGCGCCGGCACCACGGGCACCGGGACGAACGGCTCCGCCACGACCGGCCGGCGGGCCCGCCTCGCCGCCTCGCGCCGGGACCGCACGCGCGTGCCCACGGCCGACGCGAGGAAGGCGACCCCGACCACCGTCCAGAAGCCCGCGACCGCGAACTGGTACCAGGGCGGGGGCGAGGAGAGCAGCGCGACCTGGACGGCGGCGGCCGCGAGGGACACCAGCCCCAGGACGGCAGCCGTCGACGGGCGGGTGGTGAGCTGCCACCACGGCCGGCCCGGACGGGAGCGCAGGATCACGGAGCGCACGGGCCGCCTCCCTCGATGACCACCCGGACGAGTGACCTGCTCGTTATAGCACCGTCACCTCCGTCGCAGACTGACAGGTCGGGCACCAGAAGAGGTTCCGGGCGGCGTGGGTGCGGCGGGCCACCTCGGTGCCGCAGAGCAGGCACGGCAGCCCGCGCCCGCCGGTACACGTAGACGGGCCGCCCGCAGGTGCGGTCGTGCCGGCGGCCGGGGTGCTCGCAGCGCAGGTCCGCGTGCTCCGGGCGCAGCGTGGCGATCGAGCCGCGCCGGACGCCGTCGGCGAGCAGGTCGACCAGGTCGTCCCACACCGCGTCGAACCGCTCGCGGCCGAGCTCCCGGCCCGGCGTCAGCGGGTCGATCCCGTGCCGGAAGAGCACCTCGGCGCGGTAGACGTTGCCGACGCCGGCGATGACCGACTGGTCCATGAGCAGCGTCGCGACCGGCGACCGCGACCGGGAGATCCGTCGCCACGCCTGCTCCGGGTCCGCGTCGCGGCGCAGCGGGTCGGCACCGAGGCGCTCGTGCACCGCCGCGACCTCGCCCTCGGTGAGCACCTCGCACGCCGTCGCGCCGCGCAGGTCGGCGTAGTGCGTGCTCCCGACCATGCGCATCCGGACCTGCCCGACCGGCGCCGGCACGCCGTCCTCGGGGATCGCGGTGAGCGAGAACTTCCCGTAGAGGCCGAGATGGACGTGGACGACGAGGTCGGGCTCGTAGACGTGGAAGAGGTGCTTGCCGTGCGCGTCGACCGCGCGAAGCACCCGCCCGTCGACGAGCTCGGCCCCCGCGGTGAAGCGGCCCTGCGGCGAGCTGACCGCGACCTCGTGGCCCGTGAAGCGGCGGCCGTGGGAGCGTGCGAGGCGCCGGATGGTGTGCCCCTCAGGCACGTGAACGGATCGGTCGCTCGGCGACGAACCGTCACATGGGCTCGCCCGCTCGTACCGGTCGAGCATGTCGATCCGGCGCTGGTGGCGGCCGCCCTCGAACTCCGTCGCGAGGAAGGCCGAGACGATCGTCGTCGCGTCCTCCGGGGTGTGCATCCGCGCACCGACGGCCACGACCTGGGCGTCGTTGTGCCGGCGGGCGAGCTGCGGCGGTCTCGGTGCTCCAGGCCAGCGCCGCCCGGCAGCCCCGCACCTTGTTCGCCGCGATCTGCTCGCCGTTGCCGGAGCCGCCGATCACGATGCCGAGGCTGCCCGGGTCGGCGACGGTCCGCTCGCCGGTCGCGGTGCAGTACGGGGGGTAGTCGTCCTCGGCGTCGTAGACCTCCGGGCCGACGTCGACGACCTCGTGGCCCGCGGCCCGGAGCTCGCCCAGGAGGTGGCCCTTGAGCTCGAAGCCGGCGTGGTCGGAGCCGATGTAGACGCGCACGAGGTCGAAGTGTCGCAGGTCGGTACCCGCTGGGCCCGCCCGGACAGTCGTGGACGCCACGAGGGTCACGAATCCCGGGCCGGGAAACATGCCCGTGACACAATCCCCCTAGCGTGCACGCATGGCGGATGACCGGATCGCCGCGGCCCGGGACGTCGTCCTCGGCGTCGAGGAGGAGTTCCACCTCGTCGACCTCGAGTCGCGCAGCGCCGTGCCGCGGGTGCCCGAGCTCCTCGACGAGCTCGCCGCCCTCGACGCCGACGCCTTCGCCGCGGAGCTCAAGCCGTCGATCATCGAGACGAACTCCGACCCGACGGCGAGCCTGCGCGACCTGCGCACCGACCTGATGCGGCTGCGCAGCACGCTCTCCGCGATGGCCCAGGACCGCGGGCTCGGCGTCGTCGGGGCGGGCAGCGTGCCCCTGGTCGACAGCTCCGCGGAGGGCATCACCGCCTCCCCGCGCTACGAGCGGATGCGCGACGAGTACCAGATGCTCGCCTTCGAGCAGCAGATCTGCGGCACCCAGGTGCACGTCGACGTCCCCGACCGCGACGCCGCCGTCGCCGTCATGGCGCACTCCGCGCCGTGGCTGCCGGTCCTGCTGGCGCTCTCGGGCTCGAGCCCGTTCTGGCAGCGGGAGGACACCGGCTACGCCAGCTCCCGCACGCTGGCCTGGCACCGCTGGCCCACCGCGGGCCCGCCCGCCCCGCTGCGCGACGCCGCCGACTACGACGCCCTGATCGACGACCTGCTGCGCTCCGGGACGATGTCCGACCCCGGGATGGTCTACTTCGACATGCGTCCGTCGGCGCACCAGAAGACCGTCGAGCTGCGCATCTGCGACGCCTCCCCCACCGTCGACGGCGTCGTCCTGATCGCCGGGCTCGCCCGCGCCCTCGTCGTGCACGGCGTCCGCGCGCACACCGAGGGGCGCCCGCAGCCGCGGTACCGCCCGGAGCTGTTGCGCGCGGCCAGCTGGCGCGCGGCCCGCTCCGGCCTGGAGGGCGACCTCGTCGACGTCACCCACCGCGACCTGGTGCCGCCGTCGCGGGCGATCCGGATGCTGCTCGACCACCTGCGCGACGACCTCGAGGACGCCGGCGACTGGGACGAGGTCTCCGAGCTCGCCCTCCAGGCGCTCGCCCGCGGCAGCTCCGCGGCCCGGCAGCGGCAGCGGGCGAACCGCGGGGGCGGGCTGGAGAGCGTCGTCGACATGCTCGTCGCCGAGACCTGCGGGGTGCCCGACGAGGCCGCCGTCGAGCAGCTGCCGACGCCCGAGGCGGCGGCGCCGGTCCTGCTCGGCGACTACCACCCGCGGTCCTACGACGAGGCCGTCGACGAGTCCGGTCACGTCCGGCCCACCTACGCGTGGCTCGTCTCCAACCTGGAGCGCATCGGTCCCGGCGGGCTGCTCGCGCACGAGAAGAGCCGCGACGCCGAGCAGCGCGCGCGCTCGATGTTCTTCCCCCGGCCCGACGACCCCGAGCGCCTGTTCCCGCTCGACCTCATCCCGCGCCTCATCGCCCGCCCGGAGTGGGAGTCGCTCACGACGGGGCTGATCCAGCGGGCGCGCACGCTCGAGACGCTGCTGGCGGACCTGCACGGCGAGCAGGCCTGCCTGCACGACGGGGTCCTGCCGCGGGAGGCGCTGCGCTGGCTGCCGGTCGAGGGCGAGGCGTCGATGATGGTCCCGGCCGACGCCACGCGGGCGCTGGTCTCGGGCCTGGACCTGGTCTGCGACGGCGAGGGGCGCTGGAAGGTCCTCGAGGACAACCTGCGCATCCCCTCGGGGATCGCCTACGCGATGGCCGACCGCCGCGTCGTGCGCAGCGTCCTGCCGGAACTGCAGGCCCCCGAGGGCGTGGTGGACTCCGACGAGGCCCCCGCGATGCTGCGCGACGCGCTGCTGTCGTGTGCCCCGGCGGCGGCCGGGGACGACCCGGGCCTCGTCGTGCTGACCGAGGGCCCCGCGGACTCGGCCTACTTCGAGCACGCGATGCTCGCCGAGGAGATGGGGGTCCCGCTGCTCGAGCCCTCCGGGCTGCGGATCACCGACGACGGCACGATCACGGTCGCGGTCTCCGGGCGGCGCATCGACGTGGCGTACCGGCGCATCGACGAGGAACTGCTCTTCGACTCCCCCGACGCGGACGGGCGCCCGCTGCGCGCTCCGCTGCAGGCCGCGATGCGCGCGGGCCGGATCGCGCTGGCCAACGCCCCGGGCAACGGGCTGGTCGACGACAAGGCCGTCTACCCGCACATCCACGCCCTCACCGAGTACTACTTCGGGGAGAAGCCGCTGCTCGACGACGTCACGACGTACTTCTGCGCGGACCCCGAGCAGCGCGAGCACGTGCTCGACCACCTCGGCGAGCTGGTCCTCAAACCGGTCGACGGCTACGGCGGGGCGGGCATCGTCATCGGCCCGCACGCGAGCGAGGCCGAGCTGGAATCGGCGGCCGCGGAGCTGCGCGCCCACCCGGCGGGCTACGTCGCCCAGGAGACCATCCAGATCTCCACCCACCCGACGTTCACCGGCACGGAGCTGGCGCCGCGCGTGGTGGACCTGCGCGCGTTCGTCGTCCTCGGCCCGGAGCCCGCCGTCCTGCCGACCCCGCTGACACGGGTCGCGCCCGCCGACAGCCTCGTGGTCAACTCGTCGCGCGGCGGGGGCTCGAAGGACACCTGGATTTTGCGCTAGCTCGCATGTGCGTGCATTTCCGTGCCAGAGCACGGATACGCACGCACACGTCGACGAAGGAGACCAACGTGTGCGGCATCGCCGGTGAGTTCCGGTTCGACGGGGGGTCGGCCCGGGTCGGCGCCGTCCTCGCGATGGCGCAGGTCCTCGAGGCGCGCGGCCCGGACGGCTGGGGCGTGGTCGGCCACGGCCCGCTCGCCCTCGCCCACCAGCGCCTGAAGATCATCGACCTCACCGAGACCGGCGCGCAGCCGATGGTCGACTCCGAGCTCGGGCTCACCGCGGTGTTCAACGGGTGCATCTACAACTACCCGGAGCTGCGCGAGGAGCTCGGGCGCGAGGGCTACCGGTTCTTCTCCACGTCGGACACCGAGGTGATCATCAAGGCCTTCCACCGGTGGGGCCAGCGCTGCGTCGAGCATTCAAGGGCATGTTCGCGTTCGCGATCGCCGACCGGAGCACCGGGCGCCTCGTGCTCGCGCGCGACCGGCTCGGGATCAAGCCGCTCTACGTGGCCCCGGTGTCCGGCGCGCTGCGCTTCGCCTCGTCGCTGCCCGCCGTGATCGCCGCCGGCGGGGTGGACACCGGGATCGACCGGGTGGCGCTGCACCACTACATGAGCTTCCACGCCGTGGTGCCGCCGCCCCACACCATCCTCTCCGGCGTGCGCAAGCTCCCGCCCGCCGTCGTGCGCACCGTCGAGCCCGACGGCTCGTCGAGCGACTGGACCTACTGGACCCCGGAGTTCGTCCGCGGCGAGGAGGAGCACTCCGACGCCGAGTGGGCCGAGATCGCGCTCGAGTCGCTGCGCACCGCGGTGGAGCGGCGGATGGTCTCCGACGTCCCGGTCGGGGTGCTGCTCTCCGGCGGCATCGACTCCTCGATCGTCGTCGCCCTGCTCGCCGAGATGGGGCAGAAGGACCTCAAGACGTACTCGATCGGCTTCGAGTCCGAGGGCGGCGAGTACGGCGACGAGTTCGACTACTCCGACCTGGTCGCCAAGACCTACGGCACCGACCACACCAAGTTCCGCGTCCCCAAGGCCGAGACCGACGAGGCCCTGCCCGGGGCGATCGCCGCGATGTCCGAGCCGATGACGAGCCACGACGTCGTCGCCTTCTACCTGCTCTCGCGCGAGGTCTCGAAGTCGATCAAGGTGGTGCAGTCCGGCCAGGGCGCCGACGAGGTGCTCGGCGGCTACGACTGGTACCCGCCGATCGCGCGGGTCGGCCGCGAGGGCGCCGTCGAGGCCTACCACCAGTCGTTCTTCGACCGGCCGCACGACGAGGTCGGCGAGCTGGTCGCGCCGGAGTTCATGCTCGCCGAGGACCCCTCGCTCGACCTGGTGCGCGAGCACTTCGGCCGCCGCGGCGCGACGGACGCCGTCGACGCGGCGCTGCGCCTCGACACCACGGTGATGCTGGTCGACGACCCCGTGAAGCGCGTCGACAACATGACGATGGCCTGGGGCCTCGAGGCGCGCGTGCCGTTCCTCGACCACGACTTCGTCGAGACCATGGGCGCCTGCCCGCCGGAGCTCAAGATGGCCGACGGCGGCAAGGGGGTGCTCAAGGCGGCCTCGCGCGGCGTGCTCCCCGACGAGATCATCGACCGCAAGAAGGGCTACTTCCCGGTCCCCGCGATCCGGCAGCTCTCCGGGCCGGTGCTCGAGCGGGTGACGGCCGCGCTGACCGATCCGGCGGCGAAGCGGCGCGGCCTGTTCCGCGAGGACGCGATCGCGACGATGCTCGACGACCCCAACTCGGGGCGGACCAACCTCGGGGCGAACGCACTGTGGCAGGTCGCACTCCTGGAGATGTGGCTGCAGGCCCACGACATCGACTGACGTAGGTTCCGGGCCCGGGTCGTTCGTGGAGGAGGTCGGGGAGCCGGTGGACGAGTGGATCAGTGCGACACGCTGCTGGTCACCCAGCCCCTCCCCCGACGGCACGATCATCGCCTTCGTCTGGGACGGCGACGGGCGGCCGCAGGTGCGCCTGCACCGGCGCGCGACCGGTGAGGAGTGGTCGCTCGACACCGGGCCCGACCTCGTCTCCGTCGTGCGCTGGTCCCCGGACGGGGCCTGGCTCGCCGTGGAGGCCGCCGCCGAGGGCGGCGAGCGTTCGACGGTCCTCGTCGTCCGGCCCGACGGGACCGACCTGCGCCCGATCCGGGGCGTCGGCGACGGTGACCGCGGCGCGGTCTCGCTCGACCGCTGGGCCCACACCGGCTCCGTCGTGGCGATCACCGAGTCCGACAGCGAGACGACGACGGCGTGGCTGGTCGACGTCGGGTCCGACCGGCGCCAGCGACTCGGGTCCGGGCACGCACTGCAGATCCTCGACGTGTCCCCGGACCGGCGCCGGGCGCTCCTGCGCCGCGGCCGGCGGGGCTCGCGCCACGTGGGGATCGTCGACCTCGACGGCACCGAGGGCTGGCACGAGATCGACTCCACGCGGGGGCCCGGCGGCCCGCCCGGCGCGGTCGAGCACTCCGTCGCGATCACCCGGGACTCGTCGGTCGTCGCCGGCCGCTTCGTCGAGGGCGGCACCCGGATGCTCGTCCTCACCGACGGCGGGCGGGAGCGGGCGGCGCTGGTGGCCGTCGACGTCGCCACCGACGCCCGCCCGATGTACCCCGAGGTGCTCGCCGAGCGCGAGGACGCCGAGCTCGAGCGGTTCGCGCTGACCGAGGACGGCGCCCTCGCCGCGCTGGTCTGGAACGTCGCCGGCCGCAGCGAGGTCGACCTGCTCGACCTCGCCACCGGCAAGCCGGTCTCCTACAGCCCGCCCGGCGACGTCGTCACCTCCGCGGTGTTCAGCCACGACGGGGACTCGCTCGTCATGGGCGTCCAGTCCCCGGCCGTGCCCGCCGCGGTGTGGTGCCACGAGCTGTCCTCGCAGACCACCGCGCTGATCTGCCCGCAGGAGGACCCGGCGTGGTCGCCGGCCTCGCTGGTGCACCCGACGCTGGAGACGGTGACGACCCCGGACGGCCTCGCCCTGCCCGGGTGGCTCTACCGCCCGCTGGGCGCGGTGGGCCCGCTGCCGACCGTGATCTACCTGCACGGCGGCCCCGAGGCCCAGGAACGGCCGGTGTTCACCCCGCTCTACCAGACCCTCCTGGCCGCGGGGATCGCCGTGTACGCGGCGAACGTCCGGGGGTCGTCCGGCTTCGGGCGCTCGTTCGTCAACGCCGACAACGGCGCCGGGCGCTTCGCCGCCATCCGGGACGTGGCGACCTGCGCGGAGCACCTGGTGGAGACCGGGGTCGCCGACGCCGGGCGGCTCGGGGTGATGGGCCGCTCCTACGGCGGCTACCTCACCCTCGCCGCGCTGGTGAACCACCCGGAGCTCTTCGCCGTCGGCGTCGACGTGTGCGGGATGGCCGACTTCGAGACGTTCTTCGCCCGCACCGAGCCGTGGATCGCGGACGCGGCGGTCGGCGAGTACGGCCACCCCATCCACGACCGCAACCTGCTCCGCGAGCTCTCCCCGGTCCACCGCATGGACCGGCTGCGGGCGCCGTTGCTCGTCGTGCACGGCCGCTACGACACCAACGTCCCGGTCCACGAGGCCGAGCTCGCGGTGCACGGCGCGAAGGCCGCCGGCGTCGACGTCCGCTACCTGCTCTTCGACGACGAGGGCCACGAAATCCAGCGCCTCGACAACCGGCGCACGTTCATCCACGCGGTCACCGACTGGCTGACCACGCACTTCGGGCTCCCCCACGACACACGAGGGGACCCCTCGGGCGGATAGAGCGGCCGAATCCTCCCCTCGCGGAGAGGGTGGTCGGGCGCCGTTCTGCGCGAGGGGACCCCTCGGTCGGATAGAGCGGCCGAATCCTCCCCTCGCGGAGGCGGTGATCAGGCGCCCGGCCGGGCCGAGCGCAGGCCGAAGTCCGCGGCCTCCAGCGCCGGCATCCCCGTCGGCCGCGGCGCCCCGCGCCCCGACCTCGGTCGAGCGCCCCACGGGAGCGGACCGGACGGGGGTCCGGTGCCGACGGGTGCCGGTCCGGACGCGGGCCCGGTGACGACGGGCGCCGCCGGCACGGGCGCCATCCCCGCGACGACCGTCGCGTCCACCACCGTCGCCTCGCCACTCCGCGGGGCGGGCACGGCCGGCTCTCCCACCGGCCGCAGCCACGGCCGACGCACCTCCGCCGCGGCGGTCGCCCGGACGGCGACGGACCCGCACACCGGTCCCCGCACCGTCCGGCCCGCGGCCCGGGCCCGGCAGCGCCGCACGCCGGACGGGCGGCAGCGCCGAGGGCGGGATGTGCGCGAACGCCGGGATCGGCACCGGGTCGGGCAGCTCGCCCCACCGCGCCAGCTTCTCCAGGTCGACCACCCGCGGGCCGGCCCAGTGCGCCTCGAGGTCGCGGCAGCGCAGCGCGCCCAGGCCCAGCACGATCCCGAAGATCACGTGGCCGATCAGCGAGAGCGTCACCGTCGTCGGGGTCAGCGGGAACATCAGCTGCTGGCCGCGGGGCAGGAGCACCGTCACCATCAGCCCGCCCCAGGTCGGGCCGACGGCGAAGAGCACCGCGGCGGCCACCGTGACCCGCGGGCCGAGCCGGCGCAGGCCCGTCGCGGCCGCCCCGACCAGGAACACGACGCCGAGCCCGCCGCCGTCCCCGGCGTAGCGCCACACGTAGCCCGCGACCCCGCCGAGCACCCGCGACGACGGGTCGACGTCGATCAGCCAGGTGCCCATCGTGGGGATGAAGTCGCCCCACCAGCCGAGCAGCGCGACGGTGTCGAGGCGGAACACGTCGTAGACGAGCGTCGCGAGGATGCCCCAGCGCAGCCCCTCGAGCACGAGGCGGTCCTCGGGCATCGGGACGAAGATCGCCAGCACGACGAGCACCAGCGCCGTCGGCAGGATCACCAGGCCCGCCGAGAGGTGCATCGGCACCAGCCCGGCCACGTGCGCGGTGATGGACAGCAGCGGCAGCGCGGCCAGCACGACGTGCACCGCCACCCGCGGCGGCACCGCGCCCAGCGCCCTCACCGTCGGCCGCCCATGGGCATCCCGCCCCCGCCGCCGTGCGCGAGCATGTGCGTCGCCATCAAGTGCGCGAAGTTCTTCGAGGTCGTCACCTGGTCACTCGCTCCGGTCGGGCCCGCGCGCGAGGCGTCGTCCTCGCTGCCCTGGGTGCAGCGGCGGGCGGAGTTGATGCAGTCGGCGCCGGCCTGCGCGCGCGCCTTCGACGACAGGTACTCGAGCAGCGCGTGGTCGGTGACCGGGTCGTGCTGCTGCTCGGGGAAGCTGTCGATCGCGAAGGACCGGCCGGGCGGCGGGTCGTAGTCCACGGTGATCCGCAGGGCGGGCACCGGGACCTCGTCGTCCGAGCACTCCCCCGACGTGTCGGGGTAGCGCAGGTGCTCGGTGTGGTCCTCCGAGTCGAGGTCCTTGCCGTTCCAGCAGCTCGGGAAGTCGAAGACCCGCTGCAGGTCCGAGCCCTGAGGGCAGATCGGGTACTGGTCGGTCATCCGGTTCCCGGAGCCGGAGCAGGTGTACTTGGCGTTGGCGCCCTTCCCGCCGGCCGTCCCCGCCTTCGCCGACCCGGTCACCATCGTCATGTTCAGCGGCATGGCCTCCATCTCGCGGGTGCCGTGGCCGTGGAAGGTGTAGTCGACCGCGGTCGGCTCCAGGTACGACCCGACGTTGCCGTCGAGGCTCCCGCCGTCCTGCCCGACGTCGGGCCCGACCTGCCGCAGGTCACGCAGCACCGGCCAGAAGATCGGCGACTGGTCGCCGTTGGTGCAGGTGGTGCTCGACTCCTTCAGCACCGCGAGGTTCGACGCGGCGTTGGTGCTGTCGTTGCCCGCGTAGTCGTGCACGTGCTGGGCCCCGTTCCGCTTGCCCGGGGCGATGATCGGGTTGTCGGAGTTGTGGTGGTCGGACAGCGAGCAGTCGAAGGAGTAGCTGCCGCCGGAGAAGTCGCCCCCGGCGAGGATGTTGCCCTTCGCCGCGACGTCCGAGAGGGCGACGTACTCGTTCGCCGACGCCTCGCCGATCTCGTCGCGGCCCTGGAACTGGTCGCCCCCGGCGTCGTCCCCCGTACCGGCGTCCTTCCCGGAGTCCTTGCCGCTGTCCTTTCCGGAGTCCTTCCCGCCGCCGTCCTTCTTCGCGCCGTCCTTGCCGCTCTTCTCCGAGCCCTTCCGGAGCCGCCGTCCTTCCCGGCGGCCTGGTCGTCGCCGTCGTCCCTGCGCTCGTTCTTCACCAGCAGGACGCCCCCGACGACGCTGACCGCCCGCGCCGCCGCTGCGCGCACGACCCCCGCGGCGCCCAGCGGCACCCCCACGCCGAGCACCAGCACGACGACCGCGAACAGGGCGACGAACAGCGCCCGCCGTCGCGCCCCCCGCCCCGTCCGCGCCATCCGCCCTCCCCGCTCGCACCGGGCCCAGGGAGCGGCACCGGTTACGCGAGCGGACGCTAGACGCGGCCGTCAGAGCGTGGTTGCGGTTTGGCAGAACTGAGTGCGCCGCCGCGCCCGTGCGCACTTCTCCGTCCTATGACACGGACACGTGGCACGAGCGCGAAGCGCACCTACAGCTGGATGGACTTGATCTCCAGGAACTCCTCGAGCCCGTAGCGCCCGAGCTCCCGGCCGGTGCCGGACTGCTTGTAGCCGCCGAAGGGCGCGACCGGGTTGAACGACCCGCCGTTGACGTCGACCTGGCCGGTCCGCATCCGGCGCGCGACCTCGATCCCCCGCTCCTGCGACCCGGCGAACACCGCGCCGGCGAGCCCGTAGATCGTCGCGTTCGCGATCTCGACGGCCTCGTCGACGTCGCCGTAGGGCATGATCGCGAGCACCGGACCGAAGATCTCCTCCTGCGCGATCACCATGTCGGACCGGACCCCCGAGAAGATCGTCGGGCGGACGTACGCGCCCTCGGCGGACACCCCGTCCGGCGCGCCCGGCCCGCCGACGGCCAGCTCCGCGCCCTCCTCGACACCCCGCGCGATGTAGGACTCGACGCGGTCGCGCTGCGTCGCCGACGACATCGGGCCGATCCGGACCGACTCGTCGGTCGGGTCGCCCACGGTGTACTTCGCCGCCGCCGACACCGCGAGCTCGACGACCTCGTCGTGCAGCGACTCCGGCACCAGCAGCCGCGTCCACGCCGTGCAGGTCTGCCCGCCGTTGATGAAGCAGTTGCCGAGCCCGACCTTGACGGCCTTGGTGAGCTCGGCGTCGTCGAGCACGATGTTCGCGGACTTGCCGCCGAGCTCCAGGGCGACGCGCTTGACGGTGCCGGCGGCGACCTCCTGCACGCGTCGTCCCGCGGCGACCGACCCGGTGAAGGACATCATGTCGACCCCGGGGTGCGCGGCGAGCGCCTCGCCGGCCTCCGGCCCGACCCCGTGCACGACGTTGAACACGCCGGCGGGCAGCCCGGCCTCGGCGCTGATCGCCGCGAGCGCGCCCGCGGTCAGCGGGGCCACCTCGGAGGGCTTGAGCACGACGGTGCAGCCCGCGACGAGGGCCGGCGCGAGCTTGGCGACGACCTGGTGCAGCGGGTAGTTCCACGGGGTGACGGCGCCGACGACGCCGACCGGCTCGCGCACGACCAGCGAGTTGCCGATCTCCTCGGACCAGGCGAAGTCCTCGGCGAGCGCGGCCACGCCCTTCGACGTCGCCATCGGCATGCCGAGCTGCACGCTGCGGGCGAACGCGATCGGCGAGCCCATCTCCGCGGTGATCGACTGCGCCAGCTCCTCGTGGCGGGCCTTGAGCCCGTCGCGGATGCGCAGGACGGCGGCGACCCGGTCGGCCACCGGGGTCGCCGCCCACGCCGGGAACGCGTGGCGCGCGGCCAGCACCGCGGCGTCGACCTCCGCCCCGCCGCCGCGCGGGACCTCGGCGATCGTCTGCCCGGTCGCGGGGTTCACGACGGCGATCGACCCGGAACCGGCCACCGCCTCGCCGTCGATCCAGTGCTGCGTGAGCGTGTCCGTGCTGGTCGTCATCGACTTACCTCCGCCGTCGCCTCCGGTTCCGCCCCCACTGTGCCGCACGGTCCCGGGTCGACGCTGCGCCGCGCGTCGTCGGGCCGGTTGCGCGCGACCGCGGCCGGGCAGCCCAGCCCCATGGCTGACTTCAGCTCCACCACCACCGTCGACGCCTCCCCCGACGACCTCTTCGCCTTCCTCTCCGACGTGGGCAACCTCCCGCGGTACTTCGCCCGCATGAAGACCGCCGAGCCCGCCGAGGGCAACGCGGTGCACACCACCGCCGAGCTGCCCGACGGATCCCACGTCGAGGGCGAGGCGTGGTTCGAGGTCGACCGGGACGCCCAGCACCTCGCGTGGGGCTCCGAGGGGCCCAACGACTACCGGGGCGACCTCGACGTCCGGCCCCACGAGCGCGGCGCGACCGTCGAGGTCCACCTGCACACGACGCGGGTCGAGGCCGGCGACCACCAGGTGCAGAACGGCCTGGACACCACGCTCGACACCATCAAGACCCTCGTCGAGGAGCAGGGCGCGGCAGGCTGACTTCGCGCTGACGCGCCTGTGCGTGCGTTTCCGTGCCAGGACACGGAAACGCACGCACGAGACGTCAGTCGAACTTGAGCTCGGTGTCGCGGGTCCGCTTGAGCTCGTAGAAGTACTCGTAGCCCGCGAGCAGCTTGGCGCCGTCGAAGATCCGGCCGGCCTGCTCGCCGCGCGGGATGCGGGTCATGACGGGGCCGAAGTAGGCCGAGCCGTCGACGTGGATCACCGGGGTGCCGACGTCCATGCCCACCGGGTCCATGCCCTCGTGGTGGGACTTCTTCAGCGCGTCGTCGTAGTCGGTCGAGGTGGCGGCCTTCGCGAGGTCGGCCTCGAGCCCGACCTCGGAGAGCGCCTTCGCGATGACGTCGTCGAAGTCCTTGTTGCCGTTGTTGTGGATCTCGGTGCCCATCGCGGTGTAGAGCGGCGCGAGGATCTCGTCGCCGTGCTTCTGCGCCGCGGCGATGCACACCCGGACGGGCTTCCAGCCCTCGTCCATCATCGACTGGTACTTCTCGTCGAGGTCCCGGCCGGAGTTGAGCACCGACAGGCTCATGACGTGCCACGCGATGTCGATGTCGCGGACGTCCTCCACCTCGAGGATCCAGCGCGAGGTGATCCACGCGAAGGGGCACAGCGGGTCGAACCAGAAGTCGACGCGGGTCTTGTCACCAGCAGCGGTCATGACACCAGGCTTCCCTCGAACGGCGGGTCTCTACCGGAGCGAACCGTGGAAGCGGCAACCGTGTTCCCGGCTCGCCGACGGGAGATCGGCCCCGTGGATAGGGTGAGCCGCGTGGCTGCTCCGAACCTCACCCGGGCCGACGCACGCACGCGTGCCGAGATGCTCGACGTCGACTCCTACACGGTCGCGCTGGACCTGACCGACGGCGCCGCGGGGCCGGGTGAGACGACCTTCCGCTCGACGACGACGGTGCGGTTCCGCTGCTCCTCCCCCGGCGCCGCGAGCTGGATCGACCTCGTCGCGGCGGAGGTGCGCGCCGCCACCCTCAACGGCGTCGCGCTCGACGTCACCGGCTACGACGAGGAGAAGGGCATCGCGCTGCCCGACCTCGCCGCCGAGAACGAGCTCGTGGTCGACGCCGACTGCCGCTACATGAACACCGGCGAGGGCCTGCACCGGTTCGTCGACCCGGTCGACGGCGGGGTCTACCTCTACAGCCAGTTCGAGACCGCGGACGCCAAGCGGATGTTCGCCTGCTTCGACCAGCCCGACCTCAAGGCGACGATCACCCTCACCGCGCTCGCGGCGCCGAGCTGGGTGGTCGTCTCCAACGGCGCGGAGTCCACGACGACGACCCTCGACTCCGGCGCCGTCCACCACGCCTTCGAGACCACGGTCCGCATCTCGACCTACCTCGTCGCGCTGATCGCCGGGCCCTACGCCACGTGGACCGACGAGTACTCCGACGACCACGGCACGATCCCGCTGGGCATCTACTGCCGCGCGAGCCTCGCCGAGCACATGGACGCCGACCGGCTGTTCACCGAGACCAAGCAGGGCTTCGGCTTCTACCACCGCAACTTCGGCGTGGCGTACCCCTTCAGCAAGTACGACCAGCTCTTCGTCCCGGAGTTCAACGCGGGCGCGATGGAGAACGCCGGCGCGGTCACCTTCCTCGAGGACTACGTCTTCCGCAGCCGCGTCACCCGCTACCTCTACGAGCGCCGCGCCGAGACGATCCTGCACGAGATGGCGCACATGTGGTTCGGCGACCTCGTGACGATGCGCTGGTGGGACGACCTGTGGCTCAACGAGTCGTTCGCGACGTGGGCGAGCGTCGTCAGCCAGTCCGAGGCCACCGAGTACCGCAACGCCTGGACGACGTTCGCGAACGTCGAGAAGTCCTGGGCCTACCGCCAGGACCAGCTGCCCTCGACCCACCCGATCGCCGCGGACATCCCCGACCTGCAGGCCGTCGAGGTCAACTTCGACGGCATCACCTACGCCAAGGGCGCGTCGGTGCTCAAGCAGCTCGTGTCCTACGTCGGGCAGGACGAGTTCCTCGCCGGGCTGCGCCTCTACTTCTCCCGCCACGCCTACGGCAACGCCACCTTCGACGACCTGCTCGGCGCCCTCACCGAGGCCTCCGGCCGGGACCTCTCCGGGTGGAGCGCGGAGTGGCTGCGCACGACGGGGCTCAACTCGCTCTCGCCGTCGTTCACCCTCGACGCCGACGGCCGGTACGCCGAGCTTCGCGGTCACCCAGGGCGGCGCCCGGCCGGGCGCCGGGGAGACCCGCACGCACCGGATCGCGGTCGGGATCTACGACGACGACGGGAGCGGCAAGCTCGTCCGGCGCCACCGGACCGAGCTCGACGTGTCCGGCGACCGCACCGAGGTCCCCGAGCTCGTCGGGGTCGAGGCGGGCGCGCTGGTGCTGGTCAACGACGACGACCTCACCTACTGCACGATGCGCCTCGACGAGCGCTCGCTGACCACGCTGATCGACCGGGTCGGCGACATCGCCGAGCCGCTGCCCCGCACGCTGTGCTGGTCGGCGGCCTGGGAGATGACCCGCGAGGCCGAGCTGCGGGCCCGCGACTTCGTGACGCTGGTGCTGAACGGGCTGGCGGCCGAGACCGAGGTCGGCGTCGTGCAGCGGCTGCTCCTGCAGGCCCAGACCGCGCTGGCGTCCTACGCCGAGCCGCGGTGGGCGGTCGAGCAGGGGTGGCCCTCGTTCGTCGGGACGCTGCTCGACCTCGCCCGGCGCGCGGAGCCCGGCTCGGACCACCAGCTGGCCATGGTCAACTCGCTCGCCGGGTCGGTGCTGACCCCGGAGGCGCTCGAGGCGATCCAGGGGTGGCGCGACGGGACCGCGCCGCTCGAGGGCCTCGTCGTCGACACCGACCTGCGCTGGCGGCTGCTGCACGCGCTGGTCGCCCACGGCGCGGCGGGCGGCGTGGAGGTCGAGGACGAGCTGGCGCGGGACAACACCGCGACCGGGCTGCGGATGGCGGAGCGGGCCCGGGCCCTCGTGCCGACCCCCGAGGCCAAGGCGACGGCGTGGGACCGCGCGGTCAACGACGACGCCCTGCCCAACGCGATCAACTCCGCGATCATCATGGGCTTCTCGCACCCGTCGCAGGGCGCGCTGCTCGCCCCCTACACGGAGAAGTACTTCGCCGCGGTCGACGAGGTGTGGGGGCGGCGCTCGTCGGAGCAGGCGCAGCCGATGGTGCAGGGCCTGTTCCCGTCCTGGGCGGTCGAGCAGCCGACGGTGGACGCGGCGGACCGCTGGCTCGCCGACGAGCACCCGGCCGCGCTCCGACGCCTCGTCACCGAGGGGCGCGCCGGGATCGTGCGGGCCCTCGCGGCGCGCGAGTTCGACAAGGGGGCGTAGCCCCATGTGAACGGATTTGGTCGCCGGAGCGACCAAATCCGTTCACATGCACGCTAGTGCTTGGAACCCGCGTGGTCGCCCAGCACCCGCAGGCCCTCGACGATGCCGCCCACCAGGTCGCCCTCGGTGAACCGCGACACCATCGACCCGACCGCGATCTTCGCGCCGTGGTCGTCGACCCGGCGCACCGACTCGTCGCCGGTGACGACCTCGACCACCCGCTCGGCCGGCGACACCGCGATCAGCACCGCCTCGGCCGCCGCGTCCCCGAGGGTGGCGTGCAGCTCCTCGGCGCGCTCGCGGGTGCGGGCGCCGAGCGCACCGACCCAGAGCGTGAACAGCAGCCCGGTCTCGGCCGAGGTCCGGGTCAGGGCCTCGTCGATGCGGGAGAGCTGGGACGAGCAGAAGGGGACCTGGTCGTCCTCCGAGTGGAGGTCCGCGGCCTCGGAGATGCGGCCGGACGCGGTGGGGATGCGCGAGTGGCCGGCGACCGGCTCCTCGGCGAGGCCCCCGCCGCTGATGATCGGGGTCTCGCCCGGGCCCGCCTGGCGGCGCGCCACCTCGCCCTTGGTGTCACCAGGTGCCACGTGCGCCTCCTCGGGCGGTCCGGGTCGCGGTCGTGCCGATGGCGTCGACGGTCGGCTCGGGCTGGTGGGTGGCCTTGGGGTTGCCGATCCACCACACGCGGCTCGTGGGGCCAGTCGTCGCCGACGCGGTAGCGCGCCGCCTTGCGACCGGACGGGCGCAGCATGCTCGCGGCGAACAGGAGCGCCAGGACGACGATCGGGATCACCCCGTAGATCAGGAACGTGTCGATCGGTCTCACGGGTGCGAACCGTAGTGGAAAGCCGCTGCTACGTCGTGTCGTAGCGCCGGGCGGTGCTCCCGCCTCACCACACCGGCGGGCGGCGCCCCGACCACGGCCGGGCGGCCTCCAGCTCGGCGCCGAGGCCGACGAGCAGCGCCTCCTCGCCGCGGCGCCCCCGCAGCGTCACCCCCACCGGCAGCGTCGTGCCGTCCACCTCCGGCCAGCCGAGCGGCAGCCCGATCGCCGGCTCGCCGGTCAGGTTCGCGATCGCCGTCCACGGGGTGAAGGCGACCTGGCGGGCGAAGTCGGTCTCGGGGCCGTCGGCGGAGAACCAGCCGACGGGGCGGGGCGGCAGCGCCACCGACGGGGTCAGGACGGCGTCCAGCTCCGCGCGCGCCGCCACGATCCGCCGGGTCTCGACCTGCACGGCGTGCAGCGCCCCCAGCGCCGCCATCGGCCCGACCTCCCGCCCGCGGGCCCGCAGCAGCCGGGTGAGCGGCTGGAGGCGCTCCTCGTCCTCCGGGGCGACCGGGTCGGCCAGGGCGAGCACCGCCCACAGCGTCAGGAAGGCCGCGATCGCCTCGTCGGACAGGCGCACGTCCACCGGCTCGACGGTGTGGCCGAGCCCGGCGAGCAGCTCCGCGGTGTCCGCCGCGGCCGCGACGCACACCGGGTCCACGACGACGGGCGGTGTCGGCCCCAGCAGCGCCGCGAGGTCCCCGAACGGCGGCGTCGTCGTGAGCCCGATCCGCCGCCGCGGCCCGGGCGCCGCCGCGAGCGACGCCGAGGTAGCCCCCGTCGGGCGGTGCGGCGGGCACGAACGGCTCCCCCGGCCACGTCCGCCGCCCGCACATCGCGTCGAGCAGCGCCGCGGCGTCGGCCACGGTGCGCGCCAGCGGCCCCGCCACCGACAGGCCGGCCGGGTCGCCGCCCGCCGGGCCCGCGGGCACCCGCCCCCGCGTCGTCTTGATGCCCACGAGCCCGCAGACCGAGGCGGGGATGCGGATCGAGCCGCCCCCGTCGGACCCCGGCGCGACGGGCACCACCCCCGCGGCGACCGCGGCCGCCGCCCCGCCCGACGAGCCCCCGGCCGACCGCGTCGGGTCCCACGGGGTGACCGCGGGCGGCGCCCCCGCCGGCTCGGTGTAGCAGGGCAGCCCGAACTCGGGGACCGCCGTCTTCCCGAGGCTCACCGTGCCCGCGGCGCGCAGCAGGCCGACCACGTCGTCGTCGTACGACGGGACCGCCCCGCGGGTCACGCACCGACCCCCGCCCGGTCGGGACCCCCGCCGTCGCCGTCAGGTCCTTGATCGCCAGCGGCACGCCGGTCAGCGGCCCCGGCGACCTCGCCCGCCGCCAGCGCGGCGTCGAGCGCCCGCGCGGCGTCCCGGGCGCGGTCCGGGGTGAGCACGGCGAACGCCCCGACCGCGGCGCCCACGGTCTCGGCCCGCCGCAGCGCGTGGTCGACGACGTCGAGGACGCCGACCTCCCGACGACGGACCGCCGCGGCGGTCTCGAGCGCGGTCAGCTCGTGCAGGTCACCCACGGGCGGCGATCATGCCCCAGGCAGCATCACCCGTCGCCCCGGTCGACGATCCCCCGTCGCTCCGCTCGCCACGGTCAGGCCGCGGTCTCCCCCAGGTAGGGCAGCCACTGCGGGTCCGCGTCGACCAGCCCGGCCAGCAGCCGCCAGTGCCGCCCGCGGGGCGCCGTGGGCATCGTGCGCAGCGGCCAGCCCAGCTCGGCGAGCAGCTTGTCGGCCTTCTTGTGGTTGCAGCGCGCGCAGCAGGCGACGCAGTTCTCCCAGGTGTGCGTCCCGCCGCGGCTGCGCGGGACCACGTGGTCGATCGTCTCGGCCTTGCCGGAGCAGTAGGCGCACCGGAAGCGGTCCCGGTGCATCAGGGCGGCCCGGGTGAGCGGGACGCGGGCCCGGTAGGGCACCCGGACGAAGACCCGCAGCCGGATCACGGACGGGACGTCGACGGAGCCGGCCGCGGAGTGCAGGACCAGCCCGGAGGTGTCGCCGTGGACGACGTCGGCCTTCCCGCAGACCAGCAGGACGATCGCCCGGCGCAGCGGGAGCGCGGTGAGGGGCTCGTAGGTGGCGTTGAGGAGCAGCACCCGCCGACGGCCCCAGGCGGGCGCGGGCGGCTCCGGACGAACGGTGACCGTGACGTCGGCGCCCACGTCGGGGGCGCACGGACCGAGGGGGACGGGAGCGGGGGCGGCGATCGGGATCGCGTCGACCGGACCGGCGGCGGGCGCACGGCCCCCACCCAGCTCGACCCCGCTGACCAGCGGCGTCACGGTCCTGGGTTGTCGTTCGGGCACACGACCACCTCCCACCGAGAGTGAGGACAGTCGACCACATCGTGGCCCGTTGCGCACCTGTGATACGTCAGGGTTCACCTCGTCGTTCCCGACGGGCCCCGGCGCCGCCCGGGCCCGCGGACCCGCCCACCGCGGCGTCTCCGTATCGTGCGGGCCGTGCTGCGCGCTGCCCGCGTGGACGTGCCCGCGCAGGTCCCGCCGCCCACCCCACCGACCCCGACGACGTCGGTGCTGCCCGCCGCTCCCGTGGAGGCCCCCAGCTGTGCGAGCGACGTCGGCTCGCTGTGCGCCCGCGTCTTCGGGGTGACCCACGAGGACTGGCTCTCCCGGTCGGCCGACGCGATCGTCTCGCACGGGACGACCGTCGCGATCATCCTCGTCGTCGCGCTGGTGCTGCGCTACGCCCTGCACCGCGGCATCCGGCGGCTCACCGACGGGGCGAGCGCCGGGCGGGTGCCGCGCCTGCTGCGCCCCCTGCGCGACCGCGCCGCCGCGAGCCTGCGCGAGGCCGCCCCGCAGATGCTGGAACGGCGGGCGCAGCGGGCGCAGACGATCGGGTCGGTGCTGCGCTCGTTCACCACACTGCTCGTCTACGGCGTGGCGTTCGTGCTGGTCCTCGGCGAGTTCGGGGTGAACCTGGCGCCGATCATCGCGTCGGCGGGCGTCGTCGGCGTCGCGATCGGCTTCGGCGCGCAGAACCTCGTCCGGGACTTCCTGTCCGGGATCTTCATGATGCTCGAGGACCAGTACGGCGTCGGCGACGTCGTCGACCTCGGCGAGGCCACCGGCACCGTCGAGGCCGTCGGGCTGCGGGTGACGACGCTGCGCGACATCGCCGGGACCGTCTGGTACGTCCGCAACGGCGAGGTGCTGCGCGTCGGGAACTCCAGCCAGGGCTTCTCCGTCGCGGTCGTCGACATCCCGGTGGGGCACTCGGCCGACGTCGACGGGACCTCCGAGATCGCCCGGGCCGCGGCCGCGCAGGAGTGTGCCGAGGCGACGATCGCCGGGAAGGTCCTCGCCCCGCCGGACATGCTCGGCGTCCAGTCGGTCACCGCGGAGGGCATCCTGCTGCGGCTCACCGTCCGCACCCGCCCCGGGGAGCAGTGGGCCGTGCAGCGTGCCGTTGCCGGCGCGGTGAAGGGCGCCCTCGACGAGGCGGGGGTGCCCGCCCCGACCCCCTTCGGCGCCGTCGGCCCGTCCGCGACGGCGGGCGGGCGGTGAGGGCCGCCCGGGGCACGCCGCGCCGGGAATTGAGACGATGGTGGACGTGAGCAGTCCCCAGACCTTCTACGACGCGGTCGGCGGCCACGAGACGTTCGTCCAGATCGTCCACCGCTTCTACGAGCAGGTCGCCGACGACCCGGTCCTGCGCCCGCTCTACCCCGAGGAGGACCTCGGGCCCGCCGAGGAGCGGCTGCGCATGTTCCTCGAGCAGTACTGGGGCGGCCCGCAGACCTACTCCGAGCAGCGCGGCCACCCGCGGCTGCGGATGCGCCACGCGCCCTTCCCCATCGGCCCGCTCGAGCGCGACGCCTGGCTGCGCTGCATGCGCGTGGCCGTCGACGAGGCCCAGCTCGACCCCGAGCGCCACCGCCGGATCTGGGAGTACATGGAGATGGCGGCCATGAGCATGATGAACAAGGCCTTCTGAGCCGTCGTCGCGCGACGGCCGTGCCCGGCTGATCAGATGGCGGCCATGGTCGACAACCCACTGCAGAACGTGAGCTTCCCGAGCAACGGCGGCACCGCGCACGGCTATCTCGCGCTGCCCGAGTCCGGTGCGGGACCCGGCGTCGTCGTCATCCAGGAGTGGTGGGGCCTGACGTCGCACATCGCCGACGTCACCAACCGGCTCGCGGCGGAGGGCTTCGTCGCGCTCGCCCCGGACCTCTACGGCGGCACCACCACCCACGACTCCGACGAGGCCGGCAAGCTCATGCAGCAGCTGCCCGTCCAGCAGGCCGCGACCGACCTCGGCGGGGCGGTCGACCACCTGCTCGGCCACGACGCGGTCGTCGGGCGGAAGGTCGGTGCGGTCGGCTTCTGCATGGGCGGCGGCTTCGTGCTCGTGCTCGCCGCGCAGCAGGGCGAGAAGATCGGCGCGGCCGTGCCGTTCTACGGCGTGCTCGGCGAGGACTACCCGAGCTTCGAGAACCTGTCCGCGCCGATGCTCGGCCACTTCGGCGAGCAGGACACGATGGCGACACCGGACGCGGTGAAGGCCCTCGCGGACCGCATCGAGGCCGAGTCCGGGCGCCGCCCCGACTTCCGCCTGTACCCGGCCGGCCACGCGTTCTTCAACGACGAGGACCACATGGGGACCTACGACCCCGAGCAGGCCACGATCGCCTGGAACGAGACGCTGGACTTCCTCCGCAGCACCCTGAGGTGACCACCCGCGCCGCTGGCGGCTCGGGCAGCGCGAGGAACGAGCGCTGGCCGAGCGGACGCCAGCTTGGCGCGACTATCAGAGCAGCGGCAATTGGGCGCGGCGGCGGCGCACGACGGCGCCGCCGCGCGCGTCCAGCCGGAGCCACCCGCCGTCGGTGGACACCCGCACCGCCTGGTCCGGCTCCCCCGCGCCGACGAAGCCCATCCCGGAGAGCGCGAAGACGCAGCGCATCGGCACGCGGACCTCGGTCCCCGACGCGTCGTCGGTCACCGTGAGCACGATCTGGTCGAGCAGCGCCGCCGTCGGGCGCCCGCTCGGGTCCCCGGCGCGCGCCGCGGCGACCCCGCGCTCGGCGAGCCCCCCGAGCTCCGCGGCGGGCACCTCGCCCACGACCTCCCAGCGCCGGTCGGGACGCAGCGGCGGCAGCGGGCCGCGCCACCGGTCGTCGACGGGTGCGCCGGGGTCCACGGACGCGGAGCCGGCGACGGCCAGCCCCGCCAGCAGATCCGAGCCGACGACCGTGACGTCGCCCGGCGCCACCTGCCCCGGCGCGGTCCGGGTGACGAGGGCGTCGAACGGGGTGGGCGCCCAGGCCTCCACGGCGTCCGGGTCGCCGTCGCTGCCCGGCCGGGCCCGCAGCCGCACGACGACCCCGCCGTCGAGGCGCACGGCGCGACCGACGAACTCCGCGAGGTCCTCGCGCTGCGCCCGGTCCGGCACCGTCAGCCGGCCGCGGCCGGGCGGCCGGAGGTCGTACACCGCCGCGCCCGGGGCGTCGGGGCCCATCACGACGTGTAGCGGTCCAGGAAGGACCGCTCCTCCGCCGTCAGGCGCCGAGGGCGCTCCGCGGCCAGGTCGTAGGGGACGAGCTGGGTGTCGGCGACGACGGCGGGCTTCGCGGTGTCCCAGGCCCCGTCCGCCGGGCCGTCGGGGAGCAGCAGCTCGTAGCCGACGGTGAACGACGCCGCGCGCACCTGCTCGCACCACATCCGCGCCCGCACCCCGCGCCGGGACCACGGGATGGGCCGGCGGTAGGCCACCGCGACCCTGGCGACGAGCAGGCCCGCCTCGAACGCCGCGACCCCCTCGCGCACGGCGGCGTCGAAGAGGAGCGCGGTCCGGGCGTCCTCGAGCAGGGTGACGACCGTGGCGTGGTTGACGTGCCGGTACGGGTCCTGGTCGGACCAGCGCAGCGGCACGTCGACCTCGTAGGTGGACACCGGGCGTTCCGTCCTCGTCATCGGACCATGCTGCGGATCTGGCGGGCGGCCACCGACACCGTCGCGAGGTCGCTGCGCCCCGACCGGGCGATGTCGGCGAGCGAGCTCCGCGCGCGGGACAGGCGCGAGGCGTTGGCCTGCTCCCAGTGCGCGATCTGCTCGTCGGGGGTCTCGGTGTGGTCGGTGCCGGCGAGCACGTCGAGGGTGACCGCCCGCAACGACGAGTACAGCTCGTCGCGCAGCGAGAGCCGGGCGAGCGCGTCCCACCGGTCGCGGCGGGAGAGCTCGGCGACGGCGGTCAGCAGCTCGTGCAGCCCGAGGTGGTCGGAGAGGGCGTAGTAGAGCGCGGCGACCCCGGCGAGGTCGTCGGGGTCGCCGTCGTGGTCGGCCTCGGCGATCTCGGCGATCTCGGTGACGTCGAGCAGCCCGAAGCTGTAGAGGCCCCCGACGGCGCGGTCGGCGAGCTCGATCGGGGCGCCCAGGTCCACCATCGCCTCCACCCGCTCGGCGAGGCCCTCGGCCTCGAGGCCGCGCAGCATCGCCGGCACCTGCGCGTCGAGCGCCGCGACGCTGCGCGAGAACCGCTGGGTCTCCGCGCCGACGGCCAGGGGCTGCGGGCGGTGGGTGAGCAGCCAGCGGGAGGCACGGTCGAGCAGACGCCGCGCCGCGAGCGTGAGCCGGTCGGTGACGGCGGTCGGGGAGGCCCGCCGCGGCGATGTCGGCGGCGAGGGCGTCGAGACCGAAGACCCGCGTCGCGACCTGGTAGGCGCGGACGGCGTCGGACGGGGTCGCGGAGACCTCCTGCACCAGCCGGTGCACGTAGGAGATGCCGCCCCCGTCGACGACCTCGTTGGCGAGCATCGTCGTGACGATGCGGCGGCGCAGCGGGTGCGCGGCGACCGCGGTCGGGTAGTCGCCGGCCAGGACCTGCGGGAAGTACGACGGGAGCCGGCGGGCGAACACCTCGGCGTCGGGGAGCTCGGAGGCGGCGAGGGACTCGGTGAGGTCGAGCTTCACGTGCGCCATCACGGTCGCCAGCTCCGGACCGGACAGCCCCTCGCCGGCGGCCCGGCGGGCCTCGAAGCCCTCGGTGTCGGGCAGCACGTCGAGCTCGCGGTCGACCTCGCCGCGGCTCTCGAGGTCCCGGACGAGGGCCTCGTGGACGTTGAGCATCTCCGCGGCGTGGGCGCGCGCGACGCCGAGCAGCTCGTTCTGCGCGACGTTGTCGGCGAGCACCAGCGCCGCCACGTCCTCGGTCGTGGCCGCGATCTGCTCGTCGCGGCGCTCGGCGGCGAGCTCGCCGCGCTCCACCAGCGAGTCGAGCAGGATCTTGATGTTGACCTCGTGGTCGGAGCAGTCGACGCCCGCGGAGTTGTCGACGGCGTCGGTGTTGACCCGCCCTCCGGCGCGGGCGTACTCGATGCGGCCGCGCTGGGTGAGGCCGAGGTTGCCGCCCTCCCCGACGACGGCGACCCGCAGCGCCGCGCCGTCGACGCGGACCGCGTCGTTGCTCTTGTCGCCCGCGTCGGCGTGGGTCTCGTCGGAAGCCTTGACGTAGGTGCCGATCCCGCCGTTCCACAGCAGGTCCACCGGCGCCCGCAGCACCGCGCGGATCAGCTCGGCGGGGTCGAGCCCGACCGGGTCGGGGTCGATCCCCAGGACGGCGGCGACCGCCCCGGAGACCGGGATCCGCTTGAGCGTGCGCGGGTACACCCCGCCGCCGGCGCTGATCAGGGTCTCGTCGTAGTCCGCCCACGAGGACCGCGGCAGCTCGAAGAGGCGGCGGCGCTCGGCGAACGAGACGGCCGGGTCCGGGTCGGGGTCGAGGAAGACGTGGCGGTGGTCGAACGCGGCGACGATGCGCAGGTGCTCGGAGAGCAGCATGCCGTTGCCGAACACGTCGCCGGACATGTCGCCGACCCCGACCACGGTGAGCTCGTCGGTCGCCACGTCGCGGCCGAGCTCGCGGAAGTGGCGCCGCACCGACTCCCAGGCCCCGCGGGCGGTGATCCCCATGGCCTTGTGGTCGTAGCCCACCGACCCGCCCGAGGCGAACGCGTCGCCGAGCCAGAAGCCGTGGTCCTTCGCGACCGCGTTGGCGATGTCGGAGAACGTCGCCGTGCCCTTGTCCGCGGCGACGACGAGGTAGGTGTCGTCGGCGTCGTAGCGCACGATCCGGTCCGGGGTGCGGGCCGCCGAGTCCGCGGCGTGGCCCTCCCGGTCGTCGACGAGGTCGAGCAGCCCGGAGACGAACATCCGGTAGCAGGCGACGCCCTCGGCCCGCTGGGCGTCGCGGTCCGCGGCGGGGTCGCCGGTCGCGGCGGGCGGGCGCTTGACGACGAAGCCGCCCTTGGCCCCGACGGGCACGATGACGGCGTTCTTGACCGCCTGCGCCTTGACCAGGCCGAGGATCTCGGTGCGGTAGTCCTGCAGCCGGTCCGACCAGCGCAGCCCGCCCCGGGCGATGGGGCCGAACCGCAGGTGCACGCCCTCGACCCGGTGGGAGTGCACGAACGTCTCGATGGCCGGGCGCGGCTCGGGCATCCCCGGCACCCGCGTCGAATCGATCTTGAACGCGGTGTACTCGCGCGGGCCGCCGTCGGGGTCGTGCAGGAAGAACGTGGTGCGCAGCGTCGCCCGGACCAGCCCGAGGACGGCCCGCAGGATCCGGTCCGCGTCCAGCCCGGTGACGGCGTCGATGGCCGCCTCCACCTCGGCGTCGAGCTCGGCGACCAGGTCCTCGCGGCCGTTCGGGTACCGCGCCGGGTCGGGCGCGAGGTCGGGGTCGAAGCGGGCCTCGAAGAGCCGGACCAGGCCGACCGCGACCTCGGTGTGCGCCCCGACGACGTCGGTGATGTAGCTCTGGCCGTAGGGGCTGCCGAGCTGGCGCTGGTAGCGGGCGAGGGCGCGCAGCAACGCCGCCTCGCGCCACGTCAGCCCGGCGGAGAGGACGAGCGTGTTGAAGCCGTCGGCGCCGGCCCGGCCCCGCCAGATCGCGGTGAAGGCGTCGGCGAAGCGCCGGGTGAGGTCCTCGGTGTCCTTCCCGGCGGCGGGCTCGTCGCGCCCCAGCCGCAGGCCGAAGTCGTTGATCCACGCGACGGCGCCGTCGCTGCGCCGGACCTCGTAGGGCCGTTCGTCGATCACCTCGATGCCGAGCGAGCGCAGGACCGGCAGGACCGAGGACAGCGTGATCCGGGTGCCGACGAGGAAGAGCTTCAGCCGGCGGTCCCCGGCCCCGTCGTCGACGGGGGTGTCCGCCGGGCGGTACAGGCGGACGGCGACGTCGTCGGGACCGCCCAGCCCGTCGAGCACGAGCAGGTCCGCGAGGCCCTGTTCCGGGGAGAAGTCCTCCTGGTAGGCCTGGCTGAACGGCTCGGCGAGGGCCCCGACGGCGGCGAGCGCGGCCCGTTCGGCCGGCCCGGCCGCGGCGCGGAGGCGGTCGTTCCAGGTGCGCGCCGCCTCGGCGAGCTCGGCGGTCAGCGCGGGGACGTCGGGGCGCACCGGTTCGCGCTGCCCGGTGTGCACGGTGACGTGCAGCAGCGCGAGCTGGTCCTCGGTGACCCGCGCGGTGTACTCGATGTCGGTGCCCTCGAGGCGGTCGAGGAGCAGCTGCTGCATCCGCAGGCGGGTGGCCGTGGTGTAGCGGTCGCGCGGCAGGTACACCATCGCCGAGAAGTAGCGGCCCCACCGGTCCCGGCGCAGGAACAGCCGCACCCGGCGGCGCTCGGCGAGGGCGAGGACGCCGGTGACGGTCTCGAGCAGCGACGCGCGGTCGGTGCACAGCAGCTCGGCGCGCGGGTAGGTCTGCAGCACCTCGAGCATGCGCTGGCCCGACCACGACTCGACGGGCAGCTGGGTCTGGCGGATCACGTCGCGGACGCGCCGCGACACCACCGGGATGCGGGTCACGTCGCTGCTGCGCGCCGCGACGGTCAGCACGCCGAGGAAGCGGTGCTCGCCGACGACGCGGCCGTCGTCCCCGAAGTCCCGCACGCCCACGTAGAGCGGGTGGACCGGGTCGTGGACCGTCGAGCGGGCGCTCGCCCGGGTCAGGACCAGCAGGGCCGAGTCGTCGGTGCCGGTCCGGTCGGGGGCCGAGGCCTCGGCGAGGACGTCGGGGGCGAGCGCCTCCCGCTCGGCGAGGTCGGGTCCCGCGGTGAGCGCCCGGGCCGCGGCGCTGTCCCGGCGCAGGATGCCGAGCCCCCGGCCCGACGACGTGCCGTCCGCGCGGACCGGGGCGCCGACGACCTCGTAGCGGTAGCCGAGGAAGGTGAGGTTGCCGTCGGCGAACCACCGCAGCAGCGCGACCGTGTCGTCCGTGCGGTGCTCGGCGACCGGGGGCGGCGACGACTCGAGGTCGTCGGCCAGCGCCCGCGCCTTCGTCCGCATGGTGTCGGCGTCCTCGACGACGTCGCGCACGTCGGCCAGCACCGACGACAGTCGCTCGTGCAGGTCGGACGCGAGGTCGCGGACCGACTCCGAGTCCGGCGTCGGCCTCGAGCTCCAGGTTCATCCACGACTCGACGACCGCGCCAGCCGGCGGGTCGGCGGGGTCGGCGGCGGGGAGGATCTCCTGCAACGCCCCGTGCGCGTCGCGCCGCACGACGACGAGCGGGTGGACGACGCGGTGCACGACGGTGCCCGTCCGCGCGAGCTCCGCCATGACGGAATCGACCAGGTAGGGCATGTCGTCGGTGACGACGAGGACGAAGACCCGGTCGGGGTCGTGCATCGGTGCCGCCGGTCCCGGGCTCCGCGCCGGCGCCGAGCACCGCGGTGACCGGCTGTCCCGGGACGTGGAGGCGGGCGAGGCTGCGGTGGGCCCGCACCATCGCGAGCGCCTCGGCCGGGTCGTCGACCTGCTCCTCGGGCGGCATCCGGTCGAAGTAGTGGACCGCGAGCTCGCCGAGCTCGACGTCGTCGGCCTGGTCGCGCGCCGTGCGGCGCAGCGCCTCCGACCTCGACCCGCTCCGCGCCTCGGTGCTGGTCATCTCCTCGCCTCCGCCGGCTGCCGGGAGTCCGCCGTCGCCAGTACGCAGCACCACGGGGACACGGCGGCCACTGTAACGACCGCCCCTCGGGCCATCCGGCTCCGCCGACCAGGGGATCGCCTTCGGTGATCGGGTGCTGGACGTACGAAAGCCCCCGGGACCGTGGTGGTCTCGGGGGCTCGGGGTGTTACGGGTCGGGCGTTGTGGGGTTGTGGTGGGGGTGGTTGGGTGTTCCGGCGGTGTCCTACTCTCCCACGACCTGTCGGTCGCAGTACCATCGGCGCTGGAGGGCTTAGCTTCCGGGTTCGGGATGGGTCCGGGCGTTTCCCCTCCGCTGTGGCCACCGGAACACCGAACCACCCCCACCACGAGGTGGGTGGGGTTGGGGTGTGCAGTGTGTGGACGCGAGCAGTCTTTTTTGCTTGGTGTTGCCGTGGTTCACCGGGTGCCCGTGTGGGCAGTGGTGGTGTGTTGGGCAAGTCCTCGGCCTATTAGTACCAGTCCACTGAACACCTTGCGGTGCGTACATGTCTGGCCTATCAACCCACTGGTCTGGTGGGGGCCTTAACCCTCGAGGGGGTGGGAGACCTCATCTTGGAACGGGCTTCCCGCTTAGATGCCTTCAGCGGTTATCCTTTCCGAACGTAGCCAACCAGCCATGCCCCTGGCGGGACAACTGGCACACCAGAGGTTCGTCCGTCCCGGTCCTCTCGTACTAGGGACAGCCTTCCTCAAGTCTCCTGCGCGCGCGGCGGATAGGGACCGAACTGTCTCACGACGTTCTAAACCCAGCTCGCGTACCGCTTTAATGGGCGAACAGCCCAACCCTTGGGACCTACTCCAGCCCCAGGATGCGACGAGCCGACATCGAGGTGCCAAACCATGCCGTCGATATGGACTCTTGGGCAAGATCAGCCTGTTATCCCCGGGGTACCTTTTATCCGTTGAGCGACACCCCTTCCACCAGGAGGTGCCGGATCACTAGTCCCGACTTTCGTCCCTGCTCGACCCGTCGGTCTCACAGTCAAGCTCCCTTGTGCACTTGCACTCGACACCTGGTTGCCGACCAGGCTGAGGGAACCTTTGGGCGCCTCCGTTACTCTTTGGGAGGCAACCGCCCCAGTTAAACTACCCACCAGGCACTGTCCCTGGACCAGATCATGGCCCGAAGTTAGATGCCCAATTCGACCAGAGTGGTATTTCAACGTTGACTCCACCCGCACTGGCGTGCGGGCTTCACCGTCTCCCACCTATCCTACACAAGCCGAACCGAGCACCAATACCAAGCTGTAGTGAAGGTCCCGGGGTCTTTCCGTCCTGCCGCGCGTAACGAGCATCTTTACTCGTAGTGCAATTTCGCCGAGTCTGTGGTCGAGACAGCGGGGAAGTCGTTACTCCATTCGTGCAGGTCGGAACTTACCCGACAAGGAATTTCGCTACCTTAGGATGGTTATAGTTACCACCGCCGTTTACTGGCGCTTAAGTTCTCAGCTTCGGCCTTGCGGCCTAACCGGTCCCCTTAACGTTCCAGCACCGGGCAGGAGTCAGTCCGTATACATCGTCTTGCGACTTCGCACGGACCTGTGTTTTTAGTAAACAGTCGCTTCCCCCTGGTCTCTGCGGCCCCACAGCCCTAACCCGTGAAGGGTTTCAAGCCACGGGGCCCCCCTTCTCCCGAAGTTACGGGGGCATTTTGCCGAATTCCTTGACCACAGTTCGCTCGAACGCCTCGGTATTCTCTACCTGACCACCTGTGTTGGTTTGGGGTACGGGTCGCGTAGGAACTCGCTAGAGGCTTTTCTCGGCAGCATGGGATCACTCTGCTTCGCCTCAACGGCTATGCGTCACGTCTCAGCCTTCATGGTGCCCGGATTTGCCTGGACACCGGCCTACACGCTTGCACCAGTACAACCACTCACTGGCGGAGCTGCCCTCCTGCGTCACCCCATCGCTTGGCTACTACCAGGCAGGGTCCCGCGCTCCCCCCACCAAGCTCCCGAAGGAGCAACAGGTGGGGATCGGGCGGTTAGCACACCTGGATTCGCCAGGGACGCGCCTACACGAGCACGGGAATATCAACCCGTTGTCCATCGACTACGCCTGTCGGCCTCGCCTTAGGTCCCGGCTCACCCTGGGCGGAAAAGCCTGGCCCAGGAACCCTTGGTCATCCGGCGGCAGAGTTTCTCACTCTGCTATCGCTACTCATGCCTGCATTCTCACTCATGCGGGTTCCACGGCTGGATCACTCCGCCGCTTCACCACCCGCATGACGCTCCCCTACCCAACACCACCGCCACTTCGGAAAGAGCGTTCGTGGTGTTGCCGCGGCTTCGGCGGTGCGCTTGAGCCCCGCTACATTGTCGGCGCAGGACCACTTGACCAGTGAGCTATTACGCACTCTTTCAAGGGTGGCTGCTTCTAAGCCAACCTCCTGGTTGTCTGGGCGATCCCACATCCTTTCCCACTTAGCGCACGCTTAGGGGCCTTAGCCGGCGATCTGGGCTGTTTCCCTCTCGACTACGAACCTTATCGCCCGCAGTCTCACTGCCGCGCTCAACGCTCACCGGCATTCGGAGTTTGGCTGACTTCAGTAAGCTTGTCGGCCCCCTAGGCCAACCAGTGCTCTACCTCCGGTGAGTACCACGCGACGCTGCACCTAAATGCATTTCGGGGAGAACCAGCTATCACGGAGTTTGATTGGCCTTTCACCCCTACCCACAGCTCATCCCCCAGGTTTTCAACCCTGGTGGGTTCGGGCCTCCACACCGTCTTACCGGCGCTTCACCCTGGCCATGGGTAGATCACCCCGCTTCGGGTCTAGAGCACGCGACTGGACCGCCCTGTTCGGACTCGCTTTCGCTACGGCTACCCCACAACGGGTTAACCTCGCCACGTACCGCTAACTCGCAGGCTCATTCTTCAAAAGGCACGCCATCACCCGTAACAAGTCACGAGCTCTGACGGCTTGTAGGCACACGGTTTCAGGTACTATTTCACTCCCCTCCCGGGGTACTTTTCACCTTTCCCTCACGGTACTTGTCCGCTATCGGTCATCAGGAAGTATTTAGGCTTACCGGGTGGTCCCGGCAGATTCACAGCGAATTCCACGGGCTCGCTGCTACTCGGGCACGTCACCACGCGACCGTGAACGGTTTTCGCCTACGGGGGTCTCACCCTCTACGCCGACGCGTCCCAACGCCTTCGACTAACCATCCACGACCACGCCCAGGGTCAACAGCCCCCGGACATGACGCCCCACAACACCCCACCAGCAACACCTGTCAGCTATCACACTGGTCGGGTTTAGCCTCTTCCGCTTTCGCTCGCCACTACTCACGGAATCACTGTTGTTTTCTTCTCCTGCGGGTACTGAGATGTTTCACTTCCCCGCGTTCCCTCCACCCGCCCTATACATTCAGGCGGGGGTGACAGCCCATGACGGCTGCCGGGTTACCCCATTCGGACACCCTCGGATCACAGCTCGGTTGACAGCTCCCCGAGGCCTATCGCGGCCTCCCACGTCCTTCATCGGCTCCTGATGCCCAGGCATCCACCGTGCGCCCTTGACAACTTGACCAACACACCAACACCGGCCACACAGTCATCAAGCAAACCAGACCGCGCACGCCAGGGGGCGCACACGGCCGCTACAAGTCAAGAAAAAAGATGCTCGCGTCCACTCTGCACTTGACAACCACACCCGCAGACCACCACCACCACACCGAACCCGGTGCCCGACAGTGACTGCCCAGAGAAAAACCACCATCCCCAGAAGAATGGTCGTCCCCTCAGGACCCAACAGTGCGCCGACGCCACCCAACCCCCGAAAGGGACCCGGGTTGTGTTTCGTCTTCGGTTCCACATCAAACCAAGTAAGCAACCACCACCCCACAGTTGAGGCGGCGGTCCTCCCGCCGAGAGCCCGGACCGGCCGGCCACCACAGAGGTGACCCGTCACCGACAGACCCCCGAACGATCCGAGGCAAAGCTCCTTAGAAAGGAGGTGATCCAGCCGCACCTTCCGGTACGGCTACCTTGTTACGACTTCGTCCCAATCGCCAGTCCCACCTTCGACCGCTCCCCCCCTCACGGGTTGGGCCACGGGCTTCGGGTGTTACCGACTTTCGTGACGTGACGGGCGGTGTGTACAAGGCCCGGGAACGTATTCACCGCAGCGTTGCTGATCTGCGATTACTAGCGACTCCGACTTCACGGGGTCGAGTTGCAGACCCCGATCCGAACTGAGACCGGCTTTAAGAGATTCGCTCCACCTCGCGGCTTCGCAGCCCTCTGTACCGGCCATTGTAGCATGTGTGAAGCCCTGGACATAAGGGGCATGATGACTTGACGTCATCCCCACCTTCCTCCGAGTTGACCCCGGCAGTCTCCCATGAGTCCCCGACACGACTCGCTGGCAACATGGGACAAGGGTTGCGCTCGTTGCGGGACTTAACCCAACATCTCACGACACGAGCTGACGACAGCCATGCACCACCTGCACACCAACCACAAGGGAGGACGTATCTCTACGCCTGTCTGGTGCATGTCAAACCCAGGTAAGGTTCTTCGCGTTGCATCGAATTAATCCACATGCTCCGCCGCTTGTGCGGGCCCCCGTCAATTCCTTTGAGTTTTAGCCTTGCGGCCGTACTCCCCAGGCGGGGCGCTTAATGCGTTAGCTGCGGCACGGAACCCGTGGAATGGACCCCACACCTAGCGCCCAACGTTTACGGCATGGACTACCAGGGTATCTAATCCTGTTCGCTACCCATGCTTTCGCTCCTCAGCGTCAGTATCGGCCCAGAGACCCGCCTTCGCCACCGGTGTTCCTCCTGATATCTGCGCATTTCACCGCTACACCAGGAATTCCAGTCTCCCCTGCCGAACTCAAGTGATGCCCGTATCGACCGCACGCCCAGAGTTGA
Source organism: uncultured Actinomycetota bacterium (assembly GCA_963716955.1). Classification (GTDB taxonomy): domain Bacteria; phylum Actinomycetota; class Actinomycetes; order Mycobacteriales; family Pseudonocardiaceae; genus Actinomycetospora. The sequence continues at coordinate 98,656 of CAVQUY010000005.1, forward strand.
GCCCCAGGTTTTCACGGCCGACGCGACACACCGCCTACGAGCTCTTTACGCCCAATAATTCCGGACAACGCTCGCACCCTACGTATTACCGCGGCTGCTGGCACGTAGTTGGCCGGTGCTTCTTCTCGACCTACCGTCAACCCACAACAAGCGGGCCTTCGTCGATCGCGAAAGAGGTTTACAACCCGAAGGCCGTCATCCCCCACGCGGCGTTGCTGCGTCAGGCTTCCGCCCATTGCGCAAGATTCCCCACTGCTGCCTCCCGTAGGAGTCTGGGCCGTGTCTCAGTCCCAGTGTGGCCGATCACCCTCTCAGGCCGGCTATCCGTCGTCGCCTTGGTAGGCCATCACCCCACCAACAAGCTGATAGACCGCGGGCCCATCCCCCACCGAAAAAACTTTCCACCAAGAAACATGCGCTTCAAGGTCCTATCCGGTATTAGACCCAGTTTCCCAGGCTTATCCCGAAGTGGAGGGCAGGTCACCCACGTGTTACTCACCCGTTCGCCGCTCGTGTACCCCGAAGGGCCTTACCGCTCGACTTGCATGTGTTAAGCACGCCGCCAGCGTTCGTCCTGAGCCAGGATCAAACTCTCCAACAAAAACCGTTAGAAGAGAAACCCTCTCCTGACAAAAACTAGCAAAAAACTCCAAAGAAACCCCAACCCCACAACGGGGCCGAGGCCAAAACACAAAACGTCAGCACACTGTTGAGTTCTCAAAGGACGACCACACGGGCCCCGACCGCCGCACATCGTGCGACCCGGTCAACCCGGCGCTCACGGAGAGCCACCCTACCACCAACCAGGAGCAGGGCAACTCCCCCAACCTAACTGCCGCTCGGGTCTGGAGCAAGCCCCTCACCCTGGCGACATCGAGAACTTTACACACCCCGCGAACGCCTCGAAAACGGGGGGTGGCGCGGACCGTCGGCGCTGGTCAGCCGCGACGTGAGCCGATCCCGGGCCCGCGCGTGCCATCGCCGCGGCCCCGGACCGGGTCCCCCCGGCCCTGGTCGCCGTTGCCGCGGTCGCCGTTGGCCCGGCCAGGATCGCCGGTGCTCCGGCCCGGGTCGGCCGCCCCCCGGCCGCCGTTCTCGGGGCCGGTGTGCCGGAAGGCGTCCATGGCCTCGGCCAACAGGTTCGCCAGGCGGGCGCCGTTCTCTCCCCGGGGCGCCCGTCCCGTGACAGCGGCGTCGTCCGGCACCGGCGCAGCTCGGTCGGGCAGGTCGTTCGAACGCGCGGTCGAAGCGTTGGTCCGTGGTCGGGAGCGCCATCGACCCCGAGACGTGTCCGCGCGCGGAGGGCACCGCGACGTCCGGAGGCCGGACGTCGTCGCGGCGCGGGGTCTCCGGCGCCTCGGGCAGGTGGTACTCGGCGAGCAGTCCGGCCCGCGTGAGCGCCAGCTCGTCGTCGTACTCCTCCCGGCCGGCACCGGCCGGCTCGTCCCGCGTCGCGGGCCGGCCCTCGAGCGGCGGTGTGGCTCGACGGGACGTCGCGGCCGGGTACCTCGCGATCCTGCGGGCTACCTGGGGACGACCCCGGGACGGCGCCGCCGGAGAGGACGTCGCGGGGACTGTCGTGGTCGCGGCTCGACTCGGGGATGCCCCGACCCGAAAGGCCCGGCACATGCGGGCCGACCTCGAGCCGCGGGGGACCGACCGGCGAGGTACCCCGTTCCGGGACCGCCGCGTCGTGGCCCGGATGGCCGGCCTCCCCGGAGGACCGGGAGCCCTCTTCGGAGGACCGGGAGCCGAGCGGATCCGCCGGATCGATGTGCGGGAACTCGCTCGCGTCCCAGCCCCCTCCGTCGGCAGGGTCGGCCGAGGTCACCGGTCCCGGTCGTGACGGGTCCTCCCAGGACCCGGACCGGTCGGAGCCCCCGTGACCGTCGGTCCGGCTCCCCGGCGCCGTCGAGAACGCGTCGAACGTCGGTCGGGAGCCCGGGTCCGCCGCCTCGAGTGCGGGGAGAGCCGGGAGCCGGTCGTCCCGGGGCCCGCTGTCGTGGCGATCCGGGGACGGGAGGGTCGAGGCGGACTCGGAGGACTCGACCCCCGCCTCCGCGAGGCCCTCCGCGCCGTAGCCGTCGCCGCCGATCCGGCTCACCGCTGCCTGCTCGCCCTGGTCGACCGGCGCGATCCGTCGCCGACGACGGCGTCCCGCTGCCGCCGAGGAGCCGCGCCAGGGTCTCCGGGACGCTCTCCGCGCCGGACGTCCGGGACGCGCCGTCGGTATCCTGGCGCCGGTGGCTCCGTCGGCGGACCGGGGACGTCGCGCCGTCGACCTCGGCGACCGGTCCCTGGGGAGACGACGGCGCGTCGGCGAGCGGCTCCCCCGCCGACGGCGTCGGAACGGGCTCGGGTGGTGTCGGCTCGGGCGCCGGGGGTGGTGTGGGTGGCGGGGGCGCCGGGCGTGCGGGCAGCTCCGGGGCCGACGCGGCGAGGGTGGCGAGGGCCCGGACGGCCGGGTCACGACGGTCGCGGGACCGCGTCTCCAGCGCGTGCCCGTGACGGACCGCGGTGAGCGCGGCGGCGAGCTCGCCGCCGCGCTCGGCGGCGGCCGCGACCACCTCCCAGGCCCGGGCCGCGGCGGCGTCGTGGCCGGCGTCCTCGAGCTGTTCGGCGGCGGCGCGGGCGAGGGAGCGCGCCTCGTCGTGGGCGCCGCGGGCGAGATGGACCCGCTCGGCGAGCGCGAGCCGGACGCGGGCGGCGGGGCACACGAGCGGAGGTGCGGCGGACCGGGGCAGGGCCGCGCGTCCGCGCTCGAGCGCCTCGTCCGGACGGCCCAGGTCGAGGAGCGCGTCCACCTGGTCCGCGGCGGCCAGCAGGGAGCGTCGGCCGCCGTCGGGGTCGGCGCCCGGATCGGCCGATACGAGGTCCGACACGATCGCCAGGGCCGCGGCGGGGTCGCCGCTCCGGCTGCGCGCGGCCGCCCGGGCGCGAGCGAGGTCCCGCCGCGCGAGACCGGCCTCGGGTTCGGCGGTGCGACCCAGCGCCGCCTCGGCCTCCTGTGCTGCCCGGTCCGCACCGGCCACGTCACCGGTCGCCCCCGCGAGCTGGGCCCGGACGAGCGCCGCCAGGACCGTGGTACGCGTGGGGAGCTCCTCGTCGGGGCCGACCGGCGCGACGAGGCGGGCGGCGACGGCGTCGTCCCCGAACCCGATCGCCGCGCCGGCCAGCTCGACCAGCAGCCCGGCCAGGTCGTCCCGGGACTTCCGCACCACGGCGTCCTCGAGGAGGGGCGTCGCCCGCGACACGACGTCCTCGAAGCGGTCGACCTCGGCCAACGACCGGATCACGCAGCGCTGCGCGGCCGCCCGGGCCGCGGCGTCGTCGCCGGCGAGGCACACGGCGTGCTCCGCCAGGGACAGGCCGAGCCGGGGGTCGCTCCAGCGCAGGCCGTCGGCCACCTCGAGGACGGTGCGCGCGGAGAGCGCACCTTCGCCTGGTGCCACGTGCGCTCCCTTCTCGGCGTCGACCGCGGGGTCCGTCCCGCGACCGTGCGGGACTCAGTCCCGGGTGAGCTTGCGGTGCGTCACCCGGTGCGGCCGGGCCGCCTCGGCGCCCATGCGCTCGACCTTGTTCTGCTCGTAGTCGGCGAAGTTGCCCTCGAACCAGAACCACGACGCCGGATGGTCGTCGGTCCCTTCCCACGCGAGGATGTGCGTGCACACCCGGTCGAGGAACCAGCGGTCGTGGGACACGACCACGGCGCAGCCGGGGAAGTTCTCGAGGGCGTTCTCCAGCGACGACAGCGTCTCGACGTCGAGGTCGTTGGTCGGCTCGTCGAGCAGCAGCAGGTTGCCGCCCTGCTTGAGGGTGAGCGCCAGGTTGAGACGGTTGCGCTCGCCGCCCGACAGGACATTGACCGGCTTCTGCTGGTCGGGCCCCTTGAAGCCGAACGCCGAGACGTAGGCCCGGGACGGCATCTCCACGTTCCCGACCTGGATGTAGTCCAGGCCCTCGGAGACGACCTGCCAGACGTTCTCCGTCCCGGACAGCGCCGACCGGTTCTGGTCGACGTAGGAGAGCTTCACCGTCTCGCCCACCCGCACCGTGCCCGAGTCCGGGTGCTCGAGCCCCACGATGGTCTTGAACAGCGTCGTCTTGCCGACGCCGTTCGGCCCGATGACGCCGATGATGCCGTTCGGAGGCAGCGAGAAGGACAGGTCCTTGATGAGCAGCCGGTCGTCGAAGCCCTTGTCCAGGTGGCTCACCTCGACCACGACGTTGCCCAGCCGCGGCCCGGGCGGAATCTGGATCTCCTCGAAGTCCAGCTTCCGGGTCTTCTCGGCCTCCGCGGCCATCTCCTCGTACCGGGCCAGACGGGACCGGCTCTTCGCCTGCCGCGCCTTCGCGCCGGAGCGGACCCAGGCCAGCTCGTCGGCGAGCCGCTTGCGCAGCTTCGCGTCCTTGCGGCCCTGGACGGCGACGCGCTCCGCCTTCTTCTCCAGATAGGTCGAGTAGTTGCCCTCGTAGGGGTATGCCCGCCCGCGGTCGAGCTCGAGGATCCACTGCGCGACGTTGTCGAGGAAGTACCGGTCGTGGGTCACGGCCAGGACGGCGCCCGCGTAGGAGGCGAGGTGGCTCTCCAGCCACTGCACGCTCTCGGCGTCGAGGTGGTTCGTCGGCTCGTCGAGCAGGAGCAGGTCGGGCTTGCTCAGCAGCAGCTTGCACAGCGCCACCCGGCGCCGCTCGCCCCCGGACAGGTGCGTGACCGGGGAGTCGCCGGGCGGGCAGCGCAGCGCGTCCATCGCCTGCTGCAGCTGGGAGTCGAGATCCCAGGCGTCGGCGTTGTCGAGATCCTCCTGGAGCTTGCCCATCTCCTCCATGAGCTCGTCGGAGTAGTCCGTCGCCATGAGCTCGGCGATCTCGTTGAACCGCTGGAGCTTCACGGCGACGTCCCCAGCGCCCTCCTGGACGTTGCCGAGGACCGTCTTCTCCTCGTTGAGCGGGGGCTCCTGCTGCAGGATCCCGACCGTGGCACCGGGGGCGGAGAACGCCTCGCCGTTGTTGGGCTGGTCGAGCCCTGCCATGATCTTGAGAACGCTCGACTTGCCGGCGCCGTTCGGCCCGACCACGCCGATCTTCGCCCCGGGCAGGAAGTTCAGCGTGACGTCGTCCAGGACCACCTTGTCGCCGTGGGCTTTGCGAACCTTCTTCATGGTGTAGATGAACTCAGCCACGCCTCCGATGGTAGTTGCCGTCCCGGGACCGTCCCCGGCCCCGGTCGCGGACTCAGCTCGCCAGGGCCGACGCACCGAGGAGGCCGTGTCCGTCGTCGTCGCCGGTGGGCGGCTCGCCGGCCGATGACCCGACCAGCGGTGCTCCCTCGGAGGACCCCACGCCGCGGTCGTCGGACGGCGTCGTGGGCGTCCCCTCCTCGACGACGACGAGGTCGGTGACGTCGACGACGGACCGGCCGGCCGCCGCGGACTCCGTCGGCACGACCTTCGCGCACACGCGCGCCAGGTCGAGCCCGACGCTGCGCGCCTCGATCTCGAGCGAGGTGCGGCGAGCGCCGTCGACCTCGAACTCGCGCACGGAGAGCCGCCCGCGCACGACGACGGGGTCGCCCTTGGTGATGCACGCGCGGACGTTCTCGCCCAACCGGCGCCAGCAGTTGACCCGCACCGCGACCCGCAGGCCGTCCTCCCACGACGCGCTCTCGGCGTCGAAGCGCCGCTCGGTGCTCATCACCCGGAAGTTGGCGACCTCGCCCCCGTTCTGCGTCCGTCGCCAGCTGACGTCGCTCGCCACGTTGCCGACCACGGTCACCCAGGTCTCGTTCACCGTCGTCCTCCTCTCGACCGGCTCCCCGGTGGAGCGGCCTGGGACCACGGTGCGCCGATCTCCGCGCGGAACGGGAATCGCGACCTGGTCGCTGGGGACAACTCGGTCCGGCGGTGCCGGTGTGGACAACGGACCCGACCGACCGGACGAATGCCGCCGGTTCCGGGTCGTGACGCAGGAAAGCCCCCGGGACTGTGGTGGTCTCGGGGGCTCGGGGTGTTACGGGTCGGGCGTTGTGGGGTTGTGGTGGGGGTGGTTGGGTGTTCCGGCGGTGTCCTACTCTCCCACGACCTGTCGGTCGCAGTACCATCGGCGCTGGAGGGCTTAGCTTCCGGGTTCGGGATGGGTCCGGGCGTTTCCCCTCCGCTGTGGCCACCGGAACACCGAACCACCCCCACCACGAGGTGGGTGGGGTTGGGGGTGTGCAGTGTGTGGACGCGAGCAGTCTTTTTTGCTTGGTGTTGCCGTGGTTCACCGATGGCCCGTGTGGGCAGTGGTGGTGTGTTGGGCAAGTCCTCGGCCTATTAGTACCAGTCCACTGAACACCTTGCGGTGCGTACATGTCTGGCCTATCAACCCACTGGTCTGGTGGGGGCCTTAACCCTCGAGGGGGTGGGAGACCTCATCTTGGAACGGGCTTCCCGCTTAGATGCCTTCAGCGGTTATCCTTTCCGAACGTAGCCAACCAGCCATGCCCCTGGCGGGACAACTGGCACACCAGAGGTTCGTCCGTCCCGGTCCTCTCGTACTAGGGACAGCCTTCCTCAAGTCTCCTGCGCGCGCGGCGGATAGGGACCGAACTGTCTCACGACGTTCTAAACCCAGCTCGCGTACCGCTTTAATGGGCGAACAGCCCAACCCTTGGGACCTACTCCAGCCCCAGGATGCGACGAGCCGACATCGAGGTGCCAAACCATGCCGTCGATATGGACTCTTGGGCAAGATCAGCCTGTTATCCCCGGGGTACCTTTTATCCGTTGAGCGACACCCCTTCCACCAGGAGGTGCCGGATCACTAGTCCCGACTTTCGTCCCTGCTCGACCCGTCGGTCTCACAGTCAAGCTCCCTTGTGCACTTGCACTCGACACCTGGTTGCCGACCAGGCTGAGGGAACCTTTGGGCGCCTCCGTTACTCTTTGGGAGGCAACCGCCCCAGTTAAACTACCCACCAGGCACTGTCCCTGGACCAGATCATGGCCCGAAGTTAGATGCCCAATTCGACCAGAGTGGTATTTCAACGTTGACTCCACCCGCACTGGCGTGCGGGCTTCACCGTCTCCCACCTATCCTACACAAGCCGAACCGAGCACCAATACCAAGCTGTAGTGAAGGTCCCGGGGTCTTTCCGTCCTGCCGCGCGTAACGAGCATCTTTACTCGTAGTGCAATTTCGCCGAGTCTGTGGTCGAGACAGCGGGGAAGTCGTTACTCCATTCGTGCAGGTCGGAACTTACCCGACAAGGAATTTCGCTACCTTAGGATGGTTATAGTTACCACCGCCGTTTACTGGCGCTTAAGTTCTCAGCTTCGGCCTTGCGGCCTAACCGGTCCCCTTAACGTTCCAGCACCGGGCAGGAGTCAGTCCGTATACATCGTCTTGCGACTTCGCACGGACCTGTGTTTTTAGTAAACAGTCGCTTCCCCCTGGTCTCTGCGGCCCCACAGCCCTAACCCGTGAAGGGTTTCAAGCCACGGGGCCCCCCTTCTCCCGAAGTTACGGGGGCATTTTGCCGAATTCCTTGACCACAGTTCGCTCGAACGCCTCGGTATTCTCTACCTGACCACCTGTGTTGGTTTGGGGTACGGGTCGCGTAGGAACTCGCTAGAGGCTTTTCTCGGCAGCATGGGATCACTCTGCTTCGCCTCAACGGCTATGCGTCACGTCTCAGCCTTCGTGGTGCCCGGATTTGCCTGGACACCGGCCTACACGCTTGCACCAGTACAACCACTCACTGGCGGAGCTGCCCTCCTGCGTCACCCCATCGCTTGGCTACTACCAGGCAGGGTCCCGCGCTCCCCCCACCAAGCTCCCGAAGGAGCAACAGGTGGGGATCGGGCGGTTAGCACACCTGGATTCGCCAGGGACGCGCCTACACGAGCACGGGAATATCAACCCGTTGTCCATCGACTACGCCTGTCGGCCTCGCCTTAGGTCCCGGCTCACCCTGGGCGGAAAAGCCTGGCCCAGGAACCCTTGGTCATCCGGCGGCAGAGTTTCTCACTCTGCTATCGCTACTCATGCCTGCATTCTCACTCATGCGGGTTCCACGGCTGGATCACTCCGCCGCTTCACCACCCGCATGACGCTCCCCTACCCAACACCACCGCCACTTCGGAAAGAGCGTTCGTGGTGTTGCCGCGGCTTCGGCGGTGCGCTTGAGCCCCGCTACATTGTCGGCGCAGGACCACTTGACCAGTGAGCTATTACGCACTCTTTCAAGGGTGGCTGCTTCTAAGCCAACCTCCTGGTTGTCTGGGCGATCCCACATCCTTTCCCACTTAGCGCACGCTTAGGGGCCTTAGCCGGCGATCTGGGCTGTTTCCCTCTCGACTACGAACCTTATCGCCCGCAGTCTCACTGCCGCGCTCAACGCTCACCGGCATTCGGAGTTTGGCTGACTTCAGTAAGCTTGTCGGCCCCCTAGGCCAACCAGTGCTCTACCTCCGGTGAGTACCACGCGACGCTGCACCTAAATGCATTTCGGGGAGAACCAGCTATCACGGAGTTTGATTGGCCTTTCACCCCTACCCACAGCTCATCCCCCAGGTTTTCAACCCTGGTGGGTTCGGGCCTCCACACCGTCTTACCGGCGCTTCACCCTGGCCATGGGTAGATCACCCCGCTTCGGGTCTAGAGCACGCGACTAGGACCGCCCTGTTCGGACTCGCTTTCGCTACGGCTACCCCACAACGGGTTAACCTCGCCACGTACCGCTAACTCGCAGGCTCATTCTTCAAAAGGCACGCCATCACCCGTAACAAGTCACGAGCTCTGACGGCTTGTAGGCACACGGTTTCAGGTACTATTTCACTCCCCTCCCGGGGTACTTTTCACCTTTCCCTCACGGTACTTGTCCGCTATCGGTCATCAGGAAGTATTTAGGCTTACCGGGTGGTCCCGGCAGATTCACAGCGAATTCCACGGGCTCGCTGCTACTCGGGCACGTCACCACGCGACCGTGAACGGTTTTCGCCTACGGGGGTCTCACCCTCTACGCCGACGCGTCCCAACGCCTTCGACTAACCATCCACGACCACGCCCAGGGTCAACAGCCCCCGGACATGACGCCCCACAACACCCCACCAGCAACACCTGTCAGCTATCACACTGGTCGGGTTTAGCCTCTTCCGCTTTCGCTCGCCACTACTCACGGAATCACTGTTGTTTTCTTCTCCTGCGGGTACTGAGATGTTTCACTTCCCCGCGTTCCCTCCACCCGCCCTATACATTCAGGCGGGGGTGACAGCCCATGACGGCTGCCGGGTTACCCCATTCGGACACCCTCGGATCACAGCTCGGTTGACAGCTCCCCGAGGCCTATCGCGGCCTCCCACGTCCTTCATCGGCTCCTGATGCCCAGGCATCCACCGTGCGCCCTTGACAACTTGACCAACACACCAACACCGGCCACACAGTCATCAAGCAAACCAGACCGCGCACGCCAGGGGGCGCACACGGCCGTCTACAAGTCAAGAAAAAAGATGCTCGCGTCCACTCTGCACTTGACAACCACACCCGCAGACCACCACCACCACACCGAACCCGGTGCCCGACAGTGACTGCCCAGAGAAAAACCACCATCCCCAGAACGGACGGTCGTCCCCTCAGGACCCAACAGTGCGCCGACGCCACCCAACCCCCGAAAGGGAACCGGGTTGTGTTCCGTCTTCGGTTCCACATCAAACCAAGTAAGCAACCACCACCCCACAGTTGAGGCGGCGGTCCTCCCGCCCGAGAGCCCGGACCGGCCGGCCACCACAGAAGGTGACCCGTCACCGACAGACCCCCGAACGATCCGAGGCAAAGCTCCTTAGAAAGGAGGTGATCCAGCCGCACCTTCCGGTACGGCTACCTTGTTACGACTTCGTCCCAATCGCCAGTCCCACCTTCGACCGCTCCCCCCCTCACGGGTTGGGCCACGGGCTTCGGGTGTTACCGACTTTCGTGACGTGACGGGCGGTGTGTACAAGGCCCGGGAACGTATTCACCGCAGCGTTGCTGATCTGCGATTACTAGCGACTCCGACTTCACGGGGTCGAGTTGCAGACCCCGATCCGAACTGAGACCGGCTTTAAGAGATTCGCTCCACCTCGCGGCTTCGCAGCCCTCTGTACCGGCCATTGTAGCATGTGTGAAGCCCTGGACATAAGGGGCATGATGACTTGACGTCATCCCCACCTTCCTCCGAGTTGACCCCGGCAGTCTCCCATGAGTCCCCGGCATGACCCGCTGGCAACATGGGACAAGGGTTGCGCTCGTTGCGGGACTTAACCCAACATCTCACGACACGAGCTGACGACAGCCATGCACCACCTGCACACCAACCACAAGGGAGGACGTATCTCTACGCCTGTCTGGTGCATGTCAAACCCAGGTAAGGTTCTTCGCGTTGCATCGAATTAATCCACATGCTCCGCCGCTTGTGCGGGCCCCCGTCAATTCCTTTGAGTTTTAGCCTTGCGGCCGTACTCCCCAGGCGGGGCGCTTAATGCGTTAGCTGCGGCACGGAACCCGTGGAATGGACCCCACACCTAGCGCCCAACGTTTACGGCATGGACTACCAGGGTATCTAATCCTGTTCGCTACCCATGCTTTCGCTCCTCAGCGTCAGTATCGGCCCAGAGACCCGCCTTCGCCACCGGTGTTCCTCCTGATATCTGCGCATTTCACCGCTACACCAGGAATTCCAGTCTCCCCTGCCGAACTCAAGTGATGCCCGTATCGACCGCACGCCCAGAGTTGAGCCCCAGGTTTTCACGGCCGACGCGACACACCGCCTACGAGCTCTTTACGCCCAATAATTCCGGACAACGCTCGCACCCTACGTATTACCGCGGCTGCTGGCACGTAGTTGGCCGGTGCTTCTTCTCGACCTACCGTCAACCCACAACAAGTGGAGCCTTCGTCGATCGCGAAAGAGGTTTACAACCCGAAGGCCGTCATCCCCCACGCGGCGTTGCTGCGTCAGGCTTCCGCCCATTGCGCAAGATTCCCCACTGCTGCCTCCCGTAGGAGTCTGGGCCGTGTCTCAGTCCCAGTGTGGCCGATCACCCTCTCAGGCCGGCTATCCGTCGTCGCCTTGGTAGGCCATCACCCCACCAACAAGCTGATAGACCGCGGGCCCATCCCCCACCGAAAAAACTTTCCACCAAGAAACATGCGCTTCAAGGTCCTATCCGGTATTAGACCCAGTTTCCCAGGCTTATCCCGAAGTGGAGGGCAGGTCACCCACGTGTTACTCACCCGTTCGCCGCTCGTGTACCCCGAAGGGCCTTACCGCTCGACTTGCATGTGTTAAGCACGCCGCCAGCGTTCGTCCTGAGCCAGGATCAAACTCTCCAACAAAAACCGTTAGAAGAGAAACCCTCTCCTGACAAAAACTAGCAAAAAACTCCAAAGAAACCCCAACCCCCACAAGGGTCGAGGCCAAAACACAAAACGTCAGCACACTGTTGAGTTCTCAAAGGACGACCACACGTGACTCGTCCACGCCGTTTCCGGCGGAGTTCGTCGCGGTGATTCCCGACTGTACCCGATCGATGTCGAACACGTTTCCGGGGGGTCCCGGTCCGGCTCGCCCGACGGGCTGTGGTGCGGGGCCTCGGGCTCTCAGGCCCGATCCGCTGCACCGCCTCTTCGACTGTACCCGACATCCCGAGGGACTCGGTCGGCCCCGGCCGTCCGCACCGAGTGCGTCCGTTCCCCGTGGGCAGCAACAACTGTACGCCTGCCCGCGACCCACCCGATCCCGGGCCCCCGGCGACGGGTCCGGCGTGCTCCGGCGGGCTCGGGTGACGCCGGTTACGCTCCGCGGGCGAGCCCCCGTAGCTCAGCTGGACAGAGCATGGGCCTTCTAATCCCGTGGTCGCAGGTTCGAGTCCTGCCGGGGGCACCGATCGTACGACGTCCTCACGGGGCTGCAGCGTTGCTTCGCGAGTAGCGACGCCGATGGCCGGCGCCGATGCCACGGCGTTGCGCACGGTCGGCGTCGCCCGACGGCTGTCGGCGACGAGGGCAGCGTGCGGACACGGATCCTCGTGGCGATGCCACGCCGCGCGGTGCTGACGGGCCGCGAGGCACTTCGGCCTGCGGTCGCGGCGCGCGACCCGGGGTGGGCGGTCGCTCGCCCCGACAGGTGACCCAACGCTCCTCCGTGCGGTGCCGGGTGGGCAGGGACCTCGTCGTTCGGTTCTCGCTCGACGACACCGCCGTGCGCATCATCGCGCGCTTCCGCCGGCGGCCTCGTGCAACGGAGGAGGAGCGAGCGCGGAACCCGCCGATCGAGAGACCGGCAGATTCCGGGCTACGCGGTCCACCCCGAGCTCCCAGGGGACGGTGCACGAGGCGCGAACGGGCGGGCGCCGGATCAGCCCGCGGCGGCCGAGCTGGAGCTGGCCCCGGCGGCATCGTGGCCCATGGCGTCCCGGATGGCCTTCGCGGCCGCGCCGGGGTCGTCGGCGTTGTAGATCGATCCGCCGACCACCGCGACCTCCGCGCCGGCCTCCTCCACCGAGGCGATGGTGTCGACGCTGACTCCTCCCGGCGATGGAGAACGGGACACCGGCTTCTCGACCGTCGGCGAGCAACGAATCGATCGAGTAGTCGGGCCGGGCCTGCTCGTCGAGCCCGGCGTGGATCTCGACGAAGTCGACGCCCAGTGCCGACACCTCCTTGATGCGCTTCACCCGGCCCTCACGACGGTGATCATGTCGGCGACGACCTTCATGCCCGCCTGTCGGCCGGCCTCGACGGCTCCCTTGATGGTGTCGTCGTCCGCGGTGCCCATGACCGTGACCAGGTCAGCGCCCTACCGAGAAGGCGAGATTGGCCTCGAGCTCACCCGCGTCGGCGGTCTTGAGGTCGGCGAAAACGAGCTTGTCCGGGTGCGCGCCTTGATCGCGCCGATGGCGGCCACGCCTTCGGACTTGATCAACGGCGTGCCGAGCTCGAGGATGTCGACGTGTTCGGCGACCTGGCGCGCGAGCTCCAACGCGTCGGTGAGCGTCGGGACGTCCAATGCTACCTGCAGCTTCACTGGTATCTCCTGATCTGTCTTCGACGTTTCCTCGTTCGAGGCTCTCCGATGTCGAACCTATTCCGGCTCACTGACAACGGAAATGGGTCGAGTCTGACCCATCGAAACTGGGCGGAAGCACCGCTGATCGAACGTTCCGGGATCGACTGCGGACGCCACACGACGGGCCTGGTGACCATGCGACGCTCGGGCCTCGGCAATCATATCTGAAAATGTGATCGGCTACCAGCGGACAAGAATAGATCTAGGACCTCAGGGCTCGACGGGCACATTGTCCATCATCATTCTCCGGCGCTGACCGAGCGGCCGTCACGCGGACGTACGCGAGAGGGATCGGCGAGCGGCTTCGACAATGGCGTCGGTGGTGAGCCCGAATTTCTGGTAGAGGGTCTGGTAGTCGGCGCTGGCACCGAAGTGCTCGATCGAGACGATCTCGCCGTGGTCGCCGACGAAGCGGTGCCAGGTCAGGCCGATCGCGGCCTCGACGGCGACGCGTGCGGTGACCTCGCGGAGGAAGGACACTGTGGCGGTAGGACTCGTCCTGCGCGTCGAACCACTCGACGCAGGGCATGGACACGACCCGGGTGGGCACCCCGTCCGCTCGAGGACCTCGCGGGCCGCCAGGGCCAGCTGCGACCTCGGAACCGGTGGCGATGAGCAGGACCTTCGGCCGCATCCGTCGCCGTCCCGCAGCGGGCTCGGCGTCGGCGAGGGTGTAGCCGCCGGCAGGACGCCGTCGGTCGTGACGCCCTCGAGGATCGGCACGTTCTGCCGGGTCAGTGCGAGCCCGGCAGGCCCGGTCGGGCTCTCGAGGATGCCCGCGGAAGGCCGCGGCGGTCTCGCGGGCGTCGGCCGGGTCGGACGACGCGCGAGGCCGGGGATGGCGCGCAGCGCGGCGAGGTGCTCGACGGGCTGGTGGGTCGGCCCGTCCTCGCCGAGCCCGATCGAGTCGTGGGTCCAGATGTAGATCGTCGGGAGCTTCATCAGGGCGGCGAGGCGCACCGCCGGGCGCATGTAGTCGCTGAAGATCAGGAAGGTCCCGCCGTAGGCGCGAGTGCCGCCGTGCAGCGCGATGCCGTTGAGGATGGCGCCCATCGCGTGTTCGCGGACCCCGAAGTGCAGGGTGCGTCCGTAGGGGGACGCCTGACCCCACATCCGGTCTTGATCGTGCTCGGACCGAAGGAGTCGGCGCCCTTGATCGTCGTGTTGTTGCTCTCGGCGAGGTCGGCCGAGCCGCCCCAGAGTTCGGGCAGCACGTCGCCGATCGGACTCGAGGACCGTGCGCGAAGGCCTTGCGGGTGGCTAGGGCATCGGCGTCGGCGTCCCAGTCCGGGAGGTGGCCGGCTCCAGCCGTCGGGGAGCTCGCGGCGCGCCATCCGCTCGAGCAGCGCGTGACGCTCCGGATTGTCGCGGGACCACGGATCGAACGACTCCTGCCAGCACGAGACGGGTCTCGCGGGCCCGTTCCCCGACCCGGCGGGTGTGCGCGAGCACCCCGTCGTCGACGGCGAAGCTCTTCGCCGGGTCGAAGCTGAGGATCTCCTTGACCTTCGAGAGCTCGTCCGCGCCGAGCGCCGAGCCGTGGGCGGCGCCGGTGTTCATCGACTCCGGGGCGGGGAAGCCGATGATGGTCCGTAGCGCGATGAACGAGGGGCGGTCGGTCTCGGCCTTCGCGCTTGCTCAGGGCCTCCCGGATGCCGACGACGTTCTCGCCGTCCACGCACGGTCTGGACGTGCCAGCCGTAGGCCTCGTAGCGCATCGCCACGTCCTCGGACAAGGCGATCGTGGTGTCGTCCTCGATGGAGATGTGGTTGTCGTCGTAGATCACGACGAGGTTGCCGAGCTGTTGACGCCCGGCGATCGAGCGACGCCTCGCGAGGTGACGCCCTCCTCGATGTCGCCGTCCGAGGCGATCACGTAGACGACGTGGTCGAACGGGCTCTCGCCGGGCGCCGCGTCCGGATCGAACAGACCACGCTCCCGACGGGCGGCCATCGCCATACCGACGGCCGCGGCGAGACCCTGGCCCGAGCGGGCCGGTGGTGATCTCGACACCGGGCGTGTGGCCGTACTCGGGGTGCCCGGGCGTCTGCGAACCCCACGTCCGCAGCTGCTCGAGGTCGCTCAACTCCATCCCGTACCCGGACAGGAACAACTGCAGGTACAGCGTGAGGCTGGAGTGGCCGCAGGACAGGACGAAGCGGTCTCGGCCCTGCCAGCCCGGGTCGCTCGGGTCATGGCGCATGCACGTGCTGGAACAGCGTGTAGGCCAGCGGCGCCAGAGGACATCGCGGTCTCCGGGATGCCCGCTCCCGCAGCGCTGGACGGCGTCGGCCGCCAGGACGCGGACCGTGTCCACCGCGCGGATGTCCAGGGGCGACCAGTCGTCGGGAACGGACATGTCGACGAGCGAGGAGATGCTCGTCGAGGTCCTCGGTCGCCGCGTGGCTGCGGTGAGCGTCGATGCTGTTCACGGGGGACCCACTCCAAGGGATATCGGTACAGGTTGCTCTGGTCGCCGTCACCGAGGCGTTCTCATCCGGCGAGAATCTCGGTCTGGTTGGTCGCTTCGAGCACGGACATCCACAGATCCCCGTCGGGGTCGACCTGGTTGCGATGGCTCGTGATCAGCGGCATCGGGACGTGCACGAACCGACGCCGCCAGCGGAGGACGACCGTTTCGGTACGCCCGGCCATCGCGGCGTGAACCGCGGCATGAGCCAGGCGGAGGCAGTAGACGCTGTCGTAGGCGTTGGCGGCGACGCTGCGGATGGAATAGCTCGGGTCGATGTAGCGCAGCGTCGGTGGCAAGCCGACCCGGGACAGGTGCTCCGTGAGTTCCTCGGTGAGGAACTGACCGATGTCACCGAGCTTGACGTTGCCCGATGCGTCGGTCGCGCCCGGCCTCCTCGAGATGACCGGCGGCACGGAGAAGGTCCTGCCCGGCGCCCTCGGCGACGACGATCACCGCGTAGCCGCGGGCGCGGATGAGTTCCTCGACCCGGATCAGCAGGCCTTCGGCCCCTTCCACCGTGAACGGGACCTCGGGAATGAGCACCATGTCGGCGGCGTAATTGGCCAGGGCCGCATAGCAGGCGATGAACCCGGAATGTCGACCCATCAGCTTCACGATCCCGACACCGTTCTCGTGAGCCCTGGCCTCGATCGCCACCGAATCGATGAAGTCGGTGGCCCGCTCGAAGGCGCTCTGGAAGCCGAACGACTGATCGGTGTAGGGCAGGTCGTTGTCGATGGTCTTGGGGATCGCGACCACCGCGATGTCGAGACCCGCTGGGAGATCGCCGCCACCAGGCGCATCGCTGCCCGGATGCTGCCGTCACCACCGATGACGACCAGGATGTCGACTCCCCGCGCGACCAGGGTGTCGACCATCTCCTCGGCGTCCTGATCGCCGCGGGAGCTGCCGAGGATGGTGCCCCCGGTCGGTGTGATGTCTCGGAAACTCCTCCCGGTCAGGTCGATCGTGTCGTCGCGATACCTGACCGTCAGCCCGCGGAGTCCGTTGCGGAACCCCAGGATCCGGCTGACGTGGTAGTGGACGGTGAGTTCCTGGACCACTCCCCTGATGACGTTGTTGACGCCCGGGCACAGCCCGCCACAGGACACGATCCCGACGGTCGTGCGTGCCGGATCGAAATAGAATCCTCCGACGGGCTCCGGCGGTCTCGAAGCTGGGGAGTGTCTCCATCGACTTCGAGGTGATCACGGACAGCGTGTCGTCGAGCATGACCCGGTCGTCCTCGTGGACGAAGTGCGGCGTCGTCTCCTTGTCGGTGAGGAGCACGGAGAAGGGCGAAGGAATTCGGCATTCACCGAGGGTGCGGACGTGGAGGTCGTCCAGTCCCACGGTCAACGGTCTCTCCCCGGGGGGGTGGGTGGTCCCGGGTTGCGAGACGCGGCCCTCGGTCGCGGTCATCGTGCGGGGATCGGTTCGAAGGTGGTGTGCCGGATGTGGCGGATCTGCCCGTCGGTGATGAGCAGTGACTCGGCGAGGGTGCTGCCCTCGGCGTGCCGCACGGCGGCGAGCAGCGAGCCTCCGCTGATCCCGGTCGCGGCGAACAGAGCGTCCCCGCCGACGAGTTCGTCGCGCGTGTAGATGCGATCGGTGCTCATGCCGGCGTGGCGGATGGCAGCCGCCTCGTCGTCGGTCTTCGGCGCCAGGCGGCCCAGCATGCCGCCGCCGAGGGCGCGGACGGCGGCCGCCGTCATCACTCCCTCGGGGGTGCCGCCGACGCCGAGCAGCAGGTCGACGTCTCCGGTGGGCAGGAGCACCTCGAGCGCTCCCGCGACGTCGCCCCCCGGTGGCGTGTGCACCGCGGCTCCGGTCGCCAGGACCCTGGCGATCAGGCCCGTCTCTCCCTGGTGGCGGGGCTTGTCCATGATCACCACGCGGAGCTCGTCCACCGGCTTGCCGAGGGCCTCCCCCACCTTGAGCAAGGTGCGCTCGGGAGGGTCGGTCAGGTCGATGACGTCGCGCGCCGCCGGCGGGGCCACGATCTTGTCCATGTAGAACCCCGGCCCGGGAGACCAGAAGGAACCCGCCTCGCCGACCGCGATCGTGGCCAGCGCGCCCGGGAAGTCCCTTCGCGCAGAAGGACGTGCCCTCCAGAGGGTCGACGGCGACGTCGAAGTCGGGCCCGCCGTCCCCGGTCCCGACGACCTCGCCGTTGAACAGCATGGGAGCGTTGTCCTTCTCCCCCTCGCCGATCACCACCGTTCCCTGCCCGGGAGCACACGCCAGCACCCGACGCATCGCCGCGGTCGCGGCGCCGTCGGCCGCGTCCTGGTCGTGCCGGCCGACCCACGCGAAGCAGGCCAACGCCGCGCTGTGCGTCGCCGCCAGCGCCACGGCCTCCAAGGATCCGACGTCGACGCGAGGTCGTGGAGACGGATCATCCGCATGCTGCATGTCGGGCTCCATATCTGCTCACCCATCGGTAGGCATTCGCGCCGATCGGCGGCGCCGGGCACGAGGGGGAGTCGTCGGGCGCCGTCGGCTACCGGCTCGGTCTGCGGGCGAGGACCCGGGCCGAGCCGCCCTTCCCCGGTCCGACCCCGCGCGGGACGCCGTGCGGTGGGCCCTGCCTGGCCGCCGGGATCACGGGGGGCCAGGTGACGTCGACCGGCTCGAGGGCGGCCCGGAACGCGCGCGCCACCGCCCGGGGGTCGGCGGCGCCGTGGATCGCATCGCCGACCACGGCGACCAGTGCGCCCGCGGCCCACACGTCGAGGATGCTGTCGCAGGTCACCCCGCCGGCGACGGAGAACGGCATCAGGGACCGCCGCCCCTCGTCGATCACCGTCCGGATCGAGGACCCCGGCCGGGCCTGCTCGTCGAGGCCGGCGTGGAACTCACTGAACTCGACACCCATCGTCGCGACCTCGCGGGCCCGGGTGACGCGGTCGCGCACCGCGATCATGTCGGCGACCACGCCCTTGCCGTGGCGTCGGGCCGAGGCGACCGCGCCCCGGATCGTGTCGTCGTCGGCCGCGCTCAGCACCGTGACCAGGTCCGCTCCGGCGCCGAAGGCGACGTCCGCCTCGAGCTCCCCGGCGTCGATGGTCTTCATGTCGGCGAAGATCGTCTTGTCCGGGTACGACACCTTGAGGGCGCTGATCGCCGCCACACCTTCGTTCTTGATCAGCGCAGTTCCGAGTTCGATGATGTCGACGTACTCGGCCACCAGGCCGGAAAGGGCGAGGGCGTCGCCGATGGTTGCCACGTCCATGGCGATCTGGAGCTTCATGAGCACTCCCCCTTGGTGTTTCGCGATCGATCTCTCGCCGGGCTACTCGAGATTGGCGTGGAGGCGCCACAGCTCGCGGGCCTGGGTCCCGCTGGTCTGCCACAGAGCGTGGAACAGCGCGTCCGTGAGGATCAGGACGGCCTGCTCGAACAGGCTCCCGGCGTACTGCACGGAGGCCGTGCCGTCGAAATCCTGCTTGTCGGCCGCGGGCACGACCAGCGTCTCGGACGCCAGGCCGGCGAGGTCGGACCCGGAATCCGTGGTGATCGCCAGGACCGAGGCGCCCGCTTCGGACGCGGTCCGCGCGGCCGCGACCACCCGCTTGGTGGAGCCGGAACCCGAGGCCGCGACCAGGACGTCGCCCTCGCCGATGGCCGGGGTGGTGGTCTCCCCGACCACGTAGGAGGACTTGCCCAGGTGCATGAAGCGCATCGCCGCCATCTGCAGGGCCAGCCCGCTGCGGCCGGTGCCGACGGTGAACACTGCCGGGGCGTCGATCAGCAATGCCCCGGCCCGCGCCCAGGAATCGGCGTCGACGCCGGAAAGGGTCTTGGCGTGCTCGCCCGTGATCAGGGCGATGGCGTCATCGAACTGGGTGGGCCCGATCTTCTCGACGGTGCTCGTGCCGGACCCCTCAGATGCCGATGCCATCATGGATACACCTCACATTTCTCTCGACCGGACGCAAACGAAATCGCCTGCCGGGAGCCGGCGGGCCGTGCTGGATGTCGCCCGCGGCGCCGGCACGTGACGGTCGGGCAGTTCGCCCGGCCGACGGCCCGGTCCGCGCGATCAGATGGCCACGGGCGCGCCGGTACTCGGCGACGACCTCGGCATGCGCCCCCGCCTGCCGGTAGCCACGGAATGGAATCCGGTGAGGCACCTACGGGTACGGTCCGACTCCTGGTCGGCCCGCACGCCTCGCCGCGGGCGGAGGTCGGTCCCGCACCGTGAGGGAAGGGGGCCGGCCCCGGCAGGTCGGTGGCCGCGTCATCGAGGTCATGCGCGGGACGCTAGTGACGCCGGTTACGTGCCGGCCTCCCCTACGCGGGGGAGTCGAGGGGTTACCCGGGGCGTGGACGGGCCCCGCCGGAGCGTCGACTGTTCGCCGGTCACCGCGCCCGCACGCTCGGACGTCATCCCCTGGACACCCACCCGGGGCCCGAGACCGGTCGGCACGGGCGGGCCGCTGACCTGCGAGATCCCGCGCAATCCGGCGCAGGGGCACCGAGGCGCCCGGGAGACCGGTCGGGCTGGTGTGGTTGCGCTCACTCCTCTCGGCGGCTACACATGGTCCGTCGGGCCAGCTCGAGCTGCCACGACAGGACTCGCCGGTCGTCACCCATCGCCCCCAGGGGACGGCAGCTCGCGGCGGTGTCGATCGTCCCGCGGAGCCCGTCGTGCCGTGCACGTCCCGCCGATGGCCCTGCGATCGTCCCCGAGCCCGGCCGGCCGTCCACGGTCCCCGGGCCCGTTCACCGAGCGATGCGCTGCCCGTCGGGCCACTTCCGCTGCGTCGCAGCGCGGCATTCCGAGGAGAGGTAGAGACTGATGCCAACTCTGAACGAGATTGCACGGACCATGGTGTCGGACAAGCGTGGCATCCTGGCGGCGGACGAGAGCGTCGGGACGATGTCCAAACGTCTCGAGAGCGTCAGCGTCGAGCCCACCGTGGAGAATCGGCGTCGCTACCGGGAGCTGCTCCTCACCACTCCTGAGCTTTCCGACTCGATCAGCGGTGCCATCCTCTCCGACGAGACGTTCCGCCAGAAGCTCTCGGACGGGACCACCTTCCCCGATGCACTGGTCGAGCGCGGCGTGCTCGCCGGGATCAAGGTCGACACCGGAGCCACGCCACTCGCGGGAGCACCGGACGAGAAGGTCACGGAAGGGCTCGACGGGCTGCGCGCGCGACTCGAGGAGTACGTCGGCCTCGGCGCGAGCTTCACCAAGTGGCGGGCCGTCTACTCGATCGGCGACGGCCTCCCCAGCGCCCGGGCGATCCACGCCAACGCGCACGCCCTCGCGCGCTACGCCGGGCTGTGCCAGGAGGCCGGGCTCGTGCCGATCGTGGAGCCCGAGGTCGTGATGGACGGAGACCATTCGCTCGAGGAATGCCGGCGAGTCACGACGACGGTCCTGCGGTCGGTCTTCACCGAGCTCGGTCTGCTGGAGGTGCGGCTCGACGGCATCGTCCTCAAGCCGAACATGGTGGTGGCCGGGGACGGCTGCTCGCATCAGCCCGCAGCGTCCGAGGTCGCCGAGGTCACCGTGGACACGTTGCGCGAGACCGTGCCCCCGGCAGTCCCCGGAATCGCTTTCCTCTCCGGCGGGCAGGGCCCGGAGGAAGCGACCCGGAATCTCGCGGCGATGCAGGAGATCACGCCCCTTCCCTGGGAGCTGACCTACTCGTTCGGGCGCGCGCTGGTGGGCCCCGCCCTCGAGACCTGGCACGGCAGCGACGACGGTTGGGAGGCCGCCCAGAAGGCGCTCTCCGAGCGGGCGGTCGCGAACGCCTCCGTACGCTGACCGCTGACCTCGTCGGCGGCGCCACGACGTTCGGCTGCGCGACCTCTTCGGCCTCGATCCGGCATCCGTCCGCCCCGCTCCACCGCCCTCCACCAGCGCCTCGACCGGGAACTCCGGCTCAGCGTCCGAGCGATGACCACGGCCCACCCGGGAACGGGTGTCGACGCACTCGTCGACGACGGCTGCCGTCGACCCGACAGCCCCGCCCGATGACGGGGCGCCATTGTCGGACTCCGCTCGCGAAAACGGAAGGCACGCATGAGCGATGGCGATCTGGACGGTTCACCGCCGGTGGTCGGTCGATGACCTGCCACGCGGTGGGCCAGCATCAGGAAGGGAATCGAGAGCTCGGAGACGGAGGCCGCTGATGACCGATCCGGACATCGTCGCCTCGGTTCTGGGCGCCGATTATTCCCGCCTCGGCGGCGAGGTCCTCGACCTCACGGCCGCCGGTGTCGATCGCATCCAGTGGGACATCATGGACGGACACTTCGTCCCGAACCTGACCTTCGGTGCCGACGTGGTCGGTGCGTGTCGACCGTACGTCCAACTGCCCTTCGAGGCACATCTCATGGTGGCCGACCCGGACCCGATGCTGCCCGACTTCGTCTCGGCCGGATGCGAGACGCTCATCGTCCACGTCGAGACGTGCCCGCACCTGCACCGCACCCTCTCGATGATCCGGGAGCTCGGTGCACGGGCGGGGGTCGCGGTGAACCCGTCGACCACCCTCGACTTCGTCCCGTACGTCATCGAGCAGCTCGACCAGATCCTGATCATGACGGTCAACCCCGGGTTCGGTGGGCAGAAATACATCGGGGCGATGGAGCAGAAGGTCTCCGAGGCCCGCGAACTCGTTCGCCGGTCCGGGCGGCCGATCCGGATCGAGGTGGACGGAGGGATCTCGCCGGACACCGCGGCGGCGGCCCGGAAGTCCGGCGCCGAGCTCCTCGTCGCCGGCTCCGCGCTGCTCACACATCCGGGAGGAAAACGGGCGGCTCTGGACGACCTCCGGCGCGTCCTCGCGGAAGCGTCGGCAGCACAGTGACGTGAATCGTACGGAACGGCGCAGGCAACGCCGCACGGGGCGTCGCCGCCCGAGCGATGGAGAGGGAGTTCCCATGGTGGCCGAGAAAGCATCCGCGGGGGAAGGTCAGGAAACGCTGCTGCGGCACGCCGCAGAAGTGGTGCGGGCGCGTGGCAGGCACGGAGGGTATGCCGGGGTGTCCTCGGCCGCTGCCGCCGAACTGAGCAGCACGTTGGAGGCCATCGCCGTGGCGGAGGACCACGGAGGTGTCGATCGAGAGGAAGCGGTCGCGCTGGCGCACCGGCTGGTGGACGACGACCACCCCGAGCTGTCCCCGATGTGGCCCGGCGTCTCGACCCCGTGATCGCGATGGCGGCCCACCGAGAACCCCGCGACCCCACCCCGGGCTCCTATCATGGGTCGGTGACCTCCGTCGCACGGCCCTCCGCGACGGGGCCGCTGCGGGTGGTCGTGGTCGACGACCACGAGATGGTCGTGGCCGGGCTGAAGCAGATGCTCGCGCCGTTCAGCGACCGGGTCCAGGTGGTCGGGTCCGCGTACGACGTGGCGAACGCGCTCGAGGCCGCCATCTCGCTGCAGCCCGACCTCGTGCTCGCCGACGTGCGCCTGGTCGGCGAGAGCGGCCTGGACCTCTGCCGCAAGCTCGGCGAGCGGGCGCCCGACCAGCGCGTGGTGCTGCTCTCGGTGTACGACGACGAGCAGTACGTCTTCCAGGCGCTGCGCGCGGGGGCGGCGGGCTACCTGCTCAAGCGGATCCGCGGCGAGGAGCTGGTCTCGCAGCTCGAGCTGGCGGCCGGCGGCACGACGGTCATCGACGCCACGATGGCGGGCCGCGTCGTGACCTCGGCGGCGCGCCTGGAGCGCGACGAGTTCTGGCCCGGCGCCCACCTCGGGCTCACCCACCGGGAGAGCGAGGTGCTCGCGCTGCTCGTCGCGGGATGCAGCAACCGGGCGATCGCGTCCCGCCTGGTCATCGGCGACGAGACCGTGAAGACCCACGTGCGTGCGGTGCTGCGCAAGCTCGGGGTCGCCGACCGCACGGCAGCGGTGGCGGCGGCACTGCGGGAGGGGATGTTCCAGTGAGCCGGAGCGGTCGGGCGGGGACCCGCAGGCGGCCGGACGCGTGATCAGCAGCCTCGGGCTCGCCGACCCGGAACGCGAGAACGCCGTCCTGCTCGCGATCATCGAGGCCGCCTCGACCGGCCCGGACCCGGAGTCGCGCGCCGCCGCCGTCGCGCAGGTGATCACGACCGCCACGGCGACCGACGTGTGCTTCGTCCACGTGCTCGACGACTCCGAGCGCGCGCTGACCCTGCTCGGGGCGACCCCCCCGTTCGACGCCCAGGTCGGCTCGGTGCACCTCCCGCTCGGGCGCGGGGTCAGCGGTTGGGTCGCCAGCCACCTCGAGCCGGTCGTGATCGCCGAGGACAAGGAGTCCGACCCGCGCTACGTCCCGATCCCGTCCCTGCGCGGCCAGGACTACACCTCGATGGTCTCGGTGCCGATGATCAGCGCACCGTGGGGTCTGACCGGCGTGCTCAACGTGCACACCCGCGACCGGCACGACTTCGACGACCGCGACGTGCGCCTGCTGCTCGCGATCGGCCGCCTGCTCGCGGGCTCGGTGCACCAGGCCCGCATGCACCGCAGGCTCGCCATCCGCGAGCGGGCCCACGAGCGGTTCGCCGAGCGGACCGTCGCCGCGCAGGAGTCCGAACGGCGCCAACTGGCCCGGGACATCCACGACGGCATCTCCCAACGACTCGTCTCGCTCTCCTTCCACCTCGACGCTGCCCTCACCCACCTCGACCGGGGCGACGCCGATCCGGCGCGGATCGACATCGAGACCGCGTGCGGCCTCGTCGACACCACGCTGGGCGAGGCCCGTGCCGCCATCGGCGCGCTGCGCCCCCCGGTGATCGACGACCTCGGCCTCGCGGGCGCCCTCGCCGCCCTGGCCTCGGACCTGCCCGGCCTCGCCCCGTCCCTCCTGCTCGAGGACGTGGATCTTCCCGACCACGTCGAGATCGCCCTCTACCGGATCGCCCAGGAGGCGCTGCAGAACGTCATCAAGCACGCCGACGCGACGTGGGTCGCCATCCGGCTCGCCACCGACCCCGCCGGGGTGAGGCTCGAGGTGACCGACGACGGCGTCGGGACCACCGCCTCGACGTCGGACCCGGACCCGTCCGGGGACGAGGGCGGGTTCGGCCTCGCGTCGCTGCGGGAGCGCGCCGAGCTCATCGGCGGCGTGCTGCAGGTGACGTCCCGCCCCGGCGAGGGCACGACGGTCGCGGTCACCGTCGCGGTGCCGGACCACGCGGCCCTCGACGAGGCCGCCCCGGACGCGTGACCGCGGACGTTCTCCCGGACAGGACCGGCGCCCGCGACAGGCGCTGGCGGGTCAGTCACACTGTCGGCGCCGTCGGCGGGGCGCGCATCGTCCGATCGGCCCAATCATCGAGGCGGAGGTCAGCATGGGGACGATGTCGTTCCGGGACTCGATGTTCCTGCTCGCGGAGTCGCGGGAACGGCCCACCCACGTCGGCTCGCTCATGCTGTTCGACCGGCCCGAGGGTGCGGGCGAGGACTTCCTCGGCGACCTGCACCGCAGCCTGGTGTCCGGCGACGTGGACGTCGCGCGGGACTTCCGGCGCCGGGCGGTGCGGTCGGTGAGCTCGCTCGGGCAGTGGTCCTGGGTCGAGGAGGACGACCTCGACATCGAGTACCACGTGCGCCTGTCGGCCCTGCCGCGTCCCGGACGCATCCGCGAGCTCCTGGAGCTGGTCTCCCGCCTGCACGGCAGCCTGCTCGACCGCCACCGCCCGCTGTGGGAGTTCCACCTCATCGAGGGCGTGGAGGGCGAGCGCTTCGCCGTCTACTCCAAGATCCACCACGCGATGATGGACGGCGTCACGGCCATGCGGCACCTGCAGAAGGCGCTGAGCACCGACCCGGACGCGCGGGACATGGCCCCGTTCTGGGCCGTCGAGCGCCGCTCGCGGCGGAGCGCCCCGGCCGCGGCGGAGCAGGGCGCGTCGTCGGGTCCGCTCGCCGCGATCGGCGGTGCCGTCCAGGGCGGCTGGCACGCCGTCGAGTCGGCGGCGAGGACGACGTCGAGCGCGCTCGCCGTCGGTCCGGCGCTCGCCTCGTCGCACCCTCAAGGGCATCACCGGCCACGACCTCGTGCTGCCGTTCGAGGCGCCCCCGACCATGCTCAACGTCCCGATCACCGGCGCGCGCCGCTTCGCCGCCCAGTCGTGGCCGCTCAAGCGCATCCAGCGGGTCCGCGAGCGCACCGGGTCGACGATCAACGACGTCGTCCTGGCGATGTGCGCCGGCGCCCTGCGCTGCTACCTCCTCGACAACGACGGGCTGCCCGACTCGCAGCTCGTCGCGGCCCTGCCGGTCGCGCTCGGGAAGGGCGAGCAGGGCGGCGGCAACCAGCTCGGCGCGATCCTGGTCGGGCTCGCCACCGAGGAGCCCGACCCCGCCGAGCGGCTGCGGCGCATCCAGGCCTCCGGGCGCGCCGCCAAGGACAACCTCGTGGGCCGCGACCCGATGGTCACGGCCGCGCTGTCGATGGTGGTCGCGGCGCCGATCGGGCTGGGGGTGCTGCCCGGCTCGTCGGCGCTGCACCAGGGCTTCAACCTGATCATCTCGAACGTCCCCGGGCCGAAGGACCAGCTGTACTGGGAGGGCGCCCGGCTGGGCGGCATCTACCCGCTCTCCGTGCCGCTGGACGGTCAGGCCCTCAACATCACCGCGATGTCCTACGCCGACCACCTCGAGTTCGGGCTCACCGGCTGCCGGCGCAGCGTCCCGCGCCTGCAGCGCCTGCTGACCTTCCTCGAGGAGGCGCTGGTGGAGCTCGAGGAGGTCGCCGACGCGGCCGGCGCCGAGGACGCCGTCCCCGCCGGGGACCCCGCCCCGGCGACCTGACGCGGGCGCCGGGACCCGGCACCGGCCGTCGTCAGGACCCGAGCTCGTCGGCCACGTCGGCGAGGGCGTCGTGGACCCGGTCCAGCAGCGGGAGCCGGGCGGCGTAGACGGCCGCGGCGTCGGTCGGGGTGAGCACCTCGTCCAGGGCGACGTCGGCGGCGGCGTCGGCGAGCGCGTCGGGCCCGGGGGGCAGGAGCCCGACGCCCTGCAGCCCCAGCAGGGCCGCGCCGTACGCCGAGCCCTGGTCGACCGCGGGGAAGCCGACCGGCATGTCCAGCGCGTCGGTGAGCACCTGCCGCCACAGCGCGCTGCGGGCGAAGCCGCCGGTGGCGCGGACCTCGTCGACGGCGAGGCCCGCCTCGCGCATCGAGTCGAGGACCAGCCGCAGCTGCAGGCACACCCCCTCGAGCAGGGCCCGCACCACGTGGCCCGCGCCGTGCGCGCGGTGCAGGCCGACGAGTGCCCCGGCCCCGCGGGCGTCCCAGTGCGGCGCGCGCTCGGGCAGCAGGTGGGGCAGGGCGAGCAGGCCCTCCGCCCCGGCCGGCACCGCGGCGGCCGCCGCGAGCAGGTCCGCGACGGACCCGCCGAGGGTCTCGCGGGCCCAGTCCAGCACCACCCCGCCGTTGGTGATCGCGCCGCCGACCACCCAGCGGTCCTCGGCGAGGCCGTAGCAGAAGACGCGGCCGCGGGGATCGACCCCGGGCCGGTCGACGGTGACGCGCAGCGCGCCGCTCGTGCCGATCGAGCAGGCGGCGACGCCGGGGCGCACGGCGCCGACCCCGAGGTTGGCCAGCGGCCCGTCCCCGCCGCCGGCGACGACCGGGGTGCCGGCGGCGACGTCCCAGTCGCCGGTCCGCAGCCGGCCCACGACGTCGGTGGGGGCCACCAGGGTGCCGAGGTGGTCGGCGTCGACGCCGGCGAGCGCCAGGGCCTCGTCGTCCCAGGTCCCGGACGCGAGGTCGAGCAGCCCGGTGCCCGAGGCGCAGGACGTGTCGGTGACGCGCGCCCCGGTGGCCCGGGTCAGCACGAACTCCTTGATGCCGCCCCAGGTCCGCGCCGCCGCGAGGAGGCTCGGGCGCTCGCGGCGCAGCCAGGCCAGCTCGACCAGCGGGCTCATCGGGTGCAGCGGCGTCCCGGTGCGCCGGTGCAGCGCGAGACCGCCGGGCGCCCGGCGCAGCTCGCCGGCCACGGCGCTCGCGCGGGTGTCGGCCCAGGTGAGCAGGGGCCCGAGCGGGTCGCCGTCCGCGTCGAGGGCCAGCAGCCCGTGCATCGCCGCGCTGAAGGCCAGCGCGGCCACCTCGGTCCCGGGCGGGAGCGCGGCCACGGCCTCCCGGACCGCGTCGCCGACGGCGTCCCACACGGCCTCGGGGTCCTGCACCGCGGCGCCGGGCTCCGGCTCGGACAGGGGGTAGCCGGCCTCGCCGGACCCCCACGCCGTCGTCGACCCGGCGGCGTAGGCGACGGCCTTGGTGGCCGTGGTGCCGACGTCGACGCCGATCACGACCGGTCCCGGCGGTGCGTCAGGCACCGGGACCCGCCGGACCCGGCGTCGTCGGGGCGGCTGCGGGACCCGTCCACATCGTCGTCATGGTGGCCCCGTGACGATCGTGTGGCGAGCCGGGGACCGGCGCCCGTCCACGCTGCAGGCTGTCGGAGGGGTGACCTACTCTCCGAGCGCGGAGGCGTCAGGGTTCCTGGTGGGCCCCGCGGTCTTCAACACCGACGTGGCCGGGTATCTCGGCCAGGCGGGTTCGATTCCCGTCCGCCTCCGCCACATCCGTCCTCGACCTCCCGGGGGAAAGAACTCGATGGGTGCCCGCACCTGGCTCGGTGAGTGGCCGCTGTTCCGGCAGGCGACGGGCGCCGACCCGCTGGGGCGCGGGCACGCCGTCGAGAGCCCCCGCACGAAGGCCCTCGCGCCCCGCACCGACGCCGCCGACGAGGTGGTCAAGTCCGTCTGCCCGTACTGCGCGGTGGGCTGCGGGCAGAACGTCTACGTGCGCGACGGGCGGGTCACCCAGATCGAGGGCGACCCGGACTCGCCGATCTCCCGCGGCCGGCTCTGCCCGAAGGGTTCCGCGTCGACCTCGCTCGTGACCTCCCCGAGCCGGGTGACGACGGTGCGCTACCGCCGCCCGTACGGCACCGAGTGGGAGGACCTCGACCTCGACACGGCCGTCGACATGATCGCCGACCGCGTGATCGACGCCCGCCGCGCGGGCTGGCAGGACACCGACTCGGAGGGCCGCGTCCTGCGGCGCACGCTGGGCTTCTCGAGCCTGGGCGGCGCGACGCTGGACAACGAGGAGAACTACCTCATCAAGAAGCTGTTCATGGCGCTCGGCGCGATCCAGGTGGAGAACCAGGCGCGCATTTGACACAGCGCCACCGTCCCCGGTCTGGGGACCAGCTTCGGCCGCGGAGGGGCCTCGAACTTCCAGCAGGACCTGATCCACTCGGACTGCATCGTCATCGAGGGATCGAACATGGCGGAGGCCCACCCGGTGGGCTTCCAGTGGGTCATGGAGGCCAAGGCCCGCGGCGCGAAGATCATCCACGTCGACCCGCGGTTCACGCGCACCTCCGCGGTGGCCGACCTGCACGTGCCCGTTCCGGGCCGGCGCCGACATCGCCTTCCTCGGCGGCCTCATCAATTACGTGCTCAGCAACGAGCTCGACTTCCGCGAGTACGTCACGACGTTCACGAACGCGGCCGACATCGTCGGTGAGGACTTCGTCGACACCGAGGACATGGCGGGCCTGTTCTCCGGCTACAACGCCGAGACCGGGCGCTACGACCCGATCAGCTGGCAGCTCGAAGGGGTCGAGTACGTGGCCCCGGCCGCCGGGCAGCGCGACCACTGGGAGTCCGAGCTCCGCGAGCACCACGCGGCGATGGCCTCGGACACCGGGGGCGGGGCCGGGGACGCGGCCAACGCGACCGGCGACCCGAAGCGCGACGCGACGCTGCAGCACCCGCGCTGCGTCTACCAGGTGCTCAAGCGCCACTACGCGCGCTACACGCCCGAGGCGGTCGGCGCGGTCTGCGGCATGGACCCCGCGACGTTCCTCGAGGTCGCCCGCGCGATCACCGAGAACTCCGGGCGCGACCGCACGACGGCGTGGGTGTACTCGGTGGGCTGGACCCACCACAGCGTCGGCGCGCAGTACATCCGCGGCGCGGCGATCCTGCAGACGCTCCTCGGCAACATGGGCCGTCCGGGCGGCGGCATCCTGGCGCTGCGCGGGCACGCGTCGATCCAGGGCTCGACCGACATCCCGACGCTCTACGACCTGCTGCCGGGCTACATCCCCATGCCCAACGCGCACCTGCACACGGACCTGCGGTCGTTCCTCGACGCCGACGCGGCGAAGACCGGGTTCTGGGGACGCATGGACACCTACATGGTGAGCCTGCTGAAGGCCTGGTGGGGCGACGCGGCGACGGCCGAGAACGACTTCGCGTTCGACTACCTGCCGCGCCTGACCGGGGACCACGGCACCTACGGGATCGTGCGGGACCAGATCGACAAGTTGACCTCCGGGTACTTCGTGGTCGGCGAGAACCCCGCGATCGGGCACGCCAACGGGAAGATGCAGCGCCTGGGCCTGGCCAACCTCGACTGGCTGGTCGTCCGGGACATGCAGATGATCGAGACGGCCACGTTCTGGAAGGACGGGCCGGAGATCGAGACCGGCGAGATGGTCACCGACCAGATCGGCACCGAGGTCTTCTTCCTCCCCTGCGCCAACCACACCGAGAAGTCGGGGACGTTCACGAACACCCAGCGGCTGCTGCAGTGGCGCCGCGAGGCCGTGCACCCGCCGGGCGACGCCCGCTCCGAGCTGCACTTCTACTACCACCTGGGCCGGAAGATCCGGGAGAAGCTGGCCGGCTCCACCGACGAGCGCGACCGGCCGCTGCTCGACCTCACGTGGGACTACCCGACGTTCGGGATCCACGACGAGCCCGACCCGGAGGCCGTGCTCGGGGAGATCAACGGGTACGACGCCGAGGGCCGCCCGCTCTCGAGCTACACCCAGCTGGAGGCCGACGGGTCGACGACCGCCGGCTGCTGGATCTACACCGGCGTCTACGCGGACGGGGTCAACCAGGCCGACCGGCGCAAGCCCGGCTCCGAGCAGGACTGGGTGGCCGCGGAGTGGGGCTGGGCGTGGCCGGCGAACCGCCGCACGCTCTACAACCGCGCGTCCGCCGACAAGGACGGCCGGCCCTGGAGCGAGCGCAAGGCCTACGTGTGGTGGGACGAGGAGTCCGGGCCGGCGTGGACGGGCCACGACGTCCCGGACTTCGAGGCCACCAAGCCGCCGTCCTACGTCCCCGCGGAGGGGGCGACCGCCGAGGACGCGCTCTCGGGCACCGACGCGTTCATCATGCAGACCGACGGCAAGGCGTGGCTCTACGCGCCGGCGGGGCTGGCCGACGGGCCGATGCCGACGCACTACGAGCCGGTCGAGTCGCCGGTGGCGAACCTGCTGCACGACCAGCAGGACAACCCGGCGCTCGAGCGCATCGACCGGGCGTGGAACCGCATCAACCCCTCGCAGAGCGAGGTCTATCCCTACGCGTTCCTCACCTACCGGCTCACCGAGCACCACACCGCGGGCGGGATGAGCCGCACGCTGCCCTACCTCGCCGAGCTGCAGCCCGAGTTCTTCTGCGAGGTCTCCCCCGCCCTGGCCGACGAGCGCGGCCTCGAGCACCTGGGGTGGGCGACGCTGATCTCGGCCCGGACCGCGATCGAGGCCCGGGTGCTCGTGACCGAGCGCATGAAGCCGCTGCGGATCGGGGACCAGACCGTGCACCAGATCGGCCTGCCCTACCACTGGGGGGCCAACGGGGTGTCGACCGGCGACCCCGCGAACGACCTGCTCGGCGTGGTGATGGACCCCAACGTCCACATCCAGGAGTCGAAGGTGGCCACCTGCGACATCCAGCCGGGTCGGCGTCCGCGCGGACCGGCGCTCCTCGAGTTCGTCGAGCAGTACCGGCGCAAGGCCGGCGTCGAGCCGGGAGGGAATGTCTGATGACGTCTGTCTGGGACGCCTTCGGGGGGAAGGTCGACTCGCTCTACGGGCCGCTCCCCGATCCGGCGGCCGACGCGGGATTCGATGCGGGGCACCCGAAGCGGGTCGGGTTCTTCACCGACACCTCGGTGTGCATCGGCTGCAAGGCCTGCGAGGTCGCCTGCAAGGAGTGGAACCTCGTCCCCGACGACGGGACCGACGCCTCGGACCTGTACCGCCTGACCGGGATGTCCTACGACAACACCGGTGACCTCGGTGCCTCCACCTGGCGGCACGTGGCGTTCATCGAGGACGTCCGCCCGCACGGGTCCGCGACGGCCGCCCACGGCGGCACGACGACGGGTCACCTGCCCGCCGGGCTGCCCGCGGTGTCGGGCGGACCCGTGCCGGGCGCCCCGCGCGACGCCGCGACCGCGCCGCCCGCGGCGGACGGGTCGTCCGGGACGATCGACCTGCTGGCGCTGCTGCCCGACAGCGGCGCCCACGGTCAGCAGACCCCCGACGACGAGCGCGACGTGCGGTGGCTGATGGCCTCCGACGTCTGCAAGCACTGCACGCACGCCGGCTGCCTCGACAACTGCCCGACGGGGGCGCTGTTCCGGACCGAGTTCGGCACCGTCGTCGTGCAGGACGACATCTGCAACGGCTGCGGCTACTGCGTGCCCTCGTGCCCCTACGGCGTCATCGACGTGCGCGAGAGCGACGGCGGCGCGCACAAGTGCACGCTCTGCTACGACCGGCTCGGCAGCGGGCTGGAGCCCGCCTGCGCGAAGGCCTGCCCGACCAACTCCATCCAGTTCGGCGACCTCGACGAGCTGCAGGCCACCGCCGACGCGCGCCTGGCCGAGCTGCACGGCCGCGGGGTCACCGAGGCCCGGCTCTACGGGCGCGACGAGGACGACGGCGTCGGCGGCGACGGGGCCTTCTTCCTGCTGCTCGACGAGCCGGAGGTCTACGGGCTGCCGCCGGACCCGATCGTCACCACCCGCGACCTGCCCGAGATGTGGCGCAACGCGGCGATCACCGCGCTCGGCCTGGGGGCCGCCGCGGTGGCGACGTTCTGGAGGGCCCGGCGATGACGCACGACCTCAACCCGCAGATCCCGGAGCGGTCGCGGGTCGACCACGACCAGGTGAAGCCGCGCAAGGGCCGGGGCCGGGGCGGCCGCGGCGAGCAGCTGCAGGTCCCCGAGGCCGAGTTCCGCTCCTACTACGGGCGCCCGATCATCAAGGCGCCGGTGTGGAAGAACCCGGACGTCCCGCTGTACCTGTTCCTCGGCGGGCTCGCCGGGTCGTCGTCGGTCCTGGCCGCCATGGCCGGGGCCACCGACCGGCCGACCCTGCGCCGCGCGGGTCGCTACGCCGCGGTCGGCGGGGCGATGGGCGGCACCGTCGCCCTCATCCACGACCTGCACCGGCCGAGCCGCTTCCTGCACATGCTGCGGGTGTTCAAGCCGACCTCGCCGCTCTCGGTGGGCTCCTGGATCCTCTCCCCCTTCGCCGCCTTCGCGACGGCGACGGCGGGCGCCGAGGCCCTCGCGGCCTACCTCGGCGACCGCCCCGCCGGCCGGTTCGTCCGCCGCGCCGGGGACGCGTCGGGCGTCGGGGCCGCGCTCGTGGGTCCGGCCCTGGCGACCTACACCGCGGTGCTGTTCTCGAACACCGCGGTGCCGACCTGGCACGAGGCGCACCGCCACCTCCCGGTGCTGTTCGGCGTCCAGCGCCGCGGCGGCCGGGGGCGGGTTCGGCCTGGTCTTCGCCGCGGTCGAGGACAACGAGCCCGCGGCGCGCCTGGCCGTGCTCGGCGCCGTCGTCGAGCTCGCGACGGACCAGAAGATGACCCACGACCTCGGCCTGCTCGCGGACGTCTACGAGAAGGGCCGCGCGAAGACGCTGATGACGGCGTCGAAGGCGTGCCTGGCCGCGGGCGCGGTGGGCGCCGCCGTGGGGCGGAAGCGTCGCTGGTCCTCGGTGCTCTCCGGCCTCGCCCTGCTCGCGGGGTCGGCGCTGACCCGCTTCGCGGTGTTCGACGCCGGGATCGCCTCGGCGAACGACCCGGCGCACATCGTCGTCCCGCAGCGGGAGCGCATCCGCCGCCGCGAGGAGGCCGTGCAGCCCGGCACGACGCCGCCCGACCGGCGCTTCGTGCCCGCCGCCGGGTCCTAGCGCTCCCCGCTCCCGCGGGAGCGAACGGCCCGTTGGTCACGCATCTTCGTGTGACCGAACGGGCCGTTCGTGCGTCCGGGGAGACGGGGACCGCGACCGGCGGCTCGTCCCGCCCGTGGGGGATCCTGGGCGCATGACCGGCGCGAGCACGTCCGCGGACCCCCGGCGACGGATCCCCCGCACCGACGCGGTGCTCGCCGATCCGCGCGTGGCGGCCGCCGTGGCCGCCGTCGGGCACGCCCGGGTGAAGGACGCGGTCGTGGACGCCCAGGGTCGGGCCCGCACCGGCGAGATCGCGCCCGAGGCCGTCGTGGACGAGGTCCTCGCCACGCTGCCGACGCTCGCGGCGAGCCTGCGCCCGGTGATCAACGCCAGCGGGGTGCTGCTGCACACCAACCTCGGCCGGGCGCCGCTCTCGGCCGCGGCCCGCGACGCGGTCGCCGCCGCCGCGGGCACCACGGACGTCGAGCTCGACCTGGCGACCGGCGAACGCGGTCGTCGCGGGGCGGGGGCCCTGGACGCGCTGGCGGCGGCGGTCCCCGACGCGGGCGGGGTGCACGTGGCGAACAACGGGGCCGCGGCCCTCGTGCTCGCCGCGACCGCGCTGGCCGCCGGCCGCGAGATGATCATCGCGCGGGGCGAGATGGTCGAGATCGGCGACGGGTTCCGGCTGCCGGACCTGCTGGTGTCCACGGGCGCGCGGCTGCGCGAGGTCGGCACCACGAACCGGGTGCACCGCCGCGACTACGCCGAGGCCGTGGGCCCCGAGACCGGGATGATCCTCAAGGTCCACCCGTCGAACTTCGTGGTCACCGGGTTCACCTCCTCGGTGCCGACCGCCGAGCTGACCGGGCTCGGGGCACCCGTCGTCGTCGACATCGGGTCCGGTCTGCTCGCGCCCGACCCGGCGCTGCCCGACGAGCCCGACGCCGCGACGGCGCTGCGCGCGGGCGCGGACCTGGTGACGGCCTCGGGCGACAAGCTGCTCGGCGGGCCGCAGGCGGGCCTGCTGCTGGGGACGGCGGAGCTGGTGCACCGGCTGCGCCGCCACCCGCTGGCCCGGGCGCTGCGCGTGGACAAGCTGACCCTCGCCGCGCTCGAGGCCACGCTGCGCGGCCCGGAGCCGCCGGCGCGGGCGATGCTGCACACCCCGACGACGGCGCTGCGGGCCCGGGCGGAGGCCCTGGCCGCGGAGCTGGGCGTGGAGGCGATCGAGTGCCGTCGCGGCCGTCGGCGGCGGCGGCGCCCCCGGCGTGGAGCTGGCGAGCGCCGGTCTGGCGCTGCCCGTCGAGGCGGCGGCGGCGCTGCGGGCGGGCCGCGACCCGGTGGTGGCGCGGGTGGAGCACGGCCGCTGCGTGGTCGACCTGCGCTCGGTCGACCCGGCCGACGACCGCGCGCCTCGCGGCGGCGATCCGGGCGGCCGTGGCCCCGTGAAGGTGGTCGCGACGGCCGGCCACGTCGACCACGGCAAGTCCACGCTGATCCGCGCGCTGACCGGGATGGAGCCCGACCGGTGGGCCGAGGAGCGGCGGCGCGGCATGACGATCGACCTCGGCTTCGCCTGGACGACGCTGCCGGGGCTGGCCGACCCCGTCGCGTTCGTCGACGTGCCCGGCCACGAGCGCTTCGTGAGCCAGATGCTCGCCGGGGTCGGCCCCGTCCCGGCGACGATGTTCGTCGTCGCCGCCGACGAGGGCTGGATGCCGCAGTCCGGGGAGCACCTCGACGCGCTGCACGCGCTCGGCGTGCGCGAGGGGGTCCTCGTCGTGACCCGCTCCGACCTCGCCGACCCCGAGCTCGCGCGCGACGAGGCCCTGGAGCACCTGGCGGAGTCGGGCCTGGGCCGGCTCCCGGCGGTGTGCGTGTCCGGGGCGACCGGCGCGGGTCTCGACGACCTCCGGGCGGCGCTGGCGTCCCTCGCGGGCCGGCTCCCGGAGCCCGACCCCGGCGGCGACGTCCGGCTCTGGGTCGACCGCGCCTTCACCATCCGCGGGGCGGGCACCGTCGTCACCGGCACGCTCGGGGCGGGGCGGGTGTCGGTCGGCGACGAGCTGGTCCTCGCCGGTCACGACGGCGAGCGGACGGTCGGGGTGCGCGGGCTCCAGGCGCTCGGCGAGCCGGTGGACACCGCGCGGGGCGTGTCGCGGGTCGCGGTGAACCTGCGCGGGGTGCCGCTCGAGGCGCTGCACCGCGGCGACGCGCTGCTCACCCCCGGGCGGTGGCTGACCACCGGCGTCGTCGACGTCCGGCTCCACCCGCCGCGCGGGACCGGCCACCGTCGGGCCGACGACCGGCTGCCCGCGGAGGTGATGCTGCACGTCGGCTCCGCGGCCGTGGCCGCCCGCGTGCGCCCGCTGTCGCGGGAGGACGCCCCCGACGCGGTGGCCGGCGACGACGCGGAGCCGGGCACCCGGACGCTGCGCCTCACCCTGCGCGCCCCGCTGCCGCTGCGCCCCGGGGACCGCGCGCTGCTGCGCGACCCGGGCGCGCACGCCGTCCTCGGCGGCGTGACGGTGCTCGACGTGCGCCCGCCGGAGCTGCGTCGCCGGGGCGCCGCCCGCACGCGGGCGGCCCAGCTCGCCACGAGCACCGGGCCCGCCGACCCGGCGACGGAGCTGCGGCGTCGGCGGTTCCTGCGGGTGGCCGACCTGGCGGGCCTGGGCCTCGAGTCGGCGCCGCCCGACGCGCCCGGCGCCGCCGGCTGGCTGGTCGACCCGCTGCACCTCGACGCGCTCGCCGCCCGCCTGGTCCGGGCCGTCGTCGAGCACGCGGCCGCCGACCCGCTCGATCCCGGGCTCCCCGCCCGCGCGGCCGCCCGCGCCCTCGAGCTCCCCGAGCCCCGGCTGCTCGCCCTGGTGCTCGCGCGCCCTCCGGCGTCGGACGACCTCACCGAGGACGGCGGGCGGATCCTGCGCCGCGGCGACGGCGGGCTGCCCCCGGCGGTCCGCACGGCGCTCGCCGAGGTCCGCGAGGACCTCGCGGCGTCCCCGTTCGCGGCGCCGGAGGCCGGCCGGCTCGCGGAGCTCGGGCTGGGCGCCAAGCAGCTCGGCGCGGCGGTGCGCGCCGGCGAGCTGGTCCGGATCGCCGACGGGATCTACCTGGCGCCCGACGCCCCGGACCGCGCGGTGGCGGTGCTGGCCGGCCTCGAGCAGCCGTTCACGGTGTCCGCGGCCCGCCAGGCCCTGAACACGACGCGCCGGGTCGCGGTCCCGTTGCTCGAGCTCCTCGCGCGGACCGGCCGCACCCGCCACGACGGCGACGGACACGTCGTGAGGTGACCAGCGGCCGCGCACGACGAACGGCTCGTGCAGCGCGAGGACCGAGCGCTGACCGAGCATGCGTCGTCCATGGCGCGACGACGCAGCCCTACTCGGTCAGATCCTGCCGCAGCGTCGCGAGGGTGCGGGTCAGCAGCCGGGAGACGTGCATCTGCGAGACCCCGACGCGCTCGGCGATCTGGGTCTGCGTCATGCCGCCGAAGAAGCGCAGCATGACGATGGTGCGCTCCCGCTCGGGCAGCCGGCGCAGCGCCGGCTGGACGGTCTCGCGGTGCTCGACCTGGGCGAGCTCGTCGTCGTCGGTGCCGAGGACGTCGGCGAGGCGCCCGGAGGACGGGTCGTCGACGAGCATGTCGTCCAGCGAGCTCGACCGGTACGCGTTCGCCGCCTCGAGGGCCTCGAGGATCTCCTCCCGCGGGCGGGAGAGCCGCTCGGCGAGCTCGCCCGCCGTCGGGGCGCGACCCAGCTCCTGGGACAGCGCGGGCATCGCCGAGCCGATCGCGAGGCGGAGGTCCTTGAGGCGGCGCGGGACGCGCGTGGACCACGCCTTGTCGCGGAAGTAGCGGCGGACCTCGCCGGTGATGGTGGGGACCGCGTAGGACAGGAAGTCCGACCCGCGCTCCGGGGAGAAGCGGTCGACGGCGTGGATCAGCCCCACCGTCGCGACCTGCTCGAGGTCCTCCTGCGGCTCGCCGCGCTGGGAGAAGCGGCGGGCGATGTGCCGGGCCAGCGGGAGGTAGCCCTCGACCAGGCGGTCGCGGAGCGCCTCGCGGCGGGTGTCCCCGGCCGGGAGGTTCGCGTGCTCGATGAGCATGGGCGTGAGGTGGCCGTAGGAGTCGTCCCCGCGCCCCTCCCCGGCCGGCGCGCTCACGTCGTCGTCCGGTCCTTCAGCAGCCGGATGCCGATCCACTCGCCGTTGCCGCCGAGGACCTCGGCGGAGTCGGTGAGGGTGTCGAGCACCCGCCAGCCGAAGGTGTCCTGGCGGAGCTCGGTGGGCGAGTCCACCGGGACGCGGGCGACGACCGCGATCCGCCCGTCGACGACGGTGAAGCCGCAGCGCAGCTGCCCGCCGGGCGCGGCCAGCGGGACGAGCGCCGAGCAGGCCTCGTCGACCGCCATCCGCAGGTCGGACACCGCGTCGAGGTCGAAGTCGGCCCGCGCGGCGAGGTCCGCGGCCACCGCGCGCACCGAGGGGATCAGCGCCGGGTCGGCGTGCACCCGCACCTCGACCGGGGCCGGCACCTCGGCGAGGTCCCGACGCCGCGGACAGGCCGTCGACCTCACTCGCCACGCCGGGCGCAGGGACCTCCGGCACGCGGTCACGCTGCTGCGGTTCGGGCGTCTGCACGACTGCGGGTCTCCGTTCGCGGCGGGGCGGTGGGCACGTCCGGCGGTGTCGTCCGGGCCGGACCACGCCTGGTGCCGGACCGGCGTGCCGATCGCTGCGTCACCGTATCGGCGCAGGCGTCACCGGTCACCACCGGCCGCGACGAGCGTGTCGGGCGCCCCGCCGGGGCGCCCGGACCCGGGGCGGACCGCGTCAGGCGGCCAGCGCCTCCTCGACCGTCGGGTGGATCTCGAACAGGTCCGTCAGCCCGGTGGCCTGCAGCGGCCGGCTCACCGGACGGCTGTCGGCGACCAGGCGCAGGACGACCCCGCGGTTGCGCGACTCGTCGAGGGCCTCGACCAGCAGCGCGAGGCCGCTGGACCCGAGGAACTCCACGGCGAGCATGTCGAGCACGAGCGTGGTGAGCCCGGCCGCCAGCTCCTCGGTGACCTTGGCGCGCAGCGCCGGCGTCGTCAGCATGTCGATCTCACCGGACAGCCGGATCACCGAGGTGTCGCCGGAGCGCTCGACCTCGACCCCCATCGGCTCCTCGGTGGAGAAGTCGTCCTCGGTCGCCACGACCTCGCGCCCCCCGTTACCTGCGCTCTCGGACATGCACAGCACTCCTCTTGGATCTCCCTGGGCTGCGGTAACGCCAGTGCGGCGCACGATAACCCACGGTCCGGCGACCCTACTCGCGACGCACGGTCGCCGGGCGGCGGCGGTCCGCGCCGGCGACCGCTCGACCGGGCGACACGTCCTCCGGGCGACAGCTCGATAGGTCGCGTCCGACCGGGTGACGGAAGACGGGTTTGTGGCCCCGGGTGGATGGTTATTCCCGCCTCGCCCGGGTCGGGCGACAGCCTCTCGACCCATCGGAACGCCCCGCGCGCTCCTTCCTCGTGACTGGAGGTTCTCGTGGCCGATGTGCGTCTGCTTCCCGGACCGATCATCGACGAGTGGGACTGGCAGCTGCACGGCGCCTGTCGCGGCATGGACTCGAGCTTCTTCTTCCACCCCGACGGGGAGCGTGGCCCGCGTCGGGAACAGCGCGCCAGCCAGGCGAAGAAGGTCTGCATGAGCTGCCCCGTGCTGGAGCCGTGCCGCCGCCACGCCCTCGCGACCCGCGAGCCCTACGGCGTGTGGGGCGGCCTGACCGAGGACGAGCGCCGCTCCGCCCTCCGCCGCACCACCGGGGACGTCGTCCTCGAGGCCTGAGCCTCCAGAGGTCGAGCTCCAGAGGCTCCTAGAGGTACTGACCGCCGAACTGGCCGCCCTCCACCGCGCCGTCGGGGAGGGCGGCGATCCGGCCGCGCATCCCCTCGAGCTGACCCCGCGCCGAGAGCTGCTGGGCGAGCACGGCGCTCTGGATGCCGTGGAAGAGCCCTTCGAGCCACCCGAGCAGCTGCGCCTGGGCGATCCGCAGCTCGGCCTGCGACGGCACCTCGTCGGTGCCCAGCGGCAGCGAGATGCGGTCGAGCTCGTCGCGCAGCTCCGGGGCCAGCCCCGTCCCCAGCTCGGTGATCGAGCGCGCGTGGATGTCGGCGAGCCGGGCCCGCCCCGCCTCGTCGAGCGGGGCCTGCCGGACCTCCTCGATCAGCTTGCTGACCATCCCCGCGACGCGCATGACCGCGCCCGGCGACTCGACGAGCTCGGCCGTGCCGGCCCCGTCCCCGGCGCCGCTGGCCGCGGCGGCCGCCAGGGCCGACCGGTCTCCGGCGCGACCCTCGTCCGTGGCCTCCTGCGCTTCCTCGCTCACCGCCCCATCATGTCCGACCGGTCCGGGGCGCGCCCGGGGCCGCCCCCGCTCGCGTCCGGTCGGGCTTGGGTCCCGCTGACCCGGGGTACCACGGCCGCGAGGTGAATCGTGGAGAAGCTCGCGTGGGATGTCCGGTCCCGCGTCGCCCTCGGGCGGCGCGGTGATCGCGACGGTCCGGGGCGACCTCGACCGTCCGCGACGCGACGAGTTCGTCCGACGCTCACCGCCCTGCTCCTCGAGCACCACGGCGTCGTCCTCGACGTCTCGCACCTGGTCCCGCACCACAGCTCCGCCGTGCACGTGTTCACCGACGCCCTGGCCCGCACCGGCGGCTGGCCGCGGGCCTGCCTCGCGCTCGTCGCGCCGGAACCGGCCCTCGCCGCGCTGCTCACCGCGTCCCGGGTCGCCGACGAGGTGCCGGTGTACCCCGACACGGCCCACGCCCTCTCCCACCTCGCCGACCGGCCCCTCGTGGTGCGTGAGGGCTGGCGCTTCGACGTCGACCCGCACGCCCCCGGACGCGCCCGGTCCTACATCCGCGACCTCTGCCGCCGGTGGGGCCTCGAGGGCGAGGTCCGCGAGGCGGCCGAGATCGTGATCACGGAGCTGGTCACCAACGCCGTCGAGCACGCGACGAGCCCGTCGGTGGTCGAGGTCGAGCGGCACGGCGACGCCTTCCGGGTCGCCGTGCGGGACTACGACACCGGCCGGACCGGCCACGACGTCCCGGAGGCGACGACGTGGCACGCGCCCCCGACGTCGTCCCCGCGGGGCCGCGGCCTGGCCATGGTGGCCGCGGTGTCGCACACGTGGGGCGTGCTCCGGCACCCGGACGGCAAGACCGTCTGGGCGGAGATGGCGACCTGACCGCGGCCTCAGCCGCGCTCGGTTGACCAGCTCGAGCACGGCCTTCTCGATGCCGTCGCGCACCGACAGGTCGGAGGGGTCCGCCCCGCGGACGGCCTCGCGCACCGTGCGGCCCGCCTCGAAGTGCGAGACGAGCACCGGGTCCACGTAGGACCGCTTGGACACCGCGGGGGTGTTGCCGAGCTGGCCCGCCACCGTCTTCATGGTGTGCGTGACGGCGGCCTTGAGCTTGCGCTGCGACGTCGGCGGGGCGCCGTCGTCGCCGACCTGCGTCGCGAGGGCCACCGCGGCCACCACCCCGGCGTTCCAGGTGCGCAGGTCCTTCGCCGTGAACTCCTCGCCGAGGAGCTCACGGACGGCGTCGTTCACGTCGTCGGCGGTGACGTCGTGCCACGTCGTCTCCCCCCGGGACCCGCCGCCGCCACGCGAGCAGGTCGTCCCCGCCACCGCGGCGCCGCTTGAGCGAGGACACCAGCCGGTGCGTCTGCTCGTCGTGGATGGTCATGCTGCGCGGGACGCCGGCCTTCGCGACGTACCGGAACTCGACCGCGCCGTCGCGGCGCGCGATGGCGTGGTCGCGGCGCAGGGTGGCCAGGCCGAAGGAGGCCTCGCTGTGGCGGTCGCGGTCGGCGTACTCCTCGCCGCCGACGCGGAACGCGCCCAGGTCGAGCAGCCACACCGCCCCGGCCAGCACGCGGTCGCGGCCGAGGCCGTCGGAGGCGAGCCGTGCGGAGAGCTCGCGGCGGGCGTCGGGCATGAGCGCGCCGAGGCGGGCGACCCGCTCGAACTTCTCCGCGCCGCGCTGCGAGACCCAGTCGGCGTGGTAGCGGTACTGCCGCCGGCCCGCCGCGTCGGTGCCCACCGCCTGGATGTGGCCGTCGGGCAGCGGACAGATCCACACGTCCCGCCACGCCGGGGGGATGACCAGCGCCTCGATGCGGTCGAGGACCTCCGGATCCTGCACCGGCTCGCCCGTGGTCAGGTCGTGGTAGGAGAACCCGCGACCGCGGCGGCGGCGCCCGATCCCCGGGCCGTGGGGATCCACCCTCTGGACGGTCACCACACCGGCGTACCCGCCGTCGGGACGCCCACAACCGTGCGTTGCGGCGCGCGAACGGAGCCGTTTCGCCCACGTCGACGGTGCCCATCCCGCCGCCGTGACCGACGACTCACGTGCTGCCGTCGAGGGCCCCTGCGGGCCCGTGCCCGCCGACCTCGCGGACGCGGTGGGACCCGCGACCGCCCGGGTGCTCGGCGAGGGCGCGGAGCTCGGCGACGGGCAGCGGGACGCCGTCCTCGCGGCCCTGGCCTCCGACACCCTCGCCGTCCTGCCCCCGGCCGCCGGGAAGACCGCCATCTACGCGATCACGGGCGCGGTGCTCGGCGGGCGGACCGTGGTGGTCTCCCCCACGCTCTCGCTGCACCGCGACCAGGTCGCGCACCTGCGCGACGCCGGGCTCGCGGCGGAGGCGCTGAACTCCGAGCTCGACGCCGGGCGCCGCGAGGCGGTGCTCGCGGGCTTCGCCGCCGGCGAGATCGAGGTGCTGGTGACCTCCCCGGAGCAGCTCGCGCGCCCGGACGTGCTGACCCGGCTCGCGGAGGGCAGGCCCACCCTGGTCGCGGTCGACGAGGTGCACTGCGTCTCCGACTGGGGCCCGGACTTCCGCCCCGACTACCTCGCCCTCGCCCCCGCCGTCCGCGCGCTGGGGTCGCCGCGGGTGCTGGGGCTCACCGCCACCGCGTCGGTCCCCGCCCGCGAGGAGATCCTCGACCTGCTCGGGGTGCCGGACGCCTGCGTCGTGGTCCGCGACGTCGACCGGCCCGCCACCCACCTCACGGTGCGCCTGGTCCACGACGAGGACGCGAAGTGGGACCAGGCGGTGGACCAGGTGGCCCGGCTGCGCGAGGAGTCGGGCCCGGTCGGGATCGTCTACGTCGGCACGCGCGGGCACACCGACCTCGTGGCCGGGCGCCTGACGGACGCGGGCACCCCGGCGCTGGCCTACCACGGGGGGCTGCGCAAGGCCGACCGCGCGCGGGTCCAGGACGCCTTCATGACCGGGGAGGTCGACGTCGTCGTCGCCACCAGCGCCTTCGGGATGGGGATCGACAAGCCCGACGTGCGCTGGGTGCTGCACGCCGACGTGCCCACCTCCATCGACGCCTACCACCAGGAGATCGGGCGCGCGGGGCGCGACGGCGGGCCGGCGCGCGCGGTGCTGCTGCACCGGCCGCAGGACCTCGGCCGCCCGAAGCTGTTCGCGTCGGGGCGCGACGCGCGCGCCGAGGCGCTGGGCACGGTCGTCGAGGCGATCCGGCTGCACCCCGACGACGGGGTCGCGCAGGCCGAGCTCGCCGACGCGGCGGGCCTGTCCAAGGCGGCGCTCTCCCGCGCGGTGCCGGCGCTGGTGGTCGGCGGCTCGGTGCGCCAGATCCCGGGGCGGCGGTTGGCGGCCGGGCCGAACCAGGAGCCGGCGAGCGCGGTCGCCGAGGCGGCCGCCGGTCTCGTCGCCCGCAGCCGCGAGCGCCAGCAGAGCAAGGTCGAGCTCGTCCGCCGGTTCGCGGAGGGCCGCGGCTGCCGCCGGCGCACGCTGCTCGAGGTGCTCGGCGAGTCCCGCATCGAGCCCTGCGGGAACTGCGACCACTGTGACTCCGGCGACGTGGGCGACCCCGGGAAGCGCTCCGGGGCGTCCCAGGGGGAGCCGGCACCGGGCGAGGCCGTGGCCCACGAGGAGTGGGGACGCGGCGTGGTCCAGACGGTGGACGGCGACAGCGTGGTCGTGCTGTTCGACGCCGCGGGATATCGCACGCTGTCGATGCCGGTCGTCCGGGAACGCGGACTGTTGACCACCGTGTGACCGGCCCGGTGTTTCGCTGTCACACAGCGTGTACACCCTGGTAGTAATGGAAGTTGTCTCTCGTGTACCCCTACGGAAGGTGACCGTGCTCCTCGACCCCACCTCGCCCCGGCTCGACACCGCCGTCGCCGCCCCCCTCGTCTCCGAGCTCCCCGACGCTCCCGACACCCCCGACGCCGAGGTCGTCCGCGACCTCCCCGCCGACCTCGCGCCCCTCGTCTCCCGCGCCCGCCGCGAGCGCGGCTCCGCGCTCGCCCTCGTGCACCTGCTGCTCGAGCGTGGCTGGAGCGCGTCGACCGTGGGCGCGACGCTCGACGGCCAGGTCGGCCTGACCCGCACGCAGATCGAGGCGCTCGCGACCGTGCGCCGGCCCCGGACGTCCGCCTCCGACGTCGCCGACCGACTCGTCGCCGCGCGCCACCCGCTCGTCCGCGTCCCGCACCCGCGCCGCAGCTGAGACTCGGCGCGTCGCCCGCGGGGCGGGCGGGCACCTTGGGACGCTGTCCCCCCGCCGCACGACCCCGAGGAGCACCGGTGCCCGCCGTCCAGGACGACCTCGCCGAGCTCGCCGCGGCCTACGGGGTCGCGACCAGCTACCGCGACTCCGCGGAACGCACCGTGGCGGTCGACGCCGACGTCGTCGTCGACGTGCTCGCCGCCCTCGACGTCGACGCCTCCTCCCCCGAGGCCGTCCGCGAGGCCCTGGCGGCCCGCCGGGCGCGCGGCGGGCTGCCGCCGACGATCGTCGCCCCCACCGACCTCGAGCTGCCCGGCCCCGGTGAGCTGACCCTCGAGGACGGCACCGTCCGGTCGGTGTCCGCCCTCGACGCGGCCGCCGGACCTGCCCGTGGGCTACCACCGGCTGCGCTGCGGGGACGACGAGGCCACGGTGCTCGTGCCGCCGCCGCGGCTCCCCGAGGTCCCGCGCACGTGGGGCTGGATGGTGCAGGTGTACTCCCTGCACTCGGAGGGGTCGTGGGGCTGCGGCGACCTGGTCGACCTGCGCGACGTGCTCGCGGCGGCCTCCGGCCAGGGCGCGGGCGCGGTGCTGACCAACCCGCTGCACGCGCTGCGCCTCGACCCGACCGTCGAGTCGTCCCCGTACTCGCCCTCGTCGCGCCGGTTCCTGCACCCGGTGTCGCTGCGCGTGCAGGGGACGCCGGCCTACCGCGCCGCGCCCGCGCACGTCCGGCACGCCGTCGACCGGCTCGCGCCG
Source organism: uncultured Actinomycetota bacterium (assembly GCA_963716955.1). Taxonomy (GTDB): domain Bacteria; phylum Actinomycetota; class Actinomycetes; order Mycobacteriales; family Pseudonocardiaceae; genus Actinomycetospora. Next base: position 143,508 of record CAVQUY010000005.1, read on the forward strand.
GGGCGGGGCGCCGCGGACGTGCTCGGGGAGACGTCCGAGCGACGACGGCCTGATCGACTACGACGAGGTCTGGAGCGCCAAGCGCTCGGCCCTCGCGCTGCTGCGCCCGTTCGCCCGGTCGGTCGGGGCGCTGCCGGAACTGGCGGACCGGGAGGCCCCGCTCGTCCCGGGCGGCTTCCTCGCGCCGCCCGGCGAGGACGACGTCGAGCACCCGAGCACCGACGAGGCCCTCGCCGCCGAGCACCGGGCGGCGCTGGCCGCGATGGACCCGGCCCTGCGCGACGTCGCCACCTGGTTCGCGCTCGCCGAGCGGCACGGACCGGAGTGGCGGACGTGGCCCGAGGAGCTGCGCTCCCCCGACGCCGCCGGGATCGAGGACGCGCGGGCCGAGCTCGCCGACCGCATCGTCTTCCACGCCTGGTGCCAGTACCTGCTCGACCTGCAGCTCGCCGACGCCCACGCCGCCACCTTCGGCATGCCGGTGGGCCTGATCGCCGACCTCGCCGTCGGGTGCGCCCCGGACGGCGCGGACGCGTGGGCGCTGCAGTCCTTCCTCGCGCCCGGCGTCCACGTGGGGGCGCCGCCGGACGACTTCAACCAGCGCGGGCAGGACTGGTCGCTGCCGCCGTGGCGCCCGGACCGGCTCGCCGAGGCCGGGTACGCGCCGCTGCGCGACATGCTGTCCGCGGTGCTGCGCCACGCCGACGGGGTGCGGGTCGACCACGTCGCCGGGCTGTGGCGGCTCTGGTGGATCCCGCCGGGCCGCGAGGCGACCGGGGGCACGTACGTCTCCTACGACGCGGACGCCATGCTCGCCGTGCTGGCGATCGAGGCCACGCGGGCCGGCGGCATCGTCGTCGGGGAGGACCTCGGCACCGTCGAGCCCGAGGTGACCGAGGGGCTCGCGGAGCGCGGGATGCTCGGGTGCGCGGTGCTGTGGTTCGAGCGCGACGACGACGGCGACCTGCTCCCGCCGCAGCAGTGGCAGGAGACCAGCCTCGGCACGATCTCCACGCACGACCTGCCGACCGCCGCGGGGTTCCTGCGCGACGAGCACGTGGCCGCGCGGGAGTCCGCCGGGCTGCTCACCGACCCCGACGAGGCCCGCAAGCAGGCCGAGCACGACCGGTCCGAGCTGCTCGCGCTGCTGGTGGCCCAGGGCCTGCTCGCCGAGGGCGACACCGACGAGGAGCGGGTCGTCGCCGCGATGCACGCGCTGCTGGCGCGGGCGTCGTCGCGGATCGTGCTGGCCGCGTTCACCGACGTGCTCGACGAGCCCCGCCAGCCCAACCTGCCCGGCACCACGGACGCCTACCCGAACTGGCGGATCCCGCTGCCGCTGTCGGTCGAGGAGCTGCTGCGCGACCCGCGGGTGCAGGCGACGGTGCAGGTGCTGCGGAACCGGTGACCCCGGCCCCCCTCCCCGGGACAGCAACGGCACGTTCCTGGCATCTGACGCCAGGACGGCGCCGTTCACCCGCGGGGCGCTCAGAGCGGCCGGAGATCCACTGCCGACTGACCCCGGTCGGGCAGCGTCGTCGCCGACTCCTGGTGGTACGCGCCGCTGGGCAGGATGCCGGCGCCGCCGCGGCGGGCCATGACGCGCTGCTGGACCAGCACGTCCTCGCCGTGCGCGTTCTCGGGCACCTCGCGCCAGAAGTCGAAGCCGCCGGCCTCGAGCAGCGCGGCGCGGTCGAAGAGCACGCACCCGGCGGCCCAGGCGATGCGGTGCGCCCGCCACGTCGACGCCGCGGGCACCGGGCCCCCGCGCGCGTCCAGCCCGAGCGACTCGGCGAGGTGCACCCCGTTCGCGGCGTTGCCCAGCCGCCAGCGCTCCCAGGCCGGGGAGCCCTTCTCGATGCGCTCCGGGCGGACCCCGTCGCTCCACTCGGCGTAGGTGGCCCGCTCGTGCGGCCGGTCGTCGTCGACGTGGGAGAGCCCCTGCATCGCGGCCGCGACGAGCCCGCAGCCCAGCGTCCGCAGCGCGGTGTGCAGCCGGGCGAGGACCCCCGGCTCGAGCCAGACGTCGTCGTCGAGGAAGAGGACCGCGTCGGCCCGCGCGCAGGAGAGCAGGAAGGCCCGCTGCTCGGCGATGCCCCGCCGGGGCAGGTGGCGGTGCAGCTCGACGGGCACGCCGCGGTGGCGCAGGACCCGGACCATCGACGCCGCCGACGGGGTGTCGAACGAGGCGGGCCCGTCGCCGCCGTCGGGCCCCGACTGGTCCGACACGACCACCCGGAACGACGGCCCGCCGGTGCCGGCCTGCGCGGCGAGCCCGGCCAGGGTGGTGGCGAGCTCGACCGGCCGGTCCTTCGTCGGGACCAGCACGTCGACCTCGACCGGGGAGCTCACGACTGCGCCCGGACGCGCCCGCCGGCCCGGATCCGCTCGAGCGTCGCGGTCGTGGAGCGGTCGGCCAGGTAGTCGAGGATGACCACCCGCCCGCCGTAGCCGGCCACGGTCGGCGTCTCCGGCAGCATCTCCGGGGTGTAGTCGCCGCCCTTGGCGTAGACGTCGGGGCGCAGCGCCTCGAGCAGGTCGACCGGGGTGTCGTCCGCGAACCCGACGACGTGGTCGACGCAGGAGAGGGCGCCGATGACGGCGGCGCGGTCGGGCAGGGAGTTGACCGGCCGGTCGGGCCCCTTGAGCCGCCGGACGCCCTCGTCGGCGTTGAGCGCGACGATCAGCACGTCCCCGAGCCGCTTGGCCTGGTTGAGGTAGGCGACGTGGCCGCGGTGGACGACGTCGAAGCAGCCGTTGGTGAACACGATCCGCCGGCCGTCGGCGCGGTGGGCGGCGACGAGGCGCTCGATCTCCTCGGCGGTGGACAGCGTCCCGCCGGAGGCGCCGACGCGGGCGGTGAGGTCGGCGGTGGAGCACACCGCGGTGCCGGCCCGCCCGACGACGACGTCGGCCGCGGCCTGGGCGAGCTCGACCGCGGTCGGGGCCGGGGTGCCCGCCGCCAGCGCCAGGGTCAGCGCGGCGGTGAACGAGTCGCCCGCGCCGCAGGCCCGGCTCTCGGGCACCGGGCGCGCCCAGGTGCGGTGCGCGGGCAGCCCGTCGGGGAGCAGGAGCGCGCCGTCCCGGTCGAGGGTGACGACGACGGAGGCGGCGCCCGACCGCTCGCGCAGCTCGGCGGCGGCGGCCTCGGCGGCGCCCGCCCGGTCGGCCGCGGGCAGGTCACGACGCAGCAGCGTCGCGGCCTCCCCCGCGTTGGGGGTGACGACGTCCGGCGCGACCGGCGCCCAGCGCGCGGGGTCGTGCGCGTCGACGACGACCACGCCGCAGCGGGCGCGCCGCGCCGCCAGCGCCGCCACGGTGGACTCGTCGAGGACGCCGGTGCCGTAGTCGCAGACGACGACGGCGTCGGGCTCGGTGTCCAGGGCGGCGTCCAGGGCGGCGGTGAGGCCGGCGACCCGGCGCGGCGGCGGGAGGGTGTCGTAGCGGGCGACCATCGCGTCGTCGGCGACGATGCGCCGCTTCGCCGCCGTCGGGCCCTCCCCGACGAGGACGCTCGCGGTGTCGACCCCCGCCCGCTCGAGCAGGCGCCGCAGGGTGTGCCCGTCGTCGTCGTCACCGACCGCCGAGACCAGCCGGACCTTGGCCCCCATCGCCGCGAGGTTGACCGCGGTGTTCGCGGCGCCCCCGGGGGCGGCGTGGGTGCGGTCGACCTCGACCACGGGCACGGGCGCCTCGCGGGAGAGCCGCCGCGACGGGCCGCTCATCCAGCAGTCGAGGACCGCGTCGCCGAGCACCACGATCCGCGGCGCGGCCGCGGCCAGGCGCTCGGGGAGATCGGCCGCCAGGGGCGCCGAGGTCAGCGGCGGGGACACGGCGTTCGTCCTCCTCTCGGGGAGCGGTGCGATCACGGGTAGGAGGACTCGCCCGACGCGGCGACGACCAGCTCCCGCACCTCGCTGCCCGCGGGGCGGGTCAGCGCGTAGAGCACGGCGTCGGCGGTCTCGGCGGGGTCGTTGAGCTGCGCGTCCGAGCCCGGCTTGTACTGGTCGGGGCGGTCGTCGAAGAAGTGGGTCCACATGCCGCCCGGGATCAGCAGCGTGACGCCGACCTTGCCGGCCCACTCCGCGGCGAGCGCGCGGGTGAACCCGACGACGCCGAACTTCGAGGCGCAGTAGGCGGTGGCGTCGGAGACCGCCTTGACCCCGAGCGTCGAGGAGACGGTGACGACCTTGCCGCGGCGGGCCTCGAGCGAGGGCAGCGCGGCGCGGACGACGGCGACGGTGCCGAGCAGGTTGACCGCGACCACGCGCTCCCAGTCCTCGCGGGGCACGTCGACGAGCGAGCCGCAGCGGTCGATCCCGGCGGCGGTGACGACGGCGTCGAACCCGCCGTGGGTGTCCGCGGCCCGCTCGACGGCGACCTCGGCGGCGGCCGTGTCGGCCAGGTCGACCTCGACGAAGGCGTGCCCGGCGTCGGGCGCCTTGAGGTCGAGGACGACGGGCGTGCCGCCGGCGGCGAGGACGGCGTCGGCGACGGCCGCGCCGAGCCCCGACGAGCCGCCGGTGACGAGGACGGTGCCCGGGCTGCCGGCGGGGCGCGAGGGCGCCGCGGTGCCGGCGGGGTCGGTGCTGGCGGGGTCGGGGGTGGGCAGGGGTGAGGTCATGAGGGTCCTTCCTCGATCAGGTCGACGGCCCGGACGGGGCCGTCGGTGGCGCCGACGCCCGCGGCGGCGGCGAGCCGGGTCGACGAGCGCCCGGCGTGGTACGGGACGGCGACGACCTCGCCGCCCCAGGAGCGCACGAGGCCGGCCTCGGGCAGGTCGTCCGCGGCGTAGTCGCCGCCCTTGACCCACACGTCCGGGCGCAGGTGCGCGATGACGGTCTGCGGGTCGTCCTCCTCGAACACCGCGACCGCGTCGACGCAGGCGAGCGCGGCGAGGAGCTCGGCGCGGTCGGACTGGCCGACGATCGGGCGCTGGGGCCCCTTGAGCCGGCGCACGGAGGCGTCGGAGTTGAGGCAGACGACGAGGACGCCGTCGGGACCCGCGAGCTCCCGGGCGGCGCCCAGGGTGCGGGCGTGCCCGGCGTGCAGGAGGTCGAAGCAGCCGCCGGTGGCGACGACGCGGCCGCCGCGTGCCCGGGCGGCCTCGACGACGGCGAGCGCCTCGTCGCGGTCGTGGTGCCGGGGAGTCGGGCGAGGGGCGCCCTCGGCCCATCCATCCGACCGAGGGGCACCGTCGCTCGAGATGGGCTCGGCGGCGGGCAGACCCGGCGCGTGCCAGCGGCCGGAGCCGTCGCGGCGGACCGCGCCCGCTCCCCCGCCGGCGACGAACGTCCCGGCGGCGGCGACGGCGTCGGAGACCGCCTCGTCGCCGGTGCGGCCCGCGGCGAGCGCGAGGGCGGTGGCGCCGGCGAACCGGTCGCCCGCCCCGCACGGGTCGCCGCCCGAGGCCTTGCGGGCGGGCACGACGACGAGGCCGCCCGCCCCCTGGAGCACCGCGCCGCGGGAGCCCGCGGTGACCGCGACGGCGTCGGCCTGCCACGCCGCGCGCAGGGCCGCGCCGGCGCGCGAGGCGGTGGCGAGCCAGTCGTCGCCGTCCGCCACGTCGGCGGCGGCGCGGGCCTCGTCGAGGTTCGGGGTGGCGAGGGTGACCCCGGGGACGGGGGCCGCGCCGCGGGGGTGCGGGTCCCAGACGACGGGGACGCGGCGGGCCGCGGCGGCGACCAGGTCGCGCACGCCGGGGTCCGCGGTGACGCCGCGGCCGTAGTCGGCCACCAGCACCGCGCCGGCGTCGTCGAGGGCCTCGCGGAGCGGCTCGAGCGCGGCCGCGTCGAACGGCCCGACCTCGAGCCCGCCGCGGTCGAGGCGCAGCAGCGGCCGGTCGCCGGCGAGCAGGCGGCTCTTGACCGGCAGCGAGCCGCCGGCGGGCAGCGCCACGACCTCGACCAGGCCGTCGAGCAGCTCGCGCACCCGCCGCGAGTCGGCGTCGTCGCCCAGCGGCGTGACCAGCCGGACCGGGCGCGGCGAGGCCAGGGCGGCGAGCAGCGCGGCGAGCCCGGCGCCGCCGGGGCGCTCGCGCTCGGCCCCGGCGTCGAGGACCGGGACGGGCGCGTCGGGGCACAGGCGGGTGACCTCGCCGTCGACGTCCACGTCGAGCAGCGCGTCACCGACGATCACGAGCGGGGCGCTCACCGGGCACCCCCGCCGTCCTGGACGACCGAGCGGCCCAGCGCGCCGTCGACCATCTCGCAGAGCAGGTGCACCGCGACCAGGTGCGCCTCCTGCACCGAGGGCGTCGCCCCCGGCAGGCAGACCGCCTCGTCGCTCGCCTCGGCCAGCGGGTTCGGCTCCGCGCCGGTGATCGACCAGACGGTGACCCCGAGCGAGCGGGCCACCTCGGCGGCGGCGAGCAGGTTGTCGCTGCGCCCGCTGGTGGAGAGCAGGACGAGCACGTCGCCGGGGCGGCCGTGGGCGCGAACCTGGCGGGCGTAGATCTCGACGAAGCCGTAGTCGTTGCCGAGCGCGGTGATCGTGGAGGTGTCGGCGTGCAGCGCGATCGCCGAGAGCGGCTCGCGCTCGCCGCGGTAGCGCCCGACCAGCTCGGCGGTGAGGTGCTGGGCCTCGGCGGCGCTGCCGCCGTTGCCGGCCGCGAGCAGCCGCTGCCCGCGGCGCAGGCGCGCGGCGAGCTCGGTGCCCCACTCGGTCAGCCGCGGGCCGTGGGCGCGCAGCGCGGTGAGGGTGACGCCGAGGCCGTCGAGGTGGTCGTCGACGACCGCGCCCGCGCCGTGCCGCGGGGCGACGGCGGGGGCCGAGGCGGTGCCCTGGGCGGTGGGGCTCACGAGCGCACCCCCGTCAGGCCGGCGACGGAGCCGGAGGCCATCGCGTCGGGGCGGGCGGCGAGCACGTCGCGGTAGACCGCCTCGGTGGCGGCGGCGATCCGGTCCCAGCCGTAGCGGGCCTCGGCCCGGGCCCGTCCGGCGCGGCCGAACCGCGCGGCGCGGGCCGGGTCGGCGAGCAGCGCGCCGATCGCCCGGGCGGCGGCGTCCGCGTCGCCGGGCGGGACGTGCAGGCCGGTGTGGCCGTCGACGACGGTGTCGGAGAGGCCCCCGACCCGGGCGGCCACGACCGGACGTCCGCAGGCCATCGCCTCGAGCGGGACGAGGCCGAAGGGTTCGTAGGCGGGCAGGCACGCGACGACGTCGGCGGAGCGCATCAGGCCGGGCATCGCGGCGGGGGCGACCCGGCCGACGAAGTGCACGCGGTCCGCGACGCCCTCGGCCGCGGCGATCGCGCGCAGCCGGGCGACCTCGTCGTCGCCGTCGAGCGTGGCGGCGGTGGGGCCGCCGGCGACGACGAGCTCGGGCACCGGGCCCGCGCCGCCGGCGAGGCGCCCGAGCGCCCGGACCACGGTGTCGATGCCCTTGCGCGGCACCAGCCGCGAGACGGTGAGGATGCGGGGCGCGGCGCCGGCCGGGTGGGCGGGCGCCGGGCCGGGCGTGAAGTGGTCGACGTCGACGCCGCACGGCACCACGTCGATCGTCTCGGCGGAGACGCCGAGCGCGACGAGCTCGTCGACCTCGTCGCGGCAGGTGGCGATCACGCGGTCGACGGACGCGGCGAGGTCGCTCTCGCGGGCGACCCGCTCGGCCGGGCTGGTGTCGCGGGCGCCCTGGTGGCGCCGCTTGACCGAGCCGAGCGCGTGGAAGGTCTGCGTCACCGGCACCCCGGTCGCCCGGCCGGCCTCCAGCGCCGCGAGCCCCGACATCCAGAAGTGCGCGTGGGCGACGTCAGGGGGCTCGGCGGTCCAGCGGCGGCGCAGCACGGCCGCGAACTCGCCCATGTGCTCGAGCAGGTCGTCCTTGCCCAGCTCGACGGCGGGCCCGGCCGGGACGTGGTCGACGACGACGCCCGGCGCGAGGGGGACGCGCTGCGGCGTGGTGGCGTCGGTCCGGCGGGTGTGCACCACGACCTCGTGGCCGGCGCGTCCGAGCGCGGTCGCGAGCGCGTGCACGTGCACGTTCTGCCCGCCGGCGTCGACGGCGCCGATCCCGGCCGGGGCGGCGTGCTCGTCGGTGGGGCAACGGACGGTGTCGGCTGTCTCGGCCAAGCACGCGAGCGGGCTCGCGTGCTCGGAGACCATGGCGATCCGCATGCACAGTCCTCCTGCGGACGTACGACAGCGCGCACCCCGCACCGGCTCGTGGTCGGTGGGTGTACGCCTCGCACGTCTGACGGGGCGATGGACCGGGGCCGTGTGGGCTCAAGCTCCGGTCCCGAGCGATCGGGACGTCCGGCGGACGGTTCGTGGCCGGGTCGTCGTCGACCCGGCCGGGTCGTCAGGAGGGGACGGCGACGGCGCCCGTGGCCGCGTGGGTGGACCCGAGGGGCGCTGACGAGGGGTGTCCGGTCACGGCGGCCAGGACCTCGTCCCAGTCGTCGAGGAACCGGGTGACCGACCAGCGGCGAGAGCGCGACCTCGCGACCGCGGGCGCCGTGCGCGCGGGCGAGGTCGGGATCGGCGCGGTAGGTCCGGATCGCGTCGTGCAGGACGGCGGGATCCGTGGCGACGACTCCGGCGTCGTCGGGGACGGAGACGGCGGCCTCGGCGGTGGCGAGCCCCACCACGGGCATGCCGAGCATCATGGCCTCGATGAGGGCGAGGCCGAGGGAGGTCCACCGGATCGGGTGGAGGTAGAGCCGCCGGCGGGCGAGCTCGGCGTGCATCCGCGCCTGGGGCAGGTCCCCGCCGATGTGCACCGCGGGGTGGTCCACGGACTCGGGCAGGCGCTCGGACCCGATGCCGTACACGTCGAGCCCGATGGTGTCGGCGAACCCCGCGAGCAGGTCGGTACCGGTGACGCGGTGCCGCCGGACGGGTTCGTTGACGACGACGGCCGCGCGCTCGAGCTCGCCGGTGTAGCGGTGCCCGGGGTCGAGGACCCCGTGCTCGACGACGTGGACCGGGGCCTGGCCGCAGTCCCACATGAGCGCGTTGAAATGGGTGACGTGGACGACCGGGATGTCGTCACGCTCCGCGAGCGGGTGGCGCGTGGCCGGGGCGTCGCCCCGCGGCGTGTTGTGCTCGACGAACACGGCCGGGAGATCGACACCGGGCCGCCGGCCCGTCCAGTGCTCGACGAGGTCGATCTCCTCCGGGCGCTGCAGGACGACGACGTCGATCTCGTCGGCGGCCGCGGCGAGATCCTCCGGAGAACACTCCACGGCGGCGTCGGGCCAGGTCCATGCGGCCGGACGCCCGCCGCCCCACGGCCCGCGCTCGGGCAGGGTGGGTAGCAGGTACCGGTGCGGGCCCTGAACGAACGCCGTCGACCAGGACCCGTGCACGTGCCAGTGCAGAACCGTCAGCGACGGTCGCGTGTCGGGGCTGGAGGTCACCGCCGAGAAATCCCTGCGAGAACGACCTGGTAAACACCGCGCTGGCAACTACTACTCTCCGTGACCGGTGAGCCCGGCCACGGCGGCCACCACGACGTCCGGCCCGACCCCCGCCAGGCAGGGATGGCCGGGGACCGGACAGTCGCGGGCGCGGGTGCCGCGACAGGGCGCCGTCTGGTCGCCGAGCAGGACGTGGGGCACGCCGTAGGGCGCCCAGCGCCGCGCGGGCACCACCGGGGAGAACAGCGAGACGACGGGCGTGCCCACCGCCGCCGCCAGGTGCGCCGGCCCGGTGTTGCCCACCACCACCGCGTCCGCGCCCCGCAGGACCTCGGCGAGCACCGCGAACGACGTGGCCCCGCCGAGGTCGATCCCGTCCTCCCCCGCGACGGCGGCGGTCAGCGGGGCCTCGCCCGGGGCGCCGGTCACGACGACCCGCCGGCCCGCCGCCCGCAGCGCCGCCACGCCCTCGGCGCACCGGTCGGGCGGCCACGCCCGGGCCGGGACGGAGGCCCCCGGGTGCAGCACGACGTAGGGCTCCCCGGCGACGACGCCGTGCGCGGCCAGCAGCTCCTCCGCGGTCCCGCGCGTGTCCGCCGGGGTCGTGACCCGCAGGCACCCGTCGTCGTCGGGACCCGGGACGTGACCGGCGCGCGCGGCGATCGCGAGGGCCCGCTCGGGCTCGGGGAGGTCGTCGGAGAGGTCGGCGGTCGGGTCGACGGCGGGGTCGCCCGGGCGGAGGCGGACGTCGAGCAGGCCGCCCGGGAAGTCGACCGACGCGCCGGTGATCCGCGGGACGCCGGCCAGCCGGAGCACCAGCGCGGTCGGCAGCGGCGACTGGTGGAAGGAGGTGAAGACGACGGCCTCGTCCGCGTCGAGCGCGGTCAGCTCGGCCACCGCCTCCCCGACGGTCTGCGCGGTGACCGGCGGGGCGTCCCCGTCGACCCACCCGCAGTGCCACACCACCACCCGCGCGACCCCCGGCAGCAGCGCCGCCGCCTGCCGCCCGCGCGGGCCGACGACGGCGACCACCTCGTCGCCCCCGGCCGCGAGGGCCCGGATCGCGGGGCCGGTGAGCAGGACGTCGCCGTCGGAGTCGAGCCGGACGGCGAGGATCCGGCTCACGAGTCGACGCCGAGGAGGTCGAGGGCGTCGAGCAGGTCGGTCGCGACGAGCTCGGCGGCCGCCACCTCCTCCTCCCGCGTGGCCGGCGTCGGGACCAGGACCCCCGTCGCCCCGGCCGCGCGCGCGGCGCCGAGGTCGGCCGCGATGTCCCCCACCACCGCGCAGGCGGCCGGGTCGACCCCGAGCCGGCGCGCCGCGTCGAGGACCAGGCCCGGCGCGGGCTTGCGGCACGCGCAGCCGTCCGCCTCCCCGTGCGGGCACCAGGCCCAGACGCCGATCGGCCCGACCAGCTCGTCGAGGCGGGCGTTCACCGCGACGACGTCCGCCGCGGTCAGCAGCCCGCGGGCGATCCCGGACTGGTTGCTGACCACCCCGACCGGGATGCCCGCGCGCCGCAGCCGGTCGAGGGCGGGACGGGCGGTCGCGACGGGGTCGACCTTCGCCGGGTCGCCGTTGTAGGGGACGTCGTGCACGAGCGTCCCGTCGCGGTCGAACAGCACCGCGGCCGGGGCGCGTGGGGGGACCTCGCCGGGGCGCACGCGGGCGAGGACACCACGCGCGGTCGCCGCCCGCATCCCCCGGGCGTTCCGCATCCCCGCCGCGGGAGGACCCGATCCCCGGGGCGGGGGGCGGACCCCGGCCGGGGGCCGACCCGGTTTGTGCCCAGGGGCCCCGGGTACACGACCGGCGACGAGGACGGCGGGGGGCTCGCCCGCGCCGCGGAGTCCGACGCGCTCGACCGGTCCCGGCAGGGACTCCGGTCCGACGCGGACCCGACGAGGAGGTGCTCGTGGCGCGACCCCACCCCCCGACGGCCGGTCCTGCCCCGGACGACCCCGGCGACCGCTTCCTGCCGCCGGAGGACGTCGAGGTCCGCGTCCCCGCCGTCCCGCGTGCGGTCACCACGGTGCGCAGCGTCGCGGCCGACCTCGCCGCCCGGGCGGAGTTCACCCTCGACGCGGTGGCCGACCTGCGGATGGCCGTCGACGAGGCCTGCTCGAGCCTCGTGGCCCTCGCCCGACCCGACACCCGTCTGACCTGCAGCTTCAACGTCGCTGAGGAGAACATCACGGTGACCGCAACGGTCCAGACCACGGGGGCGGAGCGGTTGGCCACCGACTCCTTCGGCTGGCGGGTCCTCACGACCCTGGCCGACGACGTCCGGATGCTCTCGGCGGCCCCCGGCCGGCCCGGTGACCCGTTCCGGCTGGCCGTGCGCCTGTGCGTGCGCCGGCTCGGGACCACGCTTTCGTGACGGCCCACGACGTCGAGCCGACGACGGAGACGGTCGCCCCGGCGACGGAGGCCCTCGCCCCGCGCGGCCCGGCGGCGAGGACCGGGGACGGCGACGCACCCGCCGAGCGCGCGGGTCGTCGCGGGTCCCGCGGCGAGTACGACCACCTGATGCCGATGCTCGCCGAGCACGCCAACCTGCCGCAGGGCGACCCGCGGCGGGCCCGGCTGCGCGACGACCTCGTCCGCGGCCACCTGCCGGTCGCCCAGCACATCGCCCGGCGCTTCTCCCGGCGCGGCGAGCCCGAGGAGGACCTCGAGCAGGTCGCCACCCTCGGGCTCATCAACGCCGTCGACCGCTACGACCCCGCGCGCGGCACCGACTTCCTGTCCTACGCGGTGCCGACGATCACCGGCGAGGTCCGCAGGCACTTCCGCGACCAGGCCTGGTCGATGCGGGTGCCGCGGCGGCTCAAGGACCTCAACGTCACGCTGTCCTCGGCGATGTCGGCGATGTCGCAGACGATCGGCCGCGCCCCGACCGCGGCCGAGCTGGCCGAGCACCTCAGCCTGCCCAAGGAGGACGTGCTCGAGGCGCTCGAGGCGTCCAACGCGTACCGGTCCGGCTCGCTCGACGAGATGCTGGTCGACGATCCGGACTCGGGCACCGTCTCCGACCTGCTCGGCGAGGCCGACGCGGCGCTGGAGAAGGTCGAGTACCAGCAGTCGCTGGCGCCGCTGCTCTCCCAGCTCGCCCCGCGGGAGCGCACGATCATCATGCTGCGGTTCTTCAAGAACATGACGCAGTCGCAGATCGCGGCCGAGGTCGGCATCTCGCAGATGCACGTCTCGCGCCTGCTCGCCAAGACCCTCGCCCAGCTGCGCGACGGCCTGGGGGAGAACGCCCGTTAGGCCTCCGGTCCGCCGGCGACGCGCCGCCGACGGCCCTGGTCCTGCGCGACCTCGGCCTCGGCGACCTCCTCGTCGCCGTACCCGCCCTGCGGCTGCTGCGTCGGGCGCTCCCCGACCACCGGCTGGTGCTGCTCGGGCCGGCGTGGGTGGGCGACGTCGCGGGCTTCCCGGTCGACGCCGTCGCCGACGACGCGACCGCGCCCGCACCCGACGTCGTCGTCAACCTCCACGGGCGCGGGCCGCAGAGCCACGCCCGGCTCGACGCCCTCGCCGGCGCGCGCCCGGTCCGCCGGATCGGGCACGCGGCCCCGGGCTGGGACGGCCCGGCGTGGACCGACGAGCCCGCCCGCCCCGAACGGCGCCGCTGGTGCGACCTGCTGGCCGCGTGCGGCCTGGTGGACGACGCGACCGCCGCCGCGGCCGCCGACGACCTCCGGCTCCCCCGCCGACCGGCCCCGATGCAAGCGAAGCGTCGATGCTTGCGATCAGTGACAGGAAAGCCCCTTCCTCGACTGGCGGACTCCGGCGGCGGCGGGTCGTCGTCCACCCCGGGGCCGCGTTCGGGGCCAAGCGCTGGCCCGTCGACCGGTTCGCCGCGGTCGCCGCCGCGCTCGCCGGGGACGGGCACCGCGTCGTCGTCACCGGCGGCCCCGACGAGGCCGCCCTCACCGCGCCCGTCGCGGCCGCGGGCGGCGGGCTCGACCTCGCCGGGCGCACCGCGATCGGCGACCTCCTCGACGCTCGTCGCGGACGCCGCCCTCGTGATCGCGGGCGACACCGGGATCGCCCACGTCGCGACCGCGTTCGGCGTGCCCTCGGTGACGCTCTTCGGCCCCGTCGGGCCCGAGCGGTGGGGGCCGCCGCCCGACCCCCGCCACGTCGTGCTCACCGACGCCTCGGTCCGCCGCGGCGAGCGCTTCGCCGACGAGCCCGACCCGGCGCTGCTCGCCGTCGGCGTCCCCGAGGTGCTGGCGAGCGCCCGCGACCTGCTGCGCACCGCCCGCCGGCCGTGATCCCGAGTGAGTGGTGCCTCACAGGTCACAGCGAGCCCACAGCGACAGAACGATCGCCGGGAGGTACCACTGATGCCATGAGCCCCGCGTCCGCGTCGCCCGCCTCCGGCGCCCGCGCGACGGCCGCGGAGCCGGAGGTCGAGGCCGACGACGCCGGGACGACCGGGGGCCTCGCCGTCGGGACCCCGCCGGCGGCGCCGACGACCGTGCCGACCGACGCGCCCGACCCGGGCCCGCCGCACCCCGGACGCTGCGCCCGCCCGGGCGACCGCGACGCGCCGGCGTGGGTGGAGGCGATCGGCCGCGTCGGCCTGGTCGCCTACGGGCTGGTCCACCTGGGCATCGCGGTGCTCGCGGTCCGGATCGCGTGCGATCGGCGAGCGCGGCGCGCACGCCGACCCGCGCGGCGCGATCGAGCTGGTCGCGTCCGGCGGCGGGTTCCTCGGCCGGTGGCTGCTCGCCGCGGCCGCCCTCGCGCTGACCGCCTTCGCCGCGTGGCAGCTGCGCGCGGCCGCCGTCGGCTTCTGGTGGGCCCGGCCCGAGGAGCGCTGGCGCAAGCGCCTCGGCGCCTTCGCGAAGGCCGTCGGGGTGCTCTCGGTGGCCTGGCTCGCGGCCGAGTTCGCGACCCGCATGCAGGGCCGCCGCAACGCCTTCCAGGAGACCGTGGACGAGGTCTTCGCCCACGCCGGTGGCCGGTGGCTGGTGGGCGCGGTCGGGCTGTTCGCCATCGGGATGTTCGTCGCCATGACCTACACCGGGGTGCGGATGACGTTCATGGGCGACCTGGTCCCCGAGAAGCTGCCCCCGCGCCGGCGCCGTCTCGCGCTGGTGACCGGCTCGGTGGGGAACCTGACGCGGGCCGTCACCTTCGGCGTCGTCGGCGTCCTCACCGCGCTCGCGGCCTGGGACAACGCGCCGAACCGGATCGGCGGCTTCGACGTCGCCCTGCGCACGATCGCCGCGCACACCCTGGGCGCGACCATGTTCTGCGTGGCCGCGGTCGGGTTCGCCGCGTACTTCGTGTACTGCGTGATCGACGCGTACGCCCGGCACCCGTAGGTGCGCTCCGCGCTCGTGAGCACATTTGCCGTGTCATAGACGATTAGTGCTCACGAGCGCGCAGCGCACCTACGAGGTCTCCCGCACCACCTCCGACGCGTCCTTGTCCTCGCGCAGCCCCTGGTAGCGCGGGTGGCGCAGCCGGCCGTCGGAGGTCCACTCGCCGAACCCCACCTGGCACACCAGCTCCGGGCGCACGAAGTGCTGGCCGCGCTCGCGGGGCACGTCGGAGAACGGCGGGGTCCCGACGGCGAGGGGGTCGAGCCGGGAGTGCAGCAACTGCAGCGCGGCGTCGTCGAACCCGGTCCCGACCTTGCCGGCGTAGCGCAGCGGACCGTCGCCGGGCGCCTCGTGGTACCCGACGAGCAGCGCCCCGAGCCGCTGCCGCGACCCCGCCGGCTCGGTCCAGCCGCCGATGACGAACTCCTGGTCCTTGACGCACTTGAGCTTGAGCCAGTCGCGGCTGCGGCCCGCGGTGTACGGCGCGTCGAGCCGCTTCGCGATCAGCCCCTCCCAGCCGTCGGCGCAGGCCTCGTCGCGCAGCGCCCCCGGGTCGCCGTCGAGGGTCGGCGAGTGCAGCAGCGGCCCGTCGTCCCGCACCACCGTCTCGAGCAGACCCCGCCGCGTCGCCAAGCGGGAGCCGCGTCAGGTCGAGGTCGTCGAGGACGAGCAGGTCGAAGAGGTGACACTCGATCTCCACGCCGGTCGCGCGGGCCCGCGTCGGGTCGATCAGGTGCATCCGCGCCTGCAGCGACCCGAACCGGCCGTCGGCGGCCACGATCTCCCCGTCGAGCACGAAGCGGTCCGGCCCGGCGGCCTCGAGCGCCTCGACCACCTCCGGGTAGCTCGCGTCCGCCGGCTTCTGGTTGCGGCTCCAGAGACGCGGCCGCTCGCCGCGCTCGCGGGTGGCGATGACGCGGACGCCGTCGTACTTGCGCTCGAAGCTCCAGCCCTCGGGGCCGGGCAGCGGGTCCGTCGGCTTCGTCAGCGTCGCGAGCATCGGCGCCCGGAACCCGGCGTCGGGGGCGCGGCGCAGCGCGCGGACCTGGTCCGGGGGCAGGTTCTCGAGGTCGAGCGGCTCCACGCCGTCCTTCGTACCCCGCCACCGTGCGACGCGCGCCACACCCCGGCAGGATGCGCCGGTATGAGCGAGCAGGCGGACGGGAACCGGTCGGACCAGGACCCGTCGGCCCGGGCGGAGAACCTCGAGCAGCGCTACGTCGGCGAGCACCAGGAGACCGAGGAGCTCCTCGAGGGACTCGACCCGGACCGGCCCGACGCCGACCGGACGACCGACACGGTCGAGGGCGTCGCGCCGGGCGGGAACGCCGAGGACCACGTCGAGACGATGAGCCGCGACGACCCGTGAACTGCCGTGGCGCAGTCGGGTGAGTCGTGCCACGATCCTCCGCCATGCGCTACCTCGTTACCGGCGGTACCGGGTTCCTCGGGCGCGCGGTGCTCGCCCGTCTCCTCGCCCGTGAGGACTGCGACGCGGTCTACGCCCTGGTCCGACGCGGGTCCGTCGACAAGCTCCGACGGCGCACCCGCGAGCTCGACGGCGCCGACAAGCTCGTCACCGTCACCGGCGACCTCACCGCCGACCGCCTGGGCCTGAGCGACGAGACCGATCATCGACCTGGCCGGCCAGGTCGACGAGGTCCTGCACCTCGGCGCGATCTACGACGTCACCGCGGACGACGCGGCGAACCGCTCGGCCAACGTCGACGGCACCCGCAACGTCGTCGCGGTCACCGCCGAGATCGGCGCCCGCTGCCTGCACCACGTCTCCAGCGTCGCCGTCGCGGGCGAGCACACCGGGGTGTTCACCGAGGACGACTTCGACCTCGGCCAGCAGTTCGGCAACCCGTACCACGAGACGAAGTTCGCCGCGGAGAAGATCGTCCGCGAGGAGTCGACGACCGCGTGGCGGGTCTACCGCCCCGCCGTCGTCGTCGGCGACTCGCAGACCGGCCAGATGGACAAGATCGACGGGCCCTACTACCTGATGGGCGCGATCAACGCCCTCGGGCGGCTCCCCGGCTTCCTGCGCGTGCCCGCCCCCGAGCTGGGCGCGACGAACATCGTCCCGGTCGACTACGTCGCCGACGCGATGGTCCGCCTGGTCCACACCCCCGGGCTCGACGCGCGCGCGTTCCACCTGGTCAACCCCCGGCCGCAGCCGCTGTCGGAGGTCTACAACGCCCTGGCCGGCGCCCTCGGGGCCCCCAAGCTCCTGCCGGTGCTGCCGACCGCCGTCGGGAACGCCCTCACCCGCGCCGCCGACGGGATCGGCCGCACGTCGGCGGGCGGCTCCGCCCGCGACATCGCGCTCGCGGAGTTCGACATCCCGCCGGAGGTCCTCCCGCACCTGACGTTCTCCTGCGTCTACGCCTCCGACGCGACGGTCGAGGCCCTCGACGGCCTCACCCCGCCGGCGTTCGGCGACTACGCGCCGGTCCTCGTGCAGTACTGGCGCGAGCACCTCGACCCGAACCGCGCCCGCCGCACGCCGCCCGGTCCCCCGCTGCTGGGCCGCCGCGTCGTCATCACCGGCGCCTCGTCGGGCATCGGGCGCGAGACGGCGATCAAGGTCGCGCGGAACGGCGGCGTGCCGCTGCTGGTCGCGCGGCGCACCGAGGAGCTGGAGAAGCTCAAGGTCGAGATCGAGCGCGAGGGCGGGCAGGCGCACGTCTACTCGTGCGACATCACCGACGGCGAGTCCGTCGACGCCCTGGTCAAGGCGCTGGTCGCCGACCACGCGGGTCCCGACACCGGCATCGACATGCTCGTCAACAACGCCGGGCGCTCGATCCGGCGCTCGGTGAAGCTCGAGCTCGACCGCTTCCACGACTTCGAGCGCACGATGGCGATCAACTACTTCGGGGCGGTGCGGCTGACGCTGGCCCTGCTGCCGCACATGATCGAGCGGCGCTTCGGGCACGTCGTCGACATCTCCTCCATCGGCGTGCAGACCGGGCCCCCGCGCTTCGCGGCCTACGTGGCCTCGAAGGCGGCGCTCGACGCGTGGGCGCGGATCGTCGCGACCGAGGTGATCGGCGACGGCGTCACGTTCACGACGATCCACATGCCGCTGGTGCGCACGCCGATGATCGCGCCGACCCGGATGTACGACGCGTTCCCGACGTCGAGCCCCGACGAGGCCGCGGACATGGTGATCCGCGCGCTGGTCGACCGGCCCAAGCACATCGGGACGGTGCTGGGCACGTTCGGCGCCGTCTCGGCCAACCTCGCCCCGCGCCTGGTCGACGTGGTCATGCACGTGGCCTACCGGGTGTTCCCGGAGTCGTCCGCGGCTCGTGAGGGTACTGATGAGAAGACCCCCGGGGAGGACCGCGCCCTCGAGGCGGGTCCCCTGTCCCGGGGCGCGCAGGCCTTTGCCCGACTGCTTCCTGGAGTGCACTGGTGAGGACCCCTTTCGGAACCCCGACCGAGCTCGCGACGGGGGTGCGCCTGCTCATCGAGTCCGGCGTCGTCGCCCCGATCCGGCCCGACCGCGTGGTCCGGTTCCCGGTCGCGCTCTACCGCTACGGCTTCACGCCGACGACGGCGTTCGTGGTCGGCGCCTGGCGGCACCCGGACCGGCTCGCGCTCGTCGACGACCGCGGCACGCTGACGTTCGCCGAGCTGCACACCCGCACCGACCGGCTCGCCCGGGCCTTCGCCGACCGCGGCGTCGGCCCGAGCAGCCGCATCGCGGTGCTCTGCCGCAACCACCGCGGCCCCGTCGAGACGATCATCGCCGCGTCGAAGATCGGCGCCGACGTCGTCCTGCTCAACACCGGGCTCTCGCCGCAGCAGATGGCCGCCGTCGTGGACGAGCAGGAGATCACGACGATCGTCGTCGACTCCGACCTCACCGACCGCCTCGACGGAGGTCGACGACTCGGTGAAGCAGGTCGCGGCCTGGCAGGAGGCCGGCGCGGCCTGCTGGGGTGACGACACCCTCGAGGGCCTCATCTCCGTCGACGGCTCGAAGGGCCTCCCGACGCGGCCGCCGACGGGCAAGACGATCGTCCTGACGTCGGGCACCACGGGGACGCCCAAGGGCGCCGAGCGCCCCTCCCCCGCCGGGATCGGGCCGGTCAACGCGATCCTCTCCCGCATCCCGCTGACCGCCCGCGAGCCCGCGCTGGTCTCGGCGCCGCTGTTCCACACGTGGGGCTTCGCGGCGTTCCAGATCGGCTCGCTCATGGGCTCCACGCTCGTCCTGCGCCGCAAGTTCGACCCCGAGGACGCGCTGGCCCAGCTCGCGACGCACCGCTGCACGTCGATGTTCGCGGTGCCGGTCATGCTGCAGCGGATCCTCGAGCTCGGGGCCGACGTCATCAGCCGCTACGACACCTCCGCGCTGCGGACGGTGACGGCGACCGGCTCGGCGATGCCCCCGCACAAGGTCAGCGAGTTCCTCGACGCCTTCGGCGACAAGCTCTACATGCTCTACGGCTCGACCGAGGTCTCGTGGGCCTCGATCGCGAAGCCCGAGGAGCTGCGCGCCGAGCCCGGCACCGCGGGCCGCCCGCCCGTCGGGACCACCGTGAAGATCCTCGGCGACGACGACCAGGAGCTGCCGGCCGGCGAGACCGGCCGCATCTTCGTCGGGAACGACATGCTCTTCACCGGCTACACCGGCGGCCGCGGGGAGACCGAGGTCGTCGACGGCATGCTCGGCACCGGCGACCTGGGCCACTACGACGAGAACGGCCTGCTGTTCATCTCCGGCCGCGCCGACGACATGATCGTCTCCGGTGGGGAGAACATCCACGCCGGCGAGGTCGAGGGCCTGCTCTCCGAGATGGACGGGGTGAAGGAGGCCGCGGTCGTCGGGGTCGACGACGACGAGTACGGCCAGCGCCTGGCCGCCTACCTCGTGCTCGAGGACGGGGCCTCGCTCGACGCGGACGCGGTGCGCGACCACGTCAAGAACCACCTGGCGCGCTTCGCCTCGCCCCGGGACGTCGAGTTCCTGGACGAGCTGCCGCGCAACCAGACCGGCAAGGTGGTGAAGTCCGAGCTGGGGGCCTCAGCTCCTGCGTAGCGTTCCGCCCAGCGAGAGCTGCGCGTTCCTTCCGCTCCCCCCGGAGGACCCTGAGACCATGGGCACCCACCCCGGCCTGACGAAGGACGCGGATCCCGTCGACCTCGCGCGCGAGGTCACCGAGATGCTGCTCGCCAACGCCGCCGACAGCGACGACCCCGAGATCGGGGTGCAACGATCGATGCTGCGCTGCCTCGCGGCGCAGGGGCTCTACAGCGTGGCGGCCCCGGTCGCCGACGGCGGCCTCGGCCACGGCGAGCGCGAGCTCTGCGAGGTCGAGGAGGTCGTCGCGGGCGCCGACGCTGCGACGTGGTTCGTCCTCACCCAGCACCGCAGCCCGCAGGCACTCACCGCGGGGTCGTCGTACCCGGCGGCGGACGAGTACCGCAAGGCGCTCGCGCACGGCGACGAGCTGGGCGGGATCGCCATCGCCCACGTCCGTCGGCCGGGGCCGCCCGCGGTGCGGGCGGTCCCCGACGGGTCCGGCGGCTGGCGGTTCACGGGCCGGTCGGAGTGGTGCACCGGGTGGGGGCTGGTGGACCTGGTGCTCATCGCCGCGGTCTCCGACGACGGGCAGGTCGTGTTCGCGCTGCTGCCGGCGCACGAGCGGCGCGGGCTGCGGGCGTCCGACGCCGTACTCGCTGGCGGTCATGGGCGGCACCCGGACGGTCGGGCTGGAGCTCTCCGACATGCGGGTCCGCGGTGGCGAGGTGGCCGCCGTCGTCGACCGCGAGGAGTGGCGGCGCCGCGACGCCGACACCGTCGTCGACACCAAGCCCGCCACGCTCGGCCTGCTGCGCCGGGTGATCGACGAGACGGTGCGCACCGGGCACGAGCGCGACCGGCCGGCGGCGCTCGAGGAGGCCACGGCGCTGGCCGCGGCGGCCTGGCCGCTGCGGGAGCGGGCCTACGAGCTGCGGTTCAGCCCCGAACGGGATCGATTCACCCAGGAGCGGCTGTCGCTGCGGGGCCGGATCGCGGAGCTGACGGTGCGCGCCGCGGCCGGGCTGGTCGCGGCGCGGGGCGGCTCGGCGATGCTGGCCTCCTCGCCGGAGCAGCGGTGGTCGCGCGAGGCGATGTTCCACCTCGTCCAGGCGCAGACCGACGACGTGCGGGCGGCGCAGTTGGCGGCGTTCTCGCATCCGTGAAACACCACCACGTGCAAGCGAAGCCCTATCGGCGTGCTCACCTGGACTGCTTGCATCCAGTGACAGGAAAGCCACTCCGTCGTCCGCGACGCCGCGCCGGGCTGGGCCGATCTCGCTAGGGTCGGGCGCGTGAACGGACGGCTGGTGTGGATCGACTGCGAGATGACGGGGCTGGACCTGGCGAACGACGCGCTCATCGAGATCGCGGCGCTCGTCACGGACGCCGACCTCGTCCCCCTCGGTGAGGGGCTCGACGTCGTCATCCACGCCTCCGACGAGGCGCTGGCGAACATGCCCGAGGTCGTCGTCGACATGCACGCGAAGTCGGGGCTGACCGAGGAGGTCCGCGCCTCGACGGTGACCATGGCCGAGGCCGAGAAGCTCGTCCTGGAGTACGTCCGCCGCCACGTCCCCGACGCGCGGACCGCTCCGCTGTGCGGCAACTCCATCGCCACCGACCGCGGGTTCATCGCACGCGACATGCCCGAGCTCGACGAGCACCTGCACTACCGCATGATCGACGTCAGCTCGATCAAGGAGCTGTGCCGGCGCTGGTACCCGCGCATCTACTACGCCCAGCCCGAGAAGGGCCTGGCCCACCGGGCGCTGGCGGACGCGCGGGAGTCGATCCGCGAGCTCGAGTACTACCGCCGCACCGCCTTCGTCCCGCTCCCCGGCCCGTCGACCGAGGAGGCCCGGGCGGCGGCCTCGGACGTCCTCGCCGCGGACGCGGCGGGCGCCGGGCGCCGCGGAGGCGATCGAGGCCGGTCAGCAGGGCTCCGCAGGGGGACAGGCCCCGGGGCCGGGCGTGGTCTGATCAGGGGGACAACCCCATCGCGGAGGACCCGCCCCCGGCTTGTACGCTTGGCCGGTCGCCGGGCAACCGGGGACGATGGTGGGTGTAGCTCAGTTGGCAGAGCACTGGGTTGTGATCCCAGGTGTCGCGGGTTCAAGTCCCGTCACTCACCCGGACGGCAGCGGTACCCCCGTTGCCGGACCGGCAAGGCGAGTTGGTAGCCTTCTGGTCACGCGCCGTTAGCTCAATGGGCAGAGCAAGTGACTCTTAATCACTGGGTTCGGGGTTCGAGTCCCTGACGGCGCACCCTTCGTTGCAAGCCACCTGCCGGCCGTGCTTCCCTCCCCCGCGTCGGAGTGGCCGTTGACCGGCCGCAAGCCTCCCGAAGCGGTCGCCGGAGAAGCTCTGGGCGGGCCTCCACCGCCCTCTGGCACGCCCGGCTCGATCTCGGTCCCCCGGCAGTCTCCGGGCTCCTGGGTCGCTCGGTGCCGCTTCCGAGATCACGACGGCGTCACCCGCCGCAGGTGGAAGAAGGGGTCCTCGAAGACCGCGGCCAGGAGCGCGCTGCACGAGGCCATCACCGACCGGCAGCGCGCTCGACAGTCCCGCGCAGGAGCGCTGACACCCGCGTCGCGCTTCGGCGACGCCGCAGCCATCTATCTGGCGAAGATCGAGCGGAAGCGTGAGGACTCCACCCACGCGCTCTATGTCCTCCACCTCGAGGGCACGATCCTGCCGAAACGTAGCGACCAGCGATCCTCCGCAGGCGTGTCAGTGGACTGCGCCCGGTTCCGGAGTCGCCCACGGCGGAGGGCCGCAGGTGGCACTCTCGCGCCAGTGCGGTGACGACGACGGCATGCCAGAACGAAATCCGGCCTCGATGGACCACAACGTCGCGATGGTCATCACGAGACTGAGGGTGTATTCGCCTTCCCGGCGCGCGAGTTCCCGCGCTTCCTCCTCCGAGCGCCCGGCGAGCAGCATGGACGTGACCATGGACGTCCTCTCGCTGGTGGGTGTCCGACCCTCCCACGACCATGATCGCGGTCGGTCGGCGCCCGAGGAACGAGGCGGGCCGGGCATACCCCTCCGTCGCAGCCGGCGCAGAGTGTCTCGCCGAGGGCCCGGGCCGCGGTCGCGTCGACGTCCGGGTTGGTGAGCGAGGCGGCGTGCATCGCCACTCCGGCGATGCCGATGGGCGCGGCCGAGAGCTCGTCAGCCCGTTGACCTGTCGCGCAGGGTCGGCAATCCCGCGGCGAGCGCCGAGAGCATCCGGACGAGGGTCGGCGACATCGTGGTGTGGGGCGTGGCCAGCTCGGGATCGTCGCGATAGACCTGTGCGAGGACCGGTGGCGGGTTGTGGGCGCGGTAGAGCAGCCCGCCGAGGCCGCCGGCCGCGGCGACGACCTCGGCCGCCTCTCGATCGGTCAGCGCGGTGGCGCGGGCCATCTCGGCGGCGATCGCACGGATGTGGTCGCGCACGGCGCGCTTGAACCCGCGGGCGGCATCGGCGGACACGTTGTACTCGAGGCTGGTGGGCAGATGGCTGAGCAGGTCGCAGAACAGCGGCCGGTCCACCATCGTCTCCGCCAGAGCGGCGATCGCAGCGGTGCCGTCCGTGGCGCCCTGCAGACCCACGGCCACCGCGTCGGCGAAGCTCTCCCACTCCTCGGCGAGCAGGACGAGGTAGATTTCCTCGCGGGTGCCGAAGTAGCGCGAGATGTTGGACTTCGCGATCCCGACGGCCTCGGCGACCGCGCCGAGGCTGACGCTACGGACGCCGGACTCCCGCGCGAGGTCGCGGGCGGCGTCCAGGATCGCGTCGCGTCGCTGCTGCTTGTGCTCCGGCCGGCGCGCCCGGAGGAACTGGGACCGAGTCATGTCGTCTGACAGGCTACGGGTGCGAGTTAGGAGAACACCATCCTCTTGTTAACGGAACGCCGTTCAGTTAGCGTGGCCGCGGGATGGAGGTGTCCAGGTGTCGGAGATACAGCTGAAGGTGAACGACGACGTCGTCGCCCTCGACGTGCCGCCGTGGGTGAGCCTGCTGGACCTGCTGCGGGAGCGCCTCGGCGTGACGGGCCCCAAGAAGGGCTGCGATCAGGGCGCCTGCGGAGCCTGCACCGTGCTCGCCGACGGTCGGCGGATCAACTCCTGCCTCGCCCTCGCCGTCTCCTACGACGGCAGCGAGATCACCACGATCGAGGGCGTCGCGCACCCGCTGCAGGAGGCGTTCATCCGCCACGACGGGTTCCAGTGCGGCTACTGCACCTCGGGGCAGATTGCTCGGCACTGGGCATGTTGGCCGAGTACCGGGCCGGCATGCCGAGCGTGATGACCGACGGGGACGACGTCGCCGCGGGCGCACCGACCGAGGCCGAGATCCGGGAGCGGATGAGCGGGAACCTCTGCCGGTGCGGCGCCTACAACGGGATCGTCGCCGCGATCCAGGACGTCGCCGGGGCGGACGTCCGATGAGACCGTTCGCCTACGTGAAACCCGCGGACGTCGACGCCGCGGTCGTGGCCGCCGCCGCCCCGGGCGCGAAGTACCTCGGCGGCGGCACCAACCTGGTCGACCTGATGCGGGAGGGCATCGAACAACCGGACACGGTCGTCGACGTCTCCCGGTTGCCGCTCGACACCGTCGAGGACCTGGCCGGCGGCGGTCTGCGGATCGGGGCGATGGTGCGCAACAGCGCCCTCGCCGCCGACCGGCGGGTGCGCGCCCGCTACCGCATGCTGTCCCAGGCGTTGCTGTCCGGGGCTTCCGGGCAGCTGCGCAACATGGCCACCGTCGGCGGGAACCTGCTGCAGCGCACCCGCTGCCCCTACTTCTACGACGACGCCGCCGCCTGCAACAAGCGCGAGCCCGGTACCGGCTGCGACGCACTCGACGGATTCCACCGCGGATGCGCCGTCCTCGGGGTCAGCGACAGCTGCATCGCCGCACACCCGTCCGACATGTGCGTGGCACTGGTGGCCCTGGACGCCACCGTGCAGGTGCGCGGCACCGGCGGCGCACGGAGCATCCCGGTGGCCGAGCTCCACCGGTCGCCCGGCGACACCCCGCACCTCGAGACCGTGCTGGCGCCCGGAGAGCTGATCACCGCGGTCGACCTGCCGGCGCCTCTCCCGGCGCGCTCCACCTATCGCAAGGTCCGCGACCGCGCGTCCTACGCGTTCGCGCTGGTCTCCGTGGCCGCGGCGCTGCAGGTGGAGGACCGGACGGTGACGCAGGTCCGGCTGGGACTCGGGGGCGTCGGTGCCACACCGTGGCGGGCCAGGGAGGCCGAGCGGCTGCTGCTCGGCGGCCCGGTCGACGAGGCGGCCTTCCGCCGCGCGGCCGAGGCCGAGCTCGCCGCCGCGACGGTACGGCCCGACAACGCGTTCAAGGTGCCCCTGGCCGTGTCCACGCTCGTGGCTGTCCTGCGCGATCTCGGCTCGGAAGGAGCCCTGCGATGACCCTCGACGAGGTCGGGACCCAGACCCGGTCCGGCGCCGCTCCGTCCCGGGAGAAGTACGTCGGCCGCCCGATCGCCCGCGTCGACGGACTGGTCAAGACGACCGGTCAGGCCCGCTTCGCCGCGGAACACTCCTACCCGGGCCTCGCCTACGCCGCGCTCGTGCACTCGTCGATCGCGCGGGGCCGGATCGTCGGCATCGACACCACGCCGGCTCGCGCCGTCGAGGGCGTGATCGAGGTCCTCACCCACGAGAACGCGCCGGCCATGAAGCCGCCCACGAAGATGAGCGTCCTCGATCCCGGCTCGATCGCCGTCGACACGTCGGTGAACTACCTGGCCACCGACGAGGTGCACTGGAACGGTCAGCCGGTCGCCGTCGTGGTCGCCGAGTCCCCCGAGACCGCCCGGTACGCGGCGTCGCTCGTGCGACCGGTCTACGAGCGGCGACCAGCCACCGTGGACTTCGCCGCGGAGCAACATCACGCGGTCCCCGTCAAGGGCGTACCGATGATGTCGGGCGCGGCCGACAAGGGGAACGCGACCGCGGCGCTGGCCACCGCGGCGCGGTCGGTGGACCTGACGTTCAGCACGCCCCAGCACACCCACAACGCGATCGAGCCACACGCCACGACGGCGGTCTGGGACGGGGACCGCCTGACCGTGCACGAGGGCACCCAGAACATCTCCGGGCTCCGTGCACAGCTCGCGAGGCGCTTCGGGATACCGAAGGACGACATCCGGGTGCTGTCGCCGTTCGTCGGAGGCGGGTTCGGAAGCAAGTCACGCCCGTGGGCCGGCACCCTGCTCGCGGTGCTGGCCGCCCGTGCCACCGGACGTCCGGTCCGTCTCGCCCTGCCCCGCGAAGGCGTCTACCACGTCGTCGGCGGGCGCACGGCCAGCACGCAACGGGTCGCGTTGGGCGCGGAGACGGACGGCCGCCTGAGCGCGATCGTGCACACCAGCGTGTCCAGGACCGGCCGGGTCGGGGGCCAGCCCGAGCAGATCACCGAGGTGTCCCACCAGCTCTACGCCGCCCCCCACATCCACACGCAGCAGAAGGGCGTCCAGCTCGATCTGGTGTCCAACACCTTCATGCGCGCCCCCGGCGAGGCCATCGGCAACTTCGGTCTCGAGTCGGCCATGGACGAGCTCGCGTGGGAGCTCGGCATGGATCCGATCGAGCTCCGGATGACCAACGAACCCGATCGCACCCCGGTGGGCGGCCAGCCGTTCACTCACCGGATGCTCCGCGAGGCCTACGCGAGGGGCGCCGAACGGTTCGGCTGGAAGGACCGCGACCCGCGCCCCCGGTCGATGCGCGACGGCCGCTGGCTGGTCGGTATGGGCGTCGCCACCGCGCATCACGGCTCGATGCGCCTGCCGGCCAACGTCACCGTTCGACTGAACGCGGACGGCACGGTCGTCGTGCGGTGCGGCATCCACGAGATGGGCATGGGTGCACCGACCGTGCAGACCCAGGTGGTCGCCGACCAGCTGGGTGTCCCGCTGGAGTCGGTGCGGGTCGAGCACGGCGACTCCGACCTGCCCAGAGGCGCCCCTGCCTTCGGCTCGGTCCAGACCGCCAGCGTCACCACCAGCGTCGTGGCCGCGTGCGCCAGGCTCAGGAAGTCCGTCCGAGCACTGGCCCGCAAGCACGGCGGCCACAGCTACACCGACATCCTCGCCGCAGCCCGCCGGGACCACGTCGAGGTGGTCTACAAGCCGAACATGGCGGCCTTCCTCGCCCGCACCGTGCGCGACATGCGATTCCGGACGAGAGCGGGCACGGGAGCGCAGTTCAGCGAGGTCCGGGTCGATCCCGACACCGGCGAGGTCCGGGTGTCACGCTGGCTCGGCGTCTTCGACGTCGGCACGGTGCTCAATGCGCGCACCGCGGCGAGCCAGCTCCGCGGCGGCATCATCATGGGCATCGGCATGGCCCTCGAGGAGCAGACGCTGATCGACCCCCGCACCGGTCGCATCGTCAACCCCAGCCTCGCCGAGTACCACGTCCCCGTGCACGCGGACGTCCCGCACATCGATGTCGACTACCTCGACGAGCCGGACCCGACCATGCCCCTCGGCCTGCTCGGCCTCGGGGAGATCGGCATCACCGGCGCCCCCGCGGCCATCGCCAACGCCGTCCGACACGCCACCGGCAGACGCATCGTCGACCTGCCGATCACCCTCGACAAGCTGCTGTAGAGCCTGCTCCCCCACGAATGAAGGAGTCCTGATCGTGCGCGTCGTGGCCATCGAAGAGCACCACGTCATCCCTGGGGTGAGCAATCAGTTCCTGGACCCCTCCCGGCTTCCCGAGGCGGTGTGGGCCCGCCTCCACCCCACCGTCGATCAGCGGCTGGCCGACATGGACACCGCCGGTATCGAGACCCAGGTGTTGTCGGTCGTGCTGCCGATGCCGGAGCAGCTGCCGGCCGAGGTGGCGGTCCCGCTGGCGGTCAAGGCCAACACGGAACTGCAGGACATGGTCGCCGCGCACCCAGACCGCTTCGCCGCGTTCGCGGCGCTCCCGGTCGCCCTCCCGGACGCGGCCGCGGCGGAGCTCGAACGGACCGTCCGCGACCTGGGCTTCGTCGGCACCATGATCAGCGGCTCGATCGTCGGCGAGTTCCTCGACCGACCGCGCTTCACGCCGATCCTCGAGACGGCGGCCCGCCTCGGTGCCCCGATCTATCTGCATCCCGCTCCACCCCCGCCGCCGGTCGTGGACGCCTACTACAGCGGCTTCGACGAGCGGGTGAGCCAGGCGCTGTCCACCGGCGGCTACGGGTGGCACTA
Organism: uncultured Actinomycetota bacterium; assembly: GCA_963716955.1. GTDB lineage: Bacteria > Actinomycetota > Actinomycetes > Mycobacteriales > Pseudonocardiaceae > Actinomycetospora. Next base: position 171,475 of record CAVQUY010000005.1, read on the forward strand.
CGAGTCGTCGCTGCACGCACTCCGTCTGATCCTCAGCGGAGCATTCGACCGTCTGCCCGACCTCAAGGTCATCCTCGGGCACCTCGGCGAGGGACTCGCGTTCCACCTGCACCGCATCGACAGCTCCCTCGCCCCGGCGTCCACGGGACTGGCCACGCCGATCAGCGCCTACCTCCGCGAGCACTTCTGGTTCACGACCAGCGGCTACTTCTACGACGACCCGTTCCACCTGACGCGGACGGCGTTCGGCGACGATCGAATGATCTTCTCCGTCGACTACCCGTTCGCCGACAACCGACGCGCCCGCGACTGGTTCGACCAGCTCGACCTGGCCCCCGACATCCGCGAGAAGATCGCGCACGGCACCGTCGACGCACTGCTGCACCTGACCCACGCGACGTCCTGATGGCGGCGGGTGGTCTGACGTCCCCCGGCGCGCGACCGAATGCCCGCTCGACCTGCCCATCGGGATCGACCACCTCGCCGCCATCCGCGACGACCGCCCGATCGACCGTGACCGGCGCCAGGACCGCCCGCGGTCCTGGCGGGATTCCGGACCCTCGGCGTGCCCTTTCCGACGTCCACGCCCTCACCGACGTCGCGGAGGCCGACGAGAGCGCCGGCCGCCGGCCCTTCCCGCTCCGCCTCCACGACCACCACGCAAGGAGCACAACGTGACCGAAACCCCTTCCTTGCCCCTGCAGATGCGACGCGACGGCTTCGACCCCGTGGACGCCCTGGCCGAGGCACGGGACAGCGAAGGCGTCGTGGAGGCGATGACCCCGTTCGGGTTACCCGCCTACCTGGTGTGTCGCGACGAGGACGTCCGCGAGGTGCTGGGCGACCCGGTCCGTTTCAGCAGCGCCCGGCCCACCCCGTTCGGGATGGCGATCGGCGACGAGGTCAGCGAGGAGGAGAAGGCCCGGATGCGGGCCGGCAACCTGATCGGTTTCGACCCACCGGAGCACACCCGTCTGCGCCGCATGCTGACGCCGGAGTTCACGATGCGCCGGATGCGCCGGCTCGAACCACGGATCGCCGAGATCGTCGAGTCGGCCCTGGACGATCTGGAACGCGCCGGGGCACCGGCCGACCTCATCGCGCACTTCGCCCTGCCGATCCCGTCCCTGGTGATCTGCGAGCTGCTGGGTGTGCCCTACTCCGACCGGGCCGAGTTCCAGGGGCGTACACGACGCCTGGTGAACGTGGCGCTGCCGATGGACCAACGGGTGGCGGTCATGCGGGAGAACCGCGAGTACATGGCCGACCTGGTGGCCCGCGCGCGGGCCGAACCCGGCGAGGACATGCTGGGCATGCTGGTCCGCGAGCACGGCGACGACCTCAGCAACGACGAGCTCGTCGGCATCGCCGGACTGCTGCTGGCCGCCGGGCACGAGACGACCTCGAACATGCTCGGCCTCGGAGCCCTGGCCATGCTGCGCCACCCCGACCAGCTCGCCATGGTCCGCGACGATCCCACCTGCATCGACCCGGCCGTCGAGGAACTGATGCGCTGGTCGTCGGTCCTGCACTCGCTCCCGCCGCGCATCACCACGACCGACGTGGAGATCGCCGGACACGCCATACCGCGGGCTCACTGGTCACGCGTCGCTGGCCGCCGCCGACCGCGACCGGGCCTACCTCGGCGACCCCGACCGCCTCGACGTGACACGCGAGGCCGTCGGGCACCTCGCCTTCGGCCACGGAATACACCACTGCCTCGGGGCGCCCCTGGCCCGGGCCGAGATGCGGATCGCGTTCCCGGCCCTGCTCAACGCTTCCCCACCTCGCACTGGCCGATCCGTTCGGGGAAGTCGAGTTCGCGACCTACAACGCCATTTTCGGGTTGAAGGCCCTGTACTCACCGGTGACGTGGGCTCGGTGACACCGTCGCCGCGCGTCAGCTCAGCTGACGTCGCGGCCGGTGGCGCCGGGGGACCGCGGCGTGAACGCAGCCATGGCTGCAGAACGGTGTCGCGCCGGGTCCGCCCTGGCGCTGCACGGCAGCCGCGACGGCGGCTGGGTGGTGCTCGCCTGGGCCAGGACCGACTCGGGCTGCTCGCCCACCCACCCGATCCCGAGCAGCACGAAGGCACCGTGGAGCTGAACTTCGAGGCCACCGAGCCACTCGAGACCCTCGAGGCCCGGCTGCGGTCCGGTGAAGCCACCATCGCCCGACCGGGGAGCGACGAGGCCTTCGGGCGACAACTGCAGCTGGCCAGCCCGGACGGGCTCCTGGTGAAGATCGACGAACTGGACCCCAGCCTCGACCCTGAGCGTGCACCGCGAGTCGTCGAACGACGTTCTCGGGCCAGGACTACCTCGCCCACCTGCTGGCCGGCGCCCGCGAGGTCATCGCAGCGCCGGGTGACGAGGCGGGCTGACCAGCCCGGCATGTGCGGATCGATCTCGCTCGTCGCCGGTGCCCCGGAAGCCGACGGGAGACCGCCACCCCGAGGAGGCAGAGCCCACCGGCGAGAACGCCAGCGGCACGGGACCCCGCCGAACAGCAGCCGGACAGGACGACGACGAGGGCGGGCACGACGTGGTGGTGGAGGCCAGGCGGCCGGCGCTGGTCCGCAGAGGGCCAAGCAGGCGAGGAACGCGACGGCGGTCGGGAAGATCCCGAGGTAGAGGACCGTGGCGGTGGTGCCCGGCGCGGCGACCAGCCCGATCGCGAGCGGCGGCGCCGAGGGCAGCGTCGCCGCCGGGCGGGCGAACGCTCACGCCCGCGGCGCGTGCCGGGCAGTGCTGCTCGACGCGTGCACCGCGGCCGGGTTCAGCCCGCCGTTCCACGTCGAGGCCAGCGACTACCCGACCGCGCTCGCGTTCGTCGCCGCGGGACTCGGCATGACGGTGATGCCGGTCCTCGGGACGCTCGCCATGCCCCCGGGCCTGCACACCGTCCGGGTGGTGCGCCCGGTGCCGGTCCGCACGATCACCGCCGTCGTCCGGGACGCCGCGGCGCACGCCCCGCCGGTGCGTACGGCTCTGGAGGTGCTCACCGAGGTCGCCGGGGCGTCGGCGTGAGCGGTCCCGAGCCCGGCCCGGGCTCGGGACCGACCTCACGCGTTCGCCTTGACCTTCCGGCGCCACTGGGTGAGGGGGCGCTCGGTGTAGCCGTTGGGCTCGGTCCCGCCGGAGAAGACGAGCTCGAGGGCGGCCTGGAACGACTCGCTGGCCTCCAGGTCGGGCGCCATCGGCGGGTAGCCGTCCTGGCCCGCGTTCTGCTCGTCGACCAGCTCGGCCATGCGCGCGAACGTGTCGCGCACGGTCTGCTCGTCGACGACGCCGTGCTCCAGCCAGTTCGCGATGAGCTGGCTGGAGATCCGCAGCGTCGCGCGGTCCTCCATCAGCCCGACCCCGTCGAGGTCGGGCACCGTCGAGCAGCCGATGCCCATCCCCACCCAGCGCACGACGTAGCCGAGGATCGACTGGGCGTTGGTCTCGAGCTCGTGGCGCTTGTCGTCGTCGGACAGGGCGCTCGGGTCGGCGAGCGGGAGCTCCAGCAGGTGGCGGCGGTCGGCCGTCTCCCGCTTCGAGAGCTCCTCCTGGACGGCGTGCACGTCGACGCGCAGGTAGTGCAGCGCGTGCAGCGTCGCCGCGGTCGGCGAGGGCACCCACGCCGTGTTCGCGCCCGCCTTCGGGTGCCCGATCTTCTGCTCGAGCATCTCGGCCATCGCGGCGGGCTTGGCCCACATCCCCTTGCCGACCTGCGCGTGGTGCTCGAAACCGGCCGCGCAGCGCGACGTCGACGTTGCGGTCCTCGTAGGTCTGCAGCCAGACCGTCGATTTCATGTCGCCCTTGCGCAGCACCGGCCCGGCGGCGAAGCAGGTGTGGATCTCGTCGCCGGTCCGGTCGAGGAAGCCGGTGTTGACGAAGATGACGCGGTCCGCGGCCGCGCCGATGCAGGCCGACAGGTTGACCGTCGTCCGCTTCTCCTCGTCCATGATGCCGATCTTCAGCGTGTCGGCCTCGAGGCCGAGGGCCTCCTCGATCGCCGCGAACAGCTCGACGGTCAGCGCGACCTCCTCCGGCCCGTGCTGCTTGGGCTTGACGACGTAGACGCTGCCGGCGCGGGAGTTGGTGTGCGGCCCGAGCCCGCGCAGGTCGTACAGGCCGGCGACGGCGCAGACGAGCGCGTCGAGCACGCCCTCGTTGGCCTCGTCACCGTCGGCGGTGAGCACCGCGTTCGTCGTCATGTGGTGGCCGCAGGTGCGGACCAGCATCAGCGAGCGACCCGGCAGCGTCAGCGCCGAGCCGTCGGCGGCGGTGTACTCGCGGTCCGGGTGGACCCGCCGGGTGACGGTCTCGCCGCCCTTGCGAGAACTCCGCGACCAGGTCGCCGGTCATCAGCCCGAGCCACGTGCGGTAGGCCAGGGCCTTGTCCTCGCCGTCGACGGTCGCGACCGAGTCCTCGAGGTCGACGATCGTCGTCACCGCCGACTCGAGCACGACGTCGCTGACGTCCGCGTGGTGCTGCCCGCCCACCTGGGTCGACGGGTCGATCACCAGGTCGACGTGCAGGCCGTGGCGGACGAGCAGCACGCTGCCCCGGCCGTCGGCGTCCGGGGCGTTGAACCCGGCGAACGCCGACGGGTCGGCGAGGCCGACCGTGCCGTCTGCCGTGTCGGCGGCCAGCCCGTCGGTCGACGGGCGGTAGGCGGTGACGTCGGCGTGGCTCCCGCGCTCGAGCGGGAACAGCTCGTCGAGCAGCTCGTCGGCGGCCTCGATGACCTGGGCGCCGCGCCGCTCGTCGTAGCCCTTCGCGAGCTCGTGGTCCTGCGGGAGCGCGTCGGTGCCGTAGAAGCGCGTCGAACAGCGAGCCCCAGCGGGCGTTCGCGGCGTTGAGCGAGAACCGCGCGTTCGTGGACGGCACCACCAGCTGCGGGCCGGGGACCTCGGCGATCTCCGGGTCGACCCGGTCGACGTCGATCGTCGGGACGCTCGACGGCTCGGGGGCCAGGTAGCCCAGATCGGTCAGCAGCTTCTCGTAGTCGTCCCGGGAGCCCGCGCCGTGCTCGGCGTGCCAGGCGTCGATCTTGCCCTGGAGGTCGTCCCGCTCGGCCAGCGCCGTCGCGATCCGCGGCGCGAACCGCTCCTGCAGGCGGGCCAGGGTCGACCAGAACTCCTCGGCCGTGAGCTCGACCTGCGCGAGCAGCTCGTCCTCGACGAACGCTCGCAGGTGCTCGTCGACCTGCAACCCGGACCGCTCGACCATCTCGGACACTGACGGACCGCCTCTCTCGCCTGCTGGACCCGACGGGGCTCGTCGTTCCATCACCTCAGGTACCGCAGGACGGCCTCCGCAATGCACGCCGGCTCCGGCCGGTCCTCGAGCCTGCGGTGACGAACGGCTCCGAGACCTCGGTACCGGCCGCTCGGGCGCGGACGAGCCGCGTCCGTGCACGGGCGAACACGCCCCGGGGACGGGCCGCGCGACGGGCGGCCGACCGGTTGCACGACGTCCAGCGGAGCGGATCGACGCCCCGACTTCGTAGGCTGATCCGGTGGGTGTGGGACACGCGGATTTCTTCTCGTTCCGGGAGCACGACCTCGACGGGGCGAAGGCGGCGGTGGGGCAGGACTTCTTCACGACGTCGATGGACCTCGTCGACCGCACGGCGGACTACGACTTCCGCTTCGAGGGAGTCGTCCTCGGGGCGCTGGCGGTGGGCGTGGCGCACATCAATTCCGGGCTCGAGATCGGTACGGCCGATCTGGAGGACTGCTACTACGTCAACTACTCCGCCTCCGGCTCGATGACCGCGCGGCACCGGCGCCGCACGGTGGACGTGACGCCCGGGCACGGAGCGGTGTACCACCCGGTGGGTCCGGTGGCGATGACGACGAGCGACGAGTACGGCTCGTACGCCGTGCGCATCGACCGGGAGGCGGTCAACGCGGCGATGGAGTCCCAACTCGGTCACCCCGTGCCGCCGGACCCGGTGCTCGACCCGCACCTGGACCTCCGGAGCCCCACCGGACGACGGTGGGACGGGCTGGTCAGGCTCCTGTGCGACGAAGCGCGCACTACGCCGAGCGTGTTGTCCCACCCGATGATCGCGGCACCCCTGCACGACGCCGTGGTCGCGGGTTTCGTCCACGCCACCTCGCACCGGTGGCGGGACGCGCTGGAGCGTCCGGCGCGGTCCTGGAGCCGGACCCCGGTCCGTCGGGCCGTCGACGCGATCCGCGACGACCCGACGCAGCCGTTCACCCCGACCAGCCTCGCGCGGCTCGCCGGCGCGTCGCCCCGCACCCTGCACGACGGTTTCCGGCGCCATCTCGACACCACGCCCATGGCCTACCTGCGGGCCGTCCGGCTCGAGCGCGCCCACACGGAGCTGCGCGTTGCGGAGCCGGGTGGGACCACCGTGGCGGAGGTCGCGCACCGCTGGGGCTTCGGTCACCTCAGCCGGGTTCTCCCAGGCGTACCGCCGCGCGTACGGCCGCCCGCCGGGGGCGACCCTGCGCAACCGGTGACCGGACCTGCGGTCGCCGAACGGTCGCGCGATGCCGTGCGCGGATGGACCGGGGCACGCCCCGCTCGGTAAATCTCCTGGACGTCCACCGAGCTCTCGGGCGGGAAGTCCCCGGCCCGGAGCTCTCCGACGGCGTGAGAGCGAGCCATGACCACCGAACGGGACCTGCCCGCGCCGGCGCCGGGCCGTCGGTGTCGATCGTCGACACCGCGTGGGGCACCGTGGTGCGGACCCGATTCGCGCTGGGCATGGTGGACGCGGTGAAGCTGCGCCGCCTCGGGTCCCGGCCCCCGGACGGGATCGTGCTCCTCGACGTCCGCCGCACGGCCGTCGTGGAGCCGGTCGTCGTGGCGGCGGTCGCCGACCTCGCGGCCGGCCTGCCCGAGGGCGCACTGCGGGTCGTGCGGTCGACCCGCACTCCCCCGGCCCTGGTCGAGGCCGCCCGCGCGCCGGTGTACACGTCCTTCGCGGAGGCCCTGGGCTGTCGGCCGTCCCCCTCCGACGGACGCGTGGTGGAACTCCCGGACCGGCCGACCGGTCGTCACCCCCCGACGACCGGCGGCCCCATCGGGATGGGTCCGGGCCGGTCATCCCTCCCCCCGGGTGCCCCGGTCCGGACCCATTCCGGCCCTCTCGCCGTGCCCCAGCCGCGTCGCCCCGAGGGGGCCTGAGTCGACGCCGGCGCCGCTACGGGGTGAGGACCACCTTCTCGCAGCCGTCCGCCTTCTCCAGGAAGGTCTGGTAGCCCCTCGGGGCCTCGTCGAGCGACAACCGGTGGGTGATGACGAAGGAGGGGTCGATGTCGCCGTTGCGGACGTGCTCGAGGAGCTGCGGCATGTAGCGGTGGACGTGGCACTGACCGGCGCGCATCGTGAGGTAGCGGTTCATGAACGATCCCATCGGGAACTTGTCGGTGAAGCCCGCCGTAGACCCCGATGACCGACACGATGCCCCCGTTGGCGCAGCTCATGATGGCCTCGCGGAGCACGTGCGGCCGTTCGGTCTCCAGCCCCACGGCCTGCTTGGTGCGGTCGTAGGCGTGGAGCGCCCCGGCGGCGTGGTGGGCCTCCATCCCCACCGCGTCGATGCACTTGTCGGGCCCGCGTCCCCCGGTCATCTCCTTGAGCGCCTCCGGGATCGACACCTGTTCGTAGTCCAGCGTCTCGGCCCCGGTCTCCTGCGCGCCATCCGCAGCCGGTAGGTCGATGCGGTCGATGGCGATGACCCGCTCGGCTCCGCGCAGGAAGCAGCTCGCGATGGCGAACTGGCCGACGGGGCCGGCGCCCCACACCGCGACGACGTCGCCGGGACCGACCTCGGCCATGTCGGCGCCCATGTACCCGGTGGGGAAGATGTCCGAGAGGAACAGGACCTTCTCGTCGGGGAGGTCGGGCTCGACCTTGAGCTGCACCGAAGTCGGCGAACGGGACCCGGGCGTACTCGGCCTGCCCGCCGGGGTAGCCGCCGAGCATGTGGGAGTAGCCGAACAGCGCGGCCGGCGAGTGACCCATGAGCTTCTCGGCGATGCCGGCGTTGGGGTTGGAGTTCTCGCAGAGCGACGTCATCCCGCGCTCGCACGCGCCGCACACGCCGCAGGCGATGGGGAAGGGGACCACGACGCGGTCCCCGACGGACAGGCCGTCCACCCCCGGCCGACCTCGACGACCTCACCCATGAACTCGTGGCCGAGGACGTCGCCCTCGCGCATGGTCGGGATGAACCCGTTGTAGAGGTGCAGGTCCGAGCCGCAGATGGCGGTCGAGGAGATCTTCACGATGGCGTCGCGCCGGTTGAGGATCGTCGGGTCCGGGACGTCCCGGACCTCCACCGACCGCTTGCCGGTCCAACAGGTGGCCCGCATGGGTCTCTCCTTTCCGAGGAAGGGTCAGGCGACCGGCTGCGCCGGGCGCTGGGCGAGCTGCTGACGCGTGGACTGACCCGGCCGGGCTGCCCTCCGAGCGCACCACCTCGCCGAGCTCCACGACCTGCTTGAAGCGCCGCAGGTCGTCGCGCAGCTGCTGGTTCGGCTCCTCCCCGAGGAGCTTCGCGACGGCCCGGCCGGCGCGTCCGCCGGGCGGGCGGTAGCGCAGGTCGACCAGGACCTCCGTACCCCGTCCGCCCGCGGCGTCGCGGAACCGGACCGAGCCGGCTGTTCTCCACGTCGGCGCCCTCGACGGACCGCCAGGAGATCACCTCGCCCTCGCGGTCCTCCACGAGCTCGGCGTCCCAGGAGACCGTCGAACCGGCCGGACCGGTGGCCTCCCAGCGCGAACGCCCGGACGCGTCGGTGCTCACCGAGCGGAGGTGCGCCATGAACTCCGGGAGACGCTCGAGGTCGCGCCAGTGGCGATACACCTCCGGCCGCGGCCGGTTGACGGTGATGGCCGCGGTGGCCCGGCGCTCGACGCGCCCGTGGCCCGACAGCGCGCGGGCGGTCACGACGTCCGCGACGGTCACCCCCGCGAGCGCCGCGAGGCTCAGCCCGAGACGCGTCGGAGCGGCTCCCTTCCGGGAGGCGCCGACGGCCAGCGTGGCGATGTCGACCACGTCGCCCGCGACCCGGCTCCACACCCAGCCCGGCCGTCCCGCGGCCGCTGAGGATGCCCGCGCCCTGCGCCAGCTCCCGCGCCCCGTAGAGCGAGGTGATCGTGTGGACGGCCGGGCCGTCCCCCCGGACGCCCGCCAGCCGTGCGACCGCACCCGGGGCGGCGAGCTGCGCCGACCCCAGCCCCAGACTGAACATCCCCAGTCCCCGCGCGAGGTCCGCCGTGACGTCCCGTCCGGCACTCCGCCCGCCTGCTCGCCCTGCTCGCATCGCACGTCCTCCTCGCCTCGTCCTCGTCGATGGGGTGGTAACCGCCGACGACGGTGCGGCGCGCGGCGAGCGCGCAATCTCGTCCTTCGAGGTCGACGTCGGGCCGACGAATCCGGTCCGCCGGGTCGAGGTCGATCCGGGTGGACAGCGCCGGGCGCCGAGCCGGCTCACGACCGACGACGTGACGACCAGCTGACCCTGCCGACGGCGAGGAGCGGCGGCTCGTCCCCGCAGGCGAGCGGCGGCCCGGCCGTTGTGACCGGCGGGGTCGATGCCAGGTCGGTCCCCCGGAGGGCACGGTCCTGGCGGAGGCCACGAGGGACGGAGGGAACCGGTGACGAGGCATGCGGAGGACACGGCGGTCGCGCGGTGGTGGTCCGACCCCGAGGAGGACGAGGACGAGATCCTGGCCGCGCTGCTGGCGTGGGCCCGCACGATCGCCGGGAGCGAGCGGGTCGCGGACGCACTGCCCCGGATCGTCGAGGGCGCGGCGGCGGTGGTGCCGGACATCCGCCACGCCGGGGTCGCGATGCGGACCCGCGGCGGGATGCTGGCCTGCGCGGCGCACACACGGAGACGGCGGCCGCCGTCGACGGCCAGATCGGGATGTCGGAGGGCCCGTGCATCGATGCGGTCGCCGGCACCGACACCGTGGTCCTCCCGGACGCGGCCGTCGAGACGCGCTGGCCCCGATTCGTCCGGGAGGCGGTCCGCCACGGCGTCCGCGCCAGCCTGTCGGTGCCCTTCACGAGCGCCCGTCCCGTGGGCGCGCTGAACCTCCACCTGACGCGGCACGCCCTCGACGACCGGTCGGCGCTGCTGCGGACCCAGCGCCGCGCGCGGCTGTTCGCGCTGTACGCCTCGCTCGCCCTCGCCGGGACCGACCGGGTGGAGAAGCTGGAGCGGGCGATCGCCCGGCGGGACGTGATCGGACAGGCCAAGGGCATCCTCATGCAGCTACGGCGTCGACGCCGAGGAGGCCTTCCGACGGCTGCGGTGCGCCTCCCAGACGAGCAACACCAAGCTCTACGACGTGGCTGCCTGGCTCGCCGCCCGCCGCGCCCCCTGATCGTCGACCGGCGTCGACGGGCATTCGTCCGAATCCGGAGCATCCGCGATCCCGCCCGGTGCCCGACGGCGGAAAACTCGTCGCCAGCGTTTGACCCGGGGAGATCGTTGCGGTGACGTATCACGATGACGGACACGCAGCGTAATGAGAGCAACACGATCGGACGCGATCGGACCTCGGACACCCGGGTCCTGAACGACCAGCAGGCCCGCGCCGAGGTCGAGGCCGCGCTGGCCCGCGAGTACCGCTTCCAGGCCGCGCTGAGCCAGACCCTGGCCGGCGACGCCCCGGAACAGGGACTCGCCGAGGTCCTCCACTCCCACCTCGGCCTCGCCGTGGCCGTGGAGGATCCCTTCGGGCGGGTCCTGGCCCGCGCCGGCGCCGACGACGCGACCTACCCCCGGCTGACCCGCACCCAGCGCGAACGCCTCGTCGACGCCGGACGACGGGTCTCCGGCCCGCTGCGCGTCCGGGACCGGCTGGCCAGCCTGGCCACCTCCCGCGGCACCCTGCTGGGCGTGATCGTCGTGCTCGACCCGGACGCCACCCTCGAACCCGCCGACAAGAAGGACCCCGACTCCGACGCGAGCCCCGGCAGCCCCCGCGCCGGGGCGCTGCACGCGATCGGCCTCGCGACCGGCGCGCTGACCCTGCACCTGCTCCACCGCCGCCACCTGGCCCGCACCGAACTCCGGCTACGCCACGACCTCGTGGAGACCGTCCTGCTCGAGCCCGGACCCGACGACCTGCAGTCCGAGATCGACCGCCGCGTCGGGCGCGCGTCGGCGCTGAGCCACGACCTGACCGGCCCCCACCGGGTGCTGGCCCTGCGACCCCGCGACGGACACTGGCCCGACGGCGAAGCGGTCGGCGACCTGGTCGAACGCGCCGCACGCACCCTGGACATGCCCTTCCTGGGCACCCTGCGCGGCCAGACCGCCGTGCTGGTCTGCGGCACCCCCGCCACCTGGCTCGACGGTGACGGAACCGCCACCGCCCCCTGGTCGGACTCCGGCAAGCACGACGACCAGCGGACCGGGCGCCCGGCGCGCCCCGCGCGGACCTGGCAGTCCGTCCACAACGCCTTCACCGACGTCCTGCGCGAGGCCCCCGCCCTCGGGATCGGCGGCTGCGTCGACCGCCCCGAACACCTCCCCCGCTCCTACCGCGAAGCCATGCAGGCCCTCACCGTCCGGATGCGCCAGGCCGACCCCCGGGGGGCCGTCGCGTTCGAGGACCTCGGCCTGTACCGGCTCCTGGCCACCCCCGAGGGCCGCCGCGAGGCCGGCGCCTTCGTCGAGGACTGGCTGGGCACCCTGCTCGCCTACGACACCGACCACCAGGCCGGCCTGGTCCACACCCTCGGGGTCTACCTCGACCACGGCGGCAACTACGACGACACCGCCGCCGCCCTGCACATCCACCGCTCCACCCTGCGCTACCGCCTGCAGCGCATCCGCGAACTCTCCGGACACGACCTCGCCGACGCCGACACCCGCCTCAACCTCCACGTGGCCGTCCGCGCCGCCGTCGTCGCCGAGCCACCCGTCCTCCCCGCGACGGATCACCTGACGACCCTGTGACGGCGGACGCCTCGGCGTCGAGGGCGCCTCAGGGCCGGAAGACCGCACGGACACAGCCTCAGCCCGGGACCCGGCGGCGGACCGCGTCGTCGACGGTGAAGGCCTCGCTGAGCGTGGCCCGGTCGAGGCCGACCCCGAGCGCCTCCGACGGATTGCACAGCTCCACCCGGCACCCCTCGGCGAGCCGCCGGATGCGCACGCGGTCCAGCAACCGCGCCAGGCCGGGCCCGCAGGTGCGCACCTCGGACAGGTCGATGACGAGCTCGGCGGCGCTCAGCCGGCGCACCAGGTGCTCGTCGAGCAGTGCCTGGAGCCGCTCGACGACCCCGGCGTCGACCGCGCCGGCCAGAGCCAGCGCCAATCGGCCGGCGGCGAACGACCGGATCGCGATCACCGGCTCGTCCTCGCGGGCCGGCGTGGACGCCACCTCCGCCAACACCCCCAGGGTCGCCTCCAGGCGCCGCCGGTGCTCCTGCCCGCACGACCCCGTCACGGCGTGACCGGGGCGGGGCCTCCCCGGGGACCCGGTCATGTCCGGGCGCGCCGTCCCGCCACGAGGCGATAGACGCCCAGCACGATCAGCGACCCGATGAGGGCGAGCACCCACGTCCGGAGGTCGAAGAAGCCGCCGAGACCGGTCCCGAACAGCGCATGGCCCACGAAGCCGCCGAGCAGGGCGCCGACGATCCCGAGCACGCCGGTGAGGATGACCCCGCCCGGGTCGTCACCGGGCATGAGCAGCTTGGCCAGCGCGCCCACCACGAGTCCCAGCACGATCCACCCGAGAATGCCCATGATCGCTCCTCCGTCACGCCCTCGATCGTTCCGCGCCCGCGGATCCTGGCCGGCACGTCCCGACCGGGCGTTCCGCGAAGGCGTCCACGGTCCGCCGCGGACGCGCGGTCGTCGCGGTCACGCCGGGTCGAGAACCTCCGACCCCCCTCGTCCTGCCGTGCGAGGGCGGCGCCCGGCCGGTTCCCGCCCGCCCGTGGGACCGCCACCCTCGATGACGTGTTCCCTCCCGTGGGCCAGCCCTTCCTGGAACAGGCACGCCAGCTCCAGGCGCTCTCGTTCGCCGTGCACATCCCGCTGGTGTGCTTCGGCATCGCCTTCCCGGTGCTCGTGCTGCTCCTGGAGGGACTCCACCAGCGCACGGGGACCGCCCTCTACCGCACGCTCGCGCGCCGCTGGAGCCGCGCGATGGCGGCGCTGTTCGCGGTCGGCGTCATCACCGGCACCGTCCTGAGCTTCGAGATGGCCCTGCTCTGGCCGGTCTTCACCGCGACCTTCGGCGGCGTGTTCGGCCTCGGCTTCGCCATCGAGGGGTTCTCCTTCTTCACCGAGGCGGTCTTCATCGGCATCTATCTGTACGGATGGGACCGCCTCCGGCCCCGCGCACACCTGGCCTGCGGGATCCCGATCGCGGTGGCCGGCCTGACCGGGTCGTTCATGGTCATCTCGGTCAACGCGTGGATGAACCACCCCGGGGGCTTCACCCTGCGGGACGGTCAGGTCGTCGACGTCCGTCCCGCCGAGGCCTTGTTCGCCAACCCGTACCTGTGGCACGAGTTCGTGCACATGTACGTCGCGGCCTTCATGGTCACGGGGTTCGTGGTGGCGGCCGTCTACGCCGCCGCCCGGCTGCGCGGTCACGACACGGCGTACGACCGGCTGGCGCTGGCGGTCGCCGTGACGGTGGCCTCCGTCGCGGCACCGGTCCAGGTGCTCGTCGGCGACTGGGCCGGGCGGGCGGTGGCGCGCTACCAGCCCGTCAAGCTCGCCGCCCTCGAGGGCCTCGGGCACACCGTCGCCGGGGCACCGGTCCACGTGCTCGGCTGGTACACCCACGGCGAGGTGGTCGACGGGATCGAGCTGCCGCGGATGCTGTCGCTGCTGGCCGTCCACGATCCCGGCGCCGTCGTGGTGGGGCTCGACGTCGTCCCGCCCGACCAGGTGCCGCCGGTCAACGTCGTGCGGGTGGCGTTCCAGGCGATGGTGGGTCTGGGGACGTTGCTGGCCGTGCTCGCGGTGCTCTCGCTCGTCGTCCTTCTGCGGCACCGGCGGCTGCCCACCTCGCGGTGGTGGACGTGGTCGGTGGTCGTGGCGGGCCCGGCCTCGGTGGTGGCGCTGCTGTGCGGCTGGGTCGTCACCGAGGTCGGGCGCCAGCCGTGGACGGTCTACGGCGTCATGCGCACCCCGCAGGCCGTCACCGCGGCTCCGGGGATCCCGGCGGGCTATGCGGTGCTCGGCGCCGTCTACCTCGGGGTGGCCGTCGCGGTGGTGTGGGTCCTGCGGCGCCTCGCGGCGGTCCCTCTCGACGAGGACCCCGGCGACGACGACGTCCGCGGCGGACCGGCCGAGCCGGTGCCCTCCGGGGGGCGCGGTGGGGGTCCGGCATGACCCTCGCCGAGCTCCCGATGGTCGTCGTCCTCATCGGCCTCGCCGCGTACACCACCCTGGGCGGCGCCGACTTCGGCGCCGGGATGTGGCAGCTGACCGCCGGCCGCGGCCCGGACGCCGAGCGGCTGCGCGACCACGCCCACCACGCGCTGGCCCCCGTGTGGGAGGCCAACCACGTCTGGCTGGTCTTCGTGCTCACGGTCGCGTGGACGGCCTACCCGGTGGTGGTGGGCGCGGTGGCCACCACGCTGACGGTGCCGCTGTTCCTCGCCGCCCTCGGCGTCCTCGGCCGCGGCGCGGCGTACGCGCTGCACACCGGCACCCGGACGTCGCGGGAACGCCGGAGGGTCGACACGGTCTTCGCCGCCGCGTCCGTGGTGACGCCGTTCGCGCTGGGTGCCGTCGTCGGCGGCATCGTCTCGATGCGGGTCCCCGTCGGCAACGCGGCGGGTGACCTGTGGACCAGCTGGCTCAACCCGTCGTCGCTGATCATCGGGGTCCTGGCCGTCGTGCTCTCGGCCTTCCTCGCCGCCGTCTACCTCGCCGCGGACGCCGCCCGCATCGGGGCGCCCGACCTCGAGCGCCGTTTCCGCGTGCGCGCCCTGGCCGGCGGCGTCGTCGCCGGCGCGCTCGCCCTCGGCGGCCTGGTCGTGCTCCGGGTCGACGCTCCGCTGGTCGGGGAAGGACTGCTGCACTGGCCCGGCTCGCTCGCGCTGGTGCTGTCCGCCGCGGCGGGCCTCCTCACCCTCGGTCTCGTGGGTGCCCGGCGCCACGACGCGGCGCGGGTGACGGCGGCCCTGGCGGTGGCCGCCGTCGTGGCCGGGTGGGGCCTCGCGCAGCGGCCGGTGCTGCTGCCGGGCCTGACCGCCGAGCAGGCGGCCGCGCCCGCGCCCACGCTCGTCGGGCTGCTCATCGCCGTGGCGGGCGGAGCCGTCGTGCTCGTGCCGTCGCTGGGGCTGCTGTTCGGCATGGTGCTGAGCGGCCGCTTCGATCCCGGGACGTCGACGGCGGCCGCGGACGACGCCGCTTCCGGGACCGACCCGGACCAGCAGCAGGCGCGCTCCCCCGGGGCCGGCCGCCGCTCCGGGCTGCTCGCCCTCGGCCTGCTCGTGGCGGGGACGGGACTGCTGACCGTCGCCGAGTCCGGGCAGGCCCACGCCGTGGGTGTCCTCGCCCTGGCCGGCGCCGCCACCGCCGGCGTCGCGGCGGCACGGCCCTGGTCACTCGGGGACCGGTGAGTCGGCCTCCACGGACCGGAGCGCCGACGGTGCGTCACGGTGCCGATCGAGCGCGTCGCCGCGACGGGCCGCCGCGGCGACCGCGTGCGCCCGCTCCCTCTCGCGCTGGTCGTCCTGCAGCAACACGTAGCCGTCGTCGTCGCCGCCGACGGGCTTCGCGGCTCCCTCGAGTGCCTCCCCGAGGAAGCGGACCGGCGCGGGCAGGGATCGGTGGGTGAGCATCGCGAGGAAGGGGACCGCGGCGATGAACGCGGCCAGGGGCGGATCGACCAGGCCGAGGGCCAGAGCGGCGCCCACGCCACCGAAGTAGCCCATCGAGCGTGGGACGTCGATGAGCACCGGCCCCAGCTGGATGTCGTACGTCCTGGACTCGTTCGGCACAGCAACCTCCTGGTTCGGGGTGCGGTCGCAGTTCGTCTGCCGTGGAGAACGACCTCTCGTCCGCCGACGGCAGCCATGGCCGTCGGGCGAGGTGGTAGCCCCGACGACCCTGGCGCGAACGGCCGCCGCACGATCTCGTGCCGCCGGGCGGACGCCCCGGCAGCGATTCCGTCCCGTCGGGTCGAGGTGGCCGCCGGGAACGCTCGTCCCCCGGCAGCGATGCGACGGGACCGCCCGTTCGGGGTTTGTCATCCGGGCCGCGACGTTCATCCTCGACGCCACACCGGGGAGTCCGGGCGCGTGCACGGTGAGGAGAGAACCGATGGCCCACCTCGAGCAGCGACACGACCCCCGCCCGGCCACCCCGGGCGCTCACCGCACGCTGATCGTGGGCCTGCTCGCCGACCCCGACACCCCCTCGGAGATCGCCGCGAAGCTGGTCGAGGAACTCCCGAACCTGCTCGACGAACGGGTCGCGCGCGACATCGCCTGGGACATCCGCACGCAGACCCATCCGGTCACCGCCTCGGTGCACGACCCCGAACAGGTCCTCGAGGCGGTCGCCCGGCAGGCCGCCGACGCCGAGTGGGACATCGGGGTCTACCTCACGGACCTCCCCGTCCAGCACGACGACCGGCCGATCCTGGCCGACGTCGACCACGAACGCCGCGTCGCGGGTCTCTCGCTGCCCGGGTTCGGCCCGTTCCTGCAGCACGCGAAGGTCCGCAACGCCGTCGTCCGGCTGGTCGCCGACCTCGACGGGATCGCCGACGCCGGCCTCGACCAGGGGAGGCACCACCCGAGCCACCTCGGACGCGCCGCAGCGAGGTACCTGCAGCCGGTCCACGTCGTGTCCTCCGGGGAGGGCCGCCACACGCGGCGCTACGTGACCACTCCGTGGCGCGGCCGGGCCCGCCTGCTGGCCGGGATGGTGCGCACCAACGAGCCCTGGCGGCTCGTCCTCGGGATGCGCACGGCGCTGGCCGCCGTCCTCGGCACCAGCGCCTACCTGACCATCAACTCGACGATCTGGTTGCTGGCCGTCCGACTCGGGGTGGGCAAGCTCGTCCTGACCACCCTGATGTCCGTCGCACTGATGGTCGCGTGGATCATCGGCGCCCACCATCTCTGGGAACGCGCGCGGAACGCGGACGAGCGTGAGGAGACGTTCCTCTACAACACCTCCACCGTGCTGACGTTGAGCATCGGCGTGCTGTGCATGTCCGCCGCGGTGTACGTGCTCACGCTGCTCGGGTCGCTGTTCCTGCTCGACGGGTCGGTCTTCGCCTCGACCCTGGGCCACGTCCCGGGGCTCCGTGACCACCTGCTGCTCGCCTGGCTGGCGACCGGCCTGGCCACCGTCGCCGGCGCGCTGGGGTCCGGCCTCGACAGCGAGGACGCCGTGCGCCGAGCCGCCTACGGCTACCGCGAGCGCCAGCGCCGCGACGAGATCGGCCAGGACGACGAGGACACCGGGGACCGGGTCTCGTCGTCCTGATCGCGTCGGCGGGAGATGACGGACCCGCTCGAGGCCGGAGGCGGCGGGCGAAAGGAGACGACGTCGTCGATGGCGTGGTCGTAGACGTCGGGCATGGCTTCGCGGAACAGGAGCTGGCCGACGTGGCAGAGCGAGGTCGACCTGACCGTCCGGGCGGGCTGTTGCCCGCAGGCCGGTCTAGGGGTTCTCGGGCTGGGCGTCGAGGCGGGCCAGGCGTGTGCGGGTGTCGTCGGGCAGCGCGGCCTGCCAGGCCTGTTCGTCCCCGGGGGCCGGAAGTACGTGCCCGAACTCGACCATCTGAAGTGCCGGGATCTCGCTGAGATAGACCCAGACGAGGTCCTCCGGGACCGCGAGGGTGTCGCGGACCGCGTCACGCAGGGCGCCGATCAGCGCGTCCTTGGCCTCGCGTGTCCGGCCGTCGCGGATGTGCCCGTGCACGAAGACCGAGCGTGGATCGGCCGGCTCACCGCCGATGAAGTGCTCGACACCCAGTTCTCTGATGATCACCTGGGTGAACGAGGGCGGGGCTCCGGTGAACCGACTGTGTCCACCACCGATGCGTCGGGCCAGCTCTGCGCGGGTGTCGGCGCTGCTGGCGTGTGGGTTCAGGTGCACCACGTAGGTGGGCATGGCGGGCTCCGCTCTGGTGACTGCGGCGAAGGGGTCAGGAACCGTGGGCGATGACGGCGGCGGCGACGCAGAGCCAGTGACCGTCGCGGCGCTGGTAGGTGTCGGTGTAGAGGGCTTGCCGATCCGCTCCGTCGGCGACGGTGGTGTAGGTGACCCGCCCGTGGATGAGGGCGACGTCACCCAGGACGCGGACGTCGACGTCGTGGGCGGTGAGCCCGGTGAACGGGCGGGGCTCGGCGATCATCGCGAGGAACGCGGCCCGGTCGCGGACGGCCAGGTCGGGGAGTTGGGCGATGAAGTCCGGGGCGAGCATCTTCTCGTAGCGCTCGACGTCGTTGTGCTGGTCGGAGTGGATGTAGTCGGCGTTGAGCCGTTCCAGTGCCGCGCGGTCGTCGTCGGTGTCCTGCTGGGTCATCGTCGTGTCCCTCCGCGGGTCAGGGCCGGGATGCCGTTGGCGATGTCCTGGGCACGCAGGATCGCCGTGTAGTCGGGGTGCTCGCCGCAGACTTCGGTCAGGGTGAGCCCGGGGATGCCGTGCGTCGTGGCGGGTGCGGCGATCGGAGTCGACATCGCGTCCGGGCCGGTCGCCGCGGAATCGAGGGCGGGGGTCGAGCGGGTCATGAGGTTGCTGCTTTCTCGGGTCGGGTGAGCGGGGCGACGGGGAGTCTCATGCGGGCACGGCTTGCGACGTGGCCTTGAAGTTGACGCTGATCCGGGCGCCGAGGGGTCGGGTCTGTTTGGGGACGCTGTGGCGCCAGTCCCGCTGGCAGCGTCCGCCCATGACGACGAGGTCTCCGGACAGCGGTGTCAGCACGGTGCTGGGGCCGCCGTCGCGGGCGCGCAGCAGGAACCGTCGTGAGGCACCCAGGGTGAGGACCGGGACGATGCACTCGGGCCGTTTGCACGACGGCGCGTCTCCGTGCCAGCTGGTGCTGTCGCGGTGGTCGCGGTAGAGGTTGATCCAGAGCCCGTCGTAGTCGACGCCGTAGTGGGCCGAGAGCGCTGCGCCGATCTCGCGGAGCAGGGGTTGCGGCGCGCCGGCGAGCACCGGGTACTCGGCGGTCAATCGGGGTTCGGTGACGATGCGGTTGATCATCCACCGGTCGCGCTGCTCCCAGCCGGCCTCGGCGAGCAGGTCCCGGAACAGCTCGTCGCTACCCGAGAGCCAGCCGGGGACGTGCTCGACCCACGAGGTGTCGTCGAGATCGATGCGGTGGGCGGTGGCGAAGCCGGTGTCGATCCCCGGCCCGGTGGCGTGGTCATCGCCGTCGAAGAACCCGAACTGCGTGGGGCCGGTGGACTGGGCCGCCTGGGCTCGCGCGGGGCTCATGCGCTGCTCGCGTCGTGGGTGGCCGAGGCCTTGATCAGGGGGCGGTACTGTTCGTCCCCCCGCCCCTGCCAGTCCGGCTCGGTGACGGTGTGGACCAGGACCACTCGGCCCAGCCAGAGCCGCCGGCTCACGTGCCCGGCGAGCGTCCCGTCGTGGCGCGCCTCGATGCGCCCGCGATCGGGGGCGTCGGCCACGACGATCTCGGTTCCGTCATGCGCGGTACGCGGCGCTGAGCCCTCGAGCGGGCTGTCCTCGGCACGTGCAGTGGACTCCACGATCTCTCCTCCGGAGCAGCGAACCAGCCAACTAAGAGGACCATATAGTCCAAATAGAGTGGGGCGCAAGAGCTCCTGTCGACTCGCCTGCGGATGTGCTCCGGTCACGGCACGCCGCTCCGAAGGCCGGATGATCCGGCGTCGAGCACTTAAGCGCGCATGTCGCCTCGAGAGGTTCGGCTTCGGTCGCGGTTGCCGGTCGGCCGCGCACCCGAGGTCGCGATTGACAGGCAAGTGGACTTGATGGTCCTCTTGTGGGGACGTGGAGATCGAACGCTCGAGGCTGCCGGTCACTCCGACCGCGTCGTCCGGACCTCGGGAGGATCCATGGCAGGCGCTCGGACCATCAGCACCGGCATCGCGCACCTGATCGGTCGCTACGGCGACGCCGTCGTCGTCCCGGCCGGCGCCGAGCAGATCGTCGTCTCGGGAACCCCGGGCCTGCGCCCCGACGGAACCCGACCCGAGAGCTTCGAGGACGAGGCCCGCCAGGCCTGGCACAACGTCGCCAACGCACTCGCCGAGGCCGGCGCTGCACTCGAGGACGTCGTCAGCGTGCGCCAGTGGCTCACCGACGCCGCCGACATCCCCAGCTACGTCGGGGTCCGGGCCGAGATGATCACTCACGAGCCGGCGTTCATGCTCGGGGTCATCGACGGGCTGGTGTGGCCCCACCTCAGGGTCGAGATCGAGGTGACCGCGATCCGCTCACCCGCAGCGACCTAGGCTTGCCGATGCTGACCGTGGAGCACGGGAGGAACACGATGACCGAGTCGGACGCGGGGCTGCGCCCGACCCCTCCTGCGCGGCTGACCGCGCGCGGCGCGGCCACGAAGGCGCGCATCGTGCAGGCCGCCGCGGAACTGATCTACGTCAAAGGTGTCAACGCGACGACGCTCGACGACGTCCGCACCGCCAGCGGCACCAGCAAGTCCCAGCTCTACCAGCACTTCCCCGACAAGGACGCCCTCGTCCGCGAGGTCGTCGCCCACCAGTCACGGCACGTCCTCGCCCGCGAGGACAACCAGCTCCGTCGGCTGAACTCCTTCAACGGCCTCCTGCGCTGGCGGGACGCGCTCGTCGCAGCCAACACCCTCAAGGACGGCGCCTACGGATGCGCCATCGGCGCGCTGGCCGTCGAGCTCTCCGACCAGGACGACACCGCCCGCGAGAGCCTGGCCGCGACCTTCGCGCACTGGGAGGGCCTGATCGCCGCCGGCCTGACTCGGATGCAGGACAACGGAAACCTGCGTCCCGAGGCCAAGCCCGCCGACCTCGCCGTCGGCCTCATCGCCGCGCTCCAGGGCGGCTACCTGCTCGCCCAGGCCGACCACGACGCCACCGCCATGGCCACCGCCCTGGACATGGCCCTGAGCTACATCAAGACCCAACTCACGACCTGAACCCCGGGCCCCAGGGCGCGAGCTCGTCGGGTTCACGGCGACGTCGTGCGCCGCCTCACCGCGAGCGCCTCGTCGTCTACCTCGACCAGCCGGCTGGATCGGCATCGCCGGGCCGCTGCTGGTCGACAACGACGAGGGCAGGGAGGGACCTCCGGGTCCTACCATCGCTCGCATGACGGACACGGCGCGGGCGGTGGCCGGGCACGTCGGGCCGGTGATCGACAGCAACGTCCATCTCTGGGACCAGAGTCGCAACCCGGTCTTCTGGCTCACCGACCGCACGATGGTGCGCGACCTGATCGGTGACTACGACTCGTTGCCCGACACCTTCACGCTGGCGGACTACGACGAGGCGACCTCGGAGTTCGACGTGCGGGGCGTCGTGTGGTCGGACGCCGGGGCGGCGGACCCGGCGGCCGCGGCCGCCTGGGTCAGCGCCCAGGACCACGACGGGCGCGTCATCGGACTCGTTCCACTCGTCGATCCCTTCGACGCCGGGTACGAGCAGCTCGTGTCCGCACTGCGGGCCAACGCGCTGGTGACGAGCGTGCGGGTCCGGCTCGTCCCCGCTCTCCGGACGGACACGCCCGACGCACCCGGCGAGGCGGACAGCCGGCTGATCGACGGCATCGGGCTCCTCGCCGATCAGGGGCTGGTCGCCACGATCGAAGCGGGGCCGGGCGAGGTGGACCGGGTGGTGGACCTCGCGCGACGGTTCCCCCGGTTGCGGGTGGTCCTCGACCACTTCGGGTGGCCGGAGGACCTCTCCCCCGCCGGGTGCCGCGCCCACCTCGCGTTGCTGCAGCGGGTGTCGGAGGAGCCGAACGTGGCCACCCGCATCGACGCCCTCGGAACGGTTTTCAGCGCGTGGGACACGGACACGGTCCGGCCCTGGCTCCACGGCGTCGTCGACGCCTTCGGGGCCGAGCGCTGCATGCTCGGCTCGGACCTCCCGATCGAGACCTTGCGGTCGAGCTTCGGCGGCCTGTACTCCGCGTACGACGCGATCTTCGACTCGTACCCCGAGAACGACCGGCGGCTGTTGTTCGGCGATACGGCGCGAGGCCTCTACGGCGGCGGCCACCGGGCGGGGTGACGCCGCCGCCGTCACGGGAACGATCCCCCGCCACCATCAACGTACAGCGGCGCCGGGGTCTTGCGGCAAGACCCGGGGGGCGCCCCAGAATCTGCGGCCGTCCGCCGTCCCCCAGGGAAAGCCGTGGCCGCCATCGCCAGCGCAACGACGTCCTCGCCCTTCGTGCTCGAACTGACGGAGGTCGACGGACAGCAGATCGCACTCGTCGGGGGCAAGGGGGCGCAGCTCGGTGAACTGACCCGCATCGAGGGCACCCGCGTCCCGCCCGGCTACTGCGTGACGACGGCGGCGTACCGGAAGGTCGTGGCCGGGGTCCCGGCGCTCGACGAGTACCTCGACCGGTTGTCCGGCCTGGACCCGGACGACCGCGGCGCGATCACCGACATCAGCGCCGCCGTCCGCCGTCTCGTCGCCGGCAGTGACGTGCCCGACGACGTCGCGACGGAGATCGTCCGGCCCCTCGCCCGCTTCGGCGACGCCCACGGGTACGCCGTCCGGTCGAGCGCGACCGCCGAGGACCTGCCGACCGCGTCGTTCGCCGGCCAGCAGGACACGTACCTCGACGTCGTCGGGCCCGCCGCGGTGCTGGAGCACGTCCGGTCGTGCTGGGCCTCGCTCTTCACCGAGCGGTCCGTGGCCTACCGGCTGCGCCACGGCGTCGACCACCGCACGGTCGCGATGGCCGTCGTCGTGCAGCGGATGGTCTCGCCGGACGCGTCGGGGGTCCTGTTCACCGCCGACCCCGTCACCGGGAACCGGCGGGTCGTGGGCATCGAGGCGACCCCCGGTCTCGGCGAGGCCCTCGTCTCCGGGCGGCTGACTCCCGACGTCTGGACGGTGCGCGACGGCCACGTCGTGTCCACGACGATCGCCGACCGGGAGCAGGGACCGGCGCTCACCGAGGCGCAGGTCCTGGCGCTCGCCCGGCTCGGCCGCCGGATCGAGGCGCACGTCGGGCGCCCCCAGGACGTCGAGTGGTGCCTCGCCGGCGGCGGGTTCCACATCGTGCAGAGCCGGCCGATCACGACGCTGTTCCCCGTCCCCGCGACCGAGCAGGGCGGGAACCGCGTGTACCTCTCGGTCGGTCACCAACAGGTGATGACCGACGCGATGACGCCCCTGGGCCGGTCGGTCTGGCAGATGACCACGCCCCGACCGATGTCGGAGGCCGGCGGGCGGCTGTTCGTCGACGTGACGGAGCGGTTGGCCACCAGCGGCGGTCGCGAGGCGCTCCTCGCCGCCTTCGACCCGCTGACCACCGACGCGCTGCGGACCGTGCTCGACCGCGACGACTTCCTCCCGCCACCGTCGACGGATCACCCACCCGGACCGCCGCCCAGGGCGGCACCCACCGAGCCGGACGCGGGCCTCGTCGAGCAACTCGTCGCCGAGACCCGGGCGTCCCTCGCCGCCGCCGGGTCCGACCTCCGGACCCACGAGGGACCGGACCTGTTCGACGCGATCCTCGACGACGTCCGGGAACTGCGACGGCTCCTGTTCGACCCGCGCAGCATGCAGCTGATCATGGCCGGTCTGGACGCGACGACGTGGCTCGACGACCGCATGGCCGCGTGGCTCGGCGAGGTGAACGCGGCCGACGTCCTGTCGCAGTCGGCCCCCGGCAACGTCACCTCGGAGATGGGGCTCGCACTCCTCGACGTCGCCGACGTGATCCGCCCGGACCCGGAGGTGGTCGCCTTCCTGCGGGAGGTCGACGACGACGGCTTCCTGGCCGACCTGCCCCGGCTGGCGGGCGGGCACGAGGCGCAGCGCGCGATCCAGGACTACCTCGACGCCTATGGCGTGCGGTGCGCCGGCGAGATCGACATCGCGCGGCCGCGGTGGCGCGAGCAGCCCTCCGTCCTCGTGCCCGTGGTCCTCGGCCACGTCGACGGCCTCGAGCCCGGCGAGCGGCAGCGCCGCGTCGAGCAGGGGCTGGCGGCGGCCCGGGCGAAGGAAGAGGAGCTCGTCGAGCGCCTCCGGGCCCTGCCGGACGGGGACCGGAAGGCCGACCAGACCCGGTCCACGATCCGCCGCCTGCGCGCCGTCGTCGGCTTCCGCGAGTTCCCCAAGTTCGGGATGATCAGCCGCTACTCCCTCTACCGGCAGGCGCTGCGCGACGAGGCCGGGCGCCTGGTGCGTGCGGGTGTCATGCGCGACCCCGACGACCTCTGGTTCCTCCGGTTCACCGAGCTCCACGACGTCGTGCGCAGCGGACACGTCGACGACGACCTCGTGCGGCGGCGCCGCGAGGCGTTCCGCGAGTACCGGGCACTCACGCCGCCCCGGGTGCTCACCTCCGACGGCGAGGCGCTCTCCGGGGCCTACCGGCGCCACGGCCTCCCGACGGGCGCCCTCCCCGGCCTCGCCGTGTCGACCGGGATCGTCGAGGGCCGCGCCCGCGTCGTGCTGGACATGGCGGAGGCCGATCTCGAGCCCGGCGACGTCCTGGTCACCACCTTCACCGACCCGAGCTGGTCGCCCGCCTTCGTCGCGATCGCGGGCCTCGTGACGGAGGTCGGCGGCCGGATGACCCACGGAGCGGTGGTCGCCCGGGAGTACGGCCTACCGGCCGTCGTGGGCGTGGAGCGGGCGACGCAGCGGATCCGCGACGGGCAGCGGATCCGCGTCGACGGGACGAGCGGCTACGTCGAGATCCTGCCCGCGGCCGGCGCTTGACGGCGAACTTGTTTTTTGCAAGTCTCGCTCCCGCACACGGAGACCCCGACGAGAGCGAGACCAGGATGAAGCGGATGTTCGTCAACCTGCCGGTGAGCGACCTCGAGCACGCGAAGGCGTTCTACGAGGCGGTCGGCTTCACGATCAACCCCCAGTTCACCGACCACAACGCAGCCTGCGTCGTCGTCGAGGAACCCCACAACTACTTCATGATCCACACGCGCGAGTTCTTCCAGACCATGACCGAGCTGCCGATCGGCGACCCGGCGGTGAACCCCTCCGCGGCGACCACGATCTTCCTCGACAGCCGCGAGGAGGTCGACGCCGCGGTCGCCGCGGGCGTCGCCGCGGGCGGCGCGGAGCCGGGCGCTCCCGCGGACTACGGCTTCATGTACCAGCGACCGCTCACCGACCCCGACGGCAACGTCGTCGACTTCGGCTGGATGGACCCGGTCGCCGCCGAGCAGGGCCCCGAGGCCTTCGCGGCGGCCCAGCAGGGCTGAGGCCGATGGCGCCCCGCGAGTACGGCCAGTACGACGGCGTCACGCGGGCCCTGGAGCTCGTCGGCGAACGGTGGGCGATGCTCATCGTCCGCGACCTGCTCGTCGGGCCGCGGCGCAACGGAGAGCTCGCCGCGGGACTCCCCCGCATCCCGAGCAACATCCTGGCCGCTCGGCTCAAGGAACTGCAGGCGGCCGGCGTCATCCGCCGGGCGCCGCGCTCGCGCATCATCATCTACGAGCTGACGCCCTTCGGCCGCGAGCTCGAGCCGGTGGTGCTCGCGCTCGGCGCCTGGGGCTTCAAGGCCCTGGGCGATCCGCGGGACGAGCAGATCATCACCCCCGACTCGATGACGATCGCCCTGCGCACCGCGTTCCGGCCGCAGGTGGCGGCGGACCTGCCCGCCACCGCCTACGCGGCGCACGTCGGTCCCGCCGAGCTGCTCGTCCGGGTGGACGGCCCCACCCTCGACGTCACCCGCGGGGACGGACCGGTCGACCTCGCCTTCGCCGCCGGGCCGGACATCCGCCGGGTCATCTCCGGCGAGCTCGCCCCGGACCGCGCGATCGCGACCGGCGTGGTCGAGGTGCTGCGCGGACCCGGAGAGCTCCTCGACCGCTTCGCGAGCACGTTCCACCTGGCCGCCTGACGGGGCCGGGAGGCGCGTCCCTCACCCGAAGAAGACCGCGGCCTCGGCGTAGAGGTCCGCGTCGACCAGCTTGAGCTGCGTCGTCGCCTCCTGCAGCGGCACCATCGCGATCTCCGTGCCGCGCAGCGCGGTCATCTGCCCCCACCGACCGGCGGCGACGGCGTCGATCGCGTGCAGCCCGAACCGCGTGGCGAGCCAGCGGTCGCGCGCGGTCGGGGTCCCGCCGCGCTGCACGTGGCCGAGCACGGTGGTGCGCGCCTCCTTGCCGGTCCGCGCCTCGATCTCGCGGCCCAGCCAGTCGCCGATGCCGCCGAGGCGGGCATGGCCGAAGGCGTCCTTCTCGCCGGCCAGCAGCGTCTCCTCGCCGCCGTGCGGCATCGCCCCCTCGGAGACGACGATGATCGGCGCGTACTCGAGCCGGAACCGGCTCTCGACCCAGGCGCAGACCTGCTCGATGTCGAAGCGCACCTCGGGGATGAGGATCGCGTTGGCGCCGCCGGCCATCCCGGAGTGCAGCGCGATCCAGCCCGCGTGTCGGCCCATGACCTCCACGATCAGCGTCCGGTGGTGGGACTCGGCCGTCGTGTGCAGCCGGTCGATGGCCTCCGTCGCGATCGTCACGGCGGTGTCGAAGCCGAACGTGTAGTCGGTGCCGGACAGGTCGTTGTCGATCGTCTTCGGCACCCCGACGATGTTGACGCCCGCCTCGTGCAGCGTCGTCGCGACCCCCAGCGTGTCCTCCCCACCGATCACCACGAGGGCGTCGACACCGAGGTTCTGCAGGTTCTGCTTGATCCGCGCGACGCCGTCCGGGATCGCGAGCGGGTTGGTCCGCGACGAACCGAGGATCGTCCCGCCGCGGGGGAGCAGCCCGCGCACCGCCGGGATGTCGAGCGGCTTGGTGAGCGCCTCCAGCGGCCCCCGCCAGCCGTCGCGGAACCCCAGGAAGCTGTAGCCGTACTCGGGGACGCCGCGCCGCACGATCGCGCGGATGACCGCGTTGAGCCCGGGGCAGTCGCCGCCTCCGGTCAGGACACCCACGCGCATGCTCGTGCTCCTCCGCACCGTCGCGATCACCCGCCCGCCCCGCCGATCCGGGCCGAGCATGCGCACATCCTTCAGCACCGCGCCCCGGCGCTGCCCAGGGGCAGGCCGGATCCGCCGGTACCCCCGGCCGCTCCCCGCGCGGGACCCGCCGGCCGCCACCCGGACGCGTGAGCGCGCGGGACAGCGGTAACGAACCGGTCACCGCCATGCGATCACGGGCACGACGATCCACTGGGGGGAGCAAGTCGATGGTGATCCGCCTCGAGCGGGTACCGGCGCCGACGACCACGGACAGCACGGTGGCGCAGGAGACGGATCCCGATGGGCCCCGCGACGGGACGTCCGGCGGACGACGACGCCGACGGCTCGCGATCGTCCTGGCGCTGGTCACGATCCTGGTCGCCTCGGGGGCCTCCCTGACGGCCTGGGCGCTGATCGGCCCGCCCGGGGCCGTCGGCCACGACGTCTCCTACCCGCAGTGCGGCACCGCGCTGCCGAGCGGCGGGACGTTCGGGATCGTCGGGGTGAACGGCGGCAAGGTGTCGACGGCCAACTCCTGCCTGTCCACCCAGTACGCCTGGGCGTCCCGGACCACCAACGGCGCCGCGCTCTACGCCAACACCGGCAACCCGGGGTCGATCTCCACCTTCTACTGGCCGGCCAGTGGTAGCCGCGACCCCGCGCTGTGCACCGACCGCACCTCCTCGTCCGACCCGGGCTGCGCCTACGACTACGGCTGGCACGGCGGGAAGAACTCCCTGCAGATCGCGCAGAACGCCGTCAGCGGTGCCGTCGGGCCGCACCTGGTGGCTGGACGTGGAAGCTGGCCAACAGTTGGAACGGCTCGACCTCCGCGAACGCCGCCGCGCTGCAGGGGGCCGTGGACGCGCTGCACGACTCCGGGGTCGGGACCGTCGGCATCTACTCCACCGCCTACCAGTGGGGCCAGATCACCGGCGGCTACGCGTCCGGGAACGCGTCCTCCTACCGCTCGGCCTGGTCCGCCTCGTTCACGCCGAAGCACCCGATGGAACAGGCGCCCGTGTGGGTCGCCGGACTGAGCACCCTCGACGCCGCGAGCAGCAACTGCTCGACCACGTTCACCGGCGGGACCACCGCCCTCGCGCAGTACACCGACGGCAACACCGACGGCGACCTCGTCTGCGGCGCGGCCCCGGCGCCGCCGACCACGACCACCACTCCCCCGACCACCAGCACGACGCCGTCGACGAGCACGGCCACCTCCACCACCGCGCCCCCGACGACGGCCCCGAGCAGCACCCCGAGCCCGACCACGACGACGGCGCCGACGACGACCACGAGCACGACGACCACGAGCGCGACCACCACGACGGCACCGACCACCACGACGGCACCGACCACCACGACGGCGCCCACGACCACCACCACCGCGCCGACCACGACCACCCCCGCGGCGACCGTGCCCACCACCGCCCCGGGCACCCCGACCGCGGTGGCCGGCAACGCCGCCGTCGCGCTCACCTGGACGGCGCCCGCCGGGGTCCAGCCGGGGTGGACCTACACGGTCACGCGCTCCGACCCGACCGCGCCGACCCCCGCCGTCGTCGCCCAGGGCCTCACGACGACCACGTGGACCGACCGCACGGTCACCAACGGCCGCGCCTACACCTACCGCGTCGCCGCCGCGAACACCCGCGGCACCGGCCCGGCCTCCGCCGCGGTCACCGCGACGCCGTCCGCCGCGCCCGGCGTGCCCACCCGGGTCACCGCGGCCACCGACGCCGTCGCCGGCGTGGACCTCGCCTGGACCGCGCCGACCGTGACCGGCGGGAGCCCGGTCAACCGGTACGTGATCATGCGGAGCACGGCGCCCGGGCAGGAGACCGGTCTCGGCATCCTGACCTGCCGGACGCCCACCTGCAGCTGGCGCGACGCGAGCACCACGCGCGGGGCCACGTACTACTACCAGGTGGTGGCGCTCAACGACGCCAACGCGACGGGCCCGCGGTCGCCGGAGGTCGGGGCCCGGGCCCGGTGAGGTCGCCGGCGCTCGGCGACCGGCGCGCGGGCTAGACGGGCGCGAGCTCGAAGACCGCCATCGCGTCGGCGTGCTCCCGGATCCGGGAGCGGGTCGCGTCGGCCGGGAACGGGAACCGGGCGATCGCCCAGGGCGCGTCGGTCATCAGCGCGACGTAGGTCGACACGACGTCGGCGATCCGCTCGCCGTCCTCGACCGGCATTGCTCGGCAGGTCTCGCGGTCGTCCCGCGACCGCACGACGCAGTCGGGATCGGCGAGCAGGTTCCGGACCCAGTTGCGGTCAGCGGACCGGCGACACGAGGTAGCGGCGCCCGTCGAGCCCGACCACCGCGATGGGCACGGCGTGCACCTGCCCGCTGCGGCGACCACGGACCTCGACGACGCGGCGCACGTAGCCGCCGTCGCGGTAGGGCTCGGGCTCCGCGGCGAGGATGGACTCGGTCATGCGCCGGTTCATCGCCCGGTATCCGTCGGCGTCGACGGCGCCCGGCGCGGACGGGGCCGACGGCCGGTCGTCGACGCCGCGGTCCCGTCGCAGCAGCGACCCGAGCGCCCGCGCGACCCCGGTGACCAGCGCTCCGGTGGTGGCCGCCCAGTCGAAGTAGTCGCGCCACAGCGTGATGCGGCCGTCGTGGACCTCGAAGGTCCCGCACACCCAGAACGCGACCCGGACCCGGCCCACGACGAGGACGTCGGTCCGCTCGGTCAGCACGACCGGGCCGGTGGCGGCCATCCGGTGCGTCTGCGCCTCGAAGCCCGACAGCGCCCGGGGCATCGAGCGCAGCAGCCGCAGCGTCGCGGCGCGCCCGTGGGCGGCGGGCAGCGAGACGTTCTCGTAGACGACGTCGGGGTCGAGCAGCTCCCCCGCGGCGTCGACGTCGAACCGCTCGAGCGCGGCGAGGAACGCGCGGACCGTGTCCGCGCTGCTCGTCCCGGTCGCGGGCGTGATCCCGGCGTTGTCGCTCATGGCGTCCCACCCTGCCCGTCGCGGCGGCCGCGGCCGGCCGCCAGGCGACCACCCGCCTGCACGCTCCTCAGTGCCCGGCCGGCCCGGCGAGCGAGTTGACCGCGCCCCGGAACAGCGGCGGCAGCGCCCGGGACACGGGCACCAGGCTCCGGCGAGCGAACTGCGGCCGGGTGCCGAGCAGCAGCGCGGCCGTCAGCCACCGGTAGCGCCGGGTCACGCGTGACCAGTCGCGCTCGTAGCGCTCGGGGGCGCCGTCGACGATCGCGCGGACGGCCGCTCCGGCCTGGGCGAACGCCAGGGCCAGGCCTTCCCCGGTCAGCGCGTCGACGTAGCCGCCGGCGTCGCCGACGAGCAGGACCCGCCCCGCCACCCGGCGGCGCGCCCCCTGCCACAGCGGACCCGCACCGCGGACGTCGCCGACCGCCTCGGCGCCGGCGAGGAGATCGGGCAGCCCGGGCACCGCGCGGACGCGGTCGTCGAAGGATCCGCCGCTCGTCGAGGCGAGGACGTTCACCCCGACCAGCCCGTCCCCGACCGGGGTCACGTAGGCCTCGACCTCGGGGGCCCAGTGCACCTCCACGTACGGCGACCAGGGCGGGGTGCGGAAGTGCCGGCGCAGCCCGAAGCGCGGGTGGCGGCTCGCCGCGACGCGAGCCCCAGCATGCGCCGCACCGGGGAGTGCAGGCCGTCGGCGGCCACGAGGTGGCGGGCCCGGACCCCGTCCGCCGTCACCGCCGCGTCGTCCTGGGTCAGCGTCCTCACGGCGCGCTGCTCGATCCGCGCGCCCGCGTCGAGGGCGGCCTCGCGCAGCGCGCGGTGCAGCGTCGTGCGGCGGATGCCGCGCCCGGGCCCGGCGCGGAACGACGCGTCCGCGCTGCGCCCGGACCCGACGTAGCGGATGCCGTGGAACGACTGTCCGGGCGGATCCACGCCGAGGGCCTGCAGCGCGGCGAGCGCCCCGGGCATGAGGCCCTCGCCGCAGGCCTTGTCGACGTCGCCGGGGCGGGGTTCCCAGACCTCGACGTCGAGGCCGGCGCGGGCGGCGTGCAGCGCGGTCACCAGCCCGGCCGGGCCGCCGCCCGGCGACGAGCAGGTCGATCGGGCGCGTGGTCACGGGCTCTCCGTTCCGGCGGGCGCCGCGGCGGCCGCCTCGGCCAGGGCGCGGCGCTCCACCCGGATCCGCACGGTCAGCAGGCCCGCGTTCGCGAGCGTGAACACCCCGGCCGTGAGCCAGGCGCCACCGGCCAGCGGCAGGGCGACGCCCTCGACGACGACGGCGGCGTAGTTGGGGTGCGCGAGGTGGCGGTAGGGCCCGGAGGTCACCGGCGCGACGCCGGGCAGGACGATCACGCGGGTGTTCCACCGCCGCCCCAGCGCGGCGATGCACCAGGCGCGGACGCCCTGGCACGCGACGAGCAGGACGAGCATCGCGCGGCCCAGCCCGGGCCGGTACCGGCGGCGCGCGAACCGGGCCTCCGCGACGGCCCCGACGAGGAGTCCGGTGTGCAGCACGATCATCGCCGGGAGGTGGCCCCGGCCGGTCTCCACTCCCCCGCGGGCGAACGCCCAGGCGGCGTTGCGCCGCGAGATCGCGAGCTCGGCCAGGCGCTGGACGCCGACGGCGCCCACGAGCACGGTGTAGCCGGTGCGGTTCACGCCGGCGCCCGCAGCAGGACCAGCTCGGAGCAGAACCCCGGACCCATGGCGAGCATCAGGCCGTAGGAGCCCGGCCGCGGCGGCCGCGTCGCGAGGGTGTCCGCGAGCACGTGGAGCACCGACGCCGAGGAGAGGTTGCCGATCCGGCGCAGCGAGTCCCACGTGACGCCGAGCGCCGCCCGGTCGACGTCGAGCGCGTCCTGGAGGGCCTCGAGCACCTTCGGGCCGCCGGGGTGCGCGACGTACCACCCGACGTCGTCGTGACCCAGACCGTGGTCGGCGAGGAAGCGCCGCACGTCGTCGCCGATGTAGCTGCGCACGACGTCGGGCACGGCGCCGTCGAGGACGATCTTCAGTCCGCCCGCGCCGACGTCCCAGCCCATGGTGCGCTCGGAGTCGGGGTAGAGGCGGCTGCGGGTCGCGAGCACCTCGGGCTGCACGTGGCCGGAGCGGGCCAGCTCCTCGACCCGGTGCGCACCCGCGGCGACGACCGCGGCGGCCCCGTCGCCGAACAGGCCGCTGCCGACGAGGGCGGGCAGCGAGGCGTCGTCGCGCTGCAGCGTCAGCGAGCACAGTTCGACGCTCATGAGGACCGCGACGGCGTCGGGGTGCCCGACGAGGTAGTCGTGCAGCCGGGCGACCCCGGCCGCGCCGGCGACGCAGCCGAGCCCGACGATCGGCACCCGCACCACGTCCTGGCGCATCCCGATCCGCGCGGCCACCCGCGCGTCGAGCGACGGCACGGCGAGCCCGGTGACGGTGGCCGAGACGATCAGGTCGACGTCGCGCGGGGCGAGGCCGACGGCCGCGAGCGCCTCGACGACCGCGCGCGCCCCGAGCTCGACCCCGGCGGCGATGAACGCGTCGTTGGACTCCCCGAAGTCGCGCAGCGTCCCGTAGCGCTCGAGCGGCAGCGCGGTGTGGCGGGCCTCGACGCCGGCGTTGCGGTGGAACCGGTCCACCAGCGCGCGGCTGGCCCCCGCGAGGACCGTCGACGCGACCGTGTCCGTGATCTCGTCCTGGCGGTACCGGTGCTCGGGCAGGACGCCCCGGACGCTCACGACCCGCACGCTCACGCCGCCTCCCCGCCGGCGGTGGTCCCGGGACGCAGGAGGGCCCCGAGCAGCCCGCGCGCCACCGCCGGGGTGATCCGGCCCCGGGCGAGGCCGAGTTCGACGAGGTCGTCGAAGACCCGCTGGTCCGCCGCGGAGGCGCGCAGGCCGGCCGCCAGCATCGCCCCGCTCCGGGTCAGCGCCGCGGCCGCCGCGGTGTGGCGCAGGTGCGGGAAGAGGTGGGCGCGGGCGGCGCGGACGTAGTCCCGCCCGGCCTCCCGCGGTCGCCCGCCCGTGAGCGCCGCCGCGGCGGCCCGTCCGGCCTCGAGCCCCGTGGCCACGGCGTAGTAGATGCCCTCGCCGGTCACCGGGTTCACCAGCCCCGCGGCGTCCCCGACGAGCAGGACGCGTCCCGACGGCGGGCGCCAGCGCGGCCCGGAGAGCGGCAGGTGGTGGGCGAGCCAGTCGCCGCCGCCCACGGTGGACCCGGGCAGCAGCGCCTCGAGCTGCGCGAGCATCCGCGCCCGGCCCGGGCCGCGACCGCGCCGGAGCACCTCGCCGTAGCCGACGTTGGCGAGTCCGTCGCCGCGGTCGAAGGACCAGGCGTAGGCCGGGGTCGGTCCGGTCCCGAAGACGATGACCTGGGCGCCCTCGCGACCCGGGGTGACGGGCGCGTAGCCGCGCAGGGCGAGCGCGGTGCCGGCCACGGGCCGCCCGAGCCGGCGACCCACCACCGAGTGCGCCCCGTCCGCGCCCACGACGACCTCGGCGTCGAGCGCGCCGTCGAGCCCCCGATCGAGCACGACAGCGCCGTCGCGGCCGTCCGCCCCGACCTCGACGTCGCGGACCCGGTGCCGCAGCAGCTGCGCCCCGGCCGCGCGGGCGGCGTCGACGAGCCGGGCGTCGAACAGCCGGCGCGGGACCACGTAGGAGGGCCGCGGCATCGTCCGGTCGACGCCGTGGTCCCCGCGGTCGAGGCGCAGCCGGGCGACCGGGACCCGGTCGTCGAGCAGGCCCGTGACCCCGACCTCGGCGAGCCGGTCGAGCACGTGCGGGGCGACCCCGTCGCCGCAGGCCTTGTCGCGCGGGAAGGCGGCGCGGTCGAGCAGCGCCACCCGCAGGCCCGGCTCGGCGTACAGGGCGCCCAGCGCGGCGGCCGCGCCCGCCGGCCCGGCGCCGACGACGGCGAGGTCCCAGCCGGCCATCAGCCCGCCGCCACGAGCAGCACGACGTCGAGCAGCGCGATCGCGATCGCGGCCCGGAACGGCGTGCGCCCCCGGGTCGTCGCGGCGACGGCGGCCAGCGCCACGACCACCGCGAGCGCGCCCCACACCCACGCGGCCGGGTGCCCCGTCGGGGCCCAGCGCCGCCAGCAGCGAGGCGGCCAGCAGCAGGGCCGCGGCCAGCGGCCGGGCCGTCCGCTCCCCGAGCCGGTGGGGCAGGCCGCGGACGCCGGTGCGGACGTCGTCGGCGAGGTCGGGCAGCGCGTTCAGGACGTGGGCGCCGACGCCGAGCGCCGCGCCGGCCGCCGTGGTCCACCAGGGCGGCCAGGCCGGGGCCGGGCCGGCCAGGGACGCGACGGCGGGCAACGTCCCGAAGGCGACCGCGTAGGGCAGCCACGAGAACCACGTCGCCTTGAGCACGAGGTTGTAGGCCTGCGCCGAGCCGACGCCGAGCACCAGGTGCACGGCGCCGCTGCGCCACCCGGCGGCCAGCGACAGCACCACGCACGCGACCGCGGCGACCGCGAGGGCCACGACGACGGGTCGGGTGGTGAGGGCGCCCGAGGCCAGCGGCTTGTCGGCGCGGCCCACGCTGCGGTCACGGCGCGCGTCGACCAGGTCGTTGACCCACCCGACGGTCAGCTGCCCGGCGAACACGGCCGCGGCGACGAGCACCACGGTGCGCACCGGGCGGTCGGCGTCCACGGCGAGCAGCGCGGCCACCGTCGTGACCGCCACCGCCGGCCCGGGGTGCGACGCCGCCAGCAGGGCGGCGGCCCGGGAGCGGCCGGGCGCCGGCGCGGTCGTGGCGATGCGCATGGACCTCCCAGCCTCGCAGCAGGAGTGTTCACCTCGGTCGGCCCGCAAACCAGCCCGCGGCCGCCGTCACGGTCGCCGGGACGGGTCCGCCCCGGCACCGTCGTCCCCGACGTCGCGCAGCCGGCCGCGCAGCGACTCGCGGGCCCCGGCCGCCTTGCTCGCCAGCAGAGCGGTCTCGATCGCGCGGTGCGTGCGCCGGGGCTCCGCGACCTCGACGACGATGCCGGTGGAACGGCCGCCCCGACAGGTAGACGACCACGACGTACGCCCCGCCGCGGGCGCCCCAGAGCTGGCGGCGTTCGCCGATCCCCCAGGACCCGACGCGCAGCCGCCCGGGCCACCACGAGCCGGGACACGGGACGCGGGGGCTCGAGGCGACCGCGTCGGCCCGCGTCATCACCCGCGAGCCGATGACCCGCGCGAACGGGACGTCCAGCCCCGACGAGCACGCCGCGGCCCGGTCGGCACCGGTGAACCGCACCCGGAGCCCGGTCGCGGTGACGTCGATGCTGATCACCTTGGACACCTCGAGGAGTGAGCGCGAACGGGCCGCGGCGGCGGCCGCTCCGGCGCCGGCCCCCGTGGTTGGAGGGCGAGCGGGATCGCCCCCTTGTCGCCGCGGCATACCCCAGGGTTAGCCGCGCCGGCGCGCTCACGACGAAGTTCGTTCCTCCGTCGGTGTCGGCTCGCTCATCCGGACGCAGCAGTACGCCCGCAAGGTCGGGCCCTCGGTGGGCTGCGCCACGTCAGCGATCAGTGAGCAGCGGCAGCACGTGCCGGGTGAAGAACCGGCCGTCGGCCGGGTGCGACAGCCTCTCCGCGACCGACTCCCGCGGCACCCACCGGGCCTCCGGTTGGCGGAGTCGAGCGGTCGCAGGGTGGCCTCGGGGCTGCGGAACAGGAACAGCGTGATCGTCTTGTACTCGGGCAGGCCGTGGCGGACGGCCATCCGCGAGAACGACCCCAGCTCGCGCACCAGCTCGAGGTCGGCGAGCCCGCACTCCTCGTGGATCTCGCGCCGGGCCGCGTCGAGCACGGCCTCGCCGTCCTCGACGTGGCCCTTGGGCAGCGACCACGTCCGCGACCGCTGGCGCACGACGGCCACCCGACCCTGCGGGTCGACGACGACTCCGCCCGCGGCACGGCTCCGGAACATCCCCCGAGTCTGCCCGGTGCGGGTCAGTCGGTCTTCTGGAACTCGGCCGGGAGCTCGACCGAGCGGCGGAGGATCTTCCCGGTCGGTCCCTTGGGGAGCTCGTCGAGCAGCCAGACGTGGCGCGGGTACTTGTAGGCCGCGACCCGCTGCTTGGCGAAGTCCCGCAGTTCCTCGACCGTGGCCTCCCCGTCGGGCTTCAGGGAGACCGCGGCGCCCACCTCCTCGCCGAGGTCGGTGTGCGGGATGCCGACGACCGCCACCTCGGCCACCGCCGGGTGCTCGTAGAGCGCCTCCTCGATCTCCCGGGGGTAGACGTTGTAGCCGCCCCGGATGATCATCTCCTTCTTGCGGTCGACGATGGTGTAGTAGCCGTCCTCGTCGCGCCGCGCGAGGTCGCCCGTGCGGAACCAGCCGTCGGGGATCGACTCGGCGGTGGCCTCGGGGCGGCCCCAGTAGCCCTTCATCAGGCCCTCGCCGCGGATGGCGATCTCGCCGACCGCGTCGCCGTCGACCTCGGCGCCCTGGTCGTCGACCAGGCGCATCTCCATGCCCGCCACCGGCGTCCCGATCGACCCGGGCTTGCGCTCGGCGTGCGGGTGGTTGAACGAGGCGACCGGCGAGGTCTCCGAGAGCCCGTAGCCCTCGAGGACGATGCACCCGAAGGCCTCCTCGAAGCGCGCGCAGCACCTCGACCGGCATCGCCGAGCCGCCGGAGATGCACGCGCGCAGCGACGACACGTCGTACTGGTCGCGGTCGGCCACGTGCAGCATCCCGGAGTACATGGTGGGGACGCCCTCGAACACGGTCACGTGGTCGCGCCCGATCATCTGCAGCGCCGTCGCTCCGTCGAAGCGGGGCAGGAGCGTCAGGCACGAGCCCGACAGCACCGACGCGTTCAGCCCGCAGGTCAGCCCGAACACGTGGAACAGCGGCAGGCAGCCCATCACCACGTCGTCGGGGGTGATCTCGAGCAGGGTCCGCGCCGCGGTCCGGGCGTTGGTCAGCAGGTTGGCGTGGGTGAGCTCGGCGCCCTTGGGCGAGCCGGTGGTGCCCGAGGTGTAGAGCACCACGGCGGTGTCGTCGTCGGCGCGCTCCGCCGGGCCGTCCACCGGCGTGGCGCCCTCGAGCACCTCGGCCGTCGGGCCGGTGGCCGGGACCACCAGCACCTCGGTGTCCGTGGTCTTGCCGGCCTCGCGCGACGCGTCGGCCGCGCCGTCCCAGGCGAGCACCAGCGACACCGCCGCGTCCTGCAGGTAGTACTCGATCTCCCGGGCCTTGAGCAGCGGGTTCATCGGCACCACCGCGCAGCCGGCCAGCAGCGCCCCGTAGAACGCCAGCGGGAACGCGGGCACGTTGGGGAACACCAGCCCGACCCGGTCGCCGGGCTCGAGGCCCCGCGCCCGCAGGACCCCGGCGACCGCCCGGGCCGTCTCGGCGAACTCCGCGTAGGTGAGCACGTGCTCGTCGAGCCGCAGCGCGGCTCGGTCGGCGTGTTCGTCGGCTGCGTCGACCAGTGCCGTCGCGAGATTGGTCATCGTCACCCTCCTGGAGCTCCAGCCGATCTAGTGCCCCGTGAGTGGCCCGCGACACACCCGGTTCTCGGTGGCCTGGTCCTGGTGGCCGGCTCCGCAGGTGCCGCGCGCGCCGCGCACGACGTAGAACGCCGGCGCCGTCGTGGACGTCCCGCACACCGGGCAGCGGCGACGCTCCCGGCGCCCGTCGTCGATCAGCTCCCCGGGCGGGAAGCGCCGGACCCGGCCCCGACAGATCTCTCCCGGGCAGATCAGCTCCTGGTGCCACACCAGGTGCTCCCGCGCCGCGGACGCGGGACCGGACGTCGTCTTCCCCCATGGGGGGCCATGGTGGTCCGGCGTCACCCGGACGCGGGGGTCCCGGCGGGGAAATACTTCCCCGATCACGACGGCGGGTCGGGGTCGGCCCGGAACTGGGGCGCGACGGCGTCGTCGTGGTCCGGGTCGTTCGTCACCACGACGACCTCGTCGCCGGGGCCCAGCGTGGTGCCCGGGGTCGGCACCGCCGGGTTCCCGTCGCGGATGACCAGGCTCACCGCTGCGTCGTCGCCCAGCGTCAGCTCCCCGAGGCGCCGGCCGTCGGCGAACGACCCGCCGTCGACGGTGTGGTGGCGCATCAGGTCGGGCCGGTCGCGGAAGCGCAGCGTCGACGTCCACGGGCGGATCCGCACCGTCCGCATCGGGACGTGCCAGCGCTCGGCGAGGGGGAACACCAGGGTCCCCTGGACGATGACGGAGAAGGCCACGACCACGAAGATCACGTCGAAGATCCGGAGCTCGTCGGTCTGGCCGGAGGTCAGGACGTACGTGCCGAGCAGCACCGGCACCGCGCCCTTGAGCCCCGACCACAGCACGAACGCCCGCTCACCCCACTTCAGGCGGGTGGCGAGCAGCAGCGGACCGACGAGCAGCGGGCGGACGACGAGCACCAGCAGCGCGGCCAGGACGAGTCCGGGCAGCCAGACGGACCGGGAGAACAGGTCGGTCAGCGGCACCGTGAGCCCGAGCACGACGAACGCGGCGACCTCGGCGAGGCTCGCCAGCGCCGTGTGGAACGCCCGGACCTCGGCCTGGAAGGGGGTCCGGTCATCGCCGATGACGATCCCGGCCACGAACACCGCGAGGAACCCCGAGCCCCCGGCCAGCGTCGCCGCGCCGTACACGACGAGCGCCAGCGCCGTCGTCCGCAGC
Organism: uncultured Actinomycetota bacterium; assembly: GCA_963716955.1. GTDB lineage: Bacteria > Actinomycetota > Actinomycetes > Mycobacteriales > Pseudonocardiaceae > Actinomycetospora. Next base: position 210,173 of record CAVQUY010000005.1, read on the forward strand.
GGGTAGAGCCCTTCGCTGGGGAGCGGCAGGCGCTGCATGGCCTGGCCGAGCAGCCAGCCCCCGGCGCCCCCGACGGCGGCCCCGACGAGCATCTGCAGGGCGAAGGTCCCCGCCGCGGAGAGCGCCGCGGAACCGTCGAGGACACCGCCCAGCCCGAGCAGGCTGACCATGAGCGCGATCCCGACGGGGTCGTTGGCGCCCGACTCGCCCTCGAGCAGCGTCCCGGTCCGGCCCTGCACCTCCCGCTGGCCGAGCACCGAGAACACGACGGCCGGGTCCGTGGGGGCGAGGGCCGTCCCCAGCAGCAGCGCGGAGACCGGGCTGAAGCCGAACAGGAGGTACGCGGCGGCGGCGAGCGCCGCGGCGGTGAGCACCGTGCCCACGACGCCGAGGGTCAGCACCGACCCCAGCACCGTGCGGATGCGACGCAGCCCGATGTGCATCCCGCCGTCGAAGAGGATCAGCACCAGGGCCACCGTCACGATCGCGGTCCACCGTGGTGATCGACGGCGCGCCGACGGCCGGGACGACGCCCGCGACCAGCGACGCCCCCAGGAGGAAGAACGCCGGGGCGGGCACCTTCACCCACTGGCTGATCCGGCTCGAGGCGATCGCGAGGGTGAGGACCCCGCCGACGATCAGCAGGACGAGCGCGTAGGGCTCGATGTCTTCCACCACGGGCAGCGATCCTGCCCTGTCCGGCGGCCCGGGACCCGGCGCCTACCGCGGGCGGACCGCGCCGGTCACCGGTAGTCGGGGTTCGCGAAGTCGAAGCGGCCCGGCGTCGGCCTGCGGCGGCACCGCGTAGCCCAGGTGCTGGAGCTGTCGAGGACGTTCATCGCGCAGTGCTTCACGCCGTCCTCGTCACGCCCGGGGACGGCGAGGGCACGGGCGGTGGGAGGCGAGGTCGTTAGCCTGTGGCCGTGAGCCTGGCGGAGGTGCGGGACGACACGACGGGCGCGGAGAGCCCGGCGACGCCCCGGGCGCTGATCGTCTCGCTGTACGGCCTCTACGCCCGGGATCTGGGCGGCTGGCTCTCGGTCGCGACGCTCGTGCGACTCATGGACGACCTCGGGGTGGACGAGCAGGCGACCCGCTCGGCGGTCTTCCGGCTCAAGAAGCGTGGCTGGCTCGACGCCGAGAAGGACGGCCGCACCGCGGGCTACCGCGCCTCGGCGGAGGCACTGGCCATCCTCGCCGAGGGCGACGACCGAATCTACGGCCGGCGCCGCGCGGAGGCCGACGAGGGCTGGCTGCTCGTCGTGTTCTCGGTCCCCGAGTCCGAGCGCGACAAGCGCCACCAGCTCCGCGCCACCCTGACCCGGCTCGGCCTCGGCACGATCGGGCCCGGCACCTGGGTGGCGCCGGCCCACCTCGACGGCGCCGTCCTCGGGGCCCTCGACCGGGCCGGCCTGCGCGGATTCACCGACGTCTTCCGCGCCTCGCACCTCTCGTCGACCACGCCCCGGGAGACGATCGCGGCCTGGTGGGACCTCGACGCCCTCGAGGCCACCTACGCCGACTACCTGCGCCGGTTCGGGGCGACCGCCGCCCGGTGGGAGGACGCCGACCTGCGCGAGGCCGGTCCCGACGACGCCCGCGCCTTCGCCGACTACGTCCCCGCCGTCACGGCCTGGCGCCGACTGCCCTACCTCGACCCGGGCCTCCCGCTCGAGGCGCTGCCCGCCGACTGGATCGGAGTACGGGCCGAGGCGCTGTTCGAGCGGTTCCGCGCCGTGCTGGCCGGACCCGCGGCGCGTCACGTGCGCTCGGTCGTCCAGGTGCCTCCGGCTGGTGAGCACTGAATGCGGCCATAGCCGCACTTCGTGCTCACGGGCCGCAGGCACCTACGGCCTGGATCTCCACCAGCGCCTCGGGCTGCCACAGGCTCGTCACGCCCACGCCGGTCATCGCCGGGTAGTCGGTGCCGACGAGCTCCCGCCACACGCGGCCGATCTCCTTGCCCTGGGCCTGGTAGCCGGGGATGTCGGTCAGGTAGATCGTCACCGACAGGAACCGCGACGGGTCGCCCCCGGCCGCCCGCAACGCCGTCACCACGTTCGTGAGCGCCTGGCGGAACTGCTCGACGATGCCGCCGCCGACGATGCGCCCGTCCGCGTCCATCGCGGTCTGACCGGAGAGCCACACGGTGTCGCCGCTGCGCACCGCGTGCGTGAAGCCCGACGGCTTCGCGAGGGAGTCCGGGTTGATGAGCGAGATCGTCACGAATTCCTCCTGGTGCGGGCGTCGCCCCGGAGGCTAGTGTGCTTTCGTCACCACCGTAAAGAACACGCTACATGCGGTTCCGCGGAGTGGAGGAGCAGCCGTGGACGGCTTCGAGGCGACCGCAGCGACGACCACCGCGACCCGAACGCCCGACCACATCGTCGTGGACCTCGACGACGTGCCCGACGCGGAGCTCGCCGGGTTCGAGCGCCCGGAGGGGTGGCCGGCGTGACGACCGAGCAGCCGTACTGGAACCCCAAGACCGAGACGCTGCCGCGTGAGCAGCTGCGCGAGCTCCAGCTCGCGAAGCTGCGCCACCTCGTGGCCCGCGCGAAGGCGGGCAGCCCGCACTACGCGCGCACCCTCGCCGACGTCGACCCGGAGCGCCTGCGCACCTGGGACGACCTGGCGCGCATCCCCTTCCTCACCCGCGAGGAGTGGATGGCGAGCCAGGACGAGCACCCGCCCTACGGCGAGCTGCCCGTCGTCGGGCCCGAGCGCGCGATCCGCGTGCACACCACGTCCGGGACCTCCGGGCGCACCCCGCTGCGGGCGCTCGACAGCCGCAAGGACTGGTCGTGGGCGGCGGAGATGTGGTGCTACGCGCTGTGGGGCGCGGGGGTCCGGCCGCACGACGTCGGGTACGTCGCGTTCGGCTACGGGTCGTTCATCGGGTTCTGGGGCCTGCACTACGGGCTGGAGAAGCTCGGCGCCCTCACCGTCCCCGGCGGCGCCCAGACCACCCCGAACCGGGTCCGCCAGATCGTGGACTTCGGCGCCACGGTCGTCGCCTCCACGCCCACCTACGCCCTGCGCCTCGCGCAGGAGGCCGCGGCGATCGGGGTGGACCTGCGCGACGGCCCGGTCCACACGCTGATCCTCTCCGGCGAGCCCGCGGGCTCGATCCCGGAGACCAAGGCGCTGATCGAGCGGCAGTGGGGCGCGAAGGCCATCGACACCGCGGGGATGACCGAGGTGTCGACGATCGTCATGTTCGAGCCCGGCAACCAGCCCGGCGGCTGCCACGTCATCGAGGACCACTTCATCGAGGAGGTCATCGACCCGGCGACCGGCCTCGAGGTGCCCTACGGCGAGCGCGGCGAGCGGGTCTGCACCTCGTTCGGCCGGTCCACGACGCCGCTGCTGCGCTACCGGACCGCGGACCTCGTCGTGAAGGTCCCCGCCGCCACCGCGGGCAACGGGCGCACCTTCGACCTCTACCAGGGCGGGATCATCGGCCGCGTCGACGACATGAAGCTCGTCCGCGGCACCAACGTCTACCCCGGGGCGGTCGAGGCGATCATCCGCGGCTTCACGGGGATCGAGGAGTTCCAGCTGCGCCTCGAGCACCTCGACGGCCGCGACGAGGTCATCCTGCTCGTCGAGTGCACCCCGACGCTGTCCGCCGACGGGTGGAGCACGCTCGCCGCCGACCTCGGCCGGGCGCTCGCCGACGCCCACGAGGGGCTGCGCTTCCTGCTGCGCCGCGCCGCGACCGACGAGCTGCCGCGCTTCGAGCTCAAGGCCAAGCGCCTCACCGACCTCCGCGCCGACCAGCAGCGCGCCGCCCTCGTCGTCCGGGAGCCCGCATGAGCACCGACCTGTGGGGCACCGAGCTGACCACCACCGAGACCGAGATCCTCCGGGCCTACGACACCCTGCGCGGGCTCGTCGCGTCCGAGGACCTCGCGCCCTGCGTCGCCTCCGGCGTCCGCGCCGCCCTCGCGCACCTCGGGGTCGTCGTCACCGACCTCGGCCTGCGCTACGAGCACCTCCTCGACGACGGAGTCTGACGATGCCGCCCCAGAAGATCGCCGCGATCGGCGCCGGCCCCGGGGGCCTGTTCACCGCGATCCTGGCGAAGCGCTCCGACCCCGAGCGCGAGATCACCGTCTACGAGCGCAACGCCGCGGACGACACGTTCGGCTTCGGCGTGGTGTTCTCCGAGGAGACGCTGCAGAACATCGCCGACGCGGACCCGGTGTCGATCGACCGCATCCAGGCCGAGTTCCGGCACTGGAGCGCGATCGACGTCGACTTCCTCGGCACGGTCGAACGCTCCGACGGGCACGCCTTCGCCGCGCTGGAGCGCAAGCGCCTGCTGCAGATCCTCGGGGAGCGCGCGGTCGAGCTCGGCGTCGACGTCCGCTACTGCACCGAGGCGCCCCCGCTGGCGGAACTGCGGGCGACCCACGACGTCGTCCTGGCCGCCGACGGCGTCAACAGCCGCACCCGCGAGGCCCTGGCCGACCAGTTCGCACCGTCGCGCGAGGGCCGGACCGCGAAGTACGCGTGGTTCGCCACCGAGCGGCCGTTCGACTGCTTCACGTTCCTCATCGTCGACACCCCGTACGGGCTGTTCTGGGCGCACATCTACCCCTTCGACGCCACGCGCTCCACGTTCATCGTCGAGACCGACGAGGCGACCTGGCGGCGCGCGGGACTGGACGCGCACGCCGCCGTCGAGCGCCGGCCCGGCGAGAACGACGAGGCCTCGATGCGGTTCTGCGAGCAGATCTTCGCCGAGCACCTCGACGGCCACCCGCTGATCGGCAACAACTCGGGCTGGCTGTCCTTCACGGTGATGCGCAACGAGCACTGGTCGGCGGGGAACGTCGCGCTCGTCGGCGACGCCGCCCACACCGCCCACTTCTCCATCGGCTCGGGCACCAAGCTCGCCCTCGAGGACGCGATCGCGCTCGCCGGCGCCCTCGACCGCGAGGGCGACGTCGACGCCGCGCTCAAGGCCTACGCCGAGGAGCGCAAGCCGGTGGTCGCCTCGCTGCAGCGCTCGGCGCAGACCAGCCTGGAGTGGTTCGAGGGGCTGGCGCGCTACCGCCACCTCGCCCCCGAGCAGTTCGTCTTCCAGCTGCTCACCCGCTCCCAGCGGGTCACCTACGACAACCTGCAGCTCCGCGACGCGGACTACGTCGGGCGCCTCGACGCCTGGCTCGCCGGGCAGACGCGGGCGCAGGGCCTCGAGGTCGCCGACGGCACCCCGCCGATGTTCCACCCGTTCCGGCTGCGCGGCCGGACGTTCCCGAACCGGATCGTCGTCTCCCCCATGGCGCAGTACTCGGCCGTCGACGGCGTCCCGGGCGACTGGCACCTCGTCCACCTGGGCTCCCGCGCCGTCGGCGGCGCGGGGCTGGTCATGACCGAGATGACCTGCGTGAGCCCGGAGGGCCGGATCACGCTCGGCTGCCCCGGGCTGTGGAACGACGAGCAGACGCAGGCGTGGCGGCGCGTCGTCGACTTCGTGCACCGCGAGACCCCGGCGCTCATCGGCATCCAGGTCGGGCACGCCGGGCGCAAGGGCTCGACGAAGGTCATGTGGGAGGGCATGGACGACCCGCTCCCCGACGACGAGGCCTGGGACGTCCTCGCGCCGTCCCCGATCCCCTACCGCTCGGACTCGCCGGTGCCGCGGGAGATGACGCGGGCCGACATCGACGGACGTCATCGCCGCCCACGTCGACACCGCGCGGCGTGCCGCGGACGCCGGGTTCGACCTGCTCGAGCTGCACTACGCGCACGGCTACCTCGTCTCGTCGTTCCTCTCCCCGCTGTCGAACCGGCGGACCGACGCCTACGGCGGGTCGCTGGAGAACCGGGCCCGCCTCGGCCTGGAGATCCTCGACGCGGTGCGCGAGGTGTGGCCGGCGGACCGGCCGGTCAGCGTGCGGATCAGCGCCACCGACTGGGTCGAGGACGGGGGCTTCTCGGGCGACGACGCCGTGGCGCTGGCGCGCCTGCTCGCCGCGCACGGCGCCGACGTCGTCGACGTCTCCACCGGCCAGACCTCCACCGAGGCCGCCCCGGCGTACGGGCGGCTCTACCAGACCCCGTTCGCCGACCGGATCCGCCAGGAGACCGGCATCCCGACGATCACCGTGGGCGCGGTCGCGTCGGTGGAGGACGCGAACACGATCATCGCGTCGGGGCGGGCCGACCTGTGCGCGATCGCCCGCCCGCACCTGGTCGACCCGTACTGGACCTGGAACGCCGCGCTCGACCAGGACTACCGCGGGCTGCCGGTGCCGAAGCAGTACCGCTCGGGTCTCTCGGCGCGGCGCCGGGAGCAGACCCCGTGAGGCACGAGGTCAGAGCAGCAGCACCTCGACCTCGGGATCGAGCCTGCGCAGCCGGCCGACGTCGCCGGTGATCGTGGGCCAGCCCCGAAGCCTGCTGATCACGACCGCATGGGCGGCTCCGACGTCGTAGGTGCCGGTGGCGAAGAGGAGTTCGCGCACGCGCATCCGTACTTGCCCGTCCGGATCGCGCCGGATGATCGTCGGACTGTCCAGGACTTCGTCGATCGCGTCCAGGAGCTCGGGGCGCAGGGATCGGACCTCGCTCACGGCGAGCTCGGGGACGAACAGCGGCGACGCTGTCGCATGAGCGATGTCATCCAGGCGCTTCCGGAGATGTCATCGACGACGAGGGCGTCGAACGACGAAGCGTCGAGGACGCGACCGATCACGTCAGCTCGCCGCGTCGTCGACCGCGTGGAGCCGCCGAACCTCGTCGTCGCCCGGCCACTCACGGCCGAAGAGCGCGTACGACTTCCGCGACTCCGCGAGGGTGGGAGCGCGACCGGCTCGCATCAACTTGCGCGCCATGATCGCTCGATGGCGTTCGTCATCACTCGCGCCGGGCAGCGCGAGCGGCGGGAGCTCGGCGGCGCTCGGCTGTTCCTGATCGATGTCCGGACGGTAGCGCCGACCCCCGACAGCCAGGTCCCGTTCGACGCTCACCGTCGGCGCAGCAGAGCCCCGGCCACGAGGTGCCCGACGCGCCGCCGAGCCCCGGCCCGGGGTGGGTCGACGCGCCGAGGTGCCACAACCCGGGCACCGGGGTGCGGTGCCGTCCCGACGACGGCAGCGGCCGCCACGCGAAGTTCTGGTCCAGCTCCGCGGAGCCCGCGTACGGGTCGCCGCCGATCGCGTTGGCGTTGTGCGCGGTCAGGTCGGCCGGGGAGATGACGTCGGTCCCGACGACGAGCCCACGCAGGCCCGGAGCGTGCGCGGCCAACCGGTCGAGGACCCGCTCCGCATAGGCGGCGGCCAGCGTCGGCGTCCACTCCCCCGACCCGACGTCGAGCAGCCCCGCGGAGTCCCCCACCGGGCGCCCCGGCAGCTCCTGCAGCTGCAACCACAGCGTGGCGGCGCCGGCCGGGGCCCGGGACGGGTCGAGCACGTGCTGCTGCCCGACGACGACCGTCGGGCGCCGCGGCAGCAGGCCCGCCCCGCCTCGGCGCAGGCGATGCCGGTGGACGACGACCCGTCGGAGAGGTGGACGAGCGGGACGTCGCGCAAGGCCGGGTCCCGCCAGGGCACCGGCCCGGAGAGCGCCACGTGGATCATCATCGCCGCTCGTCCGGGGCGGAGGCGGCGGCCTGCGCGGCGACCGCCGCCGGCACCGACCCGGCCGGGAGCAGCTCGCCGTACAACGCCCCCGGCGCGACCGACGCGAGGACGACGGAGGCCCGGACCGCGAACCGTCCGCCGGGCCCGTCGCCCTCCACCCCGACGGCCCGGCCGCCGCGCACGACGATCCGATCCACCGGTGTCCGGGCCGGACGTCGACGCCCCGCTCCGCGAGCAGGGCCCGCCACGCGTCGACGAAGCACGCCGCGCCCCCGACGACGACCGGAGCCCGGCGCCGTGCATCGTCGCCGCGAAGACCGGCACCATCGCCCCGCCGCTCGCCGCGTCCGGCGCGAGGCCGCGTGCAGCAACCACGGCGCCCACAGCCGGTCGGTCTCGGGTCCCTCGAACCGGGTGCGCAGCCAGGAGCGACCGCTGGTCACCACGTCCCGGGCGTAGTCGCGCGCGCCGCGACGGCCCGCCGTGCGGACCAGCGACGCGAGCGGGCGCAGCACCGACGGCGACCACAACTCGGAGCCGAGCAGCGTGCCCAGGGCCCCGGTGTCGCGGGTGAAGTCCGCGACCATGGCCCGGTAGGCGTCGGCGTCGGCGGCCGAGCCGAACCGCTTCACCGTCTCCTCGACGTCGCGGTGGGCGATCGTGGCCGTCCCGTCGTCGGACACGGTCGCGGTGAGCGGGCCTCGACCTCCCCCGTCGCTGCGCTCGCCCCGGTCGGTGTTCGCGTACTCCAGCCCGTGCCGGTGCAGATCGGCGCCCAGCTCGGCGTACGCCGGGCCGGTCACGAAGAGCGGGTGCCAGGAGGACCAGGTGTCGTGCACGTACCCGGGCACCGTGCGCTCGGCGCTGCCGATGAACCCGCCGATGTCCGCCGCGGCGTCGAGCAGCACCACCGATCGGCCCGCCCCGGCGAGCCGGGCCGCGGCGACCATCCCGTTGATCCCCGCGCCGACGATCAGACGTCCGGGATGTCAGTGCCCCGTGAAGGCCTCGGCGAGCCACCAGGACGGAGCGTCGGAGGTCACCTTGGCGTCGAGGAGCAGCGGCCGGTCGCGGGGACCGGCCAGCCACTTCCCCACGACGTCGAGGTCGGCGACCGACCGGACCACGGCCGCGTCGCACCCGTAGCCGCGCGCGATCGCGGCGATGTCGACGTCGGGGAAGCGCACGGTGCCGTGGTCGGCGTCGGTGAAGTGGTGGAACTCCGCGCCGTACCCGGCGTCGTCGTAGACCACGACGACGAGGCCCAGCCGCAGCCGGACCGCGGTCTCGAGCTCGCTGATGCCCATGAGGAACCCGCCGTCGCCGCAGGCCGCGACGGGCAGCCGGTCGGGCCGGGCGAGCGCGGCGCCGATCGCCGTGGCGAGGCCCAGCCCGATGGCCTGGAAGCCCTGGGTGAAGCAGAACCCGGCCTCGTCGGGGACCCGCAGGTAGGCCGACGGGTAGCCCATGAAGTTGCCGGAGTCGACCGCGACGGTGCGCTCGACCGGCAGCAGCTCGTCCAGCGCGGCCGACAGCGTCCGCGGGTCGATCCGCTCGCTCCCGACGACGGGTGCGGGCGCGGCGTGGCGGGCGTCGGTCCGCAGCCGCTCGCCGACGTCGTCGGTGCGGTACCCGGCGGACGTGCCGCAGACCTCGAGCACGTCGCGGGCCGTCATCGCCACGTCGCCGAGGACGCCGAGGGACACCGGGCGCTGCGCGCCGAGCGCCGCCGCGGTGTCGTCGACCTGGACCACCGTCGCGTCGCCGAGCAGCTCCCCGTGCCGGGTGGTCCACATCGTCAGCGACGCGCCCCACGCGACCACCAGGTCCGCGCCGGAGATCAGCTCCGCCGCCAGCGGCGTGGCGAACCCGCCCGAGATGCCCAGTGACCACGGCGAGCCGGTGAACAGGCCGTGCGCCACCGCGCTCGTCGCGAGGAGCGCCCCGCAGCGGTCGGCCAGCGCCTCCAGCTCGGCGCGCGCGCCCCGGGCGCCGCGGCCGGCGATGAACACCGGTCGCCGTGCGCCGTCGAGCAGGGCGGTGAGCTCCGCGACGGACGCCGGGTCGGGGCGTGGCGGGCGCCAGGTGGTCAGCGGGTGGACGCCGTTCTCCTGACGTCCAGGTAAGGGGAGCACGCCGATAGGGGGACTTTTCTGACCCTGGACGTCGAGGGGCAGGTTCAGCACGACCGTCCGGCGCTGGTCGCGGCAGGTGCCGTACGCCCGCAGGACGTCGGCGGCCGCCGACGCCGCCGAGTGCACCCGCTCGGGCACGGCGCCGACCGCGCGCACGAGGGCGTCCTGGTCGATGCGGAAGTTCGACCGCACGGCGGCGGCCCCGGTGTCGGCGGCCAGCACCAGCAGGGGGGTCCGCGACTTCGCGGCCTCCCCGATCCCGGTGACGGCGTTGGTGAGCCCGCAGCCCTGGTGGGTGGTCACGACGGCGACCTCGCCCGAGGTCCGCGCGTACGCGTCGGCCATCGTCGCGGCGCCGCCCTCGTGGCGGGCGGCGGTGTAGGGGACGCCGGCGGCGCGCAGCGCGTTCGCCACGTGGAAGTTGCCGCTGCCGACGACGCCGAACGCGTGCCCGACGCCGAGCTCCGCGAGCAGGGTGCCGACCTGCTCGGCGACGGTGGTGGGCCCGGTCACGTCTCCACCAGCGCCAGCACCCGGGCGGGCGAGCCGGACCCGCCGACGATCGGCAGCGGGCTGACCACCAGCACCGCACCCGTCGTCGGGACCCGGTCGAGGTTGCGCAGGCTCGTCAGGCCCCACTTGTCCGCGCCCATGAGGAAGTGGTGGCAGGAGAACGGCGGGTCGAAGCCCGCGGCCGCCCCGGCGTCGGTGCCGACGGTCTCGACGCCGAACCCGCGCAGCGGGGACTCCTGCGCGATCCAGCGGGCGCACTCCGTGGACACGCCCGGCGTGTGGGGGCCGGACTCGTCCGCGTTCATGAACTCCTCCTGCGTCGCCCCGCGCGCGGACCACCCGGTGCGGTAGAGCAGCCACCCGCCGTCGGGCAGCGCCCCGTGCTCGGCCTGCCACGTCTCCAGGTGGGCGACCTCGAGCAGGAAGTCGGGGTCGGAGTCCACCTCGGCGGTCATGTCGATGACGGCGACCGGGGCGACGAGCGTCGTCAGCGGCACCTGCGAGACGTCGGGCCCGTCGCGGCCGGTGACCCAGTGGTTCGGGGCGTCGAGGTGGGTGCCGGTGTGCTCGCCGGTGTGGATGTCGTTCCAGTACCAGGCCGGGCCGCGGTCGTCGTAGCGCGAGATCTCCTCGAGCCGGAAGCGCGAGGTGTTCGCGAACGGCTCGGGGAGCTCGAGGATCGGCGTCGACTCCTGCAGTGGCGTGGTGAGGTCGACGACCTCGACGGCGCCGGACCGCAGGGCGTCGGCGAACGCGGTGAGGACGGACACGGAGATCTCCTCGGGCCGGGGTCGGGGTCCGCCGAGCATGGCCGCTCGGGCGGGGCGAGCACCATCCGCGAGGCGCGAGACTGTCCGATGCGCGCTCCTCGTGTCCCCGGATCCCGATGATCAGGAGCACAACAGACACCCGAGCGGGCCCGGCGACCTGCCTGGTGTGCTCCTCATCGACACGGGACCGCACCCTCCTCCCGCGAGCGGCGGGGGTCCCGGTGGTTATCGTCGTGGGCCCGGGTCGACGAACGACGGAGGACCGCCACCGTGATCGAGCCGTACAACGCCGTCGGGCTCATCCCGACCTTCTGGGGCATCCGGGAGCGGGCGGACATCGCGAACAACCTCGACCACCTCGAGAGCCTCACGATGGCCGCGTTCTGGCTGTCGAACCTCGACATCCCGGTCCGGCTGCTGGTGATCCCGGAGGGCGCCCTGCAGGGGTTCAACGACGAGATCCTCGACGTGGACCACGTCGAGTTCGCCCACCACTGCGCGATCGACGTCCCCGGCCCCGAGACCGACCGGCTCGGCGCCCTCGCCCGCCGGTGGGGCGTCCACGTGATGGCGCAGGCCAAGGCCCGCCACCCCGAGTGGCCGGACCTGTTCTTCAACGTCGGGCTCGTGATCTCCCCCGAGGGGGAGATCCTCCTGGTGCACTACAAGCTCAACGCGCTGCTCCCGGTCGAGCGGTCGGTCTCGCCGCACGACCTCTTCGACTGGTGGATCGAGCGCTACGGGCGCACCCTCGACGCCTTCTGGCCCGTCGCGGACACCGAGATCGGCCGTCTCGGCGTGATGATGGCGATGGAGGGCAACTTCCCGGAGAACGGGCGGGGCCTGGCCCTCAACGGTGCCGAGGTGGTCTACCGGGCGTCCCTGCCCACCCCGCTCACCGAGAACGACGTGTTCGAGATCTCCAACCGGGCCCGCGCCATGGAGAACAACTTCTACGTCGTCGCGCCCAACATCGGCGGCTACCACCTCTACCCGGACAGCCCGCACGCCATCGACGCCGGCGGCGGCCGGTCCATGATCGTCAACCACCGGGGACAGATCGTCGGCAAGCAGTTCGACACCAACGGCTCGACCTTCGTGAGCGGGGTGATCGACATCGAGGCGCTGCGACACCACCGGGCGAGCGCCCAGGTCACGAACTGGGCCAAGGACATCCGCGCCGAGCTCGCGCAGATCCTGTACGAGCAGCCGATCTACCCGAAGAACCGCTATCTCGACGCCAAGCCGCCGCACCACGACGAGTACCGCCGCGAGGTCCTCGAGCCCCAGATCGCCCTGCTGCAGGACCGTGACGTGTGGCGCCGACCCGGGTCCTCCCCCCGCGACGGCGGGTAGCCGGGCCCGGAGGATTTCCCGCCGTCGGTGTCGAACCGGCGGGGAGGTGGATCGACGGAAGGGCGGGGCCGGGCCGCGCCCGACGCCGCCGCACCCACCACCAGGAGGTCTCCCGTGATGCAGATGAAGCTCGAGCTTGCCGTCCCCGTCGCCGAACGCAGCCCCCTCCAGCCTCGGCCTGCCCTCCCTCCCCGCGGCCGAAGACCCACCCGCTCACGGCTCCCGCAGGGCGTCGCTGATCGACTTCACGCCGCCGTGGGCGCTCATCCCGCCGTCGACCGGGATCTCCGCGCCCGAGATGTAGGACGCGTCGTCGGAGACCAGGAACGCGACCAGCGGCACGATGTCGTCGACCGTGCCGAGCCGGCCCATCGGGGTCTCCCCGAGGTGGCTCGAGCGGAACGCGGGGCGGGCCGAGGCGCTCATCGCGGTCTCGATCCAGCCGGGCTGCACGGTGTTCACCCGGATCCCGCGCGGGCCGAGCTCGAGCGCGGCGGCCTTCGCCAGCCCGCGCAGCGCCCACTTGCTGGCCGTGTAGGCCGCCGCGTAGTGCCCGGTCAGCCCGGCCACCGACCCGATCACGACGACGGACCCGCCGTCGGTCATGAGCGGCGCGAGGGCCTGGATGCCGAGCAGGGTGCCGCCCACGTTGACGTCGTGGACGCGCGCCAGGTCGGCCGGGTCGAGGTCGGTGACCCGGTCGCGCCAGGTGACGCCGGCGTTGGCGACCAGGCCGTGGACGCGGCCGTGGCTCTCCGCCAGCTCGCCGGCGAGCGCCGTCCACGCCTGCGGGTCGGTGACGTCGTGCCGGCGGTAGACCACGCCGGGGAGCTCCTCCGCCGGCTCGTCGGTCACGTCCAGCGCGACCGCGGTGTCCCCGTCGGCGGCGAACCGGCGGGCGAAGGCCGCGCCCTGTCCGCGCCCGGCACCGGTGACCACCACGACGCGTCCGGTGCTCACCCGCCGTCCGGGCCGTCGACGTGCGGCAGGGCGCCCCGAGCGGGCGATCTCGGTGACCCGCACGCGGGTGAAGCGCCACCCGCCGACGAGCTCGACGCCGTCGGTGCGGCGCAGCGCGCAGTCGTACCAGCCCAGGCCGTCGGCGTGGTCGTACGGGTCGTCGCTGCGCAGGTGCAGCCCGTGGAGGTAGGACCGCGTGGTCGCCGTGTCGCCGGTGATCGTGATCGCGTGGTTCGACGAGCCGTGCCAGGTGCCCCGGTAGCCGCCGACCCCCTTCTCCGAGGAGGTGGCCGCCTGGATCCGCGCCCGTCCGAGCGCGCGGGCGAACTCGATCAACAGGTCCGAGATGTGGGCGCGGTCCACGAGCCACGCCAGCTGGTCGGCCACCACCGGCGGGGCCACGTCCACGACCGCGTCGTCGTCCTCGAGCGCACGCATCGTCGCCCACCTTCCGTCGGGATCGCCCTGTTCCTAACCGCGGCAGCGGGAGGGCGGAAGGCCGTTGTGCTGATGCGTCGCATCGACCCGGTGGATGGTCGGCGACGCGCGGATCCTCGACGCGTCGCCGGGTAGAACGAGGTCCAGCCGGATGCTCCACTCGGGGGCAACGGAGGGGGGTCGGCGTGACGCTGGAGGGCAGCCCGGTCGCCGCACGGACCGACGTACTGGGCCGGGACGCGGAGCTGTCGTGGCTCTCGGCGTGGGTTGCGCGGTCCGGCGACGGGCGCGCGGGTCGCGCTCTGGTGAGCGGGCCGGCCGGGGTCGGCAAGACCGCTCTGGTCGACACCGCTCGCCGACCGAGACCGACGCCGTCGTCGTGCGCGTGGAGGCGGACGGCGACCCGCGCCCGGGCGCGTTCCTCGACGCGGTCCGTGCGGCCCTCGGCGGCGGCTCCGGCTCGGCCGCGACGGGCGAGCCGGCCGCCGACCTGCTGGCGCGGCTCGGCACCCGGCAGGAGAGGCGGTGATCGTGGTGCTGCACGACTCCACGACGTCGACGAGGCGTCCGCGCAGGTGCTCGCCCGGAGCTTCCGGCGACTGCGCCACGACCGGGTGCTGGTAGTCGGTACGGCGCGACGGGCAGTGCTCTCCCGGACCTGGGCGCGCCTGTTCGCGGACGGGCCGGAGGCCGGCACGCTGGCGCTGCACGGACTGGACCTCGACGGCGTGCGCGAGCTGGTGTCGCGGTACCGCCCGGGCCGGTGGAGCCGGGGCGCCCTCGCGCGGCTGCACGAGGACACCCGGGGCCACCCCCTGCACCTGATCACGCTGCTGCGCGAACTGCCCGAGGAGGTCCTGCTCGGGGACGAGCCACTGCCGGCGCCCCGGTCCCTGGCCGAGGAGGTCGCCGCGACCACCGCACGGCTCTCCGCGGACGCCCGGCGGCTGCTCGCCTGCCTGGCCGTGATCGGTCGTCCCGCGGGGTGGGCACTGCTCGCCCGGCTCGACGAGCTGGCCCCGGTGCCGCTGGAGTCCGCCGCGCGCGACCTCGCGCGGGCCGGCCTGGTCGACGGCGTCGACCTGGGCGTGCGCCCCACGCTGCGGGTCCACCACCCGCTCGTGCGCACCGCGGTGTACACGGACCTCGACCCCGCGCTCCGAACCCGCGTGCACCTCGACGTCGCGCGGGCCGTCGGCGGGACGGCGGCGCTGATGCACCGGGTGGCGGCGGCCGGGGGCCGCCCCGACGCCCGCCTCGCCGACGAGCTCGAGGCCGCGGCCGTCGCCGATCCCGCCGACGGCCGGGCAGGCGTGACCCGGCTGCTGGCCGCGGCGGACCTGAGCGCCTCCGGCGACGACGCCGAGCGCCGTATGCTCGCGGCCGGCCTGCTGCTGGTCGACGCCTACGACAGCGACCGCCTGCGCGCGCTCGCCCCCGCGGTCCGGGCCGCCCGCCCCGGCCCCGAGCGCGACGTGGTGCTGGGTTTCCTCGCCGCCCAGGAGTCCGACCCCGCCGCGGCGGTGCACCTGCAGCACGCGTTCGACGCGCCGGGACGGACGGCGAGGTGCGGGCCCTGGCCGGGGTGCGGCTGGCCCTCGAGCACGTGTTCCGGGGCCGGGGCCACGCCGCCGACGAGGTCGCCGCCGGCGTCCGGCCCTCACGCGCGAGCCGGTCCGCGCGGAGCAGGCGCTGATCCTGCAGGCCATCGGGCGCGCCCAGCACGCGGACCCCGACGAGGGCCTGGCGTTGCTCAGCGGCCGCCTCGTCGGCGCCCTGGGCGCGGACCCCGCGATCACCGCAGGCACCCTGCACCTGGCGGCGGGACGGATCGCGGCGGCCGGCGCGCACCTCGAGGAGGGGCTGGCGCGGGCGAGGCGGGGGGCCGTGTCGACCAGCACCCACCGCGCGCACTGCCACCGCGTCGAGGTCCTCTACCGCACCGGACGCTGGGACCTGGCCGAGGCCGAGGCGGACATCGCCCTGGACTGGTTCGCCGACGGCGACCGGCCCTGGGCGGAGTCGCTCGCCCACGCCGTGGCCGCGCTCGTCCCCGCCGCGCGGGGCCGGCAGGCCCGGGCGGCCGCGCACCTCGACGCGGCCCGCGCGGCGCTCGCGCGGGCCACCAACCCGCAGGGCGCGCACGCCGTCGCGCTCGCCGAGGCGACGCTGCGGCGGGCGCTCGGGGACCCCGCCGGGATGGAGCGGGCGCTGCGGGGCCTCCCCGAGAGGGCGCGGACCGGGATGTCCTCGGGGCCCTTCGCGCCCTGGCGCGCCCTGCACGCCGAGTCCCTGGTCGCCAGCGGCGACCTGGCAGGCGCGCGCGGGGCCCTGCGCTCGTGGTCCCGGACGGGCGCCCCGCTGTGGTTCCGGCTCGCCCGCCACCAGCTCCAGGCCCGCATCGCCCTGGCGAGCGGGGATCCCGCGGCGGCCGAGACGGCGCTGCGGGCCGGCGTCGCCCTCGCCGGTCGCCACGGCGACGAGATCGCCGACGAGTGCCCCGTCGAGCTCGCCGAGCTGCGGGTGCTGCTGGGCTCGCTGCCGCACGTCACCGACGGCCCGGAGCAGCTCGCCGCCGCCCGGGGGGTCTTCGCGGCCCTCGCCGCGACGCCGTGGCTGGACCGCATCCAGGCGGCCACGGCGGGACCGAGCGCGGACGGCGACGGGGAGCAGCGCGCCCTGACCCCCCGCGAGCGCCAGGTCGCCGGGCTCGTCGCGCAGGGGTTGACGAGCCGGGAGGCGGCCGAGGTCCTCTGGGTCACCCCGAAGGCGGTCGACTACCACCTGGGCAACGTGTACGCGAAGCTCGGGTTGACCTCGCGCCGCCAGCTGCGGGGCCGCTCGTTCTCCTGAGCGCCCCCGGCGGTCCTGGGAGGTTTCCCCAGGGATTGCCCGTCCGGGCGGGAGCACCGTCGTGGGCGTGCGCAACTCCGTCGCGTCGGGCTTCGCGCCCTGGATCGTGTTCTGGGTGGTGTCGTCGCCGAGCACCTGGAAATGGGCAGCCGGGCACGACGGCTCCGCGCCCACCCCGACCCCAATCCAGGAGGCCCCGTGAACCCGTCCGCCTACGGCCCCGCGTTCATCCCCGTGATCGCCCTGATCGGCGCCCTCGTGCACATCGGGGTGACGAAGGACCGCTCCCGGGAGCACGTCCTCACCATCGCGCTGCTCTGGGGCCTCGTCGTCGCCCTCGGGGTCGGCGAGGTCGTGACCGCCGGATCGCACTTCTTCTTCCCGGCCGCGACCGCCGCCCAGATCGGCTTCCCGCCCGGCAACCCGTTCCAGTGGGAGGTCGCCTGCGCGAACCTGGCGTTCGCCGTGCTCGGCATCGGCTGCTTCTGGGCCCCCGGCCTCTGGGCCGGGACCGTCGTCGGCTACCTCGTCTACTTCTGGGGCTGCGGGATCGGGCACATCGACCAGTACCTGCACGGTGACACCGCGCCCTACAACTGGGGCCCGATCGTCCCGGTGGTGTTCGTCGTCCCCGCGGTGCTCGCGGTCCTGCTCGTCGCCCAGCGCGCCGCGGTCCGCCGCGCCACGCCAGCCGGCGAGCACGAGCGACGCCTCGCCGAGGCCGGGCTCTAGGAGGCCGAGGGCCAGCGGTGGGCCACGAAGCTCCCGTTGCCCGGGCCGGTCACCACGGTGCCGTCGTGCTTGAGCATCCCCAGGGCGCGCACCACGGTCCCGACCGAGACGTGGTGCTCGGCGGCGAGGTCGCGCAGCCGGGGCATGCGCTGCCCCGGTGCGAGCTCGCCGCGCTCGACCCGCGCGCGGAGCGCGTCGGCGATCTCGACGGACGGCAGGCTCGCCCGCCGTCGCCAGTGGGCGTCCCCCCGCGGACGCCCGTGCTGCTCACCCACCACGACCTCCTCCGGGGACGTGCCGACGGAGGGGGTTCGGGAGCGCGGCGGGTCCGGTTCGCCCTGCGGCGTCGGCGCCGGGACCGTCACGTCGGACCTCCCGGGAGCGGAGCGGCCCGCTGGCCGTAGTCGGTCAGCCGGACGACGACGTCCGCCACCTGCTCGGGCGAGAGCAGCCGCGGCGTCCCGACGGCGGCGGCGCGCAGCCACACGTCGCAGAGCCACTCCAGGTGCCGGGCCCCGACGTCGGCGGCCGCGAGGGTGTCGGCGGTGACCAGCGTGCCGTGGTGGCGCATGACGGCCGCGGACCGCTCGGCGAGCGCGGCCGAGACGTTCTCGGCGAGCTCGTCGGTGCCGAACGGCGCGTAGTCCGCGACGGCGACCGCGCCCCCGAAGATCGCGGTCTGGTAGTGCACCAGCGGCACCTCGTCGCACAGCAGCGACAGCGCGACGGCGGCCGCGGAGTGGGTGTGCACGACGGCCCGCGCGTCGTGGCGGCGGTGGCACAGCAGGTGCAGCGGCAGCTCGCTGGTCGGGCGCAGGTGACCGTCGACCACGGTGCCGTCGAGGTCGACCAGGCACACGTCCTCGGGGGCCATCGTCGCGTAGTCGACCCCCGAGGGCGTCACCGCGAGGTGCTCCCCCACCCGCACCGAGAGGTTCCCGGCGGTGCCGACGACGAGGCCGTCGGCCACCATCGCGCGGGCGTGGGCGACGATGTCGGCCCGGGCCGCGTCGAGCCCGCCGTCGCTCACCACCCCGTGAACCCGCCGTCCGCGAGCAGGTCGGCGCCGGTCACGTAGGACGCGGCGTCGGAGAGCAGGAAGACCACCGGCCCGACGAGGTCGTCCGGCGTGCCCATGCGGCCCATCGGGGTGTCGCGGGCGAAGCCCTCCTTCTTGTCCGTCCACTCCGGCCCGGCGATCATCGCGGTCTCGATGTAGCCCGGGGACAGCGCGTTGACCCGGACGCCGCGGGTGCCCCACTCGAGGGCGAGCGTCGTCGTCAGGTGCTTCACCCCGGCCTTCGAGGCGTTGTAGTGCGCCTGCCAGAGGCCGCGGTTGGCGATGGTGGCCGACATCGAGGCGATGTTGACGATGGCCCCGTGCCCGCGGGCGAGCATGCGCTTCGCCTCGGCCTGGCAGCACAGGAAGACGCCGGTCAGGTTGACGTCGACCACCCGGCGGAAGTCGGCGACGTCCATCTCCTCGGCGTGCGCCCCGTGGTTCACCCCGGCGCAGTTGACCGCGCCGTCGAGGTCGCCGAGCTCGCTCTCGTGCCGCGCGACCGCGGCCTCGACGGAGTCGGCGTCGGTGACGTCCGCGTCGATCACCGCCGCCTTCCGGCCCGCGCCGCGGATGCGGTCGGCGGTCTCCTCGCTGCCCGTGCGCTGCGCCGCGAGGTCGACGCAGGACACGTCGGCGCCGGCCTCGGCGAGGCCCACGGCGACGCGCTGGCCGATGCCGCTGCCGGCTCCGGTCACGAGCACGGTGCGGTCGGTGAGGTCGAAGAGGGTGGTCATGCGGGGTCACCTCCGGGTGTGGGGCCTCAGCCGGTCCTCGCGCGCGAACCCCCGGGCCTGGCGGGCCCAGAAGTCGCGGGCGGTGTCGACGTGGGCGCGGTAGCGCAGGTAGCCGTCGGCGTAGCACTCCCGCGCGTGCGGGGACGGCTCGACGATCCGGGACGGCGCGGCCCAGTCCGCGGGGTCGAGGTCGTCGCCGAGGGCGCGGGCGGCGGTGACGGCCGCGCCCCGGGTGCCGAGGCCCGGGTCGTCGGGGACCACGAGCGGCCGGTCGAGGACGTCGGCGAAGATCTGGGCCCACGGCCCGGAGCGGGAGCCGCCGCCGCACGCCACCAACCGGCCCTCGCCGTCGGCGGAGGACGCGGCCCGTTCGAAGCAGTGCTTCGCGGTGTAGGCGATGCCCTCGCAGACGGCGCGGACCACGTCGCCGCGCCCGGTGCCCAGCGTGACGCCCTCGATCTGGCCGCGGGCCCGCGTGTCGACGAACGGCGCCCGCTCCCCCGACGCCGAGAGGAACGGCAGCGCCGAGACCCCGCCCGCCCCGGGGCCGGTCCCGTCGAGCAGGTCACCGAGGGCGTCGATCCCGACGCCGAGGAAGTCGAGCAGCCAGTCCAGCCCGGCGGTCCCGACCATGGCCGGCATGGCGCGCAGCCACACGCCGTCCTCGGGCGTGCACAGCCACATCCCGGCCGGCTCCGGGTTCGGCTCCGGGTCCACGCGGTCGGTGAAGACCTCGCAGGCCAGCGTCGTGCCGATGATCAGCAGGCCGTCGCCCGGGGTGGACAGGCCGGCCCCGACCGCGCAGGCCGGGAGGTCGAACGGCCCGCCGGTGACCGGGGTGCCCACGGGCAGCCCGGTGAGCTCCGCGCCGCGCCGGTCGAGGGCGAACACCGCGTGCGAGGGCGCCGGCTCGGCGAGCAGGCCGCGGCGGTGCTCGAGCCCGCACGCGGCGAGCGCCGCGTCGTCGTAGCGGCGCGAGACCACGTCGAGGAACGGCAGCGACGCGTCCGAGGCGTCGACGGTGATCTCCCCGGTCAGCCGCTGCACGAGCGCGTCCACGCAGTAGCCGGCGACGGCGGCGCGCTCCAGGGACTCCGGCTCGTCGCGCCCGAGGGCGACCAGCAGCGGGGCGTGGCAGCCGGGGAACAGCCCGGTGCCGGTGCGCCGGTAGACCTCGGCGACGGTGCCGTCGTCCTGCCAGGCGCGGACGACGTCGGCGGCGCGGTCGTCGAGCCACGAGATCGGCGGGCGCACCGCGGCCCCGTCGGCGTCGCGCAGCCACAGCCCGTCGCCCTGCCCGGTGAGCGCCAGCGCGCGCACCGGCTCGGACACCTGGTCGACCACCCGGCGGATCACGTCGACCGCCGACGCGAGGACGTCCTCGAGGTCCTGCTCGACGCGGCCGTCGGGGTACTGCTCGAGCCGGGAGGCCCGCTCCGCCGAGGCCAGCTTGCGGCCGCGGTCGTCGTAGGCGTCGGCCTTGGTCATCGACGTCCCGACGTCGACCCCGACGATCACGACCGCACCCCCTCGGTCAGGGCGCGGGCCGCGGCGTTCGCGGGGTGGCGCAGGGCCTCGCCGCGCAGGAACCGCGCCGCCTCGCCGGCCGCGATCGACGCGGCCCGGTGCGCGGTCTGGCGGGTGGCCCCGGCCAGGTGCGGGGTGGCGACGACGTTCGGGAGGTCGCGCAGCGGCCAGTCGTCGCGGCGGCGGCTCCACGTCGTAGACGTCGAGCGCGAGCCCGCCGAGGCGCCCGGAGCGCAGCGCGTCGGCGAGCGGGGCGTGGTCGAGCAGCCCGCCGCGCGCGGTGTTCACCAGGACCGCGCCCGGCGGCAGCAGGTCGAGCTCGCGGGACCCGATGATGCCGCGGGTCTCGTCGGTCAGGCGGGCGTGCAGGCTGACCACCGACGACGCGCGCAGCAGCTCGTCGAGCTCCACGAGCCGCACCCCGTCGGCGGTGGCGGTCGCCGCGTCGGTGTAGGGGTCGGCGACCAGGACGGTCGCGCCGAACGCGTGCAGCACCCGGGCGACGATGCGGCCGATCGCGCCGTAGCCGACCAGCCCGACGGTGGCGCCGTCGAGCTCCAGCCCGGCCTCGTCGTAGGCGTAGAAGTCGCCGCGCCAGCGCCCCGCGTGCAGCTCGGCGGAGGCGAACGGGATGCGGCGCAGGGCGGCCAGCGTCATGCCGACCGCGAACTCCGCGGCGGCCGCGGCGTTGCGCCCGGGGGCCTGGGCGACGGCGACCCCGGCCCGGTCCGCGGCGTCGAGGTCGACGTTGACCGGGCCGCCCCGGCACACCGCGACCATCTCCAGCTCCGGCCGGGCGTCGAACACCCGCGCGGTGAACGGGGCCATCTGCGTCAGGCACACCCGGGCGCCGTCGAGGGCCTCGACGAGCTCCTCCTCGGTGCCCGAGGCCTCCTGGACCACCGAGTCCCCGGAGCCGACGGGCCCGAACGGGTCGGTGGGCCAGCCGCTGGTGAGGTGGGCGACGTCGAGCCCGGGCAGGCCGGGCTCGTCGCGCAGGGCGGTCTCGAACAGGGCCGGGGCGACGAAGTGGTCGCCCGCGGCGAGCACCCGCGTCCCGGGGGCGTCGCGTCGTTGCGCGTCCATCGTGGTCACCTCTCGGCGGGCTGGTTCTGCTCGAACGCGGCGATGTGCGCGATCTTCTCGGCGCTGGGCGAGGTGGGGTCGAACTCGTAGCCCAGCCAGTCCTCGACGATCTTCTTGGCGAGCTCGGGGCCGATCACCCGCCCGCCGAGGCACAGCACCTGGCAGTTGTTGGACTTGACCGAGCGCTCGACGGAGTACGCGTCGTAGGCGACGGTCGCGCGGACGCCCTCGACCTTGTTGGCCGAGATGGCCATGCCGATCCCGGTGCCGCAGCAGAGCACGGCCCGGTCCGCCTCGCCCCGCGCCACCGCCTGCGCGGCGGCCAGCCCGAGCAGCGGATAGGCGCGGTCGTCGCCGTCGTCGGGGACGCCGAAGTCGGTCACCTCGGCGACCCGGTCGTCGTTCCGCATCGCCTCGGCGAGCACGTCCTTCAGGGCCAGTCCGGCACTGTCGGCGGCCACGGCCACCCGCATCCCGGCCATCGTCACGATCTCCTTCCGGCATCGGTCGGCGAGGACCTCGCCGACCGCGACGAGCATGTACGCGAGCGAGGTCGCGCCGGGGTCGGCGCTGCCCCGTCCCCGGTCGCCGCCCAGCCGGGCGGCCCGGCCGACCACGGCCGCGAGGTCGGCGGTGTCGGCGGCGGCCTGCCGGGCGTCGCCGGCCGCGGCCGCGAAGCCGTCGGCGAGCGCGTCGCCGTGCTCGGCGGCCGTGCGCAGGCCCGCGCTGAACGCGGCGAGCCCGTCGACCATCGTCTTGTCGCCCGGCTCCGCCCCGCCCAGCTCGGTCACCGCGGCCTGCGCGGCGGTGACGGCGTCGGCGAGCGCGGCGAGGGTCACGGCGGTGTCGCCGTGCGCCGCCAGCTGTCCGCCGGTCTCGGTGAGCAGGACGCCGTAGAGCGCCCCGGACGCCCCGCCGGCGGCGTCGGCCAGGGCGGTGCCCGCGGCGAGCAGGGCCGTCCCGACGTCGGCGGCGGAGTCGCCGGTGGCGCCGCTGGTGCGCGCCGCGGCCACCGCGCCGCGCATGCCCCGGACGATGCCCTGCCCGTGGTCGCCGTCGGCGGCCACCGCGTCGAGGCGCCCGAGCTCGTCCTCGTGGGCGGTGACGGCCTCGAGCGCGGCGCTCAGCGCGGCCGCGGCGACGCCCCCGGCGTCGGGGTCGGTCTCCTCGAGCGGCGGCGCGACCGAGGGCGTGCGGCGCTCGGCCTCGGGGACGTCCGCGGGCGCGGGCCCGTCGCCGGCGAGCGACCAGCCCGCCCCGAGGCGGAAGCCCGGGGTCTCGCAGGGGGCGTCGTAGAGCGCCGCGAGCTCGTCGTCGAGCGGCATGAGGGTCAGCGAGAGCCCCGCCATGTCCATCGAGGTGACGAACTCGCCGACCTCCGGGCGGTGCGGGCGCAGGCCGGCGGCGAGCAGGCGCTCGTGCACCCGCCCGTAGGTGACGAAGAGGTCCTCGTAGGGGGTGCTCCCGAGGCCGTTGAGCAGCACCGCGACGCGGCCGTCGCCGCCGTCGGGGAGCTGGTCGAGCAACTGGTCGACCAGCATGTCGGCGAGCTCGTGGGCGTCCACCGCGTCGACCGTGCGCATCCCGGGCTCGCCGTGGATGCCCAGGCCCAGCTCCATCTTCCCCGCCTCGACGGTGAACAGCGGCTCGCGCTGGCCGGGCAGCGTGCACCCGTCGAAGGCCACGCCGAAGGTGCGGGTCATGGCGTTGGCGTGCTCGCCCGCGGCCGCCACGGCGGCGAGGTCGTCGCCGCGCTCGGCCGCCGCGCCGAGGACCTTGAACACGAAGAAGTCGCCCGCCACGCCGCGGCGGGTCTCGCGCCGGTCGTCCGGGCCGCTCGCGACGTCGTCGGTGACCAGCACGGTGCGCGAGGAGATGCCCTCGGCGGCGAGGCGGCGGGCGGCGAGCCCGAAGTGCATGACGTCGCCGGAGTAGTTGCCGTAGCTGAACAGCACCCCGGCGCCGCCGTCGACGGCCTTCGCGGTCCGGTAGGCCTGCTCGGCGGACGGGCTGGTGAAGACGTCGCCGATGACGGCGGCGTCGGCCAGGCCGGGGCCGACCACGCCCGCGAAGGCCGGGTAGTGGCCGCAGCCGCCGCCGATGACGACCGCGACCTTGCCGTCGCGGGGCGCGGCCCGCGAGATCACCCCGAAGGCGTCGGGGGCCCGGCGCACGGTGCGGGAGTAGGCGGCGACGAGACCGTCGACCCAGCGCGCCTTGAACGTGGCGGGGTCGGTCAGGGTGCGGGCGGGCGCGGTCATCGGCCGGCCCCGCTCCGCACGCCGTCGAGGAGCGCGAGGATCTCCCGGTGGGCCGCGGGTACGCCGTCGGCGACCCGGGCCGCGAGCTCCATCGCGTCCGGCTTCGGCGGGTAGGTCGGGTTGGGGATCGCGACGACGGTCATGCCGGCCGCGGCGGCGGCACGGATGCCGTTGCTCGAGTCCTCGACGCCGACGCAGGCCGACCCGTCGACGCCGAGCCGCCGGGCCGCCTCGAGGTAGACGTCCGGGACTGGGCTTCCCGCGCGGCACCTCGGCGCTGGACACCGTGGCCCCGAAGGACGACGCGAGGTCGTGGCGGTCCATCACCGCGTCGATGAGCCGGCGCGTGGCCGAGGTCGCGAGCCCGACGGGCACCCGGGCGGCGACCTCGCGGACCATCGTCACCGCGCCGTCGTAGGGCTCCATCCGCCCCGCCTCCAGGGCGCCGATCATGTCGTCGACGACCGCGCGCTCGACGTCGGCGGGGTCCTCGACGTTCCCGACGCGGTCGGCCAGGTACGCCGACCACTCCTGGGCACTCATGCCCTGGACGTGGCTCGTGTCCGCCGAGGTCCAGGTGACCGAGAAGCGGGCCGCGTAGCGGGTCCAGAACTCCTCCCAGAGGTGCTCGCTCTCGAGGAGCACGCCGTCGAGGTCGAAGACCACGGCGGATGGGGCGGGTGGATGAGCAGTCATCGTCGAACTCCTCCCAGCTGCCGTGGGAAATTAACACCGAGATGTGATCGAATAAAGGGGTGATCGTCCTCCGGACAGCGCTCGCCGCCGTCGACACCGCTGCGCGATGCTGGTCGGCGTGAGCGACGACCGGCAGCCGACCCCCGTGATGCACGCCCGCACGGCCCGCCAGCAGCGGATCGTCGAGCACGTCCTCGCGGCCGGCTCGGCGAGCGCCGCGGAGCTCGCGGACCTCGCCGGGGTCAGCCTGATGACCGTGCACCGCGACGTCGACGAGCTGGTGCGCCGCGGGCTGGTGCGCAAGTTCCACGGCGGCGTCTCGGCCCAGCCGACGTCGGTGTTCGAGTCGCACTCCGAGTACCGGCGCACCGCGCACCGCGCCGAGAAGGCCGCGATCGCCGCGGCCGCGCTGCCCATGGTCGAGCCCGGGTCGTCGATCATGGTCGACGACTCCACGACGGCGTTGACGCTGCTCGAGCGCCTGTCCGGCGTCGGCCCCCTCACGGTGGTGACGAACTACCTGCCGGCGATGCAGCTGCTCAAGGGACTCCCCGAGGTCCGGCTGATCGCCCTCGGCGGCGACTACTCGCGCACCCACGACTCGTTCGGCGGGATCGGCGCCACGGAGTCGATCGCGCGGATGTCCGTCGACGCCGCGTTCGTGTCCACCTCGTCGATGACGGGCTCGATGACCTACCACCAGGAGCAGGACATCGTCCTGGTGAAGCGGGCCATGCTCGACGCCGCCGCGCGCCGCGTCCTGCTCATGGACTCGAGCAAGGTCCCCCGGCGGGCGCTGCACCAGCTCCGGCCGCTCGACGCGTTCGACGAGCTGGTGGTGGACGACGGCGTCGACGACGAGCTCCTGGCCGAGATGCGGGAGCACGTCTCGGTGACGGTGGCGCCACGCTGAGTTCGCGCCGAGGGTTGTGAAGTTAACACCCTCTTTGTTAGATGTGGGACCGCACACACCGAGGTGGAGGCGATCCCTGTGAGCGAGAACGACGCGACCCGTAGTGCTGCCGCAGGCGCGGCGGGCTCCGGTCCGCCGGTGGGTGGGGCGGCGGAGGCCCGGAC
Source organism: uncultured Actinomycetota bacterium (assembly GCA_963716955.1). Lineage (GTDB taxonomy): Bacteria > Actinomycetota > Actinomycetes > Mycobacteriales > Pseudonocardiaceae > Actinomycetospora. Next base: position 235,969 of record CAVQUY010000005.1, read on the forward strand.
GGGCATCGAGCGCTGGGGCATCCCGTATCCCCTGCGCTGGGGCTTCGTCGGCGTGCTGATCTTCATGATCGGCGACGGCGTCGAGACCAGCTTCCTGTCCGCCTTCCTCGCCGAGCCGAACGGCGGCGGGCTGGACGGCGCGCAGGCCTCGTTCGCCACCGTGACGCTCTACGGGGTCGCCGCGCTGATCGCGTCGTGGTTCTCGGGGACGCTGTCGGCGATCTGGGGACCGCGTCGGGTGATGTGGCTCGGCGCCGCCATCTGGGTCGTCTTCGAGCTCCTGTTCCTGTTCGTGGCCATCCCGGCCCAGAACGCGCCGCTGATCATCACCGTCTACGCCGTCCGCGGCCTGGCCTACCCGCTGTTCGCCTTCGCGTTCCTGGTCTGGATCCAGACCATCGCCCGGCCGCAGATGCGCGGCTCGGCCGCCGGGTGGTTCTGGTTCGCCTTCACCGGCGGCCTGCCCACCCTCGGCGCCGCCTTCGCCGCGATCTGCGTGGGCCCGCTGGGGATCAGCGAGTACGGCACGCTCGTGCTGTCCCTGATCGTGGTCGCGGTCGGCGCCCTCATCGGCTGCTTCGCGGTCACCGAGCCCCAGGGCCTCGCGCCGATCGCCGACGAGACCGTGCGGAACCCCCGCAGCCTGGCCCGGCTGACCGAGGGCATCGACATCCTCTGGCGCGACAAGCGCACCATCGCCGGGTTCTTCGTCCGCCTGGTGAACACCGCCCCGCAGTACGGCTTCTTCGCGATGTTCCCGTTCGTCTTCGGTCCCGAGACCCCCGGCGGCGGGTTCCTGACGACCGCGCAGGTCGCGGTCCTGGCGACGGTGACCTACGCGGCGAACATCGGCGCGAACCTGTTCTTCGGGGTCTTCGGGGACCACTTCGGATGGCGTCGCACCGTGACGTTCTTCGGCTGCATCGGGTGCGCCGTCGCCGTCCCGCTCTGGTACTTCGGGGCCATCGCCTCGCAGAGCTTCCTGCTCACGGCGATCCTCGGCGCGATCTACGGCATCGTCCTCGCCGGCTTCGTGCCGCTCTCGGCGCTGATGCCCTCGATGGTCGCGGTCAAGGACAAGGGCGCCGCGCTGGCCATCCTCAACACCGGCGCCGGCGGCGCGGCCCTGCTCGGGCCGCTGACGGTGACGGCGTTCTACCCGGTCTTCGGCGGGGGCGGCGTGGTGATCGCCTACTGCGTCATGTACCTGATCGTCGCGGGGGTCTCGCTGATCATCCGCTCCGACATCGACCCGGGCGTCGCCCGCCACCTCCCCGCCTCGACCGAGCGCACGCGGGCGGCCTGACCGGTGGGCCGACCGGACCTGGATCGGGGTCGACCTCGGCACGCAGAGCGTGCGGGCGCTGGCCGTCGCCGACGACGGCACGGTCGTCGCGGCGGCCACGCGCCCGCTGCGCAGCCGGCGGGCCGAGGGCCCCGACGGGTCCGCGCGCCACGAGCAGGACCCGGGCGACTGGACCCGGGCCGTGGACGCCGTCCTCGGCGAGGTCGTGGCCGGGGTCGACCCCGCCGCGGTCGGCGGCGTCGCGGTCGACGCGACGTCGGGCACCGTCGTGCTCACCGGGCCCGACGGGGCACCGCTGACACCCGGCGTCATGTACGACGACGCGCGGGGCACGGCCCACGTCGAGCGGGTCCGGGAGGCCGGCGCCGCGCTGTGGGACCGCCTCGGCTACCGGGTGGGCGCCACCTGGGCCCTGCCCACGGCGCTCGCCCTGCTCGAGGAGCACCCCGACGCGCACCTCCGCCACCAGACCGACGTGGTCACCGCCCACCTCGTGGGCCACGACGTGCCCACCGACTCCAGCACGGCGCTCAAGACCGGCTACGACCTGCTCGAGGACCGCTGGCCCGGCGACGTGCTCGCGGCCCTCGGGATCGACCCCGCCGCGCTGCCCGACGTCGTCCCGCCGGGACACCCGCTCGGCGGCGTCGGCGACGCCGTGGCGTCGACCACCGGGCTGCGCCCCGGGACCCCGGTGCTGGCGGGGCTGACCGACGGCTGCGCGGCGCAGTTCGGGGCCGGCGCCGTCCGCCCGGGCCACTGGAACGCGGTGCTGGGCACGACGCTCGTCCTCAAGGGGGTGTCGGCGGAGCTCCTCCACGACCCCACCGGCACCGTGTACTGCCACCGCGACCCGCAGGCCGGGTGGTGGCTGCCCGGCGGGGCGTCGAGCACCGGGGCGGCCGTGCTCGCCGAGCTCGTCGACCCGGAGCGGTTCCCCGGGATCACCGACGCGCTGCTCGCCGACCCGCCGGGCGACCTCCCCGTCGTCTACCCGCTGTCCGGGACCGGCGAGCGCTTCCCCTTCGCCGCGCCCGACGCGGAGGGGTTCTGGCTCGACGGGGACCGGCCGCGGCCCCTGTCCGAGCTCGTCGGCGGCGGTCGGCGAGCGCGACGCGTTCGCCGCCGTCGCCGAGGGCGTCGCCTTCGTCGAGCGGCTGTGCTTCGCCCACGTGGCCGCGCTCGGCGCCGACGTCTCGGGCCCGCGGACGATCACCGGCGGCGCCACGGCCAACCGCTGGTGGAACCAGCACCGGGCCGACGTGTCCGGGGTGGCCCTGGCGCTCCCGCAGCAGTCCGAGCCCGCGCTCGGCGCGGCGGTGCTGGCGCGGGCCGCGGTGGAGGCCGGCGACGCCGAGCCCGACCTCGTCGCCGCCGCGGAGGCGATGGTGCGGATCGCCGAGGTCGTCGAGCCGCGGCCGGCCGGTGCCCTCGAGGAGCGCTACGAGGCGTTCCGCGCCGCCCTGGCCGACCGCGGCTGGGTCGGTCGCGACAGGGTGGGTGGATGACCGAGCTGGTGCTGGTCCGGCACGGCGAGACCGTGTGGCACGCCGAGAACCGCTACGCCGGGCGCTCCGACGTCGCCCTCACCCCGCGCGGCCACGAGCAGGCCGCGGCGCTGGCCGGGTGGGCCGCCGGGGCCGGGCTCGACGCCGTGCTCACCTCGCCGCTGAGCCGCGCCCACGACACCGCGCGCCCCGCGGCCGGGGCCGCCGGGCTCACCTGCCGGGTCGACGAACGCCTCGTCGAGGTGGACTTCGGCGAGGGCGACGGCCGGACGCGCGAGGAGATGGGCGAGCAGTTCCCGGACGCGCTGGCCGCGTTCCTCGCCCGGCCCGCGAGCTCGCCGCTGCCCGGCGGCGAGCCCGGCGCCGACGCCGTCGCGCGGGCGATGCCGGTCCTCACCGAGGCGGCGGCCGCGCACCCGGACGGCCGGGTGCTCGTCGTCGCCCACCAGACGCTCCTGCGGCTGCTGCTGTGCGCGCTGCTGGGGATCCCGCTCGACCACTACCGCGCGGTGTTCCCGAAGCTCGAGAGCACGGCGCGCACGGTCGTGCGTCCCGCCGCGACGGGCCCGGCGGCGTTGGTGCGGCTGAACTCTCCCTAGCGCGGCGCACCTACTCCGAACTCCGCCGCCTGGTACCGCGGCTGAGCGCCACCACCCCACGACCCGCGAGAGCACCCGAGGAGCACCCCGTGACCACCACCTCCACCCCGGACGTCGACGCCGTCGTCATCGGCGCCGGCTTCGGCGGCATCTACATGCTGCACACGCTGCGCGACCGGCTCGGGCTGACCGCGAGGGCCTTCGAGAAGGGCGGCGGCGTCGGCGGCACCTGGTACTTCAACACCTACCCCGGGGCCAAGTCCGACACCGAGGGCTTCGTCTACCGCTACTCCTTCGACAAGGACCTCCTCCAGGAGTGGGACTGGAACACCCGCTACCTCGACCAGCCCGACGTCCTCGCCTACCTGCAGCACGTCGTCGAGCGCTACGACCTCGCCCGCGACATCCAGCTCGACACCGAGGTGACCGGCGCCGTCTTCGACGAGGAGACCGACCTCTGGACGGTCAGCACCGCCGGCGGCGAGTCGCTGACCTGCCGCTACCTCGTCAACGCGCTCGGGCTGCTGGCGCGCAGCAACATGCCGGACATCCCGGGCCGGGACCGCTTCGCGGGCCGCCTGGTGCACACCAACGCGTGGCCGGCCGACCTCGACATCACGGGGAAGCGCGTCGGCGTCATCGGCACCGGCTCGACCGGGACGCAGTTCATCACCGCCGCCGCGAGGACCGCGGGCCACCTCACGGTCTTCCAGCGCTCGCCGCAGTACTGCGTGCCCTCGGGCAACGGGCCCGTCGACCAGGCCGAGGTCGACGCCACGAAGCGGGACTTCGACGCGATCTGGGACCAGGTCCGGGGCTCGGTCGTCGCCTTCGGGTTCGAGGAGAGCGGCGTCGAGGCGATGAGCGTCTCCGCGGAGGAGCGGCAGCGGGTGTTCCAGGAGAACTGGGACAAGGGCAACGGCTTCCGGTTCATGTTCGGCACGTTCTGCGACATCGCGACCGATCCGGAGGCGAACGCGGCCGCGGCGGCGTTCATCCGGTCCAAGATCGCCGAGGTCGTCGACGACCCCGAGACGGCCCGCAAGCTCACCCCGCACGACCTCTACGCCAAGCGCCCGCTGTGCAACGAGGGCTACTACGAGACCTACAACCGGGACAACGTCGAGCTCGTGTCCCTCACCGAGACCCCGATCGAGGAGATCACCCCGGCCGGGGTGCGCACCGCCGACGGCGTGGAGCACGAGCTCGACGTCCTCGTCTTCGCCACCGGGTTCGACGCCGTCGACGGCAACTACCGCGCGATGGACCTGCGCGGGCGCGGCGGTCGGCACATCGACGAGCACTGGACCGACGGCCCGACGAGCTACCTGGGGCTCTCCAAGGCCGGGTTCCCCAACATGTTCATGATCCTCGGCCCGAACGGGCCGTTCACCAACCTGCCGCCGAGCATCGAGACGCAGGTCGAGTGGATCGGCGAGCTGATCGCCTCGGCCGAGCGCCGCGGCGCCCGGACCGTCGAGCCGACCCCGGAGGCCGAGGCCGGCTGGACCGCGACGTGTCGGGAGATCGCGGACGCGACGCTCTTCCCCCAGGCCGACTCGTGGATCTTCGGGGCGAACATCCCCGGCAAGAAGAACGCCGTCATGTTCTACATGGCCGGGATCGGCGCCTACCGCGAGCAGCTCGCCGAGGTGGCGGGGAAGGACTACGAGGGTTTCCGGTTGGGCGCGCTGACGCGGTCGTGATCGCCGAGTGGGCTCCGAGGGCTCCCGCCGCAACCGTGGGAGCCCACTCGCTCTGTTCCGTCAGGCGTCGGGCCGCTCCGGGCTCCCGGCGCCCCGCGGGTGGGGCGCCTCGAGCCGGAAGCGGACGCCGAGCAGGCGGATGACCAGACACGCCGCCGCGCCGGCGTAGGCCCAGACCGCTCCCCCGACGCCGAGCCGCGCGGGCACCACCACGATCGTCGCGCCGACGAGCGCGGGGATCGCGTACAGCTCGCTGCTCAGCACGCTGGGGACCCGCCGGACGAGCACGTCGCGCAGGGTGCCGCCGCCGACCGCGGTGATCGTGCCGAGCAGGATCGACTGCCCGACCCCGGCGCCCAGGGCGAGGGCCTTCCCGGCGCCGGTCACCGCGAACAGCGACAGGCCCAGGGCGTCGAACACCGTGATCGGGGTGGCGAGCCGTTCGAGCTGGCGGCTCAGCACGAACGCGACGAGCCCGCCCCCGGCCGCCACCACCAGGTAGCGCCAGTCGCTGAACGTCGCCGGGGGCAGCGCCCCGAGCAGGACGTCGCGCAGGATGCCTCCGCCGAGCGCGGTGATCATGCCCAGCGTCACGACGCCGACGATGTCCAGCCGCGCGGCCCGCACCGCGGTGAGCGCCCCGTTGAGGGCGAACGCGAACGTCCCGGCCAGGTCCAGCGCGAGCGCGGTCGCCGATGCGGTGCTCACCCCGCGGCCCCGCCCCCCTCCGGCGCCAGCCAGGCCCCGGCCGCGGTCACCAGGGTCTCGACGCCGGTGCGCACCGTCGGGTCCAGCACCGGCGCGAACTGCGGGCTGTGGTTGGTGGGCAGCTCGGCGAGCCGGCCCTCGCGCGCCAGGGTGTCGTAGGTGTCCTGGTCGACGCCGCCCACGAACCAGAACACCGAGGGCGCTCCCCAGGCCCGGCCCAGCACGCCGAAGTCCTCGCTGGCCGAGGTCGGTCCCATCGGCGCCACCCGGTCCGCGCCGAAGTGACCGCGGAGGGCCGTCAGCACGCGGTCGGTCGCGGCCGGGTCGTTGTCGGTGACCTGGTAGGTCTCCACCGGCGTGATCTCCGGTTCCCGCGGCGCGCCCGCGGCGTGCGCCTCGGCGGCCACGATGCGGCGGATGGCGTCCTGCGCGCGGGCGCGCACGCCCTCGTCGTAGCAGCGCAGGTTCAGCCCGATGGTCGCCTCGTCGGGGATGACGTTCTCCTTGCTGCCCGCCCGCAGCACGCCGATGGTCAGCACCGCGGCCTCGTTCATGCCCAGCTCGCGGGACACGACGGTCTGGAGGCGCACCACCGTGGACGCGGCCATCACCACCGGGTCGACCGCCGCCTCGGGCATGGAGCCGTGCGCTCCCCGGCCGAACATCCGGATCCGCCAGACGTCCGACGCCGAGGTGGCCGTGCCGGGCCGGGTGGCGACGATCCCGGCGGGCGCGGGCATGACGTGCTGGCCGAGCACCACGTCCGGGGTCGGGAACCGCGCGACGAGGCCGTCGTCGACCATCGACTGCGCGCCGGTCCCGGTCTCCTCGGCCGGCTGGAACAGCGCCACGAGCGTCCCCGACCACGCGTCGCGGTGCGCCGCGAACAGGCTCGCCGCCGCCGCCAGCCACGCCACGTGCATGTCGTGGCCGCACGCGTGCGCGACGGGCGTCTCGACGCCGTCGGCGTCGGTGGCGGTCACGGTGCTGGCGTAGGGCAGGCCGGTCGCCTCCGCCACCGGGAGGGCGTCCATGTCCGCGCGCAGCGCCACGGTCGGGCCGTCGCCGTTGCGCAGCACGCCGACGACGCCCGTGCTGCCGACGCCCGTCGTCACCTCGAAGCCGGCCGCCTCGAGCCGCGCGGCCGCGTGGGCCGCGGTGCGGTGCTCCTGGTCCGACAGCTCGGGGTGGGCGTGGAGGTCGGTGTAGAAGTCCCGCGTCTCCGCCAGGACCCCGTCGAGGGCCTCCAGCAGGGGCCGCACTCCACCGTTCGGCATCGTCGCTCTCCTCGCTGTCGTGGCACCGGGCCTGTTCCCCGGCGGCCGTCCCGCGACGCGCCGTCGCGGACCTGCGCGCCGACCTCAGGGCACCTCGAGCAGGACCCGCCCGAGGAAGGCGTCGAGGGCGTCGTGGTCGTGCAGCCCGAGCACGTGGGCGACGTACTGGTCGGGGCGGACGACGACGACGGCGCCCGTGTCGCGGTCGACGCCGCGCAGGTCGAAGACGTCGTCGGCGGCCGGGTCGGGGCAGAACACCTTCTCGTGGTCGACCAGCCCGAAGCGGCCCTTGCGCGGCCGCAGCACCGCGGGCAGGTCGGTGACCTCGACGTCGTGGTGGTGCTGCGGGAAGACCGCACGGACGTCGACGACGGCGTCGGGGTCGGCGCCGTCGGGGGTGAACCGCGGCAGGGTCGTGCCCAGGTGGTCGCAGAGGGCCCGCAGGGCGGCGCCGTCGCGGTCGGCGAACAGGTAGAGCCGCCAGGCGCCGTCGGCGCGGGCGGCGTGGCCGAGGTGCATCGGCCTGGCGTCGGCGAGCCGCACGACCGGGGCGGAGTGGAACCGCGTCCCGACCTCGAAGCCCGTCGCGAGGTGCTGCGCGGGGTCGTCCGCCGTGATCATCGACGGCGGGTACCGGACGGCGACCCCCGCGGTGAAGCGGCCCTGCTCGCGGAAGTAGCGCTGGAACTCCTCGGGGTCGGCGTCCGCGGCGTCGGGGTGGGCGCGGAACCTCGCCGAGAACTCGCGGTCGAAGTCGATGAGCTCCTGCGCCACGCGCCGGCGCTCCTGCGAGTAGGTCCGCAGGAGCTCCGGGCGCGCGGTCCCGTGCAGCACGGCGCCGAGCTTCCAGCCGAGGTTCCACGCGTCGGCCATCGACACGTTCATGCCCTGGCCGGCCTTCGCGCTGTGGGTGTGGCAGGCGTCGCCGGCGATGAACACCCGCGGCAGGCGGGTCCCGGCCTCGTCGTCGGGGACGTCGTCGAAGCGGTCGCAGAGGCGCTGGCCGACCTCGTAGACCGACCACCACCCGACGTCGCGGACCTCGACCGTGTAGGGCGCCAGGATGCGGTTCGCGACCGCGGCGAGCTTCCCGGGCGTGACGCTGCCCTCGCGCAGCATCGCCGCGTCGCGCTCGTGGTCGAGCTCGACGTAGAGCCGGACCAGGTAGCCGCCCTCGCGGGGGATGACGAGGACGCTGCCCGCGGCCGAGGTGATCGCGCTCTTGAGCCGGATGTCGGGGAAGTCGGTGTCGACGAGGACGTCCATGACGCCCCAGGCCTGGTTCGTCGCGTCGCCGACCAGCTCGCGCCCGATCGCGGCGCGCACGGCGCTGCGGGCGCCGTCGCACCCGACGACGTAGCGCGCCCGGATCGTCGTCGTGCCGCCCGGCTCCCCGACGCGGGCCAGGGTCACCGTCACCGGGCTCCGCCGGTCCGGCGGTGTCGACGTCGACGCCGGTGACCTGCAGCCCGTAGAAGGGCTCGGGCCGCCGCGGCGCCCGGGCCATGTGCCCGCGCAGGTAGGCGAGCATCCGCGCCTGGTTGACGATCACGTGCGGCATCTCGGACAGGCCGTCCTCGACGTCGGGGATGCGGCCGGTCCGCGCGATGTGCCCGGGGCGGTCCGGGTCGGGACGCCAGAAGCTGACCTCGTTGACCTGGTAGCCCTCGTCGACGAGGCGCCCGGCCAGGCCGAACGCCTCGAACATCTCGACGGTGCGGCACGCGACGCCGTCGGCCTGCCCGACCTGCAGCGGACCGTCGCGGCGGTCGACGACGACGGTGCTCGAGGTCGGGGAAGTTCGCCAGCTGCGCGGCGAGCACGAGCCCGGCCGGTCCGGCGCCGACGACCAGGACGTCGGTGGTCTCGGGCACCGAGCGGGGGCCGTCGACGACCGCGGGGTGCGGCTCGCTGACGAACGGGTCGCCGGGCCGGTAGCCGTCGACGTAGAACTGGGCCACGGGCCCTCCCGTCGTCGAGGCTCCGTCACGGCCACGAGGTCACCGTCGGTGACGCCGTCCGATCAGATGTAAAGGGAAAATATTGTCCCGATCGGCCCGCCGCCAGCACCGCCGCACCGTCCACACTCGTTGCGGACAGTGCCGGAACGAACCTCGGATGTTCGAGCGCCGCGGGCCGGTAGACCGCTCCCCCACCGTCGAAAGGCACCCAACGTGATCATCCTCGGCATCATCCTCGTCGTCCTGGGCTACCTGCTGCCCGTTCCCAGCATCATCGTGACCATCGGGTGGATCCTGCTGGTCGTCGGCCTGATCCTCACGATCCTGGGCGCGGTCGGGCGGCCGGTCGGGCGCAAGACGTACTTCTGACCGTCCGATCGAGGGCCGTCCGCGAGCTGCGGGCGGCCCTCGGTCCGTCCCGGCCCGGCGTCGTTCCGGGCCCTGGAGCGCGGCGGCTCGTAGGCTCTCGGGAAAGGGCCGAGGACGACGGGACGGCGGGCGGATGGACGCGGAGCGCAGCGGGGTCCGCGCCTCCGACCGGGAGCGCGCGCTGGTGGTCGAGCGGCTGACCCGCGCCCTCGAGCACGGCCGGCTCAGCCTGGCCGAGTACGACGAGCGGGTGGCCGCGACCTACGCGGCCGTCCGACGCGACGAGCTGGCGCGGCTCACCGAGGATCTGCCCGGCCGTCTGTGGTGAACGCCGGCGGCTCCGGCAGGTCCACGGGCTCCGGGACGGCGGCCGGCTCCGGCAGGGCTGCCGGCTCCGGGACCTCGGCCGACCCGGGGACGGCGACGTCGGGCAGCGCCTCCACCGGGACGGCGGCACCGTTGCGGTGCGCCCGCTCGGCCGGGGCGGTCTCGCCGGCACCGGTCGCGCGCCGGCGCCCCCGGTCGCGTGCTCGAAGAACCGCAGCAGCTCCACCGGGAACGGCATGACCAGCGTGCTGTTCTTCTCGGCCGCCACGTCGGTGACGGTCTGGAGCAGGCGCAGCTGCAGGGCGCCGGGGGTGTCGCTCATCGTCCCGGCGGCCTCGGAGAGCTTGCCCGAGGCCTGCAGCTCGCCGTCCGCGGCGATGACCCGCGCCCGCCGGTCACGCTCGGCCTCGGCCTGGCGGGACATCGAGCGGCGCATGCTCTCGGGCAGCGAGATGTCCTTGATCTCCACCCGCTCGACGACGATGCCCCACTCCTCGGTCGGCGCGTCGATGACGTCGCGGAGCTCGGCGTTGATGCGGGCGCGGTCGGAGAGCAGGGTGTCGAGGTCCGAGCGCCCGATCACCGAGCGCAGGGACGTCTGGGCGACCTGCGAGGTGGCCTGCACGTAGTTCTCGACGTTGATCACCGCGCGCACCGGGTCGTCGACGCGGAAGTAGACGACGGCGTCGACGCCGATCGTGACGTTGTCCCGGGTGATCGTCCCCTGGGACGGGATGTCGAGCACCACGGTCTGGATGGACACCTTCCGCATGCGGTCGGCCACCGGGACGATCGCGCGCAGCCCCGGCTCGCGCACCGCGGGCAGGAGCCGGCCGAACCGCAGGACGACGCCCCGCTCGTACTGCTGGACCAGGCGGAACGTGGACGAGGTCAGGATCAGGCCGAGCAGCACGACCACGATGACGATGGATGACGAGGACATTCATTGCTGAGGCTTCCCCTCGGGACGGGGCGACTCCGTCGTGGGGTCCGCTCCCACCCGCCATGGTGCGCCCGGCGCCGCCGGTCGGCCACCGTCGTCGGCCGCCGCCCGCTGGGTGTGGTGCACCGATCCCGGCATCGGGGACGTCTGGGCCGACTGCCGCCGGTCGCCTCGTCAGCGGGCCCCGGACCTGCCACGCTGGAGCGGTCCGGGGAGGAGCGGCCTTCCCCCGTCGGGATGAGGCCTCCGATGCTCGCTCTGATCCTCGTCGCCCTGGTCATCTGGCTGGTCCTCGCGGTCCTCGGGATCGTGATCCACGGGCTCTTCTGGCTGGCGATCATCGGCATCGTGCTGTTCCTGGTCACCGCGGTCGTCGGCGGCGTCAAGCGCTCGGCCCTCCGACGCTGAGGCCGGCCCCGGACGGCCCGCGGAGGACGCCGGTGACCCAGGAGTCGGACCCGCTGGCGGACGCCCCGGGCGAGATGAACGCGCTCGAGGCGATGATGTGGCGGGCCGAGGTCGACCCGCGGCTGCGCTCGGTCGTCATGATCGTCGACGTCCTCGACACCGCGCCCGACTGGGACCGTCTCCTCGCCGCCCACGACTGGGCCACCCGCTTCGTGCCGCGGCTGCGCCAGCGGGTGCTCGAGCCGTGGGGCTGGGGCGCGCCGGCCTGGGTCCCCGACCGGGACTTCGCCCTGTCGTTCCACCTCCGCCGGATGCGGCTGGCCGACCCCGGCGGGATGCGCGAGCTGCTGGACCAGGCCGCGCTGTCCGCGATGACCCCGTTCGACCGCAGCCGCCCGCTCTGGGAGGCGCTGCTGGTCGAGGGGCTCGAGGGCGGGCGCGCCGGCTACCTGCTCAAGGTCCACCACAGCCTCGCCGACGGGATGGGGCTGGTGCAGATCCTGGGGCTGCTGCACAGCACCGTGCGCGAGCACACCGAGGACAAGACCGACCCCCCGCCGCCCGACGCGGCGCCGCCCTCGCGGCTCGGGCTCACCGCGTCACAGGCCGCCCGTTCCCTGGTCGCCGCGCCGCCCGCCGTGCTCGGCGGGCTGCGCTCCGGGGCGACGCTGCTCGGGCGGGCGGCGGTCGCGCCGGTGGCCACGCTCGCCGACGGCTGGGACGTCGTCTGGTCCGCGGCGCGTGCCGCGCTCCCCCCGACCCTCACGGGCTCCCCCGCGCTGCGCGCCCGCAGCCTCAACCGGCGCCTCGAGGCCCTCGACGTGGACCTCGCCCGCCTCAAGGCCGCGGGCCGCGCCGCGGGCGGGTCGCTCAACGACGCCTACCTCGCCGCCCTGGTCGGGGGCGTGCGCCGCTACCACCTCGCGCTCGGGGCGACGGTCCCCGCCCGCATCCCGGTGGGGATGCCGGTGAACACCCGCGAGCCCTCGGACCCGATGGGGGGCAACCGCTGGGCGGGGACCCGCTTCGCCGTCCCGCTCGACGACGTCGACGCCGCGACCCGGATCGGGCAGGTCCACGACATCGTCCGGGCCGTGACGGGCGAGCGGTTCGTCGACGCGCTCGGGCTGATCGCGCCGGTGCTGGCCGTGCTGCCCGCACCGTTGCTCGCCCGCGTCCAGGGCGCCGCCACCAGCGCCAACGACCTCCAGGCCAGCAACGTCCGCGGGATGACCCGGCCCTCCTACCTGGCCGGCGCGCGGATCGTGCGCAGCTACCCGTTCGCCCCGCTGCCCGGCGGGGCCGCGATGATCGCGCTGACCTCCCACGAGGACACCTGCTGCATCGCCGCGACGCTCGACCCGGCCGCGATCACCGAGCCCGCGCTCTTCCGGGACTGCCTCGTCGCCGGGTTCGAGGAGGTCCTCGCACTCGCGGAGGCGGGATGAGCGCGCGCCGGGCGGCGCCGGCGTGCGTCGCCGCGGTGCTGCTGGTGGGGCTGCTCGTCGAGGCCGGCCACCAGATCGCGGCCGGCAACGACGCCCCGGACTACCCGATCATCGACGACTGGCTCCACGACGCGCTCATCCTCGCCTCGAGCGCGATCTGCGCGCGGGGCGCGACCCGCCGACGGACGGGCCCGAGCCGCGCGGCGTGGTGGTGCTTCGCCGCCGCGCTCCTGCTCTTCGGGCTCGCCGAGATCGCGTGGGGCGTGCTGTACGACAACGTCGCCACGGTGCCGGCCCCGAACCCGACCGACGTGCTCTACCTGGCGACCTACCCGCTGTTCATGGCGGGCCTGGTGCTCATGGTCCGGGCCCGGGTCAGCGGCGTGCCCTGGCACCGGTGGCTCGACGGCCTCGTCGTGGTCCTCATCGTGGCCACGCCCGGCGTCGCGCTCGTCATCCTGCCGGTGGTGGAGAACTCGCCGGTCGACCCGCTCGGCCTGGTGGTCACCGTCGCCTACCCGCTCGGGGACGTCCTGCTCCTCGGGGCCCTCCTCGGCACGCTCCCGCTGATGTCGTGGCGGCTCGGCGGCAGCTGGCCGTGGGTCGGGGCCGGGCTGGTCTGCCTCACCGTGGCCGACGCCGCTGTACAGCCTCTCGGCGACGCAGGCGGTGTCCCACCAGGGCCCCTACGACTTCCTCTGGAGCGCGGGCTCCCTCGCGTTCGCCGTCGGCGCGACCCGGCTGCCCGTGGGAGCGCAGGCCTCGCGGGAGATCACCGGGTGGCCCGCCATCGCCCTCCCGCTCGGCGCCCAGCTGTTCGCCGTCGGCACCCAGATCTACGGCTACGTCCACGAGCTGCCCGCCGCCGAGCGACTGCTGACCGTCGGGGTCCTCGCCATCGGCATCGCGCAGCTCATCGTCTCCCGACCGCGCCCCGAGGCCGCCGAGCAGCCGACGACTGATCACGTTGCGTGAACGAACCTTTGCTCGTGCGCCGAACGGGTGATGCACTTTGCACGGCGATCGCGGTGCGTCCTCCGCCCTGTACAACGGTGAGTAGTTCGATGGTGCGCAACCAGATCGCTCCTCGTGCTCGAGGCCGCCGGTGATCCCGGACGCCGACACCGCCGCGCGAGGAGGCCTCATGGCGACCCTGACCGCGCACGCGGACCTGCTCGTCGGGGACCACACCGTGGGCGACGCCCGCGCCTTCGCGCTCGCGGCGGCCGCGGCCTGGCGGTGCGGGGTGTCGCACGAGACCCTCGTGCTCCTCGTCGACGAGCTCGTGGCGGCCGTCCGGGAGCGGGCGGACACGGAGCACGGCCTGGTGCTCGAGCTGGTCGCCCACGAGGCCCAGGGCCTCCGGGTCACCCTCGCCGACGGGCGCGCGGTCCGCGCCACCGCCGCGGACGTCGTCCGGGGCGCGCCGCACCTGGCCGCCCTGCTCACATCGCTGGCCGCACGCTGGGGCGACGAGCCCTACCGGGGCGGGTACAGCCTCTGGTTCGACCTCGGGCCCGCGGACCCCGACCCGCACGGCGGGCCGCTGCGCCCGGACGAGCCCGACGCCGAGATCGAGGTGGAGGCGCTCCTGCAGCGCCACCGCGCCACCAGCCGGGAGCCGGCCCTCGACGCGTCCACCGCGGCGCAGCTCGCCGCATGGTTCGGAGCGGACCGGACCGGGGCCCGGCCGTGATCGGTCGGCCCCGGTCCGGTCCGGTGGGTCACTTCGGGTCGAGCACGAAGACCGGGATCTCCCGGTCGGTCTTCTCCTGGTACTCCGCGTAGGACGGGTAGGCCGCGACGGCCCGCTCCCACCACTGCGCCCGTTCCTGCCCCGACACCTCACGGGCGACGTAGGTCTTCGTCTCGGTCCCGTCCTGCAGGGGGAACTCGGGATGGGCCTTGATGTTGTGGTACCAGACGGGGTGCTCCGGGGCGCCGCCCTTCGAGGCGACGACGGCGTAGCTGCCCTCGTGCTCCACGCGCATCACCGGCGTGTAGCGGAGCTTGCCCGACTTCGCCCCGCGCAGCGTCAGCAGCACGATCGGCGAGCCGAGCACCTCGATGCCCTCGGTCGTCCCGGTCTCCAGGATCTTCTCGGTCTGCTCGCTGACCCAGCTCGTGGGGCTGCGCTCCACACTCTGCTCGCTCATGTCGCCCAGAACCCCGACGAGGCCCCGGGACATTCCACGAGGCCGCCTACTCGACGAGCGTCTGGGTCCCGAGCACGACCGCGAGCGCGAGCCGTTCGGCGTCCTCGGTGCCGGGCTCGGCGGTGTAGACCATGATCCGCACGTCGTCGGTCGCGACGAACAGGGTGTCGCAGTCCAGCGTGATCCGCCCGACCGCGGGGTGCTCGACGGTCTTGTGCTTCGACGTGTCCTGGCGCGGCTCCGGGCTCGCCGGCCTCCCACAGCTCGGCGAAGCGCGGGCTGCGCGCGGTGAGCTCGCCGACCAGCCGCCGCAGCGTCCGGTCCCCGGGGTAGCGGGCGGCGGTCAGGCGCAGGTCCGCGACCAGGTGCGCCTCGTGCTCGGCGTGGTGCTCCGCGGTGGCCACCACCCGCGTGGGGAGGCCGGTGACGGTGCGCCACACGGCGTTGCGCTCGAGGCCCTGCCACGTCGTGGTCTCCCCCATCAGCGCGTCGTAGGGCGCGTTGGCGACGAGGAGGGTCCAGGTGGCGTCGTAGACGACGACGGGGGTGTGCGCCAGCCGGTCCAGCAGGCGCTGCACGCTCGCCGTGATCCTCGACGGCACGACGTCGGGCCCCGGCGCGGCGAGCCCGGCGAGGGAGTGCAGGAGGTCGCGCTCGGCGTCGGGCAGGCGCAGGGCGCGGGCCAGCGACTCCACGACCTGCGCCGACGGGGACGTCGCCCGGCCCTGCTCGAGCCGGGTCAGGTAGTCCGCGGAGATCCCCGCGAGACCGGCGAGCTCCTCACGACGCAGCCCCGCGGCCCGGCGCCGGCCCCCGAGGGGGACCCCGACGGTCGCGGGCGCGACGCGGTCGCGCGACCGGCGCAGCATCCGCCCGAACTCCCACGTCTCCACGATCGCCGATCCTCCGCCGGTCCCCGCGATCTGTCCTGGCCCTGCCGGTCCTACGACAGCCGGACGACTGCCTCGCCGTCCGGGACCCGCCCAGGCTGGTGCCCATGACCACCACACTCGTCACCGGCGCGACCCGCGGCCTCGGCCGGGAGACCGCCCGCCAGCTCGTCGCCGCCGGGCACACCGTCTACGTCGGCGCCCGCGACGAGGCCCGGGGTCGCGCGACCGCCGAGGAGCTCGGCGCCCGGGCCGTCCGGCTCGACGTCACCGACGACGCCTCCGTCGCCGCCGCCCTCGCCCGGATCGAGGCCGACGGCGGCCTGGACGTGCTCGTCAACAACGCCGGGATCGCCATGCTGGCCCGCAACGGCCCCGACGCCCGGACCATGTTCGACACGAACGCCGTCGGCGTGATCCGGGTGACCGAGGCCGCGCTGCCGCTCCTGCGGCGCTCGGCGAACCCCGTCGTCGTCAACGTGTCGAGCGCCCTCGGGTCGTTCACCGCCAACCACGACCCGGACAAGCCGGCCTCCCACGTCGAGGCGATCGTCTACGCCGCGACGAAGGCCGCCGTCTCGATGCTGACCGTGCAGTACGCCCGGGCCGTGCCCGAGGTCAGGATCAACGCCATCGAGCCCGGCTACACCGCGACCGAGCTCGGCGGCGTCGCGAACCCCCACGGCCGCCCCGTCGAGGTCAGCGCCGCGCACCGTCGTGCGCCTGGCCACGATCGGCGCCGACGGCCCCACCGGCACCTTCGCCGAGGACGACGGCGAGCTGGGCTGGTAGCCGGGGTCACGTGCGCGCCAGCGCCTCCGGGGTGAGGTCCTTCACCGACGGGTAGCCGTCGACCGCCATGATCAGGTCGGCCTCGGCGAGGATCATGCGGAGCACGTGCTCGACGCCCGCGGTGCCGCCGATGGCCAGGCCGTAGGCGATCGGGCGCCCGATCCCCACCGCGGTCGCCCCGAGGGCCAGCGCCTTGACGACGTCGGCGCCGCTGCGCACGCCGGAGTCGAAGAGCACCGGCAGCCCGTCGGCGGCCTCGACGACGCCGGGCAGGCACTCGACGGTGGTGAGGCCGCCGTTGGCCTGCCGGCCGCCGTGGTTGGAGCAGTAGACCGCGTCGACGCCGTGGTCCTTCACGCGCCGGGCGTCGTCGGGGTGGCAGATGCCCTTGGCCATGATCGGCAGGTCGGTCTCGGCGCGCAGCCAGTCGAGGTCCTCCCACCGGAACGGCCCGCCGAAGATCGGGAGGTTCGCGATGAAGGTCTCGACGGGGTCGTCGTCCGGGCCCAGGCGCTTCCGGAACTCCGGGTCGCTGGTGTAGTTGGTGAGGCAGGTGCTGGGGACCTGCGGGTAGTGCGCGCCGCGCAGGTCGCGGGGCCGCCAGCCGGTGACCCAGGTGTCGAGGGTGACCGCGATGCCCTTCAGGCCCGCCTTCTCCGCGCGGTGGACGAGGCTGGCGGCGAGGTCGCGGTCCGGCGGCGTGTAGAGCTGGAAGAAGCCCGTGGTGTCGCCCAGGAGCGGGACCACGTCCTCCATCGGGTCCGCCGAGAGCGTGCCCGCGAAGAACGGGACGCCGGTGCGGGCCGAGGCCTCCGCGCAGTGCCGGTCACCGTGCCCGTCCTGGCTGCACGGCCCGTACACCCCGATCGGCGCCATGAAGATCGGCGACGGGAACGTGTGCCCGAACAGGTCGATCGACAGGTCGCGCTCCTCGGGCGCGACGAGCATCCGCGGGTAGAGCCCCCAGCGCTCGAAGGCCGCGACGTTGGCCCGCTGGGTCTGCTCGTTGCCCGCGCCGCCGGCCACGTAGCCCCACGTCTTCGGCGTCATCATGTGCGACGCCTTCTCCTCGAGGTCGGCGAGGGCGATCGGGTACTGCGGGGCGTCCCCGCGCCGGCCCTGGGCGTACAGCTCGTCCTGGTAGTTCGCATACGTCATGCATCACGGATGACCGTCGCGCGGCGAGGAGGAACGCGGGATCCCGGGCGTTGGGCCGTTCGGCCCCGACTGCATGGATAGCTCAACTGCACAAGACTTGCATCAGCGAGACGGTCGAGGGAACGTTCCGGCTCGTGACGATGACCGCGCCCGCCCCCACGCGCCGCTTCGCCCTCACCCGTCCCGAGAAGCGCTCCGTGGGCGGGATGGCCGGCTTCGTCCTCCTGCTCCACGTGCTCGGCTGGGGCACCCTCGTCGTGTTCGTCGCGCCCGCGCACTACGAACTGGGCGGCGCCGGCGTGTTCGGCCTCGGTCTCGGCCTGACCGCCTACCTGCTCGGGATGCGGCACGCCTTCGACGCCGACCACATCGCGGCCATCGACAACACCACGCGCAAGCTGCTCGCGGACCGCGACGGCGAGGCCGGGACGCGGCCCCGCCCCCTCACCGTCGGGTTCTGGTTCTCGCTGGGCCACTCGACGATCGTGTTCGTGCTCGTCCTGCTGCTCGGGCTCGGCGTCCGCGCCGTCACCACCGGGATCGGCGACGACGACTCGCCGCTCAAGGTCGTCGGCGGCCTCGTCGGCACCGCCGTCAGCGGGCTGTTCCTGATCCTGATCGGCGTCATCAACCTGGTGGTGCTCGTCGGGATCGTGCGGATCTTCCGGCGGATGCGCCACGGCGACTACGACGAGGCCGAGCTCGAGCGCCACCTCGACGAGCGCGGCTTCATGAACCGCATCCTCGGGCGCGTCACGAAGGCCGTCCGCAAGCCCGCGCACATGTACCCGACGGGGATGCTGTTCGGCCTGGGCTTCGACACCGCCAGCGAGATCTCGCTGCTCGTCCTGGCCGGCGGCGTCGCGGCCGCGACGCTGCCGTGGTGGGCGATCCTCGTCCTGCCGGTCCTCTTCGCCGCCGGGATGAGCCTCTTCGACGCCCTCGACGGCGCGTTCATGTGCTTCGCCTACGGCTGGGCCTTCATGCGCCCCGTCCGCAAGGTCTTCTACAACATCACGATCACGGCGCTGTCGGTCGTCGTCGCGCTCGTCATCGGCGTCATCGAGCTCGTGTCGATCCTCGCCGACCGGCTCGGCATCCGGAGCGGCCCACTGTCCTGGGTCGCCGACCTCGACCTCGGCAACGTCGGGTTCGTCATCGTCGGGCTCTTCGTCCTCGCCTGGGTCGGGGCCCTCGCCGTGTGGAAGTTCGGCCGCGTCGAGGAGCGCTGGCAGTCCGACCTGCGTGCCTGACGCGACCGGTCGGCTCACCCGCCGAGGTCGACGACGAGGGCGCGGTGGTCGGACACCTCGACGGGCATCGCGAACGCCCGCTCGACGGCGGGCAGCGGCCGCGTCGGGTCGTCGCGGACGAGGGCGTGGTCGAGCTGCAGGGACGGCGCGGTCGTCGGGAAGGTGACCGCGCGCCCGAGGGAGCGCCAGCCCGGGAGCACCGCGGTCGGCACCGGTCCCGGGAGGTTGAGGTCCCCGAGGACGACGACCGGGCGCGGGGCGTCGCGCAGCGCCCGGGCGAGGCGCAGCAGCTGCAGCACGTTGACGCCGGGGGCGAACGACAGGTGCACGGCCACCACCGTGGCGACCGGCGCGGGCGGCGCCAGCACGGCCGCCACCGCGATCCGGGGCTCGTCGCGCACGAGGGCGACGCGCCGGCCGTCGACGAGCACGGGCAGCATCGCCGGTGACCCGCCCAGGGCGATCCGCCGCCAGCGCGCGACGGGGTGCCGGCTGACCAGCCCGACGCCGTAGGCGGGGTCGGTCGCGTCGTCGGCCGGCCGCGCGGGCCGCCACTGCTGCCCCGGGGTGCCGATCAGCGCCGGGGCGAAGCGGACGTGCCCGGCGCCGAGCGCCTCCGCGACGAGCGCGGTCTGGTCGACGTGGCCGGACCGGTCCTGGCCGCGGTCGACCTCCTGCAGCGCGAGGACGTCGGCGTCGAGCTCCGTCGCACTGGCCTGCAGGCGCCCGGGGTCGACGACGCCGTCGTGCGGGGACCGCCCGTGCAGCAGGTTGAACGTGGTCAGCCGCACCGGGTCAGCGCTCCGGGGACGGGAGCGGGTGCGTCGTCATGCCCGAGGGTGCCCACGGAGATCACGCCGACGCGCCGGACGGGGCGCCCGGCGGGCCGGATCACGACGCCGCGTCCTCCCCGGCTCCCGTGGTCGTCCTCCGCCAGGTTGCGGCGGACCGTCCGGACGAACTCGAGGACGGCGGCCCGCTCGCCCGCGCTCATCGCCTCGCCCGAGCGCTCGACGCGGGCGGTGAAGGACCCGAACACGGCCGCGATCTCCTGCGCCCCGCTGTCGGTGAGCTCGACGAGCAGCCGCCGGCGGTCCCGGGGATGCGGACGCCGGTGCACGAAGCCGAGGGCCTGCAGCCGGTCGATCAGCTCGGTGGCCGACGCGGTGGTGATGTCGAGCAGACCGGCGAGCTCGGACGGACCGCGGGCGCCGTCGAGGAGCAGCGTCGTCATCACCGTCACCCCCGACGGACCGATCCCCCGGCGACGTCCCGCCCGGGCCCGGAACCGCTCCCCGGCCAGCACGAGATCGCGGACCGCGCGCGTGAACTCCGAGTACTCCTCCATACTCGTTAGGTTACCTGGTGACCATGGTCACCGAGGCGTTGCTAGCCTCGGTGTGATCCAGACCACTCCGGAAGGGGCTGTGCCATGGCCCGCAAGATCGTCGACTGCCGCGAGATGCCGAGCGAGAGCGGGTGCACGCTGACCCTGACCGGCGAGGAGGACGAGGTCGTGGACGCCGCGGCCCAGCACGCCGTCGCCGTGCACGGGCACACCGACGGCGCCGAGCTCCGCGACGGCATCCGCGCCGGCCTGCGGGACGCGCCCCTCGACACGGCGCCCGGGGCGTTCGTCCAGCTCATGGAGTTCCGCAGCGACCGGCTCGAGGAGTTCGACGCGGCCGTCGACGACTGGATGCGCGACATCGGCGCCGAGCGCACCGCCCGGTGGTTCGTCCTGGGCGCCGACCGCGAACGCCCGGGCGTCCACGTCGAGCTCGTCGAGTTCCCCAGCTACGAGGACGCGATGACGAACTCGAAGCACCCCGCGACGGCGGCGATCGCCGAGCGGATGAACGCGCTCGCCGGCGGCGAGGTCACGTTCCGCAACCTCGACGTCGTCCGCGCCCAGATGCCCTGACGAGGCCGACCGAGATCGGAGAGAACCATGACCAGCATCGACGTCCGAGCGCATGGACGCGCCGGACGAGACGAGGACGCCCGACCGGACGACGCTCGAGGTGGTGGCCCTGGGCGACGCCACCCTCGCCCGGATGACGCTCCAGCCCGGCTGGCGCTGGTCGGAGTGCATCAAGCCCGTCGCCGGGACCGACAGCTGCCAGGCCGCCCACCTCGGCTACCTCGTCGCCGGGCAGCTGCACGTCGTCGCCGACGACGGCACCGAGGCCGATCTCGTCCCCGGCAACGCCTACCGGATCGCCCCGGGCCACGACGCCTGGGTCGTCGGGGACGAGGCCGTCGTCGGGCTGGAGTTCGAGTCGAAGACCGCCGAGACCTACGCCCGCGGCTGACCGGAGACCACCATGAGCGTCATCGTCACCTGAAGTTCGCCGACCTCCGGCGAGACCATGGCGAAGGTCGCCGCGGGAGAACGCCGCCACGATGCAGGCGATCATCGAGGACGGACGGCGTCAGGGCACGATCCACCACCAGTTCGTGGAGGACCCGAGACGGCTGCGCGGTGGTGGTCGACGAGTGGCCCGACGCCGAGACGTTCCACCGGTTCTTCGACGCCCAGCAGGACATCCGCGACGGTCATGGAGCGGGCCGGGGTGACCGAGCCGCCCGAGGTGCGGGTCTATCCGGTGCTCGACACCCCGGACCGCTTCTGAGTCAGTCGGCGCGGACGGCGCGGTGGAGACCCAGCGACCGAAGGCGTTCGTCCCGGCGTCGACCTGGGCGACGTCGGTGAGCCCGGCCTCGCCGAGCAGCTCCCGGACCATCGCCGGGTCGTTGGGGACGAGCTCGAGCGGCTCCCCGGCGTCCGTGCCCGTGCCCGTGGCCGTGGCCGTGCCCCTGGCCGTGGCCGTGGCCGCGCCCTGCCGCGGCCATCAGGCGGAGCAGGGGGGCGACCAGGCGCTGTGGACGCGGGGCGCCCTCGAAGTCGAGCAGGAGCAGCTGACCGCCGGGGGCGAGGACCCGCCGGACCTCCGCGAGCATCGCCCGCTTCGCGTCGGGGGGCAGGTGGTGGAACATGAAGGCCGACAGCACGCGGTCGACGCTGCCGTCGGGGTGCGGCAGGTCGTCGGCGAAGCCCTGCTCCACGCGGAACCGCATGCCGCGCGCGCGCCGCCTTCGCGCGGGCCCGCTCCAGGGCCGCCGGGTCGGGGTCGAGCCCGACGACGGTCGCCGCCCGGCTGCGCGTCGGGCCACCGACGAGCAGGTTCCCGGTGCCGCACCCGACCTCCAGGACGGTCTGCCCGGGCGCGAGGCCGGCCGCGGCGACCAGGCGGCGGTGGGCGCGGGCGGGCGCCGAGCAGCCACGTCATCGCGTCGTAGATCGCCAGGGAACCCGTTCTCGCCCATCGCGGGCAGGAAGGGTCGGTCCGGCGCGCCCCGGGCCCCGGGGTCGTGGGCTCGGGCATCCTGGTGCTCCTCGTGGTCGATGGGACGGTTCTCCGTCCCCGCGCTAGCCTCGACCCCCGACCACCTGCGGACAAGGAACGGAACCCGGTGACGACAGGACTTTCCTCCGCTCCCGGCGCCGGGGTGCCCGTCGTCGGGTACGCCCGCACGCCCGGCGTCCCGGCGGTCACCGTGCACCGCCGCTCGGGGCCGGGGCCGCTGCAGGGCGGGGGCCCCACGGGGCGCACGTGCACGACTTCCTCGTCCTGGTCCACGTGGAGCGGGGCGAGGGGACGCTGCACGTCGACGGGCGGACGTGGGCGGTGCGGACCGGGGACGTCGTGGTCATCGCGCCCGGTGCCGTCGTCACGCCGGTCGCCGCGCACGAGGACCCCGACACCCGGATGTGGACGGTCTTCTTCCCCGCCGACCTCGTCGACCCCGACGCGCCGTCCTCCCCGCCGGCCTGGCGGGCGCACCCGCTGCTCTACCCCTTCACCCGCGGCGGTCGGCCCGGCGGCGAGCGGCTGCACGTCCCGCCGGAGGACCGGCCGGCGTGGCTCGCCGAGCTCACCGCCCTCGCCGACGGAGCTGCACGATCGGCGAGACGGGTACGCCGAGGCCGCCCGCGCGCACGTGACGCTGCTGCTCGTGCGCCTCGGGCGGCTCGGCACGGACGGCGCCGGCCGACCTGCGTGACCACGACGAGACGCTCGTGGCCGCCGTGTTCGACGCGCTCGAGGCCAGCTTCCGCGAGCCGATCACCGCGCGGGACGTGGCCGCCGCGGTCGGCCGCTCGCCGGGCCACGTCACCACCGTCGTGCGACGGCGGACCGGGCGCACCGTCGGCCGGTGGGTCACCGAGCGGCGCCTCCAGGAGGCCCGGCGCCTGCTCGCCACGACCGACCTCACCGTCGCCGCGATCGCGGGCCGGGTCGGCTACCGCGACCCCGGCTACTTCATCCGCCGGTTCCGCGCCGCCCACGACCTCACGCCGCAGGAGTGGCGCCGGGCGGGGTGACCCGCGCCGTCGACCTCGTGCCTCGACACCCGCCTCGTCGTCGCCTGCCCAGGTCCACCGCGGGACCTCGCGCAGCGGGTGCAGCTCGGCGTCGGTGCGCGCGTGGGAGTTCTGCACCGCGACGTGGGACCCGAACTCGACGTGCTCGCGCACCGCCTCGCGGAAGGGCGCGTCGGTGGGCATGCCGGCGGTGTCGAGGGCGGCCAGGTACAGCGCCACGAACCGCTGCCGCTGCTCCTGGGTGATCCGCAGTCCCCGGTGCACGTCGATGAGGTGCGCGACGCCGAGCTCGCGGCTGAAGCGGTCCGGACCGCCGAAGGACTCCGCGGTGAACTCGGTCAGGTGCTCGACGTGGCTCGCGCGCCCGGCGCCGAAGAGCGGCTGGAGCAGCGGGTCGGCCAGGACGCTGTCGTAGAAGGTCTGCTCGAGGCGGTGAAGGCCCGCCTCCCCGCCGGCGTGCTCGAACAACGAGACCACGATGGGACTCCCCCGGGTGGACGATGGCGGGCCGCGGCGACGAGACGGTCCGGTTCGGGTCGTCAGCGTGCGCACTCCGCGTCCCCCGGCCGGCAAGGCGCTACGGTTCGTGTCGTGGGCGATCCGAGACGGCGGTCGGCGGCGGCCCAGGCGGCCGTCCTGCGCAGCTGCGCGGCGATCATGGCGACCCGCGGCCCGGCGGCGGTGAGCATCGAGGGCGTCGCGAAGGCGGCGGGGGTCGGGAAACAGACGATCTACCGGTGGTGGCCCTCGCGGGGCGCGCTCCTCGTCGACGCGATGGTCGCGGGGCGCGGCCGGGTCGAGATCGGCGTCGTCGACACCGGGGACCTCGGGAGCGATCTGCGCGCGATGCTCCTCGCGGTGGTCCGGGTGATCACCGGCGAGCACGGGCCGCTGCTGGCCTCGCTGCTCGGCGAGATGCAGCAGGATCCCCAGTTGCGCGCCGCGTTCGACGAGGCGATCTTCGAGCCCGTCCGGAGCTCCTACCGGGCCCGCCTGGCCGCGGCCCGCGGGACCGCGGACGGCGCCGCCGCGTGGCCCGACGACGACACGATCCTCGACCTGGCCTTCGGGCCGCTGTGGTTCCGCCTGCTCACCCGGCCCGGACCACCTCGACGAGGGCTTCGCGCACGACGTCGCCGACCTGCTCACGCGGCCCTCGGCCTGGAGGATGCGCCCCGTGGCTGACGACGAGGGCTACCTGCTGGCCAACGAGCAGCGCGAGGCCGGCACCCGCTTCGGTGCGCTCGCCGAGCTGTTCGACGCCGCCACGTTCCGCCACGTCGACCGCGCTGGGGGTCGGGCCCGGGTGGCGGTGCTGGGAGGTCGGCGCCGGCGGACGCAGCGTCCCGGACCGGCTCGCCGACCTGGTCGGGGTGCACGGGCTCGTCGTGGCCACCGACATCGACACCTCCTGGCTCGACGCCGCGGGGCCGGAGCAGCTGACGGTGCTCCGCCACGACGTCGGGGTCGACCCACCCCCGGCGACCGGCCTCGACCTCGTCCACGCCCGGCTCGTGCTGACCCACGTCCCGCGGCGCGAGGACGCGCTCGCGGCCATGGTCGCCGCGCTGCGCCCCGGCGGCCGGCTCCTCCTGGAGGAGGCCGACCCCGGACTGCAGCCACTGCTGTGTCCCGACGAGTACGGCCCGGCCCAGCAGCTCGCGAACCGGCTGCGCCACGGGTTCCGCACCCTCATGGCCGGGCGGGACGCCGACCTCGCCTACGGGCGCACCCTGCCGCGACGGCTCCGCGACCTCGGCCTGCGCGAGGTCGGCGCCGACGCCTACTTCCCGATCACCTCGCCGGCCGCCACGACGCTCGAGCTCGCCACCGTCGCGCAGATCCGCGACCGTCTCGTCGCGGCCGGCATCGCCTCCGACGCCGAGATCGACCGGCACCTCGGGAACGTCGCGCGCGGGCTCGTCCCGGACCTCGCGACGTCGCCCATGGTCAGCGCGTGGGGCCGCAGGCCCTGACCCCCGGCGCCGGTGGGCCCGCGTACTCCACGAGCACGAATTCGCCCTGCTCGTTCAGCCACCGGTACGTGTCGACGCCGAAACCCGGCATGTGGCGGTGGTCCGACGGCAGCCCGCGCGCGCCGAGGAGGTTCATGAGCATGCATGCTCTCCGGCGTCCGCGACACGAAATCGAAGATCCGGTGGGCTCCTGCCGGAAACGTGACGGGATCCGGCTCGAGGGCGTGGATGACGTCCGGGAATGGATCGTCCCTACCGACGGTGGATGCTCGCGCCGCCGTCGGTCAGCGGCGGGACTCCCACGCGCGGTAGTTGCCGATCAGGTCCTTCTTGAGCTGGCCGCGCGGCTTCACGTCGATGCCCTGCTCCGTGGCCCAGCCCCGGATCGTCTCGCGCTCGGGGCCGGTCAGGCCGTCGCGGCCGCGGCGCTCCCCGTCCTCCGACGCGGCGTCCGGCGTCGGCTCGGGCGACGGGTCCGGGGCCGGCTCGGCGGCCGGGGACGGCTCGGCGGCCGCCGACGCCGGCGCGACGCCGTCGGCGCTCGGCAGCATCGTCGGGTCGCCGGCCTCGTAGGCCTCGATGACCCGCCCGGGAGCCGGCCGCGCTCGGCGAGGGTGACGCCGTGCTCCGCGGCCCAGGCCCGGATCTCGGCGTTGGCGGTGCGCGACCGCCCCGGGGCCGCCGGGGTGCCCGACGCGGCCGGGCGTGCCGCCGAGGCCGCCCGGGCGGGACGGCGGCCACCGGTGCGCCGTGCCACCGCGACGTAGGGCGCCAGCGCCCCCCGCAGCGCCTCGGCGTGCTCGCCGGACAGGTCGATCTCGTAGTCGACGTGGTCGAGGCCGAAGGAGACGCTCTCGGCGGCGACGCCGCCGTCGAGGTCGTCGACGAGGCTGACCATGGTTCGTGTTGCCATCGGGGTCCTGCTCCCATCATTCCCGGATCGGCGCGCCCCGTTTCCGGTCGCCCCGATCCCCGGCCGTCCCCGCACCGAGCGTGTCCCCCTCGAGCGTGCTTCCTAGCAGAACCACCTCACGGGCGCGTCGGTCGTGGTGACCCAACTCCCCCGGTGACGACCCCCCGCGTTCACCCGGCGTTCCGGAATCGGCGCGTGAAATCGCGGTTGGGAACACGCGCCACCGCGGGAACCACGGCCGGGAACAGGCCGAAACACGGCCCACGACGCTCGAGGAGCTCTTCGACAATGCCCACCCTGCTCGCACAAGACTCGTCCGGTGGCGGGGGCTTCAACATCCTGCAGTCACTGCAGAATGCCTTCACCACCTTCCTGAGCTACGTCCCCAACGTCATCGGCGCCCTGCTGGTGCTGCTGATCGGCTACATCATCGCGCGGCTGCTGCGCGCCGGGATTTCCCGGCTGCTGCGCCGCATGCACCTGGACAACAAGCTCACCCAGGGCCGCGGCGGCGAGTACGTCTCCCGGTTCTCCCCGCAAGGGCCAGCCCTCGCAGCTGGTCGGGCTCGTCGTCGAGTACGTCCTGCTGGTCTTCGTGATCGTCACCGCGGTCGGGACGCTGAACATCCCCGCGGTCACCGGGTTCGTGAACCTGGTGCTGTCCTACCTGCCCAACGTGATCGCCGCGCTGCTGATCTTCCTGGTCGCCGCCGCCGTCGCGGCCGCGGTCGGTGGGCTCGTGCACCGCACCATGGGTGACACCCCGACCGGGCGCGTCGTGCGCTCGGCCGCCCCGACGCTGGTCATGGCGATCGCCGTGTTCATGATCCTCAACCAGCTCGGGATCGCCCAGACCATCGTCAACGCCACCTACATCGCCCTGATCGGCGCGGTCGCCCTGGGCTCCGCGCTGGCGTTCGGGCTCGGTGGCCGCGACGCCGCCAAGGACCTCATCGACTCGGGCTACCGCAAGGCCCAGGACCAGTCCGACCAGGTCCGCGCCGACCTGCAGACCGGCCAGCAGCGCGGCCAGGCCGACGCCCAGCGCGCCCAGCAGTACGCCCAGCAGCAGGACCCGACCACCGGCGGCCAGCACTACGCCGACCCGGCCGAGCCGACCGTGCAGCTGACGCCGCAGGAGCCCAACGGGCGCCGCTGACCATCAGCACTCCGCACGACGAGGGCCGCCGGATCCACGGGGATCCGGCGGCCCTCCGTCGTGTGCGGGGTGGGTCAGTCCTGGACGAGGCCGGTGAAGTCCACCGTCGAGCCCTCGACCGACGACCTGACGAAGCGTGCTCCGCGGACGGCTGGTGGTCTGCGCCCGTCGCGACGGTCGCTGTGTCACCGCCGCGACAGTTCCGCCCCACGGCTCCCGCGTGGGCCGGTTGGGAGGCAGGCCGGCGCGGGTAGGCCCGGGGTCGCGGCCGATTCCTCGGCCGCCGGACCGCGAGGAGGCGGCGATGACCCTGGGCGACCTCGTCCGGGAGGCGCTGCTCGGCGCCGCGACCGGCGCACGCAGCACCTTCGGCCCCACCGCCCTGGCCCTGCAGGCGAAGCCCCGCGACCGGGGGTTGTCCGGCCGCCTCGCCCCCTGGGCCCCGGTGACCCCGCTGCTCGCGCTGGGCGAGGCCGTCGCCGACAAGACCTCGGTCGTCCCGCCGCGCAACGGGCCCGTCGGGCTGGCCCCCCGCATCCTGTTCGCCGGCGTCGCGGGCCGGGCGCTCGCGGTCCGCGACCGCCGCGCCCACCCGACGTCGGGCCTGGTCGCGGTGGCCGCGGCGATCGGCACGGCCGTCGGCGGGGTGGCGTGGCGCGCGGCGGCGGAACGCCGGTGGGGCCAGGACCTGCCCGGGGCGCTCGCCGAGGACGTCGCGGCGGCCGGCTGCGCCTGGGTGGCGACGCGCCGATAGGAGGTGCGCTCCGCGCTCGTGAGCAGAAATTGTCGCTATCACCGCATTTTCTGCACACGGGCCGAAGGCACCTACTTGAGCGGGTCGTTGCCCCAGTTCATCAGCGAGTACCGCCACTTGCTGGTCTCGATGTCCTCCTTCGTCGGCTCCTGGGAACGGTGCCGGTGGACGTAGCCGACGACCTTGCGCATGGCCGCGTAGTCGTCGTCGTCCAGGTCCTCCTCCTTCGCGCGCCGGATCTCACGATCCGCCGGCCCATCTGGTGCCCGGTGGACTCCTCGCCCTCGCCGCCCTGGCCCACCGACCTCGACTCGTCGCTCTCGAGCCAGCGCTCGAGCTCGTCGGCGCTCATGTTCACCGCGTCGGTGAACTCCTCCCGGGTCTGCTCCGCACTCTTCTCGGCCATCGACGCGGCTACCCGGCCCGGCCCGTCGTCCATCGGGGATCGTTTGCCGGGTACGCCGATCCGGGCACGGATCCCGGGTGACCTATCCCTCCGGCGACGCCGAGCGCGCCGACGCCGTCGTGGTCGGCGCCGGGCACAACGGGCTCGTCGCGGCCAACCTGCTCGCCGACGCCGGCTGGCGGGTGCTCGTGCTCGACGCCGGCCACTGGCCCGGCGGCGCCACCCGCAGCGCCGAGCTCGCCGCCCCGGGCTGGCGCACCGATCTCGGCAGCGCGTTCTACCCGCTCGGCGCCGCGTCCCCGGTGCTGCGCGGGCTCGGCCTCGACGCGTACGGCCTGCGCTGGCGCCACGCCCCGCAGCCGCTGGCGCACGTCCTGCCCGACGACCGCGGCGCCGTCATCTCCCGCGACCTCGATACGACCGCAGCGTCGGTCGACCGGTTCGCCCCGGGCGACGGCGACGCGTGGCGCCGCCTCGCCGCGCAGTGGCAGGAGCTGCGCGAGCCGCTGCTGGGCGCCCTGCTCGCGCCGTTCCCGCCGGTGCGCGGCGCCGTCGGCCTGCTCCGCGCGACGGGCACCCCCGACCTGCTGCGCCTCGTCCGCCGCCTCGTGCTCCCCGTGCTGCGCTTCGGGGAGGAGGAGTTCGACGGCGAGGGCGCGCGGGTCCTCGTGGCCGGCAACGCGATGCACGCCGACGTCCCGCCCACCGGCGCCGGCAGCACCGCGTTCGGCTGGCTCCTCGCCATGCTCGCCCAGGACGTCGGCTTCCCCGTGCCGGAGGGCGGGTCCGGCGCGCTCAGCGATGCGCTCGTCGCCCGGCTCACCGCCCGCGGCGGCCGGGTCGACAGCGACCGACCGGTGGCCCGGGTGCTCGTCGAGGGCGGGCGCGCCGTCGGGGTGGTGGACACCGCGGGCGGGACGGTGCGGGCCGAGCACGCCGTGCTCGCCGACGTCGCGGCCCCGATCCTCTACCGCGAGCTCGTCGGCGATGGAGCACCTTCCATGGCGGATGCGCGCCGACCTGGACCGCTTCCAGTGGGACCACGCCGTGCTCAAGGTCGACTGGGCGCTCTCGGAGCCCGTGCCGTGGACCGCGCCCGAGGCCCACGGGGCGGGCGCGGTGCACGTCGGCGCGGACACCCGCGGCCTCGTCGACCTCGGCGCCGACCTCGCCGCGGGGCGGGTCCCGGAGACGCCCTTCCTGATCCTCGGCCAGCTGACCACCGCCGACCCGACGCGCTCGCCGCGCGGCACCGAGTCGCTGTGGGCCTACACCCGCGTCCCGCACGACGCCCTGCGTGGTCCCGACGAGGTCGCCGCGCACGTCGCGCGGATGGAGGCCGTGCTCGAGCGGCACGCCCCGGGGTTCCGCGACCTCGTCGTCGGCCGTGCGGTCGCCGACCCGGACACGCTGCAGCGCCAGGACCCGAGCCTCGTCCGCGGTGCCCTGATGGGCGGCACGGCGAACCTGCACCAGCAGCTCGTGTTCCGGCCCACGCCCGGGCTCGGCCGCCCCGACACCCCGATCGACCGGCTCTTCCTCGCCGGCGCGTCCGCCCACCCCGGCGGCGCGGTGCACGGCGGCCCGGGGGCGGCCGCCGCCCGCGCCGCCCGGGCCCGGTCCGGGCGGCTCGGCCCGGCCTACGCCGCGCTGATCCGGGCCGGGCACCGGGCCGTGCACGGACGCCCCGAGCGCGTTCCCGACCCCGACGGCACCGTCCTCGAGTAGCACCCGACCCCGCCCGCACTCGGCAATTCGATCACGGAAATCTGCACATCCGACGTGTGCAGATTTCCGTGATCAGATTGCCTAGTGCGCGGACCGCACGGTGCTGTCCAGGACGGGACACCGGCGGCCGGTGAGCGGGTCCGACGCTTCACGAGACCTCCGCGGCCGGGGAGCTCGACCGGCGCTCGGCATGATCGACTGCCTAGCGGGTGGACCGCGGAGGGCATCCCCGGTCGCGGCTGCAGGCCGTGAGGGCCTCGAGCAGCGGCGCCAGGCGGTGGCCCTCCGCGGAGAGCGAGTACTCGGTGCGCGGCGGGCGGGAGTCGAGCACCCGCCGCTCGAGGAGCCCGGCGGACTCGAGGTCGGCCAGGCGCGCCGCCAGCGTGGCCGGCGGCACCTGGCCGAGCGCCTGCTCGAACTCGGAGAACCGGGCCGCACCGAGGTGCGCGGCGTAGAGCACCGAGAGCGACCAGCGTCGCTCCAGCAGTGCCGTCAGCGCACGCACCTCGGGCGGTACCGGCTCCCGCGAGCACATCTCAGGCGGCCACCTCGAGGCCCGGAGCCGGCTGGGCCACCGGCTCGAGGGCCACGTCGAGGACCTCGTTGATGGTCATCGACGGGTGGAACTCCAGCTGACCGGCGACGTCCGCGGGGACGTCGTCGAGGTCGGCGCGGTTGCGCTCCGGGACGATGATCTGCGTCAGGCCCGCCGCGTGCGCGGCCAGCACCTTCTGCTTCACCCCGCCGATCGGGAGCACCCGGCCCTGCAGCGTCAGCTCACCGGTCATCGCGACGGTGTGCCGCACCGGTCGCCCGGTCAGCAGCGACACCAGGGCGGTGGCCATGGTGACGCCCGCCGACGGCCCGTCCTTCGGGATCGCGCCCGCGGGGACGTGCACGTGGAACGAGCGTCCCGCGAACGCGTCCTCGGCGATGCCCAGGTCCGCGGCGTGCGAGCGCACCCACGACAGGGCGATCCGGGCCGACTCCTTCATGACGTCGCCGAGCTGGCCGGTGAGGATCAGGCCCTCGTCGCCGGTCATGGCGGCCGCCTCGATGAACAGGACGTCGCCGCCCGCGCCGGTCACGGCCATGCCGGTCGCGACGCCGGGCACCGCGGTCCGCTCGACGGCCTCGACGAAGACCCGCTGCCGGCCGAGGTGGCGGCGGACCACGTCGGTGTCGACGACGACCGGCCCGGTGCCGGTGGCCACCCCCGTCGCGATCTTGCGGGTCAGCTTGCCGAGCGCGCGGTCGAGCTGCCGGACGCCGGACTCGCGGGTGTACTCCGACACCACGAGGCGCAGCGCCGACTCGTCGGCCGTCACGTCCTCGGGCGTCAGGCCGGCGCTCGTGATCTGGCGCGGCAGCAGGTGGTCCCGCGCGATGGCGACCTTCTCCTCGACGGTGTAGCCGTCGAAGGAGATGACCTCCATGCGGTCGAGCAGCGGGCCCGGGATCGGGTCGACCTGGTTGGCGGTCGCCAGGAAGACGACCTGCGAGAGGTCGATCTCGACGTCGAGGTAGTGGTCGCGGAACGCGTGGTTCTGCGCCGGGTCCAGGACCTCGAGCAGCGCGGCGGACGGGTCGCCGCGCCAGTCGGCGCCGACCTTGTCCACCTCGTCGAGCAGGATCACCGGGTTCATCGTGCCCGCGTCGCGCAGGGCGCGCACCAGGCGCCCGGGCAGGGCGCCGACGTAGGTCCGGCGGTGACCGCGGATCTCGGCCTCGTCACGGATGCCGCCGAGCGACATCCGCACGAACTCGCGGCCCATCGCGCGGGCCACCGACTCGCCGATCGAGGTCTTGCCGGTGCCGGGCGGCCCGACCAGGGTCAGGATCGTCCCGGCCCGGCGGTCACCCTCGACGCCCCGGTCGCGGCGCAGCTTGCGCACGGCCAGGTACTCGACGATGCGGTCCTTCACGTCCTCGAGGCCGGTGTGGTCGGCGTCGAGCACGGTGCGGGCCGCGGCCGGGTCGAGCTGCTCGTCGGAGACCTTCGCCCACGGCAGGGCGAGCAGCCAGTCGAGGTAGGTCCGGATCATCGAGGACTCGCCGGACTGCTCACCGGCGCGCTCCAGGCGGGCGAGCTCGCGCTCGGCCTGCTCGCGCACGTGGTCGGGCATGCCGGCCTCGGCGATCTTCGCGCGGTAGTCGTCGCCGCGCGCCGGCGTCGTCGGAGCCCTCGCCCAGTTCCTTGCGGATGGACTCCAGCTGGCGACGCAGCACGTACTCGCGCTGCGCCTTCGCCGCGCCGGACTCCACGTCCTCGCGCAGCGACTTGCGCACCTGCAGCTCCGCGAGCCGCTCGCGCTGCAGGCGCAGCGCCAGCTCGAGGCGCTCGCGCACGTCGAGCGTCTCCAGCAGGGACACCTTGTCGGCGTACGGACGTCTCGGGCGCCCAGCCGGCGGTGTCGGCCAGGGCGCCGGGCTCGTCGATCGCGCGCAGGAGCCCGGTCGCGCGCCCGTCGTCGCCGCGCAGCTCGAGGACCTCCTCGACCACGGCGCGGTAGGTGGTCTCCAGCTCGCGGATCCGTCCGTCGCGCTCGACGGCGTCCGGGTGGGCGGTCACCTCGACGCGCAACCCGGCGCCGTCGGCGCTGCCCGTCCCGGCCTTCCCGCGGTGCACCCCGGTGAGCTGCACGGCGGTCACGCCGTTCGGCATCCGGGTCCGGCCCGTGACGTCGGCGACGGTGCCGACCGCGGCGAAGTGCCCGTCGTGGCGCGGGACGAGCAGGACCTGCTCGCCCTTCTCGGCGCCGACCTCGGCGGCCGGCACCACGAGGCTCATCCCGGGGAAGATCACGTTGTCGTCGACGGGGACCAGCAACAGCTCGGTCATCTCGTCACCCCATCACTCGTACTTGGTAGCTGCTACAAGTGTTGAAGCGGCTTCAGTATTCCGCCACCGCTCCCGCAGGGCGAGGGCGTCGTGCGGGGCGTGGCCCTCGGCGTCGTTGTCGAAGTAGACGAGGACCTCGCGGCCGCTCGGCCGCCCACGCGGCGGCCTTCGCGGCCCAGGCCCTGCAGCGCGGCCGCGTCGTAGGCGCTGCGGTAGAGCTCGTCGTGGCCGTGGAGGCGGACGTAGACGAGGTCGGTGGTGACGTCGTCGAAGCAGGGGAATGCCCGGCGCCGTCGGAGACGACGAGGGCCACGTCGTGGGCGCGCAGGAGCGCGACGAGGTCGGGGGTGGCGAAGCTCGGGTGCCGCGGCTCGAGGGCGTGGCGGAGCGGCCGGTCCTCGTCGGTGACCGTGCAGGGGTCGGGGACGCGGTCGGTGTGGGCGGCGGCGAGGGCCGCGGCCTCCCCCGTGGTGCGCGGGAGCAGGCGCAGGAACCCCTCGATCCGCTCGGGGTCCCAGCCCAGGTTCGGCGGGAGCTGCCAGAGGACCGGGCCGAGCTTCGGGCCCGAGCGCGAGCAGGCCGGAGGCGAGGAAGCGGCCGAGGGGCTCGGCGACGTCGCGGAGCTTGCGCATGTGCGTGAGGTAGCGGCTGCCCTTCACCGCGAACCGGAAGTCCTCCGGGGTGGCCGCCGCCCAGGTGCGGAACGACGAGGCCCGCTGCAGCGAGTAGAAGGTGCCGTTGATCTCGGCGGTGTCCAGCCGACCGGCGAGGTACTCGAGGCGGCGGCGCCGGGCCAGCCCGTCCGGGTAGAAGGTCCCCGCCCAGTGGTCGTAGGTCCAGCCCGAGGTGCCCACGCGCACCCGGCCCCGCCCCGTCCCGGCCATCGCGGTGATCGTAGGCCGGGCCGTGCGGCCGGGCGGATGGCAGGATCGTCGGGTGGTCGCACTGGTCACCGGCGTGGTCGCCCTGGTCATCGTGACCGCGGTGGTCCGCGCCGGCGCACGCCGGACGGGGGTCCCCGACCCCATCGCGCTGCTCCTCGTGGGCATCGGGCTCTCGTGGGTGCCCGGGCTGCCGGAGTACCGCATCAACCCCGACCTCGTCCTCGTCGTCGTCCTCCCGGTGCTGCTCTACTGCGCCGGCTTCGCGGCGTCGCTCCCGGCCTTCCGCATCCACCTGCGCCCGATCCTGCTGCTCTCGGTGGGCCTGACGATCGTGTCCGCGCTGGCCGTCGGCGGGGTCGCGGCCGCGCTCGTGCCCGGGCTCGGGTTCGCCGCGGCGTGCGCCCTCGGCGCGGTGGTGGCCCCGCCCGACGCCGTCGCCGCCACCGCGATCGCCCGCACCATCCGGCTCCCCCGGCGGGTGGTGGCGCTGCTCGAGGGCGAGAGCCTGTTCAACGACGCGGCCGCGCTCACCGTGCTCGCCGTCGCGGTGGGTGCCGTGCAGGGCGACACCCTCTCCTTCCCCCAGGCGGTGGGCCGGTTCCTGCTGGTCAGCCTCGGCGGCCTCGTCGCGGGCGCGGTGTCGGCGGTCGTCATCGGGTGGGTCCGCCAGCGCGTGACCCACCCCTACACCGACGTCGTGGTGTTCCTCGTCGCGCCGTTCGTGTCCTACCTGCCCGCCGAGGAGCTGGGCGCCTCGGGCCTGGTCGCGGTGGTCGTCGCCGGGCTCTACCTGGGCCACCGCGCGACGACGATCATGGAACCCGCGGCCCGGGTCGTCACCGGGGCGGTCCGCACCGCGGTGTCGTGGCTGCTCGAGGGGATGGTCTTCCTCGTCGTCGGGCTGCAGCTGCGGCGCGTGCTCGCCGGGATCGGCGGGATGGCCCCGACCGCGGTGGCGGCGGTGACGCTGGCCGTCGTCGGGACGCTCATCGGGGTCCGGTTCGCCTGGGTCGTGCTCGCCGAGCAGGGCCTCGCGACGGCCCTGCGGCGCCGGCACGCGTCCTGGACGGAGACGACGCTGACGGCGTGGTCGGGCATGCGCGGGGCGGTGTCCCTCGCGGCCGTGCTCACGCTGCCCGTCGCCCTGCCCGACGGCCGGGCGTTCCCGCAGCGCGACCTGATCGTCTTCGTGACCTTCGTCGTCATCCTCGCGACGCTGCTCGGCCAGGGCGTGACCCTGCCCGCCCTCGCCCGCCGCCTGCCGGGAGCGCGCGGGGAGGAGGTCGAGGAGGCGCAGGAGGAGGCCCGCGCCCGGCGGATGGCCGCGGACGCCGCCCTGGAGTGCCTCGAGCAGCTCGAGCGCGAGGACCCCGGGCGGCGTGCCGTCGTCGACCAGCTCCGGCGCCGCGTGCAGAACCGCATCGACGCGGCGACCGAGGCCCAGGTCGAGGCCGATTCGCCGGGCCGACGCCGGCGGGCCGTCGGACGCCGTCGAGGCGCCCGACGACCAGGCCGCGGGGCGCGGCGGGACGACCGCCTCCGTCGCGGCGCCGGCGGGGCACGACGACGAGCAGGACGAGCAGCCGGCGGAGTCGACCCGCGAGTCCTACCGCCGCTACGGCCAGGCGATGCTCGTGGCCGAGCGGTCCCGCCTGCTGGCCCTGCGCAACGCGGGCACGCTCGGCGAGGACGCGTTCGTCCGCATCCAGCACGAGCTCGACCTGGAGCAGGCCGCGCTGGTGGTGCGCTGAGCCCGCCCGGGTCGGGGGTTTCCGCGACGAGCAGCACGGACACCCGCCCCTCGGACGGGCCCACCACCGGCGCCCGCCGCCGTCCCCGCCCGGGACGTGCCCCGTGCCCGCAGGGGGGACCGTGACCTCCGCCGCCTCGCCGCGACCGGCCGGCGACCCGCTCGCCCGGGCCCTCGCCGCCCTGGCGC
Organism: uncultured Actinomycetota bacterium; assembly: GCA_963716955.1. GTDB lineage: Bacteria > Actinomycetota > Actinomycetes > Mycobacteriales > Pseudonocardiaceae > Actinomycetospora. The sequence goes on from CAVQUY010000005.1 coordinate 271,769, forward strand.
TCGACCCCTCCCCCCGCGAGCACCTGCTCGACAACTGGCGGGTGCTCGCCCGGACCGCGGAGCACGACCTCGACGCCGCCCGCCTCGCCGAGGCCCACCTCGACGCGGCGACGATCACCGCCGAGCTCGGCGGGGCCCGCGTCGAACCCGGGTCGCTGTGGGGCGTGTGGGCCGCGGGCAGCGCGGACACCGCCGTCCACGCGACCCACGACGGCGAGGGCTGGTCGCTGTCCGGGCGCCGGCCCTGGTGCTCCGGATCCGACCGGTGCACCCACGCGCTCGTCACCGCCGACGCCCCCGACGGCGGGCGCCTCTTCGCCGTCGACCTCGCCGGCCCGGCCTCCCGCCCCGACGGCGATCCCTGGCGGGGCGTGGGGATGCGCGACAGCGGCACCGCCACGGTCCGCTTCACCGCGGCCCCCGCCGTGCCGGTCGGCGGACCGGGCGCGTACCTCGAGCGCCCGGGCTTCTGGCACGGCGCCGTCGGGGTCGCCGCGGCGTGGTTCGGCGGGGCGGTCGGGGCCGCGGCCCCGCTGCGCGAGCGCCTGGCGCAGGGCCGCGGCGACGACCACGACGCCGCCCACCTCGGCCGGGTGGACACCGCGCTCGCGTCGGCGGGCGCGGTCCTGCGCGCGGCCGCCGTCGGGATCGCCGACCCGGACGCCCTCACCGAGCCCGTGCCGCGGGCCCGCCGCCGCGCGCTGCGCGCCCGCGCCGCCGTGGAGGAGGCCGTCGAGACGGTCCTGCGCAGCACCGGCCGCGCCACCGGGCCCCGGCCGCTGGCCCGGGACGCGGACCACGCCCGCCACGTCGCCGACCTCGAGGTCTACGTGCGCCAGAGCCACGCCGAGCGGGACCTCGCGACCCTCGGCCGGCTCGCGGCCGAGCTCGACGGTGACCGCGCCGACGGGGTGCGCCTGTGACGGCACCGCCGCGCGACCTGACCGGGCCCGGCACCGCCGAGGCGCGCTGGCGCTCCTCGGGGCTGCTCGCGGCGCTCCCCCGGGTCGCTCCCGGCGGATCTCCGGCCGGCCGGGCGCGTCGTCGTCGTCGCCCCGCATCCCGACGACGAGACCCTCGGCGCCGGCGGGACGCTCGCCGCGTGGGCGGCCGACGGCGGCGTCGACGTCACCGTCGTCGCGGTGACCGACGGGGAGGCCAGCCACCCCGGCAGCCCCACCGTGGGTCCCGCGGAGCTCGCCGGTCGCCGGCACGAGGAACGGCGCCGGGCCCTGGCCGCCCTCGGCCTGCCCGACGCCACGGTGGTCCGCGCCGGGCTCCCCGACGGCGGCGTCGCGGCGCACCGCGGTGCGCTCGCCGACCTGCTCGACGAGCTCCTGCGCCCCGGCGACACGCTGCTCGCGCCGGTGCCCGGCGACGGGCACCCCGACCACGACGCCGTCGCCGAGGTCGCCGACGACGCCGCCGCCCGCCACGGGCTGGCCCGGTGGCACTACGCGGTCTGGCTGTGGCACTGGGCGGAGCCCGACGATCGCGGTCGGTGCCCCGCGAGGGCGCGGTCGCGGTGCTGCTGCCCGGCGACGCGCAGCAGGCCAAGCGGGACGCGGTCGCGTGCTTCACCACCCAGGTCGAGCCGCTCTCGGCCGACCCGCGCGACGCGGCGATCCTGCCGCCGGAGGTGCTGGCCCGGTTGCTGCGGGAGGTCGAGGTGCTGTGGAGGACCCGGTGAGCACGGCGGGCGCGCGGTCGCTCGACACGGCGCACTTCGACCGCCTCTGGCGCGACGAGGACGACCCGTGGGGGCTGGAGTCGTCCTGGTACGAGGACCGCAAGCGCGCCGTGGTCCTCGCCGCGCTGCCCGACCCGCGGTACCGCCGCGCGTTCGAGCCGGGGTGCGCGGGCGGGGCGCTCTCCGTGCTGCTCGCCGACCGCTGCGACGAGCTCGTCGCCACCGACGTCGCGCAGGAGGCGGTGGACCGGGCCCGCGGCCGGCTGCGCGGGCAGCGTGGACGTCCGGGTCGAGCGGGCCGCGGTCCCCCACGAGGTCCCGGACGGGCCGTTCGACCTCGTCGTCGTCTCCGAGCTCGCCTACTACTTCGGCGCGGACGACCGGGCCGCGCTGTGGGAGGCCGTCCGGGACCGGTTGGCGCCCGGCGGCACGCTGCTGGCCGTGCACTGGATCCGGGAGGCGCCGGAGTACCCCGTCGGCGGGGACGCGGTCCACGACGAGCTCGCCCGGCTCGACGGGCTCGCGCGGATCGCGGAGCACCGCGAGGCCGACTTCCGCCTCGACGTGCTCACCCGGACCCCGCCCGAGGCCCGCTCGGTCGCCCAGCGGGTGGGGCTGCGGTGACCCGACCACTGCCGGTGCCGGACCTGCCCGACCAGCCGGTCCTGGGCGTCGTCGTCCCCGCCCACGACGAGCAGGACCTCCTCGGCGGGTGCCTGGACGCGCTGGCCCGCGCCGCGCGGTGGGTGTCCGACCGCGCCGTGGTCCGCACCCTCGTCGTCCTCGACGCGTGCCGGGACCGGACCGCCGACGTCGCCGCCGCGCACGGCGTCGAGACCCTCGTGACCGCCGACCACTGCGTCGGCCGGGCCCGCGACGCCGGGTGCGCCGCGCTGCTCGACGGCCCGGGCGCGCGGCCGGGCTGGCTCGCCACCACCGACGCCGACTCGCGGGTGCCGCCCGACTGGCTGCTCGCCCAGCTCGAGGCGTGGACCCGGCCCGCCGACGCCCGGGTGGGCGCGGTGTACGTCGAGGACTGGAGCGAGCAGTCCCCGGCCGCCGCGCACTGGTTCTCCGACGTCTACGACACCGCGGGCGACCCGCATCCCCACGTCCACGGGGCGAACCTCGGCGTGCGCGCGGACGCCTACCGGGCGTGCGGCGGCTTCCACGGCCTCCCGACCGGCGAGGACGTCGCGCTCGTCGACGCCCTGGACGCGGGCGGGTTCGCGGTGCACCGCACCCGGCGCAGCCCGGTACTGACCAGCGGGCGCCGGATCGCGCGGGCCGACGGCGGCTTCGCCGGGCGGCTGGTCGACCTCGGGTCGCGCGCCCCCGACCTGGACGCCGGGACCCAGCGCGCCGGCTGACCAGGACCGACGCCCGTGGTCCTCGGCCTAGCCGCGCCGGCGTGCGGCCCGGGTGACCATCTCGGCGAACAGCTCCTGCAGCGTGATGCCGCCCTGCGCGGCCATCACCACGACCACGCTGGTGCGGGCGAACGAGCAGTAGAGCCCCGCCTCGAGGAACCAGGGCCGGCCGTCGGGGTCGACGCGGAAGTCGAACAGCCCGTAGTCGCGGCAGCCCAGCGCGACGTAGCAGCGCCGCGCCGCCTCCCAGACGGCCGGCGTCACCGGGTCGTCGACGTCGACCGGCCACGCCTTGCCGTCGCCCTTCGCGACCAGCCCGAGCCCGCCGTCGTCGCCGCGGGCGAGCTTGTCGGCGGGCGTGCGGATCGGCGCCGCCTCGGCGTCGACCGGGTACTCCTCGAGCGGCAGGCACACCAGCTCGGTGCCGCGCTCGACCACCCCGCACCGCACCTCGCGCCCGGCCGGGACGTAGGTCTCCACGAGGGCGGCGCCCGCGTGCTCGAAGGCGGCCGACAGTGCGGGCCCGAGCTCCTCGGGCCGGCGGACGAGGGTGACACCCGAGCGAGTTGTCGGAGTCCGCCGGCTTGACGACCACCGGGAGCCCGACGTCGGGCGGCGTCGTCGCCGGGGCGCACGACGACGCCGGCCGGGACGTCGACGCCGCCGTGCGCGACGATCGCGCGGGCCCGCGGCTTGTCCGCGCCGACGGCCATGACGTCGGGGGCGTTCCCGACGACCGGGACGCCGAGCACGTCGAACAGGGCGCGGTAGGACGTCATGCCGGGCAGGCAGAACATCTGGGGGACGACGACGTCGGGCGCGAGCTCCCGGAGGTGCGCGATCGCGTCGCCGATCTCCAGCGCCGGGGTCGCGGCGAGCACGGCGTCGTCGAGCGCCGTGCCGTCGGCCGCTGCCGGGAAGCGCCAGCACCCGTCGGGCGAGACGTGGGCGACGGCGAACTCGTAGCGGGTCGGGTCGGCGACCGCGTCGAGGGCGTCGCGGGCGTAGAGCCGGGAGAGCTCGGCGAGGAACTCGCTGGTCGGGGACCCGACGAGGTGCAGGACGCGCATGATCACGGAGTCTGCACCGCCCTCAGTCCCCGGCCGGCTCGACGAGCTTGCCGATGTTGAAGTCGATCTTGACCCAGTCGCGGCCCTCGCGCAGGTTCCGCCACAGCAGCGCCGGGATCTGCAGGTGGTGCTCCAGCAGGAACGGCAGCGGGTCGTCGAGGTCGAAGATCGCGTCCCGGCCGCGCAGGACCACCCGCAGCCGCTCGGGGACGCTCGTCGGGCGGCGAGAGCATCCGCCAGAGCTCGTGGTAGAGCCAGTACGTGGGCCGGACGGTCGGGGTCGGCGTCAGGGTCGGGCGCCCGGCGCCGGGGTCCGCGGGCTCGAGGTACGCCCGGGCCAGCTCGGCGTAGCGGTCGTGGAACATCGTGATCGCGGAGTGGGTGCGCGGGTTGCACTCCAGGGCGACCAGCGCGCCGTCGTCGCCGACGATGAAGTCGAACGAGTACTGGCCGGTGAGCTTGCCCTCGGCGACGAACGTCTCCACCCACCGCTCGATCTCCGGCACGTCGACCGGGGCGTAGTTCACCTGGAACGCCGAGGACTCGCAGCAGCAGTAGACGACCAGGCGCCCGTCGCGGGCGGTGCCGTGCGTGCAGTACTCGCGGCCGGGCACGAACGCCTGGAGGATCCACGGGGTCCCGGGCGAGATCGGCTTCGACCGGGCGAGCGCGGCGGTCTCCTCCGCGGGTCGGGCGCGGGAGCGCGGTGAGGTCGAGCCGGTTGACCGGGTCGTACGGGATGCTCTTGAGCACGTAGGGCGGCCCGTCGGCGGGGAAGGCGAACGCCTCGACCTCGGCGGCGGACGTGACGCGGTGGGTGTCGGGCACCGGCAGGCCGGCCGCCCGCGCGGCCGCCGCGAACGCGGCCTTGTCGTCGACGGTGCCGATCGCCTCGGCGTCGCCGTGCAGCACCTCGCAGCACTGCTCGAGCACCGGCTTGGCCAGCGCGTCGTACCAGCTCGACGCCGGGCTGCACACCGGCACGTAGACGTCGACGCCCTCGCGGCGCACCACGTCGACCAGGGCGTCGACGTAGCCGGGGTCGTCGGGGGCCGGGACGACGTGGAAGGTGTCCACGGCGCGGGAGAAGCGGTGCCCGGTGAGGCGGTAGCGCGCCGACTCGACGAGCACGACCCGGTGCCCCGCCGCGTGGAACGCCCGCGCCAGCGCGAGCGCCTTCGTCATCTTCCCGCCGCTGACCAGCACCGTCCGGGGCCGTTCCGGGGTCTCCCGGGCGGGGGCGCCGACGACGGCGCCGCGGGCGAGCGCGGCCGCGGTGACGGCGAGGTTCGCGGGCAGGGCGGCGAGCAGCAGCGCCTGGGCGCCGAGGGTGCGGGCGGCGCCGACCCAGCGCCTCCCACCGAACGGGGTCACGCCACACCCGGGTACGTCGCGACCATCCCCCGGTGCATCACCCGGTCCCCGACGACGCCGGAGTGGTCGGCCTTGTGCAGGACCGCGCCGTTGTCCCAGATGACGACGTCGCCGGGGCGCCAGGCGTGGCGGTAGACGTTGTCGTCGCGGGTGGAGTGCTCGAGCAGCGCGGTGATCGTGGCCCCGTCGTCGTCCAGCCCGCTGATCGCCGCGCACCGGGCGGGCGCGTCGAGGTACAGCGCGACCCGCCCCGACACCGGGTGGGGGCGCAGGACGGGGTGGTCGGCGGCGGCCTCGTCGTCGGGACCCAGCTCCAGGCCGGTGACGACGTGGCGCAGGGTCCGTCCCTCGACCCGCGTCCGCAGGTCGGCGGGCAGCGTGTCGTGGGCGCGGAACTGGTTGCTGAACAGCGTCTGGCCGCCCCGGCTCGGGATCTCCACGGCACGCAGGGCGGTGTAGGCCGGCGGCCGCGCCACGTAGCCGGTGTCGATGTGGAAGTTGCTGCGCGGCGGGGTCGTGCGCCCGACGTTGGAGACGAAGTTCAGCTCGGGGTGGCCCTCCAGCGGCGTCTCCCCCGTGGTGAACGCCAGCTCCCCGATGCTGCGCAGGAAGGCGGTGAACGCCGTCGTCGTCGGCGTCGTCCTGGTCGCGGAGCACGACGACGCCGTGCTCGGCCAGCAGGTCGCGCAGCGCGGTGACGTCCTCGGGGGCCAGCGGCCCGACGTCGAGGCCGGTGACCTCGGCGCCGAGGGGATCGAGTGCCGTGGCGTCCACGGGTCAGTCCTCCTGCTCGGCTCGGCGGACGAGGGTGAGGCCGTCGCGCAGCGGGACGAGGACCTGCTCGACGCGGGGGTCGGCGGCCACCGCGTCGTTGAACGCCGCGACGGCCGCACCGTTGGCGGTCGGGTCCGCGGCGACCCACGGCTGGCCCTGCATCAGGGTGTTGTCGACGACGACGAGCGCGTGCGGCGCGAGCAGGCCCCCGCCCGTCCCGCCGTCGCCGAGCAGCAGGTCCAGGTACGTGGCGTAGCCGGCCTTGTCGGCGTCGACGAAGACGAGGTCGAAGCGCTCGCCGGCGGCGGCCAGCGCGCGCAGCGTGTCCGCGGCCGGGCCGACCCGGACGTCGATGCGCCCGCCGGCGGTGGACGCCGCGAAGCACTCCTGCGCGAACGCCGCCACCTCGGCGTCGACCTCGCACGCCACGACCCGGCCGCCGTCGCCGAGGGCCTCGGCCATCGCCAGCGCCGAGTAGCCCGTGAACATGCCGACCTCGAGCACCGTGCGGGCGCGGGTGGCGTGCACCAGCGTGCGCAGCAGCTGGCCCTCGACGTGCCCGGAGAGCATCTCCTGCTCCAGGCCGGTGTCCCCGGTGTGGGTGCGCCAGTCGTGCTCGGCGGTGCGGCGGGCCAGGTCGGCGAGCGCGGGCGACTCCGGCGTCGTGCACCGCTCGAGGTAGGGGTCGAGGCCCGCGGCGAGGTCGCGGGCCCGGCCGCAGGGCCGCGAGCCCGTCGGCGTCCAGGGCGCCCCGCCGCGCCCGCGCGAGGACGTCGTCGAGGGTGGCGGCGAGGATGCCGACGGGGGTGACCGGGCGGGGCGCGCCCGGGGCGGTCACGGCGGTCCCGGGCGACGGCGCCGTCGGCGTCGCACCGGGGGCGCTCACGGGGCCGCCACCTGCTCGGGCACCACGAACATGTCCTCGCCCTGGCCGCCGCGCGGGTAGCCGGCCGCGAGCTCGCGGTGGGCGTCGAGGGTGGCGGCGAGCTCGTCGACGGTGAGGTCGTTGACGAAGAAGCACGTGCCGATCGGGCGCGGGACGGCGGCGCGCAGCTGCCCGTTGCGGGTCTGGACGATCGAGTCCGTGGCCTTCGCCAGCAGCTCGGGGGTCAGGTAGGGGCTGTCGAGCGTCAGCCCGATCCGGCTCATCAGCCAGAAGATGCGGTCGCGCTCACCGGCCGAGATGTAGCCGCGCCGCTCGGCCAGCGTCGTCGAGAACGCCATGTCGACCGCGATCGCGTGCCCGTGGAAGTAGGGCCGCTCCGGGGTGAGCTCGAGCGTCGGGCTCCAGGTGTGCCCGAAGGCGATGACGCGGTCGAGGTCGAGCTCCTGCAGGTTCGGGACCTCGAGCTCGAGCATCGTGCGGATCGCGTCGTAGGTCAGCTGGTGCGCGATCTCGCGCAGCTCCTCGGATCCGTCGAGGTGGCCGAACCGGGTGGTCAGCAGGTCCTCGCCGTACTTCTCGAGCGCCTCGAAGATCCCGCTGTTGCCGACCGTCGCGATCTTGACGAGCTCGGCCATCCCGTTGCGGACCTGGTCCACCGGGAGGGTCCTCAGGAACGAGAAGTCGAGGATGACCTGCTGCGAGGCGTGGAACGCGCCGAGCCGGTTCTTGTTCTTGCCGTGGTTCACCGCGACCTTGATCGCGACGCTGGCGTCGATCAGCCCGATCAGCGTCGTCGGGATGCGGACGTAGTTCGTGGCGCGCCGGAACATCGAGCACGCGGTCCCGGTGACGTCGGTGATGAGGCCGCCGCCGACGACGAGCACCGGCTCGGTGCGCACGAGGCCGAAGTCCCCGAAGGCGTCGACGATGCGCTCGACGGTCCGCAGCGTCTTGTCGGGCTCGCGGATGACCAGCGGGAACACCGTCAGCGCGATGCCGTGGTGGTCGAAGTAGGCCTGCATCGCCTCGCCGTAGAGCTCGTGCACGGCGCGGTCGGTGACCATCAGGCAGCGGCCGTACGGGCGGTAGATCTCGGCGAGCTCGGGGTTCTCCGGGGAGAACACGCCGTGGACGTAGCGCAGCGAGTAGTCGATCTTCTCGTAGGCCTCGACGTGGAAGGCGGTGTCCGTCGTGGTCAGCGTCGCTTCGGGAGCGGGCATGGGTGTCTCCGGGATGCAGGGGGAAGGACGTCTGTGGGGGCGACGGCGCCGTCGGGCGCCCGGGGCCCTCAGCGCTTGCCGGTGACCGAGCCCAGCTCGGCGAGGTCGAGGTGGTCGACGCGGGCGGCCGCGGAGCCGAAGTCCGACGAGGCCGTGTTCTCGTTCGGGAAGGCGACGACGGGGATCCCGGCGGCCACCGCGGCCTGCACGCCGCCGACGTTGTCCTCGACGGCCACGCACTGCGCGGCCTCGAGCCCCAGCTCGTCCAGCGCGACCCGGTAGGCGGCGGGGTCGGGCTTGGTGCGCTCGACCCGCGAGGAGTCGACGACCACGTCCAGCTCGCCCGCGCCGATCTCGCCCTTCACCGCGTCGAGCAGCGCCGTGACGTTCTCCGTCGACGTGGAGGTCACGAGCCCGACGCGCAGGCCCTGCTCGCGCGCCGCCCTGATCGTCTCGGCGACGCCGGGCCGCGGGCGCTGCGGCGAGGAGCCGAGCAGCTCCTGGAAGATCTGCGACTTCGTGGCGTGGACGGCGTCGGCGTCGACCGACTCACCGACCGACTGCGCGTACTCGGCGATCCGGTCGCGGCCGCCGTTGCTCTCGAGCATCGACACGTACCGCTCGCGGTCCCACTCCCAGTCGAGGCCGTGACGGGAGAACGCCTCGTTGAAGGCCCGGCGCTGGAGCTCCGACGTGTCGACGACGGTGCTGATGGAGCCGAGCAGGACAGCGGACGGAGACATACGGGTTATACCTCCGGGAGGGGGGCAGACGGATCGGCCGCGTATCCCGGCCCGGGGCGCAGCAGGCCCCGGGTATCCGCGTTCCGTTCCCCTAACCGCTAGAGCTCCGCGCGCCGCGACGCGATGGTCTGCGCGATGTCGCGGATCTTGATGTTCAGGTCCTGCGAGGCCCGCCGGAGGATGTCGAAGGCCTGTCGGCGTCCGCGCCCCGCCGCTCCATGAGGATGCCCTTGGCCTGCCCGATCACGTCGCGGGACTGCAGCGCCTCGGTCAGCTGCACGGTGCGCAGCTTCTCGGCCTCGAGACCCCGGGCGGCCTGCAGGGCCACGGATGCGTACGAGGCGAGGATCAGCATGGCGTCCTGGTCGACCTCGGCGAACCCGACGGGGTCGCGGAAGTAGTAGTTCAGCGCGCCCAGGCGCGGCGGCTCACCGCCCGGGAACATGCCGGTGGAGCACACGGCGGTCAGCCCGAGCTCCACCACCCGGGGGCCGAACCGCGGGTAGCGCTCGTCGTGGGCGAGGTCGGTGCTCGCGGTGAAGCCGGAGCTCGACGACGAGGTCGCCTCGACGCACGGACCCTCCCCGGTGTCGTACTGGATGCCGTCCGCCCGCGTCGCGAGCGGATCGGTCTCGGCCGGGGTGTGGAACGTGCCATCGGGCTCGCGCAGGGTGACCGACACCATGGCCGCGGACGGGACGATCGAGGCGGCCCGGCGCACCACGCGTTCGAGGACGCCCACCACCCCGGTCTCCGGCGGCACCGTGAACAGGTCGCGGCTCAGCCCGACGAACTGCGCGGCGAGCGGGCCGAGGTCGGGCTGCGCGGCCACGGAGACCGATCCCGTCCGCTCGCCCCCGCACCGCTCGTGCTCGACGAAGCGCGTGCGGGCCTCGTGCCACTCGTCGTCGGTCGCCATGCCCGGAGCGATACCCAGCCCGCGACGCGGTTCACGCGTGGGCGGGCGGGATGCAGGTGTGGCCGGGCGAGGCGGACGGGTAGTTCCGGATCACCATCGGCGGGCGATCCCGGGACTGCTGCCGATGCAGGTCCTCGCCGGTGCAGACCGGGCCGCCGGCAGGGCCGAACCCCGTCCGCACCGCCCGCGCGTGGAGGCCAGCCCTGCCGTGAGCTCCGACCAGGCCAGTGGCCCCCAGCCCAGGCACCCGGACACCGTCGAGCAGGAGACCCGCTCCGGGCGCGCCCCGGTGCGCCTCGCGGCGCGCTGGGTCGTCGGGATGGGCGTGATGGCGTGGAGCTACCTGCGCGAGCCGGTGCCGATCCGGCGCGCGGAGGTCCGCGGCAGCGACGACGACCTCCCGCCCGCCGTCCCCGACGCGCTGCTCGACGACCGGTCGCAGCCCGCGGAGGCCGGTCACGGCCCGCTCTTCCGACGCCGCTTCCGGGTCACCGTCGACGGCGCCCGGGTCGACGCGCGGGAGCTGATGACGACGGTGGCGGGCGACCTCACCCGGCTGCTGCCCGGCGAGGTCGCGGCGGTCTCGCCGCGCACCGAGGCCCGGACGCTGCCGGGACCGGGCGACGAGTTCGTCGTGCGGATGCCCGGCCCGTGGGACGGCCCGGTGCGGGTCGTGCTGCGCGAGGACACCCGCCTGCGGCTGGCCACCCTGACCGGGCACCTCGAGGCGGGCCAGATCGAGTTCCGGGCGGCCGACGAGGACGGCGCGCTTGTCTTCGAGATCGAGACGTGGGCCCGCCCGGGGACACGGCTGGTCCGCCTGCTCTACGCCGATCTGCGCGTGGCCAAGGAGATGCAGCTCTACATGTGGGTGCGGGCCTGCGAGGCGGCGGCGGAGCTCGCCGGCGGGCGGGTCCGCGACGGGGTCGACGTGCTGACCCGCCGCGTGGAGTCCGCCCCGCACGGCGGCCGGCGCCGGCCGTGGCCGCGCCCCCGCCACTGAGCTGCACGTTTCGCGACGGGGGCCGCGGGAAGCCCTGCCGGGCTCATCGGGCAGGACGCGCGGTCACTCCGGACCGGCCGGGGCCCGCCGTCGAAGGAGGCACCTCAGCCGTATGACCGACACCGCCGGGCCGCTCTCGGGCCGCACCGTGGGATTCCTCTGCGCGACGGAGGGCACGGAGCAGGTCGAACTGACGCGGCCCTGGCAGGCCGTCGAGGAGGCGGGCGGCACCTGCGTGCTCATCTCGGAGACGCCGGGCTCCATCCAGGCGTTCCACCACCTGGACCAGGGCGACCGGTTCGACGTCGACGCGGTCGTCGGCCAGGTGGAGACGGACGACTACGACGGTTTCGTGCTGCCCGGCGGCGTCGCCAACCCCGACCTGCTGCGCACCGTCCCGAACGTCGTGCGTCTCGTCCGCGAGGCCTTCGCCACCGGCACCCCGGTCGCCGCGATCTGCCACGCGCCGTGGCTGCTGATCGAGGCCGACGTGGTGCGCGGCCGGCGGCTGACGTCGTTCCCCAGCCTCGCCACGGACCTGCGCAACGCGGGCGCGCAGTGGGTCGACGAGGAGGTCGTCGTCGACCACGGCCTGGTCACCAGCCGCACCCCCGACGACCTGCCCGCGTTCTGCCGGGCGCTCGTCGAGCAGATGGCGCAGCCCGGCACGGACGCCGAGGTCCACGCCGCCGAGGTCCGGTAGGTGCCTCCGGCTCGTGAAAGCACAAAGGCGGCCATAGCCACCGTTACTGCTCACGAGCGCGGAGCGCACCCAGCAGGCGGGTGAGCTCCGCGGCCGCCGGGCGGGTGCCGTGCGCGAGGTGCTGGAGGAAGTAGCCGTCGACCGCGGCGGCCCACACCCGGGCCGCGTCGGGGTCGGTCGTCTGCCGGCCCGCGAGCTCGGCGAGCAGGTCGGTCCACCGCGCGACGGCCGGGCGCAGGCCGGGCTGGCGGGCGGCGAGCAGGTACAGCTCGTAGCCCGCGGCCACGCGGCCGGGGTCGGCCTCGAAGAGGTCGACGAGCGCCGTGGCGAACCACCCGGGGTCGGCGCCCGGCGTCGAGCCGCGGCACCGCGGCGGCCAGCTGCTCGGTCCCGGAGCTCAGGGCGGCGGCGAGCAGGTCGTCGATCGAGGCGAAGTGGTGGGAGACCGCGCTGCGGCCCAGCCCCGCCGCGGCGGCCACCGAGGCGTGGGTGACCGCCGCGGCGCCGTCGCGGGCCACCACCCGCGAGGGTCGCCTCGATCAGCGCGGCGCGGCGCCGCAGGCCGCGCCGCCGCCGGCCGTCGGGCTCGGCCGCGTCCACATCGTCGGCGTCCACCCCTCACCCCCCGCCGTAGATCAGCAGGACCCCGGCCAGGACCAGGGCGAGCCCGACGACGTGGACGCGGGCCAGCCGGTCGTGGAACAGCAGCGCCCCGGCGGCCGCCGCCGTCGCGATCCCGCAGCCGCTCCAGATGCCGTAGCCCACCGCGAGCGGTACCCCGAGGGCCAGCGCACGGGACATCAGCGCGACCGACACCGCCATCGCGGCGAACGCGACGAGCACCCACGCCGGCCGTCGCAGGCCGCGCGAGGCCCGCGTCGCGGGCAGGCACAGTCCCTGGGCCAGCACGGCGCCCGCCAGGCAGAGCGTCGCGATCACCGGGTGCCGCCGGGCTCGCGCTGCAGCACCAGGGCGCCGACGAGCACCAGGACGAGCCCGCAGGCCTGCACCGCGCTCAGCGGCTCGCCGAGGACCGCGCCGAGCAGCGTGGCGGCCGCGAGCCCGCAGCCGATGAGGATGCCGTAGGCGACGCCGAGGGTGAGCTCGTGGGCCAGGGCGCGGGAGAACAGCACGATCGACACGCAGTAGCCCCCGACCACCCCGAGGCTGGGCAGGACCGCCGTGAAGCCGCGGGACCCGCGCAGCAGGAAGGTGCCGCCGACCTCGCAGCCGATCGCGGCGGCCAGCAGGGCGACGCCGCGCCATCTTCCGGGACGCACGTCCCCTTAGTAGCACGTGCCGGCCGTCCCGCGGGACGTCAGGCCGCCGCGAGCGGGGCGCTCGGGGTCTCCGGGTCCGGCGTGAGGCGCTCGAGCACGGCGAGGTCGTCGGCGAGCCAGCCCAGCCAGCCCCAGGCGTCGATCAGGCGCAGCGCGCGGACCGGGTGCTCCGCGCGGTCGGGCAGGTCGGTCACCGCCCGCAGCCCGGCGTGGACGAAGCCGGGCGGCGGCGGCGGGACGGGATGCGGGTCGTCACCCTCGCACCGCAGCACCACGGCCCAGCGGTGGTAGCGGTCGGCGAGGACCTCGACGTCGCCGCGCAGCCGGGCGGCGAGGTCGGGCCAGGGCACGGGCTCGTCCGGGCCGGGCGGGTCGGCCAGGGCGCTGCGCGCGCCGCGGGTCACCCGCTGGACGACGCCGAGCACCGCGAGCCAGTCGAGGTCGTGGTCGTGGGCGGCGTGGCGCTCGGAGCGGAACTGCAGGTACGTCGCCTCGTAGCGCGCGAGCTCCACCGTCATCGCCGACAACCGCTGCGTGACCACGCTGCGCGGGGCGGACCCGGCGAGCCAGTCGGTGGTGCCGTCCACGAGCGCGGCGGCGACGTCGAGGCAGCGGGCGGCGCCGCGGCGGACCTCCCCGTGGCCGCCGGCCGGCCACACCGCGGCGCCGACGGCGAGGCCGATCAGGGCGCCGAGCAGCACGTCGAGGACGCGCTCCGGCCCGAGCTCCCACGTCGGCGGCGCGAGCTGGGCGAACAGCACGGCGACGACGAGGGTGAAGCAGGCCTGCGAGGCCACCGCGCCGGCCAGGCGCCCCGACAGGACGGCGATCACGACGACGACCGGCAACAGCGCCGCGGTGGCGACCGGGTAGGGCCCGATCAGCAGGACGAGGCCGATCGCGAGCGCGCCACCGATCGTCGTCCCCAGCACCGCCGGCGGCAGCGCCGCCCGGGTCGACCCCGCCGAGGTGCGCATCAGGGTCAGCGTGGCCAGCAGGACCCAGAAGCCGTGCGCGACGTCGAGCTCGCCGGCGACGAGGCGGGCCAGGGCCAGGCCGACGCCGAGGCGCAGGGCGTTCTGCAGGTAGACCGAACGCAGCGACAGGTGGCAGTGCAGCCGCCGCCAGCACAGCAGGGCCAGCGGCACCCCGGCGTAGGAGAAGGGGCCGCCCGCCGCGTCCTCCCCCGGGACCGAGGACGCCGGCAGGGGCCGGGTGGGCATGCGGACCACGTGGGTCGCCAGCACGACGATGCGCTGCTCCTCGGCGATCTGGGCGACCGCCACCGACGTCTCGGCCCGCCGCACCGTCTCCTCCCCCGGTCCGATGACCTCCACGGCGCGGATCCGGCGCGCGGTGAACGCGGCGCGGGCGGCGTCGAGCCCGTCGGGCCCGGGCGGCGCGCGGTGGCCGGCCAGCGCGTCCGCGGTCTCGTGCAGCGACGCGGCGGCCGCGGCGAGCAGCGCCGCCGGGGCCTCCGGGTCGGGGTCGGAGCCGGCGGGGCCCGACCGACCGGCCAGCACCGCGGGCGCCAGCTCCTCCAGCGCCTCGACCCGGCCGTGCAGCGCGCGCAGCGCCGCCGCGAGGTGGGTGAGCCCACGGTCGGCGGCCCCGGGCCCCGTCGGGCGCTCGTCCATCGGCACGCCCCCCAGGTGCAGCCGCTCGGCCGCCCGGGCGGCCGAGCGGCGGGCGCGGGCGACCTCCTCGCCGCCGGCGGGCAGGGCCTCGAGGAGGGCGCCGATCGCGCGGGCGGCGGCCGCGGCCCGCGCGGCGAACGGGCGCGGCGACGCGGGCGGCCAGAGGAAGCGGTCGGCCAGGGCGAGCAGCCCGGTGCCGACCACCAGCCCGGCGAGGCGCAGCGGCAGCTCCCCGGGGGCGAACGGCGGGAACGACGGCAGGATGTAGAGCAGGTGCAGGCCGACGACGACGCCCGCGGCGCGCGGCCCGCCCAGCGCGAGCAGCGCCACCGCCACCCCGATCACGAGGACCCCGACGGTCGCCGCCCACGTGTTCACCGCGAGCAGCGACCCGATGCTGACCAGGACGAGCCCGGCGAGGCAGCAGCACAGGATCGTGCGGGTGCGCTGCGCGGGGGTCCCGGGGATCTCGGAGAACACCCCGAACCCGAGCACGCCGAAGACGGCGTACACGGCCATCGTCGGCGACCCCAGCCCGTAGCGGCACGCGAGGAACCCGAGCGACGCCGCGATCGCGATCCGCGGCGCCCGCCGCGTCGCGACCAGCCCGGGGTCACGGCGCAGCAACCACCGCAGGAGTCGCCGCATCGCGCCATCGTGCTCCCGGCGCTGCCCCCGCACCAAGCCCCCGCTCAGCCCGTGCGGGGCGGGTGGTGGCCGAGGCCCCGGGCGACGGCGAGCGCCGTCGCGCGCACGACCGGGGTGTAGGCCTGCGGCCGCGCCGTCCCCGCCGGGACCACCACCGACACCGCCGCGAGGGTCTGCCCGAGGCCGTCGCGCACCGGCGCGGCGACCGAGGACACCGGGGCGGGCGAGGACCGGTCGAACACCGCGACCTGGGACCGGCGGACGTCGGGGAGCCGGCGCCGCAGCTGCGCCGCGACCGGCGCGTCGAGCCCGCCCAGGACCCGGGCCGCCACCGGCGGCGGCGCCCCGGCGAGCAGCACCAGCCCGACCCCGGTGTCGTGCAGCGGCATCCGGCCGCCCACCCGGTAGTCGATCTCGACGGCGCCGCGGGTGGAGAGCCGTTCGACGAGCAGCGCCTCGTCGCCCTCGCGGACCGCGAGCAGCACGTGCTGCCCGGAGACCTCGTGGAGGTCCTCGAGGTAGGGCAGGGCCACCTCGCGCAGGCCGTGGCTGCGCGGCGCGAGCGAGGCGATCTCGAAGAGCCGCAGCCCGACGACGTAGCGCCCGTCCTCGTCCTTCTCCAGGGCCCCCCAGGCCAGCAGGTGACCGGCCAGCCGGAAGGTCGTCGACATCGGGACCGCGGTCCGGCGGCTCAGCTCGGCGAGGCTCAGCGCGCGGTGGTCGGCGTCGAACGCGGCGAGCAGCGCGAGCGCCCGCACGACGACGGGCTCGCCCTCGGGGGGCCGCTTGCCCCGGCGCCGCGGCGCGTCCACCGACCGAGCCTGGCATGCCGGTCAATGGCAGGTCCGGGCCACGGGGACGGACCGGCCCACATGATGGGCGCCGCCGGACCACCGCCGATCCGCCCCCGGAGGACACCATGACCGCAGAGTTCGTCCGGTCCGCCACGGACGGGGGCGGGGACGCCCTGCCGGGCCGACCGGTGCCGTACGTCCTGGCGGCCGGGGAGGGCGAGCGCGCCCACCTGTTCGACCAGCTCTTCACCGTGCTGCTCTCCGGCGACGAGACCGAGGGCCAGTTCGGGGTCTTCACCATGGAGGCCCCGCGCGGGCAGGCGATCCCGGTCCACTCCCACCCGGACGTCCACGAGATCTTCTACGTGCTCGACGGCCTGGTGCGCGTCGCGATCGAGGACCCCGACGGCGGGCGGGTCGACAAGGTCCTGACGACGGGCGACTTCGGCTACGTCCCGGCCGGTCACCGCCACACGTTCCGCGTGGAGTCCCACCGGGCGCGGACCCTCGGCGTCAGCACCGGGGGCTTCGAGCGGTTCTTCGCGGCCGCCGGCGAGCGCACCGACTCGCGGATGCCGCCCGCGACGCCGGTCGTGCCCTCCCCCGAGCAGCTCGGCGACGCCGCCCGCCGCTACCGCAACGAGTTCCACTTCGATGCCCACCTCATCGACTGACGCGCCGCCGGCACCCGTGCCCGCGCCGCTCCCCGCGCCCGTCCGCGACGGCGGCCTGGCGACCTGGCGGGCCGTCGAGTACGCCGTCGTGCCCGGCTTCCGGCCGCTGCTGCTCGACCTCGTCCGGCCCGACTCCGCCGCCGAGCTCCCGCTCGTCGTGTTCCTCCACGGCGGCGGGTGGCGGATGGGCAGCCGCTCCGCGATGGGGCCGATGTTCGCGGGGTGGGCGCCGTCCCCGTTCGCCGAGCTGGCGGCGGCCGGGTTCGCGGTCGCCTCGCTGGACTACCGGTTGACCGGCGAGGCCACCTTCCCGGCGCCGCTCGACGACGTCCGTGCCGGCCTCGCGTGGCTCGACGCGCACGCCGGGGCGCTGGGGCTGGCGCGCGACCGGTGCGCACTGTGGGGCGAGTCGGCCGGTGGCCACCTCGCGGCCCTGGCCGCGCTGACCGGCAGCGGGGTCGCGGCGGTCGTCGACTGGTACGGCCCGGCCGACCTGACGACGCTCGCCGGGGACGCCGCCGCGACCGGCCGCTCGATCACCGACCCCGGCGCCCCGGACTCCCGCGAGGCGCTGCTGCTCGGCGGCCCCGTCGCGGAGCGTCCCGACGCGGCCCGCGCGGCGAGCCCCGTCGCGCACGTCCACGCGGGCGCCCCGCCGTTCCTGCTGCGCCACGGGACCGCCGACCGCTTCGTCCCCGTCCACCAGTCCGAACGCCTCGCCGAGGCCCTGCGCGGGGTGGGCGCCCCGGTCCGTCTCGACCTCGTCGAGGGCGCCGACCACCTGTGGCTCGGCGACCCGGACGCCGCCCGGACCGCGTTCGACGACGCCGTCGCCTTCCTCACCGACCACCTGGCGGCCTGATGCCGGGCACCCCCGGACCCATCCGGTCCTGATCGCCGGCGGCGGCCCGGGCGGCCTCGCGGCCGCGCTGGAGCTCGCCCGGGCCGGCGTGCGCTGCGCGGTCGTCGAACCGCGCACCGACGTGACGACCGACCGGCCCCGCGCCAAGACCACCAGCGCCCGCACCATGGAGCTCTTCCGCCGGTGGGGCCTCGCCGACCGCGTCCGCCGCGCCGCGCCGGTGCCGGTGTCCTTCGCCCAGGACGCGGTGTTCTGCACCGCGCTGGCCGGCCGCGAGATCACCCGGTTCCGCCACACGTTCGCGATGTACGCCGAGCGGCGGGAGGAGATCGCGGAGTCGGGGCGCCAGGTCCCCCAGCCCGTCGTCGAGCAGGTGCTGCGCGAGGCGGTGGCCGAGCAGCCGACCGTGGATCTGCTGCTCGGGTACCGGGTGCTCGCGGCGGACGACGGGGAGGACGGGGTCGTCGCCCGGGTCGCGACGCCCGACGGCGCCGAGGTCGAGATGCGGGCCGACTACCTGCTGGGGTGCGACGGGGCCGGCGGCGTCAGCCGGGGCGTCGTCGGCGCCCGCTACGAGGGCCGCAGCGGCGAGCTGCCGAACCTCAACGTCACCTTCGACGCGCCCGACCTGGAGCGCCTGGTCTGCGCGCGGGGCGCCCACTACTGGGTCCTGGGCACCGAGGCCGCCGGGATCGTCGGGCGGATGGACCTGCACGGCACCTGGTGGGCCGTCGCGCAGGGCGTGCGCGACGGCGTCGACCCCGAGGCCCTCGTCCGCCGCCTCGTCGGCGCCCCGGGCGCCGACCTCGACGTCACGGTCCGCGCCACCGACCCCTGGTCGGCGCGGATGCTGCTCGTCGACCGCTACCGGGGCCGGCGCACCTTCCTCGTCGGGGACGCGGCCCACCTCAACCCGCCGTGGGGCGGCCACGGCTACAACACGTGCGTCGGGGACGCGGTCAACGTCGCGTGGAAGCTCGGCGCGGTCCTGCAGGGCTGGGCCGCACCCGCCCTGCTCGACACCTACGAGACCGAGCGCCGCCCGGTCGCCGCCCGCACCATCGACGCCGCGGGCGGCCAGGACTCCCGGCTCGCCGGCTCCTTCGCCCACCCGGAGCTGGCGCTCGACGGCCCGGCGGGCGCGGCCCGCCGCGCGGCGGTCGCCGACGACGTGGCCGTGAAGCGCGGCGAGTTCCACAGCCTCGGGCTCGTCCTGGGCTACCACTACGCGGACTCCCCCGCGGTCGTCGACGACGGGTCGCCGGTGCCACCGGACGAGCTGATCGACTACCACGGCTCCGCCCGCCCCGGCGCCCGGTTGCCGCACCGCTGGTTCGGCGACGGGTCCTCGCTCTACGACCACCTCGGGCGCGGCTTCACGCTGCTGCGCCTCGATCCCCGGGTCGATCCCGGGCCGGTCCGCGCGGCCGCCGCGGCGTCGGGCGTCCCGCTGCACGTGCTCGACGCGCCGGGCCTGCCCGACCGGCCTACGGCGCCCCGCTGCTGCTGGTCCGCCCCGACCAGCACGTCGCGTGGCGGGGCAGCTCCCCGGCGCAGGCCGCCGCCGCGCTCGACGTCGCACGCGGCGCCGGGCACCCGGTGCGCGCCGAGCCGTAGGCACGTCCAGACCGCCACGGGAGGATGCCGGCCATGACCGTCACCCACGTCAACCCGCCGCAGCTGCCCGCCAACAACGCGTTCAGCTGGGCCGTGCGCGTGCCGGCCGGCGCGGACACCGTCCACGTCGGCGGCCAGAACGGCGTCGGCCCCGACGGCACCCTCGTGGGGCCGGGCCTGGGCGAGCAGACGCGCGCGGCGCTGACGAACCTCGAGGCCTGCCTCGAGGCCGCCGGCGCCGCGCTCACCGACGTCGTCCGGTGGTCGGTCCTCCTGGTCTCCGGCTCCGACGTCCGCGAGGGGCTGACCGCCTTCGGCGAGGTCTGGCCCGAGGGCACGCCGCCGCCCGCGATCACGGTCGCGTTCGTCGCAGGGCTCGCACTCCCGGGCGCACTCGTGGAGATCGAGGCACTCGCTGCGGTGATGCCCTGAATGCGCGGCGGACGCCCCGCGTGTGCGAATGCCCGTGACGCGTCACGACGGGGTCACCGCGACGGCTCCTCGGTCGAGGTGGCCAATCCCCGGTTGAGCTCCTCGAGCTCGAGCGTCCGCGGTCCTTCGCTCAGGGTGACGGCCTCGATCACGCCGAAGTTGAGCAGGACCATCGACTTGTCGGTCACCTGGACCCGGTGGACCTTGGCGTCCTCCACCAGCCCCTGCAGGTGCCGGGCCACGTCCTCGAGCGGCTCCTCGTACTTCAGCGTGAGCGGGAACTGCGGCAGGGAGACGTACACGGTCATGCTCGCGCTCCTCGAATGACAGGACCATTCGGCGGGCAAGTTGGGCTGGTTGCGCCGAGCGGGTCGATGGTGCCCGTGATTCTATGGTCAGTGATCCTTCCGCGAGAGCGAGCATCGGGGGCGCGAGATGGAGATCGACGGCGTTCAGGTCGTGGAGTCCCCGGAGGATCACGGCTACTCGTGGCGCTGGGACGATTCGCGCGGTTTCGAATCCGAAATCCTCTGGGACCGCCAGATCGGCTATCTGACGCTGGGCACGCGTGTCCCGCCGGGCGGGTGGACGCACAACACCCTCGACGCCGCCCGCTGGGGGCACGCCCGCAACATCATCGAGGCCCGCGCGGTCGTCGAGCGCTACATCACGCGGGCGACGGCGAAGCCGGCCTGATCCCGCTCGCGCGTCGCTTGATCAGGAGCACGTGGGGCAGGCGGCCGCGCCCGTCGGGATGCCTCCAGTGCCCCTCGTCGGCCGGGCGGCCGGAGCGCCTTCCCGCACGTCCGGCCGCCCATGATCAGGAGCACGTGAGGACCGGCGCGCGCGCCCGCCGGGATGCCCCCAGTGCCCCTCGTCGGCCGGGCGGCCGAAGCCCGTCCCCGCTCGCCCAGCCGTCCATGATCAGGAGCACGTAGGGCAGGCGCGCGCGCCCGTCGGGATGCCTCCAGTGCCCCTCGTCGGCCGGGCGGCCGGAGCGCCTTCCCGCACGCCCGGCCGCCCATGATCAGGAGCACGTAGGGCAGGCACGCGCGCCCGTCGGGATGCCTCCAGTGCCCCTCGTCGCACCCCACCCATTGACGCTGCCCTCGACGCCGTGCCTACAGTCCGCGCCGACAGATATATCAGTCGTCGAAGTAGTGCGGAGCAGGCCGATGTCGCTGACCGTCACCCACGGGACCGGACTCCGGGGAGCCGAGGTCCTGTCCCGGTCGCTGGCCGAGACCGACCCCGAGGTCCACGCCGCGATCGGGCGGGAGACCACCCGCCAGCAGCGGACGCTGGAGATGATCGCCAGCGAGAACTTCGCGCCGGCGGCCGTCCTCGCCGCGCAGGGCTCGGTGCTCACCAACAAGTACGCCGAGGGCTACCCGGGCCGGCGCTACTACGGCGGGTGCGAGCACGTCGACGTGATCGAGCAGCTCGCGATCGACCGGGTCAAGGCCCTCTTCGGCGCCGAGTTCGCCAACGTCCAGCCGCACTCCGGCGCCCAGGCCAACGCCGCCGTCATGGCCGCGCTGCTCGAGCCGGGCGACACCATCCTGGGCCTCGACCTCGCCCACGGCGGCCACCTCACCCACGGCATGCGCCTGAACTTCTCGGGCCGGCTCTACGACGTCGCCGCCTACCACGTCCGCGCGGACGACCACCGGGTCGACATGGACGAGGTCGCCCGCCTCGCCCACGAGCGCCGCCCGAAGCTGATCATCGCGGGCTGGTCGGCCTACCCGCGCCAGCTCGACTTCGCCGCGTTCCGCCGCATCGCCGACGAGGTCGGCGCCTGGTTCATGGTCGACATGGCCCACTTCGCCGGGCTGGTCGCCGCGGGCCTGCACCCCTCCCCCGTCCCGCACGCCCACGTCGTCACCTCGACCACGCACAAGACCCTCGGCGGGCCCCGCGGCGGCTTCGTCCTCGCCGGCCAGGACCTCGCCAAGAAGCTGAACTCCGGCGTCTTCCCCGGCCAGCAGGGCGGCCCGCTCGAGCACGTCATCGCCGCCAAGGCCGTCGCGTTCAAGCTCGCCGGCGAGCCCGAGTTCCGCGAGCGCCAGGAGCGCACCCTCGAGGGCGCCCGCATCCTCGCCGACCGGCTGCTCGAGCGAGCCCGGCCTCGGCGTCGTCTCCGGCGGCACCGATGTGCACCTCGTCCTGGTCGACCTCAGCACCTCGACGCTGGACGGCAAGCAGGCCGAGCAGCGGCTGGACCGGGTCGGGATCACCGTCAACCGCAACGCCGTCCCGTTCGACCCGCGCCCGCCGATGGTCAGCTCCGGGGTCCGCATCGGCACCGCGGCGCTGGCCACCCGGGGCTTCACCGCCGCGGACTTCCGCGAGGTCGCCGAGGTCGTCGCCCTCGCCCTGCGCCCCGAGGTCTCCGAGATCGAGCTCGACGCCCTGGGCTACCGCGTCGCCGCGCTGGCCGACCGCCACCCCCTGTACCCGGAGCTGCTCCCGTGACGACCACCGAGACGACGCCGACCACCCCGCCGGCGCCCACCTCCCCGAGCACCCCGACTTCCTCTGGCGCACCCCCGAGCCGAAGCGCTCCTACGACGTCGTCATCGTCGGCGGCGGCGGCCACGGCCTCGCGACGGCCCACTACCTCGCGAAGAACCACGGCATCACCAACGTCGCCGTGCTCGAGAAGGGCTGGCTGGCCGGCGGCAACATGGCCCGCAACACCACCCTGATCCGCTCCAACTACCTGTGGGACGAGTCCGCGGGGATCTACGAGCACGCCCTCAAGCTCTGGGAGGGCCTCGAGGAGGACCTGGGCTACCCGATCCTGTTCAGCCAGCGGGGCGTGCTCAACCTCGCGCACACCGAGCAGGACGTGCGCGACTCCGTGCGCCGCGTGGAGGCCAACCGCCTCAACGGCGTCGACGCCGAGTGGCTCGGGCCCGACGAGGTCGCGAAGGTCTGCCCGATCGTCAACGTCTCGGCCGACATCCGCTACCCGGTCCAGGGCGCCACGTTCCAGCCGCGGGCCGGGATCGCCAAGCACGACTACGTCGCCTGGGGCTTCGCCCGCCGCGCCGACGAGGCCGGGATCGACCTGATCCAGCACTGCGAGGTCACCGGCTTCGACACCGACGGCGACCGCGTGACCGGCGTGCGCACGACCCGCGGCGACATCGCCTGCGGCACCCTCGCGCTCTGCGCGGCCGGGCACACCTCGGTCCTGCTCGACGAGCTCGGCATCCCGGCCCCGCTGCAGTCGCACCCGCTGCAGGCCCTGGTCTCCGAGCTGCTCGAGCCGGTGCACCCGACGATCGTCATGTCCAACGCGGTGCACGTGTACGTCTCGCAGGCCCACAAGGGCGAGCTGGTCATGGGCGCGGGCATCGACGCGCCCACCGGCTACGGCCAGCGCGGGTCCTTCTCGATCATCGAGCGGCAGATGGCCGCCGCCGTCGAGCTCTTCCCGGTGTTCGCCCGCGCGCACCTGCTGCGCAGCTGGGCCGGCGTCGTCGACGTCACCCCCGACGCCAGCCCGATCGTCGGGCGCACCCCCTACGACAACGTCCTCCTCAACTGCGGCTGGGGCACCGGCGGCTTCAAGGCGACGCCGGGCCTGGGCTGGTGCTTCGCGCACACGATCGCCCACGGCGAGCCGCACCCGCTGGTCGCGCCGTTCGGGCTCGACCGCTTCACCACCGGCGCGCTCGTCGACGAGCACGGCGCCGCCGCCGTCGCGCACTGAGCGCCCCGCCCACCCCTCCCGGAGCACCGCCATGCAACTGATCCCGTGCCCCTGGTGCGGTCCCCGCGAGGAGACCGAGTTCCACCACGGCGGCCCCGCCGTCCCCTACCCCGCCGACCCGGCCGCCCTCTCCGACGAGGCGTGGGCCCGGTTCGTCTTCGTCCGCCCCAACCCGAAGGGCCCGTCGAGCGAGTGGTGGTCGCACGCCGCGGGCTGCCGGCGCTGGTTCACCGCCGTCCGCGACACCCGCACCCACCGCTTCCTGCCGGCCGACACGGCGGTGACCCCGTGAGCCGCGTCGACGGGTACGGGTTCACCCTGGACCGCAGCCGCACGATCTCCGTCACCGTCAACGGCCGCACCTACCCCGGCCACCCCGGCGACACCCTCGCCTCGGTCCTGCTCGCCCACGACGTCGCCACGCTCGGGTCCAGCGTCAAGTACGGCCGCCCCCGCGGCATCACCGGCGCCTGGACCGAGGACCCGACCGGGCTCGTCCAGATCGAGGAGCCCTTCCCCGAGCCGATGCTGCTCGCGACCACCGTCGAGGTCACCGACGGCCTCGTCGCGCGCGGCGTGGGCGGCCAGGGCCGGCTCGCGCAGGTCCCCGACGACGCCCGCTACGACCGCCGGCACACCCACTGCGACGTCCTCGTCGTCGGCGCCGGACCCGCCGGGCTCGCCGCCGCGCGCGACGCCGCCCGCGCGGGCCACAGCGTCGTCCTCGTCGACGACCGCCCGACCCCCGGCGGCGCGCTCACCGGCACCGAGCGGATCGACGGGCGGCCGGCGCGCGAGGTCGTCGCGGACACCGTCGCCGAGCTCGCCACGAACCCCGACGTGACCCACCTGCAGCGCACCACCGCGTTCGGGCACTACGACGACGGGTTCGTCCTCGCCCTCGAGCGGCGCACCGACCACCTCGGCGACCACGCCCCGGCCGGGCGCGCCCGCCAGCGCGTCCACCGCATCCGCGCCGCCCGCATCGTCGTCGCCACGGGTGCGATCGAGAGACCGTTCGCCTTCGAGAACGATGATCGCCCCGGCGTCATGCTCGCCTCGGCCGCCCGGGACCTCCTGCACCGCCACGGCGTGCTCGCCGGCCGCGAGGTCGTCGTCGCCACCACCAACGACTCGGCCTACGCCGCCGCGCTCGACCTGGCCGAGGCCGGCGCGCGCGTCCGGGTCCTCGACGCCCGGGACGAGGTCCCGGCGACGTGGGCCGCGCGCTGCGCCGAGCGCGGCGTCCCGGTCACCGCGGGCACGACGGTGCGCGGGACCCGCGGCGTCGAGCGGATCACCGCGGCCCTCGTCGGCGACGAGCGCACCGAGGTCCCGTGCGACCTGCTGCTGGTCAGCGGCGGCTGGAGCCCGGCGGTGCACCTGTTCAGCCACGTCGGCGGGCCCCTGGCGTACGACGCGGCCCGGGGCGCGATCGTCCCCGGCGGCGCGCTGCCCGGCGTCGAGGTCGTCGGCGCCGCGAGCGGGGCCCCCGACCCCGACGAGGAGATGCCCCCGCGCGTGCTCTGGCGCACCGAGGGCGACCCGGCGCGCCAGTTCGTCGACCTCGCCCGTGACGCGACCGTCGCCGACATCGCCCGCGCGGTCGGCGCCGGGATGACCCACCTCGAGCACGTCAAGCGCTACACGACGATCGGCACCGCCCACGACCAGGGCAAGACCTCGGGACTGCTCGCCGCCGGCATCACCGCCGAGCTCCTGGGCCGCCCGGTCGCCGACCTCGGCACCACGACGTTCCGCCCGCCCTACACCCCCGTCGCCTTCGCGGCGCTGGCCGGGCGCGAGCGCGGCGAGCTGTACGACCCGGTGCGCACCACCGCGATCCACGACCGCCACGTCGCCCTGGGCGCCGAGTTCGAGGACGTCGGGCAGTGGCGCCGGCCGCGGCACTACCCGCGGCCGGGCGAGGACATGACGGCCGCGGTGCTGCGCGAGTGCGCGGCGGTGCGGACCGGCGTCGGGATCCTCGACGGCTCCACGCTGGGCAAGATCGACGTGCAGGGTCCCGACGCCGAGGTGCTGCTCGACCACCTCTACACGAACCTGATGAGCACGCTGAAGGTCGGCCGCGTGCGCTACGGCGTCATGTGCGGCCACGACGGGATGGTCGTCGACGACGGCACCGTGCTCCGCCTGGCGCCCGACCGCTTCCTGGTCACGACGACCACCGGCAACGCCGCCGCCGTCCTCGACCGCATGGAGGAGTGGGTCCAGACCGAGTGGCCCCACCTGCGGGTCCGGCTCACGTCGGTGACCGACCACTGGTCGGTCTTCGCCGTCGTCGGCCCGAGGTCCCGGGCGGTGATCGGCCGGGTGTTCCCGATCCTCGACGTCGCGAACGACGCCTTCGGCTTCATGACGTGGCAGGACACCGACCTCGACGGCGTCACCGTGCGGCTCGCCCGGATCTCCTTCTCCGGGGAGCTGGCCTACGAGGTGAACGTCGCCGTCCCGGTACGCGCCGGCGCTGTGGGACCGGCTCCTCGCCGCGGGTGAGCCCGAGGGCATCACGCCCTACGGCACCGAGACCATGCACGTCCTGCGCGCCGAGAAGGGCTACCCGATCATCGGCCAGGACACCGACGGCACGGTCTCCCCGCACGACCTCGGCCTCGGCTGGGCGGTCTCGAAGAAGAAGACCGACTTCGTCGGGCGCCGCTCCTTCGCCCGCGCCGCGAACCACGACCCCGCGCGCAAGCAGCTGGTCTCGCTCCTGCCCACCGACGCGACGACGAAGCTCCCCGAGGGCTCCCAGATCGTCGCCTTCCAGCGACGACGGGGCCCTCCCGCCGCCCCCGGTGCCGATGCTCGGCCACGTCACGTCCAGCTACCACTCGGCCGAGCTCGGCCGGCCGTTCGCGCTCGCACTCGTGCGGGCCGGCCGCGAGCGCCTCGGCGAGGTCGTCCACGTCCCCGTCGGCGCCGCGCTGGTGCCCGCCGAGATCGGCGAGACCGTCCTGGTCGACCCGGAAGGAGCCCGCCGCGATGGCTGACACGCTCGTCGCCACCCATCCCCTCGAGGCCCACCGCGCGGCGTTCGCGGCCCTCTCCGACGACCTCGCGTCCGCCGGGTTCGACCTCGCCGTCGAGCTCGAGCCGCTCGCCCCGGCCGTCGACCTGCGCGTCGACCCCGCCGCCGTCGGACCCGGCCGCGCTGGCCGACGTCGTCGGCGGCCCGCTGCCGACGCAGCCGAACACCTGGACCGCGCTCGCCGACGGCCGGGCGGTCTGGCTCGGTCCCGACGAGTGGCTCCTCACCGGGGACCGGCCCGCCGGGGCGTGGGAGGAGGCGCTCCGCGCGGTCGTCGGCCCCGTCGGGGGCGCGGCCGTCGACGTCTCCGACCAGCGCACCGGGCTGCTCCTGCGCGGTACGGGCGCCCGCGAGCTGCTCGCGGCCGGCTGCGCGCTGGACCTGCGCCCGGCGTCGTTCCCGCCCGGGTCCGCCGCCCAGACGCTGCTCGGCCAGAGCGGCGTCCTGCTCACCGCCCACGACGGCGGGTTCCGCCTCACCGTCCGCACCTCGTTCGCCGGCTACGTCGCCGACTGGCTCCTCGACGCCGCCACCGAGTTCCGCCCCACCGATCAGCAGAGGGCCGAAGCATGAGCACCACACCCCGCGTCGTCGTCATCGGAGCCGGGATCGTCGGCGCCAACCTGGCCGACGAGCTCACCGCCCGCGGCTGGGACCGC
The DNA here is from genome assembly GCA_963716955.1 of uncultured Actinomycetota bacterium. GTDB lineage: Bacteria > Actinomycetota > Actinomycetes > Mycobacteriales > Pseudonocardiaceae > Actinomycetospora. The sequence goes on from CAVQUY010000005.1 coordinate 298,900, forward strand.
GTCACCGTCCTCGACCAGGGCCCGCTGTCGCTGCCCGGCGGCTCCACCTCCCACGCCCCCGGCCTCGTCTTCCAGACCAACGCGTCGCGGACGATGAGCGCGTTCGCGAGCTACACCGTCGAGAAGTTCCTCTCCCTCGGTGGCGCGCCGGGCGACGGGGACTGGTGCTTCAACCAGGTCGGCGGCCTCGAGGTCGCGACGACCCCCGAGCGCCTCGCCGACCTGCACCGCAAGCAGGGCTGGGCCACCTCGCGGGGCATCCCCGCCGAGGTCGTCGACGTCGCAGGAGTGCGCGCGGCTGCCACCCGCTGCTCGACCGCGACCGCATCCTCGGCGGCCTGCACACGCCCACCGACGGGCTGGCCAAGGCCTCCCGCGCGGTGACCGCGCTGATCCGGCGCGCCGAGGGCCGCGGGGCGGTGTTCCACGGGTCGGTGCGCGTCACGGGCATCGCGCAGGAGGGCGGCCGCGTCACCGGGGTGCGGACCGACGCGGGCGAGTTCCCGGCGGACGTCGTCGTGAGCTGTGCGGGGTTCTGGGGCCGGCAGGTCGGCGAGATGGTCGGGATGCGGGTGCCGCTGCTGCCGCTGGCCCACCAGTACGCGTTCACCGGGCAGGTCCCGGACCTGGTCGGCCGGAACGACGAGGCCGATCGAAGCGCGCCTGCCGATCCTGCGCCACCAGGACCAGGACCTCTACTACCGCGAGCACCAGGACCGGCTCGGCATCGGCTCCTACGCCCACCGCCCGATGCCGGTGTCGCTCGACGAGCTGCCCGAGGTCGACGACGTCTCCGCGGCCCGGCAGCCCTCGATGCTGCCGTTCACCGAGGAGGACTTCGCCCCGGTCTGGGAGCAGAGCCGGCTGCTGCTGCCGGCCCTGGGCGACACGAAGGTCGAGACCGGCTTCAACGGCGTCTTCTCCTTCACCCCCGACGGCGGGCCGCTGATGGGCGAGTCCCCGGACGTCGCGGGGTTCTGGATCGCCGAGGCGGTGTGGGTGACCCACTCGGCCGGGGTGGCCCGCGCGATGGCGCAGCTGCTCGTCGAGGGCCGCAGCGAGATCGACCTGCACGGCTGCTCGGTGCACCGCTTCGCCGAGTGCGAGACGACCGACGCGTTCGTCGCCGAGACGTCCCAGCAGAACTTCGTCGAGATCTACGACGTGATCCACCCGCTGGCGCCCCGGACCTCGCCCCGCGGCGTGCGGGTGAGCCCGTTCCACGCGCGGCAGCGCGAGCTCGGGGCGGTCTTCGCCGAGTCGCACGGCTGGGAGCGCCCGCGCTGGTACGAGGCGAACGCCGACCTCGTCGCCGCGCTGCCGACCGAGTGGCAGCCCCCGGAGCGCGATCCGTGGGCGGCGATGCACCACTCCCCGATCGCGGCCGTCGAGGCGTGGCGCACCCGCACCGCGGTGGCCATGTACGACATGACCCCGCTGACCCGCCTCGAGGTGGCCGGGCCCGGCGCCGTCGCGTTCCTCGACCGGCTGACCACGGGGAAGACGGACAAGTCGGTCGGGTCGGTGACCTACACGCTGATGCTCGACGACGCCGGCGGCGTCCGGAGCGACCTCACCGTCGCGCGGCTGGGCGAGGAGCTCTTCCAGGTCGGCGCGAACGGCCCGCTCGACCTGGAGCACCTGCTGCCGCGAGGCGCGCGACGCGACGGCAGCGTCTCCGTCCGCGACGTCACCGGCGGCACCTGCTGCGTCGGGGTGTGGGGCCCGCTCGCCCGGGACCTGGTCGCGCCGCTCTCGCCGGACGACTTCTCCCACGAGGGGCTCACGTACTTCCGGTGCCGCCGCGCGGAGATCGGCGGCATCCCCGTGATCGCGATGCGGGTCTCCTACGTCGGCGAGCTCGGCTGGGAGATCTACGCCGCCGCGGAGCACGGGCAGCGGCTCTGGGACGTGCTCTGGGAGTCCGGGCAGCGTCTCGGGGTGATCGCCGCGGGGCGGGCCGCGTTCGACAGCCTGCGCCTGGAGAAGGGCTACCGGGCCTGGGGCACCGACATGACCACCGAGCACGACCCGTACGAGGCCGGCGTGGGCTTCGCGGTCCGGCCCTCCTCGAAGGGCGACTTCGTCGGGCGGGACGCGCTCGCCGGCGTCGACGCCACGACCGTCACCCGCCGCCTGACCTGCCTCACCGTCGACGACCCGATCGCAGGTCGTCCTCGGCCAGGAGCCGGTCCTCGTGGACGGGGTCCCGTCGGGCTACGTCACCTCGGCGGCCTTCGGGCACACCATCGGCCGCCCGATCGCGTACGCGTGGCTGCCGGCCGGGCTCGAGGTCGGGACGCCGGTCGACATCCGCTACTTCGACCGCGACGTCCGCGCGCGGGTGGCCGCGGAGCCGCTGGTCGACCCGGAGATGGCCCGCATCCGCCGGTAGGTGCGGCCCCAGGTCGCCGAGTGGACCCCCATGGCTGCGAGCACACGCCGTGCGGGTCCACTCGGTCCCGGGCCCGACCGGCCGAGCGGACCCGGAGGGCGCCCACGACAGCCCTGGCAGTCCACTCGGCGCTCCCGCCACGCAGGATCACCAGGACGACGAGGCCGTGGACGCCCAGGCCTCAGGACCTCGTCGTCCTGGTCGATCATGAGCCGGCGGGACCAGCCAGCTCAGGCGCCGAGAGCGCGGGCGAGCTCGGCGAGCAGGCCCGCGAGCCGGCCGGCGCACGGCGGGCAGACGCAGTCCGCGCCGTGCACGGCCAACCGGTCGGCGACGCGGAAGGCCTCGTCGAGGTCCGCCGTGCCGACGTCGACGGCGGCGAGCGAGTCGGGGGTGTCGGGCTGGTCGGGGATCGTCACGGTGCATTCCCGTCTCAGTTCTCGAAGCCGACGTGCGCGCGGACCCAGTCGTGGAACTCGCCGATGTGGTGCTCGCTGGGCACCAGGACGCCGCCCCGGGCGTAGGAGCGCGAGTCCATGGAGACCTGGCAGCGCTCGCAGGCGTCGAAGTCCTGCTGGTTGACCCGGTGGAAGAGCTCCACGGAGCGGTCGAGGTCGGCGCCGGAGGCGACCACCTCGGGCAGGTAGAGCCAGTCGCAGACCACGACGGTGCGGTCCGCGGAGACCGGGAACATGCGGTGGAACACGACGTGGTCCGGCACGAGGTTGACGAACACCTGCGGGCGCACCGTGATCGCGTAGTAGCGGCGGTCCTGGTCGGCGCGCGATGCCCGGGATGCGCGGGAGGCCCTCGGACCCGTCGACGGTGAAGCCGCGGACCTCCTCGCCGAACTCGGCGCCGTGACCCACGAAGTACTGCGCCGCGAGCCCGTCCGCGAACTCCGGGAGCACCTCGGTGAGCTCGGGGTGGATCGTCCCGCAGTGGTAGCACTCCATGAAGTTCTCGACGATCTGCTTCCAGTTCGCCGCGACGTCGTAGGTGATCCGCCGGCCCAGCGCGAGGTCGGCGACCTGGTAGCCGACGATCGCGTCGGGCGAGCCGAGCCGCGCGGTCACGTCGGCGACGACCGTGTCCGCGAACGACGGCGGCTCGTCGGCGAGGCAGAGCCAGACGTAGCCCAGCCACTCGTGCACGGCCACGCGGTGCAGGCCGAACGCGGTGCGGTCGACGTCGGGCATCCCGGCGATGTTCGGCGCCGTGACCAGCGACCCGTCGAGGCCGTAGGTCCACGCGTGGTACGGGCACTGGAAGGACCGGCGCACCGAGCCCTTGTCCTGGGTGCACAGGCGCGCGCCGCGGTGCCGGCACACGTTGAGGTACGCGTTCACGCCCCCGTCGCGTCCGCGCGCCACGATCACGCTCTCGCGCCCGACCTCGACGGTCTCGAAGTCGCCCGGGCGCGGTAGGTCCGCCGCGAGCACCGCGGCGAACCACCCGGCCTCGAAGATCAGCGCCTGTTCGGCCGCGAAGATCGCGGGATCGGTGTACCACCGCCCCGACAACGTCGCTCGCAGGCTCGCCGGCAGCTCCTGGTTCGCGGTGTCCGCGGAGAGCTCGCTGGTGGTCATCGGTGGAACACTCCCGGTACCGGGTCGGGCTTATGTTGCGCTATCAGCAACACGGCGCTCACTGCGCAACAAGAACGATGAGAGGCACCCGTTCTGCTGTCAAGTCGGGCCACTGGACCGATGCACTCGGCAGGGATGGGGAAGAGCACCGTCCCGACCCCTTGACAGCGGGGCTCGCGTCTCCCACGGTGAGCGTTGCGCATTGAGCATCGAAGTGCGTATGACGCAACGACGCTCCTCGGACCCTTCACATTCTCGGGCACGCCGAGTTCCCCTGCGTGCACCCCCTGTCAGTCCCGTGTCCGGCGCGCGAGCGATGTGGCCCCACCGCGCCGACCACTTCTCTCTGGAGAGAGACATGATCCGTCTCTGCGACATCGACGAGATCCCCGAGGGCGAAGGCGTGCGCTTCCCCGGTCCGAGCCCGGTCGCGGTCTTCCGCACCGGCGACGAGGTCTTCGTCCTCGACGACGCGTGCAGCCACCAGGGCGCCTCGTTGTCCGACGGCTACCTCGAGGGGTGCTGGGTGGAGTGCCCGCTGCACGAGGCGTTCTTCTCGCTGCACACCGGCGAACCCAGCGGCCCACCGGCCAAGCGCCCGGTGCGCACCTACACCGTCCTGGTCGCCGACGGCGTGGTGTGGGCCGACCTCGAGCAGGCCGTGGCGGCGCACGACGACCTGGACGCCCAGCGGGGTGTCGCGTGAGGACGATCGCCGTCGTCGGCGCCTCGGTGGCCGGCACACGGGCCGCACGCTCGCTGCGCGACGCGGGCTTCGACGGCCGGCTGGTGCTCGTCGGGGACGACGCCCGGCCGCCCTACGACCGCCCGCCGCTGTCCAAGGGCTTCCTCGCGGGCGAGCAGGGCGAGGCCGACCTCGCCCTGCTCGACGCCGACGACGAGGCCGAGCTCGCCCTCGAGCTGCGACTCGGGGCGCGGGTGGAACGCCTCGACGCCCCCGCCGGACGGCTGCGGCTGGCCGACGGGCACGAGATCGGGACCGACGGCGTCGTCGTCGCCACCGGAGGCCGGCCGCGGCGACTGCCCGGCAGCGAGGGCGTCGAGGGTGTGCACGTGCTGCGCACCCTCGACGACGCCGTCGCGCTGCGGGCCGCCGTCGCGGGCTCGACGTCCCGCGTGGTCGTCGTCGGGGCCGGGTTCCTCGGCGCCGAGGTCGCGTCGACCTGCCGCGGGATGGGCCGGGACGTGACGCTGCTCGACGCGGCGCCGCTCCCGCTCGCGCCGCTGCTCGGCGAGCGGATCGCCCGGTCCTGCGCGGACCTCCACGCGGCCCACGGGACCGACGTGCGCCACGGCCGGTCGGTGGCCCGGCTCCTCACCGCCCCGACGGCTCACGGCACGCGGGTCACCGGCGTCGAGCTCGACGACGGCACCGTCGTGGCGGCCGACGTCGTCGTCACCGGGATCGGGATCGTCCCGAACACCGAGTGGCTCGAGGGCTCCGGGCTGCGGCTGGGCAACGGCGTCCACACCGACGCCGGGATGGTCACCGACGTCCCGACGGTGGTCGCGGTCGGGGACGTCGCGCGCTACGGCACGGCCGACGGGACCCGCCGCCACGAGCACTGGACGAGCGCCGGCGAGCAGGCCGACGTCGCCGCGACGAACCTGCTGGCCGGGCACACGACGGTGGCCTTCCGTCCCTCCGGCTACTTCTGGTCCGACCAGTACGGCCGGACCCTGCAGCTCGCGGGGCACCCGGGGGCCGACGACCGGGTCGAGATCGTCGACGGCGACCCCGACGACCGCTTCACCGCCCGGTACACCGACGCGGCGGGGACGACGACGGCGGTGTTCGGGATGGGCAGCACGCGGGCGTTCGGGCGCCTGCGCCGCGCCGAGCTGGGCCGCGCCGGGCCGGCCCGCGCGGTGCAGCCGGCATGAGCACCGCCCGGCGCTCAGACGACCGCGCGGATGGCCTTCTCGAAGCCGACGACGTGCTCGCGGGACAGCGTCGCGGCGAGCTCGCCGTCGCCGTCGGCGATCGCGCGGAGCAGCCCGACGTGCTCGCCGACGTGGCGGTCGAAGTCGGGCATCCGGTCGAGGAACAGGCAGAAGATGCGGGTCGCGAGGTTGTCGTAGCGCACCAGGGTGTCCTCGAGGTGCGGGTTCCCCGCGGCGCGGTAGATCGAGCGGTGCACCCGCATGTCCCAGCGCATGAGCTCCTCGCGGCTCAGCGTGGTGACGTCGAGCGCGGCGGTGGCCTCGGCCAGCTCGGCGAGCCCCGTCCGCAGCCCGGTCCCGCCCGCGCCCTCCGCGGCCCGGCGCGCGGCGAGCGGCTCGAGCTGGCTGCGGATCTCGGAGATGTAGGCGAGGTCGGTGATGTCGACCGCCGTCGCGAAGGTCCCCCGGCGCGGGTAGGACACCACGAGCCGGTCGACCTCGAGCCGCTTGAGCGCCTCGCGCACGGGCGTGCGGCCCACCTCGAGGGACTCGACCAGGGCGACCTCGTCGACGGGGGCCATCGGCGGGATCTCCAGCATGATCAGCATGTCCTGGATCGCGCCGTACGCCCGCTCGGAGAGCGACGTCGGCGCCGGGGACCCCTCGAGCTGCACCGTCACCCCGACAGCCTAGCCGATCGACTGATATACCAGCTCCCGAGAGTCCTCATGACGCTGTCGGTGCTCGACCTGTTCACCGTCGGGATCGGGCCGTCGAGCTCGCACACGGTCGGGCCGATGCGCGCGGCCTCCCGGTTCGTCGCCCGGCTGGCCGACGACGGGCTGCTCGACGGCACCGCGCGGGTCCGCTGCGAGCTGTACGGCTCGCTCGGCGCGACCGGTCACGGCCACGGCACCGTGCCCGCCGTCGTGCTCGGTCTCGCCGGGGAGCAGCCCCACCTGGTGGACCCGGTGGCGACGGGGCCCGCGCTCGAGCGCGTCCGCGCCACCGGCCGGCTGCTCCTCGCCGGCAAGCACGAGATCGACTTCGCCGTCGACGACGACGTCGTGCTCCACCGCCACGCCGACCTCGACTTCCACAGCAACGGGATGGTCCTGACGGCTCTCGACGACGACGGGGCGCTGCTCGCGCGCCGCACCTACTACTCGGTGGGCGGCGGCTTCGTCCTCGACGAGGACGAGGCGGCGGCCGGGCCGGCGGACGACCCCACCCCCGTCCCGTACCCCTTCGCCCGCGCCACCGAGCTGCTGGCCGCCACCCGCGCCACCGGGCTGCCGATCAGCGGCGTCGTCCTCGCCAACGAGCGCACCTGGCGCGACGAACCCGAGATCCGGGCGGGCCTGCTGCACCGGTGGGCGGTGATGCGCGAGTGCGTGGCCCGCGGGACCGCCACCGAGGGGGTGCTGCCGGGCGCGCTGCGGGTCCGCCGGCGCGCGGCGGCGCTGCGCCGGCACTTCGCGAGCACGCCCGAGGCGGTGGCGACGACGGAGTGGGTCACCCTCGACGCCCTCGCGGTCAACGAGGAGAACGCAGCGGGCGGCCGCGTCGTCACCGCCCCGACCAACGGTGCCGCCGGGATCGTGCCCGCGGTGCTCGGGCACGCGGCCCGAACCGTGCCCGGGTTCGGCGACGACGACGTCGTGCGATTCCTGCTGACGGCCGGGGCCGTCGGTCAGCTGGTCAAGCACGGCGCGTCGATCTCCGGGGCGGAGGTCGGGTGCCAGGGCGAGGTCGGCTCCGCGTGCTCGATGGCCGCGGCCGGGCTCGCGGAGCTCCTCGGCGGCACCCCCGAGCAGGTCGAGAACGCCGCCGAGATCGGCATCGAGCACCACCTGGGCCTGACCTGCGACCCGGTCGGCGGCCTCGTCCAGATCCCCTGCATCGAGCGCAACGCCGTCGCCGCCGTCACCGCGATCACCGCCGCGCACATGGCGGTGCGCGGCGACGGCGCCCACCACGTCAGCCTCGACACCGTGATCCGGACGCTGCGCGCCACCGGCGCCGACATGTCGGCGAAGTACAAGGAGACCGCCCGCGGGGGGCTCGCGCTCACCGTCGTGGAGTGTTGACCGGCGGCACCGGGTCCGGGCAGCAGGTCGATGTCCCCGGCGTGCATCGGCGCGCCGCAGTGGGCACAGCGCAGGTCCACGCTGCTGATCTCCCCGCAGGCGTGGTGGCGGTGGAGCACCGGCGGACCCGCCTCCCCCGCGGGCCAGCGGTTCCCCCAGCCGACCACGACGCCTCGGAGGTCGTCGACGAGATCGCCGCGAAGGACATCGGCGCGCCCAACCCCGCGGCGACGAGCGCGTCGTCGCCGTCATGGGTGCCCGACCGGCAGCGCGTCGCGTCGGCCGAGCCCTCGCCCGCGGGTCGGAATCGGGTGAGAACCGCCCGCCCCGTCCCGGGTGTCCGGACGCGGACCGGCACGATGGGCGCCATGCCGCAGCGCGTGCTGGTCGCCGACGACGACCGCGCCATCCGCGAGTCGCTCGCGCGCGCCCTGGAGCTGGAGGGCTACGAGGCGGTGCCGGCCGTCGACGGCGTCGAGTCGCTGACCCGGATCCGCCAGGAGTCGTTCGACGCGCTGGTGCTCGACGTGATGATGCCCGGCGTCGACGGCCTGGCGGTGTGCCGCGTGCTGCGCGCCGACGGCGACCGGACCCCGGTGCTCATGCTGACCGCCCGGCAGGAGACCGCGGACCGCGTCGCCGGGCTCGACGCCGGCGCGGACGACTACCTGCCCAAGCCCTTCGAGCTCGACGAACTCCTCGCGCGGCTGCGGGCCCTGCTGCGGCGCGCGTCGTTCGTGGCGCCCGACGACCGCGGCGCGCTGCGCATCGGCGCACTGCACGTCGACCCCGCCGCGCGGCGGGCGTGGTGGGCCGACGACGAGCTGACGCTCTCCAAGACCGAGTTCGACCTCCTGGAGCTGCTCGCCCGCAACGAGGGGATCGTGCTCGACCACAGCACGGTCTACGAGCGCATCTGGGGCTACGACTTCGGCGCCGACTCCAAGAACCTCGCCGTCTACATCGGCTACCTGCGGCGCAAGCTCACCGCGGCCGGGGCCCCGCCGCTGATCCACACCGTGCGCGGTGTCGGCTACACGGTGCGCCGGCCGTGAGCCTGCGAGCCCGGTTCGCGCTGGCGTTCGCCCTGGTCAGCCTCGTCGTCGCCGGCCTGGTGGGGGTGCTGAGCTACCACGCCGCCGCCGAGCGGATCACCCAGGCGAACGACACCACGCTCGCGGCCGCCACCGCCGCGCTCGCCGAGAACCAGACCGGGGTGCTCGACCTCCACCACCCCACCGCCGCCCGGCGACGACGGGCCGCCGGCCCAGGACGGCCGTCCCGACACGCCGAGCCGGCTCCAGATGCTCGTCGGCCGCCGCCTCGCCCCGGACGGCGGCGCGACGATGCTCGGCGGGCGCCCGGTCCCGCTTCCCGTCACCGACGTGGCCCGCGGCCTCGCGGCCGCGACGATCGCCGGCCGGACCGACACCACGGAGGTCACCGTCGGGCACGACGACTACCGCATCCTCACGACCTCCCTCGGCGACGGGCGCGGCGCGCTCCAGGTCGCGATGGACGTCGACCTCTCCAACCGTGTGCTGCAGGGGATGGCCAACGAGATCGCCGTCGTGAGCCTCGTCGTGCTGGTCGTCGCCGCGGCCGCCGGGTGGCTGCTGGCCGGGCGCATCACCCGGCGGCTGGTGCGGCTGACCGGGCTGGCCGAGCAGGTCAGCGCCCGCGGGGTGACGGGGCCCGACGGCGAGGCCTTGCAGATCCCCGTGGAGGGGACCGACGAGGTCGGGCGGCTCTCCGCCTCGTTCACGACGATGGTCGAGCGGCTCGCCGCGTCCCGCGAGGCGCAGGACCGCCTCGTCCAGGACGCCGCCCACGAGCTGCGTACCCCGCTGACCAGCCTGCGCACCAACGCGAGCGTGCTGCGCCGCTTCGCCGAGCTCCCGCCGGCGGCGCGCGAGCGCCTCGTCGCCGACGTCCAGGGTGAGACCCGCGAGCTCTCCCACCTGGTCGACGAGCTCGTCGAGCTGGCCCTCTCCGGCGGCAGCGAGGAGCCCGAGGAGCCGGTGGCGCTGGCCGGGCTGGCGGCGCACGCGGCCGAGCGGGTGGGGCGGCGCAGCGGCCGGCAGATCGTGGTCGACGCCGACGGCTCCGTCGTGCGCGGGTACCGGGCGAGCCTGGAGCGCGCCGTCGGGAACCTGCTCGAGAACGCGGCCAAGTTCGACGGCGATTCCGCGGAGCCGATCGAGCTCCGGGTCCGGCGCGGCACCACGACGGTGCGCGACCACGGCCCCGGCATCCGGCCCGCCGACGCCGACCGGGTCTTCGACCGCTTCTACCGCACCGACGCGGCGCGGAGTCTCCCCGGTTCAGGGCTCGGCCTCGCGATCGTCCGCGACGTCGCCGAGCGCCACGGCGGCGCGGCGTTCGTGACGACGCCGTCCGGGGGTGGCG